>CAYPGP010000007.1:0-208258 GCA_964410495.1 uncultured Chloracidobacterium sp.
AGGCGAATATGGTATCAGCAATCTTTTCGTCGGTGTCCCGGTTAAACTCGGCAAAAACGGCATCGAACAGATCATCGAGATCAGCCTGACCAACGACGAACGCACCGCACTCCACAAGTCTGCAGCGTCTGTCCAGGAACTGATCGATGTGCTCAATATCTGATCTTTAAGCTAAAAACCACCTCTACTGAAGGCCGCGACTCACGCGGCCTTTTTTAACGCCCGAAAATCAGTCAAACCGACCGGTCAAGGCATTCAATCTGACTGATAAGCGGACTTTCCGCGCGCACTCAAATCGATGTAAACGTTGTAAATACGAGAGATGCGGCATTGGCACATCGGTTGCCAAATGATAGGCGTCCGCTCTGTGCGGAGCAGTATCAGATTAGATCGAGATAGTAGTTACTAAAATGCGTACACTTGCATCCATCACACTTCTGACGGCGATCGTATTCTCCGTCGTTCCAGTTTCTGCAGTGGCCCAGAACCCGACCAAGCCGGCTGCGGAAACTATTGACTTTACGGCTACTGAACCTGATTCGAAGATCTCTGAGGATCTCCAGCCCCAGCTTCAGGAAGTTTTCCATAATATGCGGGCGGATGAGACTGTTCGCGTTCTTGTCCAGATCAAATCAGACACCGGCATCAATGACAGTACGGGTGACCTCCAGGGAACCGAGCGGAAACGCCTGTTTGAGCAGGAAGTCGAAAACAATATTGAAAAAGGCGGCCTACTTGTTACTGACATCAGGCAGAGAGCTGGCAAGGTGCGAAAGGTCCTTTACAATGTCGGGATCATCGTCGCTGACATGCCGATCTCGGAGATAAAATCATTTTCTGAAAAGGACGAGGTTGCATATATCTCGCCTGACCGCGAGATAACATCGTTCCAGCATATTGGAACAACGACGGGACACTTTATCGACGGCATCGTCGATGCGGGAGACAGCGATCCTAATACATGGCTGTCTGGCGGTGTCGGCCATATCGCGATCATCGACAGCGGTATCGATTCGTTGCACAACCTACTGAACTGGAGAACCTCGACCGGAACCTGGCCGAAGGTGAAATACAATAAGGACTTTACCGGCGAAAATATCAACGGCGATCCTTACGGCCACGGAACGCATGTCGCTTCCATGCTTGCCGGCGATCCCAGCGTAGCTAACGGCATTTATCAGGGCCCGGGAACTGCGTCGAACCTGCTAAGCCTTCGCGTCCTCAAGGGCAACGGCTCGGGTACGTCGAGTTCGCTCGTCGCGGCGCTCGACTGGATAGTTGCGAACAAGGCCGCGTGGAACATCCGCGTAGTCAATATCAGCCTGGGAACGCCCGCAAAGGACAGCTACAAAGTTGACCCGCTATGCCTGGCCGCCCGCCGAGTCGTGAATGCTGGAGTGGTAGTTGTCGCATCGGCAGGTAACTACGGCAAAGACTCTCTGGGTAACAAACGCTATGGCACGATCGGATCGCCAGGTATCGAACCATCTGTTATCACGGTTGGTGCCGCTAACACTATTGGAACGAATACCCGGGGCGACGACGGCGTTGCTACCTACAGCTCTCGCGGTCCGACGCGCGGTTACCGGACCGTAAATGGTGTTCGCAGGTACGACAATTTGATGAAACCCGATATCGTCGCTCCCGGCAACAAGATAATCGGTGCCCGAAGCTATTACAACGGGACGGAAAATCAGATCGCTCGAACTTTAACGAGTCTCAGAACGGGAACCGCGACGGCGAATGCGGACAAGGTCATGTACATGTCGGGCACGTCGATGGCAGCTCCGATCGTGGCTGCATCCGCTGGCCTCCTAGTCCAAACCAATCAGAATCTTACGCCGAATCTTATCAAGGCGATCTTGATGTACTCAGCTCAGCCGCTCACGAATTACAATTCGTTCGAACAGGGTGCCGGACTTCTCAACATCGATGGCGCGGTCAGGCTCGCACGGCTGGTAAAGACGACGCTCCCGACCACGAACGGTTCGTCAATGCTGAATGCGTCGCTACCGTCATCGCAGTCAAGCAATTTCTGGGGTACGACCGTTTATTGGGGCAAGGGCGTTATTACGAATCACGGTTTTCTTTACGGGAACGATCTGATGACCAAATGGCAGGGCATGTATGCGAATGGCGTCCTCGTCGGTGATGCCACGCCTTTCTCGGGCACGACGATGACCAGGTCATCTTCGCTAACAAGCGGCACGTCGATGACGCTCTATCAGGGTGCGATCAAGAACAATGGTGTGCTAGTGGGCGACGGTACTTTGTACCTAAGTGCAAACGCCATGGCAGGCACTTTCACCCCATACGTAAACGCCCAAGGGGTGCTCGTAGGTGATGGTGTGCTCGTCGGAGACGGTGTCCTCGTCGGTGATGGTGTTTTGGTCGGTGATGGTGTACTGGTCGGCGATACGCTGCTCGGCGACAACACCACTTGCATGGCGCCGGCTCCCTAACCGGCAGAGAGGTCGCAACCGGGAGGTAAAGCGACCGGAATTTCTCACTTCCGTTTTTCCCAAATGCCCGCTTCGATGTGCGTGTCGAAGCGGGCATTGCTATTCCAGCTGAACGAGGCATGGCGAGTCCTAAAAGATAGACACTCGCTGGGCGAATTTCTCCTTCAAACTTCCGCAAACCAGCTCGCAAAGTTGAAAAACGGACTCATCGGCTATCCGGTAGTAGACCGTATTCCCATCCTGCCGACGCGCAACCAGATCTTCGTCCTGGAGGATCTTCAAATGCTTGCTGACGTTAGGCTGCGTTGACCCTATCGCATTCGTTATCGACGTAACGCTAGATTCTCCCAGTTCCAGATGCTGAAGGATACGCAGCCGTAGCGGTTCGGACAGTACGCGAAACCGGGCTGCCACCAGTTCCATTGCTTCCTGCGACATTTCTTGATGATCACTCATTTTTGTACTTGACTATATAACGATATAGCTATATAGTCATATTCAGATATAGTATATCGATGCTAAAAGGAGTAATCAAGAAGAAATGATAAAACAGGCTTCCGTAAAAGAAATCAACGAACTGCTGGCAAGCGGCGGCGAATGTCAGGTGATAGATGTTCGGGAATTCTCAGAATTTAACGCGGAGCGAATCGCCGACGCTCAGTTAATGCCGCTTTCCAATTTTGAGAAGCACGTCGACGAGATCGACCATTCGAAACCAGTGTATCTGATGTGCCGGTCGGGGAATCGGGCAAGAAAAGCCGCTGAAAAGCTGGCGGCAAAAGGTTTCACTGATATTCATGTGATCGAGGGCGGGATGACTGCCTGGTCTGGAGCCGATCTGCCAATAATGAAAGGCGAATCGAAGGTGTGGTCGCTGGAGCGGCAGGTGCGATTCGCCGCGGGGCTATTCGTTCTCGCTGGCGTGTTGCTTAGTGTGTTCGTGTCTCCGTACTTTATCGTGCTTTCAGCATTTGTGGGAGCGGGGCTAATGTTTTCGGCGGTCACTGATACGTGCGGAATGGGAATGATCCTGGCAAGGATGCCATGGAATAAAGCTCCCGGAACCTGTGAAACTACGCCCGCGGTGAAATAAGAAAGTCATGTCGTTACTCTTCATCATCGGACTAATACTGAGTGCGGTAATCGGGCTTTCATTGGGCCTCATCGGCGGCGGCGGATCGATATTGACCGTACCGATACTGGTCTATCTGCTGGGTGTCGATCCGCACGATGCCGTCGGGATGTCACTTGCCGTGGTCGGCGCAACCAGCATTCTTGGCTCGTATCTGCATTGGCGAAAGGACAATGTCGACCTTTCTACGGGGCTTTTGTTCGGCGGAGCAGGGATCGTGGGAGCCTTTATCGGGTCGCCGCTTACCAAGCTTGTTTCGTCCGAAGGATTGCTCCTTTTGTTTGGGATCCTGATGTTTGTTGTCGCGATTTCGATGTTGTGGCGGCGCAAACACGCGCTCAGCGACGCACCGCATAAACCGCATCCTTTTCAGGGTATATTGGCGGGGCTAGGCGTTGGAGTATTGACTGGCTTTCTCGGGGTCGGTGGTGGCTTCCTGATCGTTCCGGCGCTGGTATTTTTCGGCGGATTGAACATGAAGAAAGCGGTTGGCACCTCGTTATTCGTTATCTTTCTTAATTGTGTCGCCGGGCTCGTCGCCCATTTGGGGATGAACACGTTCGATTGGGCAATAACCGGCGGCGTGATGGGGCTGGCAGTAGCCGGGGCGATCGCTGGCACCTTTTTGTCACATCGAATCGCCGCAGCACGTTTACAGAGTATGTTCGCGGTCCTTGTTCTCGGTGTTGCCGCGTTCCTCGTGATAAAGAACTATGCGGTTGTTTTCTAGGAATCGAGTAAAATAATAATGTTGGAGAAAAAATATGTACTTCAAGCAATTCTATCTAGGTTGTCTTTCACATGCGTCGTATTACATCGGATCGGGCGGTGAGGCTGCGGTTATCGATCCGCAACGAGACGTCAACCAATATATCGAGCAAGCTGAGGCAAATGGCGAGACCATTAAGTACGTGATCGAGACTCATTCGCATGCGGATTTTGTTAGCGGACATATCGAACTGGCCGGAAAGACGGGAGCGCAGATCGTGTACGGACAGCGCGCGAATACGCAGTTTCCGACATTGAAGGTACAGGATGGTGACGAACTCTCCATCGGTACCGTAAAGCTCAAGTTTCGTGAAACACCCGGCCACACACCCGAAGGGATCACGATCATTGCACAGGACACCGCCGACGGCTCGGCACCACTCAAGGTGTTCACCGGCGATACGCTATTCATCGGCGATGTTGGGCGACCGGATCTAGTTGGTTCCAAGGGCTTTACGGCTGAGCAGATGGGCGGGATGCTTTTCGATTCGCTCCACGACAAGATACTTCCGCTGCCGGATGAAACGGAGATCTACCCGGCCCACGGAGCGGGTTCGCTGTGCGGCAAGTCGCTTTCGAAAGAGACGTGGTCCACGCTCGGCCAGCAGCGAAAATTCAACTATGCGCTTCAACCGATGACAAAGGACGAGTTCATCAAGATAGTTGCGGCCGACCAGCCTGAGGTTCCAGCCTATTTCCCTAAGAGCGCGGCAAAGAATCTGGAAGGTTCGACTTCGCTGGATGAAATAGCAAAGCCTCGCGAACTTTCGACCGACGAACTGCTCGGTTTTGACGGTGTTGTCATCGATGTTCGCCAGGCGGCCGAATACGGGCGGGAGCATGTTCCGAACTCGATAAACATCGGTCTTGGCGGACAATTCGCCTCGTGGGCAGGAACTCTTGTGCCGATTGGTACGCCTATCGCGATAGTTGCGGATAATGAGACTCAGGTCGAAGAGGCTCAGATGCGGCTCGCTCGCGTCGGGCACGAGGCGGTCACGGGATTTTCCCTGATATATAAATATGCCGGTGAACGGAAACAAACCGAGCAAGTATCTGTCCGTGAGGTCGCAGAGCTGACGCAGACGGAAAAACACATACAGTTCGTTGACGTTCGCCGACCTGCCGAACATAACGCCGGCCATGCGGTTCGGACGGTGAACATTCCACTCGATAAGCTTTCGAGCGATTTTGAACGACTCGACCCAAGCGTGCCTACTTATGTGATCTGTCAGGGTGGTTATCGTTCGAGCATGGGCACGAGCATTTTGGAAAACGCGGGATTTGCGAAGCTTTACAATGTAACGGGCGGCACGGCGGCTTGGATCGAGGCGGGACTGGAAACGGAAGCGTCAGCGACGGCCTGCTCCGGGAGATAATTTGAGATGAAAGTCATCGTTTTAACGATCTTCGCGGCGGCCATCTTTAGCATGTGCGAACGCGCACCGCAGGATCCGAGCAAAATATCGCGATCGGCGAAACCTCAGGTGACCGAGATGTCACCATCCGCCGCGAGTTCCCTAGTCGAGCAGCCTTATACGCAGTTTATCGACGTGAGGACGAAGGAAGAATTTACCGCCGGGCATGCGGCCAGGGCTAGAAACATCCCGCTCGATCGCCTGGCCGACGATATGGTGCTCCTTCGCAGCGACGAGCCAGTGTACATAATCTGCCGCACGGACAATCGGTCGCGTCAGGCAGCCGAGCTTCTAACGCAGAAAGGATTTAAGCAGGCCATTGTCATAACGGGCGGCACCGAAGCGTGGCAAAAAAGCGGGCTCCCGATGCGATCTCCCGAAAGCGACAAAAAGTGAACTAGCTCTTTCGCAAACGCCCGCCGATCTGGGCTCCAATAATGCCGATTACCGGATTGAGGATCGCAACCCAAAGTGGTGTTTGAGCCTTGCCCATCGCTTCGAGATTCCCAACGTCAGCCGCTCGCACCGCGTCGGCAGCCGACGAACCCATAACCATTAGAATGGTCACGATGCCCATTAGCAGTATGATTATCGTTAGCGCCATCACGCCGCCCGAGCCTTTGCCAACGAGCGCCGCAACGTAGCCGCCAACAGCCGCTCCGATAAGACCGAGCACCGTACTGGCCCCTATCCAAAGCATCGAAACTTTGTAGCTGCCCGGCTCGAATGCGCGTTCGGTGCCGATCGCGATGTAGAGGATCGAAAAGGTCGCAAAAATAAAAACGAACAAAGCAATGTAGCCGACTATGCCGCCGAGCATGGAACGAAGCATGAGGGTTTCTCCTATTTGTTATTTAGCGTCATTATGCACGAAAAGCTGCCGCTTGCAAGCTTTGGCGACCCCGAGCCTATGATAGAATTGCTGCTTATAACGACAATTAACTTGCGAAAATTCATATGACTGAAGCAGCAACTAAGGAAACGAAATTTCGAATGGAAACCGACTCGATGGGAGCCATCGAGGTCGCGTCGGATGTTTATTGGGGAGCGCAGACGCAGCGTTCGCTTCACCACTTCAATATCGGGTTCGATATCATGCCGCGTGAAGTTATCCGAGCGCTTGGGATCCTGAAAAAAGCGGCCGCGATCGTGAACTTCGACCTCGGCAAGCTGCCGAAAGATAAACTCGACCTGATAGTTCAAGCGGCGGACGAGGTGATCGAGGGCAAACTCGACGCACATTTTCCGCTTCGCGTTTGGCAGACGGGTAGTGGTACGCAGACGAACATGAACGCCAACGAGGTCATCTCCAACCGTGCGATCGAGATCGCCGGCGGCGAGATGGGCTCCAAAACGCCGATCCATCCGAACGACGACGTCAACAAATCGCAGTCGTCGAACGACACGTTCCCGACCGCGATGTATATCGCTGCTGCGGAAAGGCTGACCGATTTAATACCGGAAGTTCAACGGATTAGCGATGCGATCAAAGCAAAAGCCAACGAATTCGAAGGCGTCGTCAAGATCGGCCGCACGCATTTGCAGGACGCGACGCCGGTAACCGTTTCTCAGGAATTCAATGGCTGGGCAAACCTCATCGACCGCGATATTGAGCGGATGAAGATGGTGCTGCCCGGCTTGATGGATCTTGCTATTGGTGGAACGGCGGTCGGTACCGGGTTAAATTCTCATCCCGAATTTGCGGAACGTGCGGCGGCAAAGATCGCGGAATTGACCGGTTTGTCATTCAAATCACATCCCGATAAGTTCGCCGCTCTTTCGGCCCATGATGAAGTTGTTTTCGCTTCCGGTGCTTTGAAAACGCTGGCCGCGAGCCTGATGAAGATCGCTAACGACATCCGCTGGCTCGCCTCGGGGCCGCGTTGCGGGCTAGGTGAGATATCGCTGCCCGAAAACGAGCCCGGTTCGTCCATCATGCCGGGCAAGGTGAATCCGACGCAGTCCGAAGCGATGACGATGGTTGCCGTTCAGGTGATGGGAAATGATGCAGCGATCGGTTTCGCCGGTTCGCAGGGGAACTTCGAGCTGAACGTTTTTAAGCCCGTCATGATCCACAATTTCCTTCATTCCGTACGGCTGATCCACGACGCCTGCCACGGTTTTGTGGACTATTGCATCAACGGCATCGAGCTGAACCACGATAACATCGATCATTACCTGCGAAATTCGCTAATGCTAGTTACGGCACTCAATCAGCATATCGGCTACGACAACGCGGCCAAGATCGCCAAAAACGCACACAAAAAAGGCATCTCGCTAAAAGAATCCGCCGTCCAACTCGAACTCCTGACGCCGGAGCGTTTTGACGAACTCGTTATTGCTGAGGACATGACGCATCCGTAACGTGCGAGAGGCTCTCGCCCGCTTGGATTTGGAGGATTCCCAACGATGAGAGGACTTACAATCGGCTTTCTGTTGTTTTTCAGCATTTCGGCGTTTGGCCAGCGGACCTTTGACCTCAAAGACGCGTCGAAATATTTCGACATAAAGGCGACGGTCGAGAAATGCGATGACGGTTTTTGTTCGGGTAAGGCCACGTTTTCCTTCTTCAAGAAAGGGGGAACAACGCCGTATCAGGTGATCGAGCTTGACGACACGCAGGTTCAGCTTGATGACGACGGAAAGGCGTTGGTGAACACGACGCTGCTCTACGACGCTCAAAGTGTTGTAAACATTGACGATTACAACTTTGACGGCATGGAGGACGTGGCGATCTGCAACGGAGCGAACGGCTCTTACGGCGGTCCGTCTTACAACATTTATCTTTCTTCGCGCACCGCTAAGAAGTTCGTCTACAGTCAAGCCTTTTCAAATCTTGCCGAACACTTGGGAATGTTCAAGGTAGATAAAAAGAAAAAGCAATTAATGACCTTCGACAAAAGCGGCTGCTGCTGGCATATCACGGAGCGTTACGACGTGGTCGCGGGCAAGCCTCGTAAGATATTCGAGGAAGTCGAAGACGCGACGATCGGCGACGAAAAAGGGGTCAAGATAACGACAAAAACCTTAGTCGGCGGAAAATGGAAAACAACCGTGAAGTACGTAAAGCGTTAGAAAGTTCGGTCGACTGGCTGATAATAGAACCCGTAATAAACCAGAACAATAATAATGACGATGACCGAAAGGGCGACCGTTCCGAGGAGCATCGTCATAGTCTTAGCGCAGCCGCCAGCTTGTTTTTCAGCGGCCGCACGAACTGCGGTACGTTCCGGCGGCCGCTCTTCATAAACGGGCGATGGGTCGGTTCCTGATTCAGCTTTGGCGTTGGGAGTTTCGGTGTCTATCTCATCCTGATCCGGCACGTCGACATCGATCTCGTCGGTGTCGGCTTCGGCAAAGTCGGGCGACAAAGTGTCGATCTCGTCCGCATGGTCATCATGACGGGCCGACTTCGGAGTTCTACCCTCCGAACTGCGAAAGATCGGTTCCGGCATCTGCCATTCGCCACTGTTTGATTTTGGTTCGTTGGCCATCTTTCTCCCGGAAAGAAAAAACCCCTTACCTTTGAATATCCAAAACGTCGGATCGCGTAATTATAGCAGTAATTCGTTTAAAATCCTCGATCAAAACCGCAGGATTTTTTTGTAGCTTGGATTTGATCTCAACCAGACTCGCGTCGGCCTCGAGAATCGGAAAGCTCTTATCCATGATCTCGGAAACTTTGGCGTCGATAAGGTCTCGGTTGGCGAGCAATTTTGTCAGAATTCCGCTTTCACGGAGGCTGCCCACCGAGCGATTATCTTCCAGAACCGGAATCTGTGTGACGCTGTTTTCATTCATCAGCTCAAGGGCGGCACCGACAGTGTCAGTCGGCGAAACCGAGATAAGCGCGCGTGGTGCGTCGCCGTTCTTTGTCTCGGCAATAAGTGCGGCCGTTATTCGCTTCGGTTCGAGGAGAAGCTTTTCCTTCATCCACTCGTCCGAGTAGAATTTCGACAAATAATGTTCACCCGTGTCGCAAACGATGAAGACGATAAGGCTGTTCTCGTCGAGGTCCTTAGCGACCTTCAGCGCCGCCGCGAATATAGTCCCAGCAGAACCGCCGCTGAAGATTCCCTCTTTCTTAGCTAACTGACGGGCGCAATCGAATGAATCGCGGTCGGTAATATTTATGATCTCGTCGATGATGCCAAGGTCAGCATTTCCTACGGGGAGATTCTGTCCTATGCCCTCGACCAAATACGGCGTTGCCTCAGGAACCCGACCCGACTCTTTGTATGTCTTAAAGATCGAACCATAAGGATCGGCGCCGATGATCTTTATGTTCGGGTTCATTTCTTTGAGATAACGGCTCGTACCGCTGATCGTCCCACCTGTGCCTATACTGGCGACGAAATGCGTGATCTTGCCTTCTGTATCGTTCCAGATCTCGGGACCCGTCGTACGGTAGTGTGCGGCTGGATTTTCCGGATGGTTATATTGGTCGGGATAAAACGAATTCGGCGTCTCTTCGGAAATGCGTTTTGCGGTCGAGACGTAATGATCCGGAGTCCCCGGTTTTGCCGCAGCCGGGCAAACGACGATATCGGCCCCAAGTCCTTTCAAGTAACGAACTTTTTCGGTGGAAGCTTTTTCCGTCAATACGAAGATGCATTTATACCCGCGAACCGCAGCAACCAATGCGAGTCCGATACCCGTGTTCCCCGAAGTAGCCTCAATGATCGTCCCGCCCTTCTTCAGGACACCCTCGCGCTCGGCCCAGTTGATCATCGAAATACCGATGCGGTCCTTGACCGAATAACCGGGATTCAGGCTCTCCATCTTTGCGTAGATGGGAGTCTTTATCTTGAGCTGCTTTGTAATGTTATTTATCCGAACCAGCGGAGTGTTACCGATCAGGCCTAGAATATCGTCGTAGAATCTCATGAAGCTAAAAGAAACAGTTATGCGTACATAAACAAGTTTATGCCTAAACAGGCGATCGGGCAAGAATACCAAAGTAATCAGGGTTTCTGAAAAGTGCTTCGCGTCGTTCCTTCCGTGTTCTTCCGAGTGTTCGGTGGTCGACATCGCAAGAAATCAACCACGAACACACGGAAAACCACGGAAGAAGACACGAAAAACGACCTTTCAGACATCCTTGCCAGGTAGGGTGCCCTTGATACTAATTCGCGAAGCTACGGTCCGCTCGGTGATGCTTTCGGCGAATCGGTCTTTGTCTGAATTTCACAAACGGTGCCCTCAATATTACAGGGGTCATCCTTAGGTATGCAGATATCGCCGCATGGCTTCTGGGTGCGAAGGTCGCACACATCCTCGCAAACCTGGGTTACGGTTACTGGGTCCGGCTTTACCTTAAGGCGATATACATCAATACCCTTTACTCCATCAATTTTCTGAACCTCTTCGATCAGTTTCACATACATAGCTTGTGCATGAACGTAAC
Source organism: uncultured Chloracidobacterium sp. (assembly GCA_964410495.1). Classification (GTDB taxonomy): domain Bacteria; phylum Acidobacteriota; class Blastocatellia; order Pyrinomonadales; family Pyrinomonadaceae; genus OLB17. The sequence continues at coordinate 11,188 of CAYPGP010000007.1, forward strand.
CCTGAAGCGTAACGACACACGATTTTGAAAAGTAATTTACTCGCCTCGGCTTAAGCCCGGGCACTCTCATAATCGCAGCCTTTACGAGAGCATTCATCGCATTATCGTCGCATGCTGCCGGCGTGGGCGTGGGCGACATTGCGGGCGTCGGGCTAGCTGCGGAATTATTTGCCGTCGCAGGCTGGTTGGATGGCCCGGTGCCGCATGAGGTCAGCAGCAGCATGATCGACGTGATCAAACCGGCCAGAAGTAAAGCCCCCTTATTCTTTTGAGTAGTCATAGCTTTCTTCTCCTTATTGAATTTCCGTAACCAGGGATAACAGACCGAATCGCGTCTGCTTTGCATAAGCGATGGATGAGCCGTTCGGCGTCCATGCAAGCTGAGAAATATACGTGCCGGGGTCATTATTACTCGTTAGTTTCCTCGGGGTTCCGCCTGCGGCCGACATTACCCAAATATTGTCGACATCGCCATTTCGTGCCGCGTACGCGATCTGCTTTCGGTCGGCTGAGAGGAAAATATTGTAATAGTAAAGATTGCCGATCCTTGAGACCTCTACCGGGCTACCTTTTGCCAACGGGACCCTACTGATAAGAGTCTCGGGCGGCAATACGCTAAATTCTTTGCTCGGTTCGGCTATCATCAGCCCATTTTCATCAGACGTCCAGCCCAGGAGACGAAATCTTTTGCTGGTCGAAAAGACCTCGTTGACCGGCCCTCCCTCGGCGTCGACTATTCGCAATCCGCGTGTAAAGCCTCCGGACGAGTCACGGACCTGATTCTGAAATGTAAAGGCCACACCTTTTCCCCCCGCGGACCACGTGGGACAGTAAAGCGAAACGCCGCTTTGTGTGTATTTTGTTAGCTGCGTTTCAGTGCCGTCCTGAACCGAGGTCAGCCAAACATTTTGTGCCCCTTCACGTTCCGCTATGAAGGCGATCTGAGAGCCGTCGGGTGACCATGAAAACGCCCGTGATTCGGTGTGATTATATGGAAGCGGCGAGTAACCGATCTGGGTAACGCCGGCTTTTGCGATCTGCTTTATACCGCCACCTGAGGAATCGACCGTAAAGAGTCGGATCGATTTGTCGTCCAATTGCTTCAAAAAGGCGATCGTGCGTCCATCAGGAGACCAACTCGCCAGGTAACCCTCTTCGGTTAGCAGAATCGGGCGTTCCCCGTCAGTACCCGATCTCATCGATTTGACCACTATGCCTGATTGCAGCACACGATTCCCCGAACTTAGGATCTTTACATATTGATAAGCGACTTTTTCGCCGTCATTTGAGATTGATGGCCACAACTTCGCATTTACATCGCGGGCTAAGGAGCTTTCCACGCCTGTTGCTACAGCAACACTCCAAAGATGCGATTCCTCTTTTGCAGTTCCGAGAATGAACGACCGGCCATCAGGCGCGGCGTCAAGCAGTGTGCTATCGGTCTCAGGTATTAAAATGCGGTCGTTACGTCTGGAGCCGGGAACGGTAGCCCAGATCTGCGGTTTACTCTCAACCGTCGTGTTAAAGAAAACACGGCCCTTGCCATGTGCCCAACTGTAACTATCAAGACGTCCAGTGCCAGAAGCGATCTCAACGGGCGTTCCTGCGGCATTTTCCATCTTGAAGATCTGCCACTTTTCATCATTGCCGACGGCATAGGTGATCGATTTCTCGTCGGGCCCGATACTGAGCGATCTTTCCAATCTAGTTGCCAAGGCAGTTACCTTTTCCGAGATTCCGCTTGCGATCTCGAGCGCATACAGATCTCCTTTCAGTTCATAGTAGATCTTGCCCGAAGCCCCCCACCGCCGAAGCTTCAGGCTGCCGTCGGCAATAGGAGCGACTGATACGGCTGTTCCCCCCAAAGCTCCGATCCGCCAAATACCGCCGGCCATCGCTCCGTTTTCACGAGATCGGAGCGAGACGAATGCGATCTCGTCACCCTTCGGCGACCAGATCGGATCAGAATTTGAAAATTCATCATGCGTTATCTGTATCGGATCACTTGATCCGGTCTGTTTCACCCAAATGCTCTTGGTTCCCGTTTTGGTCGATGTGAAAGCGATGAGCTTACCGTCAGGCGAAAAGCTGGCAAACGATGTCATCTCGCCCGGGGTGCTGCTCCAGGAAGCGATCTCGGTCGTCTGAAACTCGGGCGTCGGGTTGCGGTTCGGCCCGAAAAACCACACCGCACCGACCGAAACCGCTGCGAGGACCACAAATATCATTGCGTGCAGAAGCGTGAATCGTCGCGTTTTGGATATTCCGGTAGCAAATGCTGACCTGAGATTGCTCGGAATGGTCGTATGGGCGTCCGCATCAATTGTCGGATGCACACTTTTGTTTGCCTTCGATTCAAACTTTATCTCGTCCGCCAGATCTTCCAGATCGATGTGGAGATCTTTTACATGCTGATAACGATGATCTCGGTCCTTCCTGAGCGATTTCTCCACGATCCGCTCTAACTCGTGAGGTATCTCCGGCACCAGCTGGCGAAGCGGTGGAGCTTCGTCCTTTAGTATCGAACTGATGAGTTCGAGTTGGTTTTCCCCCTCGAACGGGCGTTTTCCCGAGCACAGCTCGAACATAACAATGCCTAGGCTGAAAATGTCGCTTCGCGGATCGATCTGCCGCCCCCGGGCCTGTTCCGGTGACATGTAAGCGATCGTTCCTACGATCATGCCGGGCTTCGTGTTGATCTGCGGCATTGTGACCTCGGCGCTGGCTGCCGATAGCGGCGACATTTTTGCAAGGCCAAAATCGAGCACTTTTACGAGGCCATCCCGGCGGATCATAATATTCTCGGGTTTAATGTCCCGGTGAATTATGCCGGCTTCGTGGCTTGCGCTCAGTGCTGCGGTCACTTGGGTTAAGGTCATCAATGCCTCACGAAGAGAAAGCGGTTCGCGCTTCATTCGCTCGCGTAAGGTTTCACCGTTAATAAGTTCGGTTGAGATATATTCGGAGCCGCCGAAACTTCCGATCTCGTAAACGGTCAGGATGTTGGGATGGTTTAAAGCCGAAGCGGCTTTGGCCTCGCGGACGAAACGTTTCAATCGGTCCTTGTCGGTAGCAACCTCCGGAAGTAAGACCTTTAATGCAACTTTTCGGTCGAGCTTCGTATCTTCCGCAAGGTACACTTCGCCCATGCCGCCGGCTCCTAGTGAAGAGACTATGCGGTAGTGCGAGATAAATTCGCCGCTGGTTAACACTATTTATCTATGCGGATAGAGACGAAAAAATTACATCAGTATTCACCGCATTATAGTCCTATTGGCCGCGAATCGCATCAAAAAATTTGCGAAGCCGCAGGAAACGAAACCGGGGTACGATATTGTTCGTATAAGCTGCGACACTGGCTTCGGTGGGCGCTCCGAAAGATGTTGTGCTTGAGACCGATCCGTTGCTACAATAACGGCTATTAGAAATTTTATTGGAGGGAATTTAGATGAAAAAGGCTCTTTTTCTGTTCACCTTGATGATCGCGATGGCAGTAGCGGCAAGTGCGCAAGGCTTGGCCGTTGGCGGAACGATGGACGATTTTTCGCTTCAGGGCGTTGATGGCAAAACTCACAGCCTGAACAGCCTGAAAGGAAAGAACGGCGCTGTCGTGATGTTTCTTTCAGCCCAGTGCCCTGTGGTGAAGGCATACATTGAACGCATCAATGCGGTTGCGGCCGACTATCAGTCGAAAGGCATCACTTTTATTGGTATCAACTCAAATCACACGGAAGATCTTGCCTGGGTTAAATCGGACGCCGAGCAGAATTTTGCGAAGTTCCCGATGCTCATCGACAAGGGCAACGTTCTTGCAGACAAACTTGGCGCGACGGTAACGCCGGAAGCCTACTTTGTCGACGCGAAGAATGTTCTGCTCTATCACGGTGCCATCGACAATGACCGTTCGGGCAAGGCGATCACCGATCAGTATCTACGTACGGCTTTTGATGCGTCGCTTGCCGGCAAGAAGATCGAACGAACCAAAGCGAACGCGTTTGGCTGCACTATCAAGCGTTTGAAAGCTGAATAGTAGCTTTTGAGGTAAACCTATGTTCTTTAAGGTTTTGGCGAAAGCGGCGTGGTGCGCCGTTTTCGCCTTTCTTTTGACGGGCGTCCTATTCGCACAGAAAAAACCCACCGCGAAAGCGAAACCGAAGGCTGCAATTGCCGGCCCGAAGGTCACCCAGATCGACATCGACGGCCTCAAGGCTTTGCTTGTTCCCAAGGATAAACCCTTGCTGCTGAACTTTTGGGCTACGTGGTGCGACCCGTGTCGCGAAGAGTTCCCGGATCTGGTAAAAATCAGTAACTCCTACAAAGGTAAACTCGATGTCGTTACCATCTCGCTGGATGACGTTGAAGACATAGCGACCGCCGTTCCCAAGTTTCTACGTGAAGTAAAGGCGGACATGCCCGCTTATCTTCTGCGAACAACGGACGAAAGCGCGGCGATCACAATGGTCGCGAAGGATTGGAGCGGCAGCTTGCCGATGACCGTCATAATAAACACGAAGGGTGAAACGGCATATCAGAAATCCGGGAAGTTCAATACTCAAGTGCTCACGGCCGAGATCGACAAAGTCCTGGCCCAGCCTGTCGCCGACATTCACGTACTCATGGATTTTGTGAAGGTAAAGGACGGGCGTCGGGACGAGGCGATGTATTTCTACGAAAACAACTGGAAGGTTTATCGCGAAGAGGCGTTAAAGACCGGGATCATTCACTCTTATGAACTGATAAATGCCCGGTCTGAATCAAATTCCGCCTTTGACCTGATTTTGGTGACTCGCTTCAATGGGCAGCGTCAATATGCAGATAGCGAAAAGAACTTCGAGCCTATCTTGAAGAAGCTTCGTCCAAACGGTCCTATTTTAAAGAACGAACTAAAGCCCGCCGATTTCCGCGAGAATGTTTTCGTATATGCGGGCAAAGCGGAATTCTGGGCCGATCGTTGATATTTTGATAAACTCAGCTTGCCCCGTGTATAATAGTTGATACATAGTTCTATACATTAACCGCCTTCAAGGAGTAGGATATGTTTCGCAAAATCCAGGATTTCCGCACCGCTTGGGACTACGAAGCCGAAATGACCGGCAAGGCCCTGCTCAACCTTACCGATGAATCCCTATCCCAAAAAGTGACTGAGGATGGCCGGACGCTGGGCTATTTAGGTTGGCATCTTGCATGCACACTGCACGAAATGCTCGGCCTGGTTGGGCTTAACATCGACGCTCCGGCCCCGGACGCGCCTTGTCCAACGAGTGCGGCTGAGATCGCCCGTATCTATGGCATCGGAGGAAAGTCGGTCGGCGAAGAGGTATCAAAGAACTGGACGGACGAAACCCTTCTTATCGAAGATGAGATGTACGGCGAGACCTGGTCACGCGGCATGACGCTCCTCTACCTTATCCTTCACCAAACTCACCATCGCGGCCAGATGACTGTACTGATGCGGCAGGCCGGACTGCGTGTTCCAGGAATTTATGGGCCCGCTAAAGAAGAATGGGCCGCATTCGGTCAGGAACCGTTGCCGTAAACGCCGCCAGTTGCGGCGATAGGCATTCCATGCTTGCAATCACGTCGGCTACGGCGCAATGATTTTTATTATGGCCGCTGTACTCGAACAACCCCGTGTTCTCGAAGATTTTCTTATCATGTCGGATGCCGAGATCGCCGAATCGATCGAGTCGGCACGTGAGGCTTTGGGGCCGCGAGTCGTGATCCTCGGGCATCACTATCAGCGCGACGACGTGATCAAACACGCCGACCTGACGGGCGACAGCTATCAGCTTTCGGTGATGGCTTCGCAGACAGAGGCGGAGTACATCGTTTTTTGCGGCGTTCATTTCATGGCCGAGTCGGCCGATATTGTCGGAAAGGATTTTCAGCGAGTGATCTTGCCCGACCTCGGGGCCGGATGTTCGATGGCCGATATGGCTTCGATCGATCAGGTCGAAGACGCGTGGGAGCAGCTACGCGAGATCGGTGTGCTCGAAAGCAAAGTTGCGCCGATTACGTACATGAACTCGACCGCGGCGATCAAGGCATTTTGCGGCAGAAATGACGGAGTAGTCTGCACATCCTCGAACGCCATTCCGCTCTTCGACATTTATCTTCGCGAATACGACAAGATGTTCTTCTTCCCCGATCAGCATCTTGGCAGAAATACTGGCGCAAAATTCGGTATTCCGCTGGAAAAAATGGTGTTGTGGAATCCGCACGAGGAACTTGGCGGGAACACGGAAGAGCAGCTGCATGACGCGAAGTTGATCCTCTGGCGAGGTCATTGTTCTGTACATGGACGTTTTAAAGCCTGGCACGTCGACAAGATCCGCGACGAACATCCCGGAATGCAGGTGCTCGTTCACCCCGAATGCCCGCGTGAGGTCGTCGAGAAAAGCGACCTCGACGGCTCGACGTCGTTCATCATCAAGACGGTCGAAAATTCGCCCGCCGGCTCGAAATGGGCGATCGGGACTGAAGTAAATCTCGTCAACCGCCTGCAAGCTCGCTTTCCGGACAAGGAAATTCGCCTCCTTGCCCCCGACCTTTGCATGTGCGCGACCATGTACCGGATCGCCCCGCAAAATCTAGCGTGGGCGATGGAAAACGTCGCAAACGGAGTTGTCGTTAATGAGATAGTTGTTGATGAAGAAACGAAGCACTTCGCAAATGTTGCTCTGCAGCGGATGATTGACTATACCGAAAGTCAGAACCGTTAAAACGGAGGACAATTTGGGCAAACTCGCCGCTCGAGCATATGCATCTCAACGAGCGGCTCTTCCCCTGAGTTTTATACAATCGGCTTAATACAAGGAGGCTATCGTGAAAAAGCATTTATCAACTTTCTCGCTTTTGATCTTGACTGCCGCGGCAACGGCATTTGGGCAGACGTCATGGCTTGACCGGCCGCTGAATAGTTGGAACAACGGCAACGGAACCGTTCCTAACGCGCCGCGAACGCTGGTGGCGATCGACCCGCGTTGTCAGAGCCAGATCCGTCAGCCGGACAGTTTAGCTGATCGCGCAGTCACGCGTGCGGGTTGGTCGCTGTTCGGAGCGGCCCAGACTTTCGGCGCTGTGACGGTCGTGAACGGCATGGCGGGTGCCGATGGCATGTGCCGTCCGTCTCTCTACAACACATTTGTCTTTGTAAACAACCGTTTCGCAGGCACGCTATCGCCGACCACGATGGAAGCTCGGTCCGACGGCTCGCTCTATCGGGCGACGTTGAACAGCCCGGAAAGCGTCACGGCCGAATTCGCACGATATCGCACGAGTGATGCTCTCTGCTGCCCATCGCAAAAAAGCATTGTTAGTTACACCGTAACGTCGGGAGCGAGGGCGATCGTCCGGCCAGACGACGTTAAAACCTCGCGGAATTTCGACCGCGAAGACGATGAGGTTACGACGCAGGATAACGTGATTTCTGGAACTATCACCTACCGACAGCGTGCTGCTCTGCCTGCGACGGCGGTTGTGACGGTTCGGCTCGTCGATGTCTCGCGTGCCGATGCTCCTTCCTCTACCATTGTCGAGCAACGTGTCGACACGGCGGGAAAACAGGTGCCATTTTCGTTTGAGTTTGCTTATGACCGCACGAAGATCAATGAACGAAACCGTTATGCAGTACAAGCCGAGATACGTGACAACGGACGGCTGATCTACATCACCGACACCAGCTATCCCGTTATCACTCAGGGAAGTCCGAAGAATGTCGAGATCACCGTCGTTCCCGTCGGCGGCGGTGGAGGCGGACAGGGACAGAGGAATATCGTCCGCGGAACGGTGACCTATCTTCAGCGGATCGCCCTGCCGGCAAATTCCGAGGTACGCGTGTGGATGTCGGATCCGCAGATGCCAAATGCAGCACCTGTCGCGGAAACGACGTTCTCGACCTCGAACCGTCAAGTTCCGTATCAATTCGAGCTTCGATTTGAGAATCGTGATGTTGATCGTCAGCGTAACTACGAATTGCGGGCCGAGATCCGTTCGAACGGTGCGGTTCGGTTCCGCTCGGCAAATGGAACGCCGGTCAATATTCGCGGCTTCCAGCAGAATGATGCTGTCGAGATCGTCGTTGCTCCGGCGAGCGACGAACCGACATCGGTCACCGGAAGATCGCTGAATCTGTCAAAATTCGGCACCGGCTCGATGCGGATCGGTACGCGGGCAAGTCAGTTTCTCGTACGCGGCTCGGTCGTCGTGAACACCGACGGTACGGCGACGGTCACTGTTGGCACTATCACCGCGCAGACGGTGTTTACCGGAACGCTTGTCTTTGCCGACGACTCGACCCTTCGCATCGCCGTAACCAGTTCGTCGAACGCCGATGCTTCAGGCGAGATCGAGGTCTCGTATAATGACCGTCGACTGAATTCACTTATCGGAAATAATTTGACCCTAGACGGCCAGGCAGTTGTTTTGCGGTTCTAAATCTCGTTCGAAAAATTTGCCCGCGATAAGCGCGGATAAGTCGGATCAAAGCACGGCGCTTTGTTCGTTTTGTCCGCGTGGTTCGCGGGCAAACGTTCTTTTCTTGCTTTATTCAACTCGGTCGAACAAAATAAAGGTATGCCGGAGTTAGAAAATACATCGATATCACGCCGTAAATGCAGTGAAATAATGACCACGAATGTCCGCACGGCGACGGCCGACGCTACGCTTCGCGAAGTCGCGGCAATGATGCTGGATGGTGACATGGGAGCGGTTCCGGTCGTTGATGGCGGCAAATTGATGGGCATCGTAACAGACCGCGACATCGTCGTTCGGTCGATAGCGAAAGGGAGTTCGGCGGACGCCGTGATCGGCGAGGCTATGACCACCGAGCTTTTCACGGTAAAGCCTGACGATTTTGTTTTCGAAGCTATCCGCCTTATGGGCGACAAACAGGTACGCCGCGTTCCCGTCGTAGCCGAAACCGGCGAACTCGTAGGCATCATCGCCATGGCCGATGTTGCCCTCGAAACCGAAGACGAACGAGAGATCGCGGAAACGCTCGAAGAGATATCAAGCGGCAACGCCTTTTGGAGTAAAAAATAATCCCCGCCGATGGCCAAATCTATCAATCGCCATTTCCAATTTGTCGGCTCGTCGAAGGACGTGCGGAGCGGCCAACTGTGGTATCCGGCGGCAGATGTTTACCAAACTCCGGACGGTTGGGTCGTCAAGGTCGAGCTTGCGGGCGTGTCCGCAGAAGATATCGAGATCGATATTCAAGGCAACGTTCTCTATGTCGCAGGCTGTCGAAAGGACAAGTCATGCGCCGCGGGCATTTCTTACCAGCAGATGGAGATAACTTACAGCAATTTTGAAAAAACGCTGAGATTCCCGGCACCGATCGACCAGGCAAGAGTCGAACACCAGTTCGAGAATGGCTTGCTTATCATAAGCCTCCATAAGGCCTGAACTATTTTATATGGCTGACGAACACGTACCAGAGATAACTGCACCCGATCAGTCCGTTATGGAGATCGCGGTTCTCCCTTTGCAAAACACTACACTTTTCCCTGAAACGATCGTGCCGCTCGCCGTCGGGCGGGAGCGTTCTTCGCGGGCCGTTGAGTCTTCGCTGGCTAGCGAGGAAAAACTGCTGGCGTGCATCACAACGAAGAACGACAACGTCACAGGTGACGATGCTAAACCGGAGGATCTCTACAGGATCGGAACGTTGGTAAACATCAAGCGAATGATGCGAAATGAAGGCATCATGCAGCTTATCGTGCAGGGTATGGACCGGTTCGAGATCGTTGAATGGACTGGAGAGCAGCCGTTCTTGAAAGCGAAGATCCAGATCTTGCCCGAGCTTCGACGTGTAGATAATGAAGAGATCGAGGCGTTGAAACGCAATATTCAGGGCATGATCCAGGAAGCTCTTGCTTTACTGCCGCAAGTGCCGCCGGAAATTCGCGTTGCGGTTACGTCACAGGAAAACCCGGTACAGCTTGCGTATTTTCTAGCGTCGGTGCTCGATCTGGGAACTGAGACCGAACAGAAAATGCTTGAGTCATCTACGGTTGACGGTCTGTTAACGCTCACGCATGCGGCTCTCGCGAGAGAGGTCGAGATCATGCAGATCCGTTCGAAGATCGCGACCGAAGCTCAGACCGAGATGGACAAGTCGCAACGCGATTACGTCCTTCGCCAGCAGATGAAGGCTATCCAGAAAGAACTCGGAGAGGACGAGGAAGGCGGCGAAAAGGCCGAGGCCGCCCAGCTTCGTGAGAGACTGGAACAAGCCGATCTGCCCGACGATGTTCGCAAGGAAGCCTCGCGTGAGCTGAAGCGCATGGAGGCATTGCCCCAATCAGCCCCTGATTTTCATGTGATCCGGACTTATCTGGAATATGTTCTCGATCTGCCCTGGCGAAAATCGAGCGAAGAGAAACTCGATCTTAATGAGGCTCAGAAGATACTGGACGAAGACCATTACGGTCTCGAAGATATCAAGGAACGTATTTTGGAATCGCTCGCCGTCGTAAAGCTGCGGCCCGATTCTAAGAGCCCGATCATCCTTTTCGTTGGTCCTCCAGGCGTAGGCAAAACGTCGCTCGGGCGTTCGATCGCACGATCGCTCGGCCGTGAATTCGAACGTTTGAGCCTTGGCGGAATGCGGGATGAAGCCGAGCTTCGCGGTCATCGCCGAACATACATTGGGGCAATGCCGGGTCGCATCATTCAGGCGTTGCGACGCGTCGGGGTTAACAATCCGGTGATGATGCTGGACGAGATCGATAAGCTCGGCAACGATTTCCGCGGGGACCCGGCTTCGGCATTGCTCGAAATTCTCGATCCGGCGCAGAACAGCACGTTTCGCGACAATTATCTCGATCTGCCGTTCGACCTGTCGAAGGTATTCTTTATAGCGACAGCGAACCAGCTTGGCCCGATCCCGATGCCGCTTCGCGACCGTATGGAGATAATCCAGCTCGCCGGCTACAGCGACCGCGAAAAATTGAATATCGCAAAGCAGTATTTAGTGCCGCGACAGATAACGGAAAACGGTCTGACGCCGGAACAGCTGGAAATTACGGACGACGCCATCAATTTGCTGACGGCACGTTACACACGGGAAGCGGGCGTACGCCAGCTCGAACGAACCGTTGGAAATCTCGCGCGCAAGGTTGCGTTGAAGGTTGCACAAGGCTTGACCGAAAAGGTCACCATCTCGGCCGAAGAGATCAAAGGCTATCTTGGGCCACCGCGCGTTTATCCGGAAGAAGCGAGGAAAGAGCTTCCACCTGGCGTCGCAACGGGTATGGCCTGGACTGAGATGGGCGGTGAGGTTCTGTTTATCGAGGCGACACTCTTGCCGGGCGGCAGCGGCTTGACGCTGACGGGGCAGCTTGGCGATGTGATGAAAGAATCGGCGCAGGCAGCTCGTAGCTATCTCTGGTCGCATGCTGCGGAATTTGGCATTGATCCGGACATGATCAAGCAAAATGGTGTGCATATACACGTTCCGGCTGGCTCGATCCCGAAGGACGGTCCGTCGGCGGGCGTTACGATGTCGACCGCGATGGCTTCTCTCTACACCGGAAGAAAGGTGCGTTCGGATACAGCCATGACCGGCGAGATAACGCTTTCGGGCCTTGTTTTCCCGGTCGGCGGCATCAAGGAAAAAGTTCTGGCTGCCCATCGGGCGGGCATTCGCCGGATAATTCTTCCGAACCGAAATGAAGCCGACACCGAGGAAATTCCGGAAGATGTCCGAAAGGAGCTTGAGATAATTCCCGCGACCTGGATCAGCGATGTGCTTCGAGCCGCGCTCGAAACGGAAAAGTCGGAGACTGTCGATAAAAATTTTATTCTTGGCACTTCTGAAGCCCCGACTGATGCGGGTGAAGACCGTTTGATAGCTCAGGAACCGTGATCAAGGTCACGGTCTGAGCATGTTTAAGGGTGAAAAACATTGACATGTTAAGCGCCCGTATAAGATACTAATTGCGGATCGCCCCGATCTGATTGACTCGGAATCTGATTTATTGCCTCCGGTTCATCAACTGAAAAAATATCATCACCGCCATCACGCCCTTCAGAATTTTCGGGGGGAATTTCGATAAATTATCATGAATCTTAGTTTGAAAATGATCAGTAGAAAGGCGCTCGCTCAACTTTGCTGTGTTGCATTGCTAGCGGCCGCGGTGTTTTTTGGATCGGAATTCACTCCGGGCGTTCGAGCACAGGAAATGGAGGCTCCGCTGGGTGGCCGTACGATGACGATCGTATCAACGACTGGTGCCCAGGGCTCGCAGGTTGTGGTTTCGATCGAGCTCGATTCGCAGGGTGATGAGACCTCAGCAAGTTTTTCATTGAACTTCGACCCGGCGATCTTAACGAATCCGGTTGTAGCGTTGGGTTCCGGAGTTCCTGCTGGAACAAATTTGGGGGTTAATCCGAATCAAGTCGCAACCGGCCGGCTTGGCATCTTGGTCGATTCCACATCGACTTATGCGATCTCACCGCCCAATCGGCAGATGGTAACGGTCACCTTCTCAATTCCGTCGGGTGCGCCGCTAGGTGCGACCCCAATTACGTTTGTCACCAATCCAACTCCGCTTAGCGTGTCGAGCGCAATGGGAGCTCTTTTGCCTACGGTTTACCAGGTAGGAACGGTCACGGTGATAGAGCCTACCGTGCAGTTTGTCACAGTCGGCGGACGCGTAACGACGCCGGCCGGTCAGAATTTGCGCAACGCGATCGTCAACCTGATCGATTCAACAGGGGCTCGCCGCGTTGCTACTACAAGCTCATTCGGCCTGTACAGCTTCAGCAACGTTGCAACCGGGCAGACATACACCTTTACCGTAGCGTCGAAACGTTACCGTTTCACTCCGCGTATTGTCGATGTCAACGGGGCGATCAGCAATCTGGACTTTGTCGGATTGGAGTAGCTTGGGACAACATTACTGAATGGAAAAAAGCGGCCGCTTAGTCGGCCGCTTTTTTTGGTCGCAAAATTCAACCGGCAGTTTCAATTTTTCTTTGAAACTGCCCCTTTCCCTTGTAAACTACATAAAAAACATTCGATTGCCGACAACTGGCAGCTATCCGTCGATTGGCAGAGCAAAAACGCATTAACTTTGGAGAAGCCCACATGAAAAAGACCTTCGGAATGCTTGCGACGGTAGTCGGTGCATGTCTCACATATTTCGTTCTCTTCGCATCGCATACTGACGCTCAGCGCGCCGGGTTGGACACTCAGCTCGATATTGAACAGAAAAAGTCGCTAAAGAAACAAGAACGAATTCTCGCCGATCAGCAGAGCGAAGCGTGCATCATGCAGGACCTGTCAAAGGTTCCCAACATGAGGCCCGCCGCCGGAACGATAATATATGCGTACGATTTTGCGGCCGATCGGCTTGTTAGTTTCGACGCCTCAGCTCCGGAAACTTACCTAACCGATGTTGCGCTGACGGGGTTGGGCGAGGAAACGTTTTTCGGCATAGATTTCAGGGCAGCCGATGGCGCCTTGTACGGCTACCTGTCCGACGGTTTCCCCACCCCCGCTCGGCTGGCAAAGATCAATGTGACTACGGGTGCGGTAGTCCGTGTCCATCCGACGAATACTGTTTCGAACCCGATAGATTCGTTTCTGGGGCTGGACATTAGCTCGGCTGAGGATTGGTTCCGGCTCGTGGGAAGCAGTGGAGCAAATCGTCGTCTAAATTTAAACAACAGTACACTTATCGCAACGGATACGACGCTGCGATATGCTGTAGGCGATGTAAATTTTGGTGTTACGCCCAGCATCGTTCATACCGCCAGCTATATCTCCATCACTGGAGCGGCGACGCTTTATGGTATAGACAGCGCGGCCAATACTCTAGTCAGGATCGGCAGCGTGAACGGAAATCCATCACCGAGCGGTGGTACACTCACGACCATCGGTTCACTCGGCATAAACCCGACGAGTTTCGGCGCGATGGATATTCAGCCCGGGGCAACAACCGCATTTGCCTCGCTCAATATCAACTCGACTCCAACTCTGGTAAGTATCGACCTCGCGACGGGCACCGCGACAATTATTGGTACGATTGGCGGCGGAGCGTCTGTGGTTATCGATGGTCTCGCCATTCAAAGCGGTCCGATCGTCGATCCTACTCCGCTTCCGACCCCGACGCCTGGTGCTACGCCCACTCCGGGTGCCAGCCCCACGCCCACTGCAACGGCAACCCCGAGAACCACTCCGACGCCGGTTCCGACGCCCACCCCAACACCAATACCGCCCAACGCGTCGATCGTCCGCGCTGTAAATGCGATTGCTCTACCGGGCAGCACCGTAACGATTCCATTCGACTTGCTGGCGCGAGGCGGGGAAAAAACCATTAAGTTCTCTTTCCGAGTCAATCCCATCGTTTTCCCTGATCCGGTTGTAGCCCTGGCTAATGGAGCCCCAGCAGGATCGTCGGTAACTACTGATCTTAGTGGCCTTAGCGAGGGGTTTGTGGGGATAAACTTTGATTCGCCTACACCGTTTCCAGCGGGTACGAGACGCTTTATTACTATAACCGTCGTAATGCCCCCGAACGTCCCCGTTGGTACCTATCCGATTACACATGCTACGTCTCCATTTCCTTTCGAAATTCAAGATGCATCGGGAACGGCACTGCCGGTTTGGTTCGAGCCTGGAAACATCGTGAACGTCGTAACCGCCGCGGGCGTCGAGATCTCGGGACGCGTAATGACCCCGGACGGGAGAGGTTTGCGCAACGCTATCGTTTCAGTCACCTCGATCGACGGAACGCGGTGGAGCACGACAACGAGTTCATTTGGCTATTACCGGTTTCAAGACATAACGGCCGGGGAAACTTATGTTGTAAGCGTTGGTTCGAAGCGTTACGATTTCACGTCTCGTGTTCTAAACGTACAGGACACGGTCACCGAGCTCGACTTTATCGGAAACTGACTATTTAGAATTAGATAATTCTCTAACTGAGAGGCCTCTTTTGGCGATCAGGACCCAGCCGACCGCGGACCAAAACAGAATTCGGCCTTTGCGGATGATGGCGAGGGTTACGCCCACTCCAGCGGCGAGGGCGATGGATTCGCCGATGAACTGCGCGCCGGCTTCATCGACGCCGATATTGAAAGGGATCAGCTTGAAGACTATGGTCACCAGCCGGCTTACCGATTCGAGTAGGAATGCGGAGACAAAACTAGGCGAACCTTCCGCGATGCGTGCGAGGATGAAAAAGACCTCGAAAACGCCGAGGATGTGATAGACCGCTTCCAGCAGGCAGATAGGCACAAAACGATAGGGATAGCGACGATAGAAGCCGTATATCAGATCTTCGAAGGTGCGGACGTGCCCGCGGCCGTTCTCCAGAATTCGTTTTAAAAAACCTCTCTCGTAGATCCAGTTGCATATCCAACTCGCGAAGTGCCATTGGCGGATGACCATTAACAGCCCGAGCGAGATCAATACGACGAGTATCGATACCATGACGATAATGCTTATCGTCAGATTCTCGTCCGCTGTCGAAAAGCTCAACATCAGCAACGCGCCCGCAATAAGGTAGATGCCGGTGATAAGGCTGTAAAACAGGTTCTCAGTCGCGACCGAAGAGAGCCCGGCAACGAGCGGGATGCGGTTTCGAACGGCGACAGCTTTTGACGTGCCGCTGATAAGAATGCCAAGCGGTATTGTGCTGCTCATCGCCTCGCCGATCATCACGGCCGGGATTGTGTCCTTGATACTTAGTTCGAACGGTTCGTGAACAGACAATTTCCACGCGAGCGAACGTACTGCTATTCGGACAAAATAATTCGCAAGGATCACTGCGAATCCCACAAAGCCGAACTTAGTAATACCGTCCAATATCTCGCGGATGCCGACCGAATAGACCAGCAGTGTGAACACCAAAATTCCGCAGATGGTCATCACAACCGCGGCGATCTTAAGTTTCGAGTATCTTTTGGGGAGCGGCCGCTCGGTCTGGTTGGTCGAATTCACTACTTTTTTGCCTTTGCCGGATGGGCTATTATAAGAATAGTTTAGTAGTTGGTACCAGAATCGAAAAGCGACACACTTTTTTGTGAACCGGACATTATGAGCACAGCAGCCGCAGCAGCACTTTCCAATGTAGGATTGACCGTTCTTTCTGAGGAAGAAGAACTATTTCGCGCTTCCGTTCGCGAGTTTGCCGAGGGCGAGGTTCGCCCCCGCGTGGAAGCAATGGAACACGCATCGAAGCTCGACCCCGATCTGATCAAGCAATGCTTCGAACTCGGCCTAATGGCGATCGAGTCGCCTGAGGAATACGGCGGTGCCGGTTCGACGATCTTTAACGCGATCATCGCGATCGAAGAGATCGCCCGCGCTGATGCGTCTTTGTCGGTGTTTGTCGATGTGCACAACACACTCGTAACGAATGCGTTCATGCGTTGGGCGAATGATGATCTGAAAAAGAAATATCTTACGCAGATGGCGACGTCGAAGGTCGGCGCGTTCGCTCTTTCCGAAGCGGGTTCCGGTTCAGACGCATTCGCTCTGAAGACCCGTGCGGCCGATCGCGGCGATTATTGGGAATTGAATGGGCAGAAGCTTTGGATTACCAACGGCAACGAGGCTGAGATCTTTATCGTCTTTGCAACGATCGATCCTGACGCCGGTTACAAAGGGATCACAGCGTTTATCGTCGAAAAAGGATTCGAAGGCTTCTCGGTCGGTAAGAAAGAGGACAAATTAGGCATTCGTGCGTCTTCGACGACGGAATTGATCCTCGACGGCTGCAAAGTGCCGAAGGAAAACGTCCTCGGCGAGGTTGGAAAAGGCTATAAGATCTCGATCGAGACACTTAATGAAGGTCGAGTCGGCATCGGGGCGCAGATGTTGGGAATAGCTCAGGGTGCCTACGAAGCCGCGCTGAAATATACGGCTGAACGTGAGCAGTTCGGCTCGACTCTGAACAGCTTCCAGGCGGTGCAGTTTCAACTCGCTGAAATGGCACTCGAGATCGAGGCTACGCGCTTGCTCGTTTATAATGCGGCGAGATTAAAAGACGCAGGAAAACCATTCTTAAAAGAAGCCGCAATGGCAAAGCTTTACTCGTCCCGCTGTGCAGAACATGTCTCATCTAAAGCCATTGAACTCTTTGGCGGCTACGGTTATGTAAAAGATTACCCGGTCGAGAAATTCTGGCGCGACAGCAAGATCGGCGCGATCTATGAAGGAACGTCTAACATGCAGCTCCAGACGATCGCAAAGTTGATAACCAGTAAGAAATAAGCGGTGATGCAGACTTCTTTTCGCAAATGCGTTTCCTGCAGGGTTGGCACACGCCTCGGGATAAGGCCGATCCCGTCCCGAGATCATACCGGAGCAAGCCAAACGTGATAAAGATCCGACAGGCTACGCCTGATGATGCAAAACCGCTGACCGATCTTGCCTACACGACGTTTTGGGACGCGTTCGCGCATCACCCCAAGAACGCTCCGGACGATCTAAATCATTACATGCGTCAGGCGTTCAATCTCGAGCAGATCGCCGCCGAGCTTGCGGACGCAAATAATATTTTTCTCATTGCAGAGATCGACGAGAAACCCGCCGGTTACGCAAAGATCATTGTAGGTACAACCGAACACGGAATACATGCTGAACGCCCAGTCGAGCTGTCGCGTTTGTACTCACATCAGGAGTTTCTCGGCCAGGGTGTCGGCCAAAATTTAATGGATGCTTGTTTCGAAAGGGCCCGCGAGGAAAATGGCGATGTCATGTGGCTTGGAGTGTGGGAGTATAACCCGCGGGCACAGCGGTTCTACGAAAAAAATGGTTTTCGCGTCGTGGGAAGCCACGTGTTCCAGTTGGGAGAAGATTCGCAGACCGACCTATTGATGCAGCGTGAAATTTAGGGAAATATGTTGCTCCGGGCGTTTCTAGTCTGGCTAGTGATAATTGCCGTCGAAACTGTCCACGGTACGCTCAGAGTTTTATTCATAGCCCCCGCCGTTGGCGACTTTCGCTCGCGACAGATCGGTGTTTTTATCGGATCGGCTTTGATCCTAGCGGTCGCCCTGGGTCTTATCTGCTGGATCAAAGCGGCAGACAGTTGGCGATTGTTGCTAATCGGTTTGATTTGGGTTGCTCTAACTTTAGTATTTGAGTTCACCCTGGGGATCTTGACCGGGCTTTCAACAGAGCGAATGCTGGAAGACTACGATTTGGCGAACGTCGGGCTCATGCCGATTGGCATGCTGTTCCTACTATTCACGCCGATAATAGCTGCCCGGTTGAGAAAATGCGACGGTTCCTTATAGGAATGCTTGCAATATCTCCAGCAATGCATTAATGTTGCATTAGTGCGACACATCAAGAATCCTCCTAACCCCTACAACCAGTACTCTGCCGAATTCGTCGGCGAGCCGCCACCGACAAAGCTCGAGGTCTTTGAGGAACTCGCCACAAAGAAGATGATCACCAAGGCGTTCGCCTCTGACTGGGAAGGGGGCTGGAGGTTTACGGTGAACTGCTATCGCGGGTGCATCCACGGATGCACTTACTGCTTTGCTCGGCAATATCACGAGTATCTCGGCTATGGTGCGGGCACCGATTTCGAGACAAAGATCGTAGTTAAGCCGAATGCTCCAAAAGTCTTGAGGGAAGAGTTAAAGCGTACGCGGCAGAAGATGCCGCATATAGATTTCTCATTTGCGACAGATCCGTATTTGCCCCTCGAAGCTGAATATAAGCTTACGCGTCGATGCCTCGAAGTTTGTGCCGAGTTTCAGGTTCCTGTTGGAGTGATCACAAAATCGCCGCTTGTGACCCGCGATCTCGATATTTTGACTAAGTTGAAACGGGTCTCAGTCTTTTTTTCGATCCCGTTTTTAACGAAAGAAAAGTCGAACCCTTTTGAACCTTACGTTCCGGTTCCCGAGGCTCGATTCCGAGCGATGCGTGCGGTTGCGGACGCTGGGTTGACGGTCGGGATCGGCATTTCACCAGTAATTCCCGGCTACAGCGAAGACGACGTGCCCGGCCTGCTCGAACGAGCCCGTGAGGCCGGTGCGACGCGCGCTTTCATGGGCCTTCTCCGGCTCGATAACGATTCGATCGAGAATTACTTCCTGCAAAAACTCGAGGAGCGAGTATCGCCGACGCGCGCAAAGAAGATCATCAACAGCTTAAAACGCGAACGCGGCGGGATAATGCGTCATCGTTCCTACGCTGAGCGGAGTGTCGGCAGCACTGAACAGTGGAACGTAACGAAAAAGATGTACGATTTTCACATCAAAAGGCTCGGGTTCAATGCTGACGCACATCGTTTTGACGAGGAGAAGCAACCCGAAGCACCGCTGGCAGCTGAGCCGGTACAGCAGACTCTTTTCTAACCCTTCTGAAACAATAGAGCTTGTCATCTCGTAGAAAAAGCAGATAATTTTACTATCCACAAGAAAATAGAACTTGCGGCCGGGTTCCCCGACTGTCGATCCGGGATCTTGAGCTGCCCCAATGATTATGCACTTTGCCGAAATGTCGAAGAAGATCTTTGCCTTGTTGTTAATGCTGGTGATGGCAACGCCGTTCGCGGCGGTTGCTCAGGACGACAAGAAGCCGGAAGAAAAAAAGTCGGATGAAAAGAAACCGGAAACCCCACCTCTGCCGCTAAAGGTTGCCGAAACACTCAAATTTACAACTAACGAAGGTACCTGGATGTCGCTGGACGTCTCGCCTGATGGAAAATGGCTCACTTTTGATCTGCTGGGCGACATCTACACGCTTCCGATCGAGGGCGGAACCGCTAAGAAGATCCACGGCGGAATGTCCTTCGAAAGCCAGCCGAAATTCTCACCGGATGGCCAGTGGATCGCTTTCCTAACCGACCGCAGCGGCGCGGAGAACATTTGGGTAATGAAGCCTGATGGTTCGGATGCGAAGGCGATAACGAAGGATACGAAAGCGATGTTCGTCTCGCCGAATTGGAGCGAGGACGGCAATTACATCATGGCTTCGAAATCGGATCAGTCGATCGGCACGTTTCACCCGTTCATGTATCACAAGGATGGCGGTTCTGGGTTGTCGATCGGGCCGCCGCCACCTCCGCTCCCCGGGCCGGGCTCACCCGGGCAAGCGACGCCAAGAATGAATATGATGGGCGTACAGGCGTCACCCGACGGTAAGTTCATTTACTGGGCGCAGCGAACCGGGGCGTTCGATTACAACGCGCGTTTTCCGCTTTGGCAGGTGATGCGTTTTGACCGCGATACGGGCGAGATATCGCGAATTACTAACGCTCAGGGTTCAGCGATGCGTCCCGTGTTGTCGCCCGACGGCAAGAACGTCGTTTATGCAACTAGGTATCAAACGAAGACCGCTCTCCGCGTACGGAATCTCGATTCAAATCAGGAACGCTGGCTGCTCGGCAACACTACCCGCGATGATCAGGAATCACGTGCGACGCGCGACACTTTCCCGGGATATGATTTCATGCCCGACGGCCGATCTTTGGTCGTCCCCCATAATGGCAAGATCGCTCGCGTTGATTTTGCGACTGGAGCGGCGACGGATATCCCTTTTACCGTGAACGTCGAGGCCGAGATCGGCCCACGTGTCCATTTTAATTACCGCGTCGACGATGGCGACACGGTCAATGCCCGACTGATCCGCTATCCCGCTCTTTCTCCGGACGGGAAACGGGTTGCGTTTACAGCATTTTCAAAACTTTATGTCATGGATCTGGCTGGGGGTGCTCCGAAAAAGCTGACGACGAACGGTGATGGCGAATTCATGCCGACATGGTCGCCCGATGGTTCGCGGATCGCTTATGTCACTTGGCTGGGCGATAAAGGTGGTCAGATCTATTCGGTTTCGTCGAACGGTGGTGATCCGCAGCGGCTAACTAATTCTTCTGCATTTTACTCATATCCAACATATTCTCCCGACGGTACCAGGATCGTTTTTATCACCGGAGCGGTCGATGACCAGCTGTTCGCCGATATTCGCGAAGGCCATGAATATTCGTCGCCGGAAGAAGAAATTCTTCATGGAAAGCACGAGGGCGAGGTAACCGGAGCCGGCGGCTCGACAGGTACCGACCTGCGTTATATTCCCGCAAATGGTGGTGCAGCAACTCACATCTCATCGACGCAGGGCGGCCGCATGCCGCATTTTACTGACGATCCAAACCGCGTTTATGTGACGACCGGTGCGGGGCTCGCTTCGGTACGGCTTGACGGCCAGGACCGTCGCGTACACATGCGCGTAACGGGTAAAGGAACGCCTCCGCAGCAGCCCTCGGCAAGCGTGATGAAAATGTCTCCCGACCGTAGCCGTGTTTTTCTGGAACTTCAGGGTAAGCACTACATCGTGACCGTTCCACGAACAGGCCGGGATACGGTCAACGTCAATCTGGCCGCTCCGACCGCCAGTGTACCCTTCAAGAAGATGTCAGCCTTTGGCGGTGATTATCTAAACTGGGCGACCGATGGAAAAAGCGTTACATGGTCGTGGGGAACGAAGTTCTATCGCCAACCGGTCGATGCTGACAAGCCGCTTGAGACCGATATAACTGTTTCTGCCACACGTCACAAGCCGAAGGGAACGGCTGTGTTGACTGGGGCCCGCATCGTGACAATGAAGGGCGAGGAAATAATAGAAAAAGGTGATGTCGTCGTCACCGATAATCGCATCGTTGCCGTAGGACCGACAGGAAAGGTAACACGACCGGCCGGATCAAAAGTGGTCGATGTAACTGGTAAGACAATAATTCCGGGGTTTGTCGACGTACACGCACACATGTGGCCGCCGCGTGATCTGCATCAGAATCAGGTTTGGCAATACCTTGCGAATCTCGCCTACGGTGTTACTACGACACGCGATCCACAATCAGCGACTACGGATGTGTACGCATATGCCGATCTGGTCGAGACTGGCGATATTCTTGGCCCGCGTGTTTTCACGACCGGTCCCGGCGTTTTCTCCGGCGTCGGACTTGATGACAAGGATTCGGTGAATAACTACATCAAGCGTTACCGCGACGCCTACAAAACCGACACGCTGAAGCAGTATGTCGTGGGCGACCGCAACGTGCGTCAGATGGTTGCGATGGCATGCGCAGATAACAAGATAACGCCGACAACGGAAGGTGCGCTGGATATGAAGCTGAATCTGTCGCAGATGATCGACGGATATTCGGGACATGAACACTCGCTGCCTCTGCAGCCGATCTATGGCGATGTCGCGCAATTTGTTGCGAGGACGAAGACTTATTACACGCCTACGATCCTCGTGGCTTACGGCGGCCCGTGGGCAGAGAACTACTTTTTCCAGACGACGGACGTCGTCAACAATCAGCGTCTCGCAAAATTCATTCCGCGTGAACTGATGAACGGCATGATGCGTCGCCGCGGCCAGTGGTTCCGGCCGGAGGAGTACAGCTTCGAGTCGATCGCAAAAGGAGCTGCCGATGTAATAAAGGCCGGCGGAAAAGTAGGCATTGGTGGCCACGGACAGATGCAGGGGCTTGGTGTCCATTGGGAGATATGGGCGATGAACTCCGGCGGCATGTCCAATCACGACACGCTCAAGGTCGCGACGATCTTCGGCGCGGAAGCGATAGGGCTGAATCAGGACGTCGGTTCCATCGAGACAGGAAAGCTCGCGGACCTGATCATCCTCGATAAGAATCCGTTGACAGACATTAAAAACACCGATTCGATCCGATGGGTTATGAAGAACGGTGAACTCTTTGAAGCCGATACATTGAACCAGACCTGGCCCCGGCAGAAACCGCTTCCGGCTCAGTATTGGTGGAATCTTGATCCCAAGTAAATGACAAGGTTAGGTTATTTGAGCCGGCTGCCGGAGATCTTCCGCAGCCGGTTCGCTTTTCATTTGATCGAAAGCGGCTACAAAACCCAGCAGAGCCCAAATGTGGCGTTGATCTTCGTACGAACCGGTAAGCCCCTGAAAGAAAAACGCGTCGACCATAGCGAGTCCCAGGCAAAGTCTTATCAGGCTTTTCTTACGATCCACGCCAGCAGTTCTAATTAGCTGACATCCACTCCAAAATACGATAGCAAAAAATGCGAGGAAGCCGAGAACTCCGGATTCGGCCAGAACGTTGATACAAGTGTTGTGTGCATCTGCGAGCAACTGTCGGTTTCCGTTCGGATCCATATACACAGCACTTGATGTGGGCATTCCGATGCCGACGCCGAATATAGGATGTCTGGAGAAAGTTTCGAGGGCGGAGCCCCACGCAGCGACTCGATGCGAAGCAATAAATTCGCCGTTCAGGATCGGCATTTGTACACCGTTGGGCGTAAAGGCAAAGAGCGACAACATACTCGCCGCCAAAACGACCAATGCACCGAGGACGCTGGCTGACATCGCTAGATGTCCAAGAATTGGGTGGCGGAGCTTTCGACCGATAAAGATTCCATTGGAAAGCAGAAAACCGCCCAGCCCAGGCGTGAAGGTGAAAATGTTTGCCAGGATCAACAGCGGCCGAAACATCGACAGAATTCCTGCTCGCACCCATAAAGTCGCACCGCCGATCATCGCAAGCCACCAGGAAACGCTGAGATAGTTGCAAAGGATAGCCGGAAACATCGAAAAGCCTTCTATGCGAGGGTAATTGCCCGCCGGCAGACTGCCGAAAATGGGGTGCAGGACGAGATTGGTTTCAGGATTTCGAAATCCGGCGTAGAAAGCGGCGATGCCGATGACGCAAGAAATGAGGACTGTCAACGCCGCGGCAGTCCATGCGCGTACCAGTGGTTCGAGCCCCTCCGACCTTACGAAATTAAAAGCCAAAAATGCGATAGCGGCTAGAAGTATCTTTCCGCTCAATTTCACAACGCTTGTCCCCGGATCGACCGAAAACAGGGCCGATAAAGTCATCACGAGGATAAAGGTCCCCAGAAGCGTGTAGAAAACGGGCCATGCCCGATCCCGCCGTCGGTCAAGAAGCCACGCCAGCCCTGCGACTGGAACAATAAGGTCGGAAAACTGGATCGCTGTGTTGGCGACGCGAAATTGCAGGATCGTCTGAAACGGAAGAGTAGTAATGAGCAGCAGAAACATCCATTGCCATATCCTGAAGTGTTTCTGCATCCGGCAATTTGCGGGAACCCGCTTAGCTGTTACGACAAACGCTGTTTCACTGCCTCACTGACGGCTTTGCCATCGGCGGTTTTCCCAGCTAGCTGGGCAAGAGCGGCCTTCATTACGGCTCCCATATCTTTCATTGAGGATGCACCGGTCTCGGAGACTGCGGCATCGACCGCAACGGCAATTTCTTCGGCTGAAGCTGCCTGTGGTAGGTAAACCTCGATAACGGCGATCTCGGTTCGTTCTTTTTCCGCAAGCTCAGTCCGACCGGCGTTCTCGTATTGTTCTATCGAATCGCGGCGCTGTTTTACCAGCGATTGCAGGGCTTTTGATATCTCTTCATCGGTAAGCTCGCCGCCTTTCTCGATCTTTCGGTTCATCAGGTTGGCCTTTACCATCCTGAGCGTTGAAAGCTTGTCCGCGTCCTTTGCCTTCATCGCCTCGGTCAGGTCGGCGACGATCGTCTCAAATAAACTCATAATAGGATTGAGTGTAAGTGCGACGCGGGCGATGATTCAAGTTGAGATCTCGGCTCCCGTAAAGTCAAACGGCGACTGTTGCTAAACAGTACGCCGTTCTAAAAAGCGAGGCACATCTTAAATAGGGATTATCTTTCCCCGACGTTTCGCTCTATTTCAGTTTTGAACCCACTATCTTCATCCAGTCGTACGGCTTTTTGATGACGGAAAAGCTCTTAGCCAAGAAACTCTTCTTTCGCCGGATCGATGTGGTTTTTGCAGAAGTCTCGTAAGTGACCGGCTCCCGATCGGACGCCTGCGGCAGCGGAAATTCTGTACGAGGCTGCGATGGTTCATACGCAGCAAAGGTGTACGACGACGGCTTAGGAACGTTTATCGTTACTGGCTTAAATTGGGTATCGAACGTACGTATTCCGGAAGTCTTCGCAACCGCGTTACGGAAACGCGAGGTTCGGGTATACGAAGCACGGAGAACTTCGTACTCCTGAGCCGCTGGGTTGACGGTGGCGTCGGGCTCAAATTCAACGAAGTCGGCATCTGAGATATGGGGAAGCGGCTGAGACGATGTTGCGACCGAACCGATCTCGACTGGGGCATCAAAGAACCGTGACGCGGTGCCATACCCAATTACGCCTAGCTGTAGAATAAAAACTGCTGCGATTCCCAGTATCGGTCCTTTCATGTTTTTGCCCCTTTGATGTTTATCAGTGATCAACACTTTTGTTTAGTATAGCGCTTAAGCCAAAAGGTTGTAAGCCTAAAAGTGAAAAATTTAAGCGCTTTTTGGTGATTTTTGACCAAACGTCGAAGAATTTCACGATTTAACATACAATTTAGTTGCACGAAAGTTTTCGGGAGGGCTGTAAAGCGAACAGCTGAGATGCGCTAAATGCAGGCGTTGATCCCTGGAACCTGATGCGGATAATACCGACGAAGGGAGAAAAACTATGGAAAATAAGTCGTCAGTGGCCGGTGTTCAGTTGTCATTGGAAAAAAATAGTGATCAGGTGAAATTGCCCGCCTCACAAAAGGTCTATGTCGAAACGAATGGGTCGACGGTCAATCAAAACAAACATAATTTGAGGGTGCCATTTCGCGAGATCGCATTATCGCCCTCACGCGAAATGGATGGGAGCGTCGTGGAAAATGCTCCGGTACGAGTTTATGACACGAGCGGTGTGTGGACCGATCCTGCGACAAAGTGCGATGTCCGCGAAGGCTTGCCACCACTGCGTCGCGACTGGATCGTGAACCGCGGCGATGTAGAAGAATATGAAGGCCGCGAGGTTGTGCCGCAGGACAATGGATATTTGACGAAGGGGGCCGAGGAGATCGCTCGTGTGAAAGAACGTGGAATGCTTGAGGAATTTCCGGGCCTTCGCCGTGCTCCACTGAGAGCAAAAATCGGTTCGTGCGTCACCCAAATGCACTACGCCCGCAAAGGCATCGTCACGCCGGAAATGGAATACGTCGCGATCCGCGAAAATCTCGGGCGGCAGGCGGAATTCGACAAGCTAACTCAGGCAGAACGAAGTGACCGATCGTCGCTGAATCATCAACACAAGGGTGAGTCGTTCGGCGCATCGATACCATCTTTCGTGACGCCCGAATTCGTCCGTGACGAGGTCGCCCGCGGGCGTGCTATCATTCCGTCAAATATCAACCACCCTGAAAGCGAACCGATGATCATCGGCCGTAATTTCCTCGTCAAGATCAACGCAAATATCGGAAACAGTGCGGTTGCGTCGTCGATCGAGGAAGAGGTCGAAAAGATGCGATGGTCGACGCTGTGGGGAGCCGACACGGTGATGGACCTTTCGACGGGTAAAAATATCCACGCGACGCGCGAATGGATTCTGCGAAATTCCCCCGTTCCGATCGGCACGGTACCGATATATCAGGCTCTCGAAAAAGTGAACGGCAAGGCCGAAGATCTGACGTGGGAAATTTACCGCGACACATTGATCGAACAGGCTGAGCAGGGCGTCGATTATTTTACGATCCACGCGGGAGTTCGTCTTCCGTACATTCCGATGACGGCGAAACGTACTACGGGCATCGTCAGTCGCGGCGGCTCGATCATGGCGAAATGGTGCCTCGCTCATCACGAAGAGAGCTTTTTGTATACGCGCTTTCGTGAGATCTGCGAGATCATGCGGACGTACGACGTGGCGTTCTCGCTTGGGGATGGATTGCGTCCGGGCTCGATCGCGGATGCGAACGACGAGGCACAATTTGCCGAGCTCGATACGCTCGGCGAATTAACGAAGATCGCCTGGGAAATGGATTGCCAGACCATGATCGAGGGACCGGGCCACGTTCCGATGCACCTGATCAAAGAGAACATGGACAAGCAGCTCGCGGTTTGCGGCGAAGCTCCGTTCTACACGCTCGGGCCGCTCACCACAGATATCGCTCCGGGCTACGATCACATCACTTCGGGAATCGGCGCCGCGATGATCGGTTGGTTCGGCACGGCGATGCTTTGTTATGTCACGCCCAAAGAACATCTCGGCCTGCCGAACAAGCAGGACGTAAAAGAGGGCGTCATCACCTACAAACTGGCCGCCCACGCCGCCGACCTGGCGAAAGGGCACCCGGGAGCACAATATCGCGATAACGCTCTATCAAAGGCACGTTTCGAGTTCCGCTGGGAAGACCAATTCAATCTGGGCCTCGATCCCGAAAAAGCCAAAGAATTCCACGACGAAACGCTACCAGCCGAGGGAGCAAAGCTCGCCCACTTCTGCTCAATGTGCGGCCCGCACTTTTGCTCAATGAAGATCACTCAGGATGTCCGCGACTACGCCAACGCCCAGAATATCGAGGCCGAAAAGGCTCTCGCCGTCGGCATGAGCGAAAAAGCTGTTGAGTTCAAAGCGACAGGCTCCGAGATCTATCACGGAAATCTGCCTGATGGTGGACACGAGCATCACTAGTTGATCGGACGCAAACTCGAGATCGTTATGACAGAGTTTTGGGAAAAGAGCTTTGTTGAACATCAGACAATGTGGGGTTTTGAGCCGACGGAATCGGCGATAATTGCCAACTCCTTTTTTGTCGAAAAGAAAATTAGGGACATCCTTATTCCGGGCATTGGTTATGGCAGAAATGCGAAAGTTTTTATTGACAGTGACATTGCCGTAACCGGAATCGAATTTTCGCAAACGGCAATAGATCTAGCCGTAAAACATTACGGAACCGCGATGAAGATACATCACGGTTCTGTAACGGAGATGCCTTTTGACGACCGACTCTACGGCGGTATTTTTTGTTATGGCTTGGTCTATCTGCTCGAGGGCGAGGAACGCAAAAAGTTGATCGCTGATTGCTTTGCACAATTAAAGCCGAACGGTTTTATGATCTTTTCGGTTATCTCGACAACTTCACCAAATTACGGAATAGGTAAAAAGATCGGCAAAGATCGGTTTGAGATACCGCAGGGAGCAAGATTGTTTTTTTATGATGAAAATTCAGTAAAGCAAGATTTTGAAAATTACGGTTTGATCGAGTATTCGCAAATTGATGAACCGATCAAGAATATGCCGTACAAACCTCCATTTAAGTTTTGGATCATCAAATGCTCCAAAGCCGATTAACGGAACAGGCAAGGAACTATTTAGTTTCCATACCCAGGATGCCGACGAGACGTTGCGAAAGATCCAAAAATATCTGGGGAAGATAGCGTTCACTTAATGAAGTGAAGCGTAAAGCAACCCGATTCGATGCAGCAAACCACGATCATCGATCCCGAGAAACAAGAACCGATTTCCGCAACGACCGGCCTGACCACGAAAGTCGTCAAAGGTTCGTTCTGGATGATCGTCGGGCAGGCGTTGCCACTGGTCGTATCGCTGGTGGCCACGAGTTTTGTCATTCGGCTGCTGAGTGATGCGGGTTATGGCGTTCTGTCATTGATCGTGCTGATCCCGAACTATTTCTCATGGGCCGATCTGGGCATGTCGATGGCCTCGACGAAGTTTGCGTCCGAGGCATTCGCCGAAGGCCGTGTCGATCTTGAAGCCCGCATCGTCAGAACGGCGTCGGTCATCACCCCAGCCGTGTCGGTTCCTATTGCGGTTGGTCTGATCATTTTTGCACCGGAGATAATTGCATACAGCAAGGTAGGAAACGAGTACGTTACCGATGCGATCATGGCGCTGCGGATCGCCTCCGTTACCTTTCTTCTCAATTTTCTTTGCAGCATCATAAACACGCCGCAGCTAACACGGCTCCGGATGGACCTAAACACGGCGATAAATGCCACGACACGCATTGCCGGACTAGTTGCGACACCGGTGGTGCTCTATCTCGGATATGGTTTGACCGGCGTGGCAGCGGCTTTGCTCGTTACTAATCTCCTTTGTCTAGTCGGACATATTGCGGTTTCTGGAAGATTGCTCGGAGGGAAGCTATACGGCCTCGCGATCGAACCGGCTTTGATTCGCCCGCTTCTCAAATTCGGCCTTGGATACGTCGCGGCCGCGATCGCGGCGGTGCTACTGCTAAACAGTGAGAAGGCGATCCTGACTAATCGTTATTCCACCACCGAACTTGGCTACTATGCGCTCGGGTTTACGCTCGCGACCATGCTGACGATGTTTTCGGGCTCGGTCGTTCAAGCCCTTCTTCCCGCGTTCGCACGGTTGCAGTCCACAGATGACGAAAGCCGTCTCAATTCGCTGTTTTCCACCGGAGTACGACTAAATTTGATATGGCTGATCCCGGCGGTCGGCTTTTTGTTTGTAGTTGCCGAACCTTTCTTTAACTACTGGGCGAACGAGCGTTTCGCGGCGACCAGCACGGTACCTTTTTATCTGCTGCTTGCGGGAGTCGTCTTCAACATCATGGCCTATTTGCCGTACTCGTCGATCATGGCTGCCGGGCGTACGGATGTCCTCGCCAAGCTTTTCTGGCTTGAATTACTGCCCCATCTGGCACTCACCTGGTTTCTAATCACAAACTACGGTATTCCGGGTGCCGCGATCGCCTGGAGCGTTCGAGCGGTGGTCGACTGTGTGATCCAGTTCCTGCTCGCACGAAAAGTTGCCCGCGTTTCCTTTGACCCATTAGCACTGATCTTGAAGGCCTCTGCTTCGATCGTTTTCATCCTGCCGACTATCTTTGTTCGCCTCGCATTTCCAGAACAGGTCGCGCTTGCGGGTATAATGTTAGGTTTGGGGCTCGGCGGGTTTACGTACTATTGCTGGCGCAGCATTCTTTCCGGCATCGAGCGCGACTGGCTGGTAGGCCGCCTACACCGAACGGCCTGAAGTATGCTGAAATCCAAACTCTTCACATTAATCGAAGGAATCGCCCGGACGGCCCGCGTCTCGTATGGCAACGGCCACATATCGCGACCCGTTCAGCGATCGTTCGCCCGTGCGTTGACGCGTTTTCAGCTTGCACAAAAGACCGGCGGCGGAAAAGTCCGGATCGACCCTTTCGTTTTCAACTATCCCGATCCCAAAGCCTTTGCCTACAATTTCGGCGAAGTTTTTCTCGAGGAAGAATACTTTTTCAAAGCCGATACGGGCTCTCCGGTGATCGTCGATTGCGGAGCGAATATCGGCCTCGCAACGATGTATTTCAAGCTCGTGTATCCGCAGTCGCGTATCACCGCGATCGAGGCGAATCCGGCGACATTTGAGACTCTCGTTCAGAACATAAACGATAATAACTTCGCTGATGTCGAGACTTTGAACGTTGCCGTGACGGGCGGTGATGAGACAGAGGCCACGTTGACCTTTGCGGAGGCAGGCGACCTGCGTTCAACGCGGATGAAGGAGATGCATGGCAAAGCTGGCGCCGATGTTAAGGAAATAGTCGTACCTGCAAAACGACTTTCGTCGGTATTGCCCGAGTCGGTCGATCTGTTAAAGATGGATATCGAAGGCAGTGAGCACGATGTGATCGATGAGATCGAACCAGACCTCGTTCGGATAAAAAATATCATCGTCGAATATCATTACGCTTTTGGAGGCGGACGGCGGTCGCTGGGCGAATTTATAACGCTTCTCGAGTCGGCAGGGTTCATCTGTCGAATCAAGTCGGCAAACGCCGCCGACGTTAACTTCGACCCGAAGTCCAACTACGTTGTCACGATCTATGGAAACCGCCCGGCGTAATCTATGAGCGATAAGATCAGCGTCGTCATCCCGACCTACAACCGTGCGGAACAGCTGGGAGAGGTTCTTGATCACATTTTGGGCAGCGATACGGCGGGTTTCGATGATATTGAAGTGATCGTAGTGGACGATGGATCACCCGTATCGCCCGCAGAAGTTGTTGAGAATCGAGGTGTCGAGGAGCCGTTTCGAGTTAAACTGGTGAGCCAGCAAAATTCCGGCCCGGCTGCGGCCCGAAACAATGGCTTCCGGCTCGCATCCAATGAAATAGTGCTTTTCATTGACGACGATGTGTTGATTTCGCCATCGCTGCTTCGCGGACATGTGGAGGCTCATCGAGAAAATCCGGGATCTGTTGTCTTCGGATTGTATCCGTACGTAAAGCCGAAGCTCGAGACGCCCTCGTACCGATATCTGGACATGCTGGAAAGGGAAGCCCGCCGCGAGATAGAAGCTACGAGCCCGGACAAATATATTCGCGTGAACATTGTTGCGAGCGGAAATCTTTCGGTTGAAAAAGGCACGTTTGTCGACCGCGACGCAGTTTACGACCACACTCTAAAAACGCCGATGGCCGAGGAGATAGAACTGGCGACGCGGCTCGCTTCGGCTGGAACGCCGATAATTTACGCCCGTGAACTCAACGCGTTGCACACCCAGCCAACGACTATCGAGGGCAAATGCATTCAGGACTACAAATATGGATTGGGGATCGCGGAGGCATACTCGCGGCTTCGCGATAAAGTTCCTGCAGAGCA
Source organism: uncultured Chloracidobacterium sp. (assembly GCA_964410495.1). Lineage (GTDB taxonomy): Bacteria > Acidobacteriota > Blastocatellia > Pyrinomonadales > Pyrinomonadaceae > OLB17. The sequence goes on from CAYPGP010000007.1 coordinate 42,608, forward strand.
GTTCGCGTTCACGCTTCAGGTGAACGGACCGATCGCTTCGTCGGATCCGGCAAAACTTAAGCTTGCAAAAGTGGTAAAATCAGCACTTGCTGTAAGCGGAGTGAGAAAGGGACTTGTGACTGCATGTACGCTTCTTGAAAGGGTAATTTCGAGTAACGATGCGCTCTTGTTCGGAGTTTATCGAAAGATCGTAGGAGTTCACTATTTTGCGGGGATCCGTGACGGGCTTCGCCGTTTTAACTGATCAAGAGATGGCTGTGGTTAAAGAGATCGCATATTCAATGCTTGACGCTGTCACCCTCGGCCGCGGTGTTGCCCGGCAAATCGGCGGCGAGTCGATCCGTTTTCCGGCGCGGTGGAGCCGTTACTATGAAGCGGAGTATGAGCCTGAGACCTTCAAGTTCTTTCATGAGAATTTGAGCGCGGGCCAAACGGTTCTCGATATTGGTTCGCATATCGGACTGTTTGCTGTTGTTACGGCGAAGATCGTTGGTGAGACAGGCCGGGTCTTTTCCTTTGAGCCGACGCCGTTTACGCGAAATGTTCTCGAGCAGGTGGTCGAACTAAACGGGGTAGCGAAGATCGTTGAAGTGCGATCCGAAGCGGTTTCCAGTGAACGCGGATCTACGGTTTTTTACGAGACGGGCGATGCGATCTCGAATGCGAATTCGCTCGTTCGTACCGAACGCAGCAAGACGGAAATTCCGATAACGCTGATAAGCGTCGATGAATTCGTAGCGGAAAAGGGATTGAAAGTCGACTGCATGAAGATCGATGTTGAGGGCGTCGAGCTCGACGTTCTTCGCGGAGCTCGCAGAACGATCCTGGAGCACCGCCCGGTGGTTCGCCTCGGCCTCCATCCACCGTTTATCGTGCAGAACGGACAATCGCTTGAGGAGATCTGGGAAGCGATCTCGGATTACGATGTCGATGTTGTTTTCGAAGGGAAAGAGGTTGATAAAGCGTGGTTCTGCGGACAGGATAACCTTTTTGACGTGAATCTGATACCGTCTAAATAATGCGAGTCTGCCACCTATGCGACGGCTCAGTCGCGGGCGATTATTTCAGGAACATCACCGCCGGATTGACCGCGAGAGGAGTGGAATTATTGCTTGTCGAACTAGGCAGCGGAAGCGCGCCGGCGTGGCTCGAAGAGTTCCCCGAAGTGGGTTACAGATCACTTGATGCGAACGGGAGTCGCAAGATATTCGCCGCTCGTCGCAAATTGGCGAAGCTTGTGGCTGCCGAGAATATAGATATTCTTCACACGCATCTTTTTTACTCCGGGCTGGCCGCCGCTTTCGCAAAGAAGAAATTCGGCAAGACGGTGTTCGCGCTGATGCGGCATCACACGGGTGTGGTTCGCATGCTCGGCTCGCGTTTTCATGTTGCTGCTGACAAATGGATGGCTGAGAAGGCCGATCGCGTGATGACGGTCTCTGAAGCCGCTAAGCGTTATATGATCGACGTAGACGGCATCAGACGCGATGATATCGACGTTGCTCATCTCGGCTTTGATTTCGAGCAGTTGTCTCCGAATGCAGCGAAGCGAGCAGCTACGCGGGAAAAGTTTGGCTTTAACGACGGAGACATTGTGATCGGTTACGTGGCTAATTTTGCCGCCGGCAAAGGCCACGTTCAGCTAATAAATGCGTTTGACACGATCAAACGGCGATTCCCGAATGTTAAGCTGATTCTTGCGGGCCGCGGGAAGCTTCAAGAGGTTGACGACGCCGTGGGCCGTTTGGCCCTCGGACGGCGAATCGTTTTTGCCGGTTGGCAGGATGATGTTTCCGCCGTTTATAACGCGATGGATATTTTCGTTCAGCCGAGTTTGAGCGAGGCGTTTTCTCAGGTACTTATCGAAGCGATGGGCTGTGGCGTGCCGGTCGTCGCGACGGACGTCGGCGGTGCGAGCGAAGTGATCCAAGATGGCGTTAACGGGTTCTTGATCTCTCCCGGTGACGTGGCGGCCGTAGCGGAGAGTGTCTTGCAGCTAATTTCTGACGATTCGAAGCGTCGGTCTGTCGCTGAAATAGGTCGCGAATCGGTTCGGGAACGATTCTCGGCTGAAAAGATGGTAGAGCGTCATTATGAGCTCTATCGCGAATTTATGGATCAGCGATAGTTTTAATATTGGTTTCTTTGATGGCGGTTTCGGAAAGGTTTCAAGGTGCAAATGTCGTTGACGCAGGTCGGCTGTCGCCGTATTGGGGCGAGCACGCGGCGAGGTATGTTTTCGCTTTGCCGTTCGTCGAGAATAAGCGAGTTTTGGACATTGCCTGTGGAACCGGTTACGGGGTCGGCCTACTTCGATCCGCGGCGCGCTTCGTCGTTGGGGTCGATATTGACGCGGAAGCGGCCCGCGAGGCGAAGAACGAATGTGGCGAGAATGCGGAGGTCTTGCTCGGGAATGGCCTCGGCCTACCGTTTGAGGCGGAAGTGTTCGATGTGATCACGTCATTCGAGACGCTCGAACATTTGCACGAGCGGCGAGCATTTCTCGGCGAACTTCATCGTGTTTTGAAGCCGGACGGAAAGCTGATACTTTCAACACCTAATGCGAATTACTCGCAGCCCGTCAACGGCGTCCCGGCTAATCCGTTTCACATTCACGAGTACGAGCCGGAAGAGTTGCGAAGCGAGCTCGAAGCGTATTTTGGCCTTCGAGCTTTCGTTGGCCAGGAGCTCGACGAATCGATATCGGTTTCACCGTTCTTCGAAGGACAGAAACGAATGCCGAAGGATCTGGTTACTCAGACCAAGCTTTTCGGATGGAAGGCGTTCAACAAGATTCCCGTCACTGCCCGTGAACGAATAAGTGATCTTATCTGGAAAAAACCATTTTATCCGACCGAAAGCGACTATATTTTTAACCCGGCTCTCATCGAAACGGCGCCGACGCTTGTCGCCGTTTGCGAAAAAACTAAGTGAAGAAAGGCCTCGTTTCCGTCATCATTCCCAATTACAATTACGAGCGTTATCTTGCCGAAACGCTCGAAAGTGTCTTTGCGCAAACTTATCGCGAGATCGAGATAATTGTCGTGGACGATGGTTCGAAAGATGGTTCGCGGGCCATCCTCGAGAGCTACGGGGAACGCATAAAGCCGCTCTTTCAGGAGAACGCAGGGGTTTCCGCCGCGCGAAATAACGGGGTCGCCGCAAGCAGCGGCGAGTACATTGCGTTTCTTGACGCCGACGACGCGTGGCTGCCGACCAAGATCGAAAAACAGGTTGCCCGGTTCAATAACGAACCCGACCTTGGTCTGGTCCACGTCGGGGTCGACGAGGTTGATGCCGAAGGCCGTTCGCTGGTTCGGCGGCTCGAAGGCGTAGAAGGGAGTGTTGCTCCAATTCTTTTACAGTTGAAACGCGAGGGTGTCCTTGGCGGAGGAAGTGGTCTGATGGTTCCGCGTCGTGTGTTCGATGAAGTGGGCGGATTTGACTTGCGGCTTTCGACATCGGCCGATTGGGACCTGTTTTACCGGATAAGCGAGAGCTATCCTGTCGGCTTTGTGCCGGAGATCCTGATCAAATATCGTGTTCATTCATCTAACATGCATGCTAATGTTGCGGCACTTGAGCATGACATGAAGCTGGCGTTTTCAAAGGCTTTTTCGGCGCCTTCGCAGGAAGTTTTGGCGGTAAAAAGACTCGCCTTTGGGGCGTTGCACCAGATACTTGCGGGTTCGTACTTTCATGCGCGGAATTATCCCGCATTTCTCACGAACAGCGTCAAAAGTCTTTACTACAATCCGGCCAATATCGGGCATTTTCTTAAGTTCGGAAGCCGGCCTTCAAACCGTCGAGGCGTAAGATGAGCCGATCCATATTGCACAAAACGCTCTACAAACTGGCATGGGACACGCGATGCCGCAATGTTGATGTTTCGCGACTGTTGCGGCGGCATATCGGGCCGGAGACCACGATCCTTGATGCGGGGTGCGGCGAATATGGGTTAGCGGCGTTCATATCTGCAAAGAATATCGTTGGCGTTGATATTCTACCGACGGACACCAGGGTGGATAAGTTTGATTTCGTGCACGGGAGCATTCTTACGCTGCCGTTTCAAAGCGGCTCATTTTCCATCACCGTGTCGGTGGACGTGCTGGAACATCTTCCATCGGAACTGAGACAAAAAGCGGTGGCCGAGGTCGTCCGAACAGCGAGGAATGCGGTGATCATCACCTTCCCGTGCGGTGCTAATGCGCGTGAGGCCGATGAGCGGTTTGCGGAGCGCTTGCAAGAAGAAGGATCTCCACTGCCGGATTGGCTCGACGAGCATCTTCGAGCTCCTTACCCCGAAGCGGCGGAAGTTGCGGCGTGGATAGATGCCGAAGCGGAAACGAGCGGCCGCAAAGCCGTGATCGCGACCCATTTTTCCGAGAGTCTCGCCGTCGCCGAGTTTCTTCGTGCCCGTGCGACAAAGTCGAAGTACCTCTACCTGCTCTCGAATTTTGCCTGCGGAGCTCTGTTGCCGCTTTTGCCGCGGGCCAGCGAACAAAACGCATATCGTGCGATAATCTTTGCCGAGTTTTCGAATGACTGAAACGGCAAAGCGAACACTATACATCTGCTACTTCGGCGTGCGCGAGCCGCTCGTGCAGACGCAGGTTCTTCCGTATTTGCGCGAACTGGCCAAAGGTGGGTTCGGTGTTAGTCTCGTAACTTTCGAGCCGGAGTTCTCGACGAAATGGAACTCGGAACGCATCGACGAGATGCGCAAAACGCTCGGCCAAGACCAGATCGACTGGGATCCGCTTGCATACCATAAAAGTCCTTCCGCGCTTGCGACCGCATATGACATCTTCACGGGAACCCTCTACGTTCGACGAAAGATCCGTGAAAAGAACTTGGATGTCCTACACGGCCGCATTCACGTCGCCACACTGATGGCTGCACTTGCCCGAAAATTCTCGTCGCGAAAGCCGAAGATCATCTTCGACATTCGTGGCTTCTTTCCTGAGGAATATACCGACGCAGGCGTCTGGCCTGAGAATGGTTTGCTATATCGCACTGCGAAACGGGTAGAAGAATGGCTAATGGATCAGGCAGATGGGTTCGTGGTGCTCACCGAGCGGGCTAGATCGCTGGTGTGGCCCGACGGGGCTAAAAAACCCGTCGAAGTCATTCCATGCTGTGTCGACTTCGCAACTCGCTTTCCCGAAACGGTCGCGGGATCGCGTGACGAGATGCGGGATAAACTCGGGGTTCAGGGCCGGACCGTTTACACGCATATCGGGGCACTCGGCGGGCTGTATCTGACACGCGAAATGGCGGATTTCCTAGCAGTCGCGCGCGAATACGATCCGCGAGCCTTCGCCTTATTTCTAACCCGATCTGACCCGGCGGAAATAACTAGGCTTCTGCACGAGCACGGATTTAGTGACAACGATTTTTTCGTCGGGAGCTCCGCTCCTTCGGAAATACCGCAATATCTTGCGGCCTCAGACGTCGGCCTGTCGTTTGTCAAAGCGACCTACGCCACGCAATCACGTTCACCCACCAAGATCCCAGAATATCTCGCTTCCGGCTTGCCTATAATAGCGAATTCGGGCGTCGGAGATGTCGACGAATTAATTAAAACCGAAAATGTCGGCGTGCTGATCGATACTTTCGACCGCGACGCCTATCAGAACGCGATCTTTCGCTTGCGTCGCTTTCGTCTCGATGTCGGTCCTCGCTGTCGCGAGGTCGCAATTCGTCGGTTTGACCTGGAAACCGTCGGCGGGGAACGTTATCGACGACTTTATGATTCCATCAGATAACAAAGCGCATTGCATTGCCCGTTGGCGATTGTTACCATCTGAAACTTTGGTATGCGTGTTCTGGCCGTAGTTCCATCGGTTTACGATACGTCGCCAGGGCAGAGATTTCGGATCGAACAATGGGAACCGATCTTGGCCGCGGGCGGCGTCGCGATAACTTACGCTCCTTTTGAAAACGACGAGCTGCGGGCAGTGCTGTATAAAGGCGGCGAGGTGTTGAAAAAGGCCGCGGCCGTCACTCGGAACATGCGACGCCGAGGATTGGAACTGTCAAAGGCAGCCGATTACGATCTGGTGTACCTATTCCGCGAAGCCGCCCTGCTCGGCCCGCCGTGGTTTGAACGACAGATAGCAAAAACGGGCGTTCCGGTGGTTTTCGATTTTGACGACGCGGTTTTTGTTTCCTACAAAAGCCCCTCGAACGGCTATCTTAGCTACCTGAAGTTCCCGTCCAAAACTGCGGAGATATGTCGGCTATCGACCCACGTCATGGCCGGTAACGAATATCTCGCAGAGTATGCCCGGAAAGAGAACGCGAACGTCACGATCATTCCGACCACTATCGATACGGATAAATACGAGTTCATCGAGAAAACCGATGAGCCCGAACCGATAACCATTGGGTGGAGCGGAAGTTTTAGCACGATCCAGCATCTGGACACCATTCGCGACGTGCTCGAAGAACTCGGAAAAAGTGAGAACTACAAGCTGCGGGTGATCGGAACACCAAGTTACAAGGTTCCGGGGGTGGATACAGAAGCGATGCAATGGCGTTCGGCGACGGAACTCGAAGACCTTCGAGCGATCGACATTGGCTTGATGCCGCTGCCGGACGAGGATTGGACAAAAGGAAAATGTGGATTAAAAGCCCTTCAATACATGGCCCTCGGCATACCAACCATTTGCTCGCCCGTCGGCGTAAACTCTACAATCATAAAAGACGGAGCGAACGGATTCCTCGCTGATGGCCGCGATGAATGGATAGAAAAGATCAAGAGGCTGATCCATTCGGCCGATCTCAGGCGGAAGCTCGGAAAAGCAGGACGCGAAACGGTTGAGCGGGAATACTCTGCAAAAGCGATCGCTCCAAAGGTATTGGAGGTTTTCCGTGGTTCGGTTAGAAAGACATGAATATTCTGGTCACCGGCGGTGCCGGTTTTATTGGCTCGCATCTGGTGGATGCCCTTATCGAACGCGGTCACAGTGTTCGAATCCTCGATTCGCTCGTTGAACAGGTTCACGGTGAAACGGCTCCTCCGCACCTAAACTCAAAAGCCGAATTTATCCAAGGCGACGTATGCGATGCCGAGGTTGTTGCAAAGGCTCTCGAAGGCATCGATGTTGTTTATCACCAAGCTGCGGAGGTCGGGGTTGGTCAATCGATGTATGAGATCGTGCGGTATGTAAAGGCGAACGATCTGGGAACCGCTGTTCTGCTCGAGGAAATGATCAAGCGGCCTGAGCAGTTCAAAAAGCTGATCGTCGCTTCTTCGATGTCGATATATGGGGAAGGAGCCTATCGATGCGATGCGTGCGACAAGACCGTAAATCCTTTCCTCCGGCCGAGCGAACAACTTGCTGCCCACGATTGGGAATTCAAATGTGAGGATTGCGGTGGTCAGTTGAGAACGATCGGGACGACCGAAGAAAAGCCGCTCTTCCCGACGTCGGTTTACGCCGTGAGCAAGCAAGACCAGGAGCAATACTGCCTCGCGGTTGGTCGGGCATACAAGATGCCAACCGTCGCCTTTCGTTACTTTAACGTTTACGGAACGCGTCAGGCTTTATCCAATCCGTACACTGGCGTATGTGCGATCTTCTCTTCGCGGCTGCTGAATGACCAGGCCCCGACGATCTTTGAGGATGGCGAGCAGTCTCGTGATTTCGTCAACGTAAAGGACATCGTTCAAGCGAATTTGCTAGCGATGGAGTCGAGCGGCGGAGATTACCATGCCTTTAACATCGGAACCGGACGAGCAACTTCGATCAAGAAGATCTCGGAACTTCTCGCCGCTGGTCTAGGAAAGGACATCGCCCCCGTTATCGTCGGTAAGTACCGCGAAGGCGACATTCGCCACTGCGTCGCTGATATATCAAAGGCAAGAAAGATGCTTGGATACGAGCCATCGGTCACCCTCGAAGACGGTCTGGCCGAATTGCTTAAGTGGCTCGGCGAACAGGATGCGGAAGATAAGGTCGAAGCTGCGACAGCCGAGTTGACCAGTCGAGCTTTGGTCAAATAGATGTACATTCTCGGGCTTACAACTCTCGGTGATTCCGCCGCTTCGCTTATCAAGGATGGCGAGTTGGTAGCGGCTGTCGAGGAAGAGCGTTTCTCACGTAAAAAGCATCATGCGGGTTTTCCGTACAAAGCGATCCAGTTCTGTTTAGATCAAGCGGGAATTACTCTGAAGGACGTTGAGCACGTTGGGCATTACTGGAAGCCGTGGATCCTGCGACACAAGGCGATGCAGGCGGCTCGTGTTGCCTTTATTTCAAAGGACATGTTCAAGACCCGTGTTGATCGCGGTGTCGCTCAGGTGAGCGAGAGCTATCTGGGCATGTTCAAACACCCGAAGCGGCTTCGCGAGCATTTCGGGCCGTCGGATTTTAAGTTTCACTATCTGGAACATCATCAGACACACGCTGCCTCGGCCTTCTTCGTCTCGCCGTTCGATTCCGCTGCGATCATGACCTGGGACGGTACTGGTGAGGATACGACAACGTTGTTTTGCCGCGGAAAGGCAAACAAGATCGAGGTTCTGAAACGAATTAAACTGCCGCATTCGCTTGGTCAATTTTACTCGGCGGTGACGAATTATATCGGTTTCGATATGTTTGCCGGGGACGAGTGGAAGGTAATGGGACTCGCGGCTTACGGCAAGCCGAAGCACTACGACTTCTTTCGCGAAAAGATCCTCACAACGAACGGAAACGGAGGTTTTCGCTTTAATATCCGTGTTCTCGACCATCATCTGGCCAAACATTACCAGTTCCCCGAAGCGATCAAAGCCGAACTCGGCCCGCCACGGCTGCCGGGTGAGGAGCTGACCGAACATCACTGGAACATTGCGTGTTCAGCCCAGAAAGCTCTGGAAGATACCGCGATCCACCTCGTAAAGCACCTGAAGGAGATCACAGGCGAAGAGAATCTGTGTATGGCTGGGGGCGTTGCGTTTAATTCCGTGATGAACGGCCGCATTTTTCATGAGACTCCGTTCAAGCGATTCTATGTACAGCCGGCTGCGGGAGACGCGGGCTGTTCGCTTGGTGCGGCGATGATGGTTTGGCATCAGAAGCTGGGAAACCCGCGGAAATTCGTAATGAATTCTGCCTACTACGGCCCGGGCTTTTCGAACGAGGAATGCAAAAAAGCTCTGGACGAAGCCGGATTGAAGTATGCGACGATCGCCGACGAAGAACTTTTGCCGCGAGTCGCCAAACTGATCTCGGAAGGAGCTATCATCGGCTGGTTCAACGGACGTATGGAACTCGGGCCGCGAGCGCTAGGTGCACGTAGCTTTCTTGCCGATCCGCGTCGAGCCGATATGCGAGAGATACTGAATCACAAAGTAAAGCTCCGCGAATGGTTTCGCCCGCTGGCACCATCGATGCTTGAAGAAGCTGCGAATGAGGTCTTCGGAGTCGAGCACCATGATCCGTTTATGATCACGGTGATCGAGGTTGCCGAGAACTATAAATCGAAGATCCCGGCGGTTGTTCACGTTGACGGTACGGCGCGGCCGCAGATGGTGAATCGCGAAGTAAATCCGAGATACTGGACGCTGATAAACGAGTTCAAAAAGATCACGGGTATTCCGATGCTCTTGAACACTTCCTTCAACGTTCAGGAACCGATCGTCTGTACGCCCGAGAACGCCATCAATACTTTCCGCAACGCGAATTTCGACGCGCTGGTTCTTGAAAATAATCTCGTGTTGCGCAGCGAAAATTAGGTTTTCTCGCGGTTTCTGTCGATGCTTAATCAATTCATATCACTTGCATGTCTTTTGGTGATCGCGATGGGCATCATATTGGTCCCTTTTCCAGATGGGGCCGCTGCGATTGCCCTGGTGATGGCAACATCTGCGGGTTTTATTTTACTCTTTCGCAAATTTACCGAGGAAAAACGATTCATCACCACGATTTTTCTGGTCGCTCTCGCACTTAGATTGGCGTTTGGGCTGATGGTCCACATTTTTGAGCTAAGAGATTTTTTTGGTGGCGACGCGTTTTCATACGATGTAAAGGCCGCTCAAATGGTTGAGAATTGGCTAGGCCTCTCGATCAATCCCGACACATCCTTTTTCGAATTTGACCCCCGCAGCGGCATTGCCTGGGGAATGTACTACGTAACGGCGGCGATCTACCTGGTCTTCGGACGAAATATCTTTGCCGCGCAGTCGTTTTGTGCAGTAATTGGTGCGGCGACGGCACCGATGGTGTATTTTTGCGCACGGCGGATCTTCAACAATCTGAAAGTGGCGCGATTTTCCGCAATTGCGATCGCGGTTTTTCCGTCATTCATAATTTGGTCTGGCCAACTGTTGAAAGACGGTTTGATCATATTTCTGCTCGTCGTAGCAATGACGATGGTGATGCAGCTTCAGGTCAGGTTCAATTACCTGGCTTTGCTAACGCTCATCGTTTCCATGTTCGGGGTGCTCTCGCTTCGATTTTATATTTTTTACATGGTTGCGCTCGCGGTCGTCGGCAGCTTCGTCGTGGGCATATCGAGTACTCAGCGTTCCATGCTGCGAAATGCGGTGATCCTGGTGATCATGGGCTTTGGACTCGCGTTTCTGGGAGTTGGACAGCGAGCGACCGTGCAGCTTGAGACGTTCGGACGCCTTGAACGCATCGAAGGAAGCCGCCGCGACCTTGCCCGAGCCGCTGAATCCGGTTACGGGGAAGACCTAGACGTCTCCACGACGGGCGGGGCGATCGCTGCCTTACCAATTGGGTTCACTTACCTGATGTTCGCACCGTTTCCTTGGCAGGCATCGAATCTTCGGCAGGCTATCACCGTTCCCGAGGTGCTTGTCTGGTGGGCATCGTTACCGTTTTTGATAATCGGCATTGCCTATACGATCAGGTATAAACTCAGAAATGCCTTTTCTATTCTCATGTTCAGTCTGATGCTGACGATTGCGTATTCGCTCTTTCAGGGGAATGTGGGTACGGCATACCGTCAGAGGACACAGATACAGGTGTTCCTGTTCATTTTGATCGGTGCCGGGGTCGTTGTATTTCGTGAGAACCGCGAGAATAGGCAGTTGATTCAAGCAGAAGCGCGTCGAAGGGTGGAAGAGCAGATAAAAGCAAATGCCGAAGCCCGATCGAAACCTTTGCCACCCGAGCCGGTATTGGAAAATGTTGACAGCCGTCCAGAAAAGAGGAGCGAAAGCGGGTAAATGTGCGGAATAACCGGATTTGTAAACGCTGATCGGGAAAGGGCTGATCGCTCTATTCTCGAAGCGATGAACCGCGCGATCGAGCATCGCGGCCCCGACGAAGACGGTTTTTATCTAAACGAGAATGTCGCTCTCGCCATGCGGCGTCTCTCGATCATCGATCTCGCAAGCGGCCAGCAGCCGATCTACAACGAAGATCGCACCAAAGCGATCGTCTTCAACGGAGAGATCTACAATTACCAGGAACTCCGCGAAAACCTCGATAAGCTTGGCCATAAGTTCTATACAAGATCAGATACCGAGGTGGTCATACATCTCTATGATCAGTACGGCCCCGAAGGCCTGCAGCATCTTCGCGGAATGTATGCGTTTGCGATCTGGGATGACGTTGAAAAGTCGCTTTTTCTCGCACGCGACCGCGTGGGGAAAAAACCGATCCTTTATTCGCATCAGCCGAATGGCGATCTGATATTTGGTTCGGAATTTCAGGCGGTGTTAAATCACCCATCAGTCACGCGCGAGGTTGATCTCGAAGCCATCGACAATTACCTATCATTTCTCTGCGTTCCGGCTCCGATGACGGCTTTCAAGAGCATTCGAAAGCTCGAACCGGGCCATTGGCTCAAATGGAAGGATGGTGCGATCGAAACGAAACGGTATTGGCAGCCTGATTTCTCGAAAAAGATAAAGATCTCCGAGGAAGAAGCGATCGAGGAAACGACGCGCATCCTGCGCGAATCGACTAGGCTAAGGATGATCTCCGAAGTTCCGCTCGGGGCGTTTCTTTCAGGCGGCGTCGATTCTTCGACGGTCGTTGCCCTGATGGCCCAGGAAAGCAGCCAGCCGGTCAAGACCTTTTCGATCGGATTTGAAGAGCAGGATTTCAGCGAACTCAAATACGCAAAACGCGTCGCCGAGCACGTCGGAGCCGAATACCACGAGTTTATCGTACGTCCAAACGCACTCGACGTGATCCCGATACTCGTCGATCATTATGGCGAACCGTACGCGGATTCGTCAGCGATCCCGACCTACTACGTTTCAAAAGAAACGCGCCAGCATGTGACGGTGGCCCTGAATGGCGATGGCGGCGACGAGAGTTTTGCAGGCTACGAGCGTTACGCGGCCATGCGGATCGCGGAGAAATATGCGAAGGTTCCGGCTGCTCTGCGAAAGATCTTTGTTGAAACGCCGGTCGGACTACTGCCGTCAAACGAGCTGAAACGCAGCCGCATTCGCGATGCAAAACGATTTCTCCGCTCGGCCAATCTACCGCGTACCGAACGTTACATGCGTTGGGTCTCGACCTTCAATCGCGACACAAAAAGCGAGCTGTACACGAACGAGTTTCGCCAGACTTTGAACGGCAGCGACCCGGTCGGTGTCCTCGAAAGCTGGTTTGCGAAAGCAAATGGTTTAGGGACGGTCGATTCGACGATGATGACTGACCAAATGACCTATTTGCCGAATGATCTGCTCGTAAAGGTCGATATCGCGTCGATGGCCAATTCGCTCGAAGCCCGTTCGCCGTTCCTCGATCACAAGCTTATCGAATTCGCCGCTAGCCTCCCCGAAAACCTCAAGATGAGAGGCTTCGAAACCAAGTCGCTTCTCAAGAAAGTTGCCGCCCGGCTTGTCCCACGTGAAGTCATCTATCGCCGCAAAATGGGTTTCGGCGTTCCTGTGGGCAAGTGGTTTCGCGGTGAGATGAAAGACTTTGTCAAGGATGTTCTGCTATCGGAAAGGTCGCTAAGGCGTGGCATCGTCAAGCCCGAAGTGATGGAACGCTACGTCGTTGAACACACTACCGGCCTTCGCGACCATTCATTTCAGATATGGACGCTGTTGATGCTCGAACTATGGTTTCAGCGGTTTATCGATAGTTAGTTTTATGAAAGGTGATTCCAAACTAGATTTTCGTGGACAGGATCTCGCCGGACAATGCTTTAAGGGCCGCGACCTAACCATGGCGAACTTCAGCGAGTGCGACCTTTCAGGATGCGACTTTACTGAATCGGTACTCTTTGGGGCTAACTTTGATTCCGCAAAAGCTGATGGAACGATATTCGTTCGGGCCGATCTTTACATGGCAAGCTTCTTCCAGTCGTCCCTTCAAAAGGCAGACTTTTCGCACGCTATTATGCAGGGAATTGGTCTTCAGGTAACCGACCTGACTGATGCAAACCTAACTGCAGCAAACTTGCAAACAGGAAATATGGGGGCCGCCTCGCGGCTTCATGGTGCCGATCTGAGAGGTGCAAATTTAGAGAGGACCAAATTCAAAGGTGCTGAGTACAACAAGAAGACAAAATTTCCTGGAGGATTTCATCCTGGGCTACACGGGATGGTCGTATCGGAAGAACGATACTAGTCACTAAAGATGATAGACTTTAAGAAAGCTTGGTGACCGGCAGCGACTTCCCCGCACTGTCGTTTGGTTCGCCGCCGCCTGATCTCAAAATGAGCAGGACGCGGTGGGATCTGCCGGTCGCCATTTTACATATATGGCGAAGGAAGCGATCACAAATGCGTTAACGATCGACTTTGAAGATTGGTATCAAGGCATTGAGATACCGTACGAAAAGTGGGACGAGTTTGAAGACCGCATCGAGATGGTCGGCGACAAGCTGCTCCGTATCCTGGACGAGGGCGGTGTGAAGGCGACGTTTTTCATGCTCGGTTATGTGGCGGAAAAGCATCCTGAGATCGTCAAGCGCATCCAAGCCGAAGGCCATGAGATCGGAACGCATGGGTTTTCGCATACGCTGATCTACAAGCAGGAGCCCGAGCTTTTTCGGCAGGAACTAACACGGGCTATCCACTTTCTCGAAGATCTGACTGGAAACAAAGTCCTCGGTCATCGCGCTCCGTTTTTTTCCATCACGAAAGAATCGCTCTGGGCTCTTGATATTCTCGGCGAGCTTGGCATCAAGTACGATTCGAGTATCTTTCCGGTGCTGAACTACCGTTATGGCATTGCCGACGCCCCGCGTTTCCCCTACACCATCAAGCGAGAGAAGTTCGAGTTCATTGAGTTCCCGATCTCGACGCTCAAATTACCGGGTTTTACGATGCCTATTTCCGGCGGAGCGTATTTTCGTATCTATCCGTATCAGGTAACAAAGCAGGCTATAAAGGCCGTTAACCGTGAAGGCCAGCCGGTAACGTTCTATCTTCACCCGTGGGAGCTTGACCCCCATCACCCACGGATCGATGTGCCGCGGCGGATCGCTCTGACTCACTATTTCAATCTCGGTGCGACCGAGCGGCGGCTCAAAAAACTCATCCGCGATTTCAAACTTGCTCCGATGCGCGACGTTTTGGGCATCAATTCGGAACAGCCCGTGGTTGCGGCTAGTTGAACGTAACTTTCATAAAACCTAAAATAGAAGCTTGATTTTGCTTTAATCACCTCGTATGTTCAGGTGGTTCTTATCTTATGGCAACTGTTGAAGAAAAAGTTCGCGACCATTTTCACGATGATGCCGCCCGTTTCGATGCGATCTACGAAAAGAAGAAGGGACCGGTCGCGGCGTTTATCGATAACTACTGGCGGGGAGTCGTTCAAAAGCGGCTCGAGGTCAACGTCGAAAAGCTACGACCTTTAGAGGGCAAAAAGATCCTCGATGTCGGATGTGGCTCGGGACGGTTTTGCATTGCCTATGCACTTGAAGGCGCTGAGAAGGTTGTCGGGATCGACTTTGCACCGGGTATGATAGAGATCGCTGACCGGCTCGCGAACGAGGCCGGCGTCGGCGACAGATGCGAGTATGTCGTCGGCACGTTTCCTGACGATATCGACCCGAATGAAGGGCCATTTGACGGCTGTTCAGGTAACGGTTTCTTTGACTATGTCGAAAATCCCGTACCGATTATCTCGGCGATGCGCGAATTGACGAAAGGCCGAATGATCATGAGTTTTCCTAAACGCAACGAATGGCGAATCCCTCTTCGCCGCCTTCGTTTCTGGATGAAGGGAACGCCGCTCTTCCTGTACACCGAACCGCAAGTTCGCGACATCCTGGCAAAGAGCGGCGTGACGGATTTCGAATTCATCCATCTCGACCGCGATTATCTGGTCGTTGCCAATGTCTGAGCCGACCCGCGTTCTCCATATCATCACCCGAATGATCGTCGGCGGTGCGCAGGAGAATACTCTGCTCTCGGTCGTAGGGCTTGATGCGATGCCGGAGTACGAGGTCGACTTCATCTCTGGTATCGACAAGGGGAAGGAAGGCGAGCTACTCACTCAGGCCCGAGAGACGACGAACCTGATCATCGTCCCGGAAATGGGACGCTCGATCAATCCATTTTCCGACCTAGTCGCCTTCTGGAAGCTCTATAAGCTGATCAAGAAAGGCCGATACCATATCGTTCACACTCACTCGTCGAAGGCGGGCGTGCTCGGGCGGCTGGCGGCCAAGCTGGCGGGAACCCCGATCATCGTCCATACGCTCCACAGCCTCGTTTTTCACGATTACCAGCCGTGGCTCGTTAACCGAGCATGGTGGCTCGCGAAAAAGATCTGCCAGCCCGCGACCGATTTTTACATCAGTGTTTCCGAGATCATTGTTAAGAAAGCCCTCGCCGCGGGCATTGCTGAACCTGAACGGTATCGTACGATCTACAGCGGGATGGAGCTTGATTGGTTCCTCAACGCAAAGTTCGATGCTGATAAGGTTAAGCAGGAATTCGGCATCCCGCTCGACGCTCCGGTTGTCGGCAAGATCGCTCGGCTTTTCCCGCTAAAGGGCCACGACGAGTTGATGGACGCCGCACCTGAGATAGTCAAACGCGTTCCCAACGTCCGCTTCTTCCTGATCGGTGACGGCATCTTGCTGGAACATCTGCAAAAACGAGCTGCGGAATATGGCATTCTCGAAAACTTCGTCTTCGCTGGCCTGATTCCCCGCGAGAGGATCCCTGAAATGATCTCGGCAATGGATGTCGTTGTCCACACGAGCCTCCGCGAAGGGCTTGCCCGTGTTCTGCCGCAATCGCTCGCGATGGGCAAACCCTGCGTCTCCTTCGACATTGACGGAGCCCCCGAAGTCGTCATTGACGATTACACCGGGTACCTCGTCAAAGCCTTCGACAACGTGGGGCTCGCCGACCGTATCGCTCATCTATTGGAGGATGAAGATCTTCGTCACAAACTCGGCCAAAACGGCCGCAAACACGTCGACCCGAATTTCCGCACCGAGAAGATGGTTGCGGATATTTCGGAAGTCTACCAAATGATGCTTGTGAAAAAGGCGGCGGCTATAGCAAATTTTAACGCGAAAACAAGCCGGACCTCTGCGTAGTCGCGAACCGAATGCATCGAGATGGCAGCAAGCTAGACCGACCAGAATCGCTCCTCTCGTCCTCTGCCTAAGTGTTTCATTTTTTAGCACCAAAAAACGGGGTTAAGTACCTGTAACCACAACAAATAGGTGTTTCATTTTTCGGTCCGCCGCAACGTGCGGATAAATGAAACAGTTCGTGAGGCCTAAGGCATTTAGGCTCAACGAATTACCTTCTAAAAACTGTCACAAATTTTCAAAGATCCAAATGCCAACTGTCTATGCTATGCAATAACGTAGCATACAATGAACGTCCTGTCAGGTGCTGACAAAAGCCCGTTGCTTTGTTTGCCGCTTTTCGTCGAAAGCAAAACTATCGATTTTCTGCGATAATTAGGCATTACTGAGTGTTCTATGCAAGGTTTGGCCTCAAACCCTTTTTTTGTGGGCGCGATTGCTGCGGTGGTTTCGGTGATCTTCACCTACGCCGTCAGGGCTGTTGCCGTAAAGAAGGGCTTTGTCGCAAAGCCGAAATCCGACCGTTGGCATAAACGGCCGACCGCGATGCACGGCGGGATAGCGATCTTCCTCGCAACGATCGTCGTCTATTTTGCCCTCATTCCCGTAACACGCGAATCGTTGGTCGTGATCGGCGGCAGTACTTTTCTTTTCTTCGTCGGTTTAATAGACGATCTTGTCAGCGTCCGGCCCTATCAAAAATTGATAGGCCAGTTGATCGGTGCGGGCATACTTGTGCTTTCGGGGTTGAAACTGCCGCTGACTGGTTTTGAGATCATAGATATCTGGATCACGGTCTTCTGGGTCATAGGCATTACGAACGCCATTAACCTGCTCGATAACATGGATGGACTCGCGGCAGGAATTTCCGCTATCGCGGCTTTTTCGCTTGCGATGAACTTTGCATCGAACGGGCTGACGAACGAACTCCTGCTTGCAAGTGCTTTTATCGGAGCCCTTGTCGGATTTCTCGTTTTCAATTTCAACCCTGCGTCGATCTTTATGGGCGATTCGGGATCGATGTTCATCGGGTTTCTGCTCTCCGGATCGGTCCTTCTCAATCAGGTTGGTGGACGTTCGAGAGGGATCGTTGCTATTTTGGCGGTGCCGGTCCTGATCCTTTTTGTCCCCATCTTCGACACGACTTTCGTTACAGTACTCAGAAAATTGTGGGGCAGGAAGGCATCGCAGGGCGGCCGCGACCACACTTCGCATCGTCTTGTGGCCCTCGGCCTGTCGGAACGCACGGCGGTTTTGATGCTTTACGGATTTGCCGCGGTTTCGGGTGCGCTGGCCTTGCTTGTGACAGAGATCGGCCCCTTTCGAAGCTTTGGGCTGATCGGTGTTTTTACAGTTGTACTGGTGATCGTCGGTGTTTACCTTTCCAAAGTAAAGGTTTACGAAGGGACGGAGGAAGACCAGGCGGCGAAGGAGAATGCGGTGTTCGCATTCCTGGTCAACGTATCGCACAAGCGGCGTATTTTTGAGGTTTTTCTCGACGCGTTCCTTATCACGCTTGCGTATTATTCCGCATGGGCGTTGCTTTATCGGAACTTTGAGGAATCGTCGAGCTGGCCGTTGTTCCTGCAGACCGTGCCGCTGCTTGTGTTGATAAAACTTGCGGCATTTCTCGCGGTTGGAGTTTACCGCGGGCTTTGGCGGTATACGAGTGTTACGGACATAATTACGTTCGCTAAAGGCGTCGCGCTGGGATCGGCGGGCTGCATGCTGGCGGTGCTTGCGATATATCGATTCGATGGCTTTTCACGGAAGGTATTTTTTCTCGACGCGGTTCTGCTGCTGCTTGCCGTTGTCGGCAGCCGGATGGCGTTCCGTTTGATACGACAGGTTTTGCCGGCGGTTCCTTCGGGAGGTGATCGAACTCGGGTCCTGATCTATGGTGCGGGGGACGGCGGCGAGATGGTATTTCGTGAGCTTCAAAATAATCCGGAATGGAAGGTGGAGCCGGTCGGGTTTATCGATGACGATCCGCGAAAGCATGACAAGATAATTCACGGCTTGAAGGTGTACGACGGCAACGGATCGCTTTCGGAGATCTGCCGCGAGAAAGAGGTGGCGGAGATCCTGATATCGATCCGAAATCTCCCGCCTGAACGATTAAAAACGATGCGTACGGTATGTGAGGAGGCCGATGTTGTTCTGAAAAGAGCACATTTCAGGATCGACCCCGTCGATGTGATCTAAACGAATTTGTCGATAAAGCTCTTAAGAATTGAACCGCGTATCGCGAAGGTGCTGATCGTCACCCTTGTCTTGTTGTGCGCCGTCGCGGCGTTCTTTTTTGCTCGCTGGCACTTCGCGAATGCCGTTGCTTCGCGGGTCGATCCGAAACTCGCCGAATCGAAGTTGATCATCGACAGCCTCGTTGCACTCGGGCCGTCGGACCCGCAAACTCATTATGCTGCGGCAGCCGTTTTTGAAAAGACATTCGAATCCGGCGATCTCGAACGGTCGCTCCGCGAATACGAGACGGCCGCCGCTCTCTCGCCTCACAATTACCAGATGTGGGTGAACCTCGGCCGGGCCCGCAACCTTGCGGGTGACACGGCCGGAGCGGATGCGGCGTTGAAGCGTGCGCTCGAGCTTGCGCCCAATTACGCTGCCGTCCAATGGGCATACGGTAATTTCCTCATCCGCGAAGGCCGCAGCGATGAAGGATTCAAACTCGCCGCCCTTTCCGCCCGGTCCAATGCGGATTTTGCCCGGAGTGCGGTCACGATCGCTCTTCAGATATATGATGGAAATGTCGCTGAAGTGCAGAGAATACTGGGCGATGGCGAGGCGGTCAATGCGGCCCTCGCGTCCTCGCTGACGTCTCTCGAGCGTTATGAGGAAGCGGCTGCGGCATGGTCCAGACTCGAACGCACCGCCAAACTTTCTACGCAGAAGCAGTTTGGCGAAAAGTTGATCGAGAAGCTTGCGGCGGCGAAGAAGTTTCGTCTGGCGGCGGTTGTATCCAGCGACCTGGCCGAGGACGATGCGGGCAAGGTTGCGGTCGGGGTCATTTCAAACGGCGGGTTTGAAACGGGCATTAAACAACGCGGGGCGAAGCTGTTTGAGTGGCAGATACAGGACGGAAAGGAGCCGCAGATAGGGATTAGCGACACGCAAAAGCGGTCGGGTAAGTTTGGGCTGTTCATGGTCTTCAACTCATTCGAAGCGGCTGAATTTCGCACGATCTCGCAAACAGTAGCTGTCGAACCCGGTGGCACGTACGAGTTTGAAGGCTTTTATAGATCTGACTTAAAATCCGCTTCCTCACTAAAGATCGAGATCGCCGATGCTGTAACGGGTGGTGCCATCGCCGCGACTCCAGCGTTAGCTCTCGCAGGCGATTGGGCGACCTTACGCCTAAAGTTTGTCGTGCCGCAGACGAGTGACGGGGTGATCATCCGACTGTCGAGGGACAGTTGTGCAGGTTCGGCATGCCGGATCACCGGAAGGCTTTCTTTCGACGATCTGTCGATAAAGCAGTTATAAGAAATGAGCAAAAACGCTACAGGTTTGATCTCAGTCGACGACGTTTCATTCGCCGAAGGTTCGTCCCTGCCGAGCCGTATGATCGTTTTGCTTATCTGTTTTATCCCGGTCTTTATGACGTTGCTGTTCGGCGGCGTCGATAACATCACCTGGGTATTTGTCTCGCTCTTTTGGCTGCTGCTCGTAGGCTTTTGGGCGGCGGATGCGTGGACATCGGGCGGCATATTGTTCAGCGGAAGCTGGCTGCAGTTCCCCGTGGCCGGTTTGCTGCTTATTGGGTTGGTTCAACTTCTGCCCCTTGGCGGCGACGTCGGCGGATTAAATGTCCCGGCGTCGGCTACGCTTTCGCTCGACCCACATTCTACGCGGTTCTTTGTTGTTAAGCTCATCGTCTATCTGACCTACTTCGCCGCTTGTCTGGCGTTTATTAATAGCGAGAAAAGGCTGACAAAGGTGGTCTGGCTGATCGTCATATTTAGTTCGTTGATGGCGTTCTACGGCATTCTCCAGCGGCTGGCGACCCCGGAAGGCATTTACGGCGTTCGGACGAGTGCCGGATCGATCCCGTTCGGGCCGTTTGTCAATCAGCATCATTTCGCAACGTTCATGCAGATGGCCGCCGGGTTTACGTTGAGTTTGCTGTTTGCGGTCGGAGCTTCTAAGGAAAGACGAATGCTGCTGGCGGCGGCCCTGGTCGTCATGGGAGTCGCCACGGTCTCGACCAGCTCGAGGGGAGGCCTTCTCGGCTTCCTCGGCGTCGTTGGTTTTGTTCTTCTTCTTAACCTATTCGCCGGACGTTGGTCGAGAAAGGAATCATCCGGTTTCGGCTCACAGCGTCTATTTGCTATCGGTGCGGCAACGCTCGCTCTTCTGATCGCGGTCATCGGTGTTGCACTGCTAATTGGCGGAAACGATTCGCTTCTTCGCGGAGTTGGTGCGGTAAAAGCTGACGGGGACATATCGAGCGGGCGGCTTCATTTCTGGCCAATAGCGTGGAAGATATTCCTCGAACATCCAATACTTGGGGCCGGATTGGAATCGTTTGGTGTCGCATTCACCCGGCACGATACGTGGAGCGGCCAGTTCCGTGTTGAGCAGGCGCACAACGAATACCTACAAACTTTGGCGGACGCGGGAATCGCGGGGGCGATCTGCCTGATAGCTTTTATCGTATTGTTGTTCAAGAGATCGCTTGCAACGATCGCCGGCCGCGAGGGATTTCGTCGCGACGCGGCTGTTGGAGCTTTAGCTGGCTGTTTTGGTGTGCTGCTGCACAGTTTTTTTGACTTTCCGCTGCGAACGCCATCAAACGCCTTTTTCTTCCTGCTGTTGGCAGTGGTTGCTACTGTTTCGATCAAAAGCGAAGTATCATCTCGCCGGCGTCGACACCGTTCTACTGGACCTTAACGGCAACCTCTTTCTTCCCGCACGGAGTTTCAAATCTGACCTTGTAATTGCCCGCTTTGCCGCTGGTCGAACGTACCACGAAAAGGGCGGTCCACTTAACGCCTGGAAGAGCTTCGCGGCGCACGGAGATGTCGTCAGGGGCGAGTGATGTTCCAGTCATTCCCTCGATGTCACCGTCATCAGTCCGGCGGACGACGACCGCCCGGTCGTTCCCTCCGCTTTGAAGGTTGATCGAGTCCTGATCGAGTGTAAGCGTGCAGGGAATTATCTCTTCGGTTTTCGCAGGTATGCCACTTATCACGCGGACGCGTCCCTCCGGCGTCGCGTTTTTTGGCTCAGCGGCCTTGGGTTCCGGATCGTTGCTTTCCGTGGGCTTGGGCGAAGGTTCGGCTTTTGCGATGGTCTTCGGCGGAGGCGGGATGGTTATCACGACGGGAGGAAATAGCCCGTTTGAGTTGTCAAGCCGCGTTGCAGGAGTCGTTTCTTTCGCCACTGTCGTAGAGGCCGGAGTTTTTTCGGTTTCAGGAGACGGCGATGGTGAAGGCGTGGCTGTAGCCTCGGGAGTTGGTTCAGGTGTAGCCTCCGGCGTTGGAGAAACCGCTGGTTTAGGGTCTGCCCGCTCAACGTTCGATTCGGGCGTGGGTGATGGTTCCGGCGCCGGCGTTACTTCCGGCGTTGGGGTCGGTTCGACAGTTTTCGGAGTCTGTTCGGGCGACGGCGAGGGCTGAGACTCGATCCTTTCAGGCGTCGGTTCTGCCGTAGGCGTTGGCGAAGGTTCAGCCTTCACCGCCTCCATCGTCGGAGAGGCCGTTGGACTTACCGCGGCGCTAGGCGTTTCGGACGTTGGCTGCTGAGATGCGTCCGGAGTTGGCGATGCTTTTGCGACCAGCGGAATTGCGGCAGTTACGGTCGGAGAAGGACGCACGGCAACAGTCTGCGCGGAGGGCGTGGGCGACGGGTTTGGGCCTATTCTCTGCTCGAGGCCCATCGTGTGTCCGTTCACGCGTTTGTACAAACTCTCGATGATCCCAAACTTCAGTGCATCCGGTCCCGAGCTTTTATAGCTGCGGATGTACATGTCGAGAGCTTCCGCATTCTTGCCTTCAACGGCAAGCGCGGTGCCAAGCCGCCACGTACTCGAACGCCACCATGCACTGTCAGCAGGTAGTACGCTGACAGCCCGCCGAAGATGGACCGAAGCCTGTTGGGCGTCGTCCAATTGATAGTGCGCCCAACCATTCAGCTCTTCTACGCGGCCGCGAAGTATAGCAGAAAGCGTTGGCTTCGGAATAACGGGAACATTTACGAATTGACCACGGGCCGCAGCGATCGTGCGGCTCTCGTAAAGTTCGGCAGCCAGTGTTGCGGCCGTTGGGTCAGGCGCTTCGAGCCCCTGATCGAGAACGCTCGGAGCCGCCTTGGCCAGCTCGACCACTTTTGGTAGAGCGACCTTTTTGTCCAGCATCTGACCGGCGGCGAAGATTATGCGATGAACCCTCATCTTGTCACTGCCGGCGGCGAACTCTTCAGCGGCCTTGCTGATCGCCGCTGGGTTCGGCTCTGGTTTTTCCATCTCCTGCTTGAAACCAAGCAAAGCGGTCAGTTGCGCTCCAGTTTCCGCTGTGTCCGGAGAGCCGGGAGCGAAAATGCTCGCTTTTCTCTCGAAACTAACAAGTTCGGCAACATTCTTGGAACTACGCTCGACGCGTCCGCCGAGCTTGGTTTGCACAACGCCGTCCTTAACAACGAAGCTTTTTGCCAGCTCTTCGGCCGCTTCGCGGTAAAATCCGGCCGAGGCCCGGGCAGCGGCGATCTCATATTCGATGGTAGGGAAGTTCCCGTAGCGCCGAGCCGCGATAAGCGTCCGTTCGGCTGCGACCGGGTTGCCCTGTGCAGTTTGTCCACGGGCTAGAGCGACATGCGACCAGATAAATCGCGGATCGGTCGCGATCGCTTTCTGCGCAAGGTCGACGGCTTTATCGCCTTCGCCATGCGTCGCATACCAATAGGCTGCTCCCGCCTGCAGGATGACATTGCCGGGATTGGCTTCGAGAGATTTTGCCAGTTCCGCCTCGGCGTCCGCTCGTTTGTCCGAATCAAACAAAGCGAGAACCAACCCTGTTTGTGATGCTAAGTCCGCCGGATCTTTTTCTACGATGCTCTTGTACAAAAGAACCGCATCGTCTGCCTGGCCCAGGGCCCTACGCATCTCGGCAAGTCCGCGTCTCGCCGCCAGCGATTCGGGATCGAGCTCAACCGCTTTTACATATGCTGCGGCCGACTCCTCCAGCAGAAAATCCATTCGGTTAGCAAGGCCGAGTGTTTGATAAGCCGCGCTGGATGAAGGATCTAATTTGATCGCTTTCTGAGCGATCCGCCGGGCTTCGGAGCCGTTCTCGATGCTCATGTAGAAATTCGCGACGCCGATCAGTTGCGTGACGCTCTTTGCGACCTTTTTCTCGATCAGGCCGGCGATGTGAAAGCTCTCGCTTCGCGAGCCGCGGAAGAAGAGGTTAGGCGCAAACTTTGCAAACGTATTCGCATACAGATCGTCCGGGATCGGCGTCGGTGCGTCTTTTATCGCAAATTCGTAGCTTTCGAGAGCGGCAAGCATGTCGCCCGCGGCTATCATGTCGTTGGCGACCTGCGTGTGAACGGTGACGATCATCGCCGCTGCGTCTGGGATACGCTTGGCTTTCGGAAAGCGGGCGATGAATTTTTTTAAAGCCGCAACGCGTTCCTCCGCCGTCTCAACCGCAGCAGCTTTTTGAAATTCTGCTTCGATCTCTTCGTCGGTTATCTCAGGCTGTGGTGGTTCCGTCGGCGCTTTCGGCTTGGCTTTCGGAATAGGCGTTTTGGTCTTCGCAGAAGTTGATTTTGCCGGCGTCGTAGAGGTTTGCGGCGTCTTGGATTTCGGCTTTACGGCAGCTTTTGGTGCGCTTTTCGCTGCCTTTGCGGGAGCTTTCTTCTTGTCGTCAGCCTGTTTTGTCGCCGCAGGCTTTGGTTTGGCCGATGACGCTTTCGCCTTTGCCGGCTGAGAGAGCCCGACACTCGCGAGAAGGAAAAATACTGTAAGCAGGCCGCTAATTCTCATATAAACAGATAGCGAAATACGAATGTCGATGTCAGAATAATATCACGAAGCCCGCCGAAAAAGCCTATGACGGAACTCGACACCGTGTGGTTCAAAATGCTCGCAGACAGTATGGACGCTGCGGAACTTTCAGACCGTGACGACGTGGTCGATTACCTCAAACTGCGAGCTTCCAACGATGCGATCCGCCGTGCGGGGGTCGACTGGCTTTATTCGACGCTTATCGATATCGCCGGTCCAGCGATGCGCGAACACAGAGCTCTGACAATTGACCGCCATGAACCGCACAATTTCCGTTGGGGAAACTCAAATATGGTCGGCTCAAGGCTCGAAATACGTCTGGGAGTGAGATGTTTGACGTGTGAAGCAGGTTGGGCGCGAACTCCATCGGACGGCATAATGCGTTCGGGAGCGCTCGCCTTTGCCCGGCTTTACCACTTTGGCAATCCCGGCTCAACTGCCGAGTTACGTCTGTTTCACGATGTTTCGCTGCCTAGATGGCTGACCGATTCTGGCTCTCCGCTAGCTGCCAAGGACCTCGCGGACCACCTTCAACTGCTGCTCCAGTGAACCTGCGGTCCGGCTTTCGACGGAAAAACATTGTCGAGATAATTAAATTTGGTATACTCTAGGCGGGATCCGTATTACCAATTTAATTTCTCGAGGATTTGTTATGGAGAAGCAGGCTGCCCAGAACATTCAGGATGCCTTTCTAAATTCGGCCCGCCGTGAGCGGATCAATGTCGTCATCCATCTTTTGCAGGGTGCAACGGTTTCGGGTCGCATCAAAAGCTTTGACAAATTCTCGGTCCTTCTGGATGTCGGCGGGCCCGACGTGCTGATCTTCAAACACGCTATCTCATCCATCTCGCAGGAGCGCCGCCCGGCGCAGCCTGATCATTCGTCTTGAGCGGTAAGTTTATAACCTTTGAAGGAATCGACGGAAGCGGCAAATCGACACAGATCGAAATGCTTGCTGATGCATTGCGTCGGCATGGCATCGACCCCGTGATCACACGCGAGCCCGGCGGGACCGCTCTTGGCCGAGCTCTGCGGGCAGCTTTCTTGGAGACAAGTGAAGAGGTCGCACCGATGGCCGAACTTCTGTCGTTCGCCGCCGACCGCGCGCAGCATGTCGAATTCCTAATAAAGCCCGCGCTCGCAGCGGGCCGGATCGTGATCTCGGACCGCTACGCCGACGCAACCTACGCATACCAAGGGGCTGGCCGCGGCTTTCCCGAAGAAAAGGTTTTGCAGGTGATCGACCTCGCTACCGGCGGCCTCAAACCAGACCTTACGTTGTTTTTTGACATCGACGTTGCCGAAGCCATACGTCGCATGATCGCTCGTGATGAGTCACAGGCAAAAAGAAACCGGATGGACGAGGAAACCGCGGAATTCTACACGAGAGTTCGCGACTCCTATCTGGCCATCGCTAAACGCGAACAAGAAAGGTTCAAGGTGATCGACGGATCACGATCGAAAGATCTGATCCACGAGTCAGTAATGAAAATAATCAAGGGCCATTTAGCACTGTAAGATAGCACTTTTAGCTTCAGTGCGTACATTAACGCACTCGGTACAGATGTTCAAGAAACTCGTCGGAAATGATCATGTAAAGCTAACGTTCGGTCGCCTGATCGGAAAAAGCCGGGTCCCTAATTCGCTGCTTTTCGCGGGTGACGAGGGAGTCGGGAAGAGAACGTTTGCGATCGAATTGATTCGATCGCTCTTGTGTCGCGACGCAGAAAAAGCTGATCCTTGCGGAGTATGCTCCACCTGTATTCGGGCCGCGACCTTTCAAATGCCGAAGCCGGACGATAAGGACGCATTTAAACGAGTTATCTTCAGCGATCATCCCGATGTCGGCACGGTTGTCGCCCAAAACCGAACAATTGCGGTCGATGCCATTCGTCATCTTGAATCCGAAGCAAACTACCGCCCCTATGAAGCCGCCAATCGCTTCTTTATCATCGACAACGCGGACAAAATGAACGATCCCGCGGCCAATGCTCTACTGAAGACGCTCGAAGAGCCTCCAGAAGGGGCACACATTTTTCTCATCACCTCACGGCCTGATTCGCTGCTGCCGACCATCCGGTCGCGGTGCCAGACGATACGGTTCTCGCCCGTCGATTCGTCGGACGTCGAAAAATACCTGATCGAACAACGCGCGTTTACGCATGACGAAGCTCGGCTCGCGGCTCGTTGCTCTCGCGGCAGCATCGGTCGAGCCGTCTCGATCAATGTCGAAAAGTTCCGCAAACTCCGCGAACGCATGCTGACGGTCATCACTAACGCTCTCGACACCCATGACCTCGCCGGTTTGCTCAGGATCTCGGAAGAGATGAACGATGCGAAGAACAAGGAAACCTTTGAGGAGAGCATAGATATTCTAACGTCGCTGCTTCACGACGTGTGGACGATCCGTTTAGATCGTGACAGCCTGCGAATAACCAATGCCGATCTCGGTGACCGGCTGAGCAACTTGTCGGTTAATCCTGCCGTGGTGCACATCCCGACTTGGCTCGCAAAGCTCGACGATATGCGTGAACACTTACTTGTAAATATCAATCGAAAAGTAGCGACCGACGCACTATTCACAACCATGGCAGCATCTAACAGATGATAATATCGAGTACGTAACATGGTAGCCCAACTTCTGACAGATGGTCCTGAAGACACGACAGCCCCAAGGCCGCTCGCCGAGCGATTGCTGGCGGGGGTGGGCGCGATCACGCTGGTCGCGGGAACAGCAGCGGTAGCATACTTCGATCCTTCAAAAGAGAATTTCTTTCCTGTCTGCCCGCTTCTCGCTCTGACCGGGTTTGCGTGCCCTGGGTGTGGATTGACGCGGGGATTTCATGCCTTGATGCATGGCGATCTGATAACTGCGATCGACTTTAATGCCCTTATATTCGTCTGGGCAGCGATACTTGGCTGGGTGACGGTGTCGCTCGGTGTGTTAGCGATCCGCGGACGCGGTCTTTACATGTGGCCTATGAGGCCGCGGTTCATGTATGCGTTTATGATCTCGTTGATCACTTTCGGCGTCCTGAGAAACATCCCGGCCTGGCCGCTTACCATTCTTTACCCTTAAAGCGGGCTAGGTGATCTGAACAAGCGGCTTTTGTTCAAGCAGAGACTTTGCGGCCGCACCTTCTTTACGCAGGATCTCGACCTCTTTTACAAATTCTTCGACAATATCTTCGCCGCCGACGCGCCGCATCGGTACGCCATTTTTGAAGATCATCCCAACATTGCGGCCAAACGTGACGCCAAGCTGCGAGTCATGAGCTTCGCCCGGTCCATTGACCGCGCAGCCCATTATCGAAAGGTGTAGTGGCTCTTCGACATGGGCAAGCCGACGTTCAACCTCGGTGACGATCTCGACAAAATTATCGATGTCCAGACGTCCGCAGGTCGGACAAGCTACCACTGTGACGCCACGTTTTCGTAGTTCGAGAGATTTAAGAATCTCCCAGCCGACCCGAACCTCTTCGTGTGGCTCGGCCGTGAGCGAAACCCGGATCGTGTCGCCGATGCCCTCGTGAAGAAGCATTCCCAGACCTATTGCGGATTTGATGGTACCGCCAAAAGGGGTTCCGGCCTCGGTCACGCCGAGATGCAGCGGATAATCGACCTTCTCCGCCATCAGCCGATAGGCCGCGACCATGCGGTTGACGTCAGAAGCTTTTAGCGAGATAACCGTATTCGAAAATCCGAGGTCTTCGAGGATGCGAACATGCCGCATCCCGCTCTCGACCATTGCTTCGGGCGTGGCGGAGCCATATTTCTTCAGCAGGTCCTTCTCGAGAGAACCGCCGTTGACGCCTATGCGAATAGGAACTTTCTGAGCCTCAGCCGCCCGAACCACTTCGCGAACACGCTCGATTGGGCCAATATTTCCGGGATTCAGACGCAGCTTGTCGACCCCGGCATCAAGAGCCATGAAGGCAAGTTTGTAATGGAAATGGATGTCGGCGACGAGCGGAACATTTGTCCGCTTGCGGATCTCTTTGAGAGCGATAGCGTCCTCTTCCTTTGGCACAGCAACACGTACGATCTCACAACCGGCCGCTACCATTTGCTCGATCTGGTGAACCGTTTCATCGACGTTCCAGGTTTCGGTCTTAGTCATCGACTGGACCGCGACCGGCGCACCGCCGCCGATCTGGATATCCCGAACTTTAACTGCTCTTGTTACTCTACCCATGAATGTTTAATGGCAGCCGCATCGACAGCCGAACTTCGGTATATGAAAGGCTGGCAAGCCCGCCTCTGAACCGTCATTAGTTCCCGATCAACCTCGAAACGTCAAAGAAAATAACCGTGACCATCAGCAGCAATACGATCGCCAGGCCTGTTAGCTGGATGCGTTCGCGGGCGACCATTGACAATGTTTTCCCGAACCATGACATGACCTTTTCGATGCCGAGCACCATTATCTGCCCACCGTCGAGCATCGGGATCGGTAAAAGATTCATAACGCCGAGGCTGAGGCTGATCATGGTCAGGACGGAAAGCAGTCCGAAGAATCCGGCTGAGAATACCGTATTGACGATGACCTGGCCGATGCCGATCGGGCCTGAGACTGTGTCTTTCGCCGAGCGTTCGCCGGTTCCGACCTGGCCGAGCGCCTTGCCGGTTAGGCGAAGAATGCGGAGATTTGTATCAACAGCGTAGGCCACCGCACCGCCAATTCCGGCTTTTTCGCGACGATTCAGCAGATTTTGGTCAAATCCGATACCGATCAGGTAGGCTCCGTCTTTCTCTTTTGCGGTCGTCGTTATATCGACTTTCTGGCCGTTGCGGTCTACGACCAGTGTGATCGGGCCGTCTTTGGCTTCGCCGACGATCGTTCGCATTTCGCTTGGGTCTTTGATCGCCTTACCGTTGACCGATGTGATCCAGTCGCCGATCTGCAAACCGGAGTTTGCCGCAGGCATGTCGGACTGGATGGAACCTACAACGACCGGAACGGTCCCGCCGTCGGCTTCCATATCAAGTTCACCGCCCGACTGGCCTTGCTGCGTGAATCTCGTAGGCGAGATGGTCAGATCGACCCGCTGTCCGCCGCGTTCGACGGTTACCGGCAGCGGTTTCTCGGGCGAGAGAAGGGCATCATCGCGAATGCGATCCCACGAAGGGCTTTCAACGCCGTCAAATTTGACGATGCGGTCGCCGGGTTGAATGCCAGCTTTTTCCGCAGCTCCGCCAGCTTTTACGGTACCAACGACCGGTGACGGGTTGATGGGGACACCCATGTACAGTGCGATGCCGAAGGGGATCGAGAACGCGAGGACGAAATTCATGAACGGCCCGCCGAGCATGACAAAAAACTTCTGCCAACGGGGACGAAGTTCATAGAGTTCCGATTCCGGTACCGGTTCCGCGGTCGCATCCTTCGCTTCAAGCGGCCCGGCACCCTCGTCGCCGTAAAGCTTTACGTACGCACCAAGCGGGATAGCCGAAATGCGATAGTCCGTGTGGCCGACCTTAAAGCCGAACAGCCGCGGCCCGAGGCCGAAGAACGAATAGGCCTCGACACGCATTCCGAAAAGCTTGGCAACAAGGAAATGGCCAAGCTCGTGGATGTTTATTGCTACGCCAAGGACGAATAGAATTGCTAAAACTGCTATTAAAAAATCGCTCATCGTTCAAAATTAGACGCCTTATATGCGTCTCGCTACTGCCCGCTTAATTTACGCCGCGGCCGCTTTGCGAATCTTCATTATAGCGCGTTCGCGAGCCCACTCGTCAGTTTCGAGGATGATCTCCAGGGTATTTGCGGGCTGCGGGGTGTGTTCCTCCATCACCATACGGTTCACCACGGCGATCTCGTCGAGACGGATCTCACCGTCGAGAAATGCCTGAACCGAAACTTCGTTTGCCGCATTCAGCACCCCCGGCATCGTTCCGCCCGTTCGAAGTGCGGAATAGGCGAGGGCGAGACACGGGAAGCGGTCGAGATCTGGCTCCTCAAAATCGAGTCTTTTCAGAGTCGCCAGATCGAGCGGCGGAACGCAGTTCTCCTGGCGTTCCGGATACGTCAACGCGTACTGGATCGCATGTTTCATATCGGTAACGCCCAACTGGGCCATGACCGAGCCATCGATCATTTCTACCATCGAATGGACTACAGATTGCGGATGGACGATCACCGAGATCTGGTCCGCGTCGAAGCCGAACAGCCAACGAGCCTCGATCACCTCGAGCCCTTTGTTCATGAGCGTTGCGGAGTCGATCGAGATCTTTTCGCCCATCTTCCAGTTCGGATGAGCGAGAGCTTCGTCACGTGTGGCGGCGGCGATCTCATCTTTGCTCTTATTTCGAAACGGACCGCCGGAAGCAGTCAGGATCAGCCGTTTTACCTCTTTTGTCGACTCGCCGCGAAGGCATTGATGGATGGCGTTGTGCTCGGAATCAACGGGAAGGATCTCGGCACCAGAGGGGGCGGCTGCGGCGGTCATTAGTTCGCCGGCCATCACCAGGGTTTCCTTGTTCGCGAGAGCTATCCGCTTTCCGGCTTCGATCGCGTGCAGCGTCGGGACGAAGCCGACGGCGCCTACCGTGGCCGAGACGACGATGTCGGCCTCCGAATGCGTGGCAACGGCTATCAAGCCTTTTTCATTCAGTTCGATCTTCGGAACGGCGGCGTTGAGAGCGTGCAGTTCGCGTTCGAGTTCTTCGGCGCAGTACTGATCGTCGCAGGAAACCAACTCAGGTCGGAAAGCGGCGATCTGTTCGGCGAACTTCTTCATGTTACGCCCGGCCGCCATTGCGACCACTCGAACATCACCGAGGTGCTCGGCTACTTTCAGAGTGTTACAGCCTATCGAGCCTGTTGATCCTAGAACCGAAATTGCCTTCATACAAGCAGCCATTAGCTTATCACAGCGACAAGTTACCCGCGTTTCCTGCTCATCGCACAGGGGGAGCGTTTACACATCTTTACAAAGTTAGTAGTGAACGCCCGTTCCGTCGCCCGCGTCATATTCATTGTCCGCTCACGGACATTCTCTCCTCTGAAACAGCCATATAGTCAAAACAAGGAGGAATTATGAAAAAGCTTTTCATATCGTTTTTAATGCTCGGAACAGTTGCTATCGTTCCGCCAACCTTTGCGGCTTCGACCGCGACAACCAATGCGGTTGAGCCGCAGATAAGGGTCAGGGTCGGCCAGCCAGGGAACCGGCGTTGGAATCGCCGAGCCCGCACGTACACGCGGATCGTGACGATCGGACGCTATCGTTACCGAGAAACCGTTCGAATGACCTATCTTCCGAATGGCCGCACGCGCGTTAACGTGCTCAGCCGGACACGCATCGGACGTGCATGGTAAATAGTCGGTAAGTGCCGTGTTTTTCGGTGTTCGCCCGAGAATACGGCACTTATTCCTTATCCTGCCTGGTAAAAGCCGCACCTGCATCAAACCTGTTCATTCGCTCCTCGTCACCGCGTTGCTGTTGTTCCGCAAGAAAATTGTTGAACGCCTGCGACCGGTTACGCGGCACACTTAGATTCGTCCAATCGGCCGATCTTAGATGTTTTGCGAGGAAAACTATCTGGCCGACGTGATAGGCATAGTGAGTTAACTGCCGATTTATCGCTTCGACAACCGAATGCGGCTCTCCGCGAATCGTTATCTGGCGGGCAAAATCGGCTTCGGTCAGCGGTTCGAGATTATCGAACAGCGTTTGCCAGCCGGTTTCCCAGAAGTTCATCAGCGAACCTCGCGTATCCTCGATCGTTTCAAATTCAGAGTCGCGGTCGCGGTCGGGTTTCTCGCCGTCGCTCGTCAGAAAATCGCGCCAGCGTGAATGCAGGTTTCCTGCGATGTGTTTGACTATGATCGCGATCGAATTCGATTCCTCGTCGA
Organism: uncultured Chloracidobacterium sp.; assembly: GCA_964410495.1. Classification (GTDB taxonomy): domain Bacteria; phylum Acidobacteriota; class Blastocatellia; order Pyrinomonadales; family Pyrinomonadaceae; genus OLB17. The sequence continues at coordinate 74,977 of CAYPGP010000007.1, forward strand.
TTGTCGCGAAAAACTCTTCGTCCGAAACCTGTTCGACCGCTCGCTCGGCAAGCTTCTTGTAATTGCGAAACGAGAGAATCGCGTCGGAGAGGTAGTTTTCGATAAATACTCTGTTCATGATCTAGCTGCGTGTTTTTGTCCCGTTTTGTCCCGTTTTGTCCCATCGCCGGACAAAACGGGACAAGCCTTTTTGTCTGTAACTTACACTAAACAAATTACTTATATCTATTTTCACATCTTGTCCCGTTGTCCGGCATAAAAAAATGGACATCTTTGGGACGCGAGTGGCGATCGGTAATAAACTCGCAAACCATCCGGGCGAGCAAGCTGAAACGCCTGTAAATACGGCTCTTTAGAAGATCGTCTGAAGCTATTCGCAGTCATGCGTTGCAAGGATAGCACAAAATTGCATAAAAGTCAAGAAAATTATTTCGGCTAGCTTCAGGTCGGATTAAGTGCTAGACGAGTGCTCGTTTACCTATCATCTCGACCGCGGCGGCGACTGTGACCGTTTTCTGTTCGCCGGTTTTCAGGTCTTTTACGGTGACCGTGCCATCGGCGATCTCGCTTTCGCCGAGCACGCAGACGAACGGCACCCTGATCGAGTCGGCATATTTAAGCTGCTTGCCGAGCTTGTCGGCTTCCGGGTAGAGCGTCACGCGGAGACCTGCCTTACGGAGTTCGTTCGCTAGCTTTAGGGATGCAGCAACCGTTTCCTCGCTCCAGATGGTCACCAGCACATCCGCGGGCATCGATTCGGCGATCTCCGGTGGGAACATTCCGCGTTCTTCCATAACGACGAGAATGCGTTCGAGGCCGAGTGAAAACCCGCACGCGGGTATCTGCTCTTTTCCGAACATCCCGATCAATCCGTCATACCGCCCACCGCCGCCGAGCGAACCGGCTAGGTCGGGGACTTGGATCTCCATTATCGCCCCGGTGTAATATGACAGGCCGCGAGCGAGGCTCGGATCGATCACGATCGGTGCCTTGGGAGCGAATTGCAGTATCTGGCCGAGTTCGGCGAGCGTTTCGTTGCTCACGATATTCAGCAGATTTGCGACTACCGTTCTATTGATGTCCTTTTCCTGCCCGAGGATCTCGTGCGTTTTTGCGAAGATCTCAAGCAGCATCGTCGAGGCTTCAGCAGAAATGCCGCGGGCCTCAAGCTCCGCCGCGACGCCCTCCGGGCCGATCTTGTCGAGTTTGTCGATAGCTACAAGAGCGTCCGCGTGACGATCCGGCGGGACACCGGCCGTATCGAGAATGTCCGTCAGCACGCGGCGGTCGTTCAGACGGATCGTAAAATCCGCGAAGCCCAGCCGCTTTAAGATCTCGCTGACCGCCGAAATAAGTTCGCCCTCGACGACCATCGATGATGATCCGACCGCATCGACATCGCACTGGAAAAACTCGCGAAAACGCCCCTTCGCCGGACGATCGGCACGCCATACGGGCTGGATCTGGTATCGTTTGAAGAATTTGGGGAGTTCGTTCTTGTTGTTAGCGACGACGCGGGCAAGGGGGACGGTAAGGTCGTAGCGTAGTGCCAGATCAGAGAGATCGGATTCTTTTAACTCCTGTCTCCCGTCACCTGTCTCCTGTCTCAATTTCTCGCCCCGTTTAAGTATCTTGAACATCAACTGCCCGCCCTCTTCGCCGTATTTGCCGGTCAGCGTTTCGAGGTTCTCGATCGCGGGAGTTTCAAGGGGTTCGAAGCCATAGCTTTCGTATACTTCCTTGATGATGTTGATGACGTAGTTGCGTTTACGGACGTCCGCGGGAAGAAGATCGCGCATTCCGCGGGCTGGTTTTGTTGAGGCCATGGGAATATTTTACCGCAGAGACGCGGGAGACGCGGAGAGATGAAACCAAAATTCGGCATTAACTCGGCGTCTCGGCGTCTCCGCGGTTCAAATAATAGTTTTTAAGTTCAACGTATCTTCGCCACGAGCTTTCTAAGCCAGCGAGTTCTTCTTCGGTCACTTTGCGTTTGACGCGGCCCGGCGAGCCGATGACGAGCGATCGTGGCGGGATCTGAGTTCCGGGCGTGACGAGCGTACCGGCGCCGACGATCGAATCGCGGCCGATCCTCGCTCCGTCCATTATGATCGCTCCGATACCGATAAGGCAGCCGCTCTCCACATGGCACGCGTGAAGCGTCACACGATGGCCGACGGTGATGTTTTCTTCGAGTATCGTCGGCAGGCCCTTTGAGCTCACGTGAATAATTGTCTGGTCCTGTATGTTGGTACGTGCCCCGACGCGGATGTAATTCACATCGCCCCGCAAGACCGAACCAAACCAAACGCTCGCATCCTCAGCGATCTCAACATCGCCGATGATGACGGCATCGTCCGCGACGAAAACGGTTTCGTGGATCTTAGGAAATGTGTCTTTGAATGCAGCGATCATAAAATTGCCATCGGCTTGATCTAGCGGGCCAGCTTACGTTTTATTCCGGCAAAAAGCTTTTCCATCTCATCGATCCTCAGCAGTTTCGCGGCGATCAGGAAGACGATACCGGCGACCGCGATGGGCACGAAGGCGTCTAAGATCTGTACCCACAGCGTCTTCTCCGTGAAGAAACGAACTACGAACCGGTACGTCGCATATCCCGCCGCCGACATAAGGGCCGAAGCGATGATTATGCGGATGAATGACGCGAGTATCTCGCGGCCGTTGAGGCGTTTGATCTTTCGGCGCATGAAGTAGCTCATGACCAGCAAATTGACCGTTGCGACAACCGATGTCGCGAGTGCGACGCCGACGTGGCCGTAGCCGTTGGGGCGTTCGGGCGAGACGCCGACGGTGGAGAGCAGCTGCATCATGCCGAAGCTCGTCGGCACGTGGACAAGGATCGACGCGACGCTGATGTACATAGGCGTCTTGGCATCGTCTAGAGCGAAGAAGGCCGGCGAGATGACCTTGATCGCTGCGTACGCAGCGAGGCCGACGGAATACGCCGTGAGCGCCCACGCTGTCATGTTCGTATCAAACGCATCGAACTGCCCCCGCTCGTAGATCAGCGAAACGATCGGGTCGCCGAGTACGATCAGCCCGCAGGCGGACGGGATCGCGAGCAGCAGAACCAGCTTCGTAGCATCGGAAAGCGTGTTGCGAAACGTGTCGAGTTTTCCTTCCGAGGCGAGCCGCGAGAGTGTAGGTATCGCGGCCGTACCGATTGCGACGCCAAAGACTCCGATCGGAAACTGCATCAAACGAAAGGCGTAATTAAGCCACGAAGCTCCGCCATCGATACCCGAAGCGACGACCGTGTCGACCAAAACCTTGATCTGGATCGCTCCCGTTCCGATTATCGCCGGGCCCATCAACCGCATCACGCGACGGACGCCTTCATCTCGAAAACTGAGGGCGAATGAGAAGCGGAAGCCGACCTTGAAAAGTGAGGGGATCTGAATAAAGAGCTGTGCAGCACCGCCGAGCAGCGTTCCGATCGACATGCCGATGATCGCCCATTGAGCGGCGTCGGGCGGCACGATCAGTTTATCGGTCGACTTTTCCCACATGCCGCCGGCGAGCCAATACGCGATGCCGAGGCCGAAGACGATCGACACGACGTTGAATGCGGTGGAAGCTGATGCCGGAACGCCAAAACGCCCTTTTGTGTTCAGCACACCCATCGCTAGCGCCGCCAAGGCGACGAGCAGGATGAACGGGAACATTATCTGCATCAAAAGCGTCGCAAGGGCGGCTTTTTCGGGCGGGTAATAGTGGTCGGCGTCGCCGAGATAGTTGTACGTGATGGCCTTGACGATCAGCGGCGAGAGTAAGATCCCGGCGATACAGATCACGCTAAGAACGACCGCGAGACCGTTAAATATCAGGCTCGCAAGCCGCCAGGCTTCCTGTTCGCTTTTCTTGATCTGGTAATCAGTGAAGACCTTGACGAATGCGGTCGAGAGTGCGCCTTCCGCAAAGAGATCCCGGAGCAGGTTCGGAATTCGAAACCCGACAATGAATGCGTCGTAAAGAAATCCGGCACCGAAATACTTTGCAAAAAGCGTCTCGCGAACCAGCCCGAGCAGCCGGGAAAACATTACGGCGATCGAGACGATGCTGGCCGACTTGGCAACGCTGGCGCGCGGCTTTTCGGCCTCTATGGCTTCTTCAGGTGCGGCATCCGCGAGTTCTTCGGGTTCTTCTGCGGTGTTTTGCGGCTTATCGGGGTCGCTCATCGGCTAATGGCGGATTATCTCACGCCCTCGAAACAAAAAGAAGCGAGGACCTGAGGATCGAATAAAGAGTCTAGCCGAGAAAACGTACAAAAAAGCACAAAAGAGCGGATGTGCTTGGTCCACCATTTTGTGCTTTTTCGTGCCTTTTTGAGGCTGATCTACTGGACCTAATCGTTTCCGTACGCGACGCTGCCGGGGTAAGTCACCCGCGAGCGAGCGAGCCGTGTTTCGAGCGACTGGACGTCATACGTCATCGGAGCGGCCCCGCCGAACTGGCCTTGGACAAGCGTTACGTAGCTGTTCTGGAAACTTCGAAATCTCTGCACACCGCCTTTCATGTTAAAGATGACGAAGAGAAGGCGGCCGTTACGCGTGTTCATCTCGCCGGCGAGCGAACTTACGCCACCGTCCGTATTAGGCAGCGTGCCAGTCTTGCCAACGACGCTTCCGCGAGCGAAATCCGTATCAAACCTACCTTCCAGCGTGCCTTTGTCGATACCTGCGACCGGCATGATGTCGGCAAAGGTCATCTTGTAGCGGGCCAGATCGTTCCGCAATGCCCGCAAAAGCTTCATCATCGAATTCGGCGTCACGCGGTTGTAACCGAGGCCGCTTGATGTCGCGAGTGAGAATTCCTGCGGCGGAACACCGGCTTGCTGCTGAACGATGCGGGCAACGGCGTATGGGCCGCCGACCAGGTCGCCGAGCCTCTCGGACAGGAAGTTATTCGAGTAGCAAAGGATCGCCTTCAGCATCTCGCGCATCGGCGTTGATTCGTGAGTGAACAGCAATTGAAGACTATTCGGGATCGGCTGCACGTATGACGAACCGCTGAACGAAACCGCCGGAACTCCGCTTATTTGCGCGTAACGGCCCGAGTACGATAAGTGAGTGAGCCAGCTTTTTGTCGCCGCGGCACTTCGCTTGTTGAGGTCCATCGTCGCGGCCAACGCGCTGGCCGAAGCCTGCGGCGAGCCCGAATAATTCATCACAAAATTATCGGTCACCACAAGATCGCCCGAAACCGAACGGATACCAAGCCGGTTCAATTCGTAGGCGAGAGCGACAGCGTGCTGCGAACCAAACATCGGGTCCTTGCCCGAAACATAAAGATTGCCGTTCAAAACACCGGTGGTTCTATCGATCGCTCCGTCAGTGTAAACGTTTGTCGCAAAACGGAACTCCGGCCCAAACGTTTTGAGCACCGCAAATGCGGTCGCGATCTTGACGTTTGACGCCGGGTTGAATGTGAAATTCGGGTTGCTTTCAACGACAACGTTGCCGTCGAGCGACTCGATCAGGATACCCGAGTATCCCGGAACCTGAACCTCGGCCAGTGCCGGAAACAGGGTCCGCATTCCGCTCGGGTTCAGCGGAACCGAGCTGGTGGTTTTCGTTACCAGCGGTGTCGAAGATGCTTTCGGTAGGGGCGTCGGAGCGGTTACCGGCTGGCCGACGACCTTCGGCCGAGTGTCGGCCGACTGGATCTGTATATCTTGTAGTAAAGGAGACTTTGAGGTCTGAGGAAACGCGGGAAGTGTCAGACTGAGTGCAAAAATGGCGACAAGTATTCTTTGGATCATTTTGTTGGCGGGCCTTGTCATCTATTTTATAGTCGGATCGGAAGGTAGGTTTGCGTCAATTCCATTCTGACGCAGGTTTGATATTAGCACACGGGTGATGCGATTTTCAAACTTTTGGAATTCTCTCTTCACAGCCACTAACTTCAGGCCGATCATTTGATGAAGCAGATTAATTGCCGGATGTATCCATTTTGTTCCTTTGCTTATACCGTCGATCGCATTTCTTTATACACAATATCTTGGCAAAATCAAAGGATTTTTTTGAACGGTCCCGCCGTCACTCTGCGGCCTGGGCAGGTGTCGCTGAAGACCGGTCGATGAGCTTGACCATCGTGACCTTTGTACCGTCATCGGTCCGCTCCACCGTCACTTCATTCATCAGGCTTCGCATCAATTTTAATCCCCAGCCGCGGCGATCGTCGTTTGTTTCAGTATTATCCTTGTCCGCCAGCCGCAGTCCGCGGTTCTGGACGGTAATTGTTATGCGGTCGGGTTCGACGACGAATTTCTGATGAATTCGCCGGTCCGGGCTGAGCGAGTGCTCGGCCGCGTTGATACAGGCTTCGACCAGGGCGGTCTTGATCTGATTGATGGCTTTTTGCGGGAAATCGTGCCGCTTGGCGATCTCTTCCAGCGTGTGGGCGGCGATCATTTCGGTGTCCTCGCCCATGGGCACGACCACCTCATATTCGTCCGCACCCGGCGTGGCCTCGTCGGTGAGATCTGCACCGAGAAGGGTAGAAAGTAGTTCGACCTGTTTCCGGCTGGAGCCATATGCTCCCCGTTCGGCGAGCATCTCCATCGCATCAGGTGAAAAACCTTCCGGTGCGATAAGCCAGAGTTTGAAACTATCAAATTCCGCATTTACCGCCGCCATTTCGAGCCGGTCGCACCAGAAGGACGCGAGTTCAGCAGTCGCTTCCAGTTTCGAATCGATCTGTACCACGAGCCAAGCAACGGGTTCCTTTCCTAAAAAACCCAACGCAGCGGCAGAGCGTTCCGGATCGCAGACCTCGCTCAGGGCCGGATAAAATGAGGCAGTTGCCGCCGTGTAAACTATCTGCGGAAGGTCTGTCGACGAGTTATCTTCTTTCAGGGCTTTGAGGATCTTCTCATCCTCGGCACCTTTGAATTCTTCCTTGAAGCGGCCGTAATCGAGAAATGCCGGTGAGATCTTTCGGCCGTCGAAGGACGCCATTAGGCTTCGCAGCGGAAGTGTCGAGCTTTTGCGGTAAAAGCGGGCCATCAGTTGAGGTGCCCGCTTTATATAGTCCGATATCGCTTCTCCAACCGCCAATCCGCGGGGCCTTCGGTCGATCTCAAGTGCCGAACGTGCTCGCAGATAGTCGCACAGAACGATGTTGTTTGCGTCGATATCGACCGAACCGTTCGAAAGATTGACGACCTCGCTTTCGTGAAGTTTGGCCAGAACCTGCGATGCGTCGAAGCCGACGCGGCTGCCGTGGCGTTCCCAATACGACGCGGGAACACGAGATGCGTTGGCGTTCAGATTCTCGTTAAGCAGCCAAAGAACGCGTTCACGCTGGTAAACGCCTGGAACGGCAGTTTCGAGTTTCTTGTCGAGGTCGCGTGAGATCCTTCCGCCGAAGATCTCGTCGCCGTAGACCTTTTGAACATTATCGAAAGAGGTTAGGCCAATTTGAGAGTACGCGGCCGATGCGAGCAGGTTAACGATGCGCCCCGCATTTCCTCCGAGCTGGACGGCGATCAGATCGCGCGTTTGATCATTTATTTCGACGCCCAGACGTCCGGCGTGCTCTTCGACGAGTGTACCCGCTTCCGCGAAGGAAAACGGTTCGACGTGCATCGTTTCGAAAGGCGTTTTCGCGTAGAGAGCACGACGATTTCCGCCAAGCGCGAAAGGAACCTCCCCGCGTCCGTAAATATCGCAGATATCCTCGAAAAGGGTTTGGCCCTCCTCAAGTTCAAATGCAACGTGAGCATTGTCGAACATTACGAACGGCCTGGCCCCGGAAGCGGCCGCCCGCAGCGGAGCTGACAGACAATTCCGCACCCAGGAACGGGGTTCGCGCGATCCGTTACCGCTGACGAGGCTGTCCACGAGCCGGTCGATCCAGTAACCGTCGTCCGGCGATGCGAGGTCGGCGATCTCGCCGATCTGCGGGGCGATGTCGAGGATCCGCGTGTCCCGCCGCCTGAAAGCCACGGCGTGGAGCATAAATTCGCTCATGAACCGCAATGCGACGCCCTTCGCCGTGCGGTCGGACTCGCGGATCTCGAAATAAAATGGAAATACTTCACCGCGTTGATCGAAAAGCCTGTCGAACGTAGTCCGAAGGATCTCGGAAAGTCCGGCCCCCGGGGCTGACAGCAGCATGAGTCCTGAGTTGCCCTTGGAAACTTCTGCAAGGCGCTCAAAATGCATCGACCGGCCGACTACATCGCCCGGTTCGACTCGCGAGAGGATCCTTTTTACAGTCTGCCCGTTCAACGTTAGATCTGTTCAAATGCCATGATGCGGTTGCGTCCGCGTCGCTTGGCTTCGTAAAGGGCTTTGTCGGCCGCCGCGACAATGTGTACGACCGAGCATAGATCGGCCGAACAGCTTGCGATACCGATACTTGCCGTGACAACGCGATGCGGGAAAACAGTCTCAGCGATGTTATGCCGAACGCGTTCGCCGATCGCCCATGCTTCCTCGGGGCCGGTTTGCGGCAGCAGGATCGAGAATTCCTCGCCCCCGAATCGAGCCGCGACGTCCGCTCCGCGCAGTGTTTCACGGATCACGTGGCCGACCAATTTCAAAGCTTCGTCGCCTGCCGGATGTCCGAACTGGTCGTTGTATGATTTAAAATGATCGACGTCGATCATCATAAAGCTCATCGGAAATCCGTGACGGTTTGAGCGTTTTACTTCCTCAGCAAGACGGGCCTCGATGTAGCGGCGGTTGAGCAGGCCGGTCAGGGCGTCCGTGACCGAAAGCTGTTCGAACTCGCCAGCTTTTTCCTTTAGCGACGCACGGTCTATCGCAACGGCTATCTGCGGTGCGATCGCCTGGAACATGCTAAGGGAACCGCGATCGAAGGGCTGGCCTGAAGCCTTATCCGCAAAACTCATCACACCGATAGCTTTACCGCTGATAGACAGCGGGCAGCTCATAAATGATGGCGTTTTGTAGTTTCGGCTCGCCGCGACCGGGGGAAGTCCCGTTTTCGCTACGTCCGGAACGATTATCGATTTGTTCTTATCAAAGACGAGCCGTGCGACCCGTTCACCGACGATGTCGTCTTTACCGGGCCGGCCAAGTCCGCCGATCAACGCTTTCAGTTCCAAAGCGCCTGTGCGTTCGTTCAGGACCATCAGGGAAGCACGCTCGGCCTTGAGCATTTCGGCAGCGTTCTGAGTTAGCTGGATCCAAACGTCATCTGCGTCGATCTGCCGCAGGCTGTCGCTAAATCTTCTTACGGCGGTCGTCAGCGTTTCACCCCGAGCGACATCGCCGCGAAGCCGAAGGATCTCCATTTGCGGGGCTATTGACTGGCAGAACCTGGCGATCTGGCGGCGAATGCGTTCGTCTTCGATCTTTCCGAAGATAGCAACACCGGCCGAGATCTCACCGCCGACTCCGATGGGGAAAAGGTTCATCGCCCGGCCGTGCACCATGCCATCCTTTGGCTTTTCTGCGAGCTCGAGCGGCATTTCGTTCCGGGCCGCTTCTACCAGGCGAGCGTCATCGGCCGCGATGCCAAGACGCAGCTTGCGATTCTTCATTTCGCCGAACGCAGCAGTATTTACAAGCTTTCGATCGTTCCGTTCAAGCCAGATCAGGGCCGACAGGCCATACTGAAGCGATATGAACTCCAGAACAGAATCAACCGCTTTTGCGTGATCCGTTTTCAAAAGTGAACCGAAGAACGACCGCCACGCACGAGCTTCGGCCGCACGCTGCTCGTTAGAACGTGGCTTCTGAATTTCCTGCGATTCAACGACGTCGGGTTCGAAAACTGCTGCGGGCGGAAGTGGTTCAACAACAGGTTCTGGTCGTTCCTCGCGGATCAGGACGGGCGGATCGAACCTCGGTTCATTAACAGGTTGCTCAATTCTCGATTCGGCAATACGTTCGTCTTTATAGGGCTTTTCAACCTGAGGCAGTGCCCTGTCAGCATCACGTCCGAAGCCGACCTCTTTACTGAATCTTGCGACGATATTCGAGACGGTTGGCGGGGTCGATCTCTTTTCGGGTTCGAGCGGCGTCGATTCAACAATATTCGGCGTTTCAATATGCGGCTTTTCGATCTCTTCGACCTGCCTTAGTTTGTGCTCGCCATTTACCGCCCTTAGCTTTTGAGCCGAACCTACGAGTTTCGCAGCCGTGCGATCGAGCACTGACGTTGACCCCGACAACAAGACATTCTCGAAGAATTCCGACGGGGAATGGCCTCTCCAATCGCCGGAGATCGCCCGTGTTGTCGCACGCCGATAATTTTCCGCTTTCAGGAATGTCCGGCCGATTATGGCTACCAGAGGGCGTTCGCCGCCTTCGATCGGCACGACGCGGCAATCGAGCCCGGCGTGACATGTGAACGACACGGGCCCGCCGGTCTCGCTCACTTCTTCAAATGCCGTCCCGCAGAACGCCTTGCAATGTGTTACGAACTCACCCGAAGGATTCAGCTCGCGGCAGATCGAATTATTGTTCGCGACATAGACCTCATGCGCTGTTTCATCGACCAACGCGATAGCCACGCCGTTTTCGTCCGCCAAGCGGTCCAAAGCTGGTTTTCCGGGAATTTCCTGCCGCACTTTTAATCTGGTTGCAAAAATAAGCGTCTTGTCTCACTCGGCATAACACGCGAGCGAACCCTCGGATAATTTAGTTTGTACGACGAAAAAGAGCTAATGATCATCCGCTTTCAGGAAAATATTTTTTCCGATTCGATCCTTGATTGTTGGCTGGCGTACTTTCCCGCCGGCCATAGGGTAATAGTCTGAATTGGCAGGCCGATCCGAAATCGGGTCATAAGAGGCAGGCAAAAATAATATTTGGCACTAATCACGGAGGTAAATTCACTATGATCAACGATTATGAAGCAACTGTACCGATGACCGAAACGGGCCGCGTAGCAGAAACCACGTCAAACGATGATGTGATCTCGTCGCTCAACGGCCTTATCCAATACTGCAAAGATGGCCAGGAAGGTTTCAAAACGGCGGCCGAGGGTATCGAAAGATCGGATCTGAAGACGCTATTTTACGAGTATTCGCAGCAGAGGTCAGAATTCGCTGGTGTTCTTCAAGGGCTTGTCCGCTCACTCGGCGGCGATCCGGAAGACAGCGGAAGCGTTTCGGCGGCAATGCATCGCGGATGGATCGATATCAAATCGCTTGTGACGGGACAGGATGAGCACGCCGTTCTCAATGAGTGCGAGCGAGGCGAAGATTACGCGAAAGACGCATATCGCGAAGCCCTCAAACTCAACCTGCCGGCAAATGTCCGTGATGTTGTCCAGCAGCAGTCCCAGTCCGTTCTCGCCACCCACAACAGGATCAAAGCCTTGCGTGACGGCACCGGAAACGACGCCTCCCGCGGGGCATCGACGGGATTTTGATAATTAACTGATAGTGACCGGAGATCAGTGGGTAGCGAGCATATCGCTATCCACTTTTCATTTTTTAGCCGGAGATGTTTACCGTCCGATCGCTCCCATGCCGGCGGCGGCATTCGCCTTTATGTCAGGGGACTCCGGGTTTATCCGAATGCAGCGGACGGCGTGGTTCGGCTTTATCTCGACAAGCTGGGGTTCGCGGACGGAGCACTCGGGGATCGCGTACTGGCACCTTGTGTGAAAATGACAGCCGCTGGGCGGATCGATCGGAGACGGAACATCGCCTTTCAGAACGATCCGTTCACGAGTTCTCTCGATCTCAGGATCGGGGACCGGAACCGCCGAAACAAGAGCTTGCGTATAAGGCATGAGCGGCGCGTCGTAGATCGTTTTTCCGTTGGCAAGTTCGACTATCCTACCCAGATACATGACCGCAACCCGATCGGAAAGATGCCGCACGGCACGCAAATCGTGTGAAATAAAGAGATAGGTCAATCCCTTTTCCGACTGCAGCCGCTGCATCAGATTCATGATCTGTGCCTGGATCGATACGTCTAGGGCCGAGATAGGCTCGTCTGCAACAACAAACTCGGGGTCGAGTGCGATAGCCCGTGCGATGCCAACTCGCTGCCGCTGGCCGCCGGAAAATTCGTGAGGATATCGGCGAGCGAACCGCGGATTCAGGCCGACGGTTTCCATTAACTCGGCGACCCGCGATTCGACCGAACCGTTTGCGAGGCCGAAAGTCTTTATCGGTTCGCCGATGATATTCCCGACCGACATGCGGGGATTGAGCGATGCGTATGGATCCTGAAAGATCATCTGAAGATCTCGTCGCTGCTCACGCATCTGCGAATTTGTGAGCACCGCGAGGTCGCGGCCCTTGTAAATGACCTTGCCGCTCGTCGGTTCGATCAATCGCAGAATGGCTTTGCCCAACGTGGATTTTCCGCATCCAGATTCGCCGACGAGGCCGAGAGTTTCGCCTTTTTCGACCGTGAGCGAAACGCCGTCCACTGCTTTTACGGTTTTGGCTGCGCTCAAAAACCCGCCGCCGGAGCGGTAATGCACCTTCAGGTCCTCGATCGATATCAGCGGATCGCTCATTCTACTTTATAGGCGGTTCGATGGTGATCGGCGTTTCGGTGTCATACCTCACCGTCATATTTTTGAGCATGCCGTTGGAATATTCGGCATAAACTTTTAGCGGAACGCCTGAAGCTTTGTCCACCCACATCTTCGAAGTAAAAGGATATGCTCCGACTGGCGTCACATTCTTATACGAATATGCCAGTGCGGGTTTGCCGTCCACGTTATCTTCGCCTTCAAACTTCGCGTCGGTGAGCGTTTTCAAACCGTCTTCGGTGAACGAGTCGCGCAGCGTCGGTATTGCCTTTGCGTCGCCGCCCATCTTGCTCCACGACCCGCCGGATGCCTTCATGAACGACTGACTTCCGACGAATATCATCTCCATTCCGGCACCTGTACCGCCCAGGTATTTGACGTGGTAACGGTCGGGAGCGACGTAGTCCACTTGCGACTTGATCTCCGTTTGGCCCATGCCCTCCATCTTTGCGGAGAACGATTTAAGGGCGATGAATTTGTTCGATGCCGCGACGATGTCTGCTTTCGGATCGCTGCTAGCCGTCGTTGTACCGCCGCCGGAGCCGCCGGCCGTTCCGCCGCCTCGCAGCGAATCGAGAAATTTACAGCCGAGGCCCACGCTGCTCAGCAGCACGATCATCAGGGTCAGTTTTTTCATGATGTCTCCTCAAAAACCTCTTGTGCAAAATGGCACAGTGAATGGTGCAGTTCGTTGATCTTAACGAACGGTGGAAACCCCTTGCGGCAGATTTCCTCGGCTCGTTCGCACCGCTCGGCAAACGGGCAGCCGGGCGGCAGATTCGCTACGTCAGGCGGCTGGCCGGGTATCTGGTAAAGCGGTACGCCACGCTCGTGTTCCGGGTCGGGAACGCTCCGAAGCAATCCGCGCGTGTAAGGGTTTGCCGGACGCCGGAACAATTCCGCGGTCGGGGCGATCTCAAAGATCTTTCCGGCATACATTACGACGACGCGGTCGGTCATTCCGGCGACCACGCCCAAGTCGTGCGTGATCAGGATAACGCTGGTCCTCATTTTCTCCCGCAGGTCCCTGATCAGTTCAAGGATCTGTGCCTGAATGGTCACGTCGAGGGCGGTCGTCGGTTCGTCGGCGATGAGGAGTTCCGGATCACAGCTCAGCGCCATGGCGATCATCACCCGCTGCCGCATTCCACCTGAGAATTCGTGCGGATAGCCGTTCATCCGCTCTTCGGCGTCGGAGATGCCGACGGTCTTGAGCATTTTTACAGCGTGCTCGCGTGCCTGCTGTTCGTTGTGGCCCAGGTGAAGCCTGGTGACTTCGGTCAGTTGTTTTGAGATCTTTAGGAATGGGTTGAGCGAGGTCATCGGGTCCTGAAAGATCATTGCGATCCGTCGCCCGCGGAGCTTTCGCATTTCGGCGATCGGCAGCGATAAAAGATCGACCCCGTCAAAAACGATCCGTCCGCCTTCGATCTTGCCGGGCGGTTCCTGGATCAATCGCATTATCGAGAGGCTCGTAACGGATTTTCCGCTGCCCGATTCACCGACGATGCCGAGCGTTTCGCCTTTTTTGAGCTCAAATGAGACACCGTCGACCGCCTTCACGGTGCCGTCCTCAGTCGCGAAATAAGTTTTTAGTCCTTCGACCGCAAGAATGTTGTGTCCGTTTTCGCTCATTTCTTAGCGTCGCACTGCCTTAAGCCCGTTTTTTCGACGATATCGATCTCGGTTATCAGGTTCCGCTTCCCGTAGCGATTGTAATAGAAGTGGATGCCCGGATACTGAAACCCTTCGATCGGCTTCCCGTAGATCTTCTCGGTTTCTTCCTTGGTCGATCTCGCGAGCGTCACGCCTTTTGTCGTTCTGCCTTTGAAAGGCGACTTTATCTCGATCAGAAATATCTCTTCTTTCTTATCGTTCTGACACATGTAGAACGACAGGCCGAGTTCGGCGAAGGTCATCTGGTAGGAATATTTCTTATTCACTTCCCAGCGATAAACTTTGCCGTATTTTTTTATCACGTCTGCCGAAGTCGATTTGCCGACCACGATGCCGTCAACGCCCGAACCTTCTTTTATTACTTTCAAAGGCTTTGACGACTGCGCTGCGGCCGGAATAAATGCACATAAAACAACCCCCAGGACAACCAAAAACCGGATCTTCATCGTATAACGTCTAAAATTTGCGTGTCTGCGGGTCGAGCGCATCACGCAGTCCGTCTCCAACAAAATTTAATGCGAGCAAAGTCAGCGCCATCGTTACGCCGGGGAAAATAAGCTGCCACGGATATATTGCCAGATTCTTTATCCCAATGTCGGCAAGGCTGCCCCAGGAAGCGTACGGCGCCTGAACACCAAGCCCCAGAAAGGACAAAAACGCCTCGGTCAGCATGACGCCGGGGATCGTCAGTGTCGCATAAACGACAACCGGGCCAAGCGCGTTCGGGATCAGATGTCGAAAAATTATTCCAAAGGTACCGACGCCGGTCGCCTTCGCAGCCATTACGAAATCCTGATTCTTCAGACTCAAGATCTGTCCCCGAACCACCCGGGCCATCGTCAGCCACGAAACTAATCCGAGGGCAAAAAACAGCAGAAATAGCTGGTTCAAACCCTGATTTCCCGCCCCACCGATGCTCGCCGATAACCATAACAACCACTCGGGCGTGTTCTTACCACCAAGTACCGAGAGCAGCACGATAACGATCAGGATATAAGGGATAGCGTAGATCGCATCGACGATCCGCATCATAATGTTATCGATCTTGCCGCCCAGGTATCCCGCGATCGCGCCGTACGAAACGCCGACGATCAGCGACACGAAAGTCGAAATTATGCCGACCATCAACGAAACCCGTCCGCCCTGTATCACGCGGGCGAGCATGTCGCGGCCCTGGTCATCGGTGCCCATCGGATGAAGCAGCGACGGGGGAAAGGAACGGACGAGTTCGCTGTCAGCGGGCGTCGATTCGTAAGTAAAACCGGTCGTCCAGTAAATGAGCGAAGGGCCAACTATGACCACAACCGCCACGAACGCGAGAAAACAGAGGCTCACGACCGCGAGCCTGTTGCGCCGCAGGCGTTTCCAGGCGTCGCCCCAGAGCGACGTTCCTACCGATGTTTTCTCCAACTCTTCCATTTACTCGTATCGAATCCTGGGGTCCAGAAAGCCGTAACTGATATCGACGATTAGGTTGAAAACCATGATCAAGATCGACAAGAACGCGACGATGCCGAGTATCAGCGGCTCGTCGCGGTTCAGGACAGCTTTGATAAAAATGTCGCCGAGGCCGGGCAAAGCAAAAACCTTTTCGACCACCACCGTACCTGCAAGCAACGCCGCGAGAGCCGGGCCCGTAAACGAGATGACCGGCAAAATGCCGCCTCGAAACGCGTGCCGAAGCAGGACCGTTCGGTCATCGAGCCCTTTTGATCTGGCAGTTCGAACAAAATCGGACCGCAGGACCTCGAGCATTCCGGCCCGCGTCAGCCGAGCGATATAGGCCGCGTAGATCGAACCCAGCGTTATCACCGGCAAAATAAGGCTTGAAACGCCGCCCCAGCGAGCGGGCGGCAACAGATATAACCCAAAGGCGAAGATCGCGACCAGCACCGGAGCGAGAACAAAATTCGGTATCGACAGACCGAGCATCGCAAGCGACATCGGGCCGAAATCGAATACTGAATTCTGTCGCAGAGCCGCGTATGTTCCTGCTGACACGCCGATAAGAAGAGCGAGCAGATAGGCGAGAATGCCGATCGTAGCCGAATAGGGCAGGTGGCGCCAAATGATCTCATTGACCGATTGGCCCTGATACTTGAGCGAATTTCCGAAATCTCCGCGAACGACGTTCGACATCATCCGAAAATACTGCGTGTACCACGGTTCGTCGAGACCGTATTTCGCGCGGATCGTTTTTTCTACCGAGGCAGGCAACTGCCGCTCGCTTATGTAGAAGTTGCCGGGAGCAATTCGTATCAAGCCCCAGGTCAAAGTCACGACGAGCAGAGCCATCGGGACAATGATCAATAATCTTCGAACGATAAATCCGAGCACAGTTTTCCTACTTCACTTGATCTCTCGTTGCCGTCAGATCAGCCAATTGCTTTTCGACTCGCGGGTCTCTTGCGGCCATTATCTGGCTTGCATCTTTGTCCCATTTTGCGGGATCGCGTTCGAGATACACGAATTTCCAGGGGAATAAGGTCCCCGGGTTCGGATACATTCCTTTCAAATAAGGCTTCTTTAGCCAACTGGTGGCGTTTACCATCAGCGGCACGACGGTCGCCTGATCGAGTAGATAATACTCGGCTCGTGCCAGCATTTCGTAACGCCGGGTCGGATCAAGCTCTGAGTTCGCATCGTCGAGCATTTTGTCATATTTCGGATCGTAATACCCGGTCGCTCCTTCATTCGAGCTGCCATACATCAGGCTAAGAAACGTGAACGGATCCATATAATCGGCCGACCACAAAAACTGGGCAAATCCGGAGTATTCGAGAGCCTTCATGTGCGGCACGAAGGCCTTGAATTCCATCGTCTTCAGCGGGATCGTGATACCGAGATTCTGTTTCCACTGAGCCTGCACGAATTCAGCTGTGGCCTTGTTGTTCTCGCCGGTATTGAAAGTGATCGAGACCGCATCGGTCGGGAACGCGGGGCATTCCCATCCGTCGCCAGTCTTCGTTACCGGAAAACCGGCTTCACCAAGGAGCTTTCGTCCAAGCTCGGGGTCGAATTTGCCCTTCTTCGCCCAGGCTTCCGGAGATTCTCCTGCTTCTTTTCTGAGTTCCTCGCTAACTCGTTCGCGGGCCCGGTCGTATTCGCCAAAGGTGCCGGTCGGGTTGATCGCGTAAAGGGGTTTTGTGATCTTGCGGAACTTCGACAGAGCCTCGCGGTCGAGCCCCGCGGTGAATGCCCGGCGGACTCGGATATCATTAAAGGGCGGTTTCCGGGTATTCATCGAATAGTACCCCGTTGATGTCTCGGGATAGTCGAGATACTCGTCCTTATATTTACGAATTTCCTCGACCCACGAGCTCGGGACGACGTGATTCAGCATCGCGTCGATCGAACCCGCCTTATAGAGGTTCATTACCGTCGTCAGCTCTTCGACCGGGTAGAAATGGATCCCGTCGAGGCCGACATTCGCCGCGTCCCAATAATTCGGGTTCGTTTCGACGATCAAGGCGTCGTAGGGACGATGTTCCTTCACTCGAAACGCGCCGTTTGACACGATATTTTCGGGCCGGACCCACGCGTCTCCATGTTTTTCGATCGCATGCTGCGGCACGAGCCGAAAGAACTGATGGGCGAGAAGTCCGAGAAAGAAAGGAGCACTTTGCCGCAAAGTGATCCTCAGCGTTCGCTCGTCCAGGGCCTCGACTCCGATATCTTCGGCCTTTACCGGCACAAGTTCGGCGCCAGCGACGGCTTCGGCAAGTTTGGGATCTGCCGAGAGAGCCTCGGCCCGCTTCTTTTCGTCGCCATCGAGTACGAGACGTGTGGCGGATCGAAGCATTTTATTATGTTCGGTCTCGGGGCCGAGCTGCGGAGAGCGTTCGAACTCGGTCGAACCGAAGTCCTTTGCGAGCAGGTAATCCTCGCCCTTTTTCACAAAAAGACCGCCGCTCTTGTACGCCTCTGAGTACTTGACAAAAAGGCCAAGCGTTGCCGTTCGCGAAGGTGTTTTGGGAGAGAATCCGCGGCGGAGACTGTAAACAAAATCGTTCGATGTGATGGGTTTTCCGTCGCTCCATTTCGCGCCGTCGCGTAGGTGAAAGACGAACTCATCAAGCTTGCTGCTAACCTCCCAGCTTTTTGCGAGTGCCGGGATCGGCTGCAGGTCCTTTGGGCCGTATTCGACAAGCCCTTCGAACAATGCCATGTAAATGCGAGCTTCCGGTTGGCCGTCGGATATCTGAGGATCTAGCGTTTCAGGTTCAGAGCCTGAGACGTAACGCAGAATGTTCTCTTTGGGCGGAGATGGATTGCCGAAGTATTGCGAGTCCGAGGGGGCCGAGCACGAAGCGAACAACCCCGTCAGAACGAGGCCCGCTAAAAATGTGTGGAGTACGCGCGCGGAAGTTGTCATCGCATAGACCTTAGCCGCTTTAGCTTTCTTTGCTTAATTCGAGCCTATTGAGCCGTCCTGATCTGCCAATTGCTGTCTATACTAACCTCTTTCAGCGACGGAGCGTCAAGCCCGTTGACCTCAAAACCACGAACGTAAGGCTTAACGAGCGAATACGAGGTCGGGAAGTAGAGCGGTATCACCTTAAGATCAAAAACGGCGTCGGCTTCCGAAAGCACTTCGGTCACAGGCGTCGGGGATGGCGTGGGAATCGTCTCCCCGACATCCGCGGGGCCGCGTTCCGGGGCAACTTCCTCGCTCGTCTCGGGTGCCATCTCGTCTGTCACTGGTTCGGGAGTTGAAGGTCTCGGTGGTTTTCGGGCAGATCCGAGAACCGATTCTATATTTACAAGTTCGTCGTTCGTCAGAAGCACTACACCACGACGCAGAAGGTCAAAGTCCTTTTTCTCCCTTACCGTCTCGATATCCTTGGTTTCCTGGGCGATTATCTCGGTATCGATATTGAGGTTCTGCTTCCACATACGTGCCACCGATCGGGCGATGCGGTTCTGTGTATCGTTTCTATTGATGACGAGTCGAATTACGGGAAACCCTTTGCCATCTGGAAACCCGGACTTCTCGAGCAGGTCCTTCGCCTTCACGGTGTCGAGCGTCAAGGCCTCTTTCTGTCGTTCGCCGAGCGGGAAAAATGAGTATGCCGGTTGATTCGAACCTTCAAGATCGCCGTCCGTCAATTTCGCCCGATCTATCGCGATAGCCAGGGCTTCACGAACGCGGCGGTCGCTGAATGGCGCTTTTTCAGTATTGAACTCGTAAAAATTCAACGCGCTATGGGTCGTGCGGCGAAAATCTTCGTAGGGAGCAAGCAATTTTAGAGCGAGCGGCTCGAATGCCGCGTTGGTTACCACATCGACCTCGCCCCGTTTATAGGCGTTTAGGGCACCTTCCGCCGAGCTGGCCGGCACAAAGCGAACCTGTTCGAGTGCGATGGATCTGCGATTCCAGTAATTTTCAGACCGCTCAAGCAGCAGGCCGTCCTCGCCGCTTTTCGCGATCTTGAACGGGCCATTTGTAATAGTTTCCGGCGATATCTTGCCGCCATCGAGACCATCGCCGCCCTTGTAAACCGGCCTGAAAACCGGATGCGCGACCAGTTTGACGAAATCTTTATC
Source organism: uncultured Chloracidobacterium sp. (assembly GCA_964410495.1). GTDB lineage: Bacteria > Acidobacteriota > Blastocatellia > Pyrinomonadales > Pyrinomonadaceae > OLB17. Next base: position 94,696 of record CAYPGP010000007.1, read on the forward strand.
CGGCAATACGAGCTGAACTTTCAAGGTCTGTTCGTCGATCGCCTCGGCTCCGAACTTTGCCGGGGCAGGCGATCGGGCAGGCGTGGCCGATGGCAGAGGCTGCGGCTGAGCGGCGGAATTCGCGGGGAGCTGCAATTGCGTACGCGAGAGCAGATCGCCCGGTCTTGCCTCCGTGCCAGCCGATGTGGGGTCAACAGGCGGGATGAAATCGAGTGGCTCGCCCGTTTGCGGGTCGGGCGTTTTGGTACCCATCCCGACGATATTTTGAAAAAGGTAATTGTTGGCGGCCTTTTCCCGCATTCCGGCGAGCCGCTTCCACGAGGCAACGAAGTCGGTGGCCGTAACGCGGTCGCCATTCGACCAGCGGGCTTCCTTGCGAAGGTAGAACGTCCAGGTCTTTAGGTCATCGCTGGATTCCCAACGTTCGGCAACGCCGGGCACTTCGCGCAGGCTGCGACCATCGAGATCGGTCAGGCCCTCGTAAACCGCACGGACGAGATCCGTCTCAGGCGCCGCCAGAGCTTTTGCGGGGTCGATGGACTTCGGAGCTTTTCCATTGCTCCAGCGTAGCTCCTGCTTCAGCGGTGGAACGGTTACTGCGTAGAATGGTTCGACCTTCGGCTGCTGCAGCTGTGTGCAAGAGATGGTCGCGGCAGCGAGCGCGGGGATGAGGGCCAGCTTCCTTGTCCGGAACGATCTGAATACAAATTTTGCTGAAGACCAAAACATCAAAAAACTACTCAAGCCCTTTCAGCTTTCGGAAAACGTCTTGCGTCTGTCTGCGGGTATCCTCGAAACCGTGCGAAGTGTCGATCAGTAGATCCGCATATCGCTTCTTCTCGTCCTGCGGCATTTGGGCGGCAATGCGTTTCCGGGCATCTGCCTCGCTCAAACCATCGCGGGACATAAGCCGCGCCAATTGTACCGCGCTATCGCACCAGACAACAATCAGCTTGTCGAAGCGCTTATAGCCGCCCGACTCTATCATCAAAGCGGCGTCGATGATAGCGATCGCATCCCCGTCGCGCTTCTCGACATCGGCTATCCAGGCATCCTGCCGCTCGAAAACTCTCGGATGGATGATCGAATTCAGCAGCTGCCGCTTGGCGTCGTCCGCAAAGACTATCGAAGCCATCTTCGGCCGGTCCAGTTCGCCGGCCGCAGTGAGAATGTCCGGCCCGAATTTCTCGACTATCTCAGCCAGGCCGTCGCTGCCCGCCGCAACAACCTCGCGGGCGGTCCGGTCGGCATCGAGGACGTAGCAGCCTAGCTTTTCGAACTCGCTGCAAACGAACGACTTCCCAACCGCGATCGATCCTGTCAAGCCGACTTTCAGCATCATTTACGCCGCACGATTATGACGCTTTGCGAGCTTCTGAACGTTGTATTCGGCGATCTCGTTAAGCGTCAACCCGAGCTCATCGGCACACGCAGAGATGTACCAGAGCACGTCTCCGAGCTCGTCCTTCAGCTTTGCGCGCGTCTCATCCGTAATAACGCCGCGGTGGTCGCGCTGTATTTTCTTTACGATATTTGCGACCTCGCCCGCCTCGCCCGCCAGGCCGAGGGTCGGATATTCCAGGTTCTCCAGCCTCCGCGGGTAAAGAGCTGTCACGCTCGCATCTGATTGATATTCTTCAAAGTTCATATTCTTTTTTTTCACCCCAGAGACGTTGAGACGCAGAGAACCCGAGGTTTGACTATTCTCTTTTCTTCCTCCGTGCCTCGGCGTCTCCGCGGTCAAATGCCCCTTCGCAGTCTCGCGGCTTCGACCGTGTTTTTCATCAGCATCGCAACCGTTAAAAGCCCGACGCCACCGGGAACGGGCGTGAAATTTGCCGCTTTCTCCATTGCGTCACGTGGGTTTACATCACCAACGAGCGTGAATCCGCGCTTATCTATCGTCGCCAGACGCTTTTCGATATCTTCTTCGGGAAACATCGCCCCGGCCGCCGACGTGTCAGTGAAATTGTTGATGCCGACGTCGATCACTGTCGCGCCATGGCCAATGTGATCCGCGGTGATAAAACCGGCACGGCCGATCGCGGCTACGAGGATGTCGGCTTGCCGGGTTATCTCAGGCAGATCGCGTGTGCGGGAATGGCAGATGGTGACCGTCGCGTTTTCGCGCAAAAACAGCATCGCCATCGGTTTGCCGACAATATTGCTACGGCCAACAACTACGGCGTGCTTTCCGGCTATTTCGATGTCCGAACGCTTTAGGATCTCGATCACGCCGGCTGGTGTACACGGAGCCAGTGCGGAATAGCCTTGCATCAGGCGGCCCGCGTTCACGGGATGAAACCCGTCGACGTCCTTCAATGGATCGATCCTCTCGAGTATTTCCCGCTCGTCAACGTGCTTCGGCAGCGGCAGCTGGACCAGGATGCCGTCAACATCATTCCGCTCGTTCAAGTTGTCAATACAGGCAATCAACTCCTTTTCATCAACGTCGGCATCGAAATGTATGTGCTCCGATACGATGCCGAGTTCCTCTGCAGTGCGGACCTTGCTTCCGACATAAACTGATGATGCTGGATCCTCGCCGACCCTTACGACGGTAAGTCCGGGGGCGAAGCCGTGGACCTCCCGAAGGTCTGCGACCTCGGCGGCGACCTCGGATTTTATCTCGTCGGCGATCGACTTTCCGCTCAAAATTCTCGCGCTCATAATCGTTTTTTCAATCTTATCGCAAGGCCGCGAAGTTTGCTAAAATCAGTGCGATGGATCGCTTCGCCGGCTTGCTTTGCCTCACTTTTTTTGCTGCTCTTTCCGCTTTGCCGCAAGCCCCTGAGATCGTTTCGGCACTTGACGCCCACGACGGTGCGGAGGCACTCGTGCGGGTGGAAAAACTGCGCACCGCGAACCCGTCACTGTTCACGTCCGGTGACTACGACTATCTCGTCGGAAAGATCTCGTCAGAACAAGGAGATAGCGCGCGTTCTGTAGCGGCACTCCAGCGGATAGCGGCCGGCGACTCTCCGCTTAAGCCGTATGCGTTGAAAAACCTCGCCGAATTCGCCCGTTCGACCGGCAATCTGATGCTCGAACGCATTTTCCTTCTCGAGCTTCTTGAGTTTGCTCCGAACAGCGTTCCGGCAAAAAGTGCTCATGCAAGGCTCGCCCGAAATTATTTTGAAACGGCTAATTTCGCCGAAACTGTAAGAGTTTTAACTATTCGTGAAGGCTCGGTTAAGGCTGAAAACAGCCGCAATGATCGACTGCTTCTTGCGACCGCGTATCTAAAACTCGACGACGTCGAAAAGGCGAGGCAGCTTTTCACCGAACTACTTGATCAAACCCCGAATCAGGAACAGCCGGACGACATAGCCCTCGAAGCCGTAGTCAGCCTCGATGCGATCTTTGGAGGCGCGCGAGGCAAGACCGCTCCGCAGCTAACCGAAGCCGAACATCTGCGGCGGGCGGCGGTTTATCAGTTCAACCGCGAATTTGCCGACGCCCGGCTACACTATCAGGCGGTGATCGCAGGCTATCCCACCAGCTCGGGTTCCGCTGATGCCGCATTCCATATCGGCCGCGGGCTGGCGCAGGAAACCAACTACCTTGAGGCCTTAAAGTGGTTTGAGCGGGTTATCGAACAATATCCTCAGTCGGCAGCGGCGAAAGATGCTTTGCTTCAAGCGGCGTCGGCGTATGCTCGCGTTTCGCGGCCCAAGGAAGCGATCAACCGTTACGAGCTATTCATCGAACGATATCCTGAGGACGCGAGACTCGACCGAGCGTATTTGAACATCGTCGATATTGTCCGAGACCAGGGGGAAGACACCGAAGCTCTTCGAAGATGCGACACGATCCGGGAGGTATTCAAGGGAAAACTGCCCGAAGCGATCGCTCTGTTTACTCAGGTTCGTGTGCATTTGGCTCGCGAAGATTGGCCGAAGGTCGTAGAGACGATCGATAAATTAAAGTCATTTTCGGATCTCGGCGGCTCACGTGTGCCGGGCGGGACAAGTCGGGAAGAACTTGCGTTCTTGCGTGCATATTCGCTCGAAAAGCAGAAGAAGTACTCAGAAGCGATCGAAGCGTATCTGGCGATCCCGGATGGGCGGGGCGAATACTATGGCTGGCGAGCAAACGGGCGATTAAACGCGATCGCAGCCGACCCTGATGGAAAAGGAGCCGTCGCGGTCGAGACAGGCCGGGCGGCCAGTGCTCTGTCGGTTGGCGATGCAGCGGCGGAAAACCGCCATGCGGTGGCGATCCTGAGGTTATCTGGCGATCCTGATCTGCGCAGGAAGGCGGTCGAAGTGCTGAGAAAACACGCTGCCCCAATGCCGGCCGCACTAAATGCCCTCAGCGAAAAACCGGCGACTGCCGCGAAGACCGGAAACCCTTTTGCTGACAGATTGATAGCAATGAGGCTTTTCGACGAGGCCGCGGCTGAGCTGGAGTCAGCAGCGGGACCGAAGAGTCTTACTGCACTTGACGCATTTCATCGCGGAAGCCGGGCCGATCTATTGATAGCCGCAATCGAGCCTCTATGGCAGAACGTACCCACCGATCGACCGCTCGAATCTTTGCCCCGACATGAATTAGAGCTTCTTTACCCGGTCGCGTTTCGCGATGAGACTGTTGCGAACGCCTCCGCACTCGGGGTCGATCCGCGACTGATGCTCGCGATAATGCGGCAGGAATCACGGTTTCGCTCTGATGCCAAGTCGAACGCTGCCGCCCGGGGACTGATGCAGTTCATATCGACGACATCAAGCACGGTCGCGGCAAAGCTCGGGCGGGATCGCTTTCGTCAGGAGGAGCTATATACTCCGTCGACCGCGATAGCCCTCGGTTCACGATATCTCAAGGATCTTTTCGAGAAATTTCCGGAACAGCCTGAAGCGGTCGTAGCCAGCTACAACGGCGGCGATGACAACATGCGACGCTGGTTCAACCGGGCCCGCTCAAACGAACCGGAACGCTACGTTCCCGAGGTCGTGTACGCGCAATCGAAGGATTACGTACATAAGGTAATGGCCAGTTATCGGGTCTATCAGTACCTGTACGACGAAAAACTGAGTCCGCGGAAAGCTGAAGTGCAGTAAGCCGGTGGCTCGCCCTAGGTCCGACTTGCGTCCGTTCGAACTGTCGCGGAAAATATAAACATGCGTTTTTTGCTTTTTATTCTTCTCGCCCTATTTCTAGTTTCATCTTGCTCCAATACATCGAGCCAGCCTGCGGCTTCGTCGAATGCCAAGCGTTATCCGATGAAGGGCAAGGTCATCTCCGTCGATAAAGCGGCGAAAAAAGCGAAGGTTGATCACGAAAAGATCGAAGGTTTCATGGACCGAATGACGATGGATTTCCCGATCCGCGCCGATTGGGTCTGGAGCGAACTTACGCCCGGAGCGGAGATAACGGCAGACCTCGTGGTGGACAGCGCGGCGAAAGACCCGTATTGGCTCGAAAACATCTCGATCACTTCCGCGGCGAAACCGGGGCAGGACGAGCCGGCGGTCAATGAGAATTTTGCCCAGGTCGGCAATCAGGTTCCCAATTTCTCACTCACCGATCAGGATGGAAAGAAGTTTTCTTTCGATCGCTACAAGGGGAAAGCTCTTGCGATAACGTTCATTTACGCCCGTTGTCCGCTGCCGGATTACTGCATCAGAATGTCGACGGCATTCAGCGATCTGGCGTTGCAACTCGTCAAAGAGCCGGAGGCCGCGAAGAATATCCGCCTTCTAAGTATCTCGTTCGACCCGGCGAATGACACGCCGGAAAAGCTGCGTTCGTATGGACTCGGCTACCTTGGCAAAGACGCAAAGCCGGATTTCACCGTCTGGCAGCTAGCCGTCGGGCCGGACGATGAGGTCAAAAAGATCGCCGATTTCTTCGGTCTGCGCTATGAGGTCGATCAGAACGACAAGACGCAATACATCCACAGCCTGCGGACAGCCGTTATCTCGCCGGAAGGAAAACTGGTCAAGATCTTCCCGGGCGGCGATTGGACGGTAGGCCAGCTTCGAGAAGAGCTAGAGGCGTCGCTCAAGCCTAAGGCTTAATTTTTCGAAGACCTCAAAGGGGTCGGTCCGGAAGTTTATCGTCGCTTTTGGGGTGGTGAGCTCCACTTCTGCTCCCGCGTTTACGAGAATCAAGGATTCCTGCTATCCTACCGGACAACATCCTCATACAACCGGAGACCCCTATGCAAAGAATCGCTGTTCGCGTTGTTATTCTTTTATTACTCTTTACCGTCGCGGCCTCAGCTCAGAAGCGCAACATCACCGAACGCGACCTTTTCGATTTCACGTGGATCGGCGACCCGCAGATCGCGCCAGATGGGCTTTCGGTCGCGTATGTTCGCGTAACCGTAAACGCCGCGAAGACGAATTACGATACCTCGATCTGGTCGGTCGCGATGAATGGCAAAGAAGAGCCACGTCGGCTGACGAGCGGCAATCGCGACACGACGCCGCGATTTTCGCCAGATGGGAAATTTCTCGCCTTTGTACGCTCGCCCGAAACGCCGGGCCCGAATGCCGCTCCCCAGATCTATATGATGTCGACCGCCGGCGGCGAAGCGTTTCAGGTGACGACGATGGTTCGCGGTGCGGGCGGGCCGGTTTGGTCGCCGGATGGGAAGTGGATAGCGTTCGGGAACTCGGCGAATCCGGAGGATGTCGCCAGGCAAGGCCGTCCCGCTGCACCGGGTGAACGTGAAAGCGACGTTCGGGTCATAACGCGTGCTGTTTACCGAGCTGACGGCGGCGGATACCTTGATCCGACCCGGCCAAATCACCTTTGGGTCGTAGCGGCGCCCAAAAGCGGTGACGATAAACAGACTTCAAGGCAGTTGACCAGCGGAGCATACAGCGAAGGCAGCTTTACCTGGTCGCGGGATAGTTCGCAGATATACTTCACGACGAACCGCGATCCAGAGCCTTATTATTCGACGCCGAAAACACAGATCTATTCCGTTCCGGTTAGCGGGGGGACACCTACGTTGGTCACCGCTCTTGAGATCGGCGTAGGCGGCCTTAGCTTAAGCCCGGACGGGCGAAAGTTCGCATTTGTGGGTTCAGAGAATTCGAATCCGGTAAAATCTTACAACCAGCCCGATCTCTGGGTAATGGACGTTGCGGCTAACGCGAAGCCGAAAAATCTGACGACGGCGTTCGATTTTGACGTTGCGGGCGGACTCAGCGGCGACCAGGCCGCTCCGCGGGCAGGTGGCGGGAACTCGCCAATGTGGGCACCGGACGGGCGTTCGATAATCGAGCGTTACGCAAAAGAAGGCCGAGCCAATCTCGGCTCTTTCGATGCCGAAAGCGGCCGAATGACCGAGGTTACGAAGGGCGACCAGGGCATCCTTAGCTATCGCATGTCGGCGGACCGCAAATCGATCGTTTACACCATCTCTACACCGACGAAGATCGGCGACCTCTACACGGCAAATCGAGATGGGACCGGCCAGCAGCAGCTTACACGCGTTAACGACGGTTTGATGTCGAAACTAAACCTGACTGAGCCCGACGACATCTGGTACACGAGTTTTGATGGCAAGAAAGTGCAGACCTGGGTGCAGAAACCGGCAGATTTTGACCCGAATAAGAAATATCCGCTGATCCTAAATATTCACGGCGGCCCGCACGCGGCTTACGGCTACATTTTCGATCACGAGTTCCAGTGGATGGCCGCTAAAGGCTACATTGTCGTTTACCCAAACCCACGTGGTTCAACGAGTTACGGGCAGGATTTCGGCAACATCATCCAGCATGCTTATCCGGGTGATGACCACAAAGATCTTATGCTCGCCGTCGATGAGGTCATAAAGCGCGGCTATGTCGATACATCAAAGCTCGGCATCACCGGCGGTTCTGGCGGCGGCGTTCTGACGAATCACGCTGTCCACATGACCGACCGTTTCAAGGCCGCCGTCTCACAGCGGGATATCTCGGATTGGGCGAATTGGTGGTACACGGCTGACTTTGCTCAGTTCCAACCAAGCTGGTTCAAGGGTGCGCCGTTCGAAGACGTCAATGGATTCCGCGAGCGTTCCGCTATCACTCACGTTGCCAAGATCAAGACCCCGATGATGTTCATTCTAGGGGAAGCCGATCATCGAACGCCTCCAACAGCGGGCGGCGAAGAACTATTTCGTGCCCTGAAATACCGCAAGATTCCGACCGTAATGGTCCGCTTCCCGAACGAGGGCCACGAACTCTCCCGGTCCGGCCAGCCATGGCACCGCATCGAACGCCTACAACACATCGTCGGCTGGTTCGACAAATGGTTAATGGGAGTTTCGAAGCCGGAGTACGAAGTTGCCAGGTAGTGGTGGAAACTCAATCGACCTGACTGCCAGCCACAAAAGTGGCCTTTACATCGCTGCCATTTGTTGAGAAAACAATGGCGGCATAGACATCTTCCACGGCAGTTTCCGGAAAGCGGTCGAGCGAGATGACGGCGATATCGGCTTGCTTTCCGGCTTCGAGGGTGCCGATCACATTTTCTAGTTTCAGGGCTTTTGCACCGCCGAGGGTGGCGGCTTCGAGTGCATGCTTGGCGTTAACGAAATGAGTGCGGTCGGGATGGTTCCGAGCGGCCAGTACGGCAAAGCGGGATTCCTCTATCATGTCGCAGATGTTGTTACTAGCGACTGAATCACTCCCGAGTCCCACTGCAATACCAACGTCGAGGAATTTTTCGAGCGGTGCCCAGCCATGTCCGAATTTGGCATTAGATTTCGGGCAGTGAGCGATGCTGGCACCATACGATGCGATGCGATCGATATCGCTGTCCGAAACACGCACGCAATGGGCGAGAAGCGGCCGGGTCGAGAGAACGCCGAGCCTTTCCAGGTATTCTATCGGCGAAGAGTGCGGGCTTTGCCACTCAAAACCGAATTTCTCATACACATCTACAAAAAATCCCTCTCCACGAGTCATGAGCAGCATTTCGTCGGCCGACTCCGCGGCATGTATCGAAAGCGGTACGCGATTGATGATCGAATATTGGGCTATCAGCTCAAACAGCCGTGAACTAACGGTGTAAGGCGAATGCGGGGAAAGGCCGACGGAGACGAGTTCGGTTGACTCCTCGCGGAGCTTCTCGTACTTGGCGGCAAGCGCTAGGAAATCCTCATCGGCCGTACGATTATCCGGAGAGAACTCCGTTTCTTGAAAGACGACGCCACGAAGACCGGTCTCTTTCAAGCCCGCGATCCCGGCGTGGCCCATGCGGCCGATGTCGCCGAAGCAAGTCACCCCAGCCGCAGCACCTTCGCGGGCTCCGTCGATCGCGGAGTCGATGATGTCTTCATCGGAAAGTTCGGCACGCAAGCTGTTCAATTTCAGCAGCCAGGAACGAAAGTCATGCTCTACGTCGTCGAGCCGGTTTCTCAGAAAGGTGAGTTCTAGGTGTGAATGACAGTTAACGAAACCCGGCAGGATGGCCGCATTGTCGTGATCTTCGATCTCGGCATCCGGCAACTCTGCCGCCAGCTTGGCAGCGGTTCCGACCGCGTAGATCTGAGTTCCATCGATAGCAACAGCACCATTCTCGATCGGATCGGACGAGATTGGGAGGACGAATTTCGATGTCAGGATCTTCATCTGCTCGTCTGAGTCTGGGCGGTCCGATAGCGGGCCAGGATCGATGTTACGTAGGCTTTGGTCGACGATATTCCGATACGCTCGACGAAGTCTGCCTCTGCAATGTTCGTTGCGTCGGTATCCTTTGTCCACTCCTCAACGCGACTTGGGCCGGCGTTGTAGGCAGCAAGCGTCATGGCCGTTTCAGCTGGCCTTGAACGGTATCGTTCGCGGAGTTTTTCAAGATACCAGCACCCGGCCTGGATGTTTCTCTCGGGATCGGCAAGGAACTCGTTGACGTTTTCGCTGGCTTGTCGCTCAAACTCCTTAAAGCCCGTTTCCTTTGCCCATTCGCGGGCCACAAGTGGCGTGACCTGCATCAGCCCGACTTCGGCATCGGCCCCGATCAGCCAGGAGCGGAACCAGGTTTCTTCGTAAATAAGGCTCCAGACAAGCTTTTCGTCAAGCCGGTAAACGCGGGAATGGCGCGCGATCAGTTCGTCGTAGCGGTGTTCCCAATAGGAAGGAAAAAAAACGACTGCGGAGGCCGATAACACGACCGCAATTATCAGCAGAGAAAGCAGATAGCGGATCATTACGGCAGAACTCCGTCGGCAGATATTATTTGCCGGGTTTGCTCTTTGACAACCTTGGAGCTGAGGTCGATCTGACGTTTCTTTTCAAGGGGCGAGTTAGCACCGGAACGGACGACTTCGGCAAAGAGATCAACGTCGTAGTCGGCCTCAACCGCCATTTCACGGCGGATCTGAAGCAGTATCTCAAGAAACTTGGGCCGACGATACATATCTCTCCAGTGCTAATTGTTCACCTTGGAGGCGTTTTCGTCAATTAGTCTTAGAGTTACTGAACGCTCTGTATCGTAGATATCTCATCAAACGCGGGTGGAACAACCGGAGCAGGCGGTTCGTGGAGGAAGGCTTTAAGCTCGGGGAAACTCATTGGTTTCGCGAAAAGGAAGCCCTGCCCGCCTTCGCACTCGAGGGACCTAAGGAGATCGCGTTGAACCTCAGTCTCAACACCTTCGGCGATCACTTTGAGGCCCAATGTACGTGCAAGGTTTACGATCGCTCTGACGATCTCGTCGTGATTACCCTCAGAGTCGATCATCGATACAAACGACCGGTCGACTTTGAGCGCGGAGATAGGCAGTTTCTTCAAATAGCCAAGATTTGAATATCCCGTACCGAAATCATCGATATTGATCTCGATCCCGTCGTCACGCAATTGGTTAAGCATGACTATCGCGCGGTCTTGATGCTCGAAGAACACCGATTCTGTGATCTCAAGTTTCAATCTTCGGGCCGAGAAACCGGTTTCATCTAGTATCTCTTCGATGTTCCGAACGAGATTTCGCTGGCTGAACTGCTTGCACGAAAGATTGACGCTTACCGCGTATTTCTTGAGTTCGGAGTCGCGAGTCTGCAGGGATCCGATCTCCTCACACGCTGTACGGAGTATCTGTTCGCAGAGACGATCAATAAGGCCGATCTCCTCCGCGAGAGGTATGAATTTTGAGGGTGAGATCTTGCCCAATTCGGGATGTTCCCAACGGGCGAGCGATTCAAAGCATTCTATTTCGCCGGTTTCCAGAGTGTAGATCGGTTGGTAGAAAACCTGGATCTCTCCGCGTTCGACCGCTCTTCGTAGGTCGGTTTCAAGCTTCAGGATCTCCTTGGCGGCACTGTGCATCTTCTCGTCGAAGACTTCGTGTCGAGCCTTGCCGGCACGTTTCGCCTGATACATCGCGGTGTCGGCGTCGCGCATTACGTCTTCGGAAGCACTATGTTTTTCGGTGGCGTGGAGAATACCGATGCTCGCGGAACTATAGACCTCATGGCCGCGAAGGTCGAAAGGTATTTTGAATTTCTGCTGGATGCGACTCGCAATGCGGGTTACCTCGTTTACATCGTAGGTTCCTTCGACCAGAATCGTAAACTCGTCGCCCCCGAGCCGGGCAACCAGATCGGACGGCCGCAGGCACTCACGCAGACGCACCGCGATCTCTTTTAGCAGTTCGTCGCCTATCAAATGTCCGAGACTGTCGTTAACGTACTTAAATCGGTCCAGATCAATAAAAAGCACGCTAACGCGATAGCCATCGACCAGCCGTCTTCGTTCAAGAGCCCGGTCAAGGCTATTCATGAAGAGCAATCGGTTTGGCAAGCCGGTCAGAGCATCGTGCGTAGCGTCGTGCTGAAGTTTCTCCTCGGCACTCTTTTTATCGGTAATATCCTGGATCTGGAAAATAAGGTTACGCTGCCTTGCCTGGGTTTCTTCCGCGGCCGAAACGCTCCATGACGTCCAGACCGTTCTGCCGGTCTTATGGATATAACGCTGTTCCATTTGGCAGTTGGCGATCTTTCCTCCCAGGACCTCATGGACCTTTACAAGGGTCAGTCCCAGATCGTCCGGCAGCGTTATAGACTGAAAATCGGTAGCGAGAAAGTCTTCTTCGGAGTAGCCGAGTATATCGGTCATTGCTCGATTCGCCTTTAGGAATTGTCCCGAAGGTGCGACCAGCCCGATGCCGATCGGAGCATGGTCGAACGCGCTGCGGAATCGTTCTTCGGATTCCCTAAGAGCCTCAGATTGAGCCTCCATGATCTTCGCCGAGGCTTCCGCCTGTTCCGCTTGCTGGATCGACATCTCAACATTCTTGAGATACATACGGTAAGAGAGAAAGACGAAGAAGATGACCGGGAAAGTGGCAAGGAGGATCCCAAGCCCGAGGAAATCGGCGACCTGAACGAGAAGACCGGCGCTGGCTGCGCCGATGAAATATGAAAAGAATGTCCAGATGTACTTTGTCTTCCAGGTGTCCCAAATGTTTATTCCGGCTTTGAGTGAATCGTGAACCGTAGCGAGCGAAGTATTGACCAGGAATTGGACGAGAGCCAGGAGTGACAAGACGATTATGAATCCGGAAGTGTTGTCGCCGTGGCCGTGAAGTTGTTCGGGCGTATAAAGTCCGAAGACTTTCAGAGCGATAACGACCGTGCTGGTCGAGATCGCCATCGTTGCGGCGTTGAAGAAAACCGTGATCTTTCGGTTGCAGAAGCGCCATGACGATGCGGCCGCTTCTACCGCTGCGAGGATAACCGCAAACTCGCCTCCGTAAATAAGTAGTGCAAGAAAAATAAAGATGTCGGAGACTGAAATATGTGACTTAAAACGGGGGATCTGGATCGTAATGCGGGAGCCCACTCCTACCGTAAAGGCTGCAAGCAGCAGTAGATACACGTCGACCGCCGCGACGTGGACATTAGCGAGCGCAAGAAGCACGCACACTATGCCCGCGACAATCACGGTCGCCATGTATCTATCTGAGGTTTTGATCCTGTCCATTTTTTAAAGCCTGTCGAATAAAGGGACGTGCCCTAAAGCGGGCCGTGATGGGGGCTTCAAAGGTACGGAAAGATGAGAGTTACAGCTAATTCAATGCGTAGAACAATTGGGAAGGCCGGTATCCGAGCCTTCCCAATTATGAACTAACGTAACATTTTTGTCTATTGTTATTTTGCGTTAAACAAAAAGCGTCGTGCATTCATCCGTGTTGCGGAATCCGGCCTTTTCAAAGCTGCGGTGAGCAGCCGTGAAATCGACATTGCTTAACAAACAGACATTGGAGACACGCGATAGAAGTTCGACCGTAAGTGCTGAGAGACATTTCGGGCCGACGCCTTTACCACGATATTCGTGACCGACAAATACGCCTTCGAGATAAGCCACGTCGTCCGTTTCAGCGATGATGTCGGCCTTAAAGACCAGCTTGTCACCATCGAAGACCACGAAGATACGGCCTTGCTCAATGCGTCGTGCTACTCGTTTCAGGAAGCCTTCACGATCTTTCAGCATCGGGTCGACACCGGATTCGATAAAGGCAACTTCTGCTTGAGCTTCTGCAACAGCGATGAGTTCGCTAGCTTCGGCAAGTCGAAGTCCCGTATCGGCTCCCTGAACCATGAATGGGAAGGCAGCTTCAAAAAGTCGCTCAACGCAGGTCAGCCGGGGCTGAGTTAGTCCGTCACTGAGGTAATTCCAGAAAGTTTGGGCGGCGTCGCCGCTCGACATGATCAGGTGAATCGGCGTTTCAGAGTTCCTTGCGGTAATGGCAAGAGCTCTGAGGGCCGCGTCACTGTGCGATTCGACGAGTGTCGAATGTCCGATCAGGGCGACTCCCTCGAGTTGTCCTTCGGCGTTGCGATAGCCGTAGAATTTGCCTCGATTGAGTTCGCTGACGATCCCGTTGTCCTTGATGAAGCTGGTCATCACAACGGTGTGGACCGGCCTGATCTTTAGAAATCCCAAAACTTCTGCTGTGTTTTCTTGTCGGAGTTCACAGACTCTCTGTAGATCAGCTGTGAACGCCATGAACGGTACGACTTCGCTTGGGCGCACCTGTAGTGTGTTGGCATTTGTATGCAGCATGATAGTTTTCTCCTTTTTTTACAATTCTATATGGTTAATTGTTTAGTTGAGATAACTACTGCATAGAAGCCGTATCATCGCCGAGTACGCTGTCGCCGACAAGAACTCCGTCACCGACGAGAACACCGTCGCCAACCAGAACACCGTCACCGACGAGAACACCGTCCCCGACCAGCACACCGTCCCCGACCAGCACACCGTCGCCAACGAGAACACCGTCCCCGACGAGAACACCGTCACCGACCAGTACTCCGTCACCGACGAGCACGCCGTCGCCGACGAGCACACCGTACGAGAGCCAGGTCGATCCCGATCCGGTCGCTCCGCCGTTGCTTGTCACGACGTTACGGTTGACGTTAAGTCCCGTCGTGAACATGCCCGAGGCGGTCAGATTGAACGCACCGGCACTGAACGAGACGCCCTGTCCGAAGGTGTTGCCAGTTCTGTAGATGTTCTGGAACTGCGAGACGAGGTTCTGGCCCGTCATGAAGGTGTGATCGCCAGTGATGAGCTGTGCCCAGTCGAATGACGTACCGCCGATCGACGAGTTTGTGGCAGGCATCGACCAGCCGGCCGGAACCATCGACATGCCTTTCGACATCGAATTGAATTCCATATCGCTTCTAAGCGACCGGGCGAGACGAACAGCTCCATCAAGGTTCAACTGGCCTGCACCTTGTTCGAAGGTGTTGGCACCAGCGATAGGCTGAGCCGTGTACTGCATGATCATTTTGACCATGCCGGGTGTGAGTTTAGGGTTGACCTGCATTAGCAGCGCGGCAGCCCCCGAAACAACCGGAGCCGACATCGATGTTCCGCTCATGTACATGAGGGCGTCATCGGTTGTCTCGCCGCTGACCGGCGCTACGTTCAGGGCCGGGTTGTTCATTGCCATCGTATTGCCGACCGCACTGTAAGAAACGAGGCGGTTGCCTGGTGCAACGATGTCGGGTTTGATGAGGTTGTCGTAGACGCGCATGCCGTTCGACGTTGTGAAGAAACTGCGTGTTGGGCCGCGTGAGCTGAACGAGGTGATCGTGTCGTCTGCCGGCGAAGCGGTGCCATAGCTGTTGGAAGCTCCAACAGTGATCGCGTAGGGGCTGTTGCCCGGTGAGTGGATGCGGCCGTAAGCTTTACCGCCGTTCGACGATTTACCAAGATTACCCGCGGCGGCGATCACGACGATGCCCGATTCGACCAACTCTTTGACCTTCAGGCATATCGGATCGTTCATGTAAGAATCAACCGCAGTCGTTCCGAGGCTGAGGTTCACGACCTTGATATTGTAAGTTCCGCTGTTATTGAGGACCCAGTTCAGGCCGTTCAGCAGTGCCGAAGTGTTTCCTTCGCCATTGCTGCCAAGCACCTTTACGCTGATAATGTTTGCATTTGGAGCAACGCCTTTGTAGGAGCTGCTTCGGTTTGCTGCGGCACCGGCCGCAAGACCGGCAACGTGCGTTCCGTGACCATAGTTATCCGTGGTGGCCGATAACTGTGAGGTGGTGAAATTAACATTGGCTGCGATGCGCGAACCGCCGGAGCCGTTTGTCTTAAAGCCTTTGTGATTCGACTGAATTCCTGAGTCAACGACCGCAACACCGACGCCGGTTCCATCAAGAGTATAAGCTGAACGGCCGTTCATTGCGGGCTGTGAGCGCATGGCCATTGCACCTGTCGTTTCCTCAATGTGGCCCGTGACCTTAAGCGAGCGATCCGGCGAAATATAGTTGATAAGTCCGCTCGTAGAGAGTGTTTCGAGAGCGGAAAGCGGCAGATTTACCACGAGGGTCTCGTCGTTACCGATCCGGTCCGTGATGCGGGCCTGACCGCTAGCCATCAATTGACGAAGGGCGGCGTTATCAGCATCTTTTGCCTGAAGAATGACGTCGACACGCTTCTTGCCGGTCGGGTCCTGCTTCATCATCTCACGCAGGTCGGGCGAGATGTTATCACCCTGATAACCACCGGTACGGCGATCCTGATCTGCATCATACGAAGCAGTCGTGCGGCCCTTGATAAAGATGCCCTCGAAAAAGCCTGCAACCGATGCGTCAGAATTTATGCGCTCGTCGTAATCGGCGGCCGAGCTTCCGCCGATCATGACGAGTTTCCCTTCAGCAACCGCGTTAAATAGGTTGGTTTTGACCGATGCAGATCCGACGAGGTTTGTCATTTCGTCGATAAACAGGATCGTCTGGCCTTTGGTCGCGACGGCGTCGTTAACAATTGCGTTGACGACAGCCGCGGCTTCGGCCGGGGTGCGAGCATTGGAAAAGAGATTCTCAGTTTCCAGCTTCAATATTGTCTTGCTAGCGATGGTTCCCGGCACGGTTCCTTTCGCGATCTTAAGTGCGGCCTGTTCGACAATTGTCTGCTGGACCGATTTGTCATGATCGACGATGACCGGCTGACGAACTCCACCTTCTGCTAACATTTTGACGAGACGCATTGTCTCAGCTTCAAAATTCAGGTTTGCACGCAGTCTTCCTTCACGGCCAAGCTGCGTCAAATTGGTGGTGTACTTCGCGGTCGATGTCGATGCGAGAGCGTATTTTTCGGAACGGACTTGGCCCATGACCAAGGCATTCGAAAAAACGAACGAGGCCAGGATCGCGATAGCCGCGAGCTTCCTGGTCGCCGTAAAACCGAAAATCTCTATCTTCATTTCCAAAGCTCCTTACGTGGGACTAAATAGTAACGACGCACATACGCCGCTCCGGCAATTGCTAATCAATGCTTGTGCCACAACGCTAAGTGATGCAGAAAAAGGATTTGCGGGTAATCGTGGGTTTGGGGCTGCTTGCCAATTCGGTCAGATTGGAATAGAAGCTCCGGTCACTCTGACCGAAAACAAGTCAAATGTGAATCAGCCCGAAGCGCATTTAAATCCACTACAATGAAAACCATGTACCTTCTGGCCGTTTTTTGCGCTTTTTTGGTGTCTTGCCTTGCCATCCGAGCGCAAGACCCTGCTCAAACGCCGGCACCGATCCGCGAAGAGGTCACTGTGACCGCGGCCCGTGTTGAAACTAAAGCGGGAGAAACGCCGTTGAGCGTCAGCGTTGTTCCGAGATCCCGAATTGAGTCTTCCGCCGCACCTAGCCTCGATGACGTGCTGCGCCAAACGGCCGGTTTCTCGATCTTCCGACGGTCGTCGAGCCGCCATGCGAATCCAACCACGCAAGGCGTAAGTCTTCGCGGTGTAGGAGCGACAGGAGCGAGCCGTACTGGCGTCTTTCTCGATGGCGTACCGCTGAATGATCCATTCGGTGGATGGGTGCAATGGGGTCGCATACCGGCGGCTTCCGTGGAAGTGGTTGAGGTTCTCCGTGGCGGAGCATCGAGCCTGTATGGAGATGCCAGCTTAAGCGGGGCGATCAACATTAGACCCCGGAAAGCTGAATCGAGATTCAATGCGGCCGCGGATATCTTCGGCGGATCGCAGCGAACCGTTTCGGGCAGCGGGTTCGTAGGCGCAAGAGCCGGCGGATGGCTTTTCGCGCTTGATGCAGGGAATTTTCAGACCCAGGGTTTTCGACCGGTCGAAGAAGCGTCGCGAGGGCCGGTGGATGTTTTCGCGGGCGTCAGGAACAATGCGTTTTCCGCTCGGATCCAGAGATCATTCTACAAAAACTCGTTCGTATTCGTTCGGCCCTCTTACTACGGTGAGGTTCGAACAAACGGCACCGGCCTGCAAACAAACCGAACCCACATTCGCCAGCTAGCTGCCGGTGGAGACGTCCGCGCGGAGCAAAGAGACCTGAATCTGAGATTTCGCATATTTGGCGGCGACCAGGTTTATGATCAGGTTTTTTCGGTCATCAGCCAAGCCAGAACGTCGGAGGCACTCAATCGCATTCAGCGAGTTCCCGCGGATAGCGCAGGAATATCGGTGCAAGCATCGGCCGTGTTTAATTCGCACACCATACTTGCCGGCATCGAGTCGCGCCGGGTTCGGGGGGCGAGCGACGAGGTCGGTTTCGCTAACAACATCGCTGCTGTCGCCGTCGGGTCAGGCGGACGGCAGTCCACAACCGGTTTTTTCGTTCAGGACCTTGTAAAGATCGGCGATAGTGTAGTTCTTGCGGGAAGTTTGAGATATGAGACGTGGAGGAACACGGATGCAGTCAGCCTTTCGCGTACCATCTCGACCCCAACTGTTGTCCTCACTCGTTTTCCGGATCGCCGCGAGGGAGCCTTTAGCCCGCAGCTATCTGCTTTATTACGGATTACCGAACAGGTTTCGCTCTTTGGATCCGTGTCACGAAGTTTCCGTTCTCCAACGCTGAATGAACTTTACCGCGCCTTTCGTGTCGGAAATGTGTTTACGAATGCGAACGAGAACTTGAAAGCCGAACGGTCAGACAATGCGGAAGGAGGTGTTGGGTTCAACTCCAAGTGGTTCTCGGTTCGCACAAACGTATTCTTTGCGTGGATCGACGATGCGATCTCGAACGTTACGCTTTCTGCAAGCCCGACGCTAATAACACGGCAGCGTCAAAATGCCGGGCAAACCCGATCTTCCGGCATTGAGATCGAGGGAAACGCGTCGTTTGGGAAGATCGCGTTTGCGGGAAGTTATCAATTCGCGTCATCGGTCGTTAACTCGTTCGTTTCTAATCCGTTGATCGTCGGACGCCGAACACCGCAAGTTCCGCGGCACCAGATCAGTCTTCAAGCCGACCTTTCGGCTAAAGACTGGAAACTGGCGCTCCAAACGAGAGCGTCCGGTGAACAGTTTGATGACGATCTGAATCAATTCCGTCTCGAACCGTTCCTTCAGGCTGACTTCTTCCTCTCACGGCAGATGAGAGAGGGTGTCCAAGCATATTTTGCGATCGAGAATATTTTCAACTCGAAATATTCGGTGGGGAAAACGCCGATTCGAACCGTCAGTTCTCCGATAGGGTTTCGAATCGGTCTCAGACTGGCGAAATAAAGATTTGCGCTCGATCCCAAGCCGTTCTTCGATTCTCCATTTTTTTGGAGTTTTCTCTGATTTTCCGGCTGGTTCTCGCGTCCCAAATTCATTATTGCTTTTAATTGCATAAATTAGCATCAGGAATAAGACTTGCCTTTGTACTTATCAGCTTTTCATTTCGATCAACTCTATTTAAGACAATCTACGGAGGACGGTAGTATGAGCAGGTATTCGAGCTTATTCTTGGCTTTGCTGATAGTAGTCATTTCGACCCCAGCTATTTGGGGTCAGTCGGTTACCGGGTCGATTTCCGGTACTGTTGCTGACGAACGAGGTGCAGTCGTATCAGGCGCGACTGTTACGGCAAAAAACGCCTCAACAGGGTTCAGTAGAACCGCGACTGCTGACGGCGAAGGAAGATTTAGATTCGTCAATCTTCCGGTGGGAAACTACGAGGTTACAGTTGAGGCAACCAACTTTGCCAAGCTGATCCAAAGCGGCATTACGCTCGTCGTGAATCAGGACGCTGTCATCGACCTGACATTGAAACCAGGATCGGTAAGCGAAGTCGTCAACGTTACGGAAAACGCCTCAGTTCTGAACACGACCACAGCCGAGGTAAGTACACGTTTTGATGAAAAGCGACTGTCAGAACTTCCTATCGCCCCCAATCGAAATGTTTTCAATGTTCTACTGTCAACTCCGGGAGTTAGCCAACTGAGCTCTGGACAGACCGGTTTTGCCAATGGCGTCAGCTTCTCGTCAAACGGTGGCCGGCTTCGCTCCAACAACTTCATGCTTGACGGCCAGGACATCAACGACCCGAGCGTTGCGGGTGGCCAGGTTGCTCTCAATAACCCCGACGCTATCGGTGAAGTGCGGATCATTACCAACCAGTTTCTTGCCGAGTATGGCCGCAACTCAGGTTCGGTCGTTAACTTCATAGGCAAATCGGGTACTAACGATTTTCACGGTTCGGGCTTTGTTTTTTACAACGGCGAAGAGTTGAATGCCTGCAGCAATACGGACCGGATAGCAGGCTTTTGCAACCTTCTTGCGACCGATCCAAGCCGCAGAATCGCTCCGTTTAGAAAAGAATTTCAGTACGGATTCACGATCGGCGGACCGTTCCTCAAATTCGGAGAGGGCGTACCGGTTCTCGCCAAGGATAAGACGTTTTTCTTTTGGGATTACCAGAAGTGGACGGATCGTCAGCTTGCTTCTGGTACCGGGATCAATGGAGCCCCTACAGCGGCAGGACGAGCGATCTTGCAAAGCGTCGCCGGAAATCGTCCGCAGGTTCAAGCTCTCCTGCAGTATCTACCCGCGGGTACGGCGACCGCTACGTCAGGCTCGACATCTTTCGCGTTAGGCGGGACCACCTACACCATTCCACTTGGGATCTTCGCGGGAACGTCGGCATTTAAGTTCGATTCGACACAAACGTCTATCCGTATGGATCACCGCTTTAGCGATAGGAACCTTCTCTACGGCCGATATCGTTACGACAGAAATGTATCTGCCGGCGGCGGACAGGTAAGTCCGTCCGGATTGACAACGGTAGTGCCGACTCGATCCCAGGCTGCAACTTTGGTCCTTAATTCAGTTCTTACCAACCGTCTTTCGAACGAGGCTCGCTTGTCGTGGTCGCGTTTCGGTTCTACGACAAGCGCTGCCGATCCGTCATCACTCGTGATCCCGTCGCTTGAAGTTTCCGCCCTTGGACTCACTGGCTTCAACGCAGGGGCGACGCGTACGGCGCTCGGGCTCGCGGTCAATCTGCCGCAGTTTCGATTTAACGACACCTATCAGATCCAGGATTCGATGGTTTGGGTTACGGGGAATCACTCGATCAAGTTTGGTGTTGACCTTCGCCGAACAGATGCGAGAGTTTTCTTTGTTCCGACGACGCGAGGAAGACTAGCGTATGGAACCCCAGCCGCAGCGACTGGCCTGCTTCCGCTGCAGTATTTCATTAACGACTGGGCAGAGGTTGCGACATACAACTCACCGCTGCGTGGCGGCGACATCATCAACTACTACAGCTGGAAGGAATACTACACCTACGTTCAGGATGAATGGAGGATCGCAAACAATTTCACCCTGACTTTCGGCGTGAGATACGAGTACCCCGGGGATTCCTTCAGCTATCTCAAAGAGAATAATCAGCGGGTTCTCGCGGCGAACAATAATAATCCGGGATTTAGGTATGACCCGCAGCCGCAGGCCGACAAAAATAACTTCATGCCGAGGATCGGCTTTAACTGGAATCCCAGATTTAGCGACGAGGGGATTATGGGTTTCCTCACCGGCGGCGACAAACTCGTTATCCGCGGAGGATATTCGCGTACGTATGATGCGAATTACATCAACCTGAATCTGAACGTAGCCAGCAGCTTCCCATTCGTCGTTTCGACGACCTTGCCCGCTTCAACTGTAACGGGTGAATTTGGTCAGATCACGAATGCTTTCGTGAATTTGCAAGCGGGCGTAGCTAATCCGAATCCAGTCGTCGCGGCTCCGCTTTTGCAGACGCGAACCGTTGTAGGAGGTGATTTCCGGGCACCTTCGACTGACCAGTTTTCGTTCGAACTCCAGCGCGAATTGACAACGAACACGGTTTTCAAAGCGGGTTACATTAATACCCGAGGAAGAGGACTGTTCCAGACGATCGATGGTAATCCGCGAACGATCTGTGCGACACCGCCCTGTGCGCGTGTGGATCCTACACGAGGCGTAATTCGCCTTCGAGCGAATCGTGCCGAGTCAGATTACAATGCGATGCAGCTCAGTCTCGACAAACGTTTGAGTCGTAACTTCAGTGCGAACATCAACTACACTTGGAGCAAGTTTATCGATACCGCCTCGGAGACCTTTAATCCGTCGAATGCTGAGGTAGCGATCGCTCAGGATTCCTTCAATCTTGCAGCAGACCGGGCCCTCTCAAGCTTTGATAGGCCGCACCGCATTTCGGGAAGCGTTGTTTACGAGCTACCGATATTTCGCGATCAACGCGGAGCCGTCGGACGGCTCCTCGGGGGTTTTCAGGTCAATTCGTTCTTTACTCATCAGAGCGGAGCACCGTTCACCGTTCTGAACGGCAGCGACCCCGGCTCTGCACTAAATGGCATCGACGCTTTGGTCGGCAACGCGATCCGCCCGAACCTGGTTGGAAACCCCGATTTCAGCGGACTGTCCCCACGTGAGATTCGAGATCGCTGCGGGGCGCCTGTTGGCGGTAACCGCTGCCCCAATTTCTTCTCATTCATTACGGCTGCCCAGCGGGTCGGAACGGCGGGAAGAAACATACTTCGTGGAGATAAGCTGTTCCTGATGGATTTCGGCATCATTAAGAACACGCGAATCTCGGAGAACGTGCGATTCCAAGTCCGAGCGGATATGTTCAATGTCCTCAACAAGCGGAATTACGGTATTCCGGAGGGCAGACTGAATAACGCGAATTTCCTGCTCGATGGGATCGTTCCAGCGGGAAATCGCCGAGTCATATTGGGCGCACGCCTCGTCTTTTAGGTAGAGACCTGAATTCGTGGATCTAAAAAAGAGGCCATTGGAAACGATGGCCTCTTTCTATAACTAAAAATAAAGTGCAAAACTTGACGACTACTCGGGTGGGCCGGAACATCCAGCACCCATCAGCGCAGGTTGTTTAGTACTAATGATCGGATAATTTTCCGCTTCTTTATTCTTATCCAGCCAGTCGAGGTACTCTTCGGGGATCGACATGTCCGAGAAGATAGCTTCCACGGGGCACTCGGGCAAGCACGCATCGCAATCGATGCAGGTATCAGGATTGATAAGAAGGCGGTCAGGCGTTTCGTGGAATGCCTCTACCGGACATACAGCGGCGCAATCTGTATATTTGCACTCTACGCAAGGGGTCGTGACGATATAGGTCATAGCGATTCTTTAACTCAGTCAATCTCAGTCCAACATAAAACCGTAATATCCGACGCCTAACTTGTCAAATGATGGCGGACAAGTGGTAAAATGCGGTCAAAACTCGGTTTTTGAACCTTACTTTTCAGCGAGAACCAATAATGAAAAATATTAAAGCAGAGCGCGACCTTTCGCTCGACTTCCTCAGGGTATGCGAGGCCGCCGCTATCGAATCGGCTAAGACAATGGGTCAGGGGGACCGCAAATACTCCGATCACGTCGCGGTCGAGGCAATGCGCGAAGTAATGGATACAGTACCGATGCGCGGGCGTATCGTTATCGGTGAAGGTGAACGCGATGAGGCCCCGATGCTCTATATCGGAGAAGAGGTCGGCGGCGGGATCTTTTCGGAGGAATCGCGCAATGAATTCCCCGAGGTCGATATCGCGGTCGACCCGCTCGAGGGGACAAATCTGTGTGCACTCGGCGCCAACAACGCCATAGCGGTTCTCGCGGCTGCGGAACGCGGCGGATTGCTGAACGCTCCCGATCTTTACATGGATAAGATCGTCGTTGGCCCATCATGCCGCGGTGCGGTCGATATCGACGCGCCGGTCGAGGTAAATCTAAAAAATATAGCCCGTCGATTAGGGCGCGACGTAGATGATCTGACCGTAATTTGCCTGGATCGTGCGCGGCATAAGCAACTCGTCGATGCGGTGCGTGCAGCGGGTGCTCGAATTCGCCTAATCTCGGACGGCGACCTTTCGGCGGGAATCTCTGCTGCTGTTGCCGGTACCAATATTCACGCCCTGATGGGCATCGGCGGCGCGCCTGAGGGCGTAATCACGGCCGCCGCGATGAAATGCCTGAATGGCGAGATTCAGGCGAAGCTCGTATGGGACCCTGATCGACTGGGGGTCGACAAATCAAAGGTTCCACCGCACGAAGAGGTGATGAAACGCCTGGGCGAAATGGGAATCACCGATCCAAACAAGGTTTACGACACGAATGACCTTGCTCCAGGCAAAAAGATTATTTTCGCAGCTACGGGCGTCACCGATGGGGCTCTGCTCCGCGGTGTAAGATTCTTTGGCGCCGGAAAACGCACGCACTCCGTCGTGATGACGTCGGATTCCAAGAACATACGCTTTGTCGATACGGTTCACGTCGAAGGCGGTCCGGATGCGGTAATAAGGTTTTAGCTGTTCTCGGAGTCATAAACTATCAAATGGCGGCTGAGACGAACAGCTATATTCCGGTGTCGCTGGCCGAAGTGTTTCGAAAGCAGGCTTGGAGAGTTTGGTCGATCGGCCTGGCGGTGGTGACTTTGTGGGCCGCCCTGATCCTAATTGCGCCGCTCGCGAAGATCGGCGGTCTCACCGCGATCTCGGCTCCGCTTTATAGTTTTTTCTATTTCATTTGCCATCAGATGCCCGAGCGATCGTTCCAGATCGCAGGTGAGCCTTTCGGCGTCTGTTCGAGATGCAGCGGCGTTTATTTTGGCTTGTTCGCGGGGTTTGCTGTTTACCCCTTGTGGAGGCGAATCGAGGAGATCGAACCTCTAGCCCGATTTTGGCTGTTTTTATCGCTGATACCCATCGGGGTTGATTGGTCGCTGACCATCTTTGGGATCTGGGAGAATACACAGTTATCTCGGCTGACGACAGGACTCATTCTCGGCGTAGCGGGTGCAACTTACATAGTTCCGGCACTGGTCGAGATCGCTAGAAACATGACAATGCGCCGTCGCCAAAGTTGAGTTTCAAATCGCCCGGCGACCCAAAGAATGTTACGGTTTTAGTTTATGGAAGAAGCACAAGCTATCCGCGATGCGGCTATACGTTTGACTATGATGCCGCGAGATACAAACGCTCACGGCACGGTTTTTGGTGGAATTATCCTGAGCTACATTGACGTCGCAGGCGGCGTAGAAGCCGTGCGGCATACGAAGCACGATCGGTTCGTGACGGTTGCGATGAAGGAAGTGATCTTCCACGAGCCTGTTTTTATCGGCGATCTCGTGAGCTTTTACGCAGAAACCATTAAGGTCGGACGGACTTCGATAACAGTACACGTAGATGTAGAAGCAGAACGGTTCGGACAGCGCGGACAGAAGGTAAAGGTCACGTCGGCAGAAGTCACGTTCGTTGCGATAAATCAATTCCGCGAGAAGGTCGCGATAGGAGCATAATGCCGGCCTGGAAGCTCGAGATCGAATACGAGGGCACGCGTTATCGCGGCTGGCAGATCCAGCATAATGCGAAGACTATTCAGGGCGAATTCATGGACGCGGCCCGACAACTGTTCTCGGAAAAGCCCGATTTTTTCGGTGCCGGGCGAACGGACGCAGGTGTTCACGCGCTTAGGCAAGTTGCCCATCTAAAGGTCGAGAATCTGAAGGCCGACCTGACGCCGCGGATGATCCAGCACGGGTTCAACGACTTGCTTCCTCACGACATCAATATCCTGAAGGTAACAAACGCCCCGGAAGAGTTTCACGCCCGGAAAGATGCGGTTCAGCGATTCTACCTCTATCAGATCTCTACAAGACGAACCGCTTTCGGCAAAAATTTTGTTTGGTGGATAAAGGATCGACTCGATGCCAAAGCCATGGCGGAAGCGGCCATAATGTTGGAAGGGCGGCACAATTTCGCTTCATTTTGCGAACTTGAAGAAGGCAAAAAGCAATCGACGATCGTAGAGGTCACACATTCTGAGATATTTACGGACGGCGACCTTATCTGCTTCAGGATAGGCGCGCCGCATTTCCTGTGGAAGATGGTGCGAAGGATAACCGGGATGTTGGCCGAAGTCGGCAGAGGCAATATGAGCTTCGATGCTTTTGAAAGATTGCTGAAGTTCGAGTCGGATGTGCCTGCAAAATATACGGCACCTCCATCGGGGCTTTTTCTCGAAAAGGTACTTTACCGAGGCGATAACTTTAAACCTGAGAGGAAAGGTATTCTCACTATCTGAACCAACCTTGCGTTCACTCCCACGTTGTGACAAATTTTATACATATCTGAAGTTAAACTAATAAGGGGATATTTTGCATGGCTCACATAACTGCCGAAACCGCGAACGGCCCGCTTACCTTTGAAGCGGAGTCGGGACGAAAGTTAGTTTTAGCACTCGAAGACAACGGGATCGACATATTGCATCGCTGTGGCGGAAACGCACGATGCACAACTTGTCGTGTCGAGGTAATCTCGGGCGATCCGGGCGAGATACTGGAAGCGGAAGCCGGAATACTATCGACTAAGACCGATCTGAACGAACGCACGCGATTGTCTTGTCAAATAAGGATCATCGACGATATGCACGTTAAAGTTATCAATCAGGCGAGCGTCGCCGGTATCGATCCGGGAACGCGGCCGGAAGAGTAGTTTTCAAAATAGGAGAAGGGGAGAAAATGGGAACAAGCACGACTTACACCGCAAAAACATTTGACCTGAGCGATCTGACCGGGATCTCGAACGAGACGCTGGCGATGCATTTTAAGCTTTACGAGGGTTACGTCACTAACACGAACACGCTCAACCAGCGTATCGCCGATCTGATCGGCCAAGGCAATCTCGACGCCACGCAGGTTGCGGCGTTCAGTGAGCTAAAGCGCAGGTTCGGCTTTGAATATAACGGCATGGTCCTGCACGAATATTATTTCGAGAATATGCAGAAACACGGAACCGGCGATCCGTCGACGGGTGATGCGTTTGTTAACGCCGCTAGCGAAAGTTTTGGTGATTACGACGTTTGGAAAGCCGATTTCGTAAACACGGGTAAAATGCGAGGCGTGGGCTGGGCCGCCGTTTACCAGGACCCATCAAACGGTGCTATATCGAATCACTGGATCAATCTCCACGAAACGGGCAACGTAGCGGGTTACAAACCGATCCTTATCATGGACGTCTGGGAGCACGCGTTCATCAAGGATTACGCCCCGGCAGACCGGCCGAAATATATCGAGGCGTTTTTCTCGAATATTAATTGGGATGTCGTGAACTCACGACTGGGTTAGACCAACAATTGCCACAAAAAGGCGCAAAAGACGCAAAAATGAGATAATTATTTTTGCGTCTTTTGTGCCTTTTTGTGGCAGGTGCTTTTATGATCGAAGAACGCGTTTTAGTTCAAAATTTCCTCAACCGTAAACAGCGTGAGCGGCTGAAAAAGCCGGATTGGCTGAAGATCAAGCTTGGCGATCCGCGCAATCAGAATCAGGTCATGGAACTGATCTCGGGGCTGAATCTGCACACGGTTTGCCAGGAAGCGAAGTGTCCCAACATCTTTGAATGCTGGACGGATAAGACCGCGACATTTATGCTCGGGGGCGACACGTGTACGCGCCACTGCGGATTTTGTGCGGTGAATAAGGGCAAGCCGATGGATCTGGATCCGATGGAACCTACGCACGTCGCCGAAGCCGTAAAACATCTTGATCTTAAACACGCGGTAATAACTTCAGTGAATCGCGACGACCTTCCCGACGGCGGTTCGATGCACTGGGCTGAGACGATCCTGAAGGTTCGCGAGATGAATCCCGAGTGCAAGGTCGAGGTTCTGATCCCCGATTTCAACGGCGACGAACAGGCTCTGAACAATGTCCTGAACGCCCGGCCAGAAGTTCTGAACCATAATACCGAAACGATCGCCCGGCTTTACCGCCGCGTTCGGCCCGATGCAAAATACGATCAAACTCTCGAACTTCTCGAACGCGCAGCCTACTTTCGCGACACGCAGTTTCCGGGAATGAAAACAAAGAGCGGCATAATGGCAGGCCTCGGTGAGACGTTCGAAGAGGTTGTTGACCTCATGAAAGATCTCCGCAGTGTTTCGTGCGACATCATGACGATCGGGCAATACCTCCAACCGTACGAAAAACGTTTGCCGGTCGAGCGTTATGTCACACCCGAAGAATTTGCCGAATGGAAGGCGATCGGCGAAGCAATGGGCTTCAAACACGTCGAATCATCGCCGCTGACGCGCAGTTCATATCATGCGCGTGAACAAGCGGAGACGCGTGTCTAGATAGCACCGGTTTTTTTCGATTTTGCGTAGAATCAACGATCTCAATGTGAGTAGATGCGGAATCAACGAGAGCCGTATGTGCAAAATTCGCACTAAATTTAGCAATCGTGTGGTAATATCTGCTCTAATATGAAACTTAGTCGGGATATTCAGAGCCTCAGCGTCTTCAAAAGGGACACTTCAAAATTTCTCAAGCAAATGAAAAAGACAGGCCAGCCTATCGTGCTTACAGTTAACGGCAAGGCCGCGGCGGTTATTCAAGACGTTGAAAGTTTTGATCAGGATTTCCACGATTGGGACCGCCGGGATCGGATTGCGGGCGTCCAGCGGGGCATCGACGATATGAAGGCGGGACGTACCAAACCCGCATCCAAGGCTTTCGGGGAATTTGAAAAGAAACATGGAATCGTGCGATAGTTCATGGACAAATTCACCGTTGATCTATCCGATACAGCCTTTGATGATCTTGATTCGTCGTTTGAATGGGGCTGCGAGAATTGGGGGCGGGAGCAGGCCGCCAAGTGGTATTTCGAAATCAAAGACGCGATAGAGGAGCGGTTGAGCCTGTCGCCTTTTGGGTATCCGATCGCACCGGATGCCGATGAATATGATGTCGAGGTGAGGCAAATGGTGATTAGCCGATATCACATCATCTTCAACGTTGATGGTAAAAAAGTTACAGTTTTGCATATTCGGAGTCCATATGTTGGGAAATAGATCGATATGAACGAAACAGAAAAACAGCAGGCAATTCAGGTCTTGAACAAGATCCTTGAACTCGAACTCGCCGGCGTGGTGCGATATACGCATTACAGCCTGATGGTTTTCGGCTACAACCGAATTCCTATCGTGTCGTGGCTGAAAGGCAACGGGGACGAAAGTTTGGCCCATGCTCACAAAGCGGGTGAATTTGTGACCATGCTTGGCGGCCATCCGAGCTTGAAGATCGGGCCGTTACTGGAAACCCACAAGCACGATATTGGGGACATTCTTCGTGAGAGCCTTGAGCAGGAAAGCACGACCCTTGCCGCCTACTACGAATTGCTGCACTTGACCGAAGGCAAATCCGTCGCGCTCGAAGAGTACGCTCGTGAAATGATCCTGCTTGAGGAGATGCATCTGGACGAGGTGAACAAGATGCTCAGGAAACCAGGCGAGATCGAACCCTTTCGTGAATAGTCGCATTTAAACTTGACCGATTTCGATCACGGCCGCCGCAGACCCGGCGGCCGCTTTTTGTGGGTGATGAAAGTAATTAGTAAAACGGAACGTACTGTTATTCGCGAGCTCGTGGCGTCGGATGCAGATTTTGTAAATGAATTGCTTAACACTCCCAAGTTTCTAAAGTACATTGGCGATCGTAAAGTTCGAACGTCGGAGGACGCGGTCGAATTTATCGAGAACCGATATCGAAAGGCTTATACGGACCACGGATATGGCTTATGGGCGGTAGAGATAACCGATGGAACTGTGATCGGGATGTGCGGCTTTGTAAAACGCGACAGCCTGGAATGGCCCGATCTCGGATTTGCTTTTTTGCCCGATTACGAGCAGCTTGGCTACGGAACCGAATGTGCGCGGGCTGCTCTAGAATATGGCAAAACTTCGCTCGGATTTACCAGGATCAATGCGATAACAAGCCTTGATAATGATGCCTCGGGGAATCTACTTCAGAAACTCGGGTTTACCTTTTCTCGAATCATCGACTCGCCCGAGGATGAAAAGCTAAAACTTTACGAATTTAGTTTTTGAATATATGGGACTACTTCAAAATATATTTAAAGCGATCCTACCCGCCTCAATGCTTGCCTCGATGGAAACTGAGTCGCGCAAGTGGATGGTCAAATGCAATGTTTGCGGCAGTGAGAAATCCATTTGGGAGATGGGCGGCATTCGCTCGGGTGCATCGGGCACGAAAACAACACGCGCCCGATGCGAGAAGTGTGCGAAAAATGAGTGGCACACGGTCTACTATGCAGGTTAGTTTCCCAGCAGTATTTTGACCGCCTGATCAAGCTGCGAATCTTTGCCCGTTAACGTTTCGCCTATGGGCCTCGTTATAGGAATGTCCGGCGTTCGCGGGTTCAGTTCCATATTCTTACCGTTGGCTCCGAGTATCAGTTGCCTAGGCAGCCGCAGCGAAGTTCCGTCAAAAAGACTTGCATTCCATGTAAAGATGATCCAGCCCGAGGTCGGTTCGCCGACCACCTTGCCAAGTTTCAGCGTCTTGTAACCTTCCGTCAGGTCTTCGGCATCGGAAAGCGAATGCTGATTGATGACAAGTACCGTGGGTTTTTCCAGGGCTCGCTGGCCGAGCTGCGTGCGGCCGGGAACAGCCCACATACCGCGTTCCTGCATCGTCAGGTAGCCGCGGCGGGCAAGAACGTCGATCACATACGGATTGATGAATCCGCCGTTGTTATTACGGATATCGACGACAACGCCTTGCTTCGACTGGTTCTCGGTGTCGAGATCGACGTAAAGCTGGGTGAGCGAACCCTGACCCATATCGGGCAAGTGAACATAGCCTAGCTTTCCTCCGCTCACTTTTGATACGTAGTCACGATTCCATTCGACCCATTGGCGATAGAGTAGGTTCTTTTCCGCACCGGTTGAGATGGGTTTCAATATTACCTCGCGTTTGTTCGATCCATCGGCTGAGGATGATATCTCAAGCTCGACGCGTTTTCCCACCTTGCCCTCAAGCAGTTCGTCGAGGTTTACGCCTGCTGTGATCGCAGCATTATCGACGCTAAGAAGATAGTCGCCGACCTTTATCGATTTCGAAACGGCCGCGGGGCTGAGCGTAATGACTTCAGTGACCTTTAGCTTTCCATTGCTCTCATATTCCGCTCGATCGAATCGAAGCCCCAGCTTCCCAACTGTCGTGGCTGTGAAACCGGATGGCCCGCCGACACCTAGATGCGACGCATTCAACTCACCGACCATCATGTTCATCAGGCGCCGGACTTCGTCCATCGTCCGAGCACCCGAAATGAGAGGTTCGTATGTGGTCCTTACTGCGTTCCAATCGGCCCCGTGGTACTTGTCATCATAAAAATGATCACGCATGTAGCGCCATCCCTGTTTGAAGACCTCCATCTTCTCCTGTGCGAAGTTAACGGTTACGTCCAAGGTTACGGCCAGCGGTCGGACCTCTCGACGATCCAGAGACACAATACTTACGCGGCCATTTTCGACGAAATAGACCTCTTTGCTATCGGGCGAGAACTGGACCTGTGATTTAAAGCCCGGCGTGGATGTCAGCTGACGTGCCGAAGTATCGGTCGCGAGCTCGTCGAGAGGCATTGTATAAAGATTGAACTGGCCTTCTGCGGACGCGAGGATCAGCAGCGTTTTTCCGTCCGGGCTTATGATCGCTCCATTGTTATTCACGCCAGTCGAGAAAAAGCTCAAACGTTTGCGGATATCTTCGAAAACGATCTCAGTCGTCTTGGAATCGTCTTTTTTCTCGGGAGAAGCAACTGGCGAAGCGGCCGGTGTCGGCTGCGGTGATGGGGCTGGCGTTGCAACTGGCCGCTCCTGGGGGTTCTGCTGTTTGAAGAGGTCGCGGAACTGATCTTCGCGGAAACGCGGTGTCCGTAGTTTAAGATCGATGCGGGCCAAAACGCCTTCTTCCGTCCGCTGGCTCGAGCCGTAAATGATGTACGAGCCGTCCGGTGCCCATTCGAGCGATCCGGCATTCGAGTTTGACAGAAAGCTAATCTGCCGCGGAGTTCCACCAGCTGAGGGTAAGACAGAGACATTCGTGTACGAACGGGCCTCGGGGGAATTGGAAAGAAAAGCAATCCATTTCCCATCTGGCGACCATTTGAACGAGTCACCGCCGAGTGGTGCCGGATCGGTGTAGATCTTGCACAATTCGCGTTCAGTCTTTTTATCTACCTCGTAGATCATGATCGACCGGGCATTCCGCGTAAACGCCAGGGATTTGCCGTCGGGCGAGAAGGTTGCAGAAATGTCCATTGCGTTTCCGCGGGTGATCTGCGTTTCAGTCTCGGTAGGGAAGTCGTAGAGATAAAGGTTCATCGCCCCGTCGCGTTCGGACGAGTAAACGATCTTTTTGCTGTCCGGCGACCAGGATACAAACGATTCGGGGGCCACGGTTCTCGTAACCCGGGCCGCTTCGCCGCCCTCTTTTGAGGAACCTGCGAATATCTCACCGCGAGACACGACCGCGACTTTTTTACCGTCAGGTGATACGGCCATTTCGCCGATCTGGGTCGACAGATTTACTCGCTCTATCGAAGGACTCGGCGAAGCTCCGCGAAGCGTAACCGTCACTTCCTGCGGCCGACCGCCGTCAGTCTTCATTTTCCAAAGCTTGAAGTTTCTCTCGAACACGATCTCCTGACCGTCATAAGAAAGGCTGGGCCAAAGCACACGACCGTCCGTGAAGTTAGTTAACGCACGCGGTTGTCCGCCTTTTGGTAGCAGCCAGATATTCTGCTGGCCACTTCGATCTGAGACAAAATAGACTCGTGATCCATCGGCGGTCGCCATCGGCCAATTTTGTTTCGCACCTCGTTGGGTTAACTGCGTGTAAGTCTCTCCGGTTTTCTGCCACAATTCACTTTCATCCAGATGGCTGCGGCCTCGACGCCACCATTGCCCTAGCGAGTTACCGCGGGCGGCAAAAATGATCGATCCATCGGCGAGAGGCGTGGATTGGAACTCGGTCGCGTAACGATCCGAGCTGACCTGCATCGGTGTACCGCCGGTCGCGGGTATGCGAAGAATATCGTTCATTCCCGAGATGTCGCGGCTAGACGATGAAAAATAAAGCCACTTTCCGTCACGCGACCACGCGTCGAGACTATCAAGAGAATCGTCAAACGTGACCCGCCGCAAATTTCCTGTTTCGATATCCAGCACGTAGATGTCGCCATTCCCGGTCCGATTAGAAATGAACGCCAGCTGCTTCCCATCCGGCGAATACATCGGCCGGGCTTCGTTGGCCGCATGCGAAACTAGTAGTCTCGCGGCCCCGCCTTCGGCCCCAACAGTCCAAATGTCGCCGCCCGAAACGAATGCGATCTCTTTCCTATCTGGCGAAAGCGATGGCTCGGTCAGATAGTTCGATTGACCAAAAGCAGAAAACGACAAAGCTATAAGCAATCCGGCGATAGCGGCAAAAGTTCCGTTCATAAGTTTTAAAGAGATGTTTCTTCCGAAGTTCTACGTGACAAAAGCGATTTTGTTTGCGTAACCAAAGGAATTCTATGTACCTACGGTAGGCGAAAGCAAATGCGAGACAAACCTACTGTAGTTAATCGGCCGATCATCTTCGAAAAACCTGATCAACCCTGCGAACACAAAAGAAGATTTGTTTGTTCAATTTACAAGGAGCCCATTTCCCGGCAATAATTTAGCCGTATCTATGCAATACGGCCTTATTGCCGGCAACGGCAAATTTCCTTTTCTGGTGATAGAGGGAGCTCGTCGCGAGGGCGTTCAACTCGCCGTGGTCGCGATCAAGGAAGAAACCGACCCGGCCATAGAGAAGGTCGCTGAGAACGTGACGTGGGTTGGGATCGGTCAACTCGGGAAGATGATCTCGTTCTTTCGCTCGCATGGCGTTGAGAAGGCGATCATGGCCGGGCAGGTAAAGCACGTTCAGCTTTTTTCGGGAGCTATTCCTGACATGCGAATGGTTAAAATGCTTTGGAATCTGCCGCGAAGGAATACCGATGCGTTGATCGGCGGCGTAGCAAACGAAATGGCAAAGGACGGGATCGAACTTATCGACTCGACCCACTTCATTAAAGACCAACTTGCGGCCAAAGGGGTACTGACCAAGCGTAGTCCCACGGATCTCGAGAAAGAAAATATCGAATATGGCTTGCATGTGGCTGACGAGATAGCTCGACTTGATCTGGGCCAAACTATCGTCGTTCGCGGCAAGGCCTGCGTTGCCGTAGAAGCTATGGAAGGCACCGATGCTGTTGTTAAAAGGGCGGGCGAGCTCGTAAAAGGCAAGTTGACCGTCATAAAAGTTGCAAAGCCGGATCAGGATATGAGGTTTGATGTGCCGGTCATCGGTGTACCGACCATAGAAACAATGATAGCCGCAGGGGCGGAGTGTATTTCGGTGACCGCGGGTAAAACATTGATCTTTGACCGCGAGCAAACTATCGATCTGGCAAACCGCAACAAAATTTGCATCGTTGGATCGTAATATGCCCCGAAACATATTCGACGATTGTCTCGTAACAACATGTTTGCAATAACTCGATCAAAATAAATTCCGGAGTAAGTATGAAAAAGTCCTTTCTAGTTTTTCTTGTCTCGGTCGCTCTTTTGCTGCCGACCGCCGCATTTGGACAAAAGGTCCAACTCTCGGCGGCTGAACGCAAAATGGCCGAAGCGATCACCGCAGGTCAGCTGAGCAGCTACCTTCATTTCGTGGCCTCTGATGCGATGGGCGGTCGCGATACACCTTCAGTCGGGCTCGATGTTACCGCTGAGTTCATCAAGATGAACCTCGAGCGTTGGGGTTTCAAGGGCGGAGGCGACAACGGCTCCTTCTTTCAGAAAATGTCCCTTCGGCGTGACGGTATCGACGCGGCGGGAACATCCGCAAAGATCGGTACTCAGAGTTTCTCGTATGGCGATGACATCGCCCGGGCATCGGGCAACAGCAACATTGCGGCCCCGATCGTTTTTGCGGGGAATGGGTGGATGGTCAAATCTAAAGGGCTTAATCCGTATACCGATCTCGACGTAAAGGGCAAGATCATTGCGGTCTACAGCGAAGGTCAGCCAGGCCGTAACGGACTGGTTCCTCCTCCGGCAGGCATAACTCAGGCAGACCTGCCCCAAGCGGGCCGTGGAACTGAGTGGGCTGATGCGGCCACCTATGCCCGGAATAATGGTGCGGCAGGAGTTATTGTGCTCCCATCCAAGTTCCTCCAAGAAAACTGGTC
This sequence comes from uncultured Chloracidobacterium sp., assembly GCA_964410495.1. Taxonomy (GTDB): domain Bacteria; phylum Acidobacteriota; class Blastocatellia; order Pyrinomonadales; family Pyrinomonadaceae; genus OLB17. The sequence goes on from CAYPGP010000007.1 coordinate 129,492, forward strand.
AGCGGTCACGCAGAACTTTGGTCGAACACGCTACACGGTTGAAAAGCTCGCTTCGACTGCTCCCGTAGCCCCGCAGGGCGGTCAGGTGCCGACCGTGGTCTTTGTCTCGCCCAAGGTTGCTAACGCGATATTCAGCGGTGAGGCCGGAAACCCATTGAACGGATATTCGCAATCCTTCGCCGTAAACCCCGGCAAGGTCTTTGAACTAAAGATCGAACCCAAGGTGGATGTGCAATGGACACAAAACGTGGTCGCGATTTGGGAAGGCAGCGATCCCGTTCTTAAGAACGAAATGGTCGCCATTGGCGCCCACTACGATCATGTCGGCACTAATCCCAATGCCCCAGGCCCGGACAAGATCTGGAACGGAGCGGATGATGATGGTTCCGGCACAGTCGCTGTCCTGTCGATCGCTGAGGCTCTTGCCAAGGCTCCAAAACGACCAAAGCGTTCGGTTCTGCTCGTCTGGCATGCTGGCGAAGAAAAAGGCCTTTGGGGAGCCAATTACTTTAATAAGTTTCCTACGGTAAACATCAAGAACGTCATTGCCCAACTCAATATCGACATGATCGGCCGCAGCAAGGCAGTGGGCGATACCAAACCGATCAACAAAGACCTGACGGACGGGAATAGTGTTTACGTTATCGGCAAGGACATGATGAGTTCGACGCTTGGCTCAATTGTCGCTGATGTCAACTCGAATTTCATGAAGATGAACTACGATCTGAAGTATGACGATCCGAAAGATCCGAACCGTTTCTTCTTCCGCTCAGATCATTTTCACTATGCACAGAACGGGATCCCGATCGCGTTCTGGTTCACCGGTACCCATGAGGATTATCATGGTGCGGGAGACCATCCTGACAAGATCGACTACACGAAAATGGAAAAGATCGCCCGCACGATCTTCCTGACGATGTGGGAACTAACCGACATCAAGGAAAGGCCGAAGGTCGACAAGCAGCTTCCACCTGAACTTACACAGAGATAGAACCCGCCGCGAAGCTGTCCTGAGAATATTTTCAGGACAGCTTCCATTTAGTGTCGGCTCTCGCGTATCCCGACTGCATTTAAGCTCTTCTAACGATCAACAAGATCAAGATCATTCCCGCCCGAGTCAATTGAGCATTCGTAACACTGAATCGGATTTGCCTACTTTAGAAAAACAGAAGTTCTTCACGAATTTGGAGCTGCTGGCTATTTCTGCAAATTGTATTTACTAACAATTAAATTTTAGTTATACTCTTGGCAGTTTGCCGCCGTTCATGATCGGGATCGTGAATGGAGTCAAGTAAACGGTTGAAGATTTTTTGCGAGGGCTTCTTGAGGCCCAGACGCGGTTCGAGATTTAATGCGGGTTGAGCACTCTTTTTGAAAAAGATAGGTGCTCCCCGGGGTGATGAGAATCGATCTTATCGCCATGAGAGTTCCCTAACGTGAAAACTGGTTCCTTCTGTAATTTTTGGGGCTGTGCCTCAAGACCTAGTTGTAAGACCACTGCACGTGTATTTCCTCTCATAGCACTCTCTTCCGAAACAAAATCCCTTCTGCCAGAGCTGTTTTGACTAACTGAGGCACTCAATCAATTTGACTTAAAGGAAGTATTTTTGCATGGCAAAAGAGATGATCGTCTCTGTTAACGGCAGGGAAAAAAAGATCGCCATTCTAGACAATGGCAAGGTAACCGAATTTTATATTGAACGCGGCGAGGAGAATTCCGGCGTGGTCGGAAATGTCTATAAAGGCCGTGTTATGAGGGTTTTACCGGGAATGCAATCGGCATTCGTCGATATCGGGCTTGAGCGGGATGCTTTCCTGTATGTTTCGGACTTCTTTGACGAGGACGAGGAGATCGAACGCATCGTGATGAACAAAAAAGGCTCGGGCTCGCCGGAAGAGGCGAAGCGTGAGGCTCAGGATCAGATCGACCGTTCGCGGATCGAGCGTGAGAAGCAGATGGATTCGACCCAGGAGCTTGCTGAACCGCTTGCCGAATCGCCGTCCGATAAGTCCGAGGCTTCCTATGAAGAGGAACCGCGGAGCGAAGTCGAGGATGAGGTCGAGGAAGCCCTTCCGGCCGCTGAACCCGAGCCGAAGAAGGGCCGGGCTGCTCGGGGCAGAGGTAAACGCGGAAAAGCTGCCGAAGCCGCGACAACCGAACCCGCCGAACCGGCCATCGAGATCGATTTTGATAATTCGGGTTTCGAGCGGATCAGCGATGATGCTGAGACTGGTGAAATGTTTAAGGACGCTTACGTCCAGGAGGCGATCGTCGACCGCGTCCGTGCCGTGGAATTTAATTTCGAGCCCGCGGGAACGGCTGAGGTCGGTTCGCTGCTAGCTGAGGTTGGCGGTGAAGCGGGCGGCTTCGAGCGTATCGCCGATGAGGATGACGAGCCCGCCGCACCTGTGAAGAAAACGCGGCGGAAGGCCAAATCTGCTGCCGAAGAGACGGAAGAAAAGCCCGCTGCAAAGAAGAAGCCCGCTGCCAAAAAGCCGGCGGCGAAGGGTAAGTTCTCAAAGCCTAAAAAGAAGAAGGAAGACGGGCTAGCCGATGCTGAAGCCAGCGAAAGTTCGCCTGACGACAAGGCAGAGATGGCCGTTCGTCGTGGCGGCCGTGGCCGTCGCCGGGGCGGCAAAGTGCGGCCGGAAGAGCTTTTGGAAGAAGGAGTTATAGGCGAAGATGCCGAGGGCGGAGAGCAGCCCGCGGCTGACGATCAGCCAGTTTCCGAGCCGGTTGCCGAAGCAAGAGCCGAAGAGTCGGAGCCCGAAGTGCGTGAGGAATCCGCCGAAGAGCAGCCTCAGCAGACTGACGACCGCAATCGCGGCCGTGACCGCGATCGGGACCGCAATCGACGTGGAAATCGCGACAATAATCGTGGCCGCGACCGCGACCGTCCGAATGGCGACGGCAAGAAATTCGACCGCAATGATCGCGGCGGACGCCCTGAACAGCCTAAGATCTCGGACCTGCTTCGCGAGGGCCAGGAGATCCTCGTCCAGATCGCCAAAGAACCGATCGCCAAGAAGGGTGCACGCATCACTTCGCACATCGCCCTGCCGGGCCGATATCTCGTTTACATGCCCACGATCGAGCATCTCGGCGTTTCGCGTAAGATCGAATCTTCCAATGAACGCAACCGTTTACGCGGCTTGATCCAGCGAATTCGCCAGGATGCCGACATTCCGGCGGGCGGCTTTATCGTTCGCACGGCGGGCATCGGAATTAGCGAGGAGGACCTGCGAAATGACGCGAAATACCTCGCAAAAATGTGGGCGGAATCGAAAAAAGCTTCTGAAAAGAAGAAATCGCCAGCTCTGGTTCATCAGGACCTCGACCTCGTCCAGCGTATCCTTCGCGATCAGCTTTCCGACGATTTTGCGGCGATCCGCGTCGATAGCGAAGAGGAATATCTCCGCACGGTCGAGTTCATCAACCTGATCCAGCCGCGGATGGTCAACCGCATCAAGCTCTACACCCGCGACGAGCCGATCCTCGATTATTACAACGTCCAGGAAGAGATCGACAAGGCACTGAAGCCCCGTGTCTGGCTCAAATCGGGCGGTTATCTCGTCATCAACCAGACCGAGGCCCTCGTCTCGATCGACGTCAATACCGGCAAATTCGTCGGCAAGGGCAATGCACGGCTTGAGGACACGATCACCAAGACCAACATGGAAGCGGTCGATGAGATCGCCCGCCAGATACGGCTTCGCGACCTCGGCGGCATCATCGTTCTCGACCTGATCGACATGGAAGACCGCCGCAACCGGCACAAGGTCTCGCAGGCCCTGCAGGAAGCTCTCGCCAGCGACCGCAGTCCCACTAAAGTCCTGTCGTTCAACGATTTCGGCCTGATCATCATGACCCGCAAACGCGTAAAGCAGTCGCTCGAACGCACCATGTGCACGCCCTGCGATTACTGCGAAGGAGCCGGCTGGGTCAAATCGCCGATCACCGTCTGCTACGAGATCCTCGCCGAAGCCCGACGACTCTCGAAACAGGTCGAAGACGTCCGCCAGACAACGCTCCGCGTCCATCCTGACGTTACGCAGGCGTTCCGCTCGACCGAACGGGAAGTCCTCGAAGAGATCGAACACTACCTCGGCCACATCGATATAAACTCCGACAAATCGATCCACCAGGCACAGTTCGACTTCGCATTTGTCTAAAAAGCGCGTCGCAATACGCGTCAGCGGATGGCAGAACGAGAATGTCTGAGTAGTAGAGGAAAAGTCGCTGAAAGCGACAAATGAAATAGCCGGGCGTGAAACGCCCGGTGTATTTTACAAGCCGGTACCGACCCTGTAAGGGTCGCACTATCAACATTTTAGTGCGACCCTTACAGGGTCGAAATTTCAGTTGCCATGTACGTCGGGATTCTCCCGACGCTATTACATTTGTCGCTTTCAGCGACTTCTCGGAAATTCTACTTTTGCATCTCCCGACAAATCAAAAAAATGGGTCACCTGGTCCAAAACGCGAAAATCATGGCCGAAATGACACGCCAACAAATACGGTTAAAACGCCGTGCCACGACAGATACCAAGAAAAGATATGAGCGTTAGAAAATCTTACGCCGATCGCCGGAAACGCCGGTCAGGAAGTCTCGACTCGGGCGCCGCGACCGGGGCCTACGAAGACCTGGCCGCAGCCGGTGTCATCGACCCCGCAAAGGTCGCGCGAACCGCCCTCCAAAACGCAACTTCGATCGCCGGCCTCATGCTCGCCACCGACGCCATGATCGCCGACACGAGTTGGAGTCCCCCGTTCAGTCCGAACCGGACACTAGCCCCAAGAAGCCTATATCGAAAAAGCGCTGAGCGTTGAGCGTCTAGGTTGGTTCTGCGATAAACTCCGTGGCAAAGATTGAAGTCACTGCAGAACTCTGAGGGACGATCACCGGCCACCAAAAAGGAAGCCCACGCCAACCTTTATCTTCGTCCCCGTTTTGCCGGAGGAGCATCAGGACTGGAATGTCGATCGCGTTTGCCCGTGCGAGATCAGCCTGTTGCTTAGTGTCCGGTGCATTTGAAAACCGTCCCTCTTCGCGGTATCGGACGACGTTGCGATCGCGCGCCGTCAACAGCAAAACCTTTCCTCGCTTCTCTGGATTTCGCGAGCTGTGCGACAAGTGCTCCAGAACCGCAAGGTGAGCCTTACGATCGTCATCCGCGGAGCTAGGGTACTCAAGATTAGAGTACGCCAACTCAAGGAGCCGCGTAGCTACATCGACATCGACTTCGACAAGTTCGTTTGAATCCTTCGTTAGATTCGTGAGTTCTTTATCCAGGGCTGCGAGGTTTTTCGCTCCGTTGGATTTGTAGACAGTTTGAAAGCCGACCGGTAAGAGACGTCTTCCGGGTCGAACGCTTACAACGTTGGAGAAAAGAAGCTTGTTCGGCGAGCATGGCGCAAGACGGTTAGACGAGTCACGCTGGATGAAATAGACCCCGCGCTCGTGAGCCCCTATCTCAAACGCTTGTCTCAATGCCGCGTCGAATTCGTGGATTTTCCGCATTATCTGAAACACGTGCTGCGGCGCATAGAAACGTGTGACCGGAAGGTCCTCGATTGATCGCGCACCATACATCCTAGAGTGTTGTAAGACCGTATCCTGCTGAAAACGCTGCGGATTGCGCCCATAATAGAAGGAGATCAGGTTCCTTACAGTTATCCCCCGGTCCAGTATCTGCCCACCTATAAAAATATTGAACGGCGTTCTAAGTTTTAACTGTCCCTCGTCATCGAGGAGCTCATCAATGTCTTTATCCGAATTCACTTTCGTGATCATCAACTGCCCATTCAAAAGGCTCTCGACTACTTCATACTTGACTACCTCGAAATCCGGCAACTGAGTATGCCCAAGGGCTATCGATCGCTTCAAATCACTGTACGCGGCGCGGAGGAGGGTTTCGAATATCGGTGAGTCCATTTGGGCGGCTTGAACCAAGGAATCTCGAATTGCTACCGTAATCCGTTCTTGCCAGCCGTGCGAACTTTTCTTCTGCTCAGTATGGAATAGAAAGCTGTATTTGGCTTGCTTTTCGCCGTTCGCCGTTTGCTGGATTCGTCTTATCGCTCCACCCATTAAGAAAGCAACCACCGCGTCCCTCAGCGTTTCGACGTTCCTTTCGGTCAAGACATTCTCGATCTTTAACCGTCGCCTATCCTCTGCTTTCAACGCTTCTCGCTCTTGAAGTGGCACCTCCCGGTAAAAGTAATATGCGGGTGACGTTGGATCGGTACTTTGTTCAAAATAATAATCGCCTCCGACATACTTTTCGTGCACGCGCAACACTTCGGTGAAAGATGGGCGTTTTGGCAAGAATAGCCCGCCCCCAGCCCCGCCGTCTTCCTCGGGCTGAAGATATAGGGAATACGGAGTCGCCGTCACCTGAAGGAAGTCCGCGTCGGCCACCAACTCGCGGAGCTGATCAATTTGCTGAGAGATTTTACCGACCCCAATGCGCCCGCCTGGCTCCTTCCGGAAACTAACCGACGCAAAATCCGCTTCATCATCGATGATCAAGACCCTCTTCTTCCTCATGCTGGGGTACCTGGTGGAGAACGCATGCAACAATCGGCTTAAGTTGTCGTCCTCCTTCTTGACGACAAACACTAATTTTTGGTTTAACTCGTACGGCGTCAACTCTGGTACCGACATGATGTCGTACACCTGCACTTGGTCGGTGGCTATGAACTCGGCAAAATCATGCTTTACCCGGCTCAACGTCTGGCGAGCCAGCGACTTCGTCCCTTTTGTCAAAATGACTGAAATATCGAAGCCGCGGTCGAACGCCCGAGCGATAATCCCCAAAAAAGCCATGGTTTTTCCACTTTGAATCTTTCCTAGGAGAACCCCCGGACGGCGAGTCGAGGTGGCCTGCGATGTCAGTTTATCCACGGCAGACTCCACATTAGCGATTAGATCCGGCGAGTCGCCGCGTTTTGCGATGATTTGGTCATAGAAAGTACCACTCGTTGAAAGGTCGTGAGCATTTCTGCGCTGTAACCAGTGCCTCACTTGGGCTTCGTGGAAGACCGGGCCGGACTTGAGTTCCGCTATGGGCGTCGGGAAGTCTGAAAATCGTCGTCGCCAGTTTGCTACAGCGGAAGGATTTACATTTGCAAGGTCGGCAATCTCGTATAGGCCTAAAAGTGTAGTTCTCTCCATGTGTGCAGTTTCCTCACACATGATTGTGCATGTTCTTCACAAGCGTGTCAACATAAACTTCACACACCCCATCTTTATATCGAGACGCTGTGTGGGGGTGGTTTTTGTCGCAGGGAAAGTTTGGGAGGGGAACTTCGGGGTTAGTCATGCAAAATTGCAATTCGACTTTCAGGGCATATACTGATGCACCAGTTCCTAAGCACGGTCGAGGGGTAATGCGTTTTATGGTCGCGGGCGAGCGGGTGGTTGGTTAGTTCGACGTTGATGTAGAGGCGGAGGTCTTTGCCGCAGAAGTGAGCCAGATTGGAATTTTGGGTTTTAGATTTTGGATTGGTCTTTAGCCTTCTGTAGGCGAGCATTATCAACGCCGAAAATGATTATTGGTCACCGACACGGACGAGCGCGAAATCTCTGGTGAAACGTAGAAATACGCGGTCAATTTTGGAGCACTGTGATTCTCTATTTTGAGGGGCGACTATGCGATCGAAGCCAGGCCCTTGCGTTTGATCAGGGAGAGGAGTTTGAGGGATGGGCCGGCGGGGCTTTTTTCGCCTCGTTCCCACTGGCTTATGGAGTCTTTGGTAACGCCGATGTAGCGGGCGAAGACGGTTTGGCTGACTTCTTCGCGTTCGCGGAGGGCCTTGATCTCGGCCGCGGTGAATCGATGGACCGGGGTGAGACAGCCTTCGTCGAACTCGCGCATCGTCTGCTTGTCGATAACACCGGCCTTGTACATGCCCGCGGCGGTTTCGTGGATCGCGGCCATTGCTTCACTCTTGTAAGTCTTGGTTTTAGCCATCGTTTCTGATCTCCTCGTAAACTCCTTCGTTGAGTAATGTCGAAAGATCTTCTTCGCTCAAGCCGAGGGTTAACTTTGCGAGTTTTTTGAAGTACTTCTCTTCATCTCTTGAGATATTGTCCTGATCCTTCTTCGAGAAACCATATACAAAGAACGCTCGATTGCCCTTGAGATAAAGAAGTATCGTGCGGTAGCCACCCGATTTACCCTCGCCGGGCCTTGCGATCCTTAGTTTGAGTACGCCGCTGCCATAGTTGGCATCAATGTTTCCCGCCTCGACATTTTCTACTGCCTCGACCAACGTTTTATTACTGATCCCTTCCTTTTTGGCGAATTTAGCGAACCATTTGTTCTTGAAAATTCGCATATAGGCGGATCCAGCTAGCTCACTAAATATAGCACTAAGTGCTAGAGATTTCAACTTCTTTATTTTGTTCTTGTCTTTTGCCCTTGACGTAGGTGCAAAAGTGTATTATCTTTGAAACAAAAATTCAAGGAGATCGTTTTATGGCTTTGCATAGTAATTGGGTCAAGTTTAATGGGATCAAGAAGGAGCGGGGGTTTAATCGGCATCATATTACGATTAACTGCAACGGGCAGATACATATTGGGCGGCAGGCTCATGTTGATCTGGGGCGGCCGCGGGCGGTGACGCTTTATTATGAGCCGGAGCTTAATAAGATAGCCATCGAACCGGCCGATCCGCGTGGGGCGGGCGTGGTGCCGCTTATCCCTAAGACATTTGGGGCGCATTACATTCCCGGCTCGCAGTTTATCCGCCAGAACCGTATCTCAATCGCGGGCACGGAAGTTTTCACAAAACCCGAGATCAATCACAACGGCATCCTGATCCTAGACCTGAATGAGACCACCCGAGTCGGCCGCGGCCGCAACCCCGGCCTCGGCTGGAAGCCTGACCCGAAGGAACGGCTTGATCGCGAGTGATCGCGTGTGCTTGTTTCCGAGGTTGTTCGGATGCACGTTAGGGTAAGGGATTATTTTGTCGTGAGTTGTGTACTTTTCACGCATATAAAGCTGCAGATAGAAAACGACCGGCAGAGCCTTTATGCGTAATAGAACCAAAGCCCTTGGACAAGCTTATTTTTTAGTGGCGGTATTCGTTGGGATGCTCGCTCTTTTTCTTTCGTCGTCGGCTCTTTATGAGCGGACGGCGGACGCCCAGGCGGTGGAGGACACGTCGCTTACGGATGCCTTTAAGGCTGTCGTGGCTGACGAGCGGCAATACAGCCCCGATGCGATGGCAAAGCTCACGGCGAATGATGGTATCCCTCGCGGATATTTCGGTTTCAACGTGGCGATATCGGGCGATACCGCGATCATCGGAGCAACGAATTTGCCGGAAGCAAATGGCGGCAGTATTCCCGGAGCGGCCTATATATTCGTTCGCAACGGAGCGGCTTGGGCATTTCAGCAGAAGCTGACCGCTCCCGACGCACCTGCGGGCAATGGGAATGCATTTGGCGATACGGTCGCTATTTCAGGTGATACAGCGGTCGTCGCGGCTCCGCAGCACGATTCACCCGAGGCCTATTCGGGCGGAGCGTACGTTTACGTTCGAAACGGGACGTCGTGGTCTCTGCAAAAGAGGTTCACAAATGCGGATACACCGCTCGTCAAAGGCGGGAAGATCGGCTACGGCGTTGCAGTATCGGGTGATACGGTGCTGGTCACGGGTTTTGGTTTCATGCAATTTACCCCGCACCGCCACTTTACTCATGTCTTTGTCCGCGAGGGGACGGCGTGGACGCTTCAGTCGACGCTCATTACGGGCGGCGACAATAGCTACGATGCTCGTGTTGCGATATCAGGCGACGTGGCTGTTATCGGCGAATCGAACCGGAGTGGTACACGCCAGAATGCGGCATACATATACGTAAGGTGCGGTACGGAGTGGACTCAGCAGCAAAGGCTGACATCGACCGGGCCGCAGTTCGACGATTTCGGTAACAGTGTCGGCATCTCAGGCAACACGGTGATCATCGGTGCCCGTACGGACCAGATCGGCCAGAATCAAACGGGCTCGGCGTACATTTTTACAAGCGATGGAACAACCTGGACACAGCAGGCAAAGCTGCTCGGAGCCGTCAACCGGCTTAATTTCGGCCACAGCGTGGCGATCCTGGGCGACACCGCGGTCGTCGGGGCTCCGAATGGAACCTTTGCAGGCGGCACGCAAGCCGGAGCGGCGGAGGTATTTACGCGAAATGGCAACAGTTGGACTCGTGAATCAACGATCACATCGCCTGACGGCCAGCCGAGTGACGGTTTTGGAAGCGGCGTAGCGATCTCGCCTGATACGATCATCGTCGGTGCTCCGTACGACGACCTGGGATCAACTCAGACAAACGAGGGTTCCGCCTGGGCGATCGACAGGGTCACGGCAGCACCGCCGCCGGCGTCTTCCCCTTGCGACGAGGACATTGAGGTCAACATCACGACCGACGAACCCGACGCTGATCTTGAGGACGATTTCTGCGATGTAAACGTAAACCAAACGGGCCTACAATGCAGCCTGCGTGCGGCTATCCAGACCGCAAACGCCAAGGAAGGGCCGGACGAGATCAAGTTCAACATTCCCGGCGGCGGAACCCACACCATCTCGCCCCTTACGCAGCTGCCATCGCTATCAGACACGGCAACGATAGATGCGACAACCCAGCCGGGATACGCCGAATCGCCGCTCATCGAACTCAGAGGCAATAGCTCGATAGGCGGCATTGGTTTTGTTGCAGGAAGCGAGAATTCAATCCTTCGAGGCATGGCTATCAACCGTTTTGGCATTGGCATCGGATTGCAAACAAGCGGTGTCCGCGTGGAGCGATGCTATTTTGGGCTAAGCCCGGACGGCAACGCGGCTGGAACGACGGAAGATCAGGTGATCGGCATTGAGATCAACACAGCGACGGCAAGCAACAACACGATCGGCGGTGTCGGAACCGTCGGAAACGTCATTTCTAACAACGGCATTGGAATCAGGATCGCAAGCGGTGCGACGCTGAACAAGGTTATCGGAAACCGAATAGGAACGAACACAGCGGGGACGAGCGGGATCGCCAATACTGTCGGGGTTGTGATCGAAGCATCGTCGGGTAATATGATCGGCGATACCACAGCGGGCAGCGGAAACGTGATCTCAGGAAATGCCGGAGCGGGCATCTACGTTCGCTCTGGAGCCAGCAACAACAAGATAGCAGGGAACCTGATCGGAACGAATGCCGCTGCGACTGAAGCGGTCGCAAATGCGAATGGCGTGATCGTTGAGGCATCGAGCAACAATCGGATCGGGAGCGATACGGGCACCGGTGGAAACGTTATATCGGGCAATACGTTCGCCGCAGTCACCTTAAAGACCGGTGCAAGCGGTAATTCTATTTCGGGTAACAAGATCGGAACAAATACCGACGGAACTGCCGCTATTCCAAACCGTTTTGGGGTCGGGGTGGATGATACCGCCAATGGCAACACTATCGGCGATCCGGCTTCGGCGGCGAACGGGAATCTTATTTCAGCCAACACCTTTTCGGGAGTCGTGATCCAGGGAAATTCGGCCAATAACCGCGTTAGCAATAACCTGATCGGTACCAAAGCAAGTGGGATGGAGGTCCTGCCGAACGGTGAGGTGGGCATTCTGATCACGGGCGGAGGAGCAGGAAATACCCTGGAAAAGAATGTGATCGGCGGTCATAATCTGGCCGATAGCGGCTCAGGCATCGGCATTTCCGCCAGTGCCGGGCCCTCAAACATGGTCTACGAAAACTTCATCGGTGTGGCCAGAAACGGAACGACTCCGCTGCCCAACTATTTTGGCATTGGAATAGCGGCTGATGGGCAAACGATTGGTTCGGCGGCTCGCCGAAATACTATCGGCCGCAATTTGAAGGCCGGTATCGTGGTTGCCCCTGCGACCGGAAACGCCGTGGTCGAGAACAATTCTATCGAGGGCAACCTGGTCGGCACGAATGGATCTTCCGACATTGGAAACGACGAATTCGGGGTCTGGATCAATGGTGCTGCCCGGGACAATCTGGTGAAGGGCAACTATCTGTCGGGCAACACGCTGGCCGGCGTCGGTGTTACGGACGAGGCGAGTTCGAATGACATACTGGACAATTTCATCGGCGTAAATGTCGGCAGCACGGCTGCGGTTCCTAATGGTATCGGGATATGGATACGTCAATCCACGGACAACATGATCGCTCAGAACGTGGTTGCCGGAAACGACATCGGGATGCTGATCGGCACCAATATCGGCCTCGGAGAGTCAGCCTCAGCCGTCAGTGATTTCGCAGGAAGGACGGCGGGAGCGAGCGGCACGTTCACATCGGGCAATCGGGTTTATCGGAACATCGTCGGCGTCGGCCCTTCCGGAGCTATTCCGAACAGAGTGGGGATCGCTCTCGGCGAAAACGCCCGGAATAACTTCATCGGTGCAGCTGACGGTGCCAATCTCATTTCTGGCAATACCACAGCTCCGGGCTGGGGAATTTTGATCGGAACGTTGTCACAGTCCGCCCCCGAAGCGACCTTTCCTCAGCTGAACGTTATCCAAAGCAACCGCATAGGCACAACCCCCGACTTGACAGGAACGATTCCGAATACCGTTGGGATGGTTCTGGTCAGGGCTCTGAGAAACACGATCGGCGGCGATAGCGACAACCTGGCAAACTTCATAATGGCGAGTACGCGGGAAGGTGTTCTGATGTCCGACGGAGCGGGCGAGAACATATTTCTCAAAAACTATATGGGCATGATGCCGACTGGCCCCCGTACCGCCACAGCAGCGAGGCCAACCGGAAATTTCGGCAACGGAAGTCACGGCATTCTGATCGAAAATGGTGCGTACGGAAATATTCTCGGTGGATCGGCAAGTTCCTCCGGACTTGTTATCGCCGACAATGGAGGCAATGGAATTCGATTAGCGTCAACTGCCGGTAGCGGCAATCGAATGGGGACGAACAGCGTTTCTGGCAATGCACTTGCGGGTGTTGACATCGGCGGTGACGGAGTTACGCCGAACGATCCGACGGATGCGGATACAGGGCCGAATAATTTGCAGAACTATCCGACCTTCACGCTTTCGGTCGTGGGCGGCGATCTTGTTGTCAGCTATCAGGTAGATTCAGCTCCGCAGCACTCGGCATACGGTGCCAATGGGCTCCGGATCGAGTTCTTCGAGGCGGATGCGACCGGTGCGGGACGGGATTTTCTTGGGTGTGATCACTTCCTGCTTAGCGACTACGCGAACGGCACGCCCGGGACGCGGCAGAAGAATCTGGGCAATGCTGTCGCACTTGGGGTGACCGCAGGTGATAGGATAACGGCGACCGCGACGGATGCGGATGGTAACTCTTCGGAGTTTACGCCGGCGGTTGCTTTAGCCGGGCCTCCGGTAACGATCAGCGGACGTGTGACCACGCCCTCGGGGCTTGGGCTGCGGAATGCGATCGTGACGCTCGTCGAACCAAGCGGTGTAAGGCGAACCGCCACCACAAGCTCATTTGGTATCTATTCGTTCGCTAACGTTCCGTCAGGCCAGAGCTATACCATCAGCGTATCGTCAAAACGCTATCGTTTCGCCCCAAGGATCCAGACGATCGACCAAAACCTCAACAACCTCGATTTCGTAGGGCTGGAATAGTTAGCTGGCAGAATGATCGTGGAGGGTAATTCGCAATTGACCGGGGCATTCCCGTGCGGTCGGAGATTCGCGGTACAATCATCCGAATGGAGATCTTTTTTCAGCTAATAACGGACGCCGAGGGGCTGCGGCAGGCTTGCGGCGACCTGAAAAATGCACAGTCGCTGGGGTTTGACGTGGAGACGACGGAGCTCGACCCTTATCGCGGTTATTTGCGGCTGGTGCAGTTGAGCGATGGGCGTGAGACCAAGGTCATCGATCTGAAGGCGTTTGCCGGTGAATGGCGAAGCCCGGCAGAGAATGCGGCCGAGCTGAGGGCGAACGCGGACCTTGCTCCGCTTCGCGATCTGCTTGCTTCGGATAAGGTCACCAAGATCGCCCACAACGCGAAATTCGATACAAAATGGGTGCGGCATCACTTGGGTTGCGAGGTTGGCGGGATCTACGATACGTATCTGGCGAGCGTTCTGATCTCGGCCGGTGAAGGCGAGCGGCGGCACGGGCTGGCCGATCTGGTCCAGTTTTTCCTCGGGCGGACGCTCGATAAAACGGAGCAGGTCAGCGATTGGGCCGCAAACGAGCTCTCGCAATCGCAGATCGAATACGCGGCGAAGGACGCGGCGATCATGCCGGAAGTTCGCGATAAGGTGCACGAAAGGATCGTCGCAGATGGGCTCGAACGCGTGCTGCAGCTCGAAAACGAGTGCGTGATGCCGATCGCCGAGATGGAGCTGAACGGCTTTTACCTCGATGCCGGCCGATGGCGTGAGCAGCTTGCGAAGGTGACTAAAGTTCAGAACCGAACGGCGTCAGAACTTCAGGGAATGCTCGCGGCGGGCGTTGCTCAGGCTTCGCTTTTTGGAGCTCCGCAGATAAATCTCGATTCGCAGGCACAAGTGTCGGCGGCTCTCGTGAATCTTGGCATTCCGATGCCCGAAACGACGCGTGCGTGGGAACTGCAGCCGCTGGCAGACCAATATCCTGTGGTCGCGAAGCTGCTCGAATATCGCGGAGCGGCGAAGGCTTCGTCGAGCTTTGGGGAGAACATTCTGGAGTTCATCGAGCCTGCGACGGGCCGTATCCATGCGGATTTTCGCCAGATCGGGGCTCCGACGGGGCGTTTTGCGTGTTCAAAACCGAACTTGCAGCAGATACCGCATGAAGAAGAATACCGGCGATGCTTCCGGGCTCCCGACGGGCGAAAGCTCGTGATCGCGGACTATTCGCAGATCGAACTGCGAATTTTGGCTGACATTTCTCAGGACGAGAACTTTATCTCGGCGTTCGAATCGGGCCGCGATTTTCATTCGGCCACGGCGGCACAGGTCTTCGGCGTGAAGGAGGAAGATGTGACGGCGGACCAGCGTTCGTTCGCCAAAAGGCTGAATTTTGGCGTCGTTTACGGACTGGGAGCTTCGCGTTTTGCGATGATGACGGGCATTTCGCAGACCGAGGCCGAGAACACGCTGAGGCGGTACTTTGCCACCTATCCGAAGATGGAAGAATGGCTGCGGACGCAGTCGAAGAACGTTTTGACGGAACGCTCTGCCCGCACGGTCTCAGGCCGGCTGGCACGGATGAGTTTTGAGATAAACGACCGATCATCGATCGGAGCGGCACAGCGATACGCCAAAAACATGCCGATCCAAGGGACGTCTGCCGATATTCTGAAGCGTGCCCTGACTCTGCTGCACGAGTCGCTGCGGGAGACCAGCGGGAAGCTTGTCAACATCGTCCACGACGAGATCGTAGTCGAATGTGACGCGGCTGAATCCGAGTCTGTTGTCGAAAAATTGCAGGGAGCGATGCAGAAGGCTGGAAGCGAATTCATCCGCCGTGTGCCGATCAAGGTCGATATTCACGCCGCGGATGAGTGGAGTAAGTAGGATGCACAAGCCCGACGATTCGGGCTTGTGCAAATATTTTTAGGCAACGGCTTCAGCCTGACGCGGGGCGATGTACATGATCCGCGTGCAGTTTTCGCAGGTTATGATCTCATCGCCTTTTTTGACGTTAAGCTGAACCTGCGGCCGCAGATGCATGTTGCAGGCGGTGCATGAGCCGTTGACGACTTCAGCAACGGCGATGCCGTCGCGGCTGCGGGATGCTAGCCGGTCGTAAACCGACGCAAGGCGTGCCGGAAGCGTTGCAAAGGCTTCTGCCCGATGGGCTGTTTCCTTTTTGAATTCCGCAGTGTCCGCTTTCAAGGCCGAATCGAATTCAGCCAGTGCCGCATCGCGTTTTCCGTCGAGCGAAGCGATCTCTTCTGCCCGTTCTTCAAGCTCTTTTTCAACGCCCTCGAGTTCATCCATCGTCTCGACGACCTGCGTTTCGAAAGCCTGGATCTGCTTCTGCAGAGCGTCGGTCTCACGCATGGCGGTTTCGTACTCTTTCTGGTTCTGGGCGTGTTTCAGGTTGCGGTCGGCACGTTCGAGGTACTTTTTATTTTCCTCGATCTGCTTTTCCAGATCAGCTCGTTTTGCTTGAAGCGAATCACGCTTATTCTGGATTTCGCGTATAGAAAAGGCGTGCTGTTCAAACTCCTGTTCGATCAATGCACGCCTTTCTGAAGCTGTATCAATGGATTTCTTTAACTTGCGAAGGTTAGTATCCGTTTTCTGTAACTCTATTAGTTTATCAAGTTCTGCTATCACGTAAGGCTATACTCCGATTTGTAAGACTAACTTTCAATAATATCCTTTTTTTGCGGATACGACAATTAGGGATCGCATCTTCAGCCTGCGTACTCATCATTCAGATGGCTGAACAGTTCGGTTTGAACTTCTGGGTCGGTTCCATAGCCGGTCAGCCAGATGGCGTCCGGCTCGCGGCGGAACCAGGTTTTCTGCCGCTTGGAATAGTTTCTGACGTCCTGTTTCGACTTTTCGATAGCCGATTCCAGTGTTCGCTCGCCGCGGAGATATTCGCAGACCCGGCGGTAGGCGTGGGCTCCGAGTGCGTTGCCGTTCTCGCGAACGCCTGAGGCAAGGAGCGTTTCGACCTCTTCGACCAGGCCGGCTTCAAAGTGCTGTTCTGTCCTGCGGTTTATGCGTTCGTACAGATCGGCCCGCGGCGGATCGAGGACGAAAAGCTTTATGCGAGCGGCGAATTCGGGCGGTTCGTCACGATTGGGCTGCTGGACGGAAAGTTTCTCGCCCGTTTGGAAATACACCTCGAGGGCTCGCATCACGCGGCTGTAATCACGTTTTTCGAGTCTGGCCGCCGACTCGGGATCGACACGCATCAGCATTCTGTGAAGATATTCCGCACCTTTTCTTTGCTTTATCTCCCGAAAACGTTCACGCAACTCCACATCGGTGCTTGGCCCGTCAAACAACGGCTGTCGCAGCGACCGAAGATAAAATCCGGTTCCGCCAACGAGTATGGGAATGCGGCCACGGGATTCGATCTCGTGAATCTTTGCGGCTGCATCTCGAGCCCAGTCGCCGGCTGAGTAATCAATGTTCGGATCGACGTAATCGATCAGATGATGCGGCACTCCGCGACGTTCGGCTTCTGACGGCTTGGCGGTCGCGATCTCGATCCCGCGATAGATCTGGACCGAATCGCAATTTATCACCTCGCCGCCGATCCGGAGTGCAAGTTCTACACCGAGAGCAGTTTTGCCGGACGCTGTCGGGCCGGCGATGGCATAGATCGGCTTTTTGCGGTTTTCAGTCACGTTGGAAATAGGTTAGCACGACGCTCGATTCAGGAAAGTCAGCGAAATAATTAGCGAGCAAATTCGGCAGGAAAGGGGCGTTTTATGGTAACCTGTGACTCCATTTATGTCGTACGAAAAAGCCGCTGCGGCGGCTGATTTTATAAGAAATAGCTATTCTGGCGAACTGAAGGTTGCCATCGTTCTTGGCAGCGGCCTTGGCGGGTTTGCCGACTCTATCGAAAATGCTGTTCGTATACCGTACGAGCAGATCCCGGGTTTTGCGAGATCGACCGTGGAAGGGCACGCCGGCCAACTCGTGCTCGGCAATATCGACGGCACGGGTGTTGTCGTACAGCAGGGCCGTTTTCATTTCTACGAAGGCTATGACATGGAGCAGGTGATGTTGCCGGTGCGTGCCTTTGGTTTGCTTGGCATCAAGAATCTGATCCTGACCAACGCGGCCGGGAGTACAAATTCCGACATGACGCCCGGCAGCCTGATGATCATTTCCGATCATCTGAACTGCCTCGGAGTCAACCCGCTTCGTGGGCCGAATGACGAGCGTTTCGGGCCGCGATTTCCGGACATGACCGAGGTTTATGACCGCGAATTCCAGCAGATAGCCCATGAAGAGGCTGAATCAATTGCTCGTGAACGGTTTGACAAAGGGCTCGATGAGAAACTGACCGATTTTATCCATCGCGGCGTCTACTGTGCCCTTTCGGGGCCGACGTATGAAACACCGAGCGAGGTGCGGATGTATCGCCAACTCGGAGCGGATGCCGTCGGAATGTCAACGGTTCCCGAGGCCATTGCGGCCCGGCACATGGGCGTTCGAACGCTCGGCATCTCGTGCATAACCAACCTCGCGGCCGGAATGGTTGAAGGCGAGATCGATCATTCGGAAGTGATGGATACGGGAGCACGCGTGGCCGAGGTTTTTGGTGAACTGCTGCGTCGAGTTTTGGTTAGGATTAGTTAGACCGCAGAGACGCGGAGACGCAGAGAAAAACAAAGGATTTTTCTGCGTCTCAGCGACTCTGCGGTGAAAGATTTTATGATCATAGGAATTTGCGGCGGAACGGGTTCGGGTAAGACGACGATCGCGAGAAAGATCGTCGAGGCCGTAGGTGCACCGAATGTTGTGCTGATCGAGCAGGATTCTTATTACAGAAATCTCGCCGACATGCCGTTGGACGAACGCCATCAGGCTAATTTTGATCATCCGGATTCGATCGACAGCGATATGCTGGTCAATCACCTTCGGCGGTTGAAGCAGAACCTGGCGGTCGAGATGCCGCTGTATGACTTTAAGACACACACCCGCAGCGACCGGATCGAGATAATCGAGCCGCGTCCGGTCGTGATCGTCGAGGGCATCTTGATCTTTGCGGAAACACGCGTGCTCGACCTGCTTGACGTTCGTGTGTATGTGGATACGCCGGACGACATCAGGTTCATCCGCCGTTTGCAGCGAGATATCGCCGAAAGAGGACGAACGACCGAATCGGTGATCGCACAGTATTTTCGAAGCGTAAGGCCGATGCATGAGGAGTTTGTCGAGCCCTCGAAACGCAACGCTGACATCATCATTCCCGAAGGAGGCCAGCAGAACATCGGCGTCGAGTTCCTGTGCAGCATGGTCCGCGAAAAGCTTGCCGAGCAGGTCAAAACAGCCAGTTAATTAATGCAAGAAGACGAGAAAAAACTTATCGAAGCGGCGACAATGGCCCGCGAGCGTGCTTACGCACCTTATTCAAATTTTCAGGTCGGAGCCGCCGTCGAAGCCGAGAGCGGAGATATATACATCGGCTGCAACGTCGAATCGGCCAGCTACGGCCTGACCGTTTGTGCCGAACGCGTCGCCATCTGGAAAGGCATCTCCTGCGGCGAAAAACGCTTTAAGCGAATCGCCGTCGTAGTCGACACCGAAGACCTCACCCCACCTTGCGGAGTCTGCCGCCAGATCATCTGGGAATTCTGCGGCGACGTGCCTGTGATTCTCTCCAATTTGGAGGGGAAAAGTGAGATAATTAAGATGAGCGAACTACTGCCGAGGGCGTTTGATTCTAAGTTTTTGAAGTAGAACTATGAGCCGAATGAACGAAATACTGGCGGGCAAGGTAGACCGGTCCAAGTTGACCGTGTTTACCAGCTTTGAAGAATCTAAGAATTCCGAAAGGGAGTATTGGAAGTCTTGCACACCAGAGGAGCGCTTGACGGCGCTAGAAATGTTGCGCAGAACTGGATTTGGTTATGATGAAAATGAGCGCGGACTTCGCGGATTTTTTGAGGTTGTTGACCGAAAAGAAGGTTGACTATCTCATAATCGGCGGGTACGCGGTTAGTCATTACGGGTACGTGAGGAACACCGGCGATCTCGATATCTGGGTTCGCATTACGGATGAGAATCTCGAACAGACAGCAGAGGCGTTGGACGAGTTTGGATATGCTCCAAAAGCTAGGTCGTTGCCTTACCTTAAAACTCCGGGAAAGATACTTCGGATGGGCATGCCTCCCTTTCGATTAGAAGTGTCGAATTCAATAGACGGTGTAGAATTCGACGATTGCTACTCAAGAAAAAAAACTGTTGATTTTCAAGGAATCGCAATTAATTTTATTGGCTACGACGACTTGATTACTAACAAAAAAGCTAGTGGCCGGCTCAAGGATCTCGCTGATGTTGAAGAACTTAAGAAGATTAACGAATAGTTTCTCTCTTTACTTCCGTCGTAGTAGCCTCAACTATGGATAAGCTGAAATATTTCGTCTCAATTCTCCTTCTCATTTCTACTCCAATCTCGGGCCTCGCTGTAACCGCATCTGAAAAATCGCGGGCGGTGAACGTCGACATCCTCATCGTCGGCGGGACGATCGTGACGATGAATGAGAAGCGTGAGGTGATCGAGAATGGGGCGATCGCGATCACTGATGGGAAGATCGACCTGATCGGGACGCGGCGGATCGCGGAGCGGAATTCCCGGGCGAAGCGAGTTATCAATGCGACGGGCAAGGTGATCATTCCGGGTTTGATCAACACGCACACGCATATTCCGATGGCGCTGTTTCGAGGGATCTCGGACGACCTCGACCTGAACGACTGGCTGACGAAATTCATCTTTCCTGCCGAGGCGAAGAACGTTAACGAGCAGTTCGTGCGGGCGGGAACCCGGCTCGGTTTGGCCGAGATGATCCGCGGCGGTACGACGACGTACTGCGACATGTACTACTTCGAGGATGCGATCGCCGATGAGACCAAGAAGGCGGGCGTTCGCGGCGTTCTTGGCGAGACGATCATCAAGTTTCCCGTCTCCGATAACAAAACCCCGGAAGACGCACTCGCCTACACCGAGCGGTTTATCAAGAAATGGAAGAACGATCCGCTGATCGTGCCCGCTGCGGCTCCTCACGCACCATATACGCTTGAAACGGCAACTTTGCGGTCGATCAGACAGCAGTCCGACCGGCTTGATTCGACGGTTGTTATCCACGTTGCCGAAACCAAGAAGGAGCGTGACGACATCCTCGCACAATACGGCAAGACGCCCGTCGAATACCTCGACAGTATCGGCTTCCTTTCAAATCGAACGATCGCAGCCCATAGCGTTTGGCTCACTCCGAATGAGATCGATATCTACAAAAACCGCGGTGTAGGTTCGGCACATTGTCCTCAGTCGAACATGAAACTGGCGTCCGGCGTAGCTCCCGTCCCACAGATGCTGATCAAAGATGTGGCTGTCGGCATTGGCACTGACGGAGCGGCTTCGAACAACGACCTGAACATGTGGGAAGAGATGGACACGGCTGCAAAGCTGCATAAACTCACCTCCAACGATCCTAAAACGCTCCCTGCCGAACAAGCGTTCGAGATGGCGACTATCCGGGGGGCACGTGCTCTACATTTGGACAAGATCACCGGCTCGCTCGAGGTTGGAAAGCGGGCGGACATCGTCATTCTGGACATGGACAGCCTTAATCAGACGCCGTCCTTTAACATCTATTCCTCGCTGGTTTATTCAACCAAAGCCAATGATGTCCGCACCGTTATCATCAATGGCCGCCTCGTCATGCTCGACCGTCGTTTGCTCACCCTCAACGAAAGTGCTATAAAGAAAGATGCAAACGCGTACCGCGATAAAATCATCAAGAGTTTAGGCAATTGATCGAACGCGGGCTTAGAAAGAGGCCCGCGAGCTTTGATTTTTCCGGACGTTTGTAATTGTTTTGGTCGTACAAGTGAGCCTTCACGTCGGTTCGTTCGCTTGGCCTTAACGGAAAATTTAAGTCAGGAAAGGGGGACTCTAAATGCCGTTAAATGTCAGGAGGTTTGGCACTTCCGTAATTGGCTTCCTATTATTAGCAGGCGTCACCTGCTTCGGGCAGGTTATACCTGCTCCATCGCCTAATGCTACCGCTGGTGCTCCGTCGCAGCCTGTGATGGGCCCGCCCACTTCGGGCGACATCATGCGGGATCGCATCGCAAAATCTAAAGCATACATAGCAGTTCGCAACTACAACGCCGCGATCTACGAGCTCGAGAACATTCGCAAGGAAAGCGGTGATCCGGCAGTTCAGGGCGTAGTGAATCTGCTCCTTATGAACAGCTATCTCGAGCAGGGCGACTTCAAGCGGGCCCAGGACCTGCTCACTCAGTTTTACGCCGCCCAGAAGACCACCAAGCCCAATGCCGCCACGGAATACGCGGCGATCGCGGGCCAGATCATCAAAGGTGCACGGATGCGTGCCGAGCGTTATCAGGCACTCGGCTTGAGCGTTTCTGACCGCACTTTACCGCTCGAAGCCTTGAACGATCTCGAAAAAATGCGTGAGACGCTCGAAGTGGTGATCGCTCAGGCGAAAGAGATCGGGGCGAACAAGAACAAAGCCGCGGATGCGATGGCGATGCTTGAAGAAGCGAGCAATTCGCGTGCGATGATCGCACGTGATACCTACGATGCACGCCGCTGGAAGGACGAACTGGCAGATACGCGTGAGACGATGGCCAGCTCGCGTAGTGTTGTGATGAGTGCCGTCGAGGGCGAATCGAACATTGTTGCCGCAAATACTGGCCAGACGGCCCCGCCGCCCATTGCTCAGCCGATGATCGTTCCGGTGGCGTCTGTTCCGCAGGTCGTTCCGCCGCCCCCGCCGACTCGTGAGCGAGAAGTAAAGATCGTCGGCGGCACGCCTTCCGATACGAGCGTTGCACAGGCTGAAAAACCGGTTTACGTGCCCGAAAAGCAGTCCGCTGCCACACCGCCGAAGACCGAAGAGCCGAAAATAGAAGCTTCTAAAGTAGAAGCTCCGAAGGCGGAAATGCCGAAGACCGAGCCCAAGCCTGAATCCAAGGTAGAAGAACCGAAGGTGCTTGCCGAAGAGCCCAAGCCCGAAGCACCTAAGAGCACTTCGCCGGTAGCGGTTGGTTCGCTGATCGGGTTTGCTACAACTCAGGCGAAGCCTATCTATCCGCCGGCGGCGAAGGCGGCCCGTTCGACAGGTGTTGTCACGGTCGAGCTTACGGTCGATGAGACCGGAGGCGTGGTTGACGTTCAGAAGGCGACCGGCCCGATGATGCTTCAGGCGGCTGCGAAAGAAGCGATACGTAAATGGAAGTTCAAGCCCTTCGTTCGCGACGGCCAGCCGGTGAAAGCAACCGGGTTTGTTAATTTCAACTTCGCGCTTTAGGCTTCAAGCCCTTTATACTCCGAAAGATGTCCTGATCACCGCGATCAGGACATCTTCGTCCTTTAAAACTTCATCTCAATAACGTAAACTACCCTCCCGTCGGCGAAAACGCCGAGCAGGGTTTGGGGGCGACAGGCTTCGACAGGGGCTTGTATAGATCTTTGAATGCACGTCGGGCTTGCGTGGTTAGCTCGTTAAAACAACTGCTGCAAAAACAAATGCTAATCAAGAATTAGCTCTTGCTGCCTAATTAACTTTAGCTACAGCAATGTCACACCGGAAGTCCGCCTGATGCGACCGGCCGTGGCATAACTCAGTTCAGGCTCGGTCACGTTCTCCACCTGCGAACGCGACCTAAAGTTAGCCAGGTTAGCCCGGGACGAGGTCTTGTCAGTTCATCTGCTTGACCCGGGCGAAACCCAAGTGAACTGACTAAACGTGTAGATTTCACTGGTCGCAACCTTTGGATGCGGGTTCGATTCCCGCCGCCTCCACCAATTTTTTGAAGGCAAAAGGAGAAAGGCAAAAGGCAAAATTGATTGAGCCTCTTGCCTTTTTGCTTTTTCCCTTTCTACCGTTGCTTGTTTCAGACTAAGACGCTTTGCCTTTCCCGTTTCGCCCTTATCCTTTATCCTTTAGAAGATGTTCTCGCTTGCTAATCACACATTTTCTTCCCGTCTGATCATCGGCACGGGCAAATATCGGTCTTATGCTGAGATGAAGGCCGCCCATGCGGCTTCGGGTGCTGAAATGGTGACCGTTGCGGTCAATCGCGTCCCGCTCGACGGTTCCGCCGAGTCTTTCCTCGACCATCTTGATCCAAAAATGAAGATCCTGCCCAATACGGCCGGATGTTACGACGCCGGACACGCCCTGAGGACCGCGAGGCTTGCCCGCGAGGCCCTCGATACCGAGTGGATAAAGCTCGAAGTGATCGGCGATCCGGTAACGCTGCTGCCTGATAACGAACAGACACTGGAAGCGGCAAAAGTGCTTGTGAAAGAAGGCTTTATCGTGCTGCCCTACTTCACCGACGACCTTATAATGGCGAAAAAGCTGCTCGATGCGGGCTGCCCGGCAGTCATGCCGCTTGCTGCTCCTATCGGTTCGGGAATGGGCGTCCAAAACCCTTCGAACCTACGCATCATGCGTGAACAGCTCCCCGATGCGACCATAATCGTCGATGCCGGAGTCGGCGTCCCATCCGACGCCGCCATCGCCATGGAACTAGGGGCGGACGCCATCCTGATGAATACCGCGATCGCGGAAGCCGGCGACGCCGCCCAAATGGCCACCGCAATGAAACTAGCCGTCGAAGCTGGCCGCCTAGGCTACCTCTCAGGCCGTATGCCAAAAAGGCTCTACGCTTCCGCATCAAGCCCCATCGCCGGTGCGATAAAGTAGACCGGCGAGTCCGAATCAGGTTATGGCGAACAAGCTACTTTTATTCGGAGCAACAGCAGACATTGTCGGCCAACGCGTTATTGCGTTCGACGGCCTGTCCGGTACGGCGGCTGGTGACCTCATGGCGAAAATTACAAGTAAATACCCGGCACTCGCCAACCACAAGCTCCACATCTCTATCAACCAGGAGTTCGCCGCCGCCGGCCAAACCATCGTCGACGGTGACGAGATCGCTATCTTTACGGCGGTTTCCGGCGGCTAGGAAATCGGTTATCATCTCGTCGGGCCCGTTCAGCTCCGTAGGAGCGTCCTGTTTGCAGAACAAGAGCATAAGAAAGATGCCAAGCTCCGTAGGAGCGGCCTCTGGATGGAAGAAGTAAAGGGGGACAGCTTGCTTTGGGGAAAATTGTAAGGAGATTGCAACCAGGTGGATCCTAACGGAGCTATGATGCTTGTTATCACCCGGAGCTATAAACAGCACGCTCCTAACGGAGCTCAGGCCGTCTACGCATAGTTAAAAGTCCAAGATCATGGAGATCGACTTAACCCAAACTACTGAACCCGAACCCAAGCACTTCGGCACGGGTTGGATAAGTGGGGTTTTGTCGGTGTGTCTTGGGGCAGTTGGGCTGCTGGCCGTTTTGTGCTTTCACTTCCCGTCGTTGCTAACGATGCCGGAGCTGCGGGCGGTTTATCCGGTGCCTTATGTTCGGGCGTTGCTGATGCTGATACTGCTGATGTCGTTCGGGCTTGGGATGGTCAGCATTTACCTGCGGCGTTCGCGTTCGATCGGTGGGATCGGCATTTTGCTGACGATGATCGCCGTTATGTTCGGCGGTTGGTCGGTTCCGGTCGATGGCGAGATAAAGGACGGGCCGTTCCTGGGGCTGGACTGGTTCCTGCTGAACATCCTCATCTTCTCGCTCGTTTTCGTGTCCATCGAACAGCTTTTCCCGCTTCGAAAAACTCAGCCGATCTTTCGGGAATACTGGAAGACCGACCTCGCGTACTTCTTCACCAGCCACCTGCTGATCCAGCTGATAACCATCGTCACGCTGAAGCCGGCGATGGTATTTTTCAACTGGGCGACGGTTCCAGCGATCCGCGAATTCGTCGGCGGGCAGCATTTCGTGCTCCAGTTCCTCGGCATCATGCTGATCGCCGACCTGACCCAATACTGGGTCCACCGGGCGTTTCATCAGATACCGTCCCTGTGGCGATTTCACGCCGTTCATCATTCGGCCCGGTCGATGGACTGGCTCGCCAGCTCGCGGCTTCATTTTGCCGATATTGCGATAACGCGGGCGTTGTCCTATTTGCCGATCTACCTGCTCGGTTTCGGCGAAGGGCCGCTGTTTGCCTACATCCTGTTCGTCAGCTTCCACGCGACGTTCATCCACGCAAACTTCCGTTTCAGCTTCGGCCCGCTGCAATGGCTCTTCGTCACGCCGCGTTTTCACCACTGGCACCACACAGCCGACCTCGCCTACGCCGACAAGAATTTTGCGATCCACATCCCCTTTCTCGATAAATTGTTCGGCACCTATTACTTCCCGAAAACGGCATGGCCCGACCGCTACGGCGTAGACGACCCCGAAGTCCCCTCCAGCGGCTTCTTCGCCCAACTTGCGTATCCATTCGGGCGGAAGCAACAAGGCAAAAGTCAAAAGGCGAAAAGCTAGGATCAAGGCAAAAGGTAAAAGGCGAAAGGCAAAATTGCTTATCCTTTCGCCTTTTGTCTTTCTTCCCTCATCCTCCGCCGACGAAATGGACTACTTCGAGGCGGTCGCCGTCGGAGACTTGCGTTTGGGGCCAATCGGTTCGACGAACGACCGTTTGGTTCAGTTCGATCGCGATTCTTTGTCTTGGAAGGGAAAATTCTTCGAGGAGCCGGTCGAGCGTGATCTCGCTGGTCAGTTCGCGGGTTTCGCCGTTGAGTCGGATCGAAATTGGCATAATGTCAATTTTCCGATTTGGCAGCCATCAAATCAAATCCTTAGCCAGGCGTGACAACCCGGCGAAGCTCGATCTCCTCGCCATCCGTGATCGCGCGGATCAAAAGGGCCGCTCGTCCTGCCTGGAACTGGGGCAGCTGCAGGTTGACGCGTGCAAGGCCGTTGCTGTCGGTCTTGGCGTGGAATATTACCGGACGGAAGCTGGAGCCGAGCACTTTTACCATGATCTGAGCATTTGAGACCACCCTGCGATCGGTCCCGCGGCAGATCATAACGGCGATCGTTCTGCGATCCCCGCCTTTGAACTTGGCATCGCTAAGCAGTTCGATGCTTAGCTTCTGGTTGGCGGTTCTTTCGAGGCCCGAAAGCTCGCTAACGACAGCGACAGCATCGGCCGGAAGGATCTCGATCTCGTCATCCTCGATTATGTCCACATCGTCGATGACAATGTCGTCGATGAAGAGCTCTTCAGGAATGACGCGGATGATCTTCTCAGTCTCGACCGTTCCGATCTGAATCGGCGAGCGGGTGATAATAGGCTCAACGACCTCAGGCGAAATGGGGGCGACAACTGTGGGCGGAACCGTTTCGACGGCGGGTTTTTCCGCTTTTGCTTTGGCACCGGATGCGGCCCGGGTCATCGCGACCAGGTCGGCGATACGGCCCGCTTTGACCGCTGCACACATCAGTTTGTGCTGGCGAGAGAGGCGTTCGGTGACCTCTTTTTCATCGAAATCGACAACCTCAAGGTCTTCGTAAGTCGAGCGTTTGCTCGCAAGGATAGTGCCCCGGTCATAGACAAGGGTCATGATCATGCGAGCCGGGGCACCTTTATCCTCGGTTTGAACGTGATAAACGGTGCCCTGAAAGTCAATGTCAGTGTTGAAGCCTGAGATCACAACAGTAAAAACTAACTAAAAGGCGAGACGATACGGCTGTTCGAAAGGGTACACGAACGCACCTTTAAAATTAGCATACGGCTTTTCTAAGGGTCAACGAAATAAATAGCCTGCTCGGTGATAGGGGTTTGACACTAATACCCGCTTAAACTACGATTTACGTTGAGCCAAAGAACGCATTTGCAGTTTCCGGATGCGTGTCATCCACGGGAAGTTTTGCGGTAAAAACAGAAAAACATGACCGAATTCAACGCATTTGATTATGTTCCGATAGCGATGATGTTCCTCGTCGCCGCGGGGTTTGGCCTCAGCCAGCTGCTCGTCACCCAGTTGATCGGGCCGCGAAAGCGGACGGCAACAAAGCTGATGCCGTACGAATGCGGAAAAGATCCCGTCGGCTCGGCACGCGACCGCTTTTCGATAAAGTTTTACACCGTCGCCGTTATCTTCCTTCTGTTCGATATCGAAGTTCTGTTCATAATTCCGTTCGCCGTAGCTTTCAAAGACCTGATCGCCGCGGAAGCGAGCAGCGGGGTTTATTACGGGACGATCGCCTTTATCGAGATCATGATCTTCCTGTCAACTCTCGTGGTTGCATACATTTATGTGTGGAAGAAGGGAACTTTCGATTGGGGCTTGCAGGCACGTGCCGAAGCTCGGGAAGAAGCGAAATTGATGGCAAGGGCAAAACGAGAAGCTGTATATCAGAAGGCGGCATGATTTTTGGGCGATCGCTGACGGGCTGTCCAAATCGAAGTACGTAACATGGGTTTAGAGAATACATTATTTGAATCGCTGCCCGACGTTGTCACCGTCAAGCTTGACGCCGTGGTCAACTGGGCTCGTAAGAGCAGTCTCTGGCCTGCAACGTTCGGCCTGGCATGCTGTGCCATTGAGATGATGAACACGGTTTCGGCCCGCAATGATCTTTCAAGGTTTGGGGCTGAGACGTTCCGGGCCTCGCCGCGACAGGCGGACGTGATGATCGTCTCAGGACGCGTTTCCAGAAAAATGGCCCCGGTTCTGCGTCGCATCTATGATCAGATGCCCGAACCGAAATGGGTGATCTCGATGGGAGCGTGTGCGACTTCGGGAGGCGTTTTCGACAACTACGCGATCGTTCAGGGGGTTGACAAGATCGTTCCAGTCGATATTTATGTGCCTGGATGTCCACCGCGGCCGGAAATGCTGGTTCATGCCATCACGATGCTTCAGGACAAGATCATGAAGGAGTCGGTGAAGGATCGCCGCGATACTTTTGAAATGGAATCGAGGGAGTCGATCGTTCCCGGAACGCTTCCGGTGACTGAAGCAACGGCACTCGAACGCGAGATGCAGGCCGATGTGGCCGCCGGAAAGACGGCACGACCGTACACGGTTCCGTCTAAGCACGAGCGACGGCGTTCATCGTAGATTTTTTACTTTCTCTACGACTCCGCATATTCGCGGTTTCAACGTTTTTATGACCGATAAGCTCCACGGTTATGTGGAAAAACTGAGAGCAAAGAACTCCGACTGGATAGTTGGCGTTGCTGAAGGCCACGGCGAGGTGACGGTCACCGTGCCGGCGGGCTCGATCGTCGACGCTTGCGAATTCTTAAAGCTTGAGCACGGCTTTGATATGCTCGCCGACCTCTGCGGTGCGGATCGCGGGCCGGAGGAAGATCCGCGTTTCGAGGTGAACTACCACCTGTTCTCGACAACGCATTACGACCGGCTCAGACTGAAGGTGCTCTTGTCAGAAGACGATCCGACCGTACCGACCGTTTCGACGCTTTGGAAGACGGCCGATTGGCACGAACGTGAAACTTACGACCTTGTCGGAGTGAAGTTTGCCGGGCATCCTGACCTGCGTCGGATACTTCTGCCGTCCGATTTTGACGGGCACGCGTTGAGGAAAGATTATCCGCTCAGGGGCTATGAGCCGTACAGCTTGAATTAGACTATGGCAGCAGTTTTAGATACTTTTACCCAGTCGCCGGAGGTGATGGACCGCCCGCTTGAGTCGGAAATGACTCTCTCGATGGGCCCGCAGCACCCTTCGACCCACGGCGTTTTGCGGCTCGACCTACGGCTCGATGGCGAGCTGGTCGTAAAGGTCATTCCGGACATCGGCTATCTCCATACCGGCATGGAGAAGCTATTTGAATACAAAAAATATCAGCAGGGCATCGTCATCACCGACCGGATGGATTATCTCAATCCATTGGGCAACAACCTCGCCTATGTGATGGCTGCGGAGAAGCTGCTCGATCTTGAGATCCCTGAACGGGCACAGGTCATTCGCGTCCTGATGTGCGAACTGCAGCGTATCGCATCACACATGGTCTGGCTCGGGACGAGTGCTCTCGACCTCGGTGCGATGAGCGTCTTTTTCTTCTGCTTCCGCCAGCGGGAAAAGATCCTGAACCTGATCGAATCGGCTTCGGGCGGACGAATGACGCCGAGCTATTTCCGCATCGGCGGCCTGATGATGGACCTGCCGGCGGGATTTGATAATCGGGTAAAGCAGTTTGTTGACGATTTCCCTGAAGCCCTGAACACTTTTGAAACACTCGTCACCGGAAACACCATCTGGCAGAGCCGTACAAAAGGCATCGGCGTGATCGAACGCGACGAGGCGATCAACTGGGGACTCACAGGACCGAGTCTGAGAGGCAGCGGCGTTGAACTCGATCTTCGTCGGCACAATCCTTATACGGGTTATGAGACGTACGACTTCGAGATCCCGACCGAGACCGACGGCGATGTTTGGTGCCGGTTCCGCGTTCGGATGCGGGAGCTTTACGAATCGCACAAGATCGTCCGTCAGGCGATGGAACGGCTAAAGCCAGGCCCGGTAAAGGCCGACGCTCCAAAGGTCGTTCTTCCGGATCGCGACGATATGCGAAAGCACATGGATTCGCTCATCCATCACTTCCTGATCGTCGCCGAAGGTTTCAACGTTCCGCCAGGCGAGGTTTACATGCCGATCGAAGCCTCCAAGGGCGAACTCGGCGTTTACATGAAATCGAATGGCGGCCCGAAACCCGAACGCGTGCATTTCCGCGGGCCTTCTTTTGTAAATCTTGCCGCCCTGCCCGTGATGAGCGAAGGCGAGATGGTCGCCGATGTGGTTGCGATCATCGGCAGTTTGGATATCGTTCTTGGAGAGATTGACCGGTAGGCCCAACAATGAGTAATGAGATAGATGCCCAGTTTCGAGACGAGATGCTTGATTTCAAGCGTCAAATGCTAAGATTTGTCGAAATGGCGAACCAGAAGTTTGACGGGTTAGCATCGGATCTTCGAAGTAATTCGTTTCGGATCGATAAGCTCGATCAAAAAGTAGGTGTGGTTGAGCAAAAGCTCGATCGTATCGATCTGAAGGTAGGCGGAGTTGAAACAAAGCTGGACTTGGTTGTTGAGAAGGTGGTAGACCATGAACGGCGGCTTCGCGGTATTGAAAATGAAAGGCCGACGAGTCCGGCCGTGAATTGAAGTAAATGGCAGGAGCAACGGCAACAAGTTATACGGATAAAGTTCTCGTCGCGGACGAGGTGGCGGAATTCTCGGCAGCAGTTATCGAGGAGATGAAGATGCACGTCGCGAAGTATCCGGCGGATCGGAGCCGTTCGGCTTTGATACCACTGCTGTTTGTCGTGCAGCGTGAACGCGGAGGTTGGCTTGATAATCCGGGTGTTAATTTTCTGGCGAAGTTTTTGAACCTCGAGGTGACGGACGTTTGGGAAACCGCAACGTTCTATTCGATGTTCAATCTTCGCCCGGTTGGTCGCCACCATCTCCAGATCTGCAAGACGCTGTCGTGCAAGATCATGGGAGAACCCGAGATCACCGATCATATTTGCTCGAAACTCGGAATTCACCCTGGCGAGACCACCGAGGACGGGAAGTTTACCGTCACCATGGTCGAATGTTTAGGCAGCTGCGGCACGGCACCGATGATGCAGATCGGGTTTGATTATCACGAAGATCTAACGGTCGAAAAGGTCGATAAGATCCTCGCGGATTGCAAATAGGTGAATAAGATGACCGATGGAGACATCATAAAAGGCCTTTACGAGTCCTTCGCAAGCGGCGATGTGCCCGGTGTTCTGGGTGCGTTTGACGAGAACATCGAATGGACCGAAGCCGAAGGGTTTATGTACGGCGGTACGCATCGCGGTCCCAATGGTGTTTTGAGCGGTGTCTTTATGAGGCTCGCGACCGAGTGGGAGGGATTTGCGGCGGTGCCGAGTAAAGTTGTCGACGGTGGTGATGGAAATGTTGTCTCGTTTGGCACCTATTCGGGCAAATATCTGAAAACTGGGAAGAGCATGTCGGTGCCGTTTGCGCACGAATGGGAAATGCGTGACGGTAAGATCGTGAAGTTCAATCAGTACACGGACACGTTGGTTATCGCAAGAGATTTGGGATTGTAATGGAGATCAAAGCACTAGGCTGCGAACCTTTATCGCTTCGAAGAGTGTTCATCAAGGATGGCCACACGCTCGAGGTCTATAAAAAAGACGGCGGGTATAAATCGCTCGAAAAAGCCCTTGGGATGACGTCGGATGCGATCATCCAGGAAGTAAAAGATTCAGCCCTTCGCGGTCGCGGCGGAGCGGGTTTTCCGTCGGGGATGAAATGGTCGTTCGTGCCGCGTGATTCGCCAAAGCCGAAGTATATCGTCTGTAATGCCGACGAATCTGAACCGGGTTCTTTCAAAGATCGTTATTTGATGGAGTACGACCCGCACGCCTTGATCGAAGGCATGATCATCGCGGGTTATACGCTTGGGTCGAACACGGGTTACGTTTACGGCCGCGGTGAATATCGATATCTGCTCGACATCATGGATGTCGCCATCGACGAAGCTCGAAAAGCTGGTCTGTTGGGTAAGAATATCCTGGGCTCGGGCCTCGATTTCGATCTTCATACGCACACCGGGGCCGGAGCGTACATTTGCGGCGAGGAAACCGCTCTGCTTTCGAGCCTCGAAGGATATCGCGGACATCCGCGGATGAAGCCGCCGTTTCCGGCGATCGAAGGCTTGTACGCCTGCCCGACCATCGTCAATAACGTCGAGACGCTGACGAGCATTCCGCAGATCATCGAAATGGGCGGCATCAAATGGCGTGATCTGGGTACGGAAAAGAGCGGTGGGACGAAGCTCTGGTCAATCAGCGGCCACGTCAAAAAGCCGGGTGTTTACGAGCTGCCGATGGGCTATGCCGACATGGAGAAGTTCATCATGGAAGACTGCGGCGGCATGCTTCGGAACAACAAGCTGAAGGCTGTAATTCCAGGTGGATCAAGCGTTTACATAATGAATTCGGGGCAGATCCTCGGCAAGAACGTGACGCTCGATTACGAAGGGCTCGTGGCCGCCGGTTCGATGCTTGGCACCGGCGGAATGATGGTCATGGACGAGACCGTCGACATCATGGAAACGACCAAGAACCTGACCGAGTTTTACAAGCATGAAAGCTGCGGCTGGTGCACTCCGTGCCGCGAAGGGACGGATTGGCTTGTAAAGATCTTCAACCGCATCTCGATCGGTGAGGGACGGCCCGAGGATGCACAGTTGATGCTCGATATATGCGACAACATCGAGGGCAAGTCGTTTTGCCCGCTTGGCGACGCCGCTGCGTGGCCGATCCAGTCTGCGATCAAGCAGTTTCCTGAAGATTTCAGGACATGGTTGGTCGATAAGGCTTCCGCGAAGAATGGTATCGTCGCGAACGTTGACAACTAAAGCAGGCACGAAATGAAGTTTGCCGGAACCGTAAAAACCGTCGCTTTGCTGTTGATAGCGATCTGGTTCCTGGCGCTTTCGTCATATGCTCAAGGACGAAATCCGGTGATCCTTATTCCAGGACTTTCCGGCTCGGAACTGCGGCATAAGGGCACGAACGAGCGGATCTGGTTTCGGGCTTTGAAGCCAAAGTCGGAAGATATCAGGCTGCCGGTGACGGCGAATTTTCGTGAAAGCCGCGATGATCTTGTCCGTGGCGATATACTCCGCGAGGTAAAGGTCGGGCCGTTTCCGGGTACTGACGTTTACGCGGGTTTTATTAAGGCGATGCGGCAGCGTGGCGGCTATTTCGAAGAGAAATGGCAAACGCCGTCTGAAAACGGAGCCGAGGATTCGCTTTACGTCTTCCCGTACGATTGGCGGCTCGATAATGTCGACAACGCGAGGCTTTTAGTTCGAGAAGTTGAGGCACTGAAGGTCAGGCTCAAGAAGCCGGACCTTAAATTTGATATAGTCGCTCATTCAATGGGCGGACTCATCTCGCGATACGCGGTGATGTACGGCGACGCGGAGTTGCCTGAGGATAAACCGGTCCCGACTTGGGCCGGGGCGAAGTTATTTGACAGGATCATTTTGATGGGCACGCCAAACGAAGGTTCGATTTCCGCCCTCAGCAGCTTGATCAACGGATTCACGATCGGCGGGCTACGCATCGATCTGCCGTTTTTGCAGGATACTTCGAAGTTTACGATCTTTACAGTGCCGACGGCTTATCAACTGCTTCCAGCCCCGGGCACGTTCACGGCGTACGACGAAGCCCTAAAGCCATTGGATGTTGACATTTACGACCCGAAAACGTGGGACGAATACGGCTGGAACCCGATAGACGACGATGATTTTACGGCCGAGTTTCGCGGGTTGAAGAAAGAAGACGCTCGCAAGTTCTTTGAATCGAATCTGGCCCGCGCAAAACGTTTTCACGAGGCCCTCGCTGCTACAAATGGTGAGTCCGGCGGCGTCGAGTTTTTCGTTTTAGGTGCAGATTGCCGCGAATCCCCGGATGCGGCGGTGATATACCGCGACGCGAAGTCGAAGAAGTGGAAGACGATATTTGAACCGCGTGACTTTACCGCGTCAGACGGCAAAAAAGTATCGGACGGTCAGGTGAAAAAAGTGGTATTCGCGAGTGGTGATGGCGTTGTTGCCCGGCGTTCGCTGAACGCCGAATCGATATCGAAAAAGGCGAGTTTGCGTTCGATCATTGGTGCCCAGTCAGAGAGATTGATCTGCGGCGACCATAACCGCCTGGCCGCGAATTCGAAGATACAGGATTACATTTTAGAAGTGCTGCGAAAGCCTTCACGAGCAAGATCAACGGAGGTAAGGTAATGGGAAAAGGTGATAAGAGAACACGCCGCGGCAAGATATTTGCCGGAAGTTACGGCAAAACGCGTCCGAAGAAAAAAGCAGCGGGCGGTACCGCGGTTTCTGAAGATTCGCCCAAGAAAAAGGGTAAATAGGTCAGTATAGTGAAGTTTGCTGAATCGAAAGACTCCGGCCCTCATGCCGAGCTAGCGAAACTTTCTGGCGATTGGTCGGGAATGACGAAAACGTGGTTCGAGCCGGACGTGCTTGCCGACGAGTCCCCGATGATGGGGAAAATTCGGCCGATCCTCGATGGACGTTTTGCCATTCACGAGTATCGCGGCGAGTTGCAGGGCAAACCGTTCGAGGGTGTCGCGATATATGGTTTTGATCTCGCTACAAAGCGGTATCAAGCGGCCTGGGTTGACCGTTTTCATATGTCCACGGGGATGCTGTTCTCCGAAGGCGAGCCCGGCGGAAAGTTTGCGGCAACCGGCAGCTACTTCGCGGGGGAAGGCGAGCCGCGATGGAACTGGAGAACCGAGATCGAGGTGATCGATGACGATAATATCGTGATCACTGCTTACAACATCATGCCGTCGGGCGAAGAAGCAAAGGCGACGGAGACGCGTTATTCGCGTCTGGTTTGACAATGCGATATCTGACCGCCGCTATGCTGATCGTAGCAGGTGTCATCCACTTGCTGCCGATCGTAGGCGTTTTGGGAAGCGAGCAGTTGACCACACTTTACGGACTGCCGTTTGACGACCCAAATCTTTCGATCCTGATGAGGCATCGAGCGGTGCTGTTAGGTATGCTGGGAGCTTTCTTTGTGGGTGCAGCTTTTCGCCCGAGGCTTCAACCGCTGGCTTTTGTAACGGGTTTGATAACGGTGGTGTCGTTCCTATCGTTGGCGTGGTTAACCGGCGGTTATAACGATCGCATCGGGCAAGTTTTTACGGCGGATGTCATTGCCCTGATCTGCCTGATGTTGGGCGGGGCGATTTGCATTTACACTGAATATAGACAAGCGATTTAGTTAATGTCAGAAAAGATAAAAGTAACCATAAACGAACAGGAGTTCGAGGTCGAAAAAGGCGCTCGGCTGATCGACGTTTGCCGCGAGAAGGGCTTCGGTATTCCGTCGTTTTGCTATTACAAGGACCTCGACCTGCAGGCCTCTTGCCGCATGTGCCTCGTTCGCATTGAGAAGATGCCCAAGCTGCAGACCTCTTGTACGATCACCTGCACGGATGGAATGGTCGTTACGACCCAGTCCGAAGAGGTCGAAAAGGCGCAGCGTGCGATGGGCGAGTTTCTGCTGACAAATCATCCGCTTGATTGCCCGGTTTGTGACCGTGGGGGCGAATGCGAACTGCAGGAAGTCATTTTCGATTGGGGTGATGTTGAGGAGCGGTTCAGCGAGCCAAAGAATCGTGCTCCTGAAAAATACCTTTCACCGATAGTCGCCAACGACCCGCAGCGGTGCATTTTATGTAAACGCTGTACCCGAGTTTGCTCGGAATGGATGGGCGAGGATGCTATCGAGGCCGGAAATCGCGGGGCGAACACGGTAATTGGGACATACGGCGGATGGCTCGGCTGTTCGCAGTGCGGAAACTGTATCGAGGTCTGCCCGACGGGAACCTTATTGGATGGCGTCTATCGACACGAAACGCGTCCGTGGGAGCTCGATCAGACCGTGTCGACGGACGTTTATGGTTCTGACGGCATGCAAATATCAATCGGCTCACGCAGTGGCCGAGTTCATCGCATCGTCGCCCGCGACCGCTACGTCAACGGCCTTAATGGTGAGTTTTTGGATGTAAAGGCGCGGTTTGCGCATGAATTCATCGACCATCCCGACCGCATAAAGACGCCGATGATCCGCTATTCGAAAGGCGGAAAGCTTATCCCGGCGACTTGGGACGCGGCGATCGAATTTGCTGCGGAGGGGCTGAAAAAGAGCGGCAGTGTCGGCGTTATTGCAAGCCCAAGGCTGACAAACGAATCGATATTCACGCTTCGCAGGTTTGCGGCGGAAGCCGGTGCGAACGACAAATTCGCCGTTGCGGATTCGCACGATATGTCGGCCGTTTTTGACCACTTGAGCGTTCCGCTCGCTACTCATGCCGACATCCGGTACGCGAAGACCATCGTACTTATCGGCGGCGAACCTGAAGAAGAGCAAACATTTACCGCAAAGCAGATCAGGCAGGCCGTCAGAAACGGCGGAGCACGATTTATCTGTATCAACGACCGGCCGATCAATCTGGCTCGGCAGGCTGGGGCCGATTTCGTTCATGTAAATTCAGGATCGATCGACGTATTTGCCCTGACGGCCGTTGATCCTTCTTATGATGGACCGGCTGCGGAGAAGATGGGCGTCGAAAAAGCCGATCTCGACTCAGTCCGCAAGGCGATTTCTGATTCGGAAGGTGACGTCGTTCTTATTGTCGGCTCCGATCTTTCGCCAACGGCTCAGGCCGTCATCGCCGCTAACGCCGCCAGTCTGGCAGCTGATAACCGCAGGGTTCTGCTTCTTCCGCTTGCCAGACATAATAATTCAGTCGGTGCGATCGATGTTTCCGGCGAACGCAAGTCGGTTGACGATGTCGTAAGGAATTCGGCCGCACTGCTGATCGGCGGCAGTTTGCAGGATGCGAACGGGCTTGCGGGCAAAGAGTTTGTCGTTGTGCAGGAGCTGTTTTTGACGGAAACGACAGATCATGCCGACGTGGTGTTTCCGGCGGCAAGTTTCGCCGAAGTTGACGGAACGTTCACGAATAATGCCGGCAACGTCCAGCGTGTCCGCAAGGCGATCGAGCCGCTTCACCAGTCAAAACCGGACTGGATGATCACGGCGATGATCGGCCGTGCAATGGGCGTCGAAGTCGCGACGGAATGGTCGGCTTCTGCAATATTCAGGAATCTGGCAGACAGCATTCCCGCGTACTCCGGCTTGCGATATCCGGCGTTGAAAGATGAGTCGAATCCGGTTCAGGTGAGGCACGAGATCCGATCGGGCATCGATGTTTCGGGCCTCGCGGCTTCACTCAAGGCCTATGTTGAAGCGGGCACCCCGGGCGAGAAAAATAACGAAACGCCGCAGATAGGACACAAATTGCACCGGCTGACAACTATGACCAGAAAGACACCGCAGTTTCATCTGCTGGCGAATGGAAATCCGAAACCGGACAATCTGCTGGTGTCGCCGCTCGCACAGTTTAATTTGGACGGCTCGCGTCGCGAAGAATCGCTTGCGGAGGCCGTGGGGGCTGGCGATCGAAGCGTTCCGGGCGGAAGATAGTAAATTTTGATGGAAACCGCATTAAAAACCGCATTTCCTTTTATCGTATTTAGCGTCGCGATCCTGCTTGCTTTTCAGGGCGTGCTGATGATCGTTGCCTACACGGTTTTGGCCGAACGAAAAGTTCTCGGCTGGATCCAGGGCCGTATCGGGCCCAATCGCGTCGGGCCGTGGGGAGTTTTGCAGCCGTTCGCCGATCTTCTGAAGTTTATTTTCAAGGAAGACCTCGTTCCGGATAAATCGACGAAGTTTGTGTATTTTCTGGCACCGATGGTCGCACTAACGTGCGCGTTGCTGCCGATCGTGGTTTACCCATTCGGGCCGAGGATCGCTGATCCGTTGGGGTGGCTCGTTCCTTATGTTTCGGGAGTTGCTTATCTGGGTGATGCTGTTGTTTGGATCGCCGAACAAGCCCGAAATATGCCGCTTACGATCGCCAGGATCGATGTCGGCGTGCTTTTTGTGTTGGGAATTACCTCGGTCGGTGTTTACGGTATCGCTCTCGCGGGCTGGTCCTCGAACAGCAAATACTCGCTGATGGGCGGACTGCGATCGTCGGCACAGATGATCTCGTACGAACTCGCGATGGGGGCTTCGGTGATCGGTGCCGTAATGCTCGCGGGCACGCTCGATTTGAACGGGATCATCGAGGCACAGACGAGATCGCCCTTTAAGTGGTTCATAATTCCTCAGTTTATTGGGTTTATCGTGTTTCTGATCGCGGCTTTTGCGGAAACGAACCGCGTACCGTTCGATCTTCCTGAGGCCGAGACCGAACTCGTTGCCGGATTCCACACGGAATACTCGGCACTCAAATTCGCCCTGTTCTTCATGGCCGAGTACGTGAACATGTTCACCGTTTCGGTCATGTGCACGGTGCTTTTCCTGGGCGGCTGGTACGTTCCGGGCCTGGGCCACATCTTTGAGGTCGGCTCGATCCCGTACGCCTTGGTTAGCCATGTCGCCTTTATCGGCAAGATTTGTGCGTTCCTGTTCCTGTATATCTGGATACGCGGAACGCTGCCGCGTTTTCGTTTTGACCAGCTGATGAATTTCGGCTGGAAATTTTTGCTGCCGGTCGCGATCGCGAATGTGATCTTGACGATCGTGGTGGTGTTCTTTTTGAATCGATGAAGTAGTGTTCGGTGGTCAGTTGTCCGTGGTCAGAAATGAAACTACTGACAACTGGCAGCTGACCACCGACTACCGAAATATGGTCGGAACAGCTTTATTTTTTATTTTCGCCGGACTCGCGATAGCGTGTGCGATATCGATGGTCTACCATCGTAATCCGCTCTATAGCGCGATCTCGCTTGTCGGTGTTTTTGTTGCTTTGTCGTGTATCTACGTAACGCTGGCGGCGCCGTTCATTGCTGCGGTTCAGATATTGATCTACGCCGGGGCGATCATGGTTCTGGTGGTTTTCGTCATCATGCTGCTCAATCTTGACGAAGACCGGCCTCATGCACGGCTGCAATATCTTTACGCGCTCGGCGGTGGGTTAGGCGTTTTGCTGCTCGCACAGACGTTTTTTATTTTCTATTCGGTCATGCGGGCTCCTAATGTTCCGTCGGACGAAGGTTTGACAGCGGGAAAGACGATGAGCATCGGCCGTGCGATGTATACCGAGTACTTGCTGCCCGTGGAAATCGTCGGAAT
The DNA here is from genome assembly GCA_964410495.1 of uncultured Chloracidobacterium sp. Taxonomy (GTDB): domain Bacteria; phylum Acidobacteriota; class Blastocatellia; order Pyrinomonadales; family Pyrinomonadaceae; genus OLB17. Next base: position 168,806 of record CAYPGP010000007.1, read on the forward strand.
TCTGCTGTTAATGGCAGTGATCGGCGGCGTGATCCTTGCGCGACGGTTGAATGCACCGCAGCTGGAGCTGGTCGTCAACAAAGAACTGGATCTGAGGAATGAAGAAGAAGCTAAGGATGGGCTAGGCATCGCCCTTTAACGGTATGGAACCTTCGCTCGCCAGCTATCTGGCGCTATCGGGAATATTATTTACGATCGGCTGTGTCGGCGTTATCTTTAAGCGCAACGTGATCGGGATGTTCATGTGTATTGAGCTTATGCTCAACGCCGTAAACCTTACGTTTGTCGCTTTTTCACGTTATTACGGCGACACGACCGGGCAGTTATTCGTGTTTATGGTGATGTCCGTCGCCGCGGCTGAAGCCGCCGTAGGCCTCGGCATAATTATCGCGTTCTTTCGCAACAGCATGTCGGTGGATGTAGATGATGCCAGCTTGTTAAAAAACTAGGGCGATCGTTAGTTAAATTTGGAGATGACCCATTATCGATTATCAAGAACTTCGATTCCTCCGCGATCCGCTCGCGGAGCGATTCGACGGCTCTTGAGATCGGGAGTGGTTCGGTTGATGCCAGTTTGCATCTTTACCGCTGTTGCCTACGTTGGTGCTGGCGGACAACAGACGTCGATTCCTGACGGATATTTCTCGAGCATCAGTAAGTACGAGATAGAACTTTTGATTTCCGACATTGCGAAGTCGAACCCAAAAGCCGTCGAACGTCTTGCAAACCCTGAAGCGAAGAAGGCACAGATTGAAAGCTTGAAACAGCTTCTCGCCTTCGCCTCCCATGCACAGCATGATGGTCTGACGAAAGAGCCGACCAATCGTCAGGAACTGGAGAATATTCGAAACGAGGTCGTCGCGGTTAACTACGACCGTGAGCTTAATAAGAATCGACCCACGAAGCCCGCGTTTGGATACATCACTGACGATCAGGTAGCGGCGTTTTGGGCCGGTAAGCCGGCACGCGAAAATGAATTCGAGGCCTTTTTGAAGTCCAAGCTTGACGTTATGAACGCGGGCGATACCGACAAAAAGAAAACGGACATCACGGCTGAGGAGAGAGAGCAGGCCCGAGATGTTTTTGCGAAAATTCGTATCTATAGCTCGGAATTCGACGCAAAACAGAAGGCCGGATCATTGCCCAAGGTGTTTGTTGAAAAGGCCGGTTTGCAGGTTCGACTTCAGCAGGCACAGTTCCTTGCACGTTTGGTTTCTGAGAAGATGAGCTCGGAAATTAACGCAACGGACGCCGATATTTCAAAATATATTGCCGAACATCCGGAACTCGACCCGAAAACAAAGAGGGCAAAGGCGCAAACGATATTAGATCGGGCAAAGGCGGGTGAGGACTTTGCCGCTCTTGCGGATGAGAATTCGGAGGACCCCGGCAATGTTGGATCAAATGGCAAGAAATCCGGCGGGATCTACCGGGATATTTCCAAGGGCCAGATGGTCGAGCCTTTCGAGAAAGCCGCGTTGGCAGTGAAAGTGGGCGAGGTCTATCCCGAGATCGTTGAGACGGATTTTGGTTTTCACGTGATAAAGCTTGAGAAGAAGGGCATTAGTAGCGATCCTTCGAACCGTGGTGCTGAGGTATACGATGCCCGTCACATCCTGATATCGACGTCGATCGCGAACCCGCTCAACCCAAATGCGCGTTCTAAGCCCATTAAAGAATATGTCCGTGAGGAGATCGAATCCGAACGGGAACAACGATACGTCGACAGGTTAGTTGCCGAGCACAAGATACAGGTTCCCGATGATTTTACGGTTCCCGGGCCGAGCACGGTAGCTGAAGTTAAGAAGCCTGCGAAAAAGAAGGCGGTCTCAAGCAAAAGGCCTGTAAAGAAGAAGCGCAAGTAAGATTTTTTTGATCGATGACTGAAAATAACCTTTTAAGTCTAATAATTTTCGCCCCGCTCGCCGGTGCCGTGATCAATTGGCTGATCGGCGGTAGGCTGAAGAATGAGGCGTTTAGCGGACTCGTTGCGTGCGGCACTATCGCTGTTTCGACCGTCGTTGCGTTTTATCTTGCGTTTGTCGCCGGCGGCGGTGCCTTGTTTATCGAGAAGCCGATCCTGGACCATATCTGGACATGGATACAGGTCGGGAACTTCCGCGCGGATTTCGCTCTTGGAATGGACCGGTTGAGCGGCATTTATGCTTGCTTTATCACGTTCGTCGGGCTGCTGATCCACATTTTCGCGACCGGGTATATGCATGGCGATAAAGGGTTTTATCGCTTCTTTGCGTATTTGAACCTGTTCATGTTCGCGATGCTCACGCTGGTACTCGCGGACAATTACCTGTTGATGTTTGTCGGCTGGGAAGGTGTGGGACTTTGCTCTTACCTTTTGATCGGCTATTACATCAAGAAGGACGAGGCCCGCAAAGCTGCCAAGAAGGCCTTTGTGATGAACCGCATCGGCGACTGGGGCGTGCTGGTTGGGATGTTTCTGATCTTTACGCTGACTGGCTCGATCTCGTTCTTCGACAAGACCGTCGGAGGCGAGCAGGTGCAGAGCGTTTTCAGTTTTGTGCTGGCCAATATGTCGGCTGAGCCGTTCACCTGGGGAGCGATCATCGCGGGCGGTTTGACCTCGGCCGGTGTGCTTCTCTTCGTAGGTGCAACTGGTAAATCAGCTCAGATCCCGCTGCTCACCTGGCTGCCGGATGCAATGGCCGGCCCGACTCCGGTTTCCGCCCTGATCCACGCCGCGACGATGGTCACAGCCGGCGTTTATTTGGTCGTCCGCTCGAACGCGATCTATCAACTTTCGCCGACTGCGATGTGGATCATTGCTGTGATCGGTGCCGCTACCGCTATTTTTGCCGCCTCGATAGCGATCGCTCAGAACGATATCAAGAAGGTTCTTGCGTACTCGACGGTCTCGCAGCTTGGGTTTATGTTCCTTGCCGCGGGCGTCGGGGCGTTTGTTGTCGCGATCTTCCACGTGATGACGCACGCGTTCTTCAAAGCTTTGCTCTTCCTTGGCTCAGGTTCGGTCATTCACGGCATGCACCATGAGCAGGACATGCGGCGGATGGGCAACCTCAAGAAATACATGCCGATTACGTGGATCACCATGATGACCGGCTGGCTGGCGATCTGCGGTATTCCGATCTGGGCAGGATTCTTCTCAAAGGACGAGATCCTTTACAAGACCTTTGCGGCGGACAAGTATTTTCCTGCGGGCACTTTCCCGGGTGAAGAGATCCTGTGGGGCGTTGCGGTTTTTACGGCTGTCCTGACCGCCGTTTACATGACCCGAATGATGGTCATGACATTTTGGGGCGAAGAGCGTTTTCACCAGGAATTGGAGGGCGAGCACCACGACGACCATGCCTCGCATGATGCTCATAAGGCGGCGGACGACCACGGCCACGATGATGACGAAGAGGAACACCATCACATCCCGCACGATTTCAAACCGCACGAATCGCCATGGGTGATGACCGTTCCGCTGATCATCCTCGCGTTTCTGTCCACTGCGGGCGGTTTGATCGGAGTTCCGTATGCGATGAGTTCGCTGGTGGGAGTTAAGGACGCTAACGCATTCGAGCATGTTCTTGAGCCTGTTGTTGCGGAAACAAAGATGGAATCCGCTGTGAAAGCTCGTGAAAATGCGAAAGCCCACGCACCGGAAGTGATCCAAAAGGAAAGGCTGCTTGCGGGTCTCTCGGTTGTTATGGCGATCATTGGCATCGCTATCGGCTGGTTTGCATTTAGGAACAATCCGCTGCGGAAAATGCCGAAGATCCTCGAGCAGAAGTGGAAGCTCGACGAGCTTTATAACGGTTACATCGTCGATCCGCTTACACGCCTTTCCCGCGAACGCCTGTGGAAGGGGTTCGATGTCGGTTTTATCGACGGTATCGTCAACGGCATCGGCGGTTTTGTTATGGAACTCGGCAATGTCGTCCGACGAACTCAGGTCGGTTTTGTCCGCAGTTACGCAGCGATTATCGTGATCGGGGCATTGGCGGTGGTTGGATACTTTATTTATTACGGGTTGAAGTTGGTTGGTTAAGCCATAAGTCTTGGGTCTTCGGCCCTCGAAGTCCCAAGGCCAAAGACGAAAGACCAAATTGTAATGGACTTTATTAATTCAAATTTGCTGACGATCCTCATCCTGATCCCTCTGGTCGGAGCTGTTTTGACGCTCGGCCATCAGATGTTCTGGAAACAGGAGAGTCAGTTGAAATGGCTGACGCTGGGCTTTACGCTGCTCAATTTTGTGGTGTCGCTGCTGCTTTTCTCATCGTCGGCGACGGCCGGGCCGAGCGGGTTCTTCTTTGAACAGAATGTCCCTTGGATCAAGGCGATAAACACGAACTATCACGTTGGCGTCGATGGGCTAAGCTTTTGGCTGCTTATCCTGACCACGTTCATAATGCCGATCGCGGTCATTTCGACCTGGCACGCTGTCGAAAAGAGAGCGACGGCGTTCTACGTGTTCCTGCTTCTTTTAGAATCAGCAATGATCGGCGTTTTTGTTTCCCTTGATCTGCTGGTTTTCTATCTCTTTTTCGAGGCTTCGCTTATCCCAATGTTTTTCCTCATCGGGGTCTGGGGCGGCGAAAATCGCATTTATGCGGCTGTCAAGTTCTTTATCTTCACGGCCCTCGGCAGTTTGTTGATGCTGGTCGCGATCATTGGTCTGTACTTCATCTACGCCGATCAGACGGGCTTAGGCGGATCGTTCGATCTTGTATCGATCCTTGCCGCGATGAAAGCGGGCAATATGATCATCACGCCGCAGGCTGGGATGCTTCTGTTCCTTGCCTTCGCGCTGGCCTTCTCGATCAAAGTTCCGCTTTTCCCGTTCCACACGTGGCTACCTGACGCCCATACCGAGGCCCCGACAGCAGGCTCAGTGATCCTTGCTGCGGTGTTGCTGAAGATGGGAACTTACGGATTGATGCGGTTCAATTTTGCATTGTTCCCCGAGCAAGCAAAAGAGACGGCCCCGATCTTCATCACGCTTGCGATCATCGGCATCATTTATGGTGCGTTGGTCGCAATGGTGCAGCCCGATGTAAAAAGGTTGGTCGCGTACTCATCTGTCGCCCACATGGGATTTGTGATGCTCGGCATGTTCTCGTTCACGGAAGCGGGCATGCAGGGAGCTTTGTTCACGATGCTCGCTCACGGCGTTACTACCGGAGCCCTGTTCCTGCTCGTCGGCTTTATTTACGAACGACGGCACACGCGAAAGATCGCCGACTTCGGCGGCCTCGCAAACGTGATGCCGGTTTACACCACAATATTTGTCATAACGACGATGGCTTCGGTCGGATTGCCGTTCCTGAACGGATTCGTCGGTGAATTCCTCATCATGGTCGGCATGTTCCAGTCGCAGGTGCTCACCATCACGGCATCGGTCAACTGGAACTACATCGCGGCCATGTTCGCCGGAACAGGCGTGATCTTTGCCGCGGTTTACCTGCTTTGGATGGTGCAGCGGGTCTTTTTCGGCAAAGTTACCAGCGAAAAGAATAGGGGCCTGGCCGACCTTTCATGGCGTGAGATCGGGCTGATGGTGCCGCTCCTCATTCTGATGGTGTACATGGGCGTCTTCCCGAAACCGTTCTTGGCTAGAAGCGAAGAGGCGGTAAAGGCGATCAAGGAAAGAGTGATGCATCAGGCAGGCGGGACGATCGAAAAAACCGAGGTTAGGCCGAACGTTACGGCAGACGAAAATAGATAATGAACACGTTTTTGCTGACAGATTTAATTACGCCCGACGCAAATGTCTCGCTGATATTGCCGGAGCTGATCGTCGCGGCAACCGGCATTCTGGTAATGCTGTATGACAGTTTTGTCCCAAAACAGCGGATGGTTTCCGGAGCTATCTCGCTGATCGGACTTGGCGCTTCCGCTGTCGTGCTGGGAACCATGTGGGGAACTGCCGCTCCGACCGGCTGGAACGGCATGATCGCCCACGACAATCTTCGTCTCGGCTTTTCCTTCGTGTTCCTTTTTGTTTCGGCAATGACGATCCTCGTTTCCACGATCTGGGTCGATCGCGAGGACGTTCCCGTCGGTGAATACCACGCCCTGCTGATGTTTGCGACGTTCGGCATGATGATCATGTCAGCCGGAAGCGACCTCGTGACCATATTTCTAGGCCTCGAAACGCTCTCGATCGCGACCTATGTGATGGCCGGGCTAAGAAAGGGCGACCTGAAATCGAACGAATCCGCGATGAAGTATTTCATCCTCGGGTCGTTCGCATCGGCATTTTTGCTATACGGAATGGCCCTGATCTACGGTGCCACGGGCACCACGCAGATCGCCCAGATCGCCGATAAGGTTGCGAATCCAAATTTCCCCGGCTTGCTCCTGGTCGGCGGTGCGATGCTGCTGATCGGTTTTGGATTTAAGATCGCAATGGCCCCGTTTCACGTTTGGACGCCGGATGTGTATGAAGGAGCCCCGACTCCGGTCACCGGCTTTATGGCTGCCGGGCCGAAGGCTGCGGCCTTTGCGTCATTTCTCCGGGTATTTGTCCTCGGGTTTCCGCTCGTCGCGGGAGCGCAGGCTTCGGGGCTACTGCATCAATCGTGGATCGGGGCGGTGACTATCCTTGCAATGGTGACGATCATCGTTGGCAACGTTGCCGCGATCATGCAGGATAACGTGAAGCGAATGCTTGCTTATTCTTCGATCGCACACGCAGGCTATGCCCTCGTCGGGTTTGTCGGTGCGGGGCTTGCGAAGACGACCTTGGCGCGCGACGAAGCGATCGCGGCGGTTGCGTTCTACATGCTGACCTATGCGGTCACGAACATGGGAGCATTCGGGATCGTCACCCTGATCGGCCAGAAGAATGACCGAAGGACGGAGTTTGAGGACTACAACGGAATCGGCTTCAAGTCGCCGGTTTTGGCATTCTCGCTATCGCTGTTCATGCTGTCGCTATTCGGACTGCCGCTGACGGCTGGGTTCATGGGTAAGATCCTGGTTTTCCGACCGGCACTCGAATCGGGAAATCCTCTTGTCGCTGCCCTTGTTGTTGTTGCGGTCATTGGTTCTGCGATATCGGCTTACTATTACCTTCGGCTTATCGTCGTAATGTTCTTCCGCGAACGAACGACCAGCTGGAGCGATCCAAAGGTGCCGATGCCGCTTGCGGCCGCATTGCTCATTACGGTTCTCGGTGTTTTCTACCTTGGATTGTTTAGCGGCGGGCTGATCGAACGATTTGCAAAGCCCGGAGCGCCGACGGTAATCGCGGCTGAGAGGTAATGCAGTTTATTCCCGAGATCGCCGCGGCTCTCGGCAACGAATGGCTGCCGAATATTTACCGAGACAAGATCCGCACACAACGCACACGCGCTATCTCCATCGACATCCCGGAACGCGAGAATCAGTGCGTGATCCAGCACACGCTACTTGGTATCGAACTGAAGGTAGGGAAGCGGCGGTTCGCGTCCCCTGATCTTTCAACAGCCCGGTACATGAGGGTCTTCGCCCGGATCGGCTGCTCTGAATTTGCGATCCCATACGACATTACGAGAATTTCGGCCGCGGCCGATGAACTTGAGACGGCCTGGCAAAGGTCGTTTATTCTCCTCGGCGAGCACACCGCCACAGCAACTGCGAAGAGTGCGATCCTTTCTAGGTCAAAACTCATCAAAACAATGAGGCTCGAGCTTATCGAGATCGGTCCCGGCGACTTGATGCCCAAATTTGACCGGCCGACCAGACAGCGTTGATGTTAATTTTGCTGCCGAAAGCTTGGAGCATTTTGTATTGATGATATAATTCTCGGATGCGCCAAGATCGGCGTAACCAGGATTTAAGACGTTTATGTTCGACGCAGTGGCCGGAAAGACGGAACCAGAAACACTTCCATTCCCATATAACAAAAGCACGTACTGCCGTTACGAGCCGATCGAGAAGCGTATCAAACATGCAAAGGTTTTGATCGTCAACGACCTGTTGCGTTACGAATCGGACATTTCCGATCTTGCGCACAAGGACTGGAACGGAACGACGGAAGCCAAGCTCGCATTCGAACGCAAGGTTGCCGGGATGGCATGCGATAATATTGCGAAGAACGTTATTCGTCTCGTCCAGAATCCGAAAACGATGACGGTGCATCTTTCTGAGATCGCCGATGCGGCCGAGAAATTCATGCCGGACGCGATAGTCATGAGCGGTACATTTGCCGATTTCGACTATTACAATCCCGACCACATCGAAGCTACGAAGAAATTCCTAAGTACGACGAAGATCCCTGTGCTTGCCATTTGCGGTGCCCACCAGCTCGTCGCGATGGCGTTCGGGGCTGAGCTACGAACGCTCGACAACCTTGAGCTTTCAGAAAAACGAAGCGGGCGGCTGGTGGAGTACCAGTATCGATTCGTAAAGATCGTCGATAAGGACGACCCGATCTTTGAAGGAAACGACGACGAAGTATCAGGTATCTGGCAGGACTACACCACTCAGGACGACATCCTTCGCGTGTGGCAAAATCACGGGGTTCAGGTCATGGGCGTGCCCGACGGCTTCAAACTGCTCGCGACCTCGTACCTATGTAAAAACCAGATGATGGTCAAGCGTCAAGATGGCCAGCTCATCTACTGCGTTCAGTTCCATCTCGAGAAATCCTTTGAAGACTGGTCAAAAAATCCGACCCGCTGGGAACACCCGAATGAATCCCGCGACGGTCGAATCCTTTTCGAGAACTTTCTACGACTCGCGTTGGCACACGTTAATTAGTGGTCAGCCGGAATCCAAAGGGCAGACCAACTTATTTAGCTCCACAAAAGTCGCTATCAAAAGAACATTTTGATAGCGATCTTTGCTTGAGGCGTGATAGGATGTTGGCATCGCAGAAGCATCTCGTTTCCCGTGTATTTTCGGAGAATATATATGAAGTACTTTACATTAGCGGCCATGTTGATGGCCGTTCTGGCTCTGGCACCCGGGGCCGCACTTTCTCAAACCGACGAACTTCGGGCCGCAACAGGCCTTCCGATCAAGATCGGCGAACCCGCTGTTTTCGGTCAAGTCTCGCTCCGACGTTTTAGCGAAGGCGAAAGACGGCCAGTGATCTTTGTTTCGCTGCTTGAGGGCGGTTCACTCATCGACCGAACTCAAGTCGATAAGAATGGCTGGTATATGTTCCGCCGCTCCCTTCGCGGCAGTGCGACGCTGATACTTGAGATCGATGATAATGAATATGGCCGTCTGCCCCTCGCCGTTGGTGCAAATCCGCAGATACGCCAGGATTTTCAGCTCGACTGGCAGGAGTTCAAGAAACAAGCGGCACCCGGCGTTGTATCGGTCAAGGATACCTACGCCCGCAGCCCCGAGGCCACAAAGGCCTTCGACGCCGCCCTTAAGAACCTAAAGGACAAAAACCTGGATAAAGCGGCGGCCGGTTTTAAGGATGTGATAGCAAAAGATCCCAAAGACTATGTCGCTTGGACAGAACTCGGCACGATCTATTTCAAGCAGGACAATTTGAATGATGCAGAGGCTTGTTACTTTAAAGCCATAGAACAGAAGAAGGATTACTTTGTCGCGCTTCTAAATCTGGGCAAACTTTACGTCGCAAAGAAGCAGGCCGATAATGCGATCATGGTCCTATCGAATGCCGTCAAGGTTAATGCAGGATCGGCGGATGCTCAGCATTTCCTTGGCGAATCGTATCTGATGGCAAAGAAAGGCTCGCTGGCCGTCACGCACCTTAATGAGGCGATTCGGCTCGCACCTGATGAAATGGCGGAAGTTCACTTGCGATTAGGAGCCCTCTATGACGCAGCGAAGATGAAGGATAAAGCAGTGACCGAATACAAAGCGTTTCTAGCAAAGAAGCCGAGTCACCCCGAAAAAGAGCGTCTAGAAAAATATATTGCTGACAACAGTAAGTGATCTATCTTCAGTGCAAAAAAGAGAGGCCGTCGAATGACGGCCTCTTAATTTTGTTTCTAAACCAGGTTTAGAAATCGTAACGAAGTGCAAACTGCATGATTCGCGGGCTGTTACGCTGAAACGTGTAACGGCCAAACGACGTTCCCGCGGATGAGCCTGTGTAGCCTATCGTTGCGTTCGACTGCCCTCCGAAGAACGGAGTGTTTGTCACATTAAAGACCTCCCAGCGGAAGCTGAGTTTATGGCCTTCTTTCCACGGCATTTCGAAAGCTTTTCCGAGTCCCGCATCGATGTTGAACGAGCTCGGGAAGCGGATAGCGTTTCGCGTACCGGTTTCGCCCGGATGCGGCGTACGGAACGACGCGTAAGCAGCATCAGCATCGGCAAAGATATTCGGGATATCGCAGCCCGAAGTGCAAGCCGCCGAAGCTTCGCCGTAGTACGTGCCGGTCTGGATCGGCCGTACCAACGTGTTGTAGCTGCGGATCTGCCAGTTTGTCTGCCATCCGGTCGAATCGAAGAATCCGCCCGTGTAAGGATAGCCGGAATCGTAACGGAAGATACCGCTCAACTGCCAGCCGCCGAGCAGAGCGTTGGCGAACTTGTTCATGCCGCTGCCAAATTTACGTCCTTTACCGATCGGCAGATCCCAAACGCCGTTGAAGTTAACAACATGCTTGAGGTCGAAATCCGATATCGAACGCTGGTCCCTAAGCCGGAATGCGTTCAAAATAAAGGTCGATCCAAACAAACCGCCGGTCTGGAGGCCTGACGAATCGTCAAGTGACTTGCCGTATGTATAGTTGAAGTCCCACGTTACGCCTGACGAGAGTCTTTGACGGAATGTGAGCGTTGCGGCGTGGTAATCGGATGAACCGATCGTTCCGAATGCTGACAGCGCATCATACTGGCCTTGGAAGAAATAGCGGCTGCCGGTAAATTGATCAAGCAGCTGCATGGTATAGGTCCAGTCTCCGGCCTGTGGAACCAGATTGTAAACAGCCTGCGAGTTAGTGCAGGCGGTTCCGCTGGTGCCGCCGGTCCCCGTCGGACAACCAAACAAGGCACCAAGTGTTCCTGGCGCCCACATGTTGTTGTAGAACGCGAGGTTCGGTACCTGGCTTCCAGGAGCATCTGCCTGAAGCAGACGATCGAGGATCGTTCCCGCTTCGTTGTAGCTCATGCCGCCGCGTGGATCGCGGATATCACGGAGCATCATCACGTCGCGTCCGGCAAGAAGTTTGCGAGCGAGGCGTCCGACGTATGCCGCATCCATCCAGATATTGCCAGGAAGGCGACGACCGTAGCTGAAGTTCCACGAATAGTTGACCGGCGATTCGAGGTTCTGGTCGAGCGAGGTTTCGATCTTGCCTGTTCCAGGATTGCGAACCGGAGCGGTTTGCGGGAATGTCAACGTTCCCGGTATCGTCAAATTCGGCAGAGCCCTTATCGACATGCTCGGCCCGGTATAGAGCGGGGCCGGGTTGGTCGTCAAGTTGTAAGTGTTAACGTTGATCGTTGCTGACGACGAGAAGCCGAGCGTGTTCGCACCGTCCCAGTTGGTTGCAAGCTGCTGACCGAAATAGTCATTCGTGATCGCAAAACCAGCACGGAAGACCGACTCAGACTTCTTGCTGAACAGTTTTCCAAACGGTCCCGACTCGAACTCTGGCGACCATGCGATCGAAATACGCGGCTGCCAGTTGTCCTTGTCCATCGGATAGATGCTGTCGCGTCCGTTGACCTTGCCGGCCAGACGGACCGAAAGGATCTCGCGATAGTTTCCGCCGATGTTCATCTGCTGGATCGTGTTTTCAAGATAGGTCGAAAGCGGGATCGAAGGTACCGTTTCATAACCCTGCGTTTCGTAAACCGGAACGCTGACGCCATAACGGAGACCTGCCGTGATGGTGAGATTAGGACGGGCCTTCCAAGAATCCTGAAGGTAGAAGTCGTATTCTTCAGTCTTGAACTCGCGTCTGATTCCTGTGTTCGCCGCCAGCAGCGATCCATTTGTGTCAAAGTTGAAGTTAGCCCCGTAGCCCGTCAAGCGGCCGATAAGAGCAACGATAGCTCCCTGAGCCGGAACGTCCCACGCCGAAGCGACCGTTCGGGTGGTTCCCGCCTGAGCAGTGATGAACTGGTTGATCGCAGTTCGAGCAACGTTGCTCGCCATGGCGCTCGGGTTTGTAATACCGTTGTCGAACGAGCGGGCAAAGTTGACGCGCGTGTTCTTGATCAAGCGGATATTGGTGCCGAACTGCCACGTGTGGTTACCGCGGATGTAAGTCAGGTCGTCCGTGATATTCGTCGTCGGGTTTGTACGGCTGAAAGTACGAGCGAAGAACGTGGGCTGAAAGATATAGCGGAACGAGATCGCCGGATCGCTCGAGTCGCCCTGATTGCTGAACCCGATACGGGTCAACCCGTAGCTTAGTCGATTGGTGAATCGGCTATTGATCAGCCACGTGTGGGTAGCCGAGAATCCGAGCGGATGGCTCCAGGTATTCGTGGCCGGAGTGTCCGGGAAATACGGTGCTGCACCGGTGATATCCTGCTGGTAGTTGCCGCGGAAGGACAACTGATGGCTCTGATCGCGGGTGATCATCCAGTCAAAGCGCGCCGTGTGCGAATTCTGTTCGACCGGGGCCGGGGCATTAAAGCGGAAGCCGCCAGAATTGCGTCCGTCGCCCTGAGTGCTGTCGTTGACCGGATATCGATTCGCGACTCCGGCGAAGAGCGTCGGAACGAGCGGATTGACATTTACCATGTCGACGCCGTTGATCGTCATGCCGTTGATCTGCGAAGTGTTGATCGTCCAGTTTTGACCAGTATTATCAACAAACTGGATATTTCCCTGTCCGAGCGAAGCCGTCGGCACCAAGCGGGCAACCGAAGCTCCCTTCGCTTCTCTCATTCCCTCATAGTTATAGAAGAAGAAAAAGCGATCCTTGACGATCGGTCCACCGAGGCGGCCGCCAAAAAGGTTACGGATGAGCTGAGGACGGGCGATACCGGAACGGTTGTTGAACCAGTCGTTAGCGGTCGTCGCCGTATTGCGGTGATATTCGTAAAGGGCACCACGGAATTCATTCGAACCGCTTTTTGTAATAAGCGAAACCTGTGCTCCCGATGAACGGCCCTTGCTTGCGTCGGGGTTCGACGTTGTCACGCGGAACTCGTCGACCGAATCCGGGTTGACACGAAGCACCGGCGAAAAGGCGTTGACCTGGTTGATGTCCAGACCGGTCTGCTGATCGTTCACGTCGATGCCATCGAGCGTGATGTTTGCCTGGTCACGGCGGCCGCCGGCTACCGATCCGTCCGGTGTTACACCGGCTTGCAGACTTAGCAGAGCAGCGACGTTGCGGCCCTCGAGCGGCAGATTCTGGATCTGACGCGAGACGAAGTTGTTGCCGAGACTCGCATCACCAGTGTTCACGATGCTTTCAAGCCCAGCTGCGTCAACGTTTACGACTTCGCTGACCTGGCCGATCTCGAGCGTTACGTTAACGGTCTGGCTGTTGTCCACCAATGCCTGAAAATTCGAAATGCTGGCTTTTTTGAAGCCGTTCATCTCTACCTCAATTCGATACGTGCCCGGCTGGACCGATGCGAACGTGTAGTTTCCAGAATCATTGGAGACTATCGTCCTCGTCGTGCCTTGAGCACTTATCAATTTCACTGTCGCACCGGTTACCGCATTACCTTGCGGATCGGTAATGGAACCGGTGACAGTTGACGTACCAACCTGCGCCAATAGGGACGCAGAAAAAAGTACGATCATCAGAGCTGATGTTAAAAAGCTAACCATCAGGTTCTTATTCTTCATACGTTTCCTCCTAAATTTTCCTCAAAAAACGTCGCTGCGAGTTAACCAAGCGACTAGAAAACCGCGGTTACAGCCTCTATTCCCTGTGGTCCGTTTGCCGTTCGGAAAGACTGTGAATTAAGCGACAGATCAGCCAGGCAGTCGCAATCGGTCGCGATTCCCGAAAGAATCTCTCCCGAATTAGTCCCTTGGCCCGTACTGTCTGTCACAGAATTTTGCGGTTGAGCAGGGAAATACAAGGCATCAATCGTGCCATCGGCGGAGACTTTTCTGGGGAAACCGGGATCAACGGGAATGGATAGTGTCTATGCCCGGAAAAGCCCATAAATCGGCAGTTTCGCCCAATTTGTCTGCTTAGAATAAGTGGTGACCCGGAAATAGGGCCGGTCCCGCGAGGCGGGAAGCTATGTTAGGTTGCACACTTTTATGGAGATAATACGAATTATTGGATAATTTGTGTTAACAAACCCCTTCAATTATCCGTCTCGCGAAGCACTCTGAGTAGGTTTTTTGCCGCCGTTGCTCCCATTCCGATAGCAGTTGCGATCGTGGGTGAGGTTTTATTCGCAACATCTCCGGCGGCGAAGATCAATGGGAAGTTTGTGCTACACGAAATTGACGTTTCGATGTAACTCCCGGCCAAGTTTTCATCTAGACCCGGAAGATCGGAATTCGGCTCCACGCCAATGCGGATCAGTGCAAAATCGCCCTCAATTACACGCCGATCTCGACTGTTGTCAGTATCAATTACGGCCCCCGAAAGTCTGTCTTGACCAAGGAACTCTAGTACGGCCGTATTAAACAGAAAGCTGACATTATTTCGTTTGGTTGCTTGCCGTATGAACTCCTCTCTAGCGGAGAATCTCGCCCCCCGATGTATGACCGTGACCGACGAGGCACTTTCGCCCAGAATAAGAGCATTTTCGAGTGCCGCGTCGCCTCCGCCTATGATCAATACTCTTTTTCCGCTGACCTTCGAATGCTCGAGTGCTCCGGATAAAAGTATTCCCTTGCCCACGAGTTCCTCTTCTCCGTTGACACCTAACTTTCTCCGGCGCACACCTGTCGCGATGATCATCCCCCGGCCGAAAAGGACTCTCCCGTCCTCGAGAGTTACCGACCGATCGTCGGTATCGACCTGAATGATCCTGGAGTCGGTGATAACGGGAATTCCGGCTCGATTTACCTGTTCAGACATCTTCGCGGCGAGTTCGGCTCCGGTTATTCGCGGCAATCCCGGGTAGTTCATGATGGGATTATGGATCATCAATAACTGCCCACCGAGGCTGGCGTTTTTTTCTATCAACGCCGAAGACATGCCGATATCTGCGCACCAGATAGCAGCCGACATCCCCGCGGGGCCGCCGCCAATGATCAGGACATCAAATCTGGTTTTATTTGCTTTGTCCAAGACGAATAATGCAATTTTTTGTCATCGCGACACTGCCAAATAATGTCACGTAAACATCTTTCATGATCTGATCGCAAGTGTTCATCGACACATCAAGTGTATGAAAACGAATAAGTTGCAAGGAAACGCGGCTATTTTTGATCATCGCCGCCCGATAATTCTTCTGGCACCGGGCTTGCTATTGTTCTGCTTGCGGAAATGGGTTCGCCCATTTCTGGCTTCCCGCACCCCGCATTAAATAATCTAACTTGCCCCTTAGAACTTTGAATATGAGACTTGAACTCGAACCAAGAACCACCGCGTTCCCACTTTCCTCAACCTCCGATCATACCGAAAATCCGTTCGCGGCGACATCATGGGACTTCGATTCCCTGCTCAAAAAAGGCGTTGCCGCCGCTCAGAGCGGGGATCGCGATCAGGCTCGTAAGGTGCTTTCTCAGGCTTCAGCGATCAATCCAGCGAGTGAGGACGTATGGATGTGGCTCGCTTCGATCAGCGATTATCCGGAAGAACTTCTGGCATTTCTCAATCGAGTTCTAGATATCAATCCAGACAACCAGAAAGCCGCAGATTGGCGCGTTCAGACCAATTCGTTGCTCGCCAAGACGTTTGTTCAGCGAGCGTTGGGGGCTCGTAATGACGGTGCCAACGAGGTAGCAAACCAGTTTCTTGACCAAGCCATTTCGTACGACGAATCTTGTGAGTCAGCCTGGTTTTGGAAGGCCTCACTTGCGCAAGATGATGATCAGAAGATCGAGTTCTTTGAAAAGGTGCTTTCGATGAATCCTGACAATGCCGACGCTGCCGAAGCGATTCGCCGCATTCACGATTCGCGAGTTGAGGCATCGCTCCAGCAGGCGGGTAATTTTGTGGGCGAGGGCAATTACGCGGAAGCTGTCGAGATCCTAAACGTACTGGTCGAACATGAGTCACCTGAGGTTCGCGAGTCGGCCTTGATGATGATGGTCGCGACCGTTGATAGCGACGATGAGAAGCTTGCGATGTACTCACGCGTACTCGAAGTTAATCCTGAGAATTCTAACGCTCGTAACGCTGTTGAAGCGATGCGGAAGGCAAGGACCGCTGCCGCCTTCGAAGAAGCAAAGTCCGCCGCAGCAGAAGGTAACGGCCCGAAAGCGGTCGAGATGCTCGAAAACCTACTCGCTGAAAGCCCTGAATCAGTCGATGCATGGCTCCTGATCTCGCATCTTTCAAGCTCGCTTGACGAAAAGGTCGGAGCGCTGGAAAAGGTCCTCGAATTGGATCCGGAGAACGCTGCCGCACGTTCCGGGCTCGCTTTTCTTGCCCTTACTTTTGGTTCGAACAAAGAAGCGAACGAAACTCCGACGGAAACTTACAAAGCCGAGGAGATGCCAACCCACACGGTTACCCAAGAAGAGTTCGCCCCCGTCCCGGCCGAAGTGATGGCCGTCGACGAAGCGGAAGAGGTCTTTAGCGATGATTCGGTCGAAGAATTTCATCCCACCGAACATACACCTGAATCCGTCGAATTTTCGTATCGCCAGACCGAAGAGGCATTTGCCGTCGAAGAACCGGTGGAAGAGGTCGTAGCCTTTGAGCACGAGGAGCCTTCCAGCGAGGTCGAGGAGCCGCCGATGATGGCGGAAGCTTTCGAGATCCCGGTACCTGATCCGCAGCCCGCCCCACTCGAAGAAACTTTTCGCCCCGAAAGCCCGCGATCCGTCGAAGAGATCTTCGGGGCTGTCGAAAATGTAGCTAGCCCCGAAAACGAGACGGTCGAAAGCTTTTCGCCCTTTGCGACACGGCCGCTCCGTAACGATCCCTTCGCATCCGAAGCCTATGAAACTCCTGCGTTTCAACCGGAGGAGGAGCCAGTATTTCGAGCAGAGGAAGAAGCTGTAGCCGAGCCTGAAACGGTTCTGGTAGGCTGCTCTTTCTGTTCTGCTGCCAATGATCCGTTGGCGATCGAATGCGGCAGCTGCGGTTCGACGCTGACCCTTACCGACCTCGACCGGCTTCTGGCCGGAACCAGGGCTGACAAGTCCGTGGTCCAGAATTCGGTCACCGCAATGGAAGCCGAATGGAACACACGCGAATTCACCTCGGGCGAGTTTGTCGCTCTCAGCCTCGGACATTTCAATCTCGGCAACGTCGAGAACGGCTTCCGATATTTGCAGGAAGCGTCGCGTCTGAACCCCAACGACGTGATCCTCGCCGGCCACGTCAATACGGTCGCTATCCGGCTTGCGGAGATGCAGCGACAATCCGAGATCCATCAGTCCATGCCAAAGGGCAAGACCATCCTGGTCGTAGACGACAGCCCGACTGTGCGTAAACTGATCTCCGGAAAGCTGGAAAAATCTGGCCATAATGTGGTCTGCGCCGTTGACGGTGTCGATGCCCTTGCAAAGCTCGAAGAGGGAATGCCCGACCTCGTGCTGCTCGATATCACGATGCCGCGAATGGACGGCTACGAGGTCTGCAAACAGATCCGTGCGAACCCCGCTGGCAAGAACCTTCCGGTCGTCATGATCTCTGGCAAGGACGGCTTCTTCGACAAGGTTCGCGGCCGCATGGCCGGAACCTCGGGTTACGTAACCAAGCCATTCGGCCCCGAAACCCTGATGAAGGCCCTCGAAACATACCTCCTTCCTGAAGAAGTCGCCGCAAGCTAAACTTCTCATCTCACGCCTTGCGGCACTCATGGACCGCGATAAACTCCAAACATTCGTAATGGCTGCGGAGGACGAATTAGCATCCGTCCGAAGCAGCCTGATCATTACCGCACAGACCGGCGATCCGCTTGAACTTTCGGTTCCGCGGGCCGCTCTCACGCGCCTCAAAGCCAGTGCGAAGGATAATGACCTGACGATCGTTCAAAACCTCTGCAAAGAGTGCGAAGAATCGATCGAACAGCTTGCGGCCGCCCAAACCGTCTCGCCCGGTGCCGCCTATTCCGTTCTCGACACCGTCGCGCGTATCGAGGCCGCGGTCTGGGATGTTCCGATCCAGACGGAGGATTTTCTCACCGATGTCGCCGGTTTTATCGACCGCTCCTTCGACGAGCTCATTTCCGAGAAAACCACCGAGTCTGTCGAAACCCGTGCCGAGGAGACCGAGGAATTCGAGATCGACGAGGAAACCTTCGAGATCTTCCGCGGCGAAGCCGACGAGCTGCTTTCGAATATTGCCCAGAACCTCGGCATCCTCTCGGCGACACCTTCCGATCAGAATGCTCTGTGGGAAGTTCGGCGAAATGCCCATACATTCAAAGGTGCTGCCGGCATCGTCGGCCTTACCGAAGCCTCGGAGGTCGCCCATCGAATGGAAGACCTGCTCGATAAGCTGGTCGAGATGCGGTCCGAAGCCGGCACCGAAGCAATGACCTTCCTCATCGCCGCTTCTAAAAAACTCAACGCGATAACCGCGTCAAAAGACCTGGACGATAGCGACGAGTTCGCCGATCTCTATAACAAGGCGCTAGCGGCCCTGACTCGTACCGGCATCTCCGATCCGGCACCTTCGGGCCCGCTTCCGGCGGAGCTCGCCGATCCTCGGCCCGAAGCCAAATCTACTACAACGCCGATCGTCCGCGTCTCACTTGACCGCCTCGACGAGCTCATTAAGATCTCCAACAGCCTGATCGTAAATCGCTCGGCAATTCAGGAGACATTCTTATCGGAACTCAGCGTGACCGCTCTTTCGCCGGATTTTGCGAAGAAGCTCGAGATGCTGTTCGATGCTCAGACCTGGCTGACCGACGAGATCCAGGCGAAGCTGCTTCAGATCCGAATGGTCAAATTCGGCACGCTCGAAACCCGGCTGAGCCGCAACGTCCACGTGACCTGTACGGACGAGGGTAAAAGGGCGGTGCTCGAGATCGAGAACGGCGAGACCGAGATCGATACCCAGGTGATCGACGCCCTTATCGAACCGCTTCTGCACCTGCTCAAAAATGCGGTCGTTCATGGTATCGAACCGCCCGAAACGCGTCGTCTTCTGGGCAAACCCGAACGCGGCCGGATCACTGTCGATATAAGATCCACCGAGGCGCTTGTCACACTCATCGTTACCGATGACGGGGCGGGAATATCGATCGCAAAACTCAAAGAAAAAGCCGTTGCTAACGGTGTCATTACCCAGCACCAAGCGGACTCGATGAACGACAGATCGGCGATCGACCTGATCTTCGACCGAGGTTTGACGACCGCCGCCAAGGTCGACCTCAACGCCGGTCGCGGTGTCGGGATGAGCATCGTCAAAGAAGCGATCGAAGGCCGCAACGGTTCAGTTACGGTAAAGACGGAACCTCAACGCGGCACGACGTTCACCATCACATTGCCTATTGCCCGCCCGCGTTCTATCTCGGACGAGATACCCGAGCCGGAAGCAAAACAGGTTCCGTCCGCTCCCTCTACGCAGCCGCCTCTTGTTCTGATCGTCGATGACAGTGCGAGCATTCGCCGGCAGTCCACCAAACTCGTCGAGCAGGCAGGGCTTCGCGTGATAACCGCAAACAACGGCGCCGACGCTCTCGAACTTCTTCTCAACGGTGAATGGGAGCCGGACCTGATCCTCTCGGACGTTGAAATGCCGCAGATCGACGGCTGGGGCTTCCTGGAGTATGTCAAAACCGACTCGAATTTCGGCCACATTCCCGTCGTCATGATCACCTCGCTTGACGCGGACGAACATCGTCAGCGGGCAGCGAAGCTCGGAGCCTCGGATTACGTCGTAAAGCCTTTGAAAGAGCCCGATCTGGACCGGCTGATCCAAGATCACCTGACAGAGCGGGCCTGATCTCGAAAGGTGTGCGCTGGTTTAGAAGGAGATTGGCTCGAGCGGGCCGGGTTTGCAGTAGATCATCGAACTGGCGGTTTGCTCGGCCTTACCTCGACCTTGCTGGGCAGCGTGCGTGGATCCATTTGCAGAAGCCCCATGACGATCTGAGCGATGTCTTCAGGCTGGATCTGCCAGGCCTTTTCCGGTGACGGAGTATCGTTACCAAAGGACGTGTTTACGCTTCCGGGGCAAATATAGGAGACCTTGATATTGTCTTGCCGCACTTCCTGCATCATCGATTCGGTGAAGCCGTTGAGCGCATATTTCGAAGCGTTATAGGCGGCCATTTTGGGATGCGGATTTTGGCCGGCGAGGCTTGAGATGTTGATGATGTAGCCGCCGCCGCGTTTTTTTATTTTTGGTATCGCGAAGTGGCAGCCGTAGTAGACGCCGAACAGGTTAGTTTCGAGTGTCGCACGAAATTCGTCGGGCGTTATCTCCTCGACCGTTTTGCCCATGATGCCGATGCCGGCGTTGTTGATCAGAATGTCTATGCCGCCGAACGTTTGCTCGCACTCGCCGAGCATGCCGACGACGCTATCCTCGTCCCGCACATCGCATGACGTGCCCGCGATCCTTCCTCGGGACGAAAGCTCGTTAACACATGACGCGACCTCATCCGAACTACGGGCACAGACAAAAACGGACGCGCCGCTCGCGACAAGAGCCTCGGCGATCGCAAGTCCGATGCCCTTGGTCCCGCCAGTGATTATGGCCACTTTTCCTCTCAGGTCGGTCATTGGTTAGCTCTTTAACTTCGCAGCTAGGAGTTCGTTCACGACTTTCGGATTGGCTTTCCCCTGCGAGGCCCGCATTACCTGGCCGACGAAGAATCCGAAAAGCTTTTCATTACCGCCGCGATATGCGGCAACATTTGCTTCGTTGGCGGCCATCACTTCGTCGATTACCTTTTCGATAGCTCCGGCGTCCGAGACCTGTTCAAATCCCTTCGCCTTGATAACTTCGGGTGCGGGCCGTCCGGTCGCGAACATTTCGACGAGCACTTCTTTGCCTTGATTGTTGTTTATCGATCCCGAACTGACTGCGTTCAGCAGTTCCGCGAGGTCCTCGGCCGTAAGCAGGCTTTCGCCCACCGATTTGCCCGAGTTGTTCAGTTCGCGGGTCAATTCGCCGAGGATCCAATTTGCCGACATCTTCGGATTTGCCGTGATCCGGGCAGTCGTTTCGAAATATGCAGCCAGATCCTTGTCCGCGACCAGCTGCGAAGCGTCGGCGAACGTCACTCCGTAGACTTCGACAAAGCGATCGCGCATTGCGTCGGGCATTTCGGGCATCTCGCGTTTTACCTTGTCGATAAAATCGCGGGAAACTTTCAGCGGCTGAAGGTCGGGCTCAGGGAAATAGCGATAATCGTGCGCGTCCTCTTTGCTGCGCATGAAGCGTGTGCGGTTATTCTTCTCATCCCAAAGGCGCGATTCCTGATTAACGGGCTCGCCTTTCTCGTGGGCCTCGATCTGTCGTTCGATCTCGTACTCGATCGCCTTCTGCATGAAGCGGACTGAATTAAGGTTCTTCAGCTCGACCTTATTGCGAAAGCCCGTCTCGCCGACTTTTCGAACAGAAACGTTCGCCTCGCAGCGAAGGTTTCCTTTCTCCATATCGGCATCGCTGGCACCGACCCACTGCAGAGCGCGGCGGACATAGTTCACGTAGTCATACGCTTGCCACGAGGTTCTAAAATCCGGCGACGTGACGATCTCACCGAGCGGCGTTCCAGCGCGGTTAAGGTCGATGTAGGAATATTTATCAGTATCGGGAAGACCTTCGTGAACGTTTTTCCCCGCATCTTCTTCGAGGTGCATTCGCTGGATGTGGATCGTCATCGGCTTCCACTCGACGGCACGCCCGTGCTCGTCGCGATCGGCGGTGAGGATCGTCAGATGGCCGTTGGCGGAAAAGGGTTTGTCGTACTGCGAGATCTGATAGCCCTTCGGGAGGTCGGGATAGAAATAATTCTTGCGCGAAAAAACCGAAGTTTCCTGCACTTCAAGCCCGAGAGCTAGTGCGGCCTTTGCGCCGAGTTCGATAACCCGCTTGTTCAAAACGGGCAAAGCGCCCGGCAAGCCAAGGCAGACCGGGCACGTGTTAGAATTCGGTTCGCCGCCCGTTTCCACAGCACACGAGCAAAATATCTTGCTGTCGGTCGCCAACTGAGCATGGATCTCCATGCCGATGACCGCTTCCCAACCTTCTTTCATAAGTTCGCTATCTATTTCTGGTTCTAACTTTGATCAGCGGCCGCGAAACCGTCCGCGGTCCGGTCGGCCAAGGGCTTCCGCCCGAAACGTAATAATCCTGTCGATACGGCTGGCGATAATTCCCGCGACGCCGATCGCGACCGTACCGGTAGAAGTCCGTAACAACCGCCGGAGCGATCCCGCCGGATTGATAACCGTCGCGATCTGAATTCATTATTATGATCGGCGAAGGAGCAGATGACGCATCGTACGCCCTCTGTGAACGCACACGCTCTTCTTCCCGGATCTCGGCAGCCATCTCGCGAAGCTCCCGACGGCTTTGTTCATTCCGTCGGTCTAGCTCCTCCGGCGACGGCATGCCGAGTCGGGCGTAGTTTTCCCTGTATTCGCGCTCGGCAGTGAGCCTCGCTTGTCGATATTTCTCAAGGTCGGCGTTGGTTATCGTTTTCCTCTGAGCTGTCGCCGAACCGGCAGCGGCAAATATCAATAACACAAAAATTGCAGTGCTGAACCTCATCTCAAAATGCCTCCATTTACCAGATATTACCACGTTTCACCGGGTCGCGTGACTCTATTGTTTGCGACTGGTCGGCTCGATCTGTCCCCTCTTGTCCCACCGCGGGACAAAATGGGACACCAATCGGTCGCCGCAAATCACTGAAAAATAACTACTTAGATCCCTTAGACTCCTTTGTCCCACTGTCCCACCTAAATCAAAAGCTGTTCGTATTTCGTTCATAGTTTTACGGAAAACTCCATCGACACAATCGCCCAACATATAATACGAAATCTGACGCCAAATGTTTCATGTATTACACATAAAACACTTAAAATTATTCAACGCAAAGACGCGCCGTTCGCACAAAGCGCCACTGACCTAGAACGAATAGGAAACGCCTAGCCGAGCATTCGCTTTCGCGGTGCGAAATCCATTCTCGTAATATTCCTGGTTAAAAACATTCTCGACCGTTCCGAAAACACGCAGATTCATTCCGGGCCTTTTTAGATCGAACGTGTACCCGGCAGTTAGGTCGCCGCGACGGTTGCCTTTGAAACGATAAACATACGTAGTAAAGCTAGTGCCACTGAATATCGGGGCGATATAGTTCGACGTAGCGAGCAAGTCAAAATTTATCCAGAATTTCTTGATCCGCTGTGTGGCCACGACCGTAAATTGGTGATCGGGCACGCCGAGCGTTCGCGTAATGCGGCTGCCGGAAACTTGCGGTGTAAGCTGATCGCTATTCGTAAAGGTGTAACTTGTCGAAATATCCGTCGAGGTCCACGGCTTGAACCTCGCCGTCAACTCGCTGCCGCGAGCGATGCCGCCGCGCCCGTTGACGTAACCGCCGAAAGTGCGAATTGTCGAACCAATGTTAGGAGCGACATTGGCAAATCCGATAATGTCGGTCAGACGCGTGAAAAAGTAAGTGGCCGAGAGCCTTACGCGATCCTTGGCCAGATCCTGATCGACGCCCGCATCAAAACCGATCGTCTTCTCGGGCTTCAGGAAAGGATCACCCAGAGCGATAAAACTCGGCGTTCCGAACGACGAAAAGAACGTGCCGAAACGCTCATAAAGCGACGGAACTCGATAACCGTTACCAACATGAGCCCGGACCTTCGTCCCCGTCGAACGAAAATAATACGAAGCCGCCCCATCAAATGTGTAAGCCGTCGGCGGGTCATCAAGAGCCAAATTGCCGTAAGGAGCATTCGCGATACTAAATGCCGGCCAGCCGAGGTTGTAGCGCTGAACGCGAAAACCGCCGGCAAGCTGTAGTCTTCCATCGTGTAGACTCGTAAGGTTCTGCAAGAAAAGGGTATTGCTCCGCTGGCCTGCGTCGGTGAAAAAGTTGCCGCTTCCGGAAGGCGTCCTGCCTTCATTGCCGAATGTTTCACGTTCGAATTCGTATCCGGCGGTCAAAGTGTTTCGTTCGCCAGTGACCCAGTTTACTTTAGTGTTGAGCGTGTCAATACGCCCTTCAAAGATGCTTGTTGAAGCGCTCTGGAATCCGACCCCTTGAGTTCCGTTGTCATTCTGACGCCGAGTCGAAAGGCCCTGGTAATGGCCGCTCAGCGTAGCGTTGTTCGAGATGATCTGATTAACGGATATCTGACCGGTGAACGAGCGCGAACGCTGGAGGTTGTCGGGATCGTTTGCGTCGGGCGTAAAATTCACGCCGCGAATGGCGTTAATAATAGTTGCGTTGGACGCCGGCAAAGTGCCAAAGATGTCCGGGTTCGAATTTAGTTTCACGTCCGCGTCAGAGAAGAAAATGCGGCCGGAAATGGCAGTTTCTGTAAAAGGTGTCGCGTCGATGCGCGTTTGCAGATTTGTGTTGTGAGCTTCGTCGTCGCCATCGACTCCTTTCGTATAGACCGTTCGCGAAGCCCCGCCCGTGATTCCAAAACGGCCGCCGGGAGTGCCGTGCGACAGATTGCCGCGAAAACGCCCCAAGCCAAGTCCGCCGACCGCTCCGCCGATCTGCCCGTGGGTCCCTTTGCGGGCCGTCGGGGTCTGGAAATCGATGGTTCCGCCGGCCGCATTGGTCCCATACAGGGAAGAACCTGCGCCGCGAAGCACCTCGACCTGGCTCACGCTCGTCAACGTAATATCGCTTATAAACGACGTCACATCACCCGAGATCGCCGACGCATCGCGGAACCGAATACCGTCGATCAGGATCGCTGTGTCCTGATTCCGGAGGCCGCGGGTCTTGATCGAAGCCGTTTTACCAAAACCGCCGAGCTGCTGAACGCGAAAACCGGGAATGGTCCGAAGCGATTCGGCCAAAGAAAAATCCGCCCGGTCGCGCATCTCTTGACCACTTATGACCTCTACCGACTTCGAAACCTGCTCAACAGGCTGTGCGCGGTTTGCGGCGACCTCGACGACCTCACTAAGGGCTGGGATCTCAACATCTGTTGTGATCGAGTTGTTCGCACCTTCTGCGACAGCTTTCGCGGTTCCCTGATGAAAAACGACCTGTTGCCTTGTGATGACGATCCGATATTCGCCTGGCCGTGGAACCGAGATGTGGTATTGACCACGCGCATCCGTTGAAACGGAATACACATTCGAACTATCCAATGACGCGGAAACGGTGACGCCGCTGACCGGCATGCCAAATGTGGTGACCTTACCTTTGACACTTGCTTGCTGTCCAAAGCCAGCTATCGTCGCAAAACTCAATACAAAAATCAGTGATCCTAGCTTCATCATGTTCCTCTTGTGCCCACACGCACAATGGTTCTAAGCCAAGACAAGCTGAGCAGAGTTCCCGACTGGAGGAATTGCGTCATTTTTTGATCTGGTCATTTTTTCATTAAAAACCAATGATTCAATGATCCGATCACCCAATGACCCGATTCTTTTCACGGTTGCGTGGGCAGCGCCGGATTTTCACCGGACTTCCTTTGGCTCAGTTGTCAACAATGTAGGAGTTACGACTTCAGGCGTGAGCGGGTTGGACGAGTCCGATGCCAGATCACGCGTAAACGCGTAACTCTTACGTTAGTAAACCGCCGTAATTCTTACCTTACGGCTTGCCGGATTTTGGTCCAGCAGTACTTCGACACCGAATACCTCGTTGATATTCGATGCCGTCAAGACATCGTGCGGGTTGCCGAAGGCGACGATCCGGCCTTCTTTTAGCAGTAGGATCTTGTCTGCGAACTCGGCGGCGAGGTTGAGGTCGTGTGTGATGACGACCGCGGCGGACTCGCACCCGGAAACGCGTTCGCGGACCAGGCGGAACATCATCGCCTGATGGGCGAGGTCGAGATTCGCGGTCGGCTCGTCGAGCAGCAGGACGCGGGCATTTGTCGCCAAGGCCCTCGCCAGCACCACCCGCTGACGCTCGCCGCCCGAGAGGTTGTTCATCAAACGGGCTTCGTATCCGCCCAGATCGCAGTCGGCGAGGGCTCGTTTCGCATACGCGATGTCCGCTTCGCTTTCCCAGCCAAATGCGCCGCCGCTGACGAATCTCCCTGCCAGAACGTATTCGAGGACCTTGATCGGAAATCGCGTTTCATTCTCCTGCGCGACAACGGCGATGTTCTGCGCGATCTCGCGTCGCGAAAGGGAACCAAGCGGCCGTCCCTTGAACGCGATCTCGCCCGCATTCGCTTCGACCGACCTGTTCAGAGTCTTTATCAACGTCGTCTTTCCGGCACCGTTCGCACCAAGCAATGCCACAACCTCGCCGCTCACAAGCTCAAACGAAACATCGCGCAGCACGGTCCGTTCGCCGTAGGTTACCGAAATTTTGTTGGCTGTGAGCATGTTGGTTCTGTTTCGTGTGTTTAGTGTTTTTTCGTGGTTAGCTTTCGAAGATAACCACGAAACCACACGAAATACACGAAATCATTTCTTTTGATCAACTCCTCTTCAACAAATAAATAAACATCGGTGCGCCGATCAAAGCGGTGATCGCGCCGACGGGTAGCTCTCGCGGAGCGATCGCTACGCGGGCGACGGTGTCGGCCATTACTACGAATGCTGCTCCGGCCAGTGCCGATGCCGGAATCACGATGCGGTTATCGCTGCCGGTCGCGAGCCGGATCAGGTGCGGCACGATCAGGCCGACGTAACCGACCGAACCGCTGGCCGCGACCGCGGATGCAACGACCAGGCTAGCGGCGCCGAAAACTATCATTCGGACTCGCGAAGTTTCAACACCAAAATCCGCTGCATCGCGTTCGCCGATCATCATCAGATTCAACGCACGTGCCTGTGAAACGAGTAAAACGACCGCGATCAAAACCCCGGCGAGACTGATAAACACTCCATTCACGGTCGCCTGCGACAGGTCCCCCAGGAGCCAGAAGGTAAAGCTGCGAAGCCGAGCGGCATCGAGCACCGTCGTGAGCATTACGATGACCGAAGACAGAAACGTGGTGACGATCACGCCAGATAGAACTAGTCGTTCTACATTCATGCCGGCACGGCTTTTCGCCATTTGATAGACGGCGACCGTCGCGAGTGCGGCACCACCGAATGCGAGCAGCGGCCGGGCGAATTCGGTCCCTTCAAACAGAACGAAAGCCAGCATCGTCCCGAGGGCGGCACCATTCGAAACTCCAAGCAGATAAGGTTCGGCGAGCGGATTTCTAAGCAAAGCCTGCAATCCCGCACCAGCGAGTGCTAAACTCGCCCCGACGCACGCTCCGAGCAGAATTCGCGGCAATCTGATCTCAAAAAGGATCGCCCGCTGCGCATCGTCCATCGCGAAAAGCGAAACGCGTTCCGCACCGAGAATCGCCGCCACGATGAGCGAAGCGACGAGTATCGCTGTCAGAACGAACATTATCTTTACGAGGCTTTTCAATTTTTTGCTTCCCTAGCGAATTTGATCCGGCCGAGTTCCGCTTCGATCTGCTCAAGCGCGTCGATCAGCCTCGGGCCGGGCCGCGAGATCAGGTCGGCGTTGACCTTTAGGACATTCCCGTCCTTTATCGCGGGCGATGCCGCAAAAGCCGAGTTCGGCTCGCGGTTGTCATCGCTTTCGGAAAGGATCAGAACCTCAGGTTTGAGAGCCAGTGCGGTTTCCTTGCTGAGTTTCGGATAGGCGGTTTCGACGTCCTTCGTGACCGAGATCGCACCTATCTTTTCGAGGGCGGCGGTTAGAAAAGATTGCTTTCCGATAGTAAAAAGCGGCTCTTTTGATATCTGTACGAAGACCCGGTCAGCGGGCATAGTCGAGCGTCGGGCTTCCAGTTTCTTTAGCCGGTTTCTCAGCCCATTAACCAGTTCTTCCGCTTTCGCAGTGGTGCCGAAGAGCGATCCCAGTTGTTCGAGATTGCGAAACATCGCCTCGACCGAATCGGGATTTGTCACAAAAACCGCGATACCATTCGCGGCGAGTGTCGAAGAAAACGCCTCGATCTGTGACGCTGTTGAAACCAGCACGATCTCGGGTTTAAGGGCGACTATCGACTCCATGTTCGGATTCATCGTGTCGCCGATCTTGGCTATCGACTTCGCTGCTTCGGGATAATTGCAAAACGATGTAACGCCGACAAGCCGGTCGCCGGCACCTACGGCGAAGACATTTTCTGTAAGGTTAGGTGCGAGCGAAACGGCCCTCGTGATCCTTGTCGGAACGCTTACACTTTTGCCTAGATCATCAACGACCTGCCTCATTGCAGGCGGCTCGGGACTGCCCGTTCGCTCGGGCTTGACCGCACAACCGGTGATAAATGCCACGAAAACAAAGATCGTTAAGAATAACCGATTTCTCATAAGCAAAAACGCCCCGTTTCCCGGACCGATAACAAGGCCAGAAAAACAGGGCGTTTCAGCTATTAAAACCGAAGAAGCGGTGTTTTTGCCAGCGATGTTTTTACGCGAAACATCCTACGTGGCGATAAGCTATCTAAATGGCCGGAATCCTGACTTAGTACGTGAAAACGTGCAACACAGTGACGCGATCGTGCGGGGGTCTCACCCGCTTTCCCGGTTTTAATGCCCTATTCGGGCACTTCAGACGCTGATTATCAACAAACTTACAGTAACAGACTCACGATGGTTAGTCGAAACACTCGTCGGGAACGTTCTCAAGCGTGTTCACCATCAGCATATCCACCACGGCATTAAAGTCGTGGTTCGACTCCTCGTATACGCGAAGCTGCTCGTCGGCAGACGTCCCCCGTTCGAGGATCGTATGAATGTGCTCGACCTCAGCTCGCGACCCAAGCGGATCAAGCACATCGTCGACAAAATCAAGCAATTCGCGGATCAGGTCTCTGCATGGGACTTCCTTTTGCTTGCCCAGATCAAGCAGCTTGCCATCTAGACCGTAGCGGATCGCTCGCCATTTATTTTCGAGGATCAGCCGACGGTGATAGATGCGAAAACCGATATTGCCTTCGTTCAGGACCATCAGCTTAGCGACGATCGCCTGGAACAATCCGGCGATCGCTATCGTGTCATCAACCCGCGTCGGGATATCGCAAATGCGGAACTCGAGCGTCGGGAACAGGTGATGCGGACGAACATCCCACCAGATCTTCGAACCGTTCTGGATGCAGTTCATCTTGATCAGCAGGTCGACGTAAGCCTGGAACTGTGCGTACGATTCGAATGTGTCAGGGATCTCGGTTCGCGGGAATTTCTTGAAAACTTCGGACCGGTAAGATTTTAAGCCAGTGTTGAATCCGAGCCAAAATGGAGATGATGTCGTCAAAGCCAGGATATGCGGCAGAAAATACCGCGCGGCATTCATCACCTGGATCCGCTTTTCCATATCCGGAATTCCGACGTGCACATGCAGCCCGAAGATCAGAAGGCTGCGGGCGACCATCTGAAGTTCGTCGACCAGTAATTTATAGCGATCGCCGTCGTAAATTTCCTGCTCGGACCATTTGGAAAAAGGATGCGTCGAGGCGGCGACGATCGCCATGTTCTTCTTGTGGGCGAGACTCGATATGATACATCGAAGCTTGGTCAGGTCTTCGCGAGCCTCCTGGATGTTTGCGCAGACGCCCGTGCCGACCTCGATCATCGACTGGATCATCTCCGGCTTGATCTTTTCGCCGAGCAGCAATTTGCCGTCTTCGAGGATCTCGGAAACATGCGATTTCAGCTCGCGGGTCTTTGGATCGACGATCTGGAACTCTTCTTCGATTCCCAGCGTAAATTGATCGAACATAATGATCCTATTTTAATTAGACTGCAGTTCGTCGTTCAAAAAGCTCGCGTCTTCGTCGCTCAGGTCGCGAAAACGTACGCCGACGCCGTGGCCGGGGTCGGAATAGACAACCGTCCCATGCACGTTCATCGTCTTCGCCCCGAGCGTCAAGGTCATGAAGATCGGCGTCCCGACATCCAGCGGAGCTGTCGTCGTCATATAAAGCCCGCCCGAACCGATGTCACGCGTGTTCGCTATACCGGTGCCGTCGCCGCCCTCGAATCTCACGTCAACGATCAGTTTCTTTCTGTCGGAACCTCGGCGTTCTGATGCTGAGCGGGCATCGGTTTCGTCTGTTTCTGCCATAGATTGAATTGCTTTCGTACCGAACTCGTACAATGTGATGAATTTTCGAAATCATTCTAACCCAAAGCCTGCCGGTTTCGCTAATTGTTTTTAAGCAGACAAATCTGCATTGGATACAGCCGCATCTGCGACCGAAATTATCACTTTGGCCCCATCTCTTTCGCCACCTGCAAAAACGCCTCGGCCGCATGCGAAAGCTCCGAATTCCGGCGGTAGATGATATTTATCTTACGCTCGAGCTTCATTTCCTTGACCGAAAGCTCTTTCAGCAGGCCGGCGTTTATCTCGGCTCGAGCGGTGATCTTAGGGACCAAAGCGAGGCCAACGCCGCGGGCGACGAGGCGTTTTATGGCTTCGAGCGAGGGAAGCTCGACGGCGATGTTGAGACGCGTTTTGTGTTTTTCAAATGACTCGATGACTTTCTGCCGATAGGGCGACGGTGCGTTGTGGGCGACGAATATCTCGCTTCCAAGGTCCTTGATCGAAACTTCCGTTTTTGCCGCAAGGTGATGTTTTGGCGAGACGACCATTACCAGCTGGTCGCTCATGACCGGGATCGAGCGGAGCGAATCGTCATTCGGCGTGAAGGAAATGATACCGAGTTCGACTTCGCGTGCCGTGATCTGGCTGGGAATGCGGCTCGCGACGCCGCGTTGCACCTCGATCTTGATCAGCGGGTGCTGCTTGCGAAATTCCTCAATGACCGGAAGTAGATAGAAGACGGTGTGTTCGTTCGCGCTGATCGTGACCTTGCCGTGCTGCAGGTTGCGCATCTCGGTGATCGCCTGTTGTGCGTGTTGACGCAGATTCAGCATTTGCTTCGCGTGCGTCAGCAGAACTTCGCCGGCGAACGTCAGAGTTCCGTCTTTCGATGAGCGGTCAAATAGCTTTTCGCCGATCTCGCTCTCCAAACGCCGTATAGCCTGGCTGATCGCTGGCTGAGTTCGATTCAGCACCTCAGCCGCACGCGAAAAGCTCCTCTCTCTCGCTACCGTCACCAGAACTTCGAGTTGATTAATGTCCATCGCCTACCTTTTTGGGTTAAGAAAAAGTTATTTATCTATAACAATCATTATATTTCCTTTTGTAGTGGCGGCAAAGCCCGAACGATGCGCAAGCCACCGCGTAAGCAACGGCACTTTAATTTGCCCACTTATAAAATCATAATCATAAATTATTCAATCAACAGTAACATAATCTTGACTTATCATTTGGCATTTCTATATCATCAATTGCGCTCGGGGCCTTGCTCCGAAAAATTCGCCTATTTATCGGAGAACATTAGATGAGTAAAAAGATCGCCATTTTCGATACCACGCTGCGTGACGGCGAGCAATCGCCTGGTTGTTCGATGTATCTCGAGGAAAAGATATCGATGGCACGCCAGCTCGAACGGCTCGGCGTCGATGTGATCGAAGCGGGTTTCCCGTTTGCTTCTGAAGGTGATTTTCGCTCGGTCGTCGCGGTTGCGAACGAATGCCGCGATACGACCATCGCCGGATTGTGCCGAACGGTTCCTTCGGACATCCTGAAGGCTGCTGAAGCTCTTAAAACCGCTCGTCGCTCGCGTATTCATACATTTATCGCGACATCCGATATTCATCTCGAATACAAACTGAAAAAGAGCCGGGCAGAGGTCATCGACATGGCCGCCCGAGCGGTGAAAATAGCGAGCGAAAATGCCGATGAGGTCGAGTTTTCGGCAGAAGACGCGACGCGGAGCGATGTCGATTTTGTCTGCGAGGTTTTCAAGGCCGCGGTCGAGAGCGGGGCGACCGTTTTGAACGTCCCGGACACCGTCGGGTACACGCTGCCGACCGAGTATGCGAATTTGGTCCGAGCGGTCAAAGAACGCGTCGTGGGCGACAAAAACGTAACGATCAGCGTCCATTGCCACAACGACCTCGGCCTCGCGGTCGCGAACAGCCTCGCCGCGATCGAAGCCGGAGCGACTCAGGTCGAATGCACTATTAATGGCGTTGGCGAACGCGCAGGGAACGCTTCGCTTGAAGAATTGGTAATGGCGATGGCCGTCAGGGCTGACAAGATGCCGTACACGAATAATATAGATACAACGCAGCTCTATCCGGCGAGCCAGCTGCTGTCGTCGATCGTGAGTTTCGGCGTTCAGCCAAACAAGGCGATCGTCGGGCGAAACGCATTTGCACACGAAGCCGGCATCCACCAGCACGGCGTTTTGTCGAACCCGCTCTGCTACGAGATAATGACGCCTGAATCGGTCGGCGTGCCTAAAAACAGCATCGTACTCGGCAAACACTCGGGCCGGCATGCCCTGATCGCTCGGTACGAAGCTCTCGGGTTCGATCTCGATGATACGCAGATCGCCGAGATCTATCCGCGTTTCATCGCCCTCGCCGATCGAAAGAAGAATGTATACGACCAAGATCTGATGGCTCTCGCACCGGCCCGCGTGCCAACAGCCATCGCTGCGTAGAATGTCGGTACCACCTGCGGTAGCGGGTGGGGCGCTTCTACCGCGAGCAAAAATCCCCGCCCGCTACCGCAGGCGGTACTGACTCTTTATGAAAGTAACGATCTTACCCGGCGACGGCATTGGCCCGGAAGTTTGTCGACAGTCGGCCCACGTACTCGCTGAGGTTGCCACGGCGTTCGACATTCCGCTCGAGACCGAAGAGCACTTGATCGGCGGAGCGGCTATAAAAGCGACCGGCTCGCCGTTTCCGCCTGATACTGAGGCGGCCTGTGTCGCGAGTGATGCGGTTCTGCTCGGTGCTGTCGGTTCGCCGGAATTCGATCATCTGCTGCCGCACGAGCGGCCTGAGATCGGATTGTTGAAGTTGCGCCAGGCTCTCGGTGGTTTTGCAAACCTTCGCCCCGCGTCGGCCGTTCCGGCACTGATCGATTCGTCACCGCTTCGCCGTGAGATATTTGAAGGCACTGACCTGTTGATCGTCCGCGAACTGCTCGGCGGCCTTTATTTTGGCGAGCCTCGCGGATTTACCGATAATGATTCCGAAGCGTATAACACGATGCGATATTCGGTCGCCGAGGTCGAACGCGTGGCCCATGTTGCATTTCAGGCCGCCCGAAAGCGTCGAAAGAAACTGACCTCGGTCGATAAAGCAAACGTCCTCGAAACCTCGCGTTTGTGGCGACAAACGGTAACGAAAGTCGCGGCGGAATATCCCGATGTCGCACTCGATCATCTCTTTGTCGACGCTTGTGCGATGCACCTGGTCACCGATCCCTCGCGGTTTGACGTTGTGCTGACCGAGAATCTCTTTGGCGATATCCTGTCCGACGAAGCCGCAGTACTGACCGGTTCGCTCGGCATGCTGCCGTCGGCGACGATCGGCGGTGCGGTCGATTTTTACGAACCGATACACGGCTCAGCCCCCGAGATCGCCGGAAAGAACGTAGCAAATCCGCTCGGGGCGATCGCTTCGGCCGCCATGCTTTTGCGATATACCGCAAAAAACGAGGAAGCCGCCGTCGCGATAGAAGACGCGATAAACTGGGTTCTCGGCAAAGGACATCGGACAGCCGACATAGCCGAACCGGGCTGCACGAGGATATCGTCGACAACCGAAATGGGAGCGATGGTAGCGGCTCGGGCCATTGAATTCGCGAATGTAAAGAACGCGTTCCATGCGGTTTAGAAAGCGGCTTGCCGCTCTATTTGCGGAGAAGCTCGCTTCTCCGGAAGATAGGACATGCCTGATCGCGGCTCTGCCGCCGCCGTAACTAGCTCATCGCGAAACCCGCGGCGGCATAGCCGCAAGAACAGGATTGGAACAGCACGGCGAAGCAAAGCTTCGCCGCAAATAGAGCGGCAAAGCCGCACAGTTCAATGAAAACGATCTACGACAAGATCTGGGAACGCCATCTCGTTCATGAGGAAGCGGGGAAGCCGGCGCTTCTTTATATCGATCTGCACTTGATCCACGAGGTGACGAGTCCGCAGGCTTTCGAAGGTTTGCGGCTCGCTGGTCGGAAATTGCGGCGGCCGGAACTGACGTTTGCGACCGTCGATCACGCAATACCGACAGTAAACCGAAATTTGCCATTCAAAGACCCGATCGCTGCACAGCAAGTGGCAACTCTGAGGAAGAACTGTGCCGATTTTGGCGTGCCGCTTTACGATCTGGATCGCATTGAGCAGGGCATCATCCACGTTTTCGGTCCCGAACAAGGCCTTACGCAGCCCGGAATGACGATCGTCTGTGGCGACTCGCATACTTCGACCCACGGAGCTTTTGGTGCACTCGCTTTTGGGATCGGAACGAGCGAGGTCGAGCATGTTTTTGCAACGCAGTGTCTGCAGCAGACCAAGGCGAAGAATTTTCAGATCAATGTCGAAGGCGATCTGCCATTTGGCGTCACGCCGAAGGACGTGATCCTTGCCATTATCAATAAGATCGGTGCGAACGGCGGTGTCGGCCACGTGATCGAATACACGGGCTCAACGTTTCGTTCGATGTCGATGGAAGGCCGCATGACCGTCTGCAATATGAGCATCGAAGGCGGAGCGAAGGCCGGCCTGATCGCACCGGACGAGACGACCTTCGATTACATAAATGGTAAGACGTTTGCTCCGAAAGGCGATGAATGGGAGGCCGCAGTCGCGGATTGGCGGACGCTGAAAACTGACGAAGCTGCGACGTTTGATAAGTCGGTTGAGATCGACGCCGCGTCCCTCGAACCTTACGTGACCTGGGGAACTTCGCCAGACATGTCCGTGACGATCACGGACGACGTTCCCGACCTAGGCGATGCCCGCGACGCCGCCGAGGCACGCGCGTTCGAGCGAATGTACGAATACATGGGCGTCGAGCCTTCGCAGAAGATCGAGGACATCCGCATCGACAAAGCGTTCATCGGCTCGTGCACAAACTCGCGTATCGAAGATCTACGCGAAGCAGCCAAAGTTGCCAAAGGCCACAAAGTGAATTCCGCCGTAAACGCGCTAGTCGTTCCCGGTTCGATGCAGATAAAAAAACAGGCGGAGGACGAAGGCATCGCACAGATTTTCATCGATGCCGGCTTCGAATGGCGCGATGCGGGTTGTTCCATGTGCCTAGCGATGAACGAGGACATTCTCAAATCCGGCGAACGCTGTGCCTCGACGAGCAACCGCAATTTCGAAGGACGCCAGGGGCGCGGCGGACGAACACATCTGGTATCGCCTTCGATGGCAGCCGCGGCAGCGATCGCGGGACATTTCGTTGATGTAAGAGAGTGGAAGTTCAAATAATTTATTCATTGGTTCATTTGGTCATTGATTGATTTTTATTACTTTGGTAGCAAAAATCGCACGGAGGGAATATGACCAAACCCGAGGTACTAAAGGATCGCACGAAGCAATTCGCAATTAGGATCGTGCGGGTCTTCAAGGCTTTGCCGAAAACTGATGAGGCAAGGATCCTGGGTAAGCAATTACTTCGATCCGGCACTTCTGTTGGAGCAAACTATCGCGCTGTTTGCCGAGCGCGGTCAACGGCTGAGTTTATTGCAAAGATAGGTGTTGTGGTTGAAGAGGCGGATGAAACCGTGTTCTGGTTGGAACTACTGATAGAAACTGAAATAGTCCCGGCCGCCAAGCTAGTACCGCTGCTTCAGGAGGCAAATGAGATTCTTGCGATCGTAGCGGCGTCTCAGGTTACGGCGAAAAAGAACTCCACAAGATTCAAGTAATGACTCAATGACTCAATGTTGCAATGAATAAATTCACAAAGATCTCTGGTCTCGTCGCACCGCTGTTCCAGCCGAATATTGATACGGACCAGATCATCCCGAAGCAGTTTCTAACGCGGATCGAGCGGACTGGTTACGGTGCGTTTTTGTTTAATGACTGGCGGTTTGAGCCGGATGGGACGCCGAACAAGGATTTTGTCCTTAATGATCCAAAATATGCGAGGGCTTCCATATTGGTTGCCGGCCCGAATTTTGGTTGCGGCTCGTCTCGTGAACATGCCGCGTGGAGCCTGATGGATTTTGGTTTTCGTGCGGTGATAGCTCCGGCTTTTGGGGATATTTTTTACAACAACAGCCTGAAAAATGGGCTACTTCCGGTACGGCTGGACGAGTCGATCGTCGCGGAGATCGTCGAACGTTCGCAGAGCATTGATGGATATCAATTAACTATCGATCTTGAGGATCAGATCGTCTCTGACTCGCTAGGATTATCCGAACGATTCGAGATCGACGCTTTCCGCAAGCACTGCCTTCTTAACGGCCTCGACGACATCGGGCTGACGCTTCAGAACGAGGAATCGATAACCCGATACGAGAACGCGACCAACATCGCCCAGCGATTCGCTTTCGCCCAGCGGTAGTCAAATTGCATTTTCGAGCCCGTAAAGATAGGATTAGGGTTCGATTTTATGGGATTTTCGACTACAGCAATTCACGCGGGCAACGAGCCTGATCCGGCGACCGGAGCGGTCTCGGTTCCGATCTATCAGACATCAACATACGCGCAGGACGCGCTCGGTAAACACAAGGGTTACGAATACGCGAGGACGCAAAATCCGACGCGTTCCGCCCTTGAGAAAAACATCGCGGCGTTAGAGAATGCGAAATTTGGTTTCGCATTCGCCTCAGGAATGGCGGCGATCGATACGACGCTCAAGCTCGTAAAGGCGGGCGATCACGTTATCCTCGGCGACAACACCTACGGCGGAACGTTCCGTCTTTTTAATCGAATTCTCCGCGATTACGGGATCGAATTCGAACTCGCGGACACTTCCGACGTTGCAAATCTAGAATCCGCGTTCAAACCAAACACAAAGATGGTCTTCGTAGAAACTCCGACGAATCCGATCATGACGCTGACCGATCTGAAAGCCGTGTCGGAACTCGCACATACTCGCGGAGCAAAGGTCGTCTGTGACAACACCTTCATGTCGCCCTATTTTCAACGGCCGATCGACCTCGGAGTTGATATCGTTGTTCATTCGACTACGAAATATCTGAACGGCCACTCGGACAGCGTCGGCGGATTTGTCGCGCTGAACGATGAAAAAGATGCCGAATGGATAGGCTTTGTTCAGAACGGCATCGGTGCGATCCTTTCGCCGATGGATTCATTTCTCGTCCTGCGCGGCACGAAAACGCTGGCTGTCAGGATGGAAGCCCACGATAAGAACGGCCGCGTCGTGGCCAATTTCCTCGCCGAACATCCGCGAGTCCAGAAGGTTTACTATCCGGGCCTGACATCACATCCGCAGCATGAGCTTGCCAAGCGTCAGCAGACTGGTTTTGGCGGAATGGTCTCGTTTGAGACGGGTTCGCTCGACAATGCGCGCAAGGTCCTGGAAGGCGTAAAACTCTGCACGCTCGGCGAAAGCCTCGGCGGCGTGGAAAGCCTGATATCTCACCCGGCGTCGATGACACACGCTTCAGTCCCCGAAGAAAAACGAAATGCGCTTGGTATAACTGATGGTTTGGTTCGCATATCGGTCGGCATCGAGGATGTCGAGGACATCATCGCCGATCTCGATCAAGCCCTAAATTAACGGGCGAAATTTACTTTATTGCCTTGTTTCGTGTTACCTTGTTTTAACCCGAAGCTGTTTCACGGGCAATGCGAAACGTTACGTAACTATGTTCACTGTTGAGACACATGCCGCCTCTCACGTAGGCCGGGTACGCAAGGGGAATGAAGATAACTATCTTCTGCTTAATATCGCGACAGCGAAGGCATGGACCAGCGCTCAGGAAGACGGTGAATTTGTTATCGAAAGCCAGCGATTCGATGTCGATCCGCACGGCGTCGTCATGGCCGTCTCTGACGGAATGGGTGGTGCACTCGCCGGCGAGGTTGCGAGTACGATGGCGGTGGAAACCGTCAGCGAGAAGATGCTCGACGAGGATTCGGACAACACTCTGACGCCCGAAGAGCAGGACCACTACCTCATCAGCCGCCTCTACAACGCCACTGTTTTCGCTAATTATCTCATTCACGAACAAGGCCGAACGGACCCGCAGTTTCAGGGAATGGGAGCGACGTTTACAGGTATCGGCGTTACACCCGAGGCTGCTGACATTATCCAGGTTGGAGATAGCCGTGCTTATCTGGTGCGTAATGGGAAGATCTATCAAATAACCAAGGATCAATCTTTAGTTCAGCAACTCATCGATGCTCAGCAGATCTCGCCCGAGGAAGCTGAAACGCACACGCTGAAAAATGTCATTCTCCAGGCTCTCGGCGCTCAGAACGAGATCTATCCCGTTTCTGCCCGCGTCGTTCCATATCGCAATGACGTATTTCTGCTTTGCAGTGATGGGCTTTCAAATAAGGTCAGTGCCGCCGACATGCAGCAGATCGTTTTGGACAATTTCGACGGGTTGCAGAACGCGTGCGCGGAACTCGTTAAGTTAGCGAATCAGAACGGCGGCGAAGACAATATCACTGTAGTTCTGGCGAAATTTACCGGAGAAGGCCTTCAGGAAGCCGTTGAAGACGGCGTTAAGCTCGAACTCATCGACCTCGGCGGCATCCACGACACTGCGGATCAGGAAGAATTCCCAAACGAAGATACCACTGAAATAATGAGCCGCAATGACTAGCGTTTGCTGGTTCGGTTACTCAGAATGATCGGTTTTACGCCATTCGGGAAGTTCGTTCGTGATGCGGCGGACGTAGATCGAAGACCCCTTAACCTCGACAACCTCAACTTTTTCTCCCGCTGACAGAATGTCTTCGCCGTCGATGGGGAAGGCCGTCCAGGTCGAGCCAAAGACCTTCACGGCGCCCTCGTTCATCACGCCTTTGCTAGCCTCAACGACTGTACCGATCTTTCCCGGTAAAGCATCTACGCCCGTTTTTACCCTGTCTTTTTCATCGTGTTGAAAATAGCGAGCTAGGATAGTGCGGGACATCGCGGTAAGGCCGATCGAAACCACCGCGAAAATCAGGAACTGCAAAAACAACCCGCCGCCGAGCAGCCCAACCAGAGCCGCCGCGATCGCCCCGACACCAAACCACAAGAGTACAAATCCGAGCGTGAATATCTCAGCCACGATCAGAGCGATCCCCAAAATCAGCCAACCGATCCAGACGTATTGTTCCATCGCTGTGATTGTACACGAGAATGGGTTTTAGGTCTTGGGATCTTGGTCCAAAGTCCAAAGTCCAAAGACCGAAGACCAAAGACAGCCCGAAACTGACAACCAACCCCATCCCGTGCTAATCTCAATAATCGTGCTGGGGTGGCGGAATTGGTAGACGCCCAGGACTTAAAATCCTGTGTCCTTAGGGACGTACGGGTTCGATTCCCGTCCCCAGTACCA
>CAYPGP010000008.1:0-170782 GCA_964410495.1 uncultured Chloracidobacterium sp.
CACAGACGAGCTGCGAGGCCGTATGCCTTCATCGTCGCTGGCGCCAATGAAACCGCTCCGAAATCTAACACGAACACCGGGCCGATTCACCTTTACCTCGTGCTTTGTGTATCTCAAAGATTGCGGGTCGAACGGGCCACGAGTGCGGCGGTCAAAAGTATCTTCGTCAGGATCGTAGGCAAGCAGATAATAACTTTGATCGTCCATCACTCGCCTCAATCCCTTGGTGATACTGTTACTGTTAATTGAAGCGAATCCACCCGTATTCTCTGCGAGAAATCTCAACCCGTCTTGAGCATCATTCAAAAACTGCTGCCGGCCTCTAATTATTCCATCCGTTGCTGTGACGCCACCGGGTAAAGAAATATCCCGAACATCATCCTCAGCATTTACCATCGGGACAATCAACCCAGGAGCATGGATCGGGTAAAATGAAACAGAAGACCGATTTGCGAAATCGATAAGGCGTCGAACGGCGTAATAATCCAGCGAGAAATTAGGTGTTCCATTGCTATCCCGGTCGTAAATCCTAATATTGTCCGTAATTAGAACAACGGATTTACGACCTGGAAGATCACGCATGCCTCGAACGATAAAGTTCAGTGAACCCAAGGTTCCCGCCCCAAAGATTCTATCCCTGAGGTCGTCAATTTCTTTTTGTTTCGGATTTGCCACTCCGCCAACATCTCGAATCGGTTCGATAAATGACGCTCGGCCGAAGCGGTAGACCGGTCGGTCAAGAGCCGCAAGAAGGTGTCGCCGGTCGGTGGTAAACTGCTGCATCGCCCCCGATCCGCCGCTCGTTCGCATGATCGCCACTAGATCACCTTCCTGAATCTCCTCCCGGATAAACTTCTTCAGCGCATTTGTCGCCCAATAAGCGCTTGCTATCGAGAGGTTTAGATCATCAAGCACTATGGCTACAATTCGCCGAACCGATTCCAGACGCACGGGCGACCCGGGAAGAAGCGGACGCTTAGCCGCCGCAGTTCGCGCTGCCTTATCCCTTACCGGGTTTGAATGGTTGCCGGCGACAAAGGAAAAATTTGTGATCTTTCTTTCCTTACCGTTTTCAAAGATCTCAACCTCATCGGGCCTCAAGTCGCTTACCGGAGAACCGTCTTTGTTCGTAACCGAAACGTCAACTTGAACGATCTTTGTAGATATCCTAACGACGTCACTATCATCGGGCGGCGTGGGGGTTGGAGGGCCTTGGCCAGCCTGGGCTAGGGTTGAGAAGCAAGCGAACAAAGGGAGGGCGAGAGCAGCCGCTAAGGTTTTCATACAGCAAAAAACTCCGTACTGTTGATTTGTTTTGCTATCATAGTACGAATTGACCTTGTTTGGAAGCATTTTTACCGGGCAAATCGATACCATTCTTGACGAATCTAACCCTCGACATGCACAGAAGTTTTACCAATTTCCCTGTTTCGCTCGTTTGGATCGCGGTCCTTTTTATCGTTGGATGCTCGGCGCAGCCGAATGAAGAGCAGTCGCTTGCCAATCTT
Organism: uncultured Chloracidobacterium sp.; assembly: GCA_964410495.1. Taxonomy (GTDB): domain Bacteria; phylum Acidobacteriota; class Blastocatellia; order Pyrinomonadales; family Pyrinomonadaceae; genus OLB17. The sequence continues at coordinate 1,509 of CAYPGP010000008.1, forward strand.
CGGCAAATGACTAGTAATGGCAAACTGCCGCCTGAGAGCGTGGTCGCCGATATCGAGAGCCGTTTTGCGAACCGCAAGTCCGGTGCGTTGGCGAAGCTTTTACGGGCACAGATCAGATTTGAGAATAAGGATTACGCAGGCGCAGCGAGCATTCTCGCTTCGGACGTTTTCAAAAAGCACACGAACATCGCCGACCATGCCCTTTGGCTCCGGGCCAAGGCTTTGAACGCCGCGGGGAACCATGAGCAAGCGATGAAGGTGGCCGATGAACTGCTGAGTGACTATCCTGATTCGATCAGAAAACGTGACGCGATGCTAACCTGGGCTTCATCGGCGACCGCAATGGGACGTGAGATCGCGATGATGCCTCAGCTCGTCGAACTCGCTGCGGATGGCGATGCCGAAGCAAGCCTGGCTATAGCCATGTCGCACGAAGCCGCCCGCTCGATGCCGCAGGCGATCAATTATTATCGCTCAGCATTTTTTGACGGGGCCGGAACGGCCGCAGGAAAGGAAGCTGAGGCGAAGCTCGTTTCGCTGGGCCAGCCTTTGACGCCGCAAACGCCGGCCGAACGTCTTGCCTACGCGGAGGGCCTTTTCAAGTCAAAGAACTACGGCCAGGCTGCAGCGGCGTATCAATCGCTTATCGCATCAGGCGGCACGCCTGTCACGCCAAAGATCGTATTGAACCAGATCGTCTCGCTGATAAACAGCGGCGGGATCGCACAGGCACAGTCAATAGTTGACGCCGCAACGCTTCCGGCAAGAGAACTCGAGGAAGCCCACCGGCATCTAGTTCTCGCTTATTCTAAAGGGAGAAACTGGCCCAAGGCACGAATAGCCGCCGACGAGATGAGGAAAAAATTCCCGGCCGGATCGGTTACCGCGAAAACCTTTATCGACCTCGGCCTGGCCGCCCGCGAAGCAAAGAATCGAACCGAAGAAGGCTATTTCTTTAACACAGCGGCGGCGGCCTTCGCGAATTCGCCGGACATCTCAGTCGCCCAATTCGAAGCAGGATGGTTTCAGCACGAACAGAATAATCTCGCGTTGTCTTCACAGATGTTCATTGAGCACCTAGCGAAATATGCCGATAAGGACAACACGAACCGAGGCAAGGCCGGATACTGGGCGGCGCGCGACAGTGAAAAGATCGGGAAGATCGCCGAGGCCTGCGCACTTTATGACGGCGTCATCTATCGGTATTCGGCGAATTGGTATGGTTATCTTGCGACTAGCCGCATGTCCACACTTAAAAGCACGGGTCAATGCCGCTCGACCGCTCCGCCGAATGCGACGGTTGAACGTGCCGTAAGGAATCTGAAAACCATTAACATCGTTCCCGAGACCGCAGGTGAAAAAGAACTCGCCAGGGCAGCAAAAAGCGACGATCTTTCAACTATCGGTTTATTCGATTGGGCGATGCAGGAACTCAACGAAGCAAAAAAGACTGCCGGCAACAGCCCGAAGATCAATCTTGCTCTCGCTCGCCATCATCGCTGGAAAGGCGACAACACGAACGCTCTCATCACGATGATGAAGAGCTATCCGGATTATGCCCAGATGTTCCCAGAAGAAATGGATCGCGAAACATGGGCATTCTTTTATCCGCAAAACAACTGGAGCGAGATCAAGCGTTGGTCGGAGGCACGCGGGCTCGATCTCTATAAGGTCGCCGGCTTGATCCGTCAGGAATCCGTCTTCACGCCGCGAGCGGCTTCGCCCGCAAAGGCGTACGGGCTGATGCAGCTGATCATGCCGACCGCTAAATCGACCGCCAGGAAATACGGGGCCGCGATGCCGAACAGCATCGAAGACCTTTACAATCCGTCGCTCAATATCGAACTCGGCACAGCCTACATGAAAGACCAGCTCGCCAAATACGGCCGGATCGAGTACATGTCAGTCGCCTATAACGCCGGCCCCGGCCGGGTTCCGCAATGGCGTGCGACTCTGCCCGCGGAAATGGACGAGTTCGTTGAAGCGATCCCTTTTAAGGAAACAAAAGGCTACGTCCAGGGCATCATTCGCAACACCGCACAATACCGCCGACTCTACGACGAAAACGGCAACTTCAAACCGAACGTCGGCGCACGTCCGCTCCGAAGTGAGATCGATTCAAAACCACGCGACCAGTTTTTAGCTGAGAATCCCGAAGCGATCATCGACGAGGGTACAAACTAAATAATGTCCGAATGGGACCGATACATCCTCGGCGATTACCGGTTCGACTTTGAAAAAGGTGCGCGTGTTCTCGACGTAGGCTGTGGAGTGGGTGAACAGATGATCGAATTGCAGCACTCCGGAGCGACGGCTTTTGGCGTCGATGTCGATCTGATCTCTCTGCGAAAATGTCGCGAACGCGACAGAGTGGTCACCGCCGGTCGAGCTGAAAGGCTCCCATTTGCGGATGGAAGTTTCGACGGCATTCTGTGCAAAGTGGTGCTTTCGTACACCGACGATGCGCTGACGGTCGCGGAATTTGCACGGCTGCTCAGGCCCGGGGGAACCGCGTACATCGTTACTCACGGCGCAGGCTACTACCTTACCTACGTCCTGAAAAATAAGCCCCTTCCTACCCGATTCTACGGTTTACGTTCGATGGTCAATACAGCCTTTTTTGCTGCTACCGGACGGCGACTGCCACGATTTCTCGGTGACACGATCTATCAGTCCGAAAAACGTCTCTCACGCCTCTACGCCACCAACGGTCTCGAGATCGAATCGGCCCAAGCGAGCCGCGGGCCTTTCGGTCAACCTGTTTTTATTTATCATAAGATCCGATCGAAAGTTCCAGCGTAGATAAGTTTTGCTGGTAAATCCGAACGCTAGTCACTATAATTTTGTTGTTCCATTTTAGTTCTAGACAAGCTTGATCAGGTGCAGAAAGGAGGACCCATTTGTGGCCAAACTTAGCGTTAATCGTAAGCAGTATGAGGTCGACGATGATCCGGATACGCCGCTTTTGTGGGTGATTCGCGACAGCGTCGGATTGACCGGGACGAAATTCGGCTGCGGCGTCGCGCAATGCGGCTCGTGTACGATCCATGTCGACGGCCAGGCAAAACGCTCGTGCGTGACGCCCATGAAAGCCGCGATCGGCAAGGAGATCACCACTATCGAAGGAATTTCGCCGGATTCGACGCATGCTTTGCAAAAAGCATGGATAGCCGCCGATGTTCCGCAGTGCGGCTATTGTCAGTCCGGCCAGATCATGTCCGCCGCGATCCTGCTCAAGGAAAATAAACGTCCAACCGACGCCGATATCGATTCTGCGATGTCGGGCATCATCTGCCGCTGCGGAACATATCCGCGAATCCGTGAAGCCATCAAACAGGCCGCGATCAACGGAGGTGGCAAATGACTCCAAAAAGTGGATTAGACAGACGTTCTTTTTTGAAAGCCACGCTGCTCGCAGGCGGTGCGTTGCTGATCGGCACAAATCTGCCGTTCACATCGCGTGCCGAGGAAAGATTCGGTATTGAGGCTGAACCCGCCGCCGAATTCCACCCCAACGCTTTTATCAAGATCGCGCCTGATGGCAAAGTAACCGTCGTCGTCGGCCAGGCCGAAATGGGCCAGGGCGTTCTGACTTCCCTGCCGATGATCGTGGCTGACGAGCTCGAGGTCGATTGGAAAGATGTGTCGTTCGAGCACGGCCCTCCGGGAGCCGCGTTCATCAATCCGGCACTCGGCGGCCAGATCACGGGCGGAAGCGCGAGCATCCGCGGTTTGTTCGATCCGCTCCGAAAAGCAGCAGCCGCGACCCGCGAAATGCTCGTCACCGCTGCGGCCCAGCAATGGAGCGTTCCCGTCGAGCAGTTAAGGGTGCGAAACGGCGAGGTCTTTCATCCGACCTCGCGTCGAACCGCAAAATACGGCACACTGCTCGCCGCCGCCGCCAAAGTCGCTCCGCCAACCGCGCCAAAGCTCAAAGACGCGAAAGATTTCAAGTTCATCGGCAAAAACGTCAAACGCCTAGACACGCCGGAAAAGGTCAACGGTACCGGCATTTTTGGCTTGGACGTTAAAGTCCCCGGCATGCTGACCGCGACGATCATGCGCTCGCCCGTTTTGGGGGGCAAGGTTCGGAGCTTTGATGATTCCAAAGCCAAAGCGGTAAGAGGCGTGCGAAATGTGGTTCAGCTTGAAAGCGGTATCGCGGTCGTTGCCGACAACTATTGGGCCGCAAAGAAAGGCCGTGACTCTCTAAACGTCGTGTGGGATGAGGGCAAAATGGCTACCGTCTCTAGCGACAAACTTTACCAGGCCGATGTCGAAGCTGCCGCAACCGCCAAGGGCATCGAAGCCAAAAAGATCGGTGATGTCGCCGCCGGCAAAGCTAAGGCCGCAAAGACGATCGAAGCCGTTTACTGGGCGCCGTTCCTCGCTCACGCAACGATGGAACCGATGAATGCGACCGCCGACGTCAAAGCCGACCGCTGCGAGGTTTGGAGCGGAATTCAGGCGCAGATGGTCGTTCAGCAAATGGTCGCGAAAGAACTTGGTATGCCGCCGGAAAAAGTAACGGTAAACAACACGCTACTCGGCGGCGGTTTCGGCAGGCGTCTTGGCGAGTATGTGATCGACGCCGTTAAGCTCTCAAAATCCGTCGGCAAACCGGTGAAAGTCGTTTGGACTCGCGAGGACGATATGCATGGCGATTTTTATCGTCCGTCCGCCTATAACAAAATGTCGGCTGGGATCGACGCCGCGGGCAAGCCAGTCTTCTGGAATCACCGCATCGTCAGCCCGTCGATCATGGCGACGCTCGGGCCCGGCCTTTTCGGCTTTGCTCCGCCGCCCGATCGTTTAGACGACACAGCGGTCGAAGGTGCAAGCAATTTGCCCTACGACATGCAGAATCTGTTTGTCGATTGGGTGCCGAGTAATCCGGGCGTTCCGGTCGGCTTCTGGCGTTCGGTCGGCAGCTCGCACACGGCTTTTTCGACCGAGTGTTTTCTGGACGAATTAGCTTTTGAGGCGAAGAAAGATCCGCTCGAATTTCGTTTGTCTTTGCTGGAAAAACATCCGCGTCACGCAGGCGTCTTGAAACTCGCCGCCGAGAAAGCAGGCTGGAACAAACCTGCTCCGAAGGGCATTTTCCGCGGCATTGCGGTTCATGAGAGCTTCGCAAGCTACGTCGCCCAGGTTGCCGAGGTTTCGGTCGATAAAAAGACCGGCAAGGTCAAGGTTCATCGCATCGTCTGTGCGATCGACTGCGGACAGGTCGTCAATCCTGACACCGTCGCAGCCCAGATGGAAAGCTGCATAATCTTCGGCCTTACCGCTGCATTTTACGGTGAGATAACGGTCAAAAACGGCCGTATCGAGCAGCGTAATTTTTACGATTACAAGATGCTCAGAATGAACGAGGCTCCAAAGATAGAAACCTACATAGTCCCCAGCACCGAAAAACACGGCGGCGTCGGCGAACCCGGAACACCGCCAACTGCCCCGGCTGTGGTCAACGCGATATTCGCCGCGACCGGCAAACGCGTCCGAAGCCTGCCGATCCGTCCGGCCGATCTAAAGGAGGTGGCGTAATGAGTTTAATTTCAAAGAAAACAGCCATAAAGCTCGGCATTGTCGCCATCGCGGTTCTTACACTCACCGGCTTTGCTCTTTCGGAGCGATTTGACGAGGTCGATCGAGTCGAAGATTCCGTGATGAACGAAGAAACCATCGCCGCCTCTGCCGATCCTGCGAAGGCAAAAGCCGCCTTTAATGAAGCCGTAAAGGTCTTCTTTTCAGCAAGATGTGCCAATTGCCACCCGGCCGGCGATATTCCAACCCAGGGCGACGAGATGACACCTCACGCACAGGGCGTAACTCGCGGCAAGGATGGAAAAGGTGTTTATGGCATGACCTGTACCACCTGCCATCAGGATTCAAACCTCGAAGGCGAACACATGCCGCCCGGCGTTCCGAACTGGCACATGCCGCCGGCGAATCAGAAGATGGTCTTTCAGGGCCTTACCGCTCGCCAGCTTTGCATGAATCTCAAGAATCCGCGAACTAACGGCGGACGAAAGACGGCGAAGGAAGCCATTCATCATCTCGAGGAAGACCCGCTCGTGACGTGGGCATGGCAGCCCGGGAACGGCCGAACCCTGCCGCCGATGAGCTACGAAGATTTCATGAAAGCCATGAAAACATGGGCGGAAAACGGCGCGGCTTGTCCGGAATAACCAGATCCGGCCGTATTCCCGTCGCTGAAGGCGACAAAGATAATAGCCTGGGTTGGAGGCTTTGCGGAACCCCAGGAAAAGACACATAACGGCCGTCGCTCCCTGAAGGGGAGCCACACTGGCCACGATTATGTTCGACGCCTTCAGCGTCGGAAATTACTCTTTATCGGTACCTGGGGTTTCGCTCGCAAAGCCTCGCTTCACCCCAGGCTATTATCTGCGTCGCCTTCAGCGACAAGACCTTCATCCAGAATGAATCGCACTCTGCGTAATTTCCAACCTTGAAAGAAATAAAAGAGATCCTAAAACACGTATCGGCCCTGGCGGACGGCGAAAAAGCAGTTCTCGCGACCGTCGTCGACGTTCGCGGTTCGGGCTACCGCCTGCCGGGCGCCCGAATGCTGATGTTAGCCGACGGTTCGACCGTGGGCACCGTTTCCGGCGGCTGCCTCGAAGCTGACGTTCTCGAACGTGCGAAAAAGGTCCTGTCATCTGGACGAGCTGAGCTCTTTACCTACGACACGACCGGCGACGAGAACTCCGTCTTCAGCCTGAATATGGGTTGTCGTGGAGTGGTCGACATATTCTTAGAACCGGTTGGCAGGCAAAGCGTGCTGATCCGCTCACTCCAAGCTCTAGTTGAGCTCCGTTTTCCACAAAAGATTGCGACCCTCATCAAAGCCATTGCCGAAAGCGACGTAAATATTGGAGGGCGCGTCTTTTATAGTGATCTTGAGCAGTATGACTTCGATCATCTCCCAAAATTCCTAGAAGTCCTCGACGACCTGAAACTTGTCGAATCGCTCCCCAATACAGGTTTCACAACGGAAACGAAGACAATACCTTTGCCCCAAGGTGATTTTACCTTCGTGTTTGAGGTTCTAGAGCCGCCGGTTGAAGTAAAACTGTTCGGCGCCGGAGCCGACGCCGTACCATTCGTCCGGATCGCCTCCGAACTAGGTTGGCAGGTAACCGTTCACGATCATCGCCCGGCGTTTCTGACCGGAGAGCGTTTTCCCGACGCGGAAAAGCTTGTGCTTCAGCCGGCCGACGAAACGCCGCAAATTCACGCTGACGACCGAACCGCTGGTGTGATAATGACCCACAACTACGCTCGGGACCGGTTCATTCTCCCCGAATTACTTGATTCACAAGCCTTCTACGTCGGAGCCCTCGGCCCGAAACGCCGTACCGAGCAGCTGCTCGAAGAGATCGCCGCCGATGGAAGGACATTCTCCGAAGAAAAGCTCGCCCGGCTCTTCGCTCCCGTCGGCCTCGACATCGGTGCCGACACGCCCGAGAGCATAGCCCTTTCGATCATCGGCGAGATCCAGAGCGTCCTAAAAAACCGCCGCGGCGGCAATCTTCGAGACCGACAGGGTTCGATCTATGACCGTAAATAGCGAGCTAAGGATCGGAGGATTGCTGCTAGCCGCAGGCGGCTCGAGCCGCCTTGGACGCCCGAAGCAGCTTGTTTATTTCCGCGGCAAGACATTACTCCGCCGCGCGGCTGAAACGCTTGTCGATTCCGGTTGTGACCCGGTGACGGTCGTTCTCGGTGCAGAGCTCGAACGTTCGCGAGCAGAGGTTGACGGTCTGCCGTTGAACGTCTGCGTTAATTCCAAATGGCAAGCTGGTATGAGTTCGTCACTGACGGCCGGCTTACGATCGATCCTCGACCTAGAGCCCGAACTAACCGCCGTCGTTGTCACATTATGCGATCAGCCAAATATTTCCACTGAAGACATCGACACCCTGATCTCGGAGTTCAGGCAAACAAGGTCTTCTGCAGTAGCAGCCGAGTACAACGGCAAAGTGGGCGTTCCGGCTCTTTTCCCTCGAACCTTATTTGCTGAGATCTTAGGTCTGGAAGGCGATAAGGGTGCACGATATATGCTTCGAAACCTGGACAATGTCACCGCCGTGAAAATGCCCCATGCTGCATTTGATATTGACACGCCTGACGACCTACGCGATATACGTGAAAATCGTGGTTAAATGCATTGCTGCCAAGGTTTACAGCCATCATTCGCGTAAGACACCGTAAGACAACTCAGGCATCCTGATTATAAATTCTTCAAAATATAGTCGGTCATCATCGTGTACCAATGATGCACCAACTGCGGGTCAGTGATCCCGTGTCGCTGCCTCGGGTATAGCATCAGGTCGAACTGTTTTCCGGCTTTTTGGAGTTCGTAGATGAACTGCGTCGTGTTCTGCATGTGAACGTTGTCGTCCATCATGCCGTGGATCAGGAGCAGGCGGCCGTGGAGGTCCTTGGCGGCTCCGGTAATTGAGTTTTTATCGTAGCCGGCTCGGTTGTTTTGCGGCGTCTGCATGTAGCGTTCGGTGTAGATAGAATCGTAGTGGCGCCAGTCGGTAACGGTACCGCCCGCGATGCCGATCTTGAACGATTTAGAATGCGTGAGCGCGTAGCTGGTCATGGAACCGCCGTAGCTCCAGCCGTGCAGGCCGATACGCGAATCGTCCACGTACGGAAGCGAACGAAGGTAGTTCAAACCATCCTCGATATCGCGGAGTTCGAGTTCGTACATTCGTTTGTAGATCGGCCAGACCGATTCCTGGCCTTTGCCGCTTGCCGAACGATTGTCGCAGACCCAGACGATGTAGCCTTTTTGAGCCAGCATCTGGAACCACATCCCGCGGGTCCCGCCCCAGCGATTGGCAACTGACGGTGCATGCGGGCCGGCATAGGTGAACTGGAAAACCGGGTACTTCTTCGACGGGTCGAAATCCGGCGGTTTGATCATCATCGCCTCCATCTCGAAACCGTCGCGGGTTTTCACGTTCATGAACTCGGGCGTGCTGTAACGGTATTGCTGTAGCGTGGTGGTCTTGTTCTCGTTTATGACGCGTTCGAGCGAACCGTCGGCGCGGAACAGCCGCGTTTGAGTTGGCGTGATGACGTTGCTCCAGTTTTCAACGTAGTGCGTAAAGGCCTTGTTAAATGACGCTGCATGCCAGCCGTCGCCCTTGGAAAGACGCTGGACATCGCCGCCGGCGATCGAAACCCGGTAAATATTCTCGGCAATATGGCTGTCCTTGGTGCCCGAAAAATAGACCCATCCGGAGCTTTTATCGACGCCGTAAACGGTGCGGACTTCCCACTTCCCGCTCGTCAGTCGGCGGACCAGATTTCCGTCGTTGTCATAAAGGTAGAGATGCTTCCAGCCGTCACGCGACGATTCCCACAGCCACATGCCGTTCGACGCACCTCGGTCGACGAACAGCGGGTTTTCATTGACTTCGACCGAAGCCGGCGTGGTTTCGGAAAGAACCTTGACCAATTTTCCGGTGTTTACATTGGCTGAATTCAGATCGAGAAAGGTCTGCTCGCGGTTCTGGGCTTGAAACAAGACGTTCTTGCTGTCAGGAGCCCATGCGACGCGGACGATCAAAAGGTCGTCGGGTTTGTAGGCAACGGTATCGACGAATTTTACGGCATCGCCCAGCCTTGTAATGGAGGACGGAAGCTTGTCGCCGACCTTTGGAATTCTAGCAACGTTCGGCAGGATCGCGGTTTTGCCGACATCGGCGATGCCGAGCTTAACAATCGGGTTCGGATCGCCCGCCTGCGGGTAATTTTCTACTTCGATCCGCTGGTCGGTGGGAATATCGTCAACCAGGGTAAATTTCGGCGCGTTCGCTTGATCAAGCCGCAGGAAGGCTATGCACCGCGAATCCGGCGACCACCAATAACCGCGCCGCTGGCCTCGGCCATAGAGCTCTTCTTCGTAAACCCAGTCGAGATAGCCGTTATGCACAGCCTTGTCGCCCTCTTTTCCGTCACGAGTGAGCTGCTTTTCGCTGCCCTTCATATCGACGACGAAAAGGTTATTGCCGCGAACAAAGCTGATAAGCTTCCCGTCCGGGCTGAAATCCTGCTCTTTTTCCTCGTCTCGGTTGTTGGTCAAGCGGACGATGTTTCGCGTAGCGATGGTATAAAGCCAGAGGTCGTTCGAATTGTTGATAACGATCGCCGTCTCGTCCGCGTTGAACTGCAAACCCGGCGAATTCGCCAGTGCCGCAGCATCGGCAGCCTTCACACCGACCCGCTGCAACGCCGCCGACAACGAATCGCTGTCGAAATAAGGAACCGCTCGAGAGGTGATCGCATCCACTCGCATCAACTTCCCGCCGATCACCTGCTTGAACGACTTCCCATCCGACGCCCACTGCACCGCCACCGGCGTCCCCGCAAACCGAACACGACGCGCAGGATCAGGACTGAAGATGTCGTCGATTGTGAGCAGTTTGTCTTGAGCAAAAAGTGAAGGCGCCAGAAAGATCAGTGTTAAAGCGAGCAGATGTAATTTCTTCATGGTTAACGGATAAACGGTTAGTCTAGCTGAAATGAATGATAAGGAAATAGTGAAGCTCAATCAACCTTGACCAATGCAGACGCTGGGGCTACGATCGCAAAGAACACATGCGCTCAATGAACGATGATGTTGAAAGAAACTCAGAAATCAGGGATCGCCAGTCACCTACGGAACGCTGGATGGGAGATCGCGGAGGTCCTGGGTGATCTCGAGTGGTGGGCAGATGAAATGTGGAGGATCGAGTCGACATGGACACCGGTCGGCCAGGCCGGATTTATTACATTTCTCGTCGATCCGCAGGCCGTTATATATACACCTCCAACAAGCAAAAATGTATGGGCGGCTATGGTGTCTAAGGAAAGACCGGGCGACCGATTGGATAGAAATTCGTTCACCTTTTCGCTAGGTTCGGGTTGGGAGAAGCGATTGTCCGAGATAACAAATTACCTCGATGAATTGCGAAAACAGGACTGATCGCTCATGCCTTCGGATGAGCCCGATCATAAACCTCGATCATCTTCTCCATCGAAACTTGCGTGTAAATTTGCGTTGTCGAAAGACGGGCGTGACCAAGCAGTTCCTGTATATCACGCAGATCGGCGCCTTGGTCGAGCAGGTGCGTAGCGAAAGTGTGCCGCAAACTATGCGGCGAAATATTGTGGATGACGGCGCATTGTTTGATGTATTTGTCTATCATTCGCCCGACACTGCGAGTGGTGAGGCGGCCGCCGCGGCGGTGGAGGAAAAGGGAATCGCTACGTTCTGCTTCGGGAGCTCCGGCGAGGAAAATTGGACGTGTTTGATCGAGATAGAGCATTACGGCCTGCAAGGCCGGTTCGCCGAAAGGAACGATCCTTTGCTTCTTGCGCTTTCCCGTGACCCAAACGAGCTTTTCGCGAAAATCTACGTCCGAGATATTTATGCCGACAAGTTCTCCGACACGGATGCCTGTGGCATACAAAAACTCAATTATCGCCCGGTCGCGGCGTCCAAGGTCAGTGTTGATGTCAGGCGTTTCGATGAAACGAACGGCATCTTCGATCGAGAGATGATTCGGCAGCTTTCGCTCGATCTTTGGCGTTGCTACCTGTTTTGCGGGGTTTGACTCGAGCTTGCCTTCGCGGACGAGGAATTGAAAGAAGGTACGCAGGCTTGCGAGTTTTCTGGCTACTGAAGTTTTCTTGTGGTCGTCGTGAAGCGAAGCCATCCATTCGCGGATGGTCAACCGGTCGATCTCGCCCGCGGGAATATCTAAGCGCTTTTCAACGCGAAACAGGTGCATCTTGAACTGCTCCAGATCGCTCGCGTAGTTCCTAAGCGTGTGTTCGCTCAGGCCGCGTTCATATCGTAAATGTTGAAGAAACTGTGTTAGGTCAGCGTCGAGACTCATTTCCTGCCAACATAATAACCTTTTCGGGCGCGGACGGTCATCCCGTTTCGGTTCTTTATGCTTACCGAAATAGTGCGAAATTCGCTTTTCGTCTGGGCTTCGCTGTCGGGATAATAGCTAAGAACATATTGCTGCGAGAGTTCGGCCGCGATGCGGTCGAATGCCTGTGTCAATTCGTTGTCGTCGATGGGTGAATGGACGGCGCCGCCAGTTTGCAGCGCGAGTTCGTTCATTCGGGTTTCGGCGATCAAGGCACGAATGTTCGCATTCCCGCTCCTGATACCGGTCTGCTTGAAGTTCTCGTAATCTTTGGTCTTTACGACATAGACCTGACAATCACTCGTCTGAAGCGCCTTGACGACCCCCTCGAGAGTGGTCTTCATGTCGCTATATGTATCCTCGCCGTCGGATACGATAACTACCACACGGCGGCCGTTAGCAGATCGCAGATATTCAGCTACCTCGATTATGCCGTCGAGCAGGGCCGTTGCGCCTTTTGGTTCGGGAAACAGCTCGATAGCTCTCGTCAGCGATCCGACCTCGCCGGTAAGTGACTGTTCAAGGATCGTCTCATCAGCCAGTGAAAAAAGTGCCGCCTTGTCACGATCGGGCCTCAAAACACGGCGGAAGAACCGAACCGCCGCCTTTTTCTCGAATTCGCGTGCGATCTTAACGCTCGAAGAATTATCAAAGATCATCGCGAGCCGGAGCGGTGAATCGCTGCGGGTCAGTTCGCCGATCTCGACCGTTTTCCCATCAATTTTTAGTTCGAAATCGGATAACTGCAGGTTCGTGACCGCCCGGCCGTTGGCATCGGTGACGGAAACGGGAATCGGGACAAGAACGGAGTCTACCTTGATCGTATCGTCGTCGGTCGAGGTTTTTGGCGTTGGCGTAGGCGTCGGCTTCTTGGAGGGGAGCAGCACGTCCGTCGGCATATAAACAACAGACGGCCCGGGAATGCTCCGCGGCGTGGGCGTTGGGCTCTGCTTTGTTCGGCCTGACTGAGCCGATATCGTCAGAGCGAATAAAATGATCAGAAAAAAGGCTTTCATTGAATCCGGTAGTTTGATTGCAAAACCGCTCAATTATATGCCTAAACCAAAATTAACTTCACGCCGGCAAACAGAAGTACCGCCGCAAGCAACCGCCGCATCGTTATCGAATCGAATTTCGTGCTGCCCAAGGTCGAACCGATAAACCCGCCGACCGCTGCGGCGGCGATCCATAACCAAACCTCGCTTGGTAATCCATCAAGTGCACCACGCTGATATTGTCCGACCAAACCCGCCGCAGAATTTACCAGAATAAACAACACCGAAACACCCGCCGCGACTCGCGTTTCAGCCCAACGCATCAGGAGCAAAACAGGAGTCAGAAAGATCCCACCGCCCACGCCGACCAATCCCGAAAGCAAACCGATGATCGCACCGATCAGCAAACACGCCAGAATCGGCGGCTGATTTACCTGCTCGTCATTCTTAAGCTTGATCGCAAGTCGCACCGCTGCGAGCAAGAGCACGACGCCGAGAACGATCTTATAAACACTCGTCGGCAATTGGATCATCCCGCCGACAACCGCCATTGGTATCGAGGCGGCCGCAAAGGGCAAGAATATCCGCCACGAAAAATGTCCGGCCCGGTAGAATTGTATGGTTCCGATCGACGCGACAAAAAGATTCAGTATTAGCGAAGTCGGTCGCGTGATCTCAGGTGCGACCGCAAGCAAAGCCATCACCGCCAAATACCCCGAAGCCCCGCCATGGCCGACCGAGGAATAGAGGATCGCGACGAGGAAGATGGCGAAGATTATTAGTAACGCTATCGGTTCCATACCGCTATTCTTTGAACACAGCTAACAGCTATTAGCTAAGAAGCTACTAGCAAAAATTCTAATCGCTTACTTCGATTCCCAATTCTTTCAACTGTGAGCCATCGACCTCACCCGGCGAGTCCATCATCAGGTCTTGAGCCGAGGCTGTCTTTGGAAACGCCATCACGTCGCGGATGTTTTCGGTGCCGCAGAGGATCATGCAGGTGCGTTCGATGCCGGCGGCGAAGCCTCCGTGGGGCGGCGTGCCGAATTCCAACGCGTCGAGGAAAAACCCGAATTGTGTTCTAGCGGACTCGTGCGTCATGCCTAGCGCTTTGAAATTCAACGCCTGCACATCCTTCTGATGAATACGTATGGAGCCGCCGGCGCATTCGTAGCCATTGATCACGGCGTCGTATGCCTTTGCACGGACCTCGCCGAGCAGATGATGCTGCGACTCATCGTTCACCGCCGTCTTGAACTTCTCAAGATCTTCGTCCATTGGCGAAGTGAACGGATGATGTGCCGCCGTGTAACGGTCCGTCTCTTCGTCGTGCTCGAACATCGGAAATTCGGTGACGATAAGCGGCTTGTAGGCGTTGCGGTCGATCAGATTTTCGCGTTTTGCGATCTCGATGCGAAGAGCGCCAAGTGAAGCCGCGACGACCGACTTGCGGCCAGCAACGATGAGAACAAGGTCGCCGCTTTCGGCCCCGGATACCGTAACAAGCTCTCCGATCTTCTCCTCACCGAGCACCTTTAGTAACGAAGACGTCGTCTCGTTACCAACCTTGATCCACGCCAAGGCTCCCGCTCCATAGCGTTTGACAAAATCCTGCAACTCGTCGAGCTGCTTTCGCGAATAGTCGGCCTTACCTTTAGCGACCACGCATTTGATCTTTCCTTTCGCCTCTAGAACTGACGCAAACGGAGCAAAATCAGTGTCGGTCAATGTCTCGCTCAGATCGACAAGTTCCATCTCAAATCGCAGATCAGGCTTGTCGGAGCCATAACGCCGCATAGCTTCTGCGTAAGTCATTCGCGGCCAAACGGCGGGCAATTCGATACCTCCAACCTTTGCGAAGACATGATTGAACATCCCCTGCATCTCGCGGTACGCCATCTCCTGATGAGCAAACGACATCTCCATATCGAGCTGCGTAAACTCCGGCTGGCGATCTGCCCGCAGGTCTTCGTCGCGAAAACAGCGTGCGATCTGGTAATACTTGTCGAATCCCGAGATCATCGTTAGCTGCTTCAATATTTGAGGGCTTTGCGGCAGAGCGAAAAACTTGCCCGTGTGGATCCGCGAAGGCACGACAAAATCGCGGGCTCCTTCAGGCGTCGATTTCAGCAATATCGGCGTCTCGATCTCGATAAATCCGCGTTCGTCAAAATATTCGCGAATGGCCGCTACGGCCTTAGCACGCGTACGAATATTGTGCTGGAGCTGTGGTCGTCGCAGGTCAAGATAGCGATATTTCAAACGCGTATCTTCGGCCGCGAGATTCTCGCTTCCCGCAACCTCGAGCTGAAACGGCAGCACGTTGGCGTCGTTCAGGACGAGGATCTCGCTCACCTTGACCTCGATCTCGCCGGTCGGCAACTTTGCGTTCTTGGCGCCTTCGTCTCGCTTGACGACCTCGCCCTTGACCGCGATCACGAATTCGCCCCGCAAGCCTTTTGCCTTTGCATGAGCTTCCGCCGCCGTCTCTTCGCTCACAACAACCTGCGTCACGCCATCGCGGTCGCGAAGGTCGATAAACGTAAAAACGCCAAAATCACGCTTCTTCGCCACCCAACCCATAAGGACAACTGATTCACCGACATTCTCAGCTCGCAGTCCTCCGCAAGTGTTTGTTCTCTCTAAAGTTCCAAGTACGTCTAACATAAATTTTTTGCCCGCGAATAACGCGAATGAACGCGAATAAAATCATAAGAAATCGATTCTGTTTCCTAAAACCTCATAATAGGTGGCAGAAGGGTTTCGTTTGTTGTACGCGAGTCGTTCGTAAACTAATTTTGGAAATTGACCGAAGTTAATGAGTAAACCAAGTTCGTATTCGGTCGCGTGCAAGTAATTCAGAGTTTGAGCTCGGTGGGCATCGGTTAACGCCGAAAGGGATTTTATCTCGACGACTATCTTGCCGTAGCAAATGAAATCCGGCTTGAACTTATGAATTAGAGGTAAACCTTTGTATGTCAACGCTAATTCAGGCTGCGCGATAAACGGAATCCCCTGTAAAGAAAACTCGTGTTGCAGGCATTCTTGGTAGACCGGTTCGGTAAACCCGTACCCTTTTTGGTTATAAACTTCGAAGCAGGCCCCGATTATCTTGAAGCTCTCGTCTTTATATACGATCTCACCCATCTCTTTCTTCTTATTCGCGTCTATTCGCGTTATTCGCGGGCAGAAGCTCATAAACAAAAACGCCTTTCGATTTGTGACAAACGAAAGGCGGAGCGTCGATCAAGCTAACACTCTCGCCTACGTATTATTATTGTCGTCAAACCGAACTGCGTTCATGATATCAAAATGGATGATACAAGATTCGGCTCAGCGGGTGCAAACTCCTTTTGGGCGTTTCGCGGATAGCGGCTTGTTGTAACATAGGACAAATGAATATCCTCGTGCTCAACTGCGGCAGTTCGTCGCTCAAATTCCAACTCATCTCGACGAGTTTGGAGCAGATCGAGGCCCGGGCTGATCGTGTGTTGGCGAAAGGCCATATCGAGCGGATCGGGGGTGCCGCTTTGCTCACATTTGAAACGCCCGACACCGAACCAGTGCGTCTTGCCCGGCCCATTCGAGATATCAAGGCGGCCCTCGACGCCGCGCTCGAATGGATCGGTGCTGAAACGACCGTAGTCGAGGGCGTTGATGGCCTTTCCGAAATCCACGCCGTCGGCCATCGCGTGGTGCATGGCGGTGAGAATTTTTCGCGGTCTGTTCTCATCGATGACGGCGTGCTGCGAGGGATAGCTGACTGTATAGATCTCGCGCCGCTGCACAATCCTGCAAATATCCAGGGCATCACAGCGTCGCGGGCCGTCTTCGGCAAGGCATTGCCACAGGCCGCTGTTTTCGACACTGCGTTTCATCAGACGATGCCCGAGAGCTCGTATCTCTACGCTATTCCCTATCAATTCTACCGTCGTCACAAGGTGCGGCGGTATGGCTTCCACGGAACGTCACATCGCTACATCGCCTACCAATACCGGACGATCCACCAGATCCCGCGGGAAGAAGTGAATATCATTACGCTTCATCTTGGCAACGGGTGCTCGATCGCAGCGATCAAGGGCGGCGACTCGATCGATACATCGATGGGATTTACTCCGCTCGAAGGGCTCGTCATGGGCACGCGATCCGGCGACCTCGATCCGGCGATCGTCGAGTTCCTGTGCGATAAGGAAGGGATGTCAGTTCACGAAGCCGACCTGATGCTGAATAAAAGCTCGGGGCTTCTTGGTATCTCAGGCCTGACCCACGATATGCGCGAACTGATCGCTGAGGCCGACGAATCCGGCGACCGGCGAGCACGCCTCGCGATCGAGATCTTCTGCTATCGGATCCGCAAGTACATCGGCTCTTATCTGGCCGCCATGAAAGGAGCCGATGCGATAGTTTTCTCGGGCGGTATCGGCGAGAATTCACCCCGCATCCGCTCGCGTATCTGCGACGAAATGGGCTGGCTGGGGCTGTCGGTTGATGAAACGAAGAACGCATCGCTAGTTGCCGGCGAGGAAGGGATATTCAGCACTACCGATTCACGCGTCAAGCTCGAGGTCATTCCAACAAACGAAGAACTCCTCATCGCCCGCGACACTGTCAGGCTGATCGCCGGGGTTATCAACTAGATCCTTTTTGCACCTCTTCCTTGTCTTCGCGGCTCTGATTTTTGAACGGATTCACTATCATGAGCCAAATTCCTCTCGCGTTTGCCAAAGGATGTTCTCGATCGTCGGGTCATTCGCCAACACGACTGCGAGGGCTTTTTGCACTCGGGTCACATCACCTTCGGTCGAAATTTTTCGGAATGGAAACTTGCGCACGAAAGGTTCACTAGGTTCAATGAAGCATAGAAACCCATTCTCATACTCTTCGTAATTCCCACATCCGATCCAGATAGGAAACGCTTCATTTGGAACGTCAATCCGCCATCCCCAGTCTTCCGAAAACGGTTCGGCAACACTTATTCCCTGCGACGTAAGGCCTTGATGGATAAACTCTGCAAGCCTCTTGCCCCATCTTCCCGGATTAACTTCGTCCTCTTCCCCAGCATAGGAAGGGAAACGTGCGGAACGGAATTCAACATGGGTCAGCATAGCTAAAAATAAAATCTCGCAAAGTAATACAGAATCGGCGCTCCAAAGAGCAAACTATCGAGCCTATCCAAAAAGCCACCGTGACCGGGAATTATCGAGCCAGCATCCTTAGCTCCGGCTCCACGTTTCATGGCGCTTTCGCAGAGGTCGCCAAGAACGCCGACAGTGGCTAGGACGATGGCGAGCGGGATTGAATATAGGAACGGCAGTTCGGGAAAGAACGTGGCGGTGGCGAGAGCCGCAAATCCGGCGGCAGCAATGAGGCCGCCGATCAGGCCTTCGACGGTTTTGCCAGGTGAGATCCCGGGGGCGAGTTTGTGTTTGCCGAGGGCTCGTCCAGCAAAATAAGCTCCAGCGTCCGATCCAAAAATGATAAGGAAAAAGTAAGCCAGTAAATCGGTCGAAAGGTCAGGCTTTGTTTCGAACCCGACCCGCAACGACACCAAAAAGCCCCCAAGAACTGCGACGTAAAGCACGCCCAGCATCGTAACGCCGACGCCGATAAGCATCTTTGAAAAGTCTTTTTGAAATCGAAAGGTCTGCGTGATCAGCACCAGGATCAAGACTCCCGCTAGCGTAGCAACAAGTAATTCAGGGGCTTTCGATGGTGCGTCGAAAACAAATCCGATGAACAAAGCGGCCAAACCAAGATAGCCGATACTCGCATCCGCTTTTAGTTCGAGCTTCTTCGTCAGCGAGTAAAATTCAAACAACCCGGCTGCAAGTGCAAGCCCCGCGATCGCCACAAATAGCCACATCGCCTCGCGCCACCAAAGCGGGAGGATGATCGAAGCGATGACGACCGGCAAGGCGATAGCGGCTGTGATCAGTCTTGTTTTCATAAGAAACTACACCGCCGAGAAGCAGAGACGCAGAGGAAGAAAACAAGTTCCTATATTTTTTGTCTCTGGTTATTCTCCGCGTCTCTGCGTCTCCGCGGTTCAATACTAAGACTTGATCCCGCCGAATCGCCGGTCGCGCTTCTGATAATCGATGATCGCCTCGAAAATATGCGGCCGGCGGAAATCGGGAAAGAGCGTCGGCGTTACGTGAATTTCGCTGTAAGCGAGCTGCCAGAGCAGGAAATTCGAGATACGAAACTCGCCGCTTGTGCGAATCATCAAGTCGACTTCGGGCAGACCGCTTGTGTAGAGATTTCGGCAAATATCGTCCTCACTCAGCACTTCGACACTATCGCCCCGATCCAGGACTTGTTTAGCGGCTCGGCGCGCGGCTTCGACTATTTCGGCTCGCCCGCCGTAGTTAAGGGCGACGCTCATTGTCATTCCGGTGTTCTCCGCGGTAGTTTCGGTGGCCCGGGCGATCTCCTTCTGCACGTCTTCGAAAAGCCCCTCGATGTGGCCGATAGCCTGAAACTTTATGTTATTCTCGTGAACTTCCTTAAGATCGGTGCGGATATATCGCTTCAGCATCGACATCAGACCACGGATCTCGGCTCGTGGCCGTTTCCAGTTCTCGGTAGAGAAAGCATAAAGAGTAACTGCTTTGATCTCGAGCCTCCGACACGTATCGATAATAGCCCGCACCGATCCGGCACCCGCTCGGTGGCCGAAAATTCGCGGCCTGCCCTTCGCCTTAGCCCAGCGGCCGTTGCCGTCCATGATCACCGCAATATGCTGCGGCAGGCGCTCAGGGTCTATCGCCGAAAGCAGCTTATCTTCGGCGGTATTCGGTTTGATTATGCCCTCAAAGGTTTTGAGCATGGTCAGAACCGCCTCGCGTAAGCGGGCGGCCAGTCGTTTTGAAAACAAATCTTCGCAATCCTGATCCAGCTGGTGGCCCGCTTACGCAGGCGGTTCTGACAGGATTCTCACAATGGCGTCACGATTTATGGGCCCGTAGATGTGCGGGTAAATCTCGCGGTTCGTCGACGGCTCCTTTATCATTCGCGACATCAGGCGGTCGGATTCGATCTCGAGTATTACGAGCTCATCTTCGCCGGAATAGTACCGTTCAATAACGCCCGGAAGCTGGTCTTCAAAACTGCAGTGAATAAAGCCCTCGACTTCGAGGCTCGCGTGCCGGTATAGACCGCTGTCAAACTCGGCCCATTTTTCCGGTAAAACTATGTGATAAATGAGCATTTGATCCCGCCCGCGAATACGTGAAAGAGTTAATCGTATTCAACCTTATGCAGCGTTAATCCCTGCGCCGAGGCCGTCTTCCCAGCCAGATCGCGGTCGCCTGTAACTATAGCTGTATGAATTGTATCACTATCTTTTTCGCCTCGCCCGACCTCAAGCATCGTGCCTACGATCGACCGGACCATGTAGCGAAGAAACCCCGTTGCCGTTATCCGAAATTCGATCAACGCACCCTGCGCCGCCATATCCCAACGCGACTCGACCGTAAAATCGAGTACCGTACGTACGCGGCTATCGCCGTCCGATTTTGCCGAAGCGAACGCCGTCCAATCATGCTCGCCGAGGAAGAGCCGGGCGGTTTCATTCATTCGAGCAACGTCGAGCGGCTTGTGTTCATGATGCGCGAAACGCCGCCAGAACGGCGACATTACCGGGGCATTAACGACACGATAAATGTACGTCTTCCGCTTCGCCGAAAATCGTGCGTGAAACTCATCGGGGGCTTTTTCGGCCCTCATTATCCTGATATCGCGCCACAAATTCCCGTTGATGGCCATCTTCAACCGGTCGGGCGTAAATTTGCTGTGAAGGTGAACATTCGCCACCTGCCCTTCGGCGTGAACCCCAGCGTCAGTTCGCCCGGAACCGCTTACGGAAACGTCACGATCGGCCAGCATCCCGATCACCCGCTCCAGTTCGCCCTGGATCGTTCGGTCGTTCTCCTGCACCTGCCAACCATGAAAATCGGTACCGTCGTATTGGATTAGAAGTTTATAATTCACAACTATTTCAGACCGCCTAATTGATCGGGCGGCAAGTACTTAAGTATAAATTCAACGCGGTGGTTTATGGCAACGCGGCAGCGAAATTGAACAGAGCGACAGTTCGACGACGGAACTATCCACTCACGCCTGCTCTTTTGATAAAACTACAAAACGCTCGCAGCAAACTATGGAATTCTCATTAAACTCGAAGCCCAATTTTGCTGATTCCTTTTCAAAATAGTCGCGGTGAACTTGGCGCCAATAGCCCAGCGAAAGATCGCCCTCGCCTTCGTCGGCGGCAAACTCCGAATCGACTTCGGCAAAAGGGATATGCCGAATTTGCGAAGTTCGAATAACGCACAAAGGATTACCTTCAAAATCAGTAACAACACTGTAGCCGCCAAGGATCGGAGCATTTTGCGGTTCTAGTTCGTTCGTTTTGGCAAGACTCGCCGTAGCCGTCTTTGCACCGGAAAGCACGAGGTTGGCCAGTTCAAGTGCCATTTCCGGTGTGTTACCGAAATACCAAGACTGGTATGGCTCCTCGGATCGAACGCCAGCCGATAAGCAAAAATCTTCCCAAAATTCTCTGATCGTCATGAAATTTCATTTGACCAGAGCGTCAATCGCTCTGGCAAATCGCTCGGGTGCTCCGGCGTCGGTGCGAAGATAGAGTGCGGGTTCTATCAGCTCGAGTTCCATCAGTGCGAAGCGGCCATCGGCGACCCGTACGAGATCCACCCGCGCGTAGAGCAAGCTTTTCCCGATAGTGTCGATCGCGTTTTGTGCGGCCCTCAGTAGTTCCGCATCGGGTTCGAACGGCGTGATAATTCCCCCGTGTTCCTCCTGAACTCGGAAATCACCAGCCTTTGGTGCCTTCCGTATCGTATGGCTGAGTTCGCCGTTGAAAAAGAAAAGCGAGTATTCGCCCTCATCGATGATCGAAGTCAGAAATGGTTGAACCATGAAGCTTCGATCGAAGGAGATCGTTTCCAGCAGCGGATCGAATTCACGGACCCGAAATGTGTTCTGCGCCGTCGCGCTGACCGTGGGCTTGATTATTATCTCGTCTGTCTTAAATTCATCGAGCCACTGACGAAACGAACCGCTTTCATAAACGCCGTCCCAGATCGTAGGAATAACGTGAACTCCCCGGCTTTCGAGTTCGCGAAGGTAACGTTTATCGAGATTCCACCGAACGACATCGAGCGAATTCTCAAGCCTCGTAGCCGCGTCGATGCGTTCGAGAGTCGCAATAAACTTATCGGGATATTTCTGATAATCCCAGGTTGT
Source organism: uncultured Chloracidobacterium sp. (assembly GCA_964410495.1). GTDB lineage: Bacteria > Acidobacteriota > Blastocatellia > Pyrinomonadales > Pyrinomonadaceae > OLB17. The sequence continues at coordinate 23,737 of CAYPGP010000008.1, forward strand.
ACGGATCACGACCAGGTCGAACTGACTCCAATCGACATTGGGATCGCGCCAGGAAACGGTATCGACATGCCAGCCAAGAGAATTAAGAGGCTCGACCGCTAGTTCGTCGTCGCTGACGTAGCCGGCCATGTCGTCCATCGAGAGAAAACAGCAGCGTTTCATTTCGACGTCGCCCGGCTTCCCGGCTTTACCGCTTCGATACCTGCTGTACACATCGGGCACACTTCGGGCGTGTAGCTCGGTACATCCATCTCGACCAGCGAAATGCGCGGCACGCCAACATCGGCCGTGCCGTTCGAGCGGTCGATGATCGAAGCCGCGGCCACGACCTTCCCGCCATTTGCCTCGAGCGCCGCAATGCACTCGCGCGTCGAACCGCCAGTCGTAATCACATCCTCGACCACCAGTATCCTGGCCCCGGGCTTCAGCGTAAATCCCCGTCGCAAAGTCATCTCGCCATTCTGCCGCTCGGTCCATATAAATGGAACGCCGAGCGCCTGAGCGACCGCAAAACCGATCACCAACCCACCGATTGCGGGCGACGCGACCATCTCGATGTTCGTTTCAGTTTCGCTGATCCGGCCCGCGATGGCTTTTCCGAATTGCAAAGCGTCCTCCGGATGTTGGATGGCGAGTGCGCATTGAAGGTACTTTGGACTGTGCAAGCCGCTTGAAAGAATAAAATGTCCTTCGAGAAGGGCACCTGTTTGCTGGAATTTTTCGAGGATATCCATCGAACCTAGACTAACTGAACTGCCTGGCCAACTCAATAAACGCATCTCGTTCTGCTAAACTTGAACCCGTGGCGCCGTATCCGAATCTAGTATCCGAATCCTTGCTCATTAGCGAGACCGTCAACCTGCTCCGTTCCTTCGGCGGCCGGGCGTCTGCCGTCAGCATTGTGGATTTTGTGATGAAGATCCGACGTCCAGATCAGCGCCTGGCACGCCAACTTGCGGCGGATCTAATTGAGGGCGACCGGCGACTGACGCTCGATGGCGACATGGTGGTTCTTCGCGACTATGAGTTCGAGGGCCGCGAGTTGATGGACACGGAATTCGTAGTTTTCGACCTGGAAACCACCGGTTCAAAGGCTCCGCCGTGTCGCGTGACCGAGATCGGTGCATGGCGCGTCGAGAATGGTGAAGTAACTGACGAATTTCATACTCTTCTAAATCCGGAAACACCGATCCCGCCGTTTATCACAAATCTAACGGGGATCACCGACGAAATGGTCCGGAACGCTCCGCTTTTTGCGGACGTGGCTGAAGATTTTCTCGCGTTCATCGGCGATTCGGTCATGGTCGCCCACAATTCGGGCTTTGACATGCGCTTTCTTAACCATGAGATCGGCCGCATTTTCGGCAAATATCGGCTCGCAAACCCATGTCTTTGCACCGTATTGCTTTCGCGAAGGCTTCTTCCCGATATCGTCAATCACAAATTAAAGACCGTCGCCGAACACTACGATATCGATCTCGTGAATCATCACCGTGCGAATGCGGATGCTTACGCGACGGCACATATTTTTGTAAATTTACTCACAAAACTTCGCGATAGCGGCGTAAACGATCTGGCCGCCGTACGCCGTCTCGGTTCGCGAAAACACAGATATGTTAGATGAACGCATGCCCGAAGGCATAAATAAACAACAGCTCGATATTCGGCCGACACCACGGGCCGAGATGAACCTCTACCCGCTCGATGCGTTTCCCTACGAATTCGCTGGTAAGGAGATATGGGTGGAATTTGAAATGCCGGAATTCACGGCGATCTGCCCTTTCTCGGATTTTCCTGATTTCGGTATCATCCGCCTAAAATACGTCCCAAACAAACTCTGCGTCGAGCTAAAAAGCCTCAAACTCTATATCAACTCATTTCGTGACGTAAAGATCTTCCACGAGCATGTCGTAAATTTGATCCTTGAGGACTTTGTTGCTGCGTGCGATCCGCTTAAGGTCGAGATCGAAGGCGACTATCACGTCCGCGGGAATATTAAAACGATCGTTCGGGCTTATTATACAAAACCCTAAGTGACGGCTTTTTGTATGGAAACGAACATACACGAGACTCCTTAAAGCTTATTCTGATAATGGTCATGACGGCCTTTTTAATCATGCGGTACCTAAGACGCGTGTTGGGCCAGCATGATCAGTTTAAGCGAGAATGCGGCCAGTGCCGCATTCTATGGCAAGTGATGGTGCCATAGAGAAAACGCCCGGGGACGAGAAGACCCGGGCGTTTTCGCATTGTAAAGAGTGATGCAGGATCAGTGGGCAATTGCCATTGCGCCTAAATTTCCGGCACCGCACCGTGCGCAGGCTGTTTCTACTAATTGAATGATGTCATTTTCCGCAGGAACTCTTCGCCGTCGTAGGTCGGCGTTTGATAGTTCGGAAATGATCAAGAATCGCGATTTCTCAAGCAGCGTTTGCTCGCGAAACGACAGCTTTTTCTCATGACTTAGGAAGGTCAGCATTTTTAGCACTTCCGCCGTTTTGAAAATATCGCCCGAGCGAAGCTTTTCGGTAAACTCTTTCGACCGAGCCTTCCAGTCACCGGAATAAGGTTCAAAAGCCTCGGCGAGCATATCCATAAGTCTTTGGCACTGAGCCGCCGAGATCAAAGGCCTCAGACCTACGCTATCGGCGTTTTGTTCAGGAACAAAGATCGTCGAGTGGTCGTGCAATACCCTCAGCGTAAAGCCGTTGATCGTGAGCGAACCAATATTGTGCTGCTTGAACTCTTCGACGAGGCAAACGCCTTGGTTGGGATAAACGACCTTTTGACCTATCGTTAATTGCATTGGTCCTCTCACTACGAAGCCATGAGAAATGACGCGATGCGTGTCGGACACGTTAGCCCGGGCGCAGGGTTGGTCAACTGAATATGTGAGTATTATAACACAACCTTTCTACGTGGATAAACAAAATAATCGCAGCCGTCGCATGACAGATTTTTTGTCATAAAGCTTCATCGGCCGGTGTTCTACTCATGAAAAGCAACTATTGCACAAAAAAATTCCGGAGGCTTTATGCGAAAATTCCTTGTCGCTCCATCAATCAATCTTCTCTCGATAGCATTCATAATCATTGTCATTGGCAAGCTCGTCATCGTGGCTCAATCGCCGATCACCGGCGAGTGGAAAGCTGACGCCCGGCCCGATAAGGCAGGTCGTGATGGCAAGATCCAGCTCAATCTCAGCCGCAAAACAGACGGCGAACACAAGAACCAATTCGGTTCGGGCTTCGAATATTCCGAATTGCAGGGTCTAACTCGCGAGCAGGCTCAAAATGGCGGCGTATCGTTTCGACTAGTTCGCGAAGCCGGAACAATTAACTTCGAAGGCAGCTTTACTGATGGCAAGGGCTCGGGAACGTTCACGTTCACGCCAGACAGCGGCTATTTGGCGGCGATGAGATCGCGAGGTTTTGACTTCGAAAAATCGAAGCACAAGAACGACGACGGTATTGAGGGCCGCCTGCTCTCAGCGGCATTGATCAACGTTACGACGGCTCTCGCAGACGATCTCAAATCGGTTGGTTTTGGGGACCTCGACGTGGATGATCTCTTCAAAGCGGCGATCTTCAAGGTCGATTCCAAATTCATGGCCGAAATGAAAGCCACGGGTTACCCGAATCTGACCATGGAAGAGTTGGTAAAGGCCCGCATCTTCAAGATAGATTCAAATTTCGTCCGCAAGCTCGCTGAGATGGGCCTGGCGACGAATGATTTCGAGCAGGTCGTGAAATTCTCGATCTTCAAGGTGACCCCGGAATATCTCGCAGAAATGCGTGCAGCCGGTTTCGACAAGCTCAACCCCGAAGAGATCGTAAAATTCCGCATCTTCAAGGTGACACCCGAGCTGCTGACCGACCTCAAAGCCGAAGGCTACGGCAATCTCTCTGCCGAGCAGGTCGTTAAGTTCCGCATCTTCAACATCGACAAAGAATTCATCCGCCGAGCCAAGGCCGAGGATCCGAATATCACCGTCGAAGAACTGGTCCAGATGAAGATAGGCGTCCGCCGCATGAAGAACGGCAACTAGATTTACTCGTTCCTCCTCCTCAAATCACTCTCCGGCCGCTTGCGAAAACAGGCGGCCGTTTTTTGCGATCAGAGACGGCTTCTAATCGTCGACGATCTCACCAATTTCCTTTTTCAGACTCTCGCGCTGGACGAGCAGTCGCAGAAAGAGTGCCCGTTGCCGGAAGAGCAGCCACGCAGCTCTTAGCCAGACCCGCATGTCTACAAGCGTTTCTGATGAGCGAAGGGCGATGTAGCCGCATAGGATCGTAACTGGGATCGAGACGAGCGCAATCTGCGGGCCAAACTGATACCGGACTGCCGATCCGACTATTGCCCAAGTCAGCGGCATTAGAGCCAGCGAAGCGATGATCGATGAGCTCGCCCCCGCGACATCAGTGTCGTGCATCTTGAAGATCCGGCCGAGCAGATTGGAAAAGAGATACGCCGGCGAATGGATGATCGCTCCGGCAACCGCCAGCGGCGAAAGGACGAACAAGAAAACGACTCGCAATATCAAATAGCGAAGAACATACCAGGTCGGATGCTGCAGAATCGACAAACTCTCAGTCGTGATCCCGCTAGCCTTTAGTTCGTCTTCGTAACGCGTGATCCTGGCGTTCAGTTCACGCATCCGCTGCGGGTCTTCTCGTTCGAGCAACGCGTATTTCGCTGCCAGGCCCTGCAATCGCTCGACTGTTTGCGTCAGCGTCTGTTTGAATATCAGGTTCTCGAAAACAGACGAGAAAAGGGCTTCGGCCCTTACCACTGCGTCCATTTCGCGATCGGTCTCTAGGTTGAGCGTCACGTCACGCAAGCGCCCTTCGATCGTCGCCGTCAACTGCAAAACCGCATCCCGGGGCGGGTTTCCCTCGGCGTCGAGTTCTATCGCTGCGACCTCGAACGGCTCGGCGTAACGGATCAACGCCTCGCTTCGAAAGGAGGTCTTGGATGTGTAATACAAGCCGACTGGAACTATCTGCAAGCCCTCGGCAGGCGACGGACCTGAGACGGCTCCAAGTGCAATGCGGGCTGCTCCTGTCTTTATTTTCTGCAGCTGCGGCTCGTTGTGAGAAACGCCTTCGGGGAAAATAGCGATGCAGCGGCCTTGGCGCAGGAGTTCAAAGCAATCCGCGAAAGTGACTGCGTTGCTTTCCAGCTTCGCGCCTTCGTCATGGCGTCGGTAAACCGGCAATATCTCAAGCGCTCGCAGCACGAACGCACCGATGGGATTGTCAAAAAGTGTTGATTTCGCGAGGAACGACACCCGCCGCGGCATCGAGACATAAACGAGGGCTGGATCGACCAATCCGTTCGGGTGATTGAGAACGAAGAGCAGAGGCCCCGACGATGGAACATGCTCGACACCCACAACTTCGATCCGCCGAAAGAACAGCCGCAGAGCGATGCTGATGATCGCGTGAATGAGTTGACGAAGCAGCGAAGCACCTTTACCAAGGTGGATCATCTGCCATAGACGGATCGTTCTTACGCTCTCATTCATTCGCACCTACCATTTTGTTATCTCGGTGTTCGCTCGTCTAATTCCGTCTGCATTTTGATGCATTCGTCGCCAAAAGTGCCCGAAAAATAGTGTCGACATTACCCGGCTTCGTTTGATAAACTTAGATTTGTTAAATCCGTTTTAACCTCTTGTTGTCCTTTTCCCGCCACTTTCCGTCAGTGAGGTGCCCATGAAAATTCCGGCCATTTTGCTCGCTCTATTTCTCCTTTCCGTCGTGTCCGCAAACGCCGCTGTTTATGAGGTGAAGCCAAATACTCCGCTCGACACGATCGCCGAAGTGCCCTGGGCGACACTGCAGCCCGGTGACACTGTGCTTATTCACTGGCGGCCGACGCCATACAAAGAAAAATGGGTGATCGGACGGCAGGGAACCGCGAACGCACCTATCACCGTGAGCGGCGTGCCGGGCCCGAATGGCGAACTACCCGTGATCGACGGAAATGGTGCAGTCACGCCATTAAACCTGAATTTCGCAAGCGAGCAGCGGGCGGTTATCAAGATAGGCTCGTCCAATATCCCCGCCGACACGATGCCGCGGTACATCATCATCGAAAACCTCGAGATCCGCAGCGCTCATCCGAATTATCAATTCACTGACGACAGCGGGAATACGCAAACTTACTCGAGCGCGGCTTCGTCGATCTATGTCGAAAAGGGCGAGAATATCACGGTGCGAAACTGCACGATGCACGACAGCGCTAATGGCTTTTTTACTGCTTCTAGCGACTCGATAGTTTCGCGGAACATCCTCGTTGAGGGCAATTACATCTACGGCAACGGGATCGTCGGAAGCGCGTTTCAGCACAACAATTACACGGCATCGATCGGCATCACGTTCCAGTACAATCGCTTCGGCCCGCCGCGTGCGGGTGCGGTCGGCGTTGGCTTGAAAGACCGTTCGGCGGGACTCGTCGTCCGCTACAACTGGATCGAAGGCGGCAACCGCAATCTCGACCTCGTCGACGGCGAAGACAGTATCCAGATCCGCACCGACCCAAGCTATCGCGAAACATTTGTTTACGGCAATATCCTGATCAAAACCGACGGTGGGAACAATCAGTCGACCCATTACGGAGGCGACAGCGGCAACGTCGCAAACTATCGGAAGGGAAAGCTCTACTTCTACAACAACACGATAGTCTCGACCCGAACCGGAACGTCGGTCATGTTTCGGCTCTCGACAAACGAAGACCTTGCCGATGCCCGCAATAACATTTTTTACAACACAGCCGCCGGGACGAGCCTCGCGATGCTGGCAGAATCGGGCGTGCTTACGCTTGCCAACAACTGGGCAAAAACGGGCTGGCGAAATTCCTTCGAGGGCGGTTTCAATGGCCTTATAACCGGCGGTTCGACGATGGTAACGGGAACCACGCCTAATTTCGTTAGCGAAGCGGGCCAGGACTACCGATTAAACGCCGCCTCGCAGGCCGTAAATGCAGGAACGGTGCTGAATCTGGATGTTCTGCCAGAATACGATGTGATCCGCCACTATCTAAAACACCAGTCCAGCGAAGCCCGCCCAGTGAACGGAACACTCGACATCGGAGCATACGAATTCGGAACGATCGCGTCGCCAACGCCGACGCCAACTCCAACTCCGACGCCGACCCCGACACCTACTCCGACTCCGACTCCGATTCCAACTCCAACTCCAACTCCGACGCCGACGCCAACTCCGACGCCGACTCCAACTCCGACGCCGACTCCAACTCCGACGCCAACTCCAACTCCAACTCCGACGCCAACTCCGACGCCGACTCCAACGCCGACGCCAACTCCAACTCCAACTCCGACGCCAACCCCGACGCCGACGCCGACTCCAACTCCAACGCCGACCCCGACGCCAACTCCAACTCCAACTCCAACGCCGACGCCGACGCCGACCCCAACGCCAACTCCGAAGCCGACGCCGACGCCGACCCCAACTCCGACGCCGACTCCAACGCCGACTCCAACGCCGACTCCGACTCCGACCGTGACGCCGACACCGAGCCCAAGCCCGACGCCGGTTCAGAGTTTCAGTATCAGCGGTCGCGTTTTCACACCTGCCGGGATCGGACTGCGAAATGCCGTCGTAACCCTGATCGATGCTCAGAATAATAGGCAAAACGCGCAGACGAGTTCGTTCGGTTTCTACTCTTTCTCGGGCCTGACTCCGGGCGCAACCATTACTGTTTCGGTCGCGACCAAGCGTTACCGATTCACGCCGATCGTGATCCAGGTCAACTCAAATTTGACGGATGTGGACTTTTACGGATTGGAATAGCTTCCAGAAATATCGTGGGCTTAGAAAAGAAGACTACTCAAATTGCTTTTTGAATTCCTCGAACGTAGCCTTGAGCGAATCGATCTCGCCGCGGAGTTCGACGACCTCTTCTTCGAGTTTTTGGATCCGCTCACCATCGATCGAACCGTAGGTTCGCTGGGCGGTTACGGCCGCCGCGAAGGCTTCGACGTCGACCTCGCCGCAGAGCAGATGAGCGAACCGTGCTTCTTTCTGACCGGCCAGGACCGGGAGCTTTGTCACGAGCGGATCATCGCGACGCATCAGACCGTCGAGCGATTCCTGAACTTCGCCGAGGTTTTGGAAATCATAGAGTCGCTCGGTGCGGGTTCGCAGTTCGCCAAGCGTCTGCGGGCCGCGAAGCATCATGATGTCGATCAGGGCAGTTTCCTTCGGGTCGAGCTCGTAAACGCTCGGCAGCATGTGCTTATACTTCGGCACACGGCTCGTCGAACCGTAGAAAACATAGACCAGGTTGCGATCGCGAAGGTTATCGAGAGCTTCGGTAACCGTGGTTTCGGTATATGAAACAACTGGATCGCGGCTGCTTTTCTGGTTGCACGCATTGACCAGAGCGTTCAGCGTCATCGGATAGTATTCGGGCGTTGTTAGTTGTTTTTCGACGAGTGCCCCGAGTATCCGGGCTTCGACCTCATTGATTTTTTCGAGCATGGTGAACGTTTTATCTCAGCAAATATTGTAACTTACAATTAACTCTGGTGAACATTCTTATAGCACGAACTAAGGACGAGATCGACGCCGCATTCGAGCGACTCTCCGGCTGCACGGCATTAGGGTGCGACACTGAGACGTCAGGTTTGGGAGCGAGAACTGCGAAGCTCTTTTCGGTCCAGTTTTCCGACGGTGATTTCAACGTCCTGATTCCCGTTAGCGAAGGCGTTGGGCTCGGGCCGCTAGCGGATATTTTGGTGAACGATTCGATCATCAAGATATTTCACAACGCGCGGTTCGACCTCGAATTCCTTCGCGAGAACTCATACGAGACGCGAAATGTGTTCGACACGATGATCGCCGAAAAGGTCCTGACTCGCGGTGCGGGACAGTCATCGTCGCTCGCCGAAACGCTCTACCGCTACTTCGCCGTCGATCTGGATAAGTCCCAGCGAGCAAAGTTCAACCGAAAATGGGACGGAGTATGGACGGAAGAGTTAGTCGAGTATGCGCTCGCTGATGTTACACATCTACCGCGGTTGATGACCGAGCAAATGGCTTGGATGCAGAAGCTCGCCCTTATGGAAGAGTTTAACGATGCGATGGGGAAGGTCCTTGGATCGCCCCAACTCGTTAGCTAAGCCCGATTGGCGAGGTTTTCCCGAGTATGCCTAAGGTGATGCTCGGCATGATAGATCGTGAAATACAGCATTTCGCGTATGGTCAGCTTCCCGATAAGCGGATGCGGCAGCACCAGCGAGTCGAGTTTCGCCTCATCATATTTTTCCACGTTCCTGCAAAGCTTATCGACATGGTCGCCGAGCGTATTGAGGAGTTCCGCCTTTCGCTCAAAATTAACTTCCGCGGGCCGAAACGGAGCAGTCGCCGAACCGCCGGCCGCAAGTGCCGACTGATACTTAGCGACAAGATCGTCGTAACTGACGGAATCGTGATCCGCTTTACCGAACATCGCTTTAAGCGCAAATTCGGGAGCTTTCAGCCCTTTGTTCAACGGGGCGACCGAAAGACATAGGTGTTCAAGCTGCTGTCCCGCGGACCATTTCTCTCCATTAAGCGAGAAAGTAATATCATCCGTCGGCAATGATGAAATGAAAGTGTGGAACGCTCCGTAACTCTCGCGTATTCGTTCGATTATCTGCGATTTATTCATTTGTTGATCTTGGATCTGTTTACCAGCGATGAAATGCGGGATGGCCTTCTCTGACTGCCACGAAAGTGCCGCGACACGTGTCGCAGACCTTGCCGCCCGCGATCAATTCGGCCTCGACGGTCGCACGGTCATCGGTCGATTCGATAACACGTGCCTTTAGCGTGATCGGCCCGTCTACGGGTGTCGGCCTCAAAAGTTTGACATGAAAATCGGCGGTGACGGTACACGGCGTTTTCGATTCGCCACGCTTTTTCATTAAATGATAAGCGGCCGCCCAATTCGAATGACAATCGAGCAAAGCACCGATAATTCCGCCGTTCAGGATTCCTGGAAACGCTTGATGATGCGGCTCGGCGTGCCATTCGGCAGTCACCTCGTCGCCTTCGGCAAAACTACGAACCCGCAGGCCTTTTTCATTAGCCGGGCCGCAGCCGAAGCAGATGCCCGCGGGCGAATAGGTTTCCTGTAAAGACTTGGCTTCGGCGTTTTTCATACTAGTTATATCTTACATTCCTTGCCGTTAGGCACAAGGTGTCGTAAATTTGTTTCGCCTCTCTATTAACGCAAAATATGCTGACACTGCTCGCTATCGGATTTGTCTTGTGGCTCGTTATCGGTTACTTCGGCTATGGTCGCTGGATCTCGCGGCAGTTCAAGCTCGACGATGAGCGAACAACGCCGGCCGTCGCGGTGAACGACGGCGAAGACTTCGTTCCCGCCAGGCCTTTCTATCTCTTTGGCCAGCATTTTTCAGCTATTGCTGCGGCCGGTCCGATCGCGGGGCCGATCCTCGCATGCATAACATTCGGCTGGCTGCCATCGCTCATCTGGGTCGCACTCGGCGTTGTGCTGATCGGGGCTGTCCACGATTTCGCCGCTCTCGCCTCGTCAGTTCGTCACGGTGCACAGTCGGTTGCCGAGATAACCAAAGAAAAGCTCGGTGGCGGTGCCGGCAAGGCGATGATGGCGTTCATCTGGATCGCTTTGATCTATATCATCGTTGCGTTTACCGACATCACGGCTGGAACGTTCGTTGCGGGCGATGATGTACTCGCCGGCGAAACCCGTTTTAATCCCGGCGGAGCGGTCGCCTTCGCCAGTATCGCGTATTTGCTTCTGTCCATTGTTCTCGGCCTGGTCGAACGGTATCTGAAGCCACCCTTGTGGCTGGTAACGATCATCTTTGTCCCGGCAACATTTGCTCTATCGTATGTGGGAACGCAGTTCTCGCATGTCTTCTCGCTTGGCCACTTGAGCTGGTCAATTTTGATATTGATCTACTGCGTCGTCGCTTCGCTCGTACCGGTTTGGGCACTCCTCCAGCCGCGAGGTTATCTTGGCGGGTTTGTACTTTACGCTGCAATTGCCGTCGGGGTGATAGGGATTTTCTTTGGGGGCTATGAGATAAAGCAGGCGGCTTTCAAATCGTTCGACGTCGGCGGTATGACGGGAATGCTGTTCCCTTTTCTTTTTGTCACGATCGCGTGCGGGGCTTGTTCGGGTTTTCACGGACTGGTCTGTTCCGGGACGACATCGAAGCAGATCGAGAAAGAATCGCATTCACGGCCGATCGGGTATGGTGCGATGCTCGCTGAAGGGTTCGTCGCCTTTATCGCGATCGTTGTCGTGATGATCGCCGCGAATGAAATGATCGTCGGCCCTGACGGCAAGAATCTCTCGGCCGGAAAGATCTACGGCAACGGCATTGGCCAATTTCTCACGCTGCTGATCGGGAAGGAGAATCTCCAGTTCGCCGTGACCTTCGGCGCGATGGCTTTTTCCACTTTTATCTTCGATACGCTCGACGTTTCGATGCGGTTGGGGCGCTACATCGTCCAGGAAGTCGTCGGCCTGCCCGGACGGTTCGGAGCGGTAATCGGAACCGTTGGGACGGTCGCGATTCCCTTCGTCCTGATATTCTTCTCAAAACCCGGCTCGTATCTCGACTTCTGGACGCTCTTCGGAGCATCGAACCAACTCCTCGCGGCGCTTTCCCTGCTGACCATCACCGTTTGGCTGCATCAGGCCCGGAAGCGGATCGCATTCACGTTACTGCCGATGCTCTTCGTTTTGGTGATCACGCTGTGGGCCCTCGGCATGCTGGTCTGGGGCAATTTCTCGGCCGCCAGCGGCTTCGACATAAAGCTCGTTAATGGCTTCGCATCGCTGGCCCTGATCTGCCTTGCGATTTATCTGGTGATCACCGCATTCCTCAAACTACGACGAGAGCGCGGGAGCGGCGAACTGGTCGAGGCGGAAGCCTAGCCGCGTTTGAAAGGAACTTCTTCGAGGGTGCGCGTCGTGTGATCGGTAACACTATTGGCTGGTTCACGATACTCGTCCAATTGGGCAGTGTTCGGAGCTTTCAATTGCGGTGCGACAAGAGACTCCTCCGCAACCGGATAGGTACTTCCGCGAAGTTTGGCGTCGATCAATTTAGGTACTTGTCGAACAAGCGTGAAGCAGATTCCGAAGATAACGGAGAGATAGGCGATCACAATGGTCGTGACAACTTCGGTTCGTACTTCGTTTCCGAGCAGAACCGCCACAAGCCCGACCAAAATGCCGAGACCGAACATCACGATAAGAAAAAGCGTCGTGAGAATATTGTCGAGCATTTTGCCCGGCGTTCCGTCCTTGTCCTCAGGTTCACCGGAGAGACGATTTCCGCAGTTATTGCAGAAACTAAGCTTAGAAGAAACGGAATTGCCGCATTTTGAACAGAACATCTCTTTATCTCTTGATCGAAATCTCATCGAGCGAGCGGGTAGTGTTATCGACCACGCTCGCCGGTTCCTGTCTGGATTCTTCGAGCTGAGCGGTGGTGCGCGGATTTAGGTAAAGGGGCTCGGCAAAATTCCCGCTTGGTCGCCCTTCGTTTTGCAGTCTGGCAATTTTTGAGCTGTGCTTGATCAGCAGCCAGCAAATCGCCACAAGCGCCGCCAGATAAAACGCGGCGACCAAAACAAACGCTTCCATCGGGATATCCCGTCTGAGAAGCACCCCGCACAAGACAACGAAACCTATGAGCCCAAACCCACCGACGTACGGAAGCCCTTGCAAAAGCGTCTGAGCGACCGATGCCGAGTCGCCTTTCGACACTGGCGCACCGCAGCGATTGCAAAAATTCAGAGCGGAATCCAGCTGAACTCCGCATGCGGAACAGAACATTCACGCCCTCCCTAGGATTTTTGAGTCATCGATGGATCGATCTTGTCCTCGAGCCAATTCGTTAGTTCTTCTATTGGTTCAATGTGGATCGGCTTTCCTTTCCAGGCCCGGAACGCAAAGATACACAGCATTACGGTCGTCAGGATCTGGAATATGAGATTACCGATGCTCGCGACTTCCGTGATATTTGCGATCATTCCGAGCAATGTCGTCACGATCAGTACTGCGATATGGGCTGCGACGCCCTGTGCAGCATGAAATCGGACCTTCGCCTCACTTTTTGGAACGAGAAACAAGATCAGGACCCCGGCGATCAAACCCACGTACCATGGAATATACGGCAGCGCCGTCATCACATTCTCGGGCAAGCCGACGCGATCGACCTTCCTTGAGAGCGATTGATTAACATTTGCCATCCCAACCGTCTGATACTGATTCGGAAACTGTGCCGAGTAACCCGCCATCCGCGCGTTATCGAGCACCCGCGTCGCTTCTTCATCTTGGGGCGCTGGTGCGAACTTTCGCGTGTCGGCATAAGGCAACGCCTGTGTCGCCGCCGGTTCGGCCGCGGCTTGACGAGCCTTTTCGGGAAACTCGGGATCGAGCGGATTTGTGTCGAATTTTGACGCCATCTCTTTGCGTAATCTTACGACATTATGCGGCCGATTGTTCGGAAAAAGTTAATTCTGACGCGGATTCATCGAGCGTTCTGTACCACTCATCCCAATCATTAAGGGCTCGCTCGACCTGAAAAACATGCCGCTCGCGTTTACGTCGGTATTTCTTGCGCAATTCCGGGGGAAGCGGTTCGAGCAGGCCGAAAGTGATATTTACGGGCTGAAAGTTCTTCGTCTCGACATTCGAAACGTACCGGCAAAGAGCCCCGATAGCCGAAGTTTGCGGAGCCGTGATGAGCGGCTCTCGCCGCAGCGTCCGCACTGCATTTCGCCCCGCGAGCCAGCCAGTTGCGACCGATTCTACATAACCTTCCACGCCGGTGATCTGGCCGGCAAAAAACAGGTTCGGGTCCTTCCGCGTCGCGAGCGTTTCGTTCAGGATCGTCGGGCTGTTGATGAAAGTGTTTCGATGGATCTGCCCGAACTGCAGGAACTCAGCATTCTCCAAACCCGGAATAAGTTTTAGCACTCGTTCCTGCTCGCCGTATCTAAGATGGTTTTGAAATCCGACGAGCCCATAAGCGTCCGCCATCAGATTTTCCTGCCGGAGCTGGACACATGCGTATGGCTCCTCGCCGGTTTTCGGATGCCGTAAACCTTTCGGCTTCATCGGCCCGAACCGCAGCGTCTCAGGACCGCGACGGGCGATCTCCTCGATCGGGAGGCAGCTTTCGAACCAGTGAGTTTCCTCAAAACGTTTAAGCGGGACCGATTTCGCTTCCAAAAGCTCGGCTATGAACCGCTCATACTGTTCCCTGTCCATCGGACAATTAATGTAGTCCGCACCGCCTTTGTCGTAGCGGGCCGCCTTAAAGGCGATCGACATATCGATCGAATCTGCCGCCACGATCGGAGCGATCGCGTCGTAGAAATACAACTGATCGTCGCCGGTGAACTTCATGATCTCAGCCGTCAACGCGTCCGACGTCAGCGGTCCGGTGGCGATTATGGTGACCCGTCCGTGGCGATCAGCTTCGTTAACGATCCGCGTCACCTCTTCCCGGACGATGGCAATTTTCGGATGGGACTCGATCTTTTCCGTTATGTACTCGGCAAACTTTATCCGGTCAACGGACAAAGCCGCCCCAGCCGGAACGCGCGTCGCCGCAGCCGCTTCCAAAACCAGCGACCCGCCGCGGCGCAACTCTTCTTTCAACAGATATGGAGCACTTCCCGGTTCGTCCGTCTTTAGCGAATTCGAGCAAACTATTTCCGCGAGCTTGTCCGTTCTGTGAGCCGGAGTCTGAACAACCGGCCGCATCTCGTACAGGCGAACCGAAGCCCCCATCTCGGCCGCCTGCCAAGCCGCCTCAACCCCGGCTAGCCCACCGCCAATCACGTCTACGAAATTACCCATGCTATGCAACAGATATCAAGCGATGTTTACGCCGGATGCTAAAAATGGCTGCCGGATCTCTTTGCCGACAGCCATACAAAAGAAAGCCGGAATAGACTTAGAAATCGAATCTAAATCCAAGCCGGATCCGTCTCGGTGCGATGGTTCGGGTTGGAGCGAGGAAGCCTTCCTGTGCTGTACCCGACGTCAGGTTCACGAAGTCGATAAAGTTCGATCCGAAACTATACACTGTCGCGTTCAGAAGATTGTTGAACTCCGCCATCGGCCGCAGGCGAAGTCGCTGGGTGAAGCGGAATTCGCGGCTGACGCTCAGGTCAAACGTGAACTGCCTCGGGCCGTTACCTGCGTTACGCGGCAGATTGCCCGGTGCTCCGATCTGGTTCTGCGTGAAGCGGTTTGCCAAGTCCTGCGGAAAAGCCGAAGACTGGAAAACACGCCATTTTATGTCGCTCGTATCACCGACGAAGTTCGGCCGGTCGTTGCTCAGGTCATCCAGGCTTCGGTCGAGCCCGCCGCCCGAAAGATTGAATGGAGCACTCGAACCAAAACGGAACAGCGGCGATAAGCGAAGCTTGCCGAGGTAGTTCGGGAGATCAAATGTACCCGAGATCGCGATGCGGTGCCGCCTATCTGAGAGGCTGCGTGACCACTCACGTGCGAAGTCTCCCGGCACCGTCGGATTGGACGTGTTCACAATACCGTCGTCCATTAGTTTCGATAGCGTATAAACAAAACGCATTGAACCGCCAAAACCGTAAGCTCGACGATATCTGCTTCTAAGTTCGAAGATCGCGCCGATGTATTCGCTGTTTCCGATCGGCTGAACTTCTTCGAGCTGAACGGCTCCGACTGACGAGAACAGCGGACGCAGTGGGTTGATGGCGGCAAAGGCACGGCAGATAACGCTGTTCGTGACCGACGTGGTCGAACAATTCGGGTTTCCCGATGTTGCCTGGTTGAGATTGCCGACACAAACCTGGGCCGAGCTAGTACATGCCGAGCCGTCGATCCCACGAAGGCCGGGATTGGTCGCCACCGGCACGGCTTCGAAGCGGTACGGCCCTGTCGTCAGCCCCAGCAAATAATCGGCGGCGGAGATAACTCCGTCACCATTTCGGTCGGGCGTATCAGCCGGGATTATCGCGGCATTCCGGTTGTTTTCACGCCAGAGATGGACCGTCTTGTTATAGGTCACATTCGCTTCAAATACCCATGCCTTGCTGAGTTCGCGCTCGAAACCGACATTGAACTGGTAGCTTTCAGGAATCACAAGATCATCCGATAAGCTGCGAAATGCAGTTGTGGAACGACCCAGCGACGCCGCGGAGAAGCTCTGCGTTGCGTTTACCGGAATCATGGTGTCGCGAGTCAGTCCGTTGGGAAACTGAGCCGCCAGAAATGCGAGATACCGGGTCGAGTCGAGAACGGTCCCTGCCGGAACGTTAAGGCTGTTAGTATCGAGCCGTATCGCTGAGGTGTCTCCTTCGTAATCGTCGATAGTTCGCAGCAGTACCCGGTTGTAGAAGATCCCGGCGCCGAAGCGGATGACCGTCTTGTTGCTCTTGGGGAAAGGGTTCCAAGCAAATGCGATCCTAGGCCCAAAGTTATTGTTATCATCGAGCACGGTTTCCTTTTCCCAGCGAAGACCGTAATTAATGGTGAGATTGCTGCGTGCTTTCCAGTCAGCCTGCACGAACAAACCTATGTATTTGTTGAGCAACTCGGACGTAACATCAAAATTCTGCTGATAACGCGACGGCTGGTTCTGTCCGAAAGCCGCAAAGTTCGGGAACGTGTAAGTGCCCGTAACATCGAAGCGATCCGTGAAAAGCGTGTCGATGTGGTGGAAATCGCCTCCGAACCGGAACGTATTGTTTCCAACAATAAAGGTCGAAGTATTCTGGAACTGAAGACGGTCCTCCGCCCGGTCGCTAGCATTGGTCGACGAACCGAAAACCTGCGTTCCACCCTGGCCTGTAGGTCCCGTAAAATTAACAAGCACCGCAGGGGACAGTTCCCCAGCGACCTGTGCCGAACTCGGCTTCAAGGTCGACCACTGGAACCTGAACTGGTTGACAAATCGAGGCGACACGACCCAGTTGTGGGTCGCGCTTAAGGCATCAGTGTCGCGGACGCGTCCAATGAGCGAGGCCTCAATTCGGTTAACGCCGTTGAACGAACGAAGGTCGTTTGATCGACCCAAGTCGTACCTAAATGTCGCGTTCTGTGCATCATTGATCGTCCAATCGACACGTCCCGTAAAAATGTGCTTCTTCGCAGGGGTATCCGCAGGTGTGAGATAACGTCCGACGGTTACCCCGCCGACGGCAAAGGTCTGCGGATTGTTCGGAGCGGGCAGCGGGAAGTTCGGATTCGAAAAACCGACCGGCACCCAAGCATCGAGCACGGTCGTGTCGGCGATGTTGTCGTATTCGTAAGATGCAAAGAAGAAGAGCTTGTTCTTGATCGCCGGCCCGCCGAAGGTGAATCCGGGGTTATGGTTCCGGAGCGGCGGCCTTTCGATGGCGAGTCGATTATTGTTCCACGTGTTCGCGTTGAGTTTATCGTCGCGGAAAAAATAAAATGCCCGGCCACGGAAACGATTTGAACCCCCACGTGTTCGCAGATTGATGCGTCCGCCCGATGCACGGCCGTATTCGGCCGAGAACTGATTTGTGATCACCTGTACTTCGCTGATCGATTCGATAGAGGGCTGAAAACGGAACGAGGCACCGCGGTCGTCGTTGTTATCAAGTCCGTCGATGGTGATGTTGTTAGAATATGCCGCACCGCCCGAGAGGCCAAAGATACCGGCTTCTTCTGGTGTCTGCCCGGGGGCCGTTTGGCCACGCAGGCCGCGATCCTGAGCGAGGTCGCGCGTCGAAAGCTGCTCTTCGGCAGTTCCACCGAGTGTAAGGACCAGATCCAACGGGTTGCGTGAGCTGTTAGGAATCTCTTCGATCTCGCGTTCTGTGATCGTTCCACCGACAATCGTTCTGGTTGTGTCTACTAGGGGCGAGTCGTCGTCGGTAACTGTGATCGTCTGCTCCGCGGTGACGCCGGCCGGGCTGAGCTTGAAGTCTCGCTGCACGTTTTGGGCCGATATCGTTACGATGTCTGGCGTTTCCTGCGCTCCGAAGCCACTCGCGGTTACCTTTACTTTATAGGTTCCCGGCTTTAGTTTTACGAGATTATAACGGCCCTCGTCATCGGACGTTACGGTACGAGCCTCCCCCGTTTCAGTGTTGGTCGCGACAACCGTAGCACCAACTATCGCCTGACCGTTCGAATCGAGAACCTTACCAGCTATGGTCACATCGTCAAGGTCCTGAGTGAACGCGAATAAAGCTGTTGCCAGCACGCATAACGAGAGCGCAAAAACGCGCAAAATAATTCTTCCAAACATCGAATACTCCTAAATAATTTCCTTTGCGGAAAGTCAAAATCGTATCCCAAACGGCAAACTAAATCAATGCTGGCTTTGGATGGCGTAAGGCAGAATTAAGGACATTGAAGATATAAAGTATTGGTAATTAATCGGATTCCGACTGATCCACGCGAACCCGGTTCATGCGCAGGCGAGAGACCGGAATGAGGGCTTCGTTTGACGAAAACGCCTCACTCTGACGGGAGAATTCTTTGGCGTGGGTCTTTAGGTACTCAAAGAACTGCTCGAATTCCCGCTGCATCTGATCCATCTTTTCTCGCATGTTGAGGATGATCTCGACACCGGCGAGGTTGACCCCGAGTTCACGTGTTAGCGAGAGAATTACTTCGAGCCTTTCAAGATCAGCATCTTCGTACAGACGCGTATTACCGATAGACCGCGACGGTTTCAGCAGTCCTTCGCGTTCGTACAACCGCAGCGTCTGCGGATGAACATCATAGAGTTCCGCCACCGCACTGATCGTGTAAGTTTTAACGCGCTTCTTCATTTCGTCATTTACTCATTGAGGCATCGATTCATTTCGAATGAATCATTGAACCGATGAATCAATCTTCGAATCACTCTAATCCCATCACTTTCCGCGGATTCTCGGGATTCAATTTTTCAAACTGCCTCAGCAACTCTTTAGTCTCTTCCGATAGGACTCGCGGAAGAGCGATCTTTACCTCAATGAACTGATCGCCGCGGAGGCTCGGGTTTCTGAGGCTCGGGAATCCTCGTTCGCGTAAGCGAAATTTCTGTCCTGATTCGGTTCCAGGCGGCACCTTGAGCTGCGCTTTCCCTTCAACCGTCGGGACCTCGATCTTTGTTCCAAGTGACGCTTCGGGCACAGTGATCGGCACGGTCACGTAAACGTTATCGCCTTTCCTGGTCAAGAACGGATGTTTACCAACATTTGTGAGGATAAAAAGGTCGCCCGGTTCGGCACCGAGACGACCGCCGTGGCCTTTTTTCGGTACCCGGACGCGTGAACCCGTATCTACACCCGCGGGAATCTTGATCTTTACCTGTTCGCTTTTCGGCGTCACTCCTTTTCCGTTGCAAAGCGAGCACGGTTGGCGACGGCGGCCCGTTCCTTCGCAGTCACCGCACGGCTGCGAAAACTGTAAGCGCCCGCCCGCTTTCATAACCTGTCCAGTTCCCTTGCATGTCGGGCACTGAACAACGGGCCCACCCGTGTCGCCCGCACCCTGGCACCGCGAACATTGCTCGCTGCGGTTCACCGTTATGTTTGTCGTAAGCCCCGTAAAAGCTTCCTCAAAACTCAATGCCAGCGGGATCTCGATATCGCGGCCCTTCTTAGGCATTGGCCGCGGTGGCTCCGGCTGCGCGGCCCGACCGCCACCGCTGCCGCCAAAAAGATCTGAGAAAATATCGCGAAAACTCGATCCTGACGATTGCGAATTCGAAAAATCAAACCCCGAGAAATCGAACCCGCCAGCCGGACCCGCACCGCCGGCCGCACCCGCGGCACCGAATGGCGAATCAGGATCAAGATTGTCGGCATAATACCCGAAGCGGTCAAAAACCTTACGCTTCTTGTCATCGGACAACACGTCGTACGCTTCCTGCACTTCCTTAAATTTATCCTCAGCGACCTTATCGTTGGGATTTACGTCCGGATGGTGCTTGCGCGCGAGCCGTCGATAGGCCTTCTTTATCTCATCGGCCTTCGCGTCTTTCTTGACTCCGAGTATGTTGTAATAGTCCTTTTTTGCCATTCAAATAGGGGGCAAGTTTAAGGGACAAGGGAAAAGACAGCAAGCTATTCCCTTGTCCCTCTTCGCTTATCTACTCATTTACTTCTTCTCGTCTTCCACATCCACATACTCGGCATCGATCACGTCCCCATCATCTGATGCCGCAGTTGTGCCGCCGTCGCCGGAGGCCGTTGCGGAGGAAGCCTGTTCTTCTGTCCCAGCTTCGGCGCCGCTCGCAGCCGTCTGGCTGTAGAGAACTTCAGCCAGCTTGTGCGAAGCGGTCTGCAGACGTTCGAAAGCGCTGTTCATCGCGTCGACATCCTCGCCGCCGAGAGCTGTTTTCGATTCCGAGATGGCCGATTCGATCTCGCCTGCGGCTGCGGCGTCGAGCTTGTCCTTGTTTTCGGCAAGGGTCTTTTCGACGCTGTAAACCAAACCATCTAAACGATTTCTGGCCTCGATGGTCGCTTTTTTCTTCTCGTCCTCGCCGGCGTGAGCTTCGGCGTCCTTCATCATGCGATCGATCTCTTCCTTCGAGAGGCCGCTCGACGCGGTGATCGTGATCTTCTGCTCGCGACCAGTTCCAACGTCCTTCGCGGACACGTTCACGATGCCATTTGCGTCGATATCGAACGTCACTTCGATCTGCGGGACGCCACGCGGTGCCGGCGGGATGCCGACCAGGTGAAATTTGCCGAGCGTCTTATTGTCCGCCGCCATCGGGCGTTCGCCCTGCAGCACGTGAACTTCCACGCTTGTCTGATTGTCCGAAGCCGTCGAGAATATCTCGCTCTTACGCGTCGGAATGGTCGTATTCTTCTGGATCATCGGCGTCGCGACCGCACCGAACGTCTCGATTCCGAGCGTCAGCGGAGTAACGTCGAGGAGCAGAATATCCGTCTTTTCGCCGCCCAGAACACCGGCCTGAACCGCAGCTCCGAGAGCAACGACTTCGTCCGGATTCACCGATTTATTCGGCTCTTTTCCGAAGTATTCCTTGACCATTTCCTGGACCTTTGGAATACGCGTCGAACCGCCGACCAGCACGATTTCCTCGATATCTTTCGCGGTCAAGCCCGCATCCTTGATGGCCTGTTCGACCGGCGGCATGAGCTTCTTGAGCACCGGCTCGACGAGCTGTTCAAACTTCGAACGCGTCAGCTTCATCACAAGGTGTTTCGGCCCCGATGCGTCAGCAGTGATGAACGGCAGGTTGATCTCCGTTTCCATCGCGCTTGAGAGCTCGACCTTGGCCTTTTCACCAGCTTCTTTCAGCCTCTGAAGGGCCATTTTGTCGTTGTGCAGGTCGATTCCCTGGTCCTTTTTGAACTCGTCGATGATCCAGCCGACGAGCACTTCGTCCACATCGTCACCGCCGAGATGCGTGTCGCCGTTGGTCGATTTTACCTCGACGACGCCTTCGCCGACCTCGAGGATCGAGATGTCGAAAGTACCACCGCCGAAGTCGAAAACCGCGATAACTTCGTCCTTTTTCTTGTCCAGACCGTACGCCAAAGCGGCCGCCGTCGGCTCGTTGACGATACGCAGGACTTCGAGGCCCGCGATCTTGCCCGCGTCCTTGGTCGCCTGACGCTGAGCGTCGTTAAAGTAAGCAGGCACAGTAATTACGGCCTTGTCCACCTTCGAACCGAGGTAATCCTCAGCCGACTGCTTCAATTTCTGAAGCACCATCGCGGCGATCTCAGGCGGCGAAAAATGTTTGCCTTCAGCGGCGATCTGCACGTCGCCGTTGCCGGCACGTTCTACCTTGTAGGGCACCTGCTTGATCTCGCTTCCAACCTCGTCAAACTTGCGGCCCATGAACCGCTTGATCGAGTAAAGCGTGTTTTCCGGATTGGTCACGGCCTGACGCTTCGCGACCTGACCGACCAGACGGTTGCCGTCCTTTGTAAATGCTACAACCGAAGGAGTTGTACGCCCGCCCTCGCTGTTGGTAATAACAACCGGCTCGCCACCCTCCATCACGGCCACGACCGAGTTGGTCGTTCCTAAATCGATACCGATGATCTTGCTCATATAAATTAATCTCCCACGAAACTATTATTGCGATGCCCTAAGATAAAAACGAAACACTTATGAGCATGAGGAGATGATAATACTTGAGTGCGTTGTTGTCAAGTTTATTTTATAAGAATGTTAGGAACCAGGAGAAGCAAGAAAGGTGAGAACTAATCAGTCTTTGGAGGCATGATGGCACTACCGCTAATCTTGCATCGATCGAAAATGAAACGGTTTCGTGATTCAGGCAGCAGGCATTCTACGACGCTGCTCGCTGACACAAATTTCTTTCCGGCGGTGTTTTTCGATTTATGATAAATGCCATGTTAACTAAATCGATGAAACTATGTCTTATACTCCTGCTGTTCTCCTCGATCGTTCCCGCCCAGACTAATTCCGAGCACAATCAAAAACCTGAGAACGCAAAATTCATTGTCTCGGATATCGACAATTTTTGGCGCGCCTTCGATCTGGCTGCGCGTGAAACGACGACCGAAAAAAAGGTCGAGATCTATCAGCGTGAATATTTCGACAGGGGCTCCGAGGGCTTGAAAAGCTTTACCCTGCGTCGGATCCAAGGCCCGCAAGCTCTGGTCAAGAAGATCGACTCAATGCCGAAATATTACGCATCGATACGTGAAAGTACGTTGCGAGTCGAAAAAATGCGTCCACAAATGGTCGCGAGCTTCAAGAAACTCAAAAGGATCTGTCCGGACGCCGTGTTTCCTGATGTTTATTTTCTGATCGGGAGAGCGAGTTCGGGCGGCACATTGTCAGACACGGGCCTGCTCATCGGAACAGAAATGTATGGCTTGACGACAACTTCTCCGCGCGATGAACTTGGCGGCTGGTTGAACGCGGTGTTGAAACCGATCGAGGAACTACCCGCCATTGTCGCGCACGAATTGATCCATTTCCAGCAGGATTTTGCTAGCAATAAAACGCTTCTTGAACGGTCATTGAAAGAAGGCGGGGCGGATTTTCTGGGACAGATGATCTCTGGAAAGAACATCAATGAAACTGCATACAAATATGGCTATGCAAACGAAAAGCAGCTCTGGGCGGAATTCAATGCGAACCGCGATTCAGAAAAAACTGACCGCTGGCTTTCGAACGGAGGAAGCATCAAAGACCGGCCTGCGGACCTTGGTTATTTCATTGGCTATCGCATCTGTCAGGCGTAGTATGAGCGTTCACGCAACAAGAAGCAGGCTGTGGCGGACATTCTGAAAATTAAGGATGCGTCGGAGTTCCTCAAGCAAAGCGGTTATGGAAATTGAAATAGATGCGCGTCCGGGCAGCGTAACCCCGAAGCAACACGAAACACACGAATCAGGCCCTATTTTACTGGTTTTGTTTGGTGTAATTCGTGCTATTTAGTGGCTGCAAAGCCTAACCGCGTATTCGCCGCTCTCGCTGATATCTTTAACACCTCTTCGCGGCGTCTTTACTTCATTAAAGAAGGCTCGAAAAACTCGAAAAATGGGTCGTGGAACCTCGTGGATCGCCGCTCGGCAAACTCCGCGTCCGATCTCAGCGAACTCGGCGAGGAATTCGATCCAGGTAAGCTCGCAAATAGGGCCACGCGGAGACCGCCGAGCTCCACGCTGAGATCTCTGAGATGACAGTTGGTCCATGAAACCTCAAACTCACCCACTCACCCTCAAAAAAGCCGCTTTACATCCCGACGCAGACGTGCTATTGTGTTGCATCTATGAGACAACTGATCAACTCGAACCTCGAAGAATGGCACACATTTACCGGTAAGCAGTACGGCCGGACTACCAAGAAAGGGGCCCGCGTTACGCTGGGCAACCGCGGCACTTTTTACATGAACGCACAGGCGTTTGCCGAACTCGGCAGCCCGGCGGCCGTCGAATTGCTGTTCGACGCGGGCCGCCGCCGCATCGGCATCCGCCCCGTCGCCCCGATGGCCCCGCACGCCTTCAAGATCGTCCCGCACACCACCGGCAACTACCACCGCCTCTCCGCCGCCGCCTTCTGCCACCACCACCAGATCTACTTCAAAGGCACGCTGCTCTTCCACCACGTAACCATCGACGAAACCGGAATGATGCGCCTCGACCTAATTAACACAACCATAGTAAGCCGCGGCGCAAGGTAACCATATACCTGCGAGGAAAATCGCTAGCATTTAGATCGCCTCGTCTTCGGGCCTCCGGAACCTTGCTGTGCGGAATGGTTCTGCCTTTCCGAAAGCCTCAGCCGGCATAAAGAGGCTCCGTCTCCCGCAGCACCCGACCCGAGTTACAGCCTCCTAGACTTTTCCACCCCGCCCGGAAAGGCACAGCCTTTCCGCACACTCAATTCTCTAGTCGCATTTTCTCAAAAACCTGTAGTTACATATCGAAAGCTTCTGACATCACGAGGGAAGAAAGTTGGTACCAGCTCGCGATGTCGTCTGTAATCTTAAGACCCAAGTTATATACCTTGATCTGCTCGCCCTCGGCTATGAACGCCGGCATATACGTACCTAATCTGCGGATCTCGTGCATTTTTTCCATACCCAGCTCATCCTCGTCGCGAGCAAAATGTTCGGCGGCTTCCTTATCGAGCCGAGCCCGCTCCTCGATATCGTTTTCTGAATAGACAGATGGCGGAACGTACAATGGAATACGATGAGCAAAAGGATCGCGAAACGATCTAACGTCCGAATACCAGGTTGAGAAAGAATCTAGTTCTTTCACTAGCTTTTGTAGGCCTATCGCCTGTAAAGCTCTCAAAAATTTACCATTCAGCAGTCCAACGAATCTCCAAGTCGAAGGATGATTTTCGTCCAAGTTCTCTAAAAGCTCGTACTGATAAGCCAACGCCCACGCAAGGTTATCCATTGAAGCGGCTATGTTGAGATAAATCAAATTTAGATTGGCTGTGAGTTCGATGGACAGGTGCGGGTCAAGCGGTTCGCCGGCTATCGGCAGATGCTCGTCGAGCGTCAACGCTGCCTGTTCAACCATGCAAACTCGCGTGTAAAATCCTCGGTGGAGATGCTTCACAGTTGGTGCGATCAGGGAGCTTCGATTTCCCAGAAGATAACGTTGGCGCAAATCGTGCACCGCTTGTAATATCGCGTCGCGATCCATGTAAGTTTTTCCGCTCATTTCGCTCTTGAGAGGATCATTTTCCAACTGAGTTTACCAGCAGTATCCGTGCTCCCTGAACAGCTCGCGATCAGCGAACTCGGATTATCGTTTTTCCCTATATATTTTCCAACCGCCAGTAACTAAAATGTGTTATTAGCAAGTTCGCTTGCGGTTGTTTTTTATGCGATCTATACGGCCTTTTGCTCTCACTTTGGTTTGTTTTTGTTTTTTGTCGGCTGATGCTTTTGGGCAGAAGCGGGTGAAGAAGCCTGTGATACGGGCGCAGGTTACGGTTAAGGCTGCGGCCCAGACGGCAGTGGAGCGGCGGGTTGAGGCTTTTGATACCGCGTGGACGGCGATCTATCAGTCGTATTACGACAAGAACTTCAGCGGGCTCGATTGGGGGCGGATACATGCGGAGTTTCAGCCGCGTGTGAAGGCGACGAAGACCGACGCCGAGCTGCACGTTCTGCTGCAGGAGATGATCGACCGCCTCGGCAGGTCGCACCTTTCGATCATCGTGCCGGAGTATTTCGAACGCGTCGAGCTGGCAAAAAAGCAGGCCCGCGAGCACGGCAAAAAGCTTGCGGCGGAGCGAAAAAGCGAAAGGCCTTTGGCGACGGACGCGACCACCGATGAAGAAGAAGATGAACGGCTGTTCGGCGACCCTGAGGACATGCGGTTCGGCATCGGCGTCGAGCTTCGAATGATCGATGGCGAACTTGTCATCACGCGGGTCGAAAAGCAATCGGGCGCGGCGATCGCCGGGCTGAAGCCGGGTTACGTTCTCGAAAAGGTCAACGGCGTCACGGTCAAGGGGCTGATCGATCAGGCTGTGCTTTCGGGCAGCCCGCTGACCGAGATCCGCTATCTGCTGCCGGTCGAGCTGGTCGAATCGATGCTGAACGGCGCCCCGGACACGTCGGTCT
The DNA here is from genome assembly GCA_964410495.1 of uncultured Chloracidobacterium sp. GTDB lineage: Bacteria > Acidobacteriota > Blastocatellia > Pyrinomonadales > Pyrinomonadaceae > OLB17. The sequence continues at coordinate 49,823 of CAYPGP010000008.1, forward strand.
ATGTGACGGCCCGCGACGAGACTGACAAGAGTAAGGAATTTACCGTTCCGCGTCTCGAACTTGCGGGCGAGACCGTTTTGCTAAGCACCAACCTGCCCGAGCAGTTCTTGCGTTACGATTCTGCGTCGCTTAGCCCGGAAGTTGGTTATCTGAGATTCAGCGGTTTTGCGGTGCCGGTGATCGAGAAGTTCTGCAATTCGCTTACGGAATTCAAGGACAAAAAAGCGATCATCGTCGATCTTCGCGGCAATCTCGGCGGGCTGATCGCTTCGATGATCGGGCTGACGGCGATGATGACCGATAAGCCGATCACGCTCGGCAAATTTAACTCGCGTGAGGCGAGCCAGGCGTTTACCGTTCCGCCGAAGGCGAAGAATTTTAAGGGCAAGGTTGTGATACTCGTCGATGGGCTATCGATGTCGGCGTCAGAGGTGTTTGCGGCCGGGCTTCGTGGCAACAACCGCGTAACGGTCGTCGGTGAGCGAACCGGCGGTCAGTCGCTGCCCGCGATCTGGAAGAAATTGCCCACGGGTGCCGTGATGGTCTTCCCCGTTGCCGATTTTATCGCCCCGGACGGAAAATCGCTCGAAGGGGTCGGCCTACTGCCGGATCACGTCGTCGTGCTCGATCGCAAATCGCTGCTTGCCGGCACCGATCCTCAGCTGCAACGAGCGATGGCAATAGCTTCGGAACCCGCAGCCGCGGTAGCATCGTCCGCCGTTCCGCAACCACCGCCGGTAAAGGTCGCTCCGCTACCGACTCCGAAACCTTCCGAATTGGCACTCAGCCGGATCGAAGAAGACGCCCCGCCGCCGCCGCCCGCGAGGCTCACAAAGCTTGGAACCGTCGCTCCGCCGGCACCGCTGCCGCCCAGCGATCAGAAATCTCTAAAGGTTTTCGCCGATTTCCTAGCCGCCTCGGGCGGTGCCGAGAATATCAAGGCGATCACTTCATACGAGTTAAAAGGCTCGATGACGATGGTCCAGGGCGCGTCCGAAGGCAGTCTTTATTCGGCCCGCCAGCATCCGGACAAATATCTGATGGTTTTTACGTCGCCGGTGCTGGGTGAGGTCCGCGAACTTTACAATGGCAAGGATTCGCTCGTCCAGACCGATTACGGAATGGACCGGCCGCTTGGCAAAGATGTTGGTTCGGAGAATCTGCACCTGCTTTCGCCGGTATTTGACGCGTTGACGCCCGGCCAATTTACGAACCTGAAATACGAGGGCGAATTCCCGATCGAGGGCCGTAAGCGGCACATCATAACCGGACGCGATGCGAAGAACGCGGAGGTAGGCTTTTCGTTCGATTCGGCGACAAACATGCTCACGACGTACACGTTCAGCGGGATCCTCTACACGTTTTCCGATTACAGAAAGCTTGGCGATGTTCAGCTACCGTATTCGATCGACATGGAAAGGATCTCGAAGATGCGTCTCGACTCGATCACGCTCAATCCGAAACTTGATGCTGCGATCTTTGAGAAAAAAGAGAAGTGCTTCGACAAGCCGCTCTAGCAGCTAGTCGGCCGAATCCTTGCCCTTGTTCTGCTCTTCTTCCGCACGCATGAGGCCAGCTACCTGGAAGATGTAGTGGATGCCTGAGAAGACGGCGAAAAATGCGACGATGGCGTAGGTTGTCGGGAGAAAGAGGCCGTTGTTTACGGGGAAGACTATGGCGACCATTATTAGGATCACCCCCGCGACCTGGACGAAGGTGCTCGCTTTGCCTGGGCCGGATGGCTTGAAGCCGCGAAAGCCGGTCATGACGTTGATCGTGCCGGCGATGGTGACGATGGCGATGTCGCGGCCGATGACGCATGCGGTAACCCAGAACGGCACAGGAAGATGCGGTTTGTCTACGCCGATGACGGACTCCAGCGTGAGCATGATGAACGCGGTCGTCATCAGCAGTTTGTCGGCGATCGGGTCGATGATGATGCCGAGCTCGCTTTCCTGCTTCATTCGGCGGGCGATGAAGCCATCGACTCCGTCCGAAACGCCTGCAATAGTAAAGACGATCAGGGCCGCTCCCGGACGGTTGTAAACAAGGAGTATCGCAAAGACGGGAATGAGCCCGATCCGTAGGAACGTCAGAATATTAGCAACGGTCAGGACTTTTGTGGAGACAACGCGTTCGGTCATTACGCAGTCCGCAGCTCCAGCAGTGAGATCTCCGGCGGGCACTGATATCGCATCGGCACTACGACGGTGCCGATGCCGCGGGTGATGTAAACCTGCGATCCGCGGCGAGCGTGGAGCCCGGCTTTTAGCTTTCGCTGCGGGAGAATGCGTTTTTCGTCGTCGCGAAGCTTTATCTGGCCGCCATGCGTGTGGCCGCTGAGCGTCAGGTCAACACCGGCCCGGGCGGCTTCGCGGAAAATGATGGGGTTGTGGGCGAGCAGCAGTTTCATCTCATCGGGGAACGATCCGCGAAGAGCCGCGGTCACGTCCGTCTTGCCCACCATGTAATCATCGACACCGGCGAGCCAGAAACTCGAACCGCGAGCCTCGAATCTGAGCCCTTCGTTTACCAGCATGTTGATGCCTTCGCCGCGGAAAACGTGCGTGACTAGTTCGGCATCGGTCCAGTGATCGTGGTTGCCAAGACACGCGTAAATGCCATGTTTTGCCTTGAGTTTGCCCAGCAAAGCCGCCACCGGAGCGATGTATTCGCGTTCGTGCGAAACATAATCGCCGGTTAGCAGGAACAGGTCGGGCTTGAGCCGGTTTGCGACTTTTACAACGCGTTCGATGTGCTGCAATCCCGTGAAAGGGCTGTGATGAATGTCGGAAAGATGGATGATCTTAAATCCGTCGAGCTTCGGCGGAAGACGCTTCAGCCGGATCTGGACCCGCTCAAGCGACAGGCTGTTCGCCTCGTCCATCGCGATCTTTGCCTTTTTCGACCACGATTTCGCCAGATTCCGGATAGGCGCTTCAGAGGCTACGAAAGCATTGATGCGTTCGGAAAGCTTGACTCGCTTTGTTGCGACTTCTCTCATCCGTGGATTTCAGAGTATAGCGGTTTGGGAAGAAGATTACAAAAAATCAACCCGGCGGGTCTGTAAGTCGAAACGTCTTGATCGGTTATTCATTGTCGAAAATAGGATCAACATCGCGTGCGGCATGTATAACTCGAGCAATTGTGATCCCAAAAGCTTCGGGGTAGAAGTATATGACGTATGAGCCGTAAGGAGAGCTCCGCAAGCCAACAGACAGTTCCGGCCGAAGACGGTAGCCCAAAGGAGCTTCGACAATCTTTTCGCAAGCAGCTTCCAGTCTATCGACGAAACGCTCCGCAACTTCAGCGTCGGCGTTCTTCGCGATGAAAAGCCATATTTCTAAAAGATCCTCGACCGCTTCGGGTGCGTACAGTACCTTCATCAGCTCCGCTCACCCAGATGCCGAAGTCCGCGTTCTCTCAAGGCTCTTCGATCCAGCGGACGGGCCTCACCTCGGTCTATTTGCTCGCGGGCAACATTGATGTCACGACGGAGCGCGTCAAGTTTGGCTTTCCGGTCTTCCTGCCGATCAATCAATACTCTAAGCCCCTCACGGACGACCTCGCTGGCCGAGTGATACATACCACTCGCCACCTGATCGTCTATATAGCGTTCCAGTTCTGGAGTCAACGACACATTCATACTAGCCAGATTATTGAATTGATAACAAAATATGTCAATAACTGTTATCCAGTCTTCACCTTTAGAAACTTTCTCTTCCCCACCTGAAGCAAAACAGCTTCCGATCCGATGGTTATCTCGGCGTTTGCAGACGAAGCTTTTTCGCCATTCACCTTTACGCCGCCTTGTTCGATCAGCCGCCTGGCTTCGCCTTTGGACGCAGCGAGGCCGGTATCAGCAACGAGTTGGGCGAGGGCATAGGTACCGGCTGCTAACTTTCTCTCTTCTATCTCGTCCGGAACTTCCTTCTGAACAAACCGCTTTACGAATTCCTCTTCGGCGGCATCGGCGGCGGAGGCGGAATGGAAGTCCTTTATTATCAGTTTTGCGAGCTTTACCTTCAGGTTTCGCGGGTTCTCGCCCTTTTCGATCTCCGATCTCAGATCTGAGATATCCGAAGGCGTCAAGTCCGTGACCAGCTCATAGTATCGCCACATCAGATCGTCCGAAATGGACATAACCTTCCCGAACATTTCGTTCGGTGCCTCGTCGATGCCGATGTAATTATTGAGCGACTTCGACATTTTGTTAACGCCGTCGAGTCCTTCGAGCAGCGGCGTGGTGATGATGACCTGCGGTTCCTGCTCGTATTCACGCTGCAGATTGCGACCCATCAGAAGGTTGAACTTCTGATCGGTGCCGCCGAGCTCGATATCGGCATTGAGGGCGACAGAGTCGTAACCTTGAACAAGTGGATAGAGCAGTTCGTGAAGCGAGATCGGCTTTTCTTCATTCAGGCGCTTTGTAAAATCGTCGCGCTCGAGTATCTGCTTGACGGTGGTTTTTGCACAGAGTTTTATAAAGTCCGCCGCGCCGAACTTGTCCATCCATTCGCCATTGAAACGCAGCTCGGTCTTCTCCGGATCGAGAAGCTTGAACATCTGCCGTTTGTAGGTTTCAGCGTTGGCGTTTATCTCCTCACGCGAAAGCGGCGGCCGCGTTACGTTCTTGCCCGAAGGATCGCCGATCATTCCCGTAAAATCGCCGATCAGAAAGATCACCGTATGGCCCAGGTCTTGAAACGCCTTCAGCTTCCGAATCACAACTGTGTGGCCAACGTGTATATCCGGCGCCGTCGGATCAAGCCCCAATTTCACGCGTAACGACTTTCCGGTCTTAGCGCTCCGCTCAAGTTTCTTCCGCAGATCTTCCTCGCGGATAATATCTACTGTACCTTTTCTAAGGATCTCGATTTGTTCGTCAATGGTCATGAGTAAAACCGCAATTATAACTCAGCGCTCATAGATTCCCGCAGCAATCCGTCGTAGAACGGCGCGATCGGAGCCACTTTACGGCTTCGCTTCCGGATGATGCAGCAGGCCGCGAATTGAATTTGCTAATGGATGTGTTTCGATCGACCGGAAAAACTACCGCTCTCAAACAAAAACGGATAGAATTTCTACGGCTGCCAGAAAGATCTGAGTACTTATGAGTGAGCCTGGTGTTTCCGACATAACCGGTGTTTTGCATGAGTGGAGCGATGGCGATGAGGACGCGAAGGAGCGTCTGCTTCAGCTCGTTTATAACGAGATGAAGCGACACGCTCGTTACCTTATGGCGCAGGAACGCGGTGAGCATACTCTGCAGCCGACCGCACTCGTTCATGAAGCGTACCTGAAGCTCTCCGACGGAGCGAGGGTCGCGTGGAAGGACCGTTCCCATTTTTACGGCTTTGCTTCGCGACTTATGAGGCAGATACTAGTCGACCACGCTCGGCGTCACGCGAGTGCAAAGCGTGGAAGCCGGCCGATACATTTTTCCCTTGACGAAGTACAGATCCCGGTAGAGGAGCGGGCTGATTCACTACTGATCCTCGACGATGTACTGACGCGGCTGGCCGCGTTGGACGAACGACAGGCGACTATTGTCGAGAGGCGTTTTTTCGGCGGGATGACAAACGCAGAGATCGCCGAGTCGCTTGATATTTCGGAACGCACCGTAGTGCGCGAATGGGAGTCGGCCCGCCTTTGGCTCTATCGCGAGCTGAACCGGCGCTAGGCAAGCCTAAGTTTTTTGTCCGTACTCGATCATAATTTTCGCATTTGTCCGCGAGGGAATCATTTATGGACGAGAAGAAGTGGAAGCACATTAAAGATGTGGTCGCGGATGTGCTTGCTGTCGAAACCTCCCGGCGCAGATCCTATCTTGACAATGCCGAAATAACCGCCGAAACACGGGCGGAAGTCGAATCGCTTCTTGCCTTCGAAGAGCAGGCGGCCGATCTGATGCAGATCTCGGCGGTAGAGTTTTCGACGGACCTTGTCGACGATGATCAGACGAACGACTTGACGGGACAGGAAATTGGGCCTTACCGGCTGATTCGGGAGCTGGGCATCGGCGGCATGGGCGCAGTCTATCTTTCTGAGCGTATCGACGGCAAATTCAAGCAGCAGGTCGCTCTAAAGGTGCTAAAGCGCGAAATGAACACGAGCTCTTTGCGACGGCACTTTGAGCAGGAGCGTGAAATTCTCGCGTCGCTCGAGCACCCGAATATCGCCCGTCTTCTTGACGCCGGAACAACCGACGATAAATTGCCCTTTATCGCAATGGAGTACGTTGACGGCATTCCGATCGACGACTATTGCCGTTCGAACGGTCTGGGACTCAACGAACGTCTCGAGCTTTTCCGCACAGTCTGCTCGGCCGTTGAATACGCCCACCGCAATCTTGTCATCCACCGCGATCTCAAACCGTCGAATATTCTCGTAACCGGCGAAGGTGTACCGAAGCTCCTCGATTTCGGCATATCAAAGATCGTCTCACGGGAATACGAGAGTGCCGACACCGCGACCATCACTCGTCTCGGCGTCATGACACCTTCATACGCTTCGCCCGAACAGCTTCAGCAAAAGGGCGTGACGACTTTGTCGGATGTTTACAGTCTGGGCGTTGTGTTATTTGAACTACTAAGCGGACGTCGCCCGTTTGAGAGTAAAGAGGGCGACCTTCGCGGGATATATGAGGCGATAATCGAGAAGGAGCCGCCGGCACCTTCCAGTTTGATCTCGACGGAAGTGCCGCCCTCCGTCGTCGCGGGCTCCCCAAAACAAGGTCCTTCGGATACGAAGGCCGATCTCACCCGTCGAACCGGTGCCGCGAGCGTATCACTTTCGTCCGCGGGCATTCGCGGCGACCTGGACAACATTGTGCTCAAGGCCCTTCGTAAAGAGCCGGAGAGGCGATATTCGTCCGCGCTGAACCTCGCCGAAGACATCGGTCGGCATCTTGCCGGTATGACCGTAACCGCACGTCCCAACACGTTCGGCTATCGAGCGGGTAAATTTGTCGCGAGAAATCGTTTTGGCGTTGCGGCGGGCGCGATAATATTTCTTGCCATTATCGGAGGCGTCGTGACGACACTCTGGCAGGCCAGTATTGCTCGAGCCGAACGCATCAATGCCGAGAAACGGTTCAACGATGTGCGCAAGCTCGCCAATTCCTATCTCTTCGACGTCTACCCTGAGATCGAAAACCTCGAAGGCTCACTGAAGGCTCGTGAGAAGATACTGACAAACGCTCTGGCATATCTCGACAGCCTCTCGAATGAAGCTCGCGGCGATATTACATTAATGGACGAGCTTGCAACGGCTTACGAGAAGGTCGGCGATGTTCAGGGAGCATTGACCAACTCGAGCCTTGGGAATATTCAAGCCGGCCTCGACAGCTATCGAAAGGCCGCAAAGCTCCGCGAAGCGGTCTACGCAGCAGATTCGAACGATCTCGAATCTAAGGATAAGCTGGCCGCAAATTACTACACCACAGCCCGGACTCTGTGGAACAACAGCCAAACAAGCGAAGCGGAAGAGGCATTCGAGCGGAGCCTGAAACTACGTCGCGAACTGGTTGTCGCGAAGCCCGGATCTGTCGAGTACCAAAACAGGCTCGCTGTACTCCTGATCGATTACGGAGCGATCCCCGTATTCAATTCCCAAACCGATAAAGCTCTTGTGCTTTTCGCCGAAGCTAACGCGATCGTTGACCAATTGACTGGTCGCGAGCCGAATAACTTCGATCTCAAGAAAACACAGACGCGCCTGCTGCGAATAATGAGCAAGGCGAAAGGCTCGATAGGCGATTATGATGGAGCTTTGACAGGCTTTGCCCGGGCGATCGAGATCAGCGATGTGCTCGCCAAGCAATTTCCAAACGATTTTCGCGTCCAGCGCAGTGTCTGGCTGACGCAATCCATGAAGTGCGAGATGTATATCGACAAAGAGGACGGGCAAAATGGGGTTGGGGCCTGCTTGCCGACAATTGCTTTTCCCAAAGCAGCTCTCGAAAAAGAACCGGAAAACGGCGTTGTCGCCTTCGATCTGGCGATCTCGCACTTCAATACAGCACGAGTTTATAGACTAGCGGGCGACTTTCCGAATACGATCTCACAGGCGGACAAAGCTATCGCTGTGATGTCGGCACTCAGCAAAAAAACGCCCGAAAATATGGAGTACACACGCAACCTCGCCGTCTATGAGACGGAAAGAGCAAGGGCGTTCATCAAACTAAAGAATTTTGATCAGGCGGAGTCTATCCTGCGTGGCGTGATCGAGACGATGATCCCGATCGCCGAAGCCGACAAGGCAACGACCACCTACCAATACGATGTCGCGGTCGGCCATCGGCTATTGGCCGAGGTGTTTTTTCAAAAGGGCGACGCTGCCAAGGCTGTAGAATCGATCGATAAGGCGATCGCTATTATTGGGCATTTGAAGGAGATCAATTCAATTCGCGATACCGACAAAGATCTTTTGTCTCAGCTCGAAAGCGAAAAAGCTGCTTACCAACGATAGCGAGATCCGCTTTTACTTCGAATCATTCGTCATCGCCGCGAAGCCGCGTTTCATTTCAGGCTACGCGAGCAGCATCTTTCATCGAGATTTGTTACAACTTCCGATACATTATGTAAGCGTTCGTCAGGCCGTTCTTTGAGTGATACATGGCATCGGGGATCTCACCGATTATCTGGAAACCAACATCCTGCCAAAGTTTCACCGCGACCGAATTGGATTTCACGACGAAGTTGAACTGCATCGATTCGAAGCCGAGTCGCTTCGACTCTTCCAGCGACCATACGGCGATCTTTTTCCCAATGCCCTTACCGTGAGCCTCGGGCGAGACCATGTAAGCAGCGTTGCCGACATGCTTGCCGAGTCCGGGATTATTAGCCCGCAGCCAAAACGTCGCAACGATCTCGCCGTCCAATTCGGCGACATAGTTGTGTTTATCAGGCGTAAACCAGAAGGCCATCATCTCTTCTTCGGAAGCGTCCGGAGCAAAAACATAAGTATCACCGCCCGCGATCACCGCTTTGATTATTCGCCAGACAGCCGGCTTGTCGTCGTCAACAGCTTTACGTATTTTGAGCATTTGTCTATCGCGAAACCTTTGCGTTCTTCGCCTCTTTGCGTAAAACTTCTGGTTACGGTTTTCGCGTGTATTTTAACAACCGTATTTTAATATGGCGAACGATCTAAAGAACATGCACCTCGCGTTCATAGGCTGCGGGGTAATGGCGGAATCGATGCTGGCGGGTTTGGTTACGAAACAGCTTGTCAATGCGGAAAATATTTGTGCAAGCCACCCGCGAAAAGCACGGCGTGATGAATTGGCCGGGAAATACGGCGTTAAAACTTTTGAAAGCAATGCCGAGGCCGCGGGAACCGTCGCGGGACAGGCGAATTCTGCGGTGCTCATCTGCGTAAAGCCGCAGCGATTGAAAGGAGTCATGAACGATCTCGGCGGCGTGCTTCATCTCGATCAGCTGGTGGTTTCGATAGTCGCCGGTGCGCGTATCGAACATCTGGCCGACGAACTCGGCACGGCGAAGATCGTCCGCGCGATGCCGAACACCCCGTCGCAGATCGGTGCCGGCATCACGGCATGGACCTGCACCGAAGCCGTCGCCCAAACCGAACGTGAGCACGTCCGAGAAATGCTGTCGGCCCTCGGAAAAGAGCTTTTCGTCGAAACCGAAAACATGATCGACATGGCCACGTCGCTCTCCGCCACCGGCCCGACCTACATCTTCATGGTCATGGAAGCCCTGACCGACGCCGGCGTCCACCTCGGCTTTTCCCGCGAAATGGCCAAAGAGCTGGTCCAGGAAACCATGCTTGGCTCCGTAAAATTCGCCATGGAATCCCACAAACACCCGGCCGAATTAAGAAACATGGTCACCTCACCCGGTGGAACGAGCGCCGAAGCTATCTACCAAATGGAAAAGGGCTCGATACGCACGGTCCTTTCAAAAGCGGTTTATGCAGCGTATAAAAGAGCGGTGGATCTAGGCAAGAAAGGATAGAAACCCTTATTCCCATCAAATCCTTCCGTAATAACTGTGGCTGCTTTCCATACCCGACTTCTCTTCCCCGTCGCAACAATTCTGTTGATGTTTAAACTTGTTTACTGTAATCTATAGACATCTTACCGGCTCCCCGGCATCCCGTCTCATGATCACAGCATTACCAAGAATATCGTTCCCACTCCTCTCGATAATTTGTTTTTCTATCCTGTCGTCAGGCTGCCTTTTGTCTGGAGCATTCTTCAACAGGCAAGGTCCGCCGCAACAGCACGTTCTGAAACCGCCGGTGGTGGAGCCATTCATTTGGCCCGAGATCGATCTGGACAAAGCCAAGAAGGAATTCGCGGAATTCGACGCCGAGGTGCGTTCACTAGCAAAGCAGCGAAAATTCGAGCGCCTTGAAGCGATGGCCAGCGAACTGGCTGAGAGTAAAGCGAGATTCACCGGCGGCGGATGGAAGATCTACTCTTTTTACGCTTGCGCGACCGTCATGGACGGCAACAGCGAGGAAGATTTTAAGAAGGAGTTCGAGTTTCTAAGAGCGTGGAAGAAGGCCATCCCACAGTCCATCACGGCAAGTAGTTTGATCGCGGGCTTACACATTCAATACGCATGGAAAGCTCGAGGCGAGCAGTATGCGAGCCAGGTCAACGAGGACTCATGGCAGATCTTTCAAAGCCGGATCGAGAAAGCCGAAGAAGAGATCGCGGAGGCGAAGAAGCTGGAGGCACGGTGTCACTACTATTTCACCGTTCAAATGGACCTCGCGAAAGCTGGCAACAAGGGAGACGATCGCTCGAAAGCTGCCTTTTTAGCGGCTATCAGATTCGATCGTGATTACCAGTACTACTATGGCAACCACGCCATTTCACTTATGCCGCGATGGGGTGGAAATCCGGGCGACTGGGAGCGTTTCGCTGAAGAGACCAAAACGAACATTGGCGGCCAGCGAGGACTGCAAATGTACTTCTACATCGTCGCCGACGTATCGGATCTAGGCTTTAAGAAGTTTTTCTCGGAAAACCATCCTTCATGGAAAGATACGAAAGAGGGATATCGATCTATCGTCGAAGAATTTGGGACGACACCTTTGCATTTGAATCGTTTCGCGAAATTGGCATCGGAAGCTCAGGACAATCAGGTTTACTGCACAGCCGTCGAGCGAATCCGAGACGAGAAAGATTTTGTTCAAAGCGTCTGGCGGGGCGTTATCCCGAACTACGAACTAGTCAAAACTATAGCCGCGGACCGTTGTAAATCGGGACCGTCGTGGTCAATGGCTGAGTGAAAAGTTCCTCGCCGATCACCTATTCCGCCTACATATCTGCGCCCGGGAAGCCATCGAGCACACTACAGTTCTCAATTCGCTTATTTCGGCCTTGAGCTTTGTCTTCTCCACGCTTTCGGCGTGCAGCAGCATTGTTTGCGATAGCGACGCCAGACCGCGTTAGCGTCAATCCCAGTTGAGAGCCGCCAAACGCCGCGTCGAACAGCATAAATTCAAAATCAAAGTTCCCATTCGCGGCCGCTGAGGACGATTGTAGCTGGCCCTGATAAGTAAATTCGGTCGCCTGCGCGGCAGACGTCGCAGTGAGAACGAATGAAAGCAAAATTGCGGCTAATACGCTACGCTTCGTCATAGTCAATCACCTTCCTTGTTGTACCGCCCCTTTGAATCAGTCTTTACAGACATCGGCAAGTGGATTTGTAGCGCAGACGAGCTTTTTAAGAGCTTCGATCTGTTTTTGCTGAGCATCGATCTGTAACTGCTGCTGTCTCACTGAGTTGATCAGGAGGATGTTCACGGCCTCGGCATTGACGTCAAGGAGCTTGCCGTCGACGTCTCTTTTGACCAGGGACGGTGCAACTTTGGCAACATCCTCGGCGTTCAGCCCGATACCGCCTGTTCCACCCGCTTTCCACTTAAATGAAACGGGCCTTAGTTGCCGGATCACTTCAACGCCGTCTGTAAGGTCTTTGATATCCGTCTTTAGTGCTTCGGAGGCTGATGATGACAGGCAGCTTGTTAGTCCGTTTCCTGCGTCCGATTCTCCAGCCTGATTCGCGACCGAAACTATTCGGAAACAGAGCGGAGACGACGAAGCCGCGATATCCACGCCCAGACGCCGGAACACGAGATTGTCGGCGATCAAGCCGCCGAAAGTGCTCGCGGTGCCGAAGGTATTCGCGATGCCACCCGAAAGTTTAGTGACTTGCGACGATGTGCCCAGGATATTTGTATGGCTTTTTGTGATGACGATATTCGCGCCGACAGCGGTCGAATCGAATACTCCGCTGTTCACGTTCGTGTTGGCACCGACCAGCGTATTATTGTCACCACTAACGCCGTTGCTGCCGGCGGCCGATCCAACATAGGTGTTGCCCTCGCCAGTGGAGTTGCTTTCCCCGGCGCGTGCTCCGAGAAAGGTATTGCTGTTTCCGTTAACATTCGAAAAGCCTGATCTTGATCCAAAAAAGGTATTGTCGAGTCCCGTTGTATTGGCATTTCCGGAAAAGAATCCGAAGAATGCATTCTCGTTTCCCGTCGTATTACGCGAGCCCGAGGCATTTCCGAAAAAGCTGTTCGAGCGTCCCGAAGTGTTGTTTAGTCCAGAAATCGTTCCGACGAATGTATTCTGTGACCCTGTGTTGCTAAAGCCGGCACTGCTGCCGACGAAGGTGTTAGCAAGGCCGGTGTTACTGGTCCCGATGCCAACACTAAGGTTGCCGAGGCCGCCTCCGGTACCGTCGAGTATCCTCAAACCGCCGAGATCGTATTGGGTCACGGCGTTGAAAATATTGGCCCTTCCGTTTCCGGAAATGTTGAAATTCGAGGACGGCTGCTGAACCGTAGAGTTTTGAATGTAATGGGTGCTACCCGGCAGTGGATTCCGGTCGTCCGAGAGCCGCGGATCCGTCGTAAGGACGAAATCGTTGAAGTCGATGCCATTTACGCTGTCGGCGGTGGTTGCGTTGAGTGCCCGGATCGCGTATGGGACGGAGAGGATCCGTTCGCGTGTCTCGACCGTCTTAAAGGGCTGATTACCATTCCGCCGATAGCTGATCTCAATATACCTGTCCGCACCTGGAAACGCCGCTGCCCCAAAATCGAGCCAAACGGTGAACGAGCGCCCTTTCACATCGACCGAGGCGATCGTGTTGGTAGATCCGACCTGGCTTCCGCCAGTTTCGGCGTCAAACAGTTTGAATTCCATCTGGTAGGTGTCAGTGGCGGGCGTCACGTCGTTTGGGAGCGTTGCCTTTAGGCTGAAGATCGTCGATTGCGCGCAGACAGCGGCCGCCAGGATCAGCAGTACGGCCCCATGTATCGACACACAACGCGTAATGGCCGAGATAAAATTGACTCTTCCGTGATCGTTTTTCATTTCTATTTCCTCTGGTCTCGTCGTCAAATATGGTTGGACTCTACATCGCACGAGCGATCGCCGTTAAAGTAGTTGCCCGTCGCCGTGTCAGAGACTTACCAGACTGAGCGGCTACTTGATTAATATAGGCCTCCAAAGCGCCTCGCTTTGCCGCCTCATTTCCTCGCGCTTCGGCGTCGGCGGCTGCCGAGAGTTTCGCGCACATTCCCGCGGCGACTCCCGGCTTCGTAACGTAAAGCGTTGTCAAGCCGCATAGCCCTTCGTAAGAAAAGACCTGCTGCGACGGATCCCGCTGAATGTCGGCCCTGACGATGGCGATGGTGTTTCGTAGATCGGGAGTTAGGACGTCGAGCTTCATTTCATTTGCCGCAAAGGAAATAAATGACCCAACGGGACTTCCGTCAATGCCATCCTGAAAATTTTCGATCTCGGCCAGTTTTACCGATCCGTCACCGTTAGCATCGACCATGTTGAAAACCGAGCCCCATGATGAATCGACCTTTGCCCGAGCGAGCCCCGGAGCCGCCGGATCTTGTCCTAAAAGATCTGCGATGATCTCAGCCCCGCGATCGTGCAGCCGGGAGAACATGCGCCGCCTTCCTTCGTCAGCGCCGGGAGTCGGAAAGCTGGTCAGGTTTCCGCCGTCATCAACTGCCAGGCTTTCTGAACCCGTTATGCCGGGAAACGACGGCTCGGCTTCGATCTGGTATCGCGCCGAAGGCACCTCGGGGACGACTTCGCCGGTGAGGATCTCGATGCTGTATTGCCAGCCATTCAGCTGTCCCGCCGGACGAAGCGATGGGTAGAAGTCGGGACAAAGACTCAGTTCGCTGCGTGTGTCGCACCAGTCCGCGTATTCGATCCACGTGCGCGGCGCACGCGAATTTTCGTTGCGAAAATCATTGAATGTTATGTTCAGGAGCGCGAGATTTGAGGCCGCCTGATTTCGAGCCGCCGCCTCGCGTACCTTCTGAACTGCGGGCAGCAGCAAGCCGATCAGAATTGCGATGATCGCTATGACCACCAGAAGTTCGATCAGCGTAAAGCCACGCTCTGAGGGTCGCGAGCTAGCGGGGGGGGTTCTGTTTTTTTGGAGATGTCCTTTCATAATAATATATGCTCCTTTACGCGTTTATCAGGACGGCAACCGGCTCTAAAGCCCGTTTTTCCTGCCGATTTGTCGACGCGTATTCACCGCCGGTAGCAATAAACTTTTGCTATCCGGCGTTTACCCATCTGTGCTAAGATTCGAAATATTCCTAGTTACGATATTTGAACCTACTGGGCGACGAATGTCCTTTGATTTCGGTTGGAAATTTCTTTGAAATTTCTTTGGCGGGCTTTTCAGGTAGTTTTATGTCGGATGCGGTACGGAAATTCAGGTTTGGCAACCTAATTTTTGACACAGAAGAGAATCTGCTGCTGCGCGACGGAAACCCTGTTGCGATAACACCAAAGGCGTTCGAACTTCTCAGGGTCCTGGTCGAGCGTCACGGGCATCTTGTTGCAAAGGACGAACTTATGCAGGCCCTTTGGAAGGATCGGTTTGTCGAAGAGGGAAATCTGTCGTATACCATGCGCCTTCTCCGCATCGCTCTCGATGACAGTAGGGAAAGCCCACATTATATCGAAACCATTCCAAAGCGAGGTTACCGCTTTATCGCTAAGGTTGAGCAGATCCTTCCGGAGCCGCATGCCTTAACTTCTTCATCAAAAGCGAGGTCGGATAGAGCCTGGATCCCACCGCCATTTCTTCAAACGGCGGCGATCGCGGTGATCATACTAATCGTCGGGTTCGGGGGTTTTTGGTACGCGCGGAGCAAAGGTATTGATTCCGATGCACCGATAATGGTCCAACGCTTTAGTTCGGCTCCTCTCTCGACAAACGGTAAGGTGCTGCATGCCGCGATTTCCGCGGATGGCAAAAACGTCATCTTCACAAATGGTCTTGAAGGCCGTCAGAGCGTGTGGCTTCGACAACTCGACACCGGTGGGAATATCGAGATCATCCCGCCTTCAAACGATTTCTACGACTGGCTCGAACTATCCCCGGACGGAAGCGTGCTCTACTTCGCACGCCGGCCCCAATGGAGCAACGAGCCGCGATGCATTTATCGCGTGTCTTCTATGGGCGGCGTACCCCAAAAGCTCGTCAGCGGAACCGAGGGCTGGATGAGCGTGTCGCCCGATTCGTCTCGAATCTCATTCGTCAGATGCCCGGCCACGTCGGAGGAAAACTGCTCGCTCTGGATAGCCGATGCGGACGGAAAAAATGAGCGAAAGCTGCTTTCAGTGCCGCTTCCCGACCGCATCGGGGATAATCTGTTTTCCGCTGATGGAAGCTCCATCATCTTCGCCTCGGGCCAGTCTCAGAACGCATCAAATGAGTTCCGCCTATTTAGCATCAATATCGAGACCGGCGCTCAGCAACAGTTTACGAACGAGACGTTCTTCAATATCAAGGCGATCGCAGCCCTGCCGGGTGAGAATGGCTTTCTGATAACTGCCGCCCGGGTGCCCAATCGGTTATTCGGCATCTGGCACGTTTCCGCCGACGGTAGAAAAATTGAAAGACTGCCAGGGGATCCTGAAAACTATAACGACCTCAGTATCGACCGTGCGGGAACTCGACTCGTTGCGACCAGGATCAGTCAGGCGTTCCGGCTATTCGTCTTCAGGAAAGATGAACCATCAGCGGGGCGGGTGATCGCGGATGGATCTCAAACCGCGTTTGCTCCCGACGGCCGGCTTGTATATACGTCTGTTCTGACCGGAAATGATGAGATATGGAGCATTACCCCGGACGGAGCAGGGCAAAGGCAATTAACGAACGAGCCGGCTGATGAAGGTGCTCCGATCGCTTCGGCGGATAGTAACGCTTTTTACTTTGCGTCAAATCGTTCAGGTTCCGCCCAGGTTTGGCGGATGAACGCTGACGGAAGCGATCAGGTTCAGGTCACGAAGAAAGAAGGGGGATCTCCGCTTTACTCAACGCCGGATGGCAGGTGGGTATATTTTCATCATGCTCTCGAGAAAACGCTGTGGCGGGTCGGCTCCGGCGAAGGCGATGAACAGCGGCTTCTAAACGTTAATGCCCATCATTTCGCAATATCGCCCGATGGTTCGATGGCCGCTTTTTTGAGCGACGCGAATGGGGAGAAATCGTTGGAAATACTGTCCCTGCCAGACGGGAGACCGATCAAGCGAATCAAAGTTGCGAACCAGCGCCCCGTGGTTCCGTTCCTCGTGTGGATGCCAGATGGGAAAGAGATCGCGTTTGCATCGGTCGAGTCTGAGGAAAGCTACGTCCTGCGTCTGCAGGCGCTTGACGGTACTCCTTCCCGAAGTATCGCGGATCTTGGAAGCGAAAGGATAAGCTCGATTGCGATCTCACCCGACGGAACGACTTTCGCCGTTACAAAGGGCGGCTGGCAGCACAACGCTTTTCTAATAAACGGGCTCAGATAGGCCGAGAGTCTACTTTAAATATTTCTCAAACCACTCCAGGTTCGCGTTCATAGCTGCGAGTTGCATTTTGGGCTCATTTGGCCCGTGCGGCTGGCGTGGAAGTACGATCATCCGGGTCGGAACTCCCTGATTTTTTAGAGCGTTATAGAATTCGCAACCCTGCGAGATCGGGACGCGGACATCTGCTTCGCCATGGATCACGAGCGTCGGCGTGGTAACGCCCTTGATGTTGAACATCGCGGAGTGTTTTGCATAAACTTCCGGGATCTCATACGCCTGTCCGCCGAAGTAATCCGGAATGAAGCCCGGAATGTCGGCGGTACCGTTAAAGCTCATCATATTCGTCACGGGAGCTCCGGCAGACGCGGCTTTGAAGCGTTTGGTTTTAGTGACGATCATCGACGTCATGTAGCCGCCATAACTCCATCCCATCACGCCGAGACGATTCGGGTCGGCAACGCCCATTGCGATCACGTGATCGACGCCGGTCATTAGGTCTTCGTAATCGCCGAAGCCCCAGTCTTTGAAATTCGCCCGTCGAAATTCGGTACCATAACCGCTTGAACCGCGCGGGTTTGGCCGCAGTATCGCATAGCCCTTCGAAGCAAGTGTCGCAAGCGGATAAACGCCTCGACCACCAATGTAATTCTGCTGAAAAACACCGGCCGGGCCTCCGTGAATGTTCAGGATAAGCGGCACTTTTGTGCCCGCGGAATAGCCGCTCGGATAGGTCAACAATCCTTCGATCTCGCGGCCGTCCTTGCTCTTCCACTTAACGACCTCGGTTTTGGCAACCGGCATCTTGGCGATTTCGGCATTTGCGTTTGAAACGCGAACCTGGCTGCCTTTGCCCATCACTCCCGCATAAACCTCGGGCGGCTCGCTGGATGTTTGCCGGATCATAGCGATCCCGAACGAGGAGCCAACACGCGTCATTGTCACGCCGTTGATAACCGCATCCTGATAGTCCAATTCCCGTATCGCTCCATCCGCGACATTCGCCTCATATAGCGCCGTACCCGTGCGTTTCGCTTCTGAGAACATTACCTTCTTGCCGTCGGGCGTCCATCCCAGGACGATTGGCTGGCTGTCGAATGAATCCTTGAAAACACGCGGAGCACCGCCGGCGGCGGGATAAACGCGAATCGTGTAATGCTGCGCCCATTTTCCGGAGTCTGAAGCGATACCGGATATCCACTTGCCGTCAGGCGAATAATGAAGAGCGGATTCCGCCGAATTTTTCTCTGTCGCCAAGTCACGAACGCTACCGCTCGCAACATCGACCATCGCGATGTCGGACGAGGGCCATTCGTTCGCGCTTGGGGTCGATACGTGATTAAAAACGATTGTCTTGCTATCGGGCGACCATTCAAAACCCGTCACGCTGCGATTCATCGTCGTCAGCTTTCGTGCCTCGCGCTTGCCGTTTGCGTCCTTAGCGATCGGCATCACGTAGAGCCGCGACATCTTGATGTTCTCGTCGATCCAGCGGAAATCGTTTCGTCCGCGATCATTCGCTTCGTCCTCAGCGGACTTCGGGTCGGTCATTGTAAAAGCGATCCAGCTCCCGTCCGGTGACCAGTCAAAGTCCGCGACCGACGATTTAAGATCCGTTATCATCTCCGCCTCGCCGCCCGAAACGCGCATCAGGAAAATATTCCCGCGATTGTCCTTCCGCGTCGATGTAAAGGCGATCCACTTGCCGTCCGGCGAGAATTTGGGATTCGTCGAGCTTTTATCGGCGAAGGTTATCTGGTCGTTTCTCTTCCCGTCTATCGACGCGAGCCATATCTGCGTAACATACTCGCTCTTATCGGCGGCCAGTATTTCATTGGAGACGGTGTAAACCACCAATGTGCCATCGGGCGACACACTCGGGTTTCCGAGAGCTTTTACCTTCAACTGCATCTCGGGCGTCCAGTTTTGCCCGAGGCAGCAAAGAGCAGTCAAAAGCACAAAGATAGACGAAATAGCTATTCTTCTCATGGAAACCTCCGCAGGTAATTTTGTTCAGCTGACTGCGCGAGTCGGGCTTAAGGACTCTCTCCCTTACCTAATCCTCTGCAGGGCCGAACCGGTAAACAAGAAATCCGAGAGCTCGAGCAGGACGTCCGTCGGCCACCGGGCGATTGAGTTTCGAGGCGAGAGCCGCCCGCTCTGCCTCGGGCCAGAGTTCTTTGTTCCCTGTCCGGGCCTTTGCTGAAAGGACCGAGCCATCGGTCGAAACCAGTATCTCAACCTGTACCAGGCCTTTCGCCCCAGTGGCCTTAGCGGCACGCGTGTAATACGGCTTTTCCGCCGAAATGACCTCGCCGTTCAGGAATGAGTATTTATCGCCAAGAATCGGCCCGTTGAATTTCGCGGGTGGTGGTGGTGGCGCTGGAGTTGTTTTTGCGACTTTTTTCGGCGTCACCTTAGGCTTCTTTCCAGTCGAGGATTTCTGGCCCGCTCCGCCGCTTTTTGCGCCTGATTTCGAAGATGAACCTTGCGTGCCGCCGCCACCGCCCGCTCTGACGCCGCCGGCCTCGGCCGCAGCTTCCGGCTCGTCGATCGCCGCGATGGCCGCAAGCTGAGCAGACGCGTCGGAAGCAGAAAAAACAAAGGCGAATATCAAAAAAACACCAAAAAACAAGACCTTTCGAAGATCGTATCTCATACCAAACCCGGCTCGACTTTTTGCAGAGTGAATTTCCACACCATTCTACCCGCATTTTCGTCAAAAATGTAAACGCCGTCGGTCACCTGCCAATACCCAAGGCATTGCCATTTCCCGACGGCAAGTTTGTTGAACAGTGGAACGCTGACCCGCGATGTTATCGCATCGAGCATCGCCTGATTGGCGGCATCCAGTTTCTGATTCCCACGCCGGCCCGAACCGGTGTAATGAATGACGTTTGTCGTCTCTCCGTGAAAATCCGGGTAACACGGATTGATCCTTCCGAAATCGGTAAGGAGCGAAACCAGCACGCCGTTGCGTTGACAAATACCGTTTCTAACACGATGGATGCGGCCTACCTCGGCCCATGAATAAACGACATTTGCCTCAAAATGCTCAGAGTCCACATTTAGATCTTAGATCGCTTAGGCTACCTCGCGGAAGCAGACGTGCCGCTTATTCCTGATCAGAAGCATTCGCGTTCACGGGGTCACGACGCGTTCGGTTCAAAAGGCTTTCTCATAAAGCTTGCCCTGCTTGTCCGCCCAGAAATATTTGCGGATCCGCGTTCCTTCGACAAACAACCGCCACGTCAAAGCCCACGCCTCGCCCTCTTTCTGGCCTTTCAAACTAGGGTTCGCCGTCGATGCGCGCTGGTTGTCCATCGAGATCAAAGTGACCTTGCCGCCTTCCGCTTCTGCTACTTCCAGCGTTCGCTTGATGGTCGCTGGTATCGCTGCGAAATTTATCTCGCCGATCTCGGTGGTGGGCGGAATGTAGTCCGCAAAAACGTTGTGGATCGCCACCGGTTTCGGTCCTGACGCAGAGCCGTTTTCGTACGTGTACTCGTCCTGTTCCTTTGGGTTCTTCGGCGATTGTACGGTGACCGTCATTTTGTCCGGCCTCACCTCGACCCGCACGACCTTCACTGTCTCCGTACCCGCCTGATCCTTGATCGCCGCGGCGGCTTTTGCGGCACCGTCGCCTTCGAAAAGATTGGAAGCGCCCGGAAGTACGAACCTGCTGCACCCAAGCCCGACCGAAAGTAAGACAGCGACAGCCACGATCGATCCGGCATGTAGTCGTAATTTCTGTGTTGACATAATTGTTTCTATTTCTCGCGGCAAACCGCCGCCTCCTTATTCGCCGCGCAGACGAGTGCCTTAAGTGCGTCGATCTGCTGTTGTTGGTTCTCGATGATCTTTTGCTGTTCCTTAATGCCGTTAAGCATCGTCCAGAGGATCGGGTCGACGTTTAGCTGCAAATAGCCGTCCCTGCTTGTCGTGACTGCTTCGGGAAGCACTTTTTGCACCTCCTGTGCGCTGAAACCGACCTGCGCTCCGGTGTCAGCGAGACCTAGTGGATTGTTGCTCCGGTATTCGAATCTAATTGGCTGGAGCCGTCTGATCGCGTCGAGTCCGATCGTGAAATCCCCCATGATAGTTTTGAGCCGCTCATCCGAAAAAACTGCCCAGCTCGTTCCGCTGGTTTTCGAAGCATTGCCGTTGACCGAAAGTTTCTGATCAGGCGACGCCGTGCCGATGCCGACGCTTCCGGTTCCGCCCTGGATCAGATGGACGTTTCCGCCGTCCGCATTTATCGCAAGCGTCGCTGTGGCTCCGTTGTTACGGGCCATGATCTCGTTGCTGTCGATCGCAATATTGGTCTCGAATGTCTTACCAACGACCACGATCCCGCCGCTGCCGGGCTCGGCATCGGCGCCGTCCAACACGCTTAAGTCACCAGAAATGCGTACAGAATCCGCTCCTCCAACGCGGCCTATCTGGACGGTATTGCTCGAAGAAACGATCGCTCCGGCACCGATCGCCGTCGCGTAGCTGAGATTCGACGTTGCAACATCTGCCTCGGCCCCCAATGTGGTGTTTCGCGACCCGGTCAAATTACTAGCTCCGCTGCGATACCCAAAATAGGCATTAAAGCTGCCGCCCGTGTTCAGCTGTCCTGATTGATGGCCAAAAAATGAGTTGGAGGCGCCGATAAGATTCTCCTGACCTGACGCAAAGCCGACGAATGAGTTGTTCCCGCCGGAAATGTTCGATCCGCCCGACGCCCGACCGACGAAGGTATTCGCACCGCCGGTCGTATTCGAATCACCCGCATCCGCTCCCAAGAACGTGTTGCTGCTCCCGGACGTGTTGCTTGAACCCGAAGAGTCTCCAAAAAATGCGTTAAGAACTCCGCTCGTGTTACCAAACCCGGCGCCGGAACCGAAGAATGAGTTCTGTGTTCCCGTATTTAAAGCCGGAAGGCTGCCGGCAAACAGATTCCCAATTCCCGAACGGCTGAGTATGTGGGATGACCCTAGGTTGAATTGCGTGTCGGCCCTAACAATGCCGCCCCTCAGAGTACCGTCAACCGTACCATTCCCCGAGATGTTGAAGTTGCTCGATGCCTGCTGTGTCGTGCGGTTTTGGATGTAGCTCGTGCTGTCAGTCGGCAAAACAAAATTTCCAGTAATGTTTCCACCTACGTTTAGGTTTCCGGGAATTTGTACGGTATCCGAACCATTTGCTCGACCAAGTGCGATAGTGTTACTTGACGAAACTACAGTCGCCGCTCCGACCGCTGTCGCAAAAGTAAGATTTCCAGCCCCGACGTTCGAACCGCCGCCAACCAGTGTGTTATTGCTGCCCGTTACGTTCGCCTGTCCCGAAAAGCTCCCTAAAAATGTATTTCCGGCCCCCGTTGTAGTGAAAATGCCCGACTGCGATCCGGCCATCAGGTTCGATCCACCCACTGCCCCGAATCCGGCAGACGCGCCTAAAAACGTATTATGATTTGCGGTAGTATTCGAGTTTCCGGCGCCGTCACCGAAGAAAGAGTTGGACGAACCGGATTGATTGTCGTTGCCACTATTGCTTCCAACGAACGTATTGCGCTCTCCCGAGTTCGTAGTTGCGCTGGGATATCCGATAAATGTGTTCCTACTTCCGGTGTTTCCCGCTCCTGCGCTGAATCCGACAAATGTATTTATTTGCCCGGTCGCTCCGCTGCCCGCCAATAGTCCGACAGAGGTCGAAGTTCCACTAGCCTGCAGCACTCTTGTGTTCCCAATGTTGAACTGCGTATTTGCCCTGACAATGTCGGCAGCCAGCGTTCCGCCGATGGTTCCGTCTCCCGAGATGTTGAAGTTGCTCGCAGCCTGTTGATTTGTCGAGTTTTGAATGAACCCGCTCGCCGCGAGACCGCCGAGCTGGTTCGCGTTTGCCGCCGTCGCGGCATTGGTGGCATTTGCGACGGCTCCGGTGACTTTTGCTCCACTTACACCGACGATCTTTGCGTCAGTAACGCTGGCATCCGCGAGTTGGGCCGTATTAACGCCGCTGTTAGCGATATTTAGCGTAACGCTGCCGCTGGCACCTCCGCCCGAGAGGCCAGTTCCGGCCGTCACGCCAGTGATCGTTCCGCCGCCGCCGCCCGAAGCGGTTTCGTCATTCGCGGGTTCCCATTGGCTGTTTGCGGTGTTGAACTTCAGCACCTGCCCGTTGTTCGGCTGATTTGCCGCAACGTTTCGCCCCTGCAATCGTGCAACTGTCGTCGCGGCCTGTGTTCCGGTCACATCGCCCGCAAGTGGGCCGGTGAAACTAGTCGCCGTCGTTGCACTATTCGCGGTCGTTGCATTGACCGCGTTCGTCGCATTCGTCGCGTTTGCTGCGGTCGTCGCTGTCTGTGCAGAATCCGCGGTCAAGCTCTTTATCGAATACGGTGCGCTCGACACGGGCTGCCGCGGAGACAATGTAGTAAATGAACCGCCGCCAGATTGCCTGACCCTTATCTCAAGGAACCTCGTCCCGCTGGGAAACGACTGTCCAAAATCAAGATTGACGCTAAAGATCCCTGCGTTCACGGACACGCCGTTTCGCGTATTCGTCGACCCGATCTGAGCGCCGCCGAGCGCCGTATCGAATAGAGCGAACTCAAGATCGAAAACACCGGTCGCCGGGTTCGACGAATTCTGGAGTTGCCCCTGATACGTGAACTCGGTCCCCTGTGCCGCTAGGGCGTGGGCGAATGTCATTACAGTAAAAAACAAAAGAACCAGTTTCCTCATTACTCTTTCTCCTCGCGCCTCTTTTCGGCGGACGTCGTTTCAGGCAGGCTCCAAACTGGCTCTGCGGGTTGATGGTCATTAGCGGAAACGTTTGAACTCGCCCGGCGAATTCGCGTTACGCTGATAGTTTCGATCGTTATTTCCGTCCTCTTGATCATGACCTCGGCCGGTTTCGCCTTCATAGTTTTCGTTGTTATCACAGAACTTATCTGCTATTCTCGCCCCTAACAGGAGCGAGTTTTTTTGGGGTTTATAGCGACGATCATCGCCCCAGGATCGTCCGCAAGTCCTTAATTGGGACCCTAATCTTTCCTAATTCTTGCTAACCGGGCGATGGAAGCTTTACCGAACGCGAAATTCAGATTTGACGATTTCGAGCTCGACTGCGCGAAACGCGAACTTCGTCATCGCGGCCAGCAGGTCACGCTAAAATCGAAGACCTTCGATCTGCTTCAATACTTCGTCGAAAACCACGGCAGGCTGCTTTCTAAAAATGAACTGCTCGAAAACGTTTGGCCGGGCCAGTTTGTCGAGGAGAACAATCTGACGGTTCAGGTTTCAGCTCTCCGAAAGATATTTGCCGCACGCGGCACCGCCGATCTTATAAAGACGGTTTCCGGGAAGGGCTACACTTTCGTTGGCGAACTCGAAGACGCTGAGGAACCGGGAGAACTGATCGTAGAACAACGAAGCTTCTCCCGCGTCATTATCGAAGAACACCAGACCGTGCCGACAAAAGCAGTCCGCCGTGAACTTACCGGGCCGCGCGTCGCCGTTAAACACTTCATTGCGGGAGCGACCGCAGCGGCGATCCTATTGGCCATAATTGGCGTAGTTTATTGGCGAACCTCGGCTAGCCCCGCAAGGCCTGAATACAAATTTTCCGGCGTAACATCCAGCGGCGACGTCGGCAGTGCGGCAATCACCCCTGACGGACGCTATGCTGTCTTTTCCCGGAAGTCCGCTGCCGGAGAGAGTCTGGTTCTAAGGCAGTTCCAAACGGGAAGCGAGCAGCAGATAGTAGAGGCAAAACCGCTGCGTTATGTGGGCCTCGCGGTTTCGCCCGACGGCGGTTATATCTTTGCGACCACATTCTCTCCCGAATTGCCCGACCCGCGTTTGTTCCGCATTCCGCTGCTCGGCGGGCCGCCGGAGTTCATTCCTAACGTCACGACGGGAGCGACCGTCAGCCTTTCGCCCGACGGCACTCGCATCGCCTATACCGAATCCCGCTCGTCGATGAAGCAGACGCATCTTCTCGTGGCTAACACCGACGGCTCCGGCGAAAAGGTGATCGCCCGCGCCGAGGACGATCGGCGGTCGTTTCCGAATTTCAACATGAACCCCGTTTCCTGGTCGCCTGACGGGCGTTGGATAGCTGTGGCGGTCGAAGAACGCGGCGACGGAATAAAGCACGGCATCCTGCTCGTGTCTCCGGATAGCGGTGAGGAGCGGATGGTCGGCGAAGCCCGTTGGATGTTTGTCAGTGATGTGGCCTGGATCGACAACGAGCATATCGCCTTCTCAGCTTTTCCGCCCGAACTAACGAAACCCCAGCTTTGGTCGATATCGCTCCACACCGGCGAGGCCGTTCGGCTAACGAACGAGATCGCAGGGTATGGAGGCATAACCGTAGCTCGCGGAGCGATACTCGCGATCAGACAAAACGCGTCATCTCGGCTGATGGCAGGCGAATTAGATCCGGCGGCTGAGAAACTTGAACTCAAGGAAGTTTTTTCCGAATCGAGCCCGATCGACAATGTCGAATTTACACGTGACGGCACTATTATTTATAGTTCAGCGGCCAGCGGCCGTCGCGAACTTTGGCGGCTAAACGCTGACAGTAAGAGCGAACGCCTGACAAATGGAGCCGAAGTTGCCTTCGGACTCGGGACGTCGCCCGTTGACGACCAGATCGCGTTCGGCGCCGTTTCCGATGGACGCTATGTGCTGAAATTGACCGCGACAGACGGAAAGCCCCCTCGAGTGATCACAGAGGGGCCCGAAGATGCTAATCCAAACTTCTCCCCCGACGGACGCTCTGTCATTTTCCAAAAGGGTATCTTCAACAGAATGATCACAGCGTGGAAAGTCGACCTTAACGGCCTCGGGCTGACACAATTGACGCAGACCGCTGCATCACGCCCGATCCTCTCGCCCGACGGGACGCGATTCTCTTACTACTTTATGGACGGGATCGAGGGCGGTGTATGGAAGGTGGGCCTTGCATCAGCGACCGATGGTTCATTCATTGCTAAACGTGCATTTCCGGTCCCGGTGACCGAGCGGCGAATAAAGTGGTTCGGCGATTCAACCCTCGTTCAGATTTTATATTCGGGTGAAGATATTCAGATCTTGCTGTTCCCGGTAGATGAGGGCGCGCATAAAGTGATCCCAACGAACGCGAAAGGCGACGTACAGTCTTTCGCTATTTCGAAGGATCAGAAGCGGATAGTTTTTTCGACTGCGGAGATCAGCGACGACCTGATATTGCTAACCCCCTGAAAAACTAGAACTTATCCGCATCATTGCTCCTGCTTATGGACAACTTCGGCTAGCAGCACCAAAAAAACCCACATCATATAGTGGTTTTAAACCGTTTTTGCCTTTGACATAGCCTCGGTTGGTGCTACACTTTCTGCCAGTTTTACCCCTTATTTGGAAATTTCCCGGGGCACCGGTTTTCGGTTAGCCCTTCATACATGACAGCCTGTGATGAACTTTCGTCGGCCGCCCTCCGCTGACTCCATCGGTTCATCCTTCCTGCGGCATTAGACATTTTTGAGGAGAAAGATCAGTGAAGAAATTTTTTGGATTACTGGCGTTAGTTGGTTTGGGCCTCGTCGTTTTCGGTATCGTTTCGACGCGCTCAGAAGCTCAGAAGGCCATCTTCGGTAAGGGAACTTCCGACGAAGTCGAGATGGCGAAGCAGATCAGCCTTGAAGTCCTGCGCGACCGGGCGGCAAACCGGTCGATAGGCAATGTCGATGAATACGACGTTAAACGCGTCGACATCGATGAACTTCGAATGGCCCACACACGTGTTCTGCAAAAGGTGAATGGAATCCCCGTCTGGGAAGGCGAAGCTATCGTCCACCTCAAAGCCGACGGCTCGCTTGCGGATATTACGGACGCCTTGAAGGAAGGGATCGTCGTCAACACCGACCCCGACCTCAACCAACGCCAAGCGACGCTCACTGCGAAAGCCGCCTACACCGGGAAAGCGGCCCAGACCGATCCGGAAATGGTCCAGATGTATATCTATCGCGGCAAAGAACGTGATCATCTGACCTATCGCATCGAAACCCCGCGGCTCGACGGCACCGAACATACATCGGCTCCCGTCGTCTTTGTCGATGCTCACACGGGCGAGATCGTCGATGGGTACGACAATCTGCAGACCGGAACCGGCTCGTCGCTTTACAGCGGAACGGTTTCGATCTCGACCAGCCAGTCAGGCTCGAGCTTCTACATGGAAGACACGACCCGCCGCATGGGTACGTTCAACATGAACAACACCGGTAACACCTCGACCGGAACCGGCGGCACGCAGTCGCGTTTTACCGATGCCGATGATAACTGGACTGCGACGAACGCTCGTGCCGGGGTCGATGCTCACTATGGCGCGGCAAAGACATTTGACTACTATCAGACGGTCCACGGCCGCAACGGCATCGATGGCAACTATGGCCCGGGAACGACGACCGCCGCCGCAAACGGCGTCAGCATCGTCGCGTCCCGTGTCCATTTCGGCTCGAATTACAACAACGCCTTCTGGTACCAGAACATGATGACCTACGGCGACGGCAACGGCACGACATTCTCGCCGCTGACGACGATCGACATCTGCGGACACGAAATGACCCACGGCGTGATCGAACGTACCGCAAACATGACCTACTCGCGTGAATCCGGCGCTTTGAACGAGTCTTGGGCCGATATCATGGGAGCGATGGTTGAAGCGTACGCCGACGGCAGCGTGAGTTCCGCTACATGGCTTATTGGCGAGGACGCATACACGCCCGGAACGCCCGGCGACGCTCTCAGAAGAATGGACAATCCGAACGCCGTCGGCGACCCGGATCACTATTCGGTCCGTCTCTATCAGGGTAGCTGCACGCCGTCTAGCTCGAACGATTACTGCGGCGTTCATACAAACTCAAGCATCTCGAACCATGCATACTACCTGATCGCCAACGGCGGTACGAACCGTGTCAGCGGCGTAAATGTAACCGGCATCGGTACGACCGCTGCCGCCCGCATTTTCTATCGAGCATTGACGACGTATATGACGTCCAGCACTAATTTTGCTGGCGCCAGAACAGCAACGCTCAACGCGGCGACGGATCTTTACGGATCAACCAGTGCTCAATACACCGGCGTCGCAACCGGCTGGTGCGCGGTAGGTGTAGGATCGTGCCCAAGCACGACGCCAACGCCGAGCCCGACTCCGACCGCGACACCGACTCAAACGCCGACTCCTTCACCAACCCCGACCCCGAGCGGCAACCTGCTGATCAACGGCGGTTTCGAGGGCAGCGCAAGCCCGTGGGTCGGCTCCGGCACCGGCTATTTCTATACGAACAACGGTAACTATCCGCGTGGCGGAACCGGTTACATCTACTTCGGCGTCAACAACAGCGTCACGGGCCAGGCTTACCAACAGGTCTCGATCCCATCGAACGCGACCGGAACACTCAGCTTCTATCTGAACGTAACGTCGAGCGAGACGACGACAACGACTGCCTACGACCGACTTTTTGTTGAGGTCCGAAACACATCGGGCACCCTGCTTGCGACGCTCGGTTCGTACAGCAACCTTAACAAAGCCGCGGCCGGAGTCTATACGCTCCGCACCCTAAACGCCGCCGCCTACCGAGGCCAAACCGTGCGGATCCAGTTCCGCTCAACCATGGACAGCTCAATAACCACAACTTTCCGTGTGGATGATGTATCGCTGCAATAGATCAGCGGGCTTTGCACTATGCTATAGGGGAACCGCCTCGTTCGGTTCCCTTTTTTTGTGTTTCGCGTAAACTTGAGTTCTGTCAATGCTTTACAAGATCGCCGGGAAAATCTGGAAAGTAATGCCTCGCAAGATGCGGGTTTTGGTTTCGCGAAGTGTTCAGACCAAGTTCACTGTATCAGCGGCGGGCGTGATCGTTAATGAGGAGGGCGAGGTCCTGCTGCTTAATCATGTCCTGCGGCCCGATTCCGGCTGGGGCGTTCCGGGCGGCTTTTTAGACCGCGGCGAGCAGCCTGAGGCTGCCTTTCGGCGAGAGATAAGAGAGGAGACCGGCCTTGATCTGCGAGATGTCGCTATCTACCGAGCTCGAACCCTGAAACGGCATATCGAGATAATCTTTACCGCAACAGCGATCGGCGAAGCGAAAGTCTCCAGTAAAGAAATACTCGGCCTCGGCTGGTTTACGGTCGAAACGATCCCGCCCGAGATGAGCCTGGATCAGCAGTTCCTGGTTCGCCGGGCACTGGGATGGGAGTGATCGGAATTCCAAAGTCCCAAGTCTGAAGTCCAAAGTCCATCGTCGCGAAGCGTTCAGACCCTGGACTTTGGACTCAAGACTTGGGACATAAGACTTTCTCACGGTATAATTCCGAAATGTATACAGGAGCAACTTCTATGGTCGATCTAGTTCCGCCGCCCGAAGCGGTAATGGATATTCTCACGAGAACCGGTGCCTATCGAAAAGGGCACTTTGTTTACCCTAACGGCAAGCACGCTTCGCATTATTTCCAGATGCCGCTGGCCTTTCGTTACTACGACAATGCCCGCATTCTTTCGGTTGGCCTTAGTCGACTTTTCCGAAAGGAAAAATCGATCGCCAGTCGACTTCCCCGCGTTTCGGTCATCAGTCCAAGCCCGGGCGGAATTATGGTCGCTTTCGGCGTTCGTGAAGCACTCGGAGCCGATCAGATCTATTGGGCAGAGATGGAGAATGGAAAGCGGCAGTTTCGCCAGTACATGTCCGATTACGAGATCTATCCGGCGATCATCGTCGACGACATCAATCGTTCAGGCAAGGCGATCCGCGAGACTATCGAGCTTGTTCGTGAAGCTGGCAGTGAAGTGATCGGCATCGGTTCGATCGCGACCTTTGAGGACGCCCCGGCTGAATTCGACGGCATTCCGGCGAAATCACTTCTGAGCTTCGACGTAAACTTCTACGAAACAGAAGAAGAATGGCGCGGTTCGCGAAGTGCCGAGGCAGGAGCGGAGCAGGAATCCGTTCGGTTCTAGGTTAGGCTTATCCGATGGCAGTTGGGAGTTATGGTTATAGCTCCCGACTGCATCCTGCTCACCGTCTACTGCCCACTGGTCATATCGCGTGTCTATTCGCGAGCGCACGGTCCATGGTCACTTCATCGACGAACTCCAGATCGGAGCCGACCGGCATTCCCATCGCAATTCTTGTAACCATTACGCCAAGCGGTTTCAGTAGTCGGGCAATATAGTTGGCCGTGGCTTCACCTTCGGTCGTGGGATTCGTCGCGACGATTATCTCCCGGATCTCGATGCCTTGATTATTCTCGGGCCGGAGACGCGGGATCAAGTTTGCCAGCATCAGTTCATCCGGCCCAATACCACGCATCGGCGAGAGCGTGCCGTGAAGTACATGATACAGCCCCTTGAAAGATCTAGTTTTCTCGACGGCAACCAGATTATACGGTTCTTCAACAATGCAGATGATCGAACGATCCCGCTTCGGATTTGCACAATAAAGACAGGGATCAACGTCGGTCAGGTTGTTGCAGTTCCCGCAAAAAACGATCTTCGCCTTCACCTCGAGCAGGGATTGCGCAAACGTATCAACCTCAGCCTGCGGCCGCCGAAGAATGTAAAAAGCCAGCCGCTGAGCTGACTTATGGCCGATCCCCGGAAGACGCTTGAATTCGTCGATCAGTTTGGCTACAGGTTCCGAGTAATCGAGCATTTACATCAATCCTGGCGGCAGCATTCCACCGAGTTTGCCTTTCAATGATTCTTCGACCTTTCGACGGGCTTCATTCAATGCCGCCACGGTCAGGTCCTGGATCATCTCGACGTCGCCGTCTTTGACGAGATCCGGCGAAATGGTAAGGCTCATCACTTCGAAGTCGCCTCGCATCCTGACCGAAACGGCACCGCCGCCCGCGGCCGCTTCGACGACCATTTCCTTCATCTGCTTGCCCATCTGCTCCTGCATCTGCTGGGCCTGCTGCATCATCGACTGCAGATCAAATCCACCTGGTAATTTCATACGCATTCCTCACCTTTGATATTAGCACTCGCGGTGAGAATCTTCACGCCAACAAATATCGTGGAGCGTTTTGTAAATTCTGGAAACAAAGAGAAATTAGCCCATATCGGCTAACATTGTTAAAACTTTAATAAAAATATTGACACCTGTATGTTTTTTTAATATTCTCGACTTGGCACGGCATCACACGTGCCTCCTCTAACCGCATAATCCCCACACATTTGCACTGATTTTCGCCTTTGGAACCATCCGAGGGGCAGTCGCTCGTTTATCAGCCGAGATCTCGCCTTTCGTTGGAACCGGGCGAGATTCCGAATGTCGAACTGGGAAACTGCGGCTTATCTATGCACATCACCCCCTATATAGGAGTTAGGAATAGAAAAATGTTCAAAACCATCAAAATAGCCGCGAAAGCGGTTCTCTTGTCT
Organism: uncultured Chloracidobacterium sp.; assembly: GCA_964410495.1. Lineage (GTDB taxonomy): Bacteria > Acidobacteriota > Blastocatellia > Pyrinomonadales > Pyrinomonadaceae > OLB17. Next base: position 81,075 of record CAYPGP010000008.1, read on the forward strand.
GCCATCCTGGTAGCTGGCGCAAACGCGCAAAGTACCACGGGCACGGTAAATCTTAGCGGAACGGTCTCGAAATTCGTCGAGATCAGTTCCGGTGGAGCCGTAACTCTCAGCGGCAATACTGGCGGCGGTGTTACGACCGATGGCGTCGCTAACAGCCCGCTCGCGGTCGTTGTCAATCTCGGCGAACTTGGACCGAGCAATACTTCGAGTTTCGTAACCGCAAGCGTACCGCTCAAGCTCCGTAGCAACGCGGCTTACAATATGACCCTCACCGCCACGGTCACCGGCACTGGTACCACAGCCGAAAGGATAGGTGCTGCCGACGTTGGATTCGGACTCGGAACGATAACCCGCAGCGGCGTGGGCGTTCACACGACCGGAACCGACACTAACGCTACCTCGGGCGATCCGACCCTCGGCGCCAACGGAGCCGTTAACGCTACGAGCGGCCGGTTCGAGTTCACGGCAACCCGTTCGAACCTCGGCGCGTTCACTACCGCGACGACCGCACTCAGCGGCCAGCGCATTCTGAACGCGGTTCCGCGAAGCAATACCAACGGACTGACAGTGCCGGCCATATTCGCAGTAAAGCCGCAGTTTTACGAGGTCGGCACGACGACCGTCGCGGCTACCTTCACCGTAACCGCACCATAAACTTAGGCGTTTGATCGCCATTACATGGTCGCGCCGCCGTCCTTCTTACCCCCAAGGCGGACGGCGGCACGGGCCAAAATTGTTGGAGAAAATCAAATGGAAGGAATGAGTAAAAAAGCGTGTACGCTGCTACTCGCGGCCTTCGCGATCCTGGTAGCGCTAGCATCGTCAACCCTGTCTCAAAGCACAAGCGGCACGGTTAGTATGAGTGCCACAGTCTCGAAATTCGTTGAACTTGATTCCGGTGGAAATGTAACGCTGACCGGAAACTCCGGCGGCGGCGTAACCACCAACGGTACAGTCAATAATCCGCTCGCCGTAGTGGTAAATCTTGGCGAACTAGGCCCCTCAAACACGAATGCTTTTGTCACGGCAAGCGTACCCCTGAAACTCCGATCGAATGCCGCGTATGTTCTTAGCTTAGCGGCAACGGTCAGCAGCACGGGAACCACGTCAAATCGAATCACTGCCTCCGATATCGGATTCGGTCTCGGTTCCATCACGCGGTCCGGCATCGGCGTGAATGCCGCCGGCACCGATTCGAACGCCACGTCCGGCGACCCTACGCTTGCGGCTAACGGCGCTGTCAACGCAACTTCCGGAAGGTTCGAATTTACTGCTGTCCGTTCGAATCTTGCTGCGTTTTCCACTTCGACCACGGCGCTCAGCGGCTCATTTATCATGAACGCCGTCCCCCGAACGAATACCAACGGCCTCACACTTGCAGCCATCTTCGCCGTAAAGCCTCAGTTCTACGAGAACGGTTCGACGACCGTAGTCGCCACCTTTACTATCTCAGCACCATGATCACGCGTTCAAAGAAACTGAAGCTCGTTCTCCAGATCGCCGCTATCTTGGTTTTGGGCACTGTCTGTTGTGCGCAAACCTTCGATATATCGAGCGGCGGATTGCCAACACTTACGGGTTCGCAGGGCGGCTCGATCGTCGGGAGTTCGAGCACCGTGACGAACCTTAGCGTTACAATAAACTGGGGAGAAGTATCCCCGTCGAACACTAGCTCGATCATCACGGCCAACGTCCCGATCGCAATCCGAAGCTTTTCCTCGTACCAGCTATCAGTTTCAGTTTCGGGCGGTACAAACGTTAACCCGCAGGCGTTGCAGCGATCGGATGTTGGATTCGGCCTCGAAAGGACATTTACAAGAATGGGGTCTCGCTCCCAAACCTGTTCGTCCCCCGACACCTATAATCCCGCCATCACTGCGAACCCGGCAACGGGCATTACGACCAATGCTAATGGTCGAGTCACATACGTTTCATCTCTAGCCACGATATCCGGGTCGACGGTCATTCTTAGCGGACCGACACTTTCAATGTCGGGCGGCGGCGGGATCCGACGAAACGATAATGGCTGGATAATCAACCTCATCTTTGTAATGACGCCGCAGTTCTATGCAGCGGGAAGCAACAGCACGACCGTAACATTTACGCTCGGGGCCGGACCCGCTCTAGTTTGCTGAGCCATCATTCGTCCCGAACTAGGAAACGCAATGAACAAGATATTCATATTGCTCTTAACATTCATCATCAGCTCGACTGCATTCGCACAGAGCATGGCTCTTTCCCCGGCGAGATTTGAACTTGAAATGCTGCCGGGCAGCGAAACGACGGTCGTACTCAATCTCGACTACAAATCCGCCGACGACCTTGCAAAACCCGTCCGGATAGTCGCCAGCTTAAATGACTGGACCATAACAAAAGATGGTTTGGTCGAGTATTTCCCCGCCAACACTCGGCCCAACTCCGCCAGCCCATGGCTGATCTATTCGCCGGGCGAAGCTTCGGTCTCGCCAAACGTTCCGCATGCGATCCGCGTTACCGTCTCCGTTCCTCAGAACGCAGTAGCCGGCGACCATCTCGCGGCCTTGATCATCGAACAGCGTCCGGACACGCTTAGGACCGCCGACAATTCCAAACAGATCGTCATACGCTATCGTCTCGCGTCGGTTTTCTACATTAAGGTCGGGAAACTCACTCGAAAGGGCGAATTCGGCGACCTGATCGCTGAGGCAAAAGATAGCGGTGTTACGGTTACTCCGGTACTGCGAAATGAGGGGAACAGCGTCATCCGTCCGACCGCGTCTATCTCGGTTCTAGATGCAGAAGGAAAACCCGTTGCGGACGTGCCTGAATCCGAGATCCTGCCGATCCTTGGAAACACCGAGACCGCCAAGCCGACCCATATCGAAAAGCAGCTCGTAGCCGGGAAATACACCGTGAAGTACCGGATCGATTTCAAAGATGGACGCCCGCCGACAGAAGGCGTCACACAGTTAACGGTCGGCGCATCTCCCCAAATAGCAACGTCCGGTAATCAGCCCAAGAAACCGTAGATCCTCTCTTTTGCTGCCCTGTATGAGATCGTCTTACCTCATAGTTGCTGTATCGGTGATCATGGCCCTGGTGCACATCGCTCCCGGTGCCGATGCCCGCTCCGATCGCGATGTGCGGAGCCCCGGCACAAAAACGCAGGTCGGTTTCTCAAGCATAACCGTGAACGGCCGTGCTCTGACCGGCCCAAACAGTTCGGCTCAGATGCGCGACGGCCGAATGTTCATTCCAGTAGCCGCTGTCGCACGGACACTCGGCGATTCCGTTCTACTCGATTCCGCCGGCCGTACGATCTCTGTGCTGCAGCAAACGGGGGTTCGAACTGCGTTCGACGCTCGGAATGGTCAGATCCTAGAGAATGGATCCGTTGTGCTGGTCATCTCAAGCCCGGGCATGATAGCGATCTCGCCATTCCTCGACGAGCTTACGCTTCCGATCGAGATCGTTGCGCCTCTGTTCAACGTAGCTATAAAGTTCGATAAGGATAAGAACACGGTCCAGATCACCCGCGGTATCGTCACTTCGGTCTCACAGGAGAAAGAAAAGAAGAGTCTTGGGGAAGTGTATCTTGCCGAGTACGAGTACAACCTAAACCGCTATTTCGCCTCGAACTCCCATGATCTTTCGATCAACGCTCTCGGACGTCTGGGCGATGGGCGATTCAGCTTCATATCGAATTCCAATGCGACATCGGTCGGGCGTTTCTCACCTCGACATCTGCGCTTCGATCTTGTGCCACCGAATGGACATAATTATGTCGCCGGAGACCTCGGGGCGGCCGCCGGCCTTCAACTAATATCTTCTAATCTTAGAGGCGCACTCGTTAGCGTGCCGGTCGGCGACGTAACGATAGCCGCATTTGGCGGAAAAGCAACTTCGGGAAACTTTGGCCGTGGCATCGGTTTCGATGAACAGTTCCCAACCCGCAATGCCCCTTCGCGCGATACGTCTATTTTCGGAGCTACCGCCACGATTCGCCCTTTCGACGAAGGCGCATTTAAGCCAATGATAGTGACTGCCGGTGGTATGCGTTTCACGGGGTCAGGACGAAACGGTACAACCGCCGCTGCAAGTGTTAATCTCGCCGGGCGACAGGCTCAGTTCCAGGCGGATCTTGCACTCGGGAACTTTCGCGGCGCACGACTCGACGGCACTCGAGTCGATGGCATCGCCTCCGCGTACGAAGTCTCCGGTTCGTACCAAATGTCCGAGAATCTGTCCGTTCAGGGCCGCATCGCCCAGATCGGATCGAACTTTCTAGCGCCTCAGGTCGGTACCCGCGAACCGCTAAACGTTAGATCCGGAGGTGTCGCCTGGTCACCGGTGAGGTGGCTAACGACATCCTTGACGGCAAGCTCTACGAAGCGCCCGAACTCGATGGACTCCACCGAAACCTACGTTTCTGGGACGGTTTCGGTCTCGCCCGGCGAGAACAAACCGACATTCTATCTCTCCCACACACGAAGCAGTTCGCTGCTATACAAGAAAGGCGATTTCACATTGGCAAATTTCTCGCAGAGCTTCCGAAGAGTGAGGCTATTCGCGAGCGCCAGCCGGGTCAAAAATTTCGGCCCCGCTTCGGCTACCGTGCAACTGGGCACCAATTTTGCGGTAAGTGAAAAGGACACCCTTGAACTGAATCAAGGCTTTGCGAGTCGCGGTTCGTCGAACGGGCTGATCGAATGGCGCACCAGCCGTTTTCTAAGCGAGCGTGTCAGCCTTTCAGCTGGTGCCGGTTACAGCTTCAACCCCGGCAATGGTTTCGCTTCGTATCAAAAGCTTGCCGCCAACATTAATCTGCCGCGGGAATCGATGATTCAGGTCAACTACCTGAATACGCCCGGCGGCCCGACACTCATGGTTAAGGTGCGCGGCCTGCTATTCAGAAAGCGTGAGGCCAGCGCGTATCTTAATTCGCTTCCATCCGAAGTAAACTCATTTAGCCGCGTTTCGGGTCGTGTCTATCAGGATATCGACAATAACGGAAAGTACGACCAAGCCGTAGATAAGCCCCAAGCGAGCGTAAAGGTGAGAGTCGATGGCAACCGATATGTCGAGACGGACGCGAATGGACTGTTCGCCTTCGAGGCGCTTCCCGCCGGTGAGAGCCGGATCTACGTTGACCTGCTTTCCGTCAGAGCCGATCTTGAGCTGCTTGACGGCGGCACGCGAAACCTCGTGCTCGAACCCGGTAAGATCACCCAGTTTGATTTTCGCCTGGTTCGCACTGGCCGCGTTACAGGCCGCGTTTGGCTGGATGCAAATGGTAACGGAGCCTACGAAGAGGGCGAGGCGCCGCTTTCCGATATCAGGGTCGTCACCGCGAGCGGCAGGGATACTCTGACAGATAGCAATGGATTCTTCACCATCGCGGATCTACCGCCCGGCGAGCATGTGTTTTACCTTGACGAAAAAACACTTCCCGAAAAAATGGTGCCGGCAAAGAAACCGTTGGCGGTCGAGTGTTTTGCGGGTCGCGAGACCAGAGAGGTCTTCCTAACCGTCGTTCCGACACCGCCTGAAGTCAAGCATTTTGGCAGGCAGAACTAAAGCATGAATAGGCTGAAACCGCTCTATCAAAAACGCTGGTAATTATTGCAAAGAATAGGTTATTCTAGGTTAGCTTTGGCTTCCCACACCTATTCTCTATGACCGATTCCGAAATAAAACGTCGGGACCTGAAGCCCGCGCTTGTTTTTCTTACTGGCGAGCTGATCGCCGTCCCGATCCCGCTCGAACGCGAGGATGTCATCCTCGGCCGCGCCCTTGAAGCAGACGTGCGTGTAAACGATACACAGGTGTCGCGGCAGCATGCCAAGGTGACCGCCGTCAAAGGCGATGCCGAGGGCGTCGCCGAATACGTACTGACCGACCTGGATTCCCGTAACGGGACCTTTCTTAACGGACGCCGGATCCGCCGCGAACCGCTGCAGAACGGCGACAAGATCACCATCGGCGAAACGATCCTGCGATTCGACCTTCTGGACGAGATAGATCGCGAATATCAACGACAGATCCACCGGCTGATATCACACGACGACCTGACCGGATTGCTTTCGAGCCGCTCGTTCTTCTCGGAACTTCGCCGTGAAGCCAGCCGAGCTACTGCCGAGAACCGTCCGTTTTGTGTCCTAATGATGGATGGCGACAGCTTTAAGAGCGTAAATGACAATCACGGCCACCTGACCGGCAGTAAAACGATCGAAGAGATAGGTTTTTCGATCATGACGAATCTACGGACCGGCGACGCAGCAGCCCGCTTCGGCGGCGACGAATTTGCGGCGTTTTTGCTTGACGCCGATCTGCCGCAGGGCTTGATCGCTGCCGAACGCATACGATCTAGCATCGAAAAATACGAATTCAGCGTCCTACGACAGGGCCAGACGGGTAAAACGCATCACATCACCGTCAGTATCGGCGTTTCGTCATTCCCCGATGATTCGTCCGACCCGATCGAACTCGTTGAGATGGCCGATTCCGCGCTCTATCGTGCTAAACGCGAGGGCCGCAACCGCGTTGCAGCTTATCGCGACATGACACCCGAAGAGCTCAACCGCCACCTTCCGCCCCGCCGCGAATCGTGAATCACCCGCGGATCGGTTCCAAGCTATAAGTACTTCATCGGCTACCAACTTTTGCAACAAAGGCGGCGTCAAATACGTGAAAGACAATGGAATTCTTTCATGCTAGAATTCTCGTTCGTAATTCTTAGCCGCAGGGCGTAGTAATTGTAGTAGTTTACAGGTGATAACAAAGCTAAATCTCTCGACCCATCCGTTTCGGAACAGGGTTCTTCCATATCTTTTCGCGAGCCTTTTGCTCGTGGCGAGCGCGTTCGGCGGTGTTTATTGCCTTGTAAAATTGCGTGAGAACAGCGACAAGAACGAGCTACTCGTTAAGGCGGTGAAAGAACGCGAGGCCGAGATCGCCAAGCTAAAGGGCGAAGGCGAAAAGGTCCAGCAGCTGCTTACCCCTGAACAGCAGGCTCTTCTGTCAGCATCGCATAAGCTCGTAGCTAACAAAACCTTTGGCTGGTCGAGGCTCTTTGCCGATTTGGAGAACGTCCTTCCGGCGACCGTTTCGGCTTCGCGTATCGGTGTTGAGAATATCTACCAGGACGGTGATCGCTTAAAAGCAGAGCTCGAACTTGGCGTCATCAGCCGCGATTATCCGGCCGTGATGGTAATGATCGAGCGGATGAACAATTCGGGCCTTTTCCTTGCCGAACTTCGCGGTCAGGATCTGCAGAAGGGCGAGCGTATCACCTTTACCGAATACACCTTCCGCGTGATCTACACGCCGGGCTACGGATATTCGACCGCTCCGCCGTCGTCAGACGTCGCACAAAACTTCCAGGGAGGCAACGCACAATAATGGCTGAACTGGAACCGAAAGAAGTAGTGGTCGTAGAAAACGCGTTTGAGGCACCAGCCACCGAAGTGGTCGTCGTCGACGAACAGTGGAATATCATTCCGCCTAATCGCCCGCGAAAGGTTTATGCCGGCATGTGGGGCCCGCCTGAGATCGGCGCGGTCGCCGCCGGAGCGATGGCTCTCATTATGGCTTTCGTGGCCTATTTCTTCTGGGTAGTGCCCTCGGAACGCGAGTTGGTGAAGAATCGCGCCGAAGCTGACCGCCTCGAAACCGAGTTGATAACGGCGAACCAGAAATACGGTACGATCACCGATTCGCGAACGCAGGTAACCAAGATCGTCGAGAGCATCGACGATTTTGAAGCGAGATTCTTGCCCGTTACCGCTAATGGCCAGGCAGCTTTGTATCAAAGACTGAACGGACTTATCAGGGCTTATGACCTTGTCAATACAAGCGGTCCAGATTACGTTCCGCTTGAGACGATCGACTCGAATCAGGGCTCGCAGGCCGAAGAAGAGCGCGGACGTGCCAAGTTTCGCAGCCTTTATCCCGGCGTTTACGTAACGACGAGCCTTGAAGGCTCGTATCAGAACCTCCGCCGATTCATCCGTGAGATCGAAACGGGACGGGAATTTGTTATAGTGAGCGCTGTAGAACTCGTTCCTGCCGAGGGCGATAAGAGCCGCGGTAATTCCGGCGATCGTCAACCGCAGCAGCAGAATCCGGCTATGGTGCCGATAAATCCGGCGACAGGCATGCCTGGAACGATGCAGCCCGCGGCCCCGGTTCAGCAGGATTCGGGTAGATTTAAAGGTAAAAAGCACGGCGAGACAGTAACCTTAAGGATAGAAATGGCGGCGTACTTCCGCCGGCCGAACGTAGCAGGACCGGTCACGCAGTAAACACGACATGGCATTACTCGAAGGCAAATCTCCAGCCGAAAAGAAGAAGATCATCGCCGCGGCGATACTCGGCGTCGTGTCGCTCTTTGCTCTCTACATGGCGTTTGGCCGAAGCTTTTTTGGCGGCTCGACGACAACCGCAACGGTCAAGGTATCGACAACACCGACGCCCAAGACCACCGTAAGCACGTCGACCAATAACAACCAGTTTCGCCTGCCGACCAAGACCGAGAACGATTTAAATATGATCGTTCCGGTTGTTTACAATCCAGGCGATAGCGGTGCACCTAACGCTGGACGCAATATCTTTGCGTTCTACGAACCGGGAGACCCGACACCATTCATTCCGCCGCCATCCCCGCCTCCGCCGCCGGCACCGACGCCGACACCGCCTCCGCCGCCCCCATTTACGATCACGGGCATCAACCCGACGTCGCGGTACGCGGGCACGAAGGGCGAATTCAAGCTCGAGGTTTACGGCGGTCCGTTCACACCGGATGTACGCGTTTACTTTAACCAGACCGAGATGCCGACAACCTTTGTGAATTCACAGTCTCTTTCGGCAGTGATCCCGGAAGCAATGGTTGCGCAGGAAGGTCAGAAGACGATCATCGTCCAGACCATCGACGGCACAAAGACATCTCCGGCGTCTTCCGTTATGATCATGCCGCCGCCTAAGCCAACCAATATCCAATATATAGGCATGATCGCCCGTACTCGCGGCAATAACGACACGGCGTATTTTCAGGAAGCGAACAAGCCGTTGCCTTTCGGAGCCCGGCTAAATGACGTCATCGCAGGCCGATTCCGCGTAGTCAATATCTCGTCTCGCGAGGTAGTCGTGGAAGATACGGGCCTTGGCTTCCGGCACAAGATCCCGATGACCCTTGCGCCGACTGGCGGACCGACCGGAGCGCCGCCGGGCGGCGGGTTCGTTCCGTACACCCCGGGAATGCAGCCGGGAGCGAGGCCCATGACACCTCAGCCTCCACAGCCGCAGCGACGGCCACCGACCTCCAAAGACGACGTTGACGACAATGACAACCTTTAGTGATCAACGAGGCATGACGCTCTTTGCGGTGATGGCCATGATGGTTGTTTTCGCCATTGGCCTTCTTGCCGTCGCGCCGTCGATCCAGCAGGAGATCCAACGCGAGAAGGAACTTGAATCGATCCGCCGCGGAGAAGAAGTTGCAGAAGCGATCAGGCAATACGTCGAGTATTACCGCGGCTCTCGCCTGCCCAACTCAATGGACGATCTCCTCGATGGTCTCCCGCAGGGCACGAAAAAGCGCCAGATACTCCGTGCCTCCGCGGCTGTCGATCCACTTAGCGAAGACGGCAAGTGGAGGCTGATCAAGGCCGACGCGGCCACGCTCGGCCCGTTTGCCAAACGCGTCCAGTCCTACTACGGCGGACAGCTTCCTCCGAACCCCAGCAATACTCTCGACCGCTACGGCGTCGTAGTAATCAGTGCCCTTAACACCGAGGTCGAGGGCGAGGTCGAGGATGAAGACGACGAAGGCGTCGAGATCCTTACCGAAAACACTCCCTTTATCGGCGTCGCAAGTCAGAGCAAGGCCAAATCGGTCATCTCTTACTACGGCATTGACCGCCAATCTAAGTGGGTATTCACTCCGCTCTTTCGTGGAACGGGCAGCCCGCGCTTCTTTCCAAACGGCCGCAGGCCGGGCGCTAATACCATAATCACTCGCTAAACCCTAATATTGACCCGCAGCAGATTCTAATTTAGAATAATTCTAAAGAGGAACAATATGCTGCACAATACAAAGATCGATCTTCCGAAAGGCAAACGCGAGAAAGTGATCGCGATCTTGAACCAACGCCTGGCTGATGCCGCTGACCTGAAATCGCAAGCGAAACAAGCCCACTGGAACGTCAAGGGAATGAACTTCATCGCCCTTCACGAGCTTTTCGACCAGGTCGCGACCGAACTCGATACTCACGTCGACGACCTTGCCGAAAGGATCACAACCCTCGGCGGAACAGCGATGGGAACGGTCCGCGTCGCGGCCCAAAATTCTTCGCTCGCCGAATATCCGCTGGAAATAACGGATGGTGCCGCCCACGTCGACGCTTTATCTACGGCACTAGCCGATTTCGGCAAGAAGATCCGCGCCGATATCGATAAAACTGACGAACTGGGTGATGCCGACACCGCGGATCTATTTACCGGTATCTCGCGTGCGATCGACAAGCAGCTATGGTTTGTCGAGGCCCACATCCAAGCCTAGGCCGAATCAGTTCGCGTAATCGAAAACGATATTGCAAAACGCCTTGACCCCGACATCGAGCCGGCTGTCGTCGATAAAGAAGTCCGGCGTGTGATGCGGTGCCGCGGTCTTGGGGTCTTTCCCCGCCGGCATTCCGCCAATGAAAAAGTAAAAGCTAGGGGCCTTCTCGCCGAAATATGAGAAGTCCTCGGCTCCCGTCACCCAATTCGCCTCGATCACGTTTTCCTTTCCAGCGGCCTTTTCGAGCGACGGAACCATCTTCTTGACCAGTTCGGGCGTGTTGAAAACGCTCGGGGCTTTTGCCGAAATTGACACCTCGGCCTTCGCTCCCATGCTTTCGGCTATCCGCTCTGCGGTTTGCTTTATCTTGGCGTGAACGTCGAGCCGCATGTCTGCATCCAGCGTGCGGATCGTGCCGGCCATCGACATTTCTTCGGGGATGATATTCTCGCGAACGCCGCCGTTTATGCGGCCGACGGTGATCACGACCGGAGCCTTTGGCAATTCGGATCGCCTTGCAACGATCATCTGCAGCCCGGTGTAAACCTGCGTCGCAACCGCGATCGGGTCGACGCCTTCCCACGGATATGCCCCGTGCGTCTGCTTGCCCTTGATCTTGATCTCGAACCAATCGCTCGCCGCCATCGTCGCACCGGACTTGTACCGGATCTTGCCGACCGCGGTCTGCGAATTGATGTGAATTCCAAAGATCGCGTCGATCTTAGGCGTGGTCATAACGCCTTCTTTCACCATCAAAGCCGCTCCGCCTTCCTCACCGGCTGGCGGGCCTTCTTCGGCGGGCTGGAAGATGAAGATAACGGTGCCTTTGATCTTGCTTTTCATCCCAACAAGCACTTCCGCCGCTCCCATCAGCATCGCCACATGGGTATCATGCCCGCAGGCGTGCATCACTCCGACGTTCTGTCCGTTGAACACAGCCTTTTCTTTCGAAGCAAAAGGCAGCGAGTTACGCTCCGTCACCGGAAGCCCGTCCATATCTGCCCGCAGCCCGATCGTCGGCCCCGGCAAACCGCCTTTTAACGTCCCGACAACCCCCGTCTTCCCAACGCCGGTTTTGACCTCGATACCAAGTTTACGAAGATGCTCCGCGACGTAAGCAGCCGTCTTCACCTCGCTGTTGCCGAGTTCCGGATACTGATGAATATGCCGCCGCCACTCGACGACCTTCGACATTATCTTCGCCGAAGCGGCATCGATATCCTTGCTCATATCGACCGCCCACGCGGCATTGGTAAGCGAAATTACAGCGAGCACCGCCGCCAGTATTCTTTTCATTTAAGAACCTCCGTTGAAATAGTTGATGCGTAGATTGTAGCATCGACCGGCTCATTTTCAGTTTTCAAAGATCTTGTCCCCCGCGGGACAAAAACGGGACAAGCTCTCGCGGCCATAACCCATTTATAATGAATCATTTACCGTCACAATAAAGGCTTGTCCCGTTGTCCGACCTAAATTTAATGCCCCACAACGGGACAGCCTCGCAAAACCGTCGCATTTCGCGGCAACGTGCCACTATCCCGATCCGCAATGCCCATAAACATTGCGCTTTGACTAAGAAAGCGTGTTTCTTCATAAACTAAACGTTGCAATGATAGCACAGAGTTGCACCAAATGTCAAGAAAAATTTTATGCGCGACTGAAGTCGGCCTGACCCCACAAACCTTTCGCCGCAGCTCGTAATAGATCAGGCCGCTCGTCAAATTGTGATAGAATGCCGTCCATATTTCAGGAGAGCGGGGGTTCTGATGATGAAAAAGCTGCTGTTAGTTGCTATCTTGACATTCATAAGTTCCAACGCGACCCCGTCGCAGACCGCCACCAAACCAAACCTTCTCGATCTTGCCAAGCTTCAGAAAGCTTCTGAGATAAACCAGGCGATCGTGAGTTTTCGCGATACGCAGATCTCGGCTTACGGCCAGGCCCAAGTGGCGGATATTTCGTGGAAACTCGACCAGGCATTTGCGCGAACGCTTTTCCGCCATGCCCTGAATCTTCTGGAACCGGATAAACGCGACAAAAAGAACGACGCTTATGCCAAAACGGCGCAACGACGTCGGGTCATAGCCCTGATCGGCCGTCACGATGCGAAATGGGCGAAAGCACTGTTAGCCGCTCCGAAGGAAAAGAGTGAATCCGACTATCCTGCGGGTTTTGCAGAAGCTCAGACCGCTCTCGACCTACTTTCTTCGGACGAAAAAGCAGCGATCGACATCGCGAGCGAAAGCATAAACAACGCGATCACACCATCGCTTGTGGGTTTTCTCAAGCAGCTTCGTGTTACTAACCCGGATCAGGCAAATGCACTGTTTCTAACGACCCTAACGCGGTTTTCGAGCCAGCCGAATGGAAAAGCAGAACTTCTGGCCACGCTCGGTACATATCTATTTGCTTCTCGAAACGTGCCGGTCGAAGATACGCAGACGTTTTCGATAGTAAGGATCGGAAATACCGGCATGCCGGATATTTCAGTCAATCGGCCCGGAACGAGTGCGACACTAGTAACGCCCTTTATAAGGGCCGCGATCACTCTCATCTATCGTCCCAGCACAGATGCACAGGAGCGAGCTCAGCGCTACGCGCTCGGTTACTTGTGCGTACTGAAAGCTCAGGAATTTGCTCCGAATTTATCGGCCGAACTAATGGCTTCAATGGCTGCGATATCGGCAAACGTCGACCCGCTTTATACGACGGCTGCCGCTTACAAATACGTCGGCATGAGGCCCGGGCCGCCAGAGGAGCGGATGAAAGAGATCGAGAAGAATCCGGATGCGGAGACGCGTGACCTGCTTTATTTGGACATGGCTTTTCATGCGTGGCGGCGGAAAGAATTTGAGACCGCTAGAATCGCGGCCGACAAGATTGAGGACAAAGAATTGTACGAGCCGATCGAGATACTGATCGATTTCGGCGAAACGAATGCTTTGATGAACGATCAGTCAGTCGATCTTTTCGACGTCGACAAGCGGATAACAAAGATAAAAGAGGGGTCGGAAAAAGTTCTTCTTTGGCTGCGTTTTGCTTCGATCGCCGCGAAACAGAAGAAGTTAAGAATGGAGATCGACGCCCTCGACTACGCTCGCCAGAGTGCCGGCCGCCTCGCCGGTAACGCCGGGCCATACTTCTTGACTTATATCGCCGCACGTCAAAAGGAACGCGGTGATCCGCAGGCAACCCTGATCTTTTTTGAAGCCGCCAAGATGTTCAACCGTGAGGAAGCTGTAGGCGATCTGCGACTCGTCCGCACCGTAGGCCGCGACGCGGTTACGCTGCGAGCTCCGCTGGAGGTAAAAGACATCAAGATCGATTTCCAAACCTCTTTCCGCAAACTCTACTCCGGCGACGAAGAAAACGGCCTCCTCGCAGTCAGTGATCTGAAGGATGAAAAACTAAAGAGCAACGCCTACATCGCCCTATTGCGTTCATTCTTTGAACGCAAAGAGATCAAGCAACCTATACCAACGCAAAAGAAACCTACGTCGGCGGAACAACGATCAGTCATTCATTCAGTGGAGACGAAGGAGTGACAATAGAATTGCAATATTGCATGACTGACCCCTATCCGTTTCCGTGGAAAGCGAACGGCGATTTCACAACCGTCGTCTACATTAAGAACGAGACGAACTCCACGAGAAAGTACACGGCACATTTATCCTACACAGGCGGAGCTTATTCGCTTGGCATGAAGGAACTCAAAGCGGGGCAGACCGTCGAGATCGACTTTAGAAAACTCCGCGACGACCAGACGCCCGGAGATCGCGGCGAGGTCATCCCGCCGAATATTGATGTCGGTCAGATCGCGTGGTCGGCCCACGGGATCGAGATGAAAACGATGAGCGGCCGAAGTGAGCAGATCAGCCTCGGCAACGGCGTCGCCAGCACCTACGCCTGTGCCAACCCTTGCCCGAACGTTATCGATCAGGTTTCTGTCGAGCCGATTGAATTCAATATGGCCGTTGGCGATACTGAGCAGTTGGTGGGATGGCAGACCGAGCTAAATTCCTACGGCCAGTCATTCGGACCATACATCTCGCAGACGGTTACCTGGCAAACAATCGACACCGGCGTCGCAACTACAGGCGTTAGCGACCTCGAGGCAGTCAGTCCAGGCACAACCAATCTCCAAGGCACCTTCGAACGCTACATCTACATAAACTGGGGCGGCTACTGCGAACCCTTCCCCGACAACCGCCAAGCCGAAGCGCCGGTTGAGGTCGCTCCAACGGTGACTCTTACAACAATCAAGGCAGTTGGGGTAAATGAAACCTCTAAGATTCGCGTCACTATCCAAAATCCTAATAACAGAACAATTTCTCTAACTATGAATCCGAAGTCGGGAGGGTCCGGCGCAGCAAAATTTGTGGGTACCGGAGGAACAAATTCAAACACGCGCACAATCACCGCTACTGGCGACGTCGACATTAGCGGCGTGACGGCAAGTAGTGCTAAGAATATGATGCGGCTAGAAGCTTCATACATAAAGCCTAACAATCAAAATGTAATCTTGGGTACGACGGACTTTACTGTGTTAAACGTGTCGTTGTCCTTGCGTTACGCTAACACTGACACGGTGTCGAGCGATAACGCGGCAAAGTCAACCTACCAGTCCGCCGTCGGTACGTTTAACTTGGGAGGACCAAGACAGAGGGTAGGTGTACCAGAGTTCTGGGGGCATGGAATTGAAATCGTAGGGACTATTCTTCCTGATGATTTTGACGAATCGTTGAGATTGGAACGGGTATTCAACGGCCGCATACACGGCGATCAGAACCAAATTTCAAACTATTTGGGATGTGCAGATACTTCAGACCCCAGTTTGCTGGACCAAGATCCCCAATCTGGCGGGTCGGGCGGGAAAATTTATGACTTGGACATGCCTGGCATTGGTCTTGGCAGCAATACTGGCGCCGGAGCCAAGCTACGAACGAGAACAAACTTCACGCAGTGGGCTTCCATTACCCAAATGCATGGCGCGACCTCCAGTAGTGTACGCGTATCTGGGAATATATCCTGGTTCCAGAGGTTGTCAATTATTAAAAATTCCGGCCCAGGGACTTCCGTGCTATCAGATGTCGCTAACGACAATATTGTCGGCGCGGGATCGACGAACCTAACCTGGAATCTCGCTTTTGCACAACCGGATTTAAATGGAGATCCGTGCCCCTAACAGGAGTAGCTATGAACAAATTAATTAGAGTTCTTCGCAAACACTCAGTACAAATATGTGGACTCGGCGCATTTGTCATTGTCCTATTGCTGTGTCTATCCGAAGTAGTACTTCCTACATATTCGCAGTCTACGGAGCGGTCCGATCAAGCGCGAGCGACTAGTGGAGAGAATGAAGATAGTCTCGTCCGGATTCTACAGCAACGTAACTTACGTGATGTCCAGCCAGACAAGGCTATTAGTGCAATCGAGGCTCTAAAACGCTTAGCGGAACTTAGAGGTATCGAATCGACCGCAACTATCGAAGCGATTGCCAGCTATATCGACCTTCAACGTGTTCGTGAAAAATCCCGGGAGGAACTGCAAGGTATTATACTTAAACCCCACCTGCGATTACCCGACAGCGAGTTCCCGGCCGTGGCCGCGCTTGAAATAATTGGAAAGCGAGCATTGCCCGTGTTGGCCTCAACTATAGAAAATTCCGAGAGAAATTCAGCGAAGTCATCGAACGCTCTTTATGTAATTAAGTACATTTTTCGTGAAAATCGCCAAGATGCAGTAGAGTTCTTAAAAAGTTCGGCAAGTTCGGCCGGTTCACCCGTCCAACGACAAAGGCTCAGCGATGCCGCCGACAGTGTATCAAGGGAGATACTCAAAGAGAACGACTGAGAAGAGAATGGGTCACGCCTGCGGAATTGCGATTATTCGTTAGAAGGGGTCAGACTGGCGGTTTGCGATTCTTGTGTTCGGCGATGGTTTTTTCTAAATAGCGTTTTGAGTTTTGTAAATTTCTTCATTGCGACGTCGTGGCGGCGGTCGATGTTGGAAGGGGCGCCCGTCCTTTTGAACCGTCGTTCTTAGCTCCGCAGGAGCGGCCGGTTTGTAGAAGTGAGATGGTTTTGGTCCGCTAGCCCCATAGGGGCGACCTTTTGCCGGATATTTGGGGATCGGAATTCCCGCTACGAACAGGTCGCTCCTACGAGAGGGTCGGGGTCATCTCTGAAGTTGCCCATTGATGTCAAGCGCACTTCGAGGGTTAACACTTATTAGGTGTTTTGAGGTGCGTTGTGTTTCTGGCAAAAGAACAAACCGGACGCCTCCGGATTTGTTAGAACTATTTTTCAATATTGCGTACTCCTCATGCGGCCAGCTCCTCGCATCTTACCGATCCAGTTTCTTTAGTTCGGCGCGAAGAAGGGCGGCTTCGCGGGACTTGTCGTTTATGGCGAGGGCTTCGGTGAAGAGGGTGCGGCCTTTTTCTTTGTTGCCGGTTTTTACGTAGGCCTCACCGAGGGTCATTAGGATGCGCTGTTGGCCGTGGTGGTGAAATTTCTTGAAGTACGGGCCCATGCCTTTTATCATGCCTTCGAGCATTCCAATGACGTGGGGGGCCATGTTGTACGAATCGGGCAGCCACAGGTACGTCGCACTGGCGACCGAGAGAACGGCTCCATTTCGTGGATCGAGCTTTTCGGCCAGCTTGACCATCTCGAATCCCTTATCAAAGCTCGCCTTCTGCTTAGTGGCGTCTTTCTTCTCAAGCCGCACCGCTCTCAGGACATGAAGCGAACCAAGATAGGCAAGCGTTTCGGGATCGTCCTTCTGGATCGTTAGTGCGCGTTCGAGCGTCGTTATTGATCTTGGAACTGCTTCCTTCAGGCCTTCGTCGAAGAACTGGAAAAAATATGCCTTGCCGAGCTTTCGCACCAGGCGAAGGTCGTTTGGACTGGCTGCCGCGTCCTTTTCATACTGGGCGACCATCTCCGGCGACGGAGCATTTCCGGCCGGAAAATCCTGAGCGAGCTGGCCCGGAATCTGGCCTAAGGCAGAAACGGCAAAAATCGCCGCTGATAAAAACGATGAGGCCAATGCGGCCGGGAAAATGCGTTTGTGGTCCACGGGTGAACTCCTCCAGATATCGATGAGTTTTGTGACCGAAGTTAATTTAGGGTCAATGAGCGGAACGAATATGCAGCGACAAAAGTTCCGCCCGCTTAGTTTCCTAGGTCATAAAGAAATACGTGGCGGGGTGATCGCTTCCCATAGCTTCGGTAACGATCCGGCTCCAGATCTTGTGGCCGTTCTGTCCGTTCGTAAAGACTACGAGACCCGCTCCGTTAGTAATATCGCCCATCATGAACGCCTTGAATGTGCCGTTATCGCCCCAATGCCAGAAATGGTTACGGCCCGAATAATTCTCCAGACCGACGCCTACGCCCCACGAGATCGCGCTATTGATCTTGGTCTGCGTGGTGAACATCTCGCGACGCGACGCGGGCGATAGATCAAGCGGATCGCCATGCGGCTTGAGCAGTCGGCTGAGAAACACGGCGTATTGATCGACCGAAGTGATCAGGCTTCCGGCACAGTTCGGCAGCAGAAAATTCGGAAAAGTCGACGCGTCTTTGTTTGATTCAGTAAGAGCCTTTGCAACGTCCTCATGCCGCCAGGACGCGACCGGTTTTTTCCATTGTTCTGCCGTCGCCAGCATTTGACGGCCACGCTGTGCGTTAAACGCTTCCGTCGGACGCATGCGGCCATTGTGGCCCCACGACATCTTCCCTTCGGCGGCTGTCGTCCACAGGTATGTGCTGTTCGTCATGCCGAGCGGTTTCAGCACTTTCTCCTGCATGTATTCCTCAAAACCGCGACCGGTGAGCTTCTCGAGAACCCGCGACAGGTAATAGAAGCCTTCGCCGGAATACTGAAACCCTTCGCCCGGCTTAAATGCGAATTCGAGCTTGTCCGTGCGGGCAAACCGCCAGTTCTGAAGCCCCGACGAATGACTAAGTGCATGGCGGGCGGTCATGAGCTTGGCATTGTCACCTGCCGGAAGATCTTCGTTCGGCAGATATTCGACAAGCGGCTTGTCGAGGTCGATGAGCTTGTCGTCGCGCATCCGTAGTATCGCATAGGCGAAAACCGGCTTAGAAAGCGAAGCGGCACCAAAGAGTGTATCTGCACCGACGGCGCTCGATTCCCCCGCTTTGACGACGCCAAACCCACGCGACCACGCCGGTTTTCCATCCTTAAGCGTTGCGATCGCAATCCCCGGCACGTTTGCCCATTCCATCAACTGCGGCAGTTTCTTGATGAACGCGTCGGAAAGCGGAGCCGTTCCGTTACTATGTTGCTGTGCGCGGGTTAGCAGCGGCACGCTTGCGACAGTCGCGGCTGCTCCCGCCAGAAATGACCGACGTGTTGATCCTTCTTTCATACGTTTGCCCATAAAACACCGCCGGGAACCGCATTCGGACAAAAGGTTACTTGGCCTTGATTAACTCCGATATCTCGACGATCAGCCGAGCGGGCGACTTGCCGCCAAATACGCCGGGAGCACTCGTGTTGACCTGCACCGCGAGCGCGATCTTTTGATCGGGAAAGTACATCATGTCGGTTACGTAGCCGGGGAAAAATCCGCTGTGGCCGTAGGTGACGCCGCCGGCTTGGGTTGGACGGATTATGGCGCCGAGGCCGTATTTTACGTTCGGGCCGAGTTTCGCGGGCACGCCATCGACCATCATCGCTACCATCGCGGGATCGATAGCTTTTCCTTCGTAAAGGAGCTTCGCCCAACGAGCCAGATCGTGGCCGGTCGATGCCCAGCCTCCTCCTGTCCATTCCAGCTGCGGATTGACGATGAATTTGCCGTTCTCGATCATCGCGTCCTTGCCGCCGAATGGATTGTTCGCCCCGGCGTAGCCCTGAACGACGCCCTTCATAACGGGCCCTTCCTGCGCGATCGTGTCGTCGAGCTTGAATTTCTTGATGAACCGGCTCCGAGCCTCGTCGTAGAACTTTTTGCCCGTGATCTTTTCGATGATCATGCCCAGCACGATGTAGTTCGTGTCCGAATATTCCCAGCCCTTCCCCGCTTCGAACGGAGCCGGAGCGTCGAAAAGATACGCGAGCCTGTCTTCGGGCGTCCAGACCTTGTAGGGATTCGCGGTCAGGAAATCGGTAAATTCCTTCTTGAACTCATAACGAACCAGCCCGCTAGTGTGGTTCATCAACTGGCGAACCGTGATGTCTTTCGCGTTCGAGACCCTGGCAAACCACGGTTCTTTGCCGAAGTACTTCTCGATCTTTTCATCAAGGCTCAGCTTGCCATCCTTGACGAGCTGCATAGCCATCGCCGCCGCAAAGGTCTTGCCCGTGCTGCCCGAGGGCATCCTGTCCGTCGGCTTCATCGGCGTCTTCGCATCGCGATCGGAAACACCAATCGCCAGCCCGAACGATTCCCCATTCGCCAGCGCCACACCAACTGTGGCGCCCGGAAACTTGCCAGCTTTGTGCCATTCGTCGAGTTTCGTCTGGATCTCTTGCTTAAGAGCGGCAGTTCCGGTTGCGGCACCCGGTTGTTGCGCATCCGCCGCGGTGACCACAAAGAGCGTTAGAATTAGAAGGTAAAAATGAGCTTTTTTCATCTTTCTATATTTACGGCGTGAGCCTCGTGATGCTCAGATCGGCGATATTCACAACAAAAATGCCGGAGGGGCCGTCGCCATCGGACGCAAACAAGATCCGCTTCATGTCGGGTGACCAAACTCCGGATCTCTCAGTGGCTTTGGTGTTCGTAAGACGTTTTATGTTTTTGCCGCCGGCATCCATCATATAAAGTTCTCTCTGGCCATCACGGTCGGAAACGAAGGAGACCCGCTTATTGTCGGGCGACCAAAAGGCCGCGTTGTCGTTGAACTCGCTGGCATGAAAGCGTTTCACGTCGCTGCCGTCGGGCTTCACCGTGTACAACTGGTCCTTGCCCGAACGATCGGAAAAGAACAACAGTCGCTTGCCGTCGCGCGACCAGTTCGGCACTTGATCGTTTGCGGCACCGTCTGTCACAACCTTAAGATTCTTGCCGTTGGCATCCATTACACAGATCAGCCATTTCGTGCCGTCGCGAAAATCATTGCTTTTGCGCCACATCAGAGCGATACGTTTTTGGTCTGGCGAAAAGACCGGCACGCCTGCAAAGCCCTTTTGATCGGTCAATTGGCGAACATCCGACCCGTCCGAATTCATCACGTAGATATTTGTATCGATGCCGTTAGCTCGCGGCGATTGAAACAAGATCCGTTTTCCGTCCTTCGAAAAATAAGGATGAGCATCGCGTCCTTTAGAGTTCGTCAGCCTGACCGGATTCGATCCGTCGGCGTTCATTACATAGATCTCGGGATCACCGTCGCGATCCGATGTAAAGGCTATCCGTTGGCCATCAGGCGACCATTGGGGAAACGAGTTATTCGACGCCTGCGCCGCGGCCGTGACCGTAACCGTAGTCAGCAAAAGAATGTGCGCGAGAATCTTCATGTCATGATCTCGGCATATTGGTCGCCGGTATTACCTGGCCGCGGTGACAGGTTGTGCAGTTAACGGTCGGCGTTGCACTTTTAAGGTTCTTTGTTCCCTTGAGCATCTCGCCGTTGATCCGTGTGACCATCGCGACCATGTCGCGGGCGATCTGCTTCTGCGGTTTTTCTTCCGCCTCCCATTTATCGGCGATGTGACAATGCGTGCAATTGACGCCGAGCGAACGGGCGTAGCCGAATTCCATCACCCCGAGCAGCCTGGCGGCTGGCATGTCCTTGAGCATCGTCGTCGAGACATTTTTGAAAACCTTGCTCGCCGGCTCCTGCTCGCGCCCTTTTATCTGCTCCTTGAGCTTTGCGATCGCCGCGGCTTGGTCGAAAACGGCTGGAGTTGGTGTTGCCGTGACAGTCGTTTGTGCCTCAACCGACCGTTCCGAAACCGTGCCGAAGAATACGCTCGTCGCTACGCACCCGAGGGCCGCCATCAACACGATGAGTTTCAGAGAATTTCGCATCGGCCTCTCCTATTTCTTTTTCACGTATGTGAAATCGAACGTCGTTGTCCACGTCTTGCCGCCGTCCGTCGAGCTCTCGCCATGTTGACGGACATTTCCGTCAGCGAGCTTCGAGAACGTCATTCGATTGGTCACTTTTTGCCCGGTCGGCGTGGTCGAGTCGGAATCGAGCACCATCTTGCCATCGACCAGACCGCCGACGTAATGCGTCATCAGCCCGCGGTTATCTACCCACGTCTGGTGCCATTTACCGTCACGTGTATCGTAAAGATTGAAGCTTTTTCCAGCCGAAACCGGCGTTTCCCAATTTTCGAGGATTATGCAGCTCGACAGGATCAACTGAATGCTGCTCGTCCCGACGGTTACGCCCTGGACATTCCTCGGCAGCCATTCGCCGATCCAGAAATCGAATTGACGAAACTCCGGTTTGGCCTTGCACGGGTTTACCGCCTTGTCGGACTTGTCAACAAAAGCGATGAACCTTGGGTCCTTTTGAAACGCCACAAAATCGGCCTCTCCCGTTAACGACGAGGGCTGAATGCCGCCCGTTTTCAAGCTCCCCTCGAGCGCGTCGTACATCTTAGCCGTGTTGCCGGTCCGAGCGTGCGCACGAGCGAGGGCGAGCGAGAAAACGGGATTTGGTGCGATGGCGATTGCCGCATCCAACTGCTTCGCCGCGTCATCGTTGCGATTTACGCCGAGCAGCGACATACCGAGCCTGTATCGTGCCCCCGCATTCTTATCTTCGGCGGCAACGATCGCTTCGTACGCTTTAATCGCAGCGGGCCAGTCCTGCTTCTGAAAAGCATCATTCGCGGCCGTTCGCATCTCCGGCGTCACGCTCTGCCCCATAACGGTCAGGGCAAGAAAGAATGCGAAAACGGAAACTACAAATCCCTTCATTACAAATAACTCCTATGACAGTATTTGCGCTGTCAGATGCCGGTACACCGCCAAGTCGTTGTAGCGCGCCCCGCGGAAAAGTTACGGCTTCATCGCTTTTTCCTTCTCGTTGCACGCTCCGGGGTCGATAGTCGAAGCTCCGTTTGCTATCTTCCAGCCGGCATCCGTGCGGACGAGATTGAATTGATTAATACCGCAGTGCGAGAGCTTACCCTCGGAAAAGAAAACGTAACGTCCCCAAACCATCGCCCAATCGCCGTCAATGTGAGTCTTCGGGTCGTACATGACCTCTTTGATCGCTCCGGGTTTGGTGAAAAACTTAGTAAATTGCTCACCATTTATCGCCGAGATGCGGTTCTTACCGTCGCGGCCTTTCTGGACGGCAACCAATTGATTGTCCAATGTACCCGTCGCAAGGATGCCGGCCGCATTTGCAGCGGCCATCTCGTCGAATAGCTTTTGAACGACTCCAAGGACGAGAGCTTTATCGTCAGCTTTCTGACCGAACGAGTTCACGGTGAAGATTGATACGGCCATCGCCGCAGTGAGTAGTAGTTTTTTCATATATTTTATGTAGTTCGACCGTTGATCCATTCGACCATTGTGCGGTCAATATCGAGATTTACACGCGGAAAATCCCATTCACCTTTTGCCGCAACCAAGCTGTTCGAGTGGTCGGTGTTCGTAAATGTTTTAACTGTCAGCTTCCTGTTTCCTTTCTTCGCAAGCGTACGCTCGATTATCGAGCGGCTTTTGTCGACTGGGACCACGAGATCCTTTTCTCCCCAGATGGCCAGCACTGGAACCCTTACCCTTTCCCACGCCGGCACCGGCTCAAAAAACAGCAGACGCAGCGCACCGAGCGGCGGCAGGTCGCCGGCAAGCTGCGGAGGAAGCTCGGCCGGTGCGAACCACCGTGCCGCGCTGTTCGATATTAGCTCCTGTGAAATTGCCGCCCGATCTTTCTGATAGCTGCCGTCTTCCCTGAGGATCTTGCGATTCAGCTCGTACAGTTTTTCGCGAAGCCGCGTCGCCTGTTCGATCTCAACTTCGGAAATGCCCTGCTCACGCATCACTCCGGCACGATGATAGATACTTTGCTCAGCGGGTGTCACGGCCGCGGCGGCGCTGACGATAACGAAGTCGACCGAACGCGACCTTGCCGCGGCGAGCGGGGCGATCCATCCGCCCTGACTGTGGCCGGCAACCCCGATCCTTGAGCCATCGATATCGTCCCGCGCTTCGAGCAGCTTCACGCCTGCGAGCGCGTCGTCAGCGAGGTCTTCCATACTGGCCGCACGTGTGTTTCCGGTCGAACTGCCCGCACCGCGTTTGTCGTAGATCAACGCCGCGATGCCGCCGGCCGCCAAACGCCGGGCCCACGAGCGATAACCCGCACGCTCATTCGGCGAACTGCCGTGAGTGAGAACGACGGCCGGAAATTTACCGTCGGCAGCGGGCGTGATCAGCGTGCCGGCGAGCTTTACATCGCCGTTATAAAACTCGACATCTTGCTCACGCAGTGGCGGTGAAGGCTTTCTTTCGCCCCTCACCAACGAAAATGTTCCTGTCACACCGAGTCCGCTCCAACTGCCTGAGAACACGTCACGCGCGACCTCGCCATCGAAGATCACCGGTGGCCGCCCGTTCGGCTGGGGCCTTTCAAGCCGAACGCGATTAGCGTTCAGCGTCATCGGGAAAGGAACGTCAGCCACATCCAGATCGACAAAATCGACCGTCGCGGAATTCGCGGAAATATCTACGTTCACTCGCCATTGCTTGCCTTCGCGAGAAACTGCACCCGTCCAAAAGCCCTGCTGTGCAAGAGCCGACGGCACCATCGCACCAAGGCAGATAAAAGTAAGTGGGATCAATATGTAGGATTTGAACTTCATCTGCAGGGCACCACTGGCTTCGGGAAACCGTTAAAAACTCCGCTTCTCGAGCAGCGTCGTAAACGCATCCGCGTTTGGAAAATGTTTCTTTACGTCGGTAGCAGTTTGTTTAGCCTCGGCGGGACCGATGTGCGTCGCGATAATATGCTTCGGTTTGATGTGCTGTTCGACGATCTTGCGGCCGCCTTCGGCAGTCAAGAACCAGAATGGAAGCACGGCGACGTCAATACCGCGTGTTTCGAGGTCGAATGCGTCAAAGATATCCGGCGTGAACTCTGCGTCGCCGATATGCAGCACCTTTTTTCCGCCGATGGTTATAACGTGGCCCAGGTTTTGGATCGCGGCATGTCGCCCGCTTCCGTGGCCGACTCCTAAAAACTCGACATCGATACCCGCTAATTTTCTGCTCTGGCGGCTTTTTAACTCGTAGGTGATTGCGGTAACGCGGTCTTTCACTTCCCCATAGGCAGCGAACTTTGCAGCAGTTTCCTCGACTACTTGCGTGGACGACGCGAATAAGGTCGCTTTGCTGCTCCGTAGGTAGGAGCCTACCGATTCAGGATGAAAATGATCGCCATGCCGATGCGAAACCAGGATCAGATCGATCTTGTCGAAGGGCGGTTTTGCCGCTTCGAGCTTTTCGCGCTCGCCATCGGGAAGATACGCGTATGAGTCCTCGTATTTACGGTGAAGCCCGTCGATCAACACGCGCTTGTCACGGGACGAGATCAGCACGCCTTCGTTCGCGATGTACTGTATTTCAAGAACCGCCGTTTGCGGCATTTCCTCGCGAAACTCCGCAGATGGAATGACAGGTGCCGGCTCGACCGCTCGGCACGCCATGACCACCGAACCGGCCACAGCCGCGGTCGTCAAAATCATGCATGCGATGAGCAAGTTTGTTCGCATATTACGGCTTGTGCTCCACCATGGAACCCGCGATCTTCGGGGCGATCTCGTCCAGCCAACCGTTTAGTTCTGTTTGCGTGTAATATTTGCCTTTCAGCATCACACCCGCCCGGTCGTAGGTCGCCGAAATGTCGGCAAGCGGGTTTGCGTTCAGCAGAACGAGATCGGCACGCTTGCCTTTTTCGACTGTTCCTACCTTGTCGAGAACACCGAGAAATTCCTGAGGATTACGCGTTCCGGCTGCCAGAGCGGCATAGTTTCCGATCCCCGCGTCACGCAATGCCTTCAATTCATGATGCAGGGCGAAGCCGTATAGCCATAGAAATTCCGGCGTATCCGAGCCTGCCATCAGCTTGCCGCCGGCATTATGTATCGCCTTGATCAGCTTGTTTCGGGCGTCGATCCATTTGGCTTTCCGCTCCATCGAAACCTGTGTGATAAGCCGAGAGCGTTTGTACCAATTCAGCCATTGGTCCTGAACCTTTTTCGGGTAAAACTTGAAATCGGGCTGGGCCTTTATCGATTCCTCGGTGCGTACGGACCCGAAAGAGTTCTTGAAGAAATGCTGCGTCGGATTTGAGAACGGATTTGCCTCGACCGATTTCTTGGCGACGATCGGGATCTTTGCTTCGTCGATAAAATCGATGCTCTCCCAATTCTTCGGGTCGGACATGTAGAGATCGGAGACCGAGCCTTTCATCGGTGCGTCGTCCTTCAGGATCTGTTCCATGTAGCCGTCGAGGTGCTCGATCTGCTGCTTCGCCTTCCAGGCACGCGGGGCGGTGACATATTCGCGGTCGGCATGGCCGACAACGCGGATGCCCTGCTTCGCCGCCTCGTCAACGGCTGCTTCGTAAAGTGGCACCGGAACGAACGTTGTTATTTTGATGAAATCGTACCCGGCGGCTTTCGATTTGCGGATCGCATCGCGAGCTTCTTCTTCGGTCTTGATAACAAAATTATTTCCCTGCTCGCGTCCGGTCAGATGCGGCGACGCAACCCAGATGGTCGGCGCATTTATCTCGCCCTTTGCCGACTGGCTGCGATACTGCAGAAGTTCGGGAGTGCCGATCATGAATCGAGTGGTCGTAACGCCGTTCGCTACCATTACGCGAAGCTCGTCATGTGCGATCGAATCGGGATATTCAGGCCCATCCGACAGCAAGTGTGTGTGCATATCGACAAGGCCCGGGATCAGGTATTTCCCTTTGCCGTCAACGATAACCGCATCCTTAGGTGCTTTTAGCTTCGCGGCATCGCCGATCTCAGCGATCAGGCCGTTCCTGACTATGACTGTTTGATTTGTCAGCACTCGCTCACGGTCCATCGGTATCACATTGACCCCGACAAATGCGGTCGATTGTGCGGCCACACCCGCAACCATTATCAGTATCGTCGCGACGACGATAAGGCTATTCATCAAGTGTTTCATTTCTTCACCGCATTTTGAGCTGCTTCATTTTTGCGCTGAGCGTACTGTTACGGAGCTTTAGCAGGCTCGCCGCACGATTTTGGCGGCCGCCGCTAATAGCAAGCGCCGAACGTATCAGCTCAGCTTCGAATCGCTCGACCGCCTCGTAAAAGTCTACGCCATTATCCGAGTCGATATGGACCCGGTACGTCGATCGTTCAACTTCGTGCAATAGGTTTTTGACAATTCTCCGCAGAACATCGAGGTCGTTTACTACCGCTCTTCCGGGAACTAATGATCGTGTTGCCATACTTACCACCCTAAAACCAAGGTTTGAGCCTTCTAGTGGATAGGCTTGTTTATTACATTCCGGCCACGGCGACTCCGTCAGGGGCCGCACCGGGCGTAGCCGTACCCGTTATTTCCATTTTTTCAAGGTTGATCTTCAGCACCTGATCGACGCCCGGAGACGCAGGATTCGGCCGGCCCGCAGTGACGAAAAGCGTTTTGCTGTCGTTAGAAAAAGCTACTCCGAGCGGAACGTTGTCGAGTTTTAATCTCTTAACCTCCTTTCGTGTGGCGGCGTCGATCAGTAGAATTTCCTGTGTCGGAAGCATCGTGCAAATGACATACTTTCCATCCGGCGTGAAGCGGACGCGGTACGGCCGGCCCTTGATATCGAGCTTCGCAACCGATTTCGCCGATGCCAGATCGACGACCTCGGCCATTCCTTCGACGTTCAACCCGACCCAAACCTCTTTCCCGTCAGGCGAGAGATCTATCGCCTCAGGCTGTTTGCCCACAGGGATCTGAACGATCTGCGACGGTCCCGGCGGAGCACTTTGCGGGAAATTGAAAACCGTGACGCTGTCAGAACCGATGTTCGCCGTGTAAAGTTTCTTCTGATCGGGAGAGACGACGACCATGTGCGAGCCATTCTGGCCGGTGCCCATGATCCAATCGACCTTGTTGGCGACTGTGTCGTAACGGGCGATCGCCCGGTTCACCTCGGCCGAAAAATACAGCTTTGTCCCGATCAGATGCAGGCCGTGCGGCCTTAAGAGTGGCGAAACATCTACACGTCGAAGCTCCTTCGCCGTCGCGATATCGATCACCGAGATGGAACTTCCCGGCGTCTGTGCGCCGTAGTTTGAAACATACGCCGTTTTGCCGTCCGTCGACAAAACAACTTCATGCGGCCCGTCCCCGACAGGGACTTTGCCCGTGACCTTCATCGTCACTGGATCAATGATGGACATCGAAGCATCGCCCTTGTTGGTCGTAACGAGCACAGGTTTTACCTGAGCCAGCCCGACGGCAGAATAGGCCGTGAGAGAAAGAAACGCCGAGAGAAAAAGAAAAAACCATCCTGATCTTGATCGCATATTAATTGCTAATACGCATCTGACTCAGAAAGGTTTTCAGTCACATCAGATTCTGTAAAGATGTGTGATAAGATTCGTGCCGACTCGAGGCCAGCCAATGAATTACTACGTCCTAACCGCATTCGCTCCGATCCTGATCCTGGTCGGCGTGCTCGGGTTTCTGATCCCCGAGAATAAAAGCCTCACCAGCGGCGCTCCCGCTTACAATATTTTTCACATCGTATTCGGCCTGATCGGTGTTGCGACGCTGTACTCAGGCATTGAGACAGCGCATAGGGCATTTAACATCGGGTTCGGCGTGATCGATCTATATCAAGCCGGGGCGAGTTTTCTAGGGCTGTTTCCGAAAAACCAGTTCAAATGGAAAGGCGCCGATGATGTTCTTCACATTGTCATCGGCGCGTTTCTGGTCGCGGTTGGTGTTTTTGGTTGAGTCAGAACCGCCTGTGTAAGCGGGCGCTGGCATCACACTAACTAGTCAAGCAAAATCCCCGTCAGATCTTGCCGCCCGCTCACGCAGGTGGTTCTGACTTAGCTGGTCACGCCCGGGATCGATTTATATTCCGTTACCTTATTTATCTCCTGATCGTCCGGATCAGCAATATCTTTTCGGACAAGCAGAACCAGGTTTACGCCCGGCCGCAGCGGATAAACACCGGCGTATTTATAATGCGGCGAATATCTGCGTATCATCTCCGCGTCCTGGTCAGTCTTTTTCGCGACGATCATTTCGGCCGTGTTCGAATCGACCAGCGTACCGTGGAAATTTGCCTTGAATGGTGCAAAGTACCACGTCAGCGGCCAATAATCGGGCGAAACGACCTCCACCGTTGCGTCCTTGCCCTTTCCGCTTTTCTCGGCGTAACGGCCAACTTCACTAACGAGGTCGAGCATGCCGCGACGCGTATGCGCATAGACGTATGGCATGTCCTCATCGTCGTAGCGAACAAAATTGAGCGAATACGTTTGATAAGAAAGAACGAGAGCACCGACGATTCCGAGCGCCGCCGCCGCGTATTTCTGCCTATCGGTCCCGGCCATGAACATCTGCCCGATCCCGTAACCCGCCGCGATGCACATCGGCAGCAAAAAGCTCAGTGCCAGCCACGGCGTCTTGTACGGAATGATGGAATAAGCCATCAAAAGCCCGAGAGCCCAAAACCCTGTGAACATCGCAAAACGATGCTTGCCCTTCATCAGGGCGATCAGCCCGCCGAGGATCGACAGAACAATGATCGGAGCCTCGATCTTCATGCCCCATTTCAGATAGCCGGTGTATCCGCTCTGGGTGTGGTCCTTGGTGCCCGTTTTCGTCCAGATATTGTAGGCTTCAAAGGCTTTGGAGACTCCCTCGGCGTACGTGAAGAACGAGGTGAAGAACAATACGCTCACATAAATGAAAGCCGCCGCAACGCCCGCTCCGATCACGATCGCCTGCGACTTGTCACCGATACCGCTCCGGAAATTTGTCCAGGAGGGTTCCACCGGCTCGCCAAATTCGGTGTTATTCGCTTTCCGCAGGTCTGACAGAAACAGCAGCCACGCTGCGACGGCTCCGGCGAGCAGGAACAGAATGGCATAAAACACCCCGCTTTCCGCTGGCTTGCTTGGCGGGAAGAACGCATCGTTGAGGAACTTCCACCCGTCGGAAATACTCTCGCTCTTGAAAAGCGCCGCGGCGAGGATAACACCGTGGACACCTAGTAAAATGCCGAACCAGTTTTGTTTATAGGCCGAGTTTTCGCGAATCTGATTCCAGACCCAAACGCTGAGACAAGCGATAGCCATCGTCCCGAGCGTAATGAATGCCGTTTCTTTTGTCGCAAAGAATAGAGCGACGGACGCCGACCCGAGGATCAAATATAGCGGCCTGCCGTTATCCCACGTGAGTAGCCTTTGGATCAGGTAATAGACTAGCCCGGCGGCACCAATAAACAAAGATATTCTGGCAACGAACAAAACACTCTCGTTATCGCCGCCGATCAGCTTGGCGATCCGCAAGGCGAAGGGCGAGACGCAGGTGAACAGAAGCACCGCCATCCAGGCGATCGCCCCGGGCCCGGCCCGACGCTTTTCGATAAAGAAAAGCACCGACATCGCTATCGCAAGGCTGAGGAAGACAAAGAATATCTCGTGAATGAAATATCGCGAGATAAAAACCATCCCGGGCGAAAGCGCTAGAAAGAGGGCCGCGACGAGCGTTCCGACCTTGCCGATGTAGTTCTTTAAATAAAGCACCAGCACGACCATCAGTACGCCGAATATCGCCATGCTCCAGCGGACCGGAACCGTTTCGAGGCCGAATAGTTTAGCGAATGCGACCGAGATGTAATACAGCGTTGGCCCGTGATAATTTGCCGGGTCGTATTTATAAAGCCCGTCCTTGAAAAGCGTCGTTAGGAAAAATCCGTTCACGCCTTCGTCATGATGGAACGGCTTCAGCCCGAGCATGAAGAAACGCAGGAAGGTCGCGAGCGCGACGATCGCCGCCGAGCAGCCGAGCCAAACGGTGTCGCGTTCCGGTGCGGCAACTACTTTTACCGGCTCGGGATTCGGCGTCTGTTCGACTATTCCATCTTCGGCCACGGCGGGCGACTGGATCTCAGGTGCGGCGGCTACGGGTTTGTTTTTCTTTTTCTTTGCCATCGAAACTTACTTCACTTTATACACTCGAAACTGTCCGGCTTCCGCGATGACCGGAAACTTCTTAAAAAATTCTTCGTTCGCTTTCAGCGTGTTGCGCTCCTCGGGAGTAAAGATAACGTAATCGACATTATATTTGCCAAGCAGAATATCGGCCACGGCCGCGCCGCTGTAGATCTGCTTCACCTCGGCTTCGCGAGGATAATAATCGATGCCGTGCGAGGCGAGATGCCCGCTGTATCGCATCACCGATTGCCGCCCGCTCAGGACCACCGGCGAATTGAACGTCGGCGCGTTCAAGAATATCGCCTTTGGGTCGGTCTTCTGTCTGATCTGTTCGGCTATCTTGACAGCATCCGGTTCGAAAACACCATATTTTATTTGCCCCGAAACCGTTCGCCAAACGTCGAGCGAACCCGATGCGATCAGCACAAAAACGGCCACGCCGGCCGCGATCTTGAGCGCTTTGGTTTGCTCCCAGGCCCACGCGATCGCCAGCGCAACAAATGGCAGCGTTCCCGCGAACCAGTAGATCAGTATCTTGATATTGTCCCATTCCCATGGAGCGAGTTTTGCGGAATTAGAAATGATAAAAAGGAACGCAAATGGGATGTAGAAGAGCAGTAAATTGTTCGACGGCTCTTTCGGTTCCTCGACCGGTTTGCCGAATTTGCCGCCGGTCAAGTACAGCCAGATCCCAACCCCCAGCGCCGGGAAAAGCAGGCCGGTATTTGTAAACCAGAACCAGACGAAATTAGCTTCCCGCTTATCCCATCCGAAGAAGAACTCGAAGAATTTCTTCGATTCGGTCGCGGTGCCGGTCATCAGCCAGATCAATTCGGGCACCGCAACCACAGCTGTTCCGACGCCGAATGCTATCCACTCAAGCCAACGTCCCGGACGCATCGCGAACAAAAACGCCGTCACGATAAACAGGACAACGAGGCTGTGCATGTGGATGAGCGGCAGAGTTCCGGCTAGAAGGCCGACGAGCAATGCCGACTTCGGAAAACTGGCGAGCGTTAACGGTTTTGGCTCATTCGCCACTTCTTCCTTCTTGTTGAAAACACGCCACAGATAACCGAGCACGAGCAGCGTCAGCGGCATGCCGAGCAGCAAGCTTCGCTGCGTCATGAAAAGAACTACGAGCGAATTTCCCCACCGAAGTTTGTCGGTGATCGTGTAATCACGCGGCAGGTTCATGAGAAAATCGTAAAGCCCCTTCACGCCAGCCGAAAAATCGGTGTATGCCGCGATGAATCCGAGTCCGCCGCTCAGGAAGAGTAAAACTGGAGCGATGCGGCCAGCCAACTTGTTGCACGTGAGCGCAACGACGAAGCTCTCTAGGATCACAAAAAGCGAGAAAGCCCAGGCGACATTCTGAACGAACATCGCGCTAATGACATCGGCCCCAAGTTTGACGTAAACCGCGCTCAACAGGTCGGCGACGAACGGATATGTATATTTCGCCCCGACCCATGACGGGTTTACGACTGGAAAATTGTTGGACTCTGTAAAACTGAAGATCGTGCCGAGGTGATAGGGCAGATCGCCGAGGTTCTGTGAACCGCCGGTGTTTATCCCGCCGTTCACCATGAACATGGTCTTGTCGAAAAACAGCCAGAAAAGCAGAAAAAAGCCGCCGTAGTAGGCGAAACGCTTTGCCTTGGCGAGGTTAGCACCCTGAAGCGTGCCCTTTGCGCGGGCCCAGTCCTGTTCGAAGTTCTTCCGCGTACCGGCATCCTTCATCAAGGCCAGCGGCGAAAGCGTTATCGCTACGGCCGCCACCA
Source organism: uncultured Chloracidobacterium sp. (assembly GCA_964410495.1). Lineage (GTDB taxonomy): Bacteria > Acidobacteriota > Blastocatellia > Pyrinomonadales > Pyrinomonadaceae > OLB17. The sequence continues at coordinate 113,559 of CAYPGP010000008.1, forward strand.
GAACGGGAACGCTGAAACCGCCCGCCGAAGCAAGGAGAAACGAAACGATGCCGAGTATCGCCGAACCGATAATGACCCCTGCTGAAAACCGCCAGAGAAGCGGCTTTTCCTTCGCAACGAGGTAAGTAAGCGGCAGGCCGCCGATCGCGGTCAGCACGATCAGGATTAGTGCTGGTAACATAATTTCGAAGGCGCGCGGGCTTTAGATAACTTACTTATTTTACGCAAAAAATACAATTTGACGCTGCCGTTCGGGCCGATCTGTGTGTTCAAATCAATACCCAAGAGCGATGGACCGAAAACTCTTTTTTCTGCGCGAGAATCCGTATTTTCCAGAGGCGACACTTTTCGAACTGGAAGATACGCCGCTGCTTATCCTGCCTGACCGCGGCGACGGAGCCAGTATCACCTTTGATCGATCCGGGACCATCGAATGTCCGCCTTTCGCTGAAAACGTCCCGCCCGGACAATGCCCCGTCACGATCACTTCATTCTCGGTCGCCGATGTTCCGCGGAGTGACGATGAGATAGTTCTCGACCAGTCGATCCATTTTCAGATCCTCGTAGTCCCGCTGCGGGTTTCGTCCGCGGTAGTATTCGACCGAGTCTTGGCCGCCGAAGTTGAAAGTTATTATCCGTCTCCATCGCAAGAGAGTAATTATCAACTCCACGTCGGCCACCTGAGGCCTGGTTTCTATGAAACCTTGATCACGCTTGATGATGAAACGAGTGCGCGGCTTACGTTCATCAAATTTTTCCCGAGCAGGTTTTCCGAGACTTATCCCGATCTTCTAAGCAAACAACCCTCGAAAATCCCGGAGAGAAGAGCCGCGGCCGCTGCCACATTCAAACCGGCCGGTGACGACGATGAAACGGCTCTTTTGAACAAAGCACTCGAACTGGCGACCGAATGGGGTGAGAATTTCCGAAAACCCATCCATGACCGCCTGCGCGTCTTCTATCCGGAGCTTTCCGACGCGGAGATCGACACGCTTACCGCAACCGTGCGGGCGGCCGAAAGCCGCGTCTATGCGATCGCCGAACTTGAGATGCAAGGCGGAATATCGGAATTCGATATCGTGAATGCCGTATTGGCCGAATTCCCCTGGATGGACGAGTCGCAGGCGGCGAGGCTCAAGAATATCGGCATGTACTACGCCCGACGATAGCAAAAGCCCTCATCCTCTAACCTCATTTTCACTTTGCGGCTTTGCTCCTTTGCGGCTTTGCGTTGAAAATATAAGTTTATGCTTCAAGCTGGAATTGTTGGCTTGCCCAACGTCGGAAAATCTACCCTTTTCAATGCCCTGACCGCTCAGGAAGCGGCACTCGCGGCAAACTACCCTTTTGCGACCATCGAGCCGAACGTCGGCGTCGTCGCTGTGCCCGATGAACGCCTTGCGGTGCTCGAAAAACTGAACAAGGCCCAGAAGGTCGTGCCCGCGACGGTGGAGTTTCTCGACATCGCCGGGCTCGTTCGCGGAGCTTCGAAGGGCGAGGGCTTGGGCAATCAGTTTCTCGCCAACATCCGCGAAACACACGCCGTCGTTCAAGTCGTCCGCTGTTTTGAGGACGAGAACATCATTCACGTCGAAGGCTCGGTGGATCCGATCCGCGACATTGAAACGATCCAGATCGAACTTGCTCTCGCCGACCTTGGTTCGGCTGAAAAACGGAAAGACAAAGCGGAGCGTGCCGCAAAGTCGGGCACGGACAAAGAGGCGAAACGCGATCTCGAGATACTGAACAAGATCTTGCCCGTGCTTGAAGAAGGCCGTCCGATCCGCAGCGTTGATCTCAATGACGACGAACGTGCGATCGTACGATCGTGGTTCTTTCTGACCAGCAAACCGACCATCTACGCCGCCAACGTCGATGAAGATTCGCTCGCCAACCCCGACGCGAACCCGCACGTTGCAAAGGTCAAGGAATACGCCGCGAAGGAAAATTCCGACGTCGTCGTTATCTGCGCCAAGCTCGAAGCCGAACTCGTCGCACTCGACGAAGCGGAACGCCGCGAATATCTAAAAGACCTCGGCCTCGACGGCTCAGGCGTCGACGGCCTAATCAAGGCTGCCTATCACATGCTGGGACTGATGAGTTTCTTAACGGCCGGCGAAAAAGAGGTCCGAGCCTGGACGATCCCAATCGGAACAAAGGCCCCGCAGGCCGCCGGCGAGATCCACACTGACATCGAACGCGGCTTCATCCGCGCCGAGATCGTTAGCTACGACGACCTCGTCGCCTGCGGCAGCCGCAAGGCCGCCCTCGAAAAAGGCCTCGCCCGCGTCGAAGGCAAGGAATACATCATGCAAGACGGCGATGTGGTGGATTTTCGGTTTAACGTTTAGATCAGAAATACGAGATTGTTCGGGTCGCCTTTTTCTTGAGCTTTAGGACAAGTTCGCCGTCCTTGGCTTCCCATTTCGTCATTATCTCGACCGTCCAATTGCCGCGGCTGTCGAGCTTTTGATATTCCCACGTCTGTTTTTCTGTCAGAGTGCCCTTTTCATCAAAGTTCTCATGCATGTGGTCGCCATTTTTGTCCGTCGTCTCGATAAAACGCGAACCCTGCGAACCGTCGGCGTTATAAAAGATCGTATCGATCTTCTCCACACCGTTTTCCTTCGTCCGCTTGGTTTCCACGCGGGTGACGATGCCTGACTCGGGCGTTGAGCTTGATTCGCCGATACGCTCGCCGTTCTTGTCGTAAGTCACATTGCTGATCGTGTTGATCGATCCATCGGTGTTGAACGAGATATTGGATTCGTCGCGGCCCTGCTTATCGAATGTGGACCTCGACAAACTGCTGATCCTGCCGTCCGCTTCAGTGCGTTTGAATTCGACGACGTTCCCGTTCCGGTCGTATTCGAACCAGTGCGTGAACTTCAGCTCGCCCGCCGGCGAGTAGTAGAACTCCTTGACCTTGTTCCCCGCCTTGTCGACCTCTGTCGTCATCCGTGACTCGAGTTCGCCGTCTTTACCGAATTGCAGATCTACTTCGATATTCCCGAACTTGTCGAACGTGATCTCGGACGGTATCCATCCGTCGCTCGTCTGATTCTTATCAGCCGCCTCGAGCACTTCGGTGACGATCTTCAGCGATCGCACCGGCCCTTTCAGGGCGCGATCGTCGCGGTCGGTGTTACGCTTTGCGGCCTGCTGAGCGGGCACGCCTACTCCAAGCAAAACGGTAAAAACTAGTGCGGCCAGCCATGTGCAACTCATATCTACGATAGATGCACCAACCCTCGGCGAGGTTTCTCGAACCGGCCGAGTATCGCATCTCGATGCTTCACGGCCGTGGTAGAATAACCCAATGCGAGACGCTGACCTGAAAGATGAGATAACCGATCCGACCGGGACCGCGATCATCCGCCGCATGCGCGACCGCCGGAGGTTTCGCTTTGAATCGGGTGATTCGATCCAGTTAGACATTGCCGGTTACAAGCTTGACCGCGAACTCGGCATCCCCGATTTCCTCGCCGTCGAAAATAATCTTCGCGTCATCCCGCGCTGGCCTGACCTGCTGTTAGATTGAAACGTTCAATTTTTGCGCTTTTGGCAAGTCAGATCTTGCTTTCGCGACTCCGACACGCGCGACCCGCATAGGTGAGTTTTGTGCCTCCAGAATTTCATATAAATGGCGCTATTAACGTGCAGGTTTGTCTCGCGTCCCAGCGGTTCGGAAATTCCTGAAAACGGTTCGGGGATTTGGCATTCCGGTTCGGCATTGTGGTGCTTCCTTGGCCAAAACGACGATGTGGTCTTACGGTCGATCCGATCCTTGGGAATTTAGGTTGACCTGATCGCACAAACTGCGTTACTTTCTAGGTAATGAGACGTCTCAGGCATACAAAAAAGGGATTGGCAGCGTTCGTGCTGCTGTTCTTGTGCCTGAACGTCGGCGGTGCATTGTGTTTGACCGCCTGCACCCAGCTTTTTGCCGCGGATGAAATGGCTTCGGCGAGCGATTCTCATCTCTCGGAACACTGTAAACAGGCTAGAAAAGCGGTCGAGGAACGCGAACGCGATTCGACTAAGATCGAAGCGGGTGACGGTTCCTGCTGCATGATGCCTGTTGCCATGTTCGCCGCTCCGGTCGAAAAACGGCAAGAGGTCAACGTTGTTCCCGTTCTCGCCGTGCTTCCCGCGGCGGTTCAGGTTGAATTTACAGCTCCTATTCTAAACGCGGCCAGCCTCCCGGCGACACCCGTTTATCGTCCACCGCCGCTGGATCGGCGTGGAGAACGCGTACTTCATTCGGTTTTCCGTATTTAATTAGAAAACTTCCGTGGATCATCCGCGATCGATCCGTCGCGCCTGAGCTTGTGCGACCCGATCGGTCAAATCCATTATTTCTAACTATTTACAGGAGACTATCATGAAAAGCAGAGTTCTTATTCTTATCACAGCCATGCTGGTATTCGGCCTTGGCTTCGCGGTTTACGCTTACAATTCCACCACCACCACAAACGACACCGTCGCCGCTTCATGCTGCTGCAAGGGCGATTCGTGCCCGATGAAGGCGAAGGGCGAAAAGGCCGCGAATGGAGAAAATTCGTGCTGCGGCGACTCATGCCCGACGAATGCGAAAGGCGAAAAAGCCGCTGGCGGCGAACATTCCTGCTGCGGCGATTCGTGCCCGATGAAGGCCGGTAAAGCCGGCCACGAAGGCATGAAGCACGATGCGAAAATGGTCGAAGGCGAGTCTTGCCCGATGATGAAGGACGGCAAAATGGCTGACCATCACAAAGGCATGGACCACTCCGCGCATGCCGCCGGGGCAAACGGTGAGAAATCCGGCTGCTGTGCCTGCTGCAGCCACTCCAAAGAAAAGAAAGCAACATCAGCGATCTGATCGCAAGGAAAAACGTCAGTTTTGGCGAGGGCCGCTTGACTAGCGGCGCTCGCCGAATGGCCGACTCATGCCAATGAAGATCCTGATCTTTGCTTTGCTTTTAGCGACGGGCGCGTTCACCGCGGCCGCCCAGCGTGTCGTGCGGTACGACCTGACGATCGACCACAAAATGGTCCATTACTCGGGCAAGATGAAGCATGCGATCGCTATCAACAACCAGATCCCGGCTCCGACGCTCGAGTTTACCGAGGGCGACATCGCCGAGATCTATGTCAAGAATAACCTCGACGAAGAATCGTCGCTCCACTGGCACGGAATTCTTCTGCCAAACGAGCAGGACGGCGTTCCATACCTGACCACGACGCCGATCAAGCCTAAGGGAACCCATTTTTTCACGTTCCCGATCCGCCAGAACGGCACCTATTGGTACCACTCGCACAGCAATCTGCAGGAGCAAAAAGGCCTCTACGGCGCGTTCATCATCAAGAAACGCGACGAGCCGCCGATGCCCTCGTACACAGTCCTGCTAAGCGATTGGACCGACGAGCACCCGCACGAGGTTATGCGAATGCTCAAGAATGCGAACGACTGGTTCGCTATCAAAAAAGATGCCGTCCAGAGCTATTCCGAAGCGGCCAAGGCGAAGGCGTTGAAGCAAAAATTTCGCCAGGAATGGCAGCGGATGAATGCTATGGACGTCAGCGACGTCTATTACGAAGCTTTCCTCGCCAACGGCAAGAAAGAAGATGCGGCCCCGCAATTCAAGGCGGGAGACAAGGTGCGTCTGCGAATAATCAACGGCTCGGCATCGACCTATTTCTGGGTTCAGTTTGCGGGCAGCCAGCTATCGGTCGCGGCGAGCGATGGCATCGATGTCGTGCCCGTAAACGTCGACCGGCTGATCATGGGCATCGCCGAGACATACGACGTTATCGTCACAATTCCGGATAACAAGGCCTTCGAGCTTCGTGCGACTTCCGAAGATCGCGTCGGCACGACATCGGTCTGGCTCGGTTCGGGCGAGAAAGTGCCGGCCCCGGTATTGCCGAAACTGAAGCTTTTCGAGGGAATGAAAATGATGAACGATATGTCCAAGCATGAAGGTATGGAGATGTCGTATCAGCAGATGGACATGAACGAGGTCATGTACCCTGAAGTAGTTCCCGATCCCTCAAAGCCCGGCGAACTGCCGCCCATCACTCTCAACTACGCGATGCTGAAATCGCCGACGAGTACCGCACTCGATCCGGCTAAGCCGTTGCGTGAATTGAAGTTCCGCCTCACCGGAAACATGAACCGCTATATGTGGTCGATGGACGACAAGCCGCTTTCGAAGTCGGATAAGATCCTCATCAAAAAAGGCGAGACAGTCCGCATCACTATGTACAACGACACGATGATGCGGCACCCGATGCATCTTCACGGGCATTTTTTCCGTGTTTTGAACGGGCAGGGCGACTTTTCTCCGCTCAAGAACGTGCTCGACGTAATGCCGATGGAGACCAACGTCATCGAGTTCGACGCTAACGAGGAAAAGGACTGGTTCTTTCACTGTCACGTGCTTTATCACATGATGGCCGGCATGGGACGTGTGTTCTCGTACGAAAATTCGCCGCCGAACACGCAGGTTCCGCCGACAAAAGCGAATTGGAACTTCTTCAAGAAAGAAGACGAACGGATGATCCATCCGATGATGAATCTCTCGCTCCAGTCGAATGGCGTTTTCGGGCATGGGATGGTTTCGAATAACTACTATTTCGCCGCGACGGATTTCCACGGGAATCCGAAGCATGGCCTCGAGATCGAAAACAAATTCGGCCGATTTTTCGGTGCTCAGCAGTTTCTGATCGGCTACTTCGGATTTCAGTACGAGCGCAAGAAAGAACACGGGCGATGGGAGAACGAGGTCTTCGGCACGCTCGGATTCGAATACACGCTGCCGATGTTCGTCAAGGCCGACGCTCGCGTCAACACGAACGGACGTTTCCGGCTTCAGTTGAGCCGCGAAGACATTGCGCTTTCACGCCGCCTACGGGCCGATGCGATGTGGAACACGGATAAGGAGTATCAATTCGGGCTGCGGTACATATTTGCCAAGCGGTGGCAGATAACCACGAATTATCACAACGAATACAAATTTGGAGGCGGCATTACTTACAGTTATTGATAAGCAATTGCGGGAGAAGGAAAATGAAGAAAACATTCAGGTTAGCTGCCGTTGTAGCCCTTGCGATCGCATCGGCGGCCGTCGCTAACGCCCAGGAGCTGGGCACGATCGACCCGGCCGTTAAAAGCCAGATCGGTACGATGCTAACCAAGTACTACGGCATCAAAGACGCTCTCGTCGATTCAAACGCGGAGAATGCCAGTGCAAGTGCCGGCGAACTCGTCGCGACGCTCGAAGCTCTTGACGCCTCGAAAATGACGGACGCTCAGAAAACGCAGTGGGAAAAGCTCCGAGAGCTGATTCGTACAGACGCGGTTCACATTAACCGCAACAAAGAGATCGGCAATCAGCGTGAGCATATGATGAAGCTTTCAAACAATATCTACGCGCTGGTAGCGAACTTCAAGGCCAATACGGCGGAGGCTTATCTGCACTATTGCCCGATGAAAAAGGCATCGTGGCTATCCGACAGCAAGGAAGTAAAAAACCCGTACTACGGCAGCAAGATGCTCAAATGCGGATCGGTCAAGGCAACCTTGGCGAAGAATTAATTACTATGAAATATCAGACAGTTTTGCTCGTCGCATTCGCGACATTCTTAATGGCGTGCGGTACGCAACCGGCGACAAATACCGCATCGAGCAACAATTCACCGGCGAATCAGGCGAAGGTCGATCATTCGACCATGGACCATTCGAAGATGGACCATTCGACGATGGACCACTCGCAGATGGACCATTCGACGATGGACCACTCGCAGATGGACCATTCGGCGATGGACCACTCGCAGATGGACCATTCGGCGATGAAAAGCTCACCTGACGCGGCTTCGGCAGATTATGACCTGCAGTTCATCGACACCATGATCACCCACCACCAGGGTGCCGTTGATATGGCGAAGATGATCCCGCAAAAGGCTGAAAGCAGCGAACTTAAGGCTCTCGGCAAAGAGATCGTGATGAGCCAGGAGAAAGAGATCGCTGAGATGAAGAGTTGGCGTGAAAAATGGTTCGCGGGTAAGCCAACCGCTATCAATATGGAGCTCCGCGGCATGTCTGATTCGATGAAGGATATGGACATGACCAAACTTGGCTCGTTAAGCGGTAAGGCGTTCGACATCGAATTCGCAAAACAGATGATCCCGCACCACGAAGGAGCGGTCCTGATGGGTCGCGAGGCGATCGAAAGATCAAAGCGGGATGAGATAAAACGCCTTTCAAATGAGATAATAAAGGCTCAACAGGCTGAGATCGACAAGATGAACGCCTGGATCAAAGAATGGAGCAAATAGCAGAAAAAGATAGTAGCTTCTCAGCCGGATGGCTTTACGTAGCATGGTTTCTGGCCCTTGCGGGTACCGTCGGCAGCCTTTTTTTCAGCGAGGTGATGCTCTATCCGCCGTGCGTTCTGTGCTGGTATCAGCGGATCGCTCTATATCCGCTTGTGGTCACTATCGCGGTCGGTATCGCAACGCGGGACACGTCGGTCGTTAAGTACTCGCTTCCGCTCTGCCTGATCGGTCTTGTGATCGCTTTCTATCACAATTTGCTCTATTTTGGGATAATTCCTGAAAGTATAACGCCGTGTACTGAAGGCGTCCCTTGCAACGCGAAGCAGGTCGAGCTGCTTGGTTTTATCACGATTCCATTGATGGCGCTTGGCGGCTTTGTTTCTATCGCTGTTTGTTTATTGCTTTCTCGAAGAAAGAATTAGAAATATGAGAAAAGATGTTTTGATAATGGGATTGATCGTTGTCGCGGTAGTCGTTATCGCATATTTCGGTGCCGGTTATTACCGCAGCTCGGTTCAGGAAGTGCGTAAACCAGCCGCAAACACGTCGCCAAAGGCACCGGCCGGCCAACTCGTCCGCGAGGACAGCCCGACTATGGGCCCGGCCGACGCGAAAATAACGCTCGTTGAGTTTTACGACCCCGAATGCGAGTCGTGCGCTGCATTCGCTCCGGTCGTGAAAAAGATCTATTCCGACTACGGCGGAAAGGTTCGCCTGGTGATGCGTTACATGCCGCTGCATAAAAACTCAATGACGGCGGCAACCTTCACCGAGGCCGCGGGTGAACAGGGCAAGTATTGGGAAGCTCAGGAACTGCTCTTCAAGAAACAGCCGGAATGGGGCGAAAAACATGGTGCTCCGCCTGATCCGAATGCCGCGCCGATCAATGTTCTATTTGACAAATACGCGAAAGAACTCGGCCTGGATATGGAGAAGGCGAAAGCGTCGATCAACGCTCGTAAATTCGACGAAAAGATCAAGCGAGATCAAACCGACGGCCAGGGTCTCGGCGTTCGGAGAACCCCGACGTTCTTCGTGAACGGGCGTGAATTGGCCAGATTCAGCGAAGCGGACCTCCGCTCTCTTATTGAGGAAGAGTTGAAAAAGTAACCGATGGGAAGTTGCTGTCAAACAGAATGCGGGCTGGACCCCAAAGCTGACAAACAGCGAACGACTTTACGTATCGTTCTCGCGATCAACGCGATGATGTTCGTGTTGATCGTGGCTGCCGCGATCGTCGGAGCCTCGACTTCGCTGATGGCCGACAGCCTCGATAATCTCGGTGACGCGGTGACTTACGGGCTCAGCCTTTATGCCGTTTCGCGATCGTCCATGGTCAAGTCGAAGGTAGCTCTGTTCAAAGGCGGCTTGATATTCGCGGCGGCAGTGGTGGTCGCCGTAAACGTCATTTACAAGCTGATGGTGCCCTCGACGCCCAGCTTTGAGATAATGGGGATCTTCAGCGTCGCGGGGCTGGTAGCAAATGGGGCGTGTCTCGCGCTCCTGACGCGACATCGCTCAGAGGACGTTAATATGTCCTCAGTGTGGGAATGCTCACGCAACGATATTGCGTCTAACTTGTCGGTCTTTGTTGCCGCGGGAGCCGTTTGGGCGACCGGGTCGATGTGGCCCGACGTACTTGTAGCGGCCGCTTTGGTGATTATTTTGTTAAGGTCGGCGATCCGGGTCAATACCTCGGCCATAATTGAACTCAGGGCGGCGCGACATGCCGCTAATTGATATGAAACTAGTATTTTTAACTATCATCTTGCTGTCCGCCACAGTCGGTTTTTCTCAGGCGACGACAGCAGTAAAGCTAAAGGGCCAGGTCGTCTGCGAAGCGTGCTGGGCTGAACAGGACGACCGGAAGAAGAATCCTTACGGCACTAAGGAAGATATAAAATGCGCTCTCGAGTGTGCGGACAAGGGCTTGCCGCGTGCTCTTGCGGTCGAGGACGAGAAGGGCTTTACGCTTTACACGCTTGAAAAGGGCTCCTACAAAACAACCGGAAAAGAGTTCCTGGATATCGTGCCGAAAATGGTCGAGATCGAAGGCGTGTTGCGGACCGAGAAAGACAAGCGGATCGTCAAAGTAAACGCTCTCAAGGTGTTGGCAGACGCACCCGTAAAGCCCATTCCTGTTTCGTACGATGCGGTTCTTGCACTTAAAGACCTGACTGGCGGGCAGCAATCGCTCGCGAGCTACAAAGGCCGCGTCGTGGTGCTCAATTTTTGGGCTACTTGGTGCGAGCCGTGCAAGAAGGAAATGCCGGACCTAGCTACGATCCAGAACGAGTATGCGGCGCTTGGCGTTCAGGTTATCGGTGCGGCGGGCGATGCGGCTGAGGATTCGGCGAAGGTTTTGAAATTCATTCGCGAATACAAGGTGAACTTCCCCGTCTGGATCGGTGCTTCGACCACCGATATGGAGCGCTTCGGCGTGGGAACCGTCCTTCCGGCGACCGTTATCATAGATCGCGAGGGCAAGATCGTTTGGCGAGAGATCGGCATCGTAAAGGCCGCTCAGTTAAAAGCGGAGCTCGATAAACTGCTTCTTCCTAAGGTCGCCGAGGCGACCAAGATAGCAAAGGCGGAAAAAGCGAAGACGAAAAACGCTTCGCTCGTCCCCGCCTGACCTGTCTGACCGGGCGAAGGCCAGGCTGTCCGGGGGACGGCCGATAACGTTAAAAAATTCACCGCCGGGCTGCGCATCATCCCGGGCCAGGTCGACCGAGCAACGGTTCGAGCGACGCTCATCTACCGCTGGCACCCGCGTGTCCACTTCGGGGTGGAATACAACCCTAAGGTTGGCGAGGTGCGGCCGCTTTTAACGCTTATCCCCGTAACCGAGACTGCCAACCGTCCGGCGATCATCTTCGGAGTATCATCCGACCGTATCGGCACGCCGGACGGTACGTCGCTCTATCTGACCGCGAGCAAGGACCTCGAAAACTGGACTGGCCTGCCCATCGCACCTTACGCAGGCGTGGTATGGGGATCCTACGAACACAAATTCCGGGCGATCGGCGGCCTGAATATCCGCTTTCATCCGCGACTTTCGTCAATGATCCAGTTCGACGGCGTGAAAGTGCACCCGGGAGCGACGTACACCTTTAACGACACGCACGCTCTGACGTTTTTAATGATCCGCGGGAAGGATCCGGGATTTACATATACGTTTTCGTTCTAGGTTGACTTACTGGCCTTTCGCTTCGCTTACTTTCTCCTGCCGTTCTCTTTTCAGCTGGGCGAGGAAGGTGTTATGGCTTCGTTCGACGTAGGCCTTGTAGCCGTCGGGGTCGATGAATGGATTTGAGGCGGGATTACTTCTTACCTTTTCAGCTTTCTCAAGCAGGTTGAAAAACGAGCCATGGGAACCGAGAAAAATATCCGGCTGCAAGCTCTTCATTTTGGCAAACGTTTTCTCGTAATCGGCAATAATGGAAGGGTATTTTTTGTTGTCGAGCAGCGTGTAGCCCGGGATCGACGCGCTGCTGACAAAAGCAACTTGATACGTTTTGCTGCCGTCTTTTGCGTTCATAAGCCACATCGTCGCTCCCGGAGTGTGGCCGGGCGTTATAAGGGCTTTCAGTTTTATGCCGCCGAGCGATAATTCCTCACCATCGCGGATGGTCCGGTCGACCTTTACCGGCTCAAATGCGTACTTGTCGCCCCATGCAAAATCGTTCTTATCGCCCTCTTCCAGCCCTTTTTTATCAAGGACACTCGCTATCATCTTCGCTTTTGTCAGACGCTTCAATTCTGCGAGCCCGGCAGCGTGGTCGTAATGGGCTTGGGTGTTCAGCAGGTATTTGATGTCTGAGAGCTTGAACCCGAGCTTCGCGACATTCTTCTTGATCTGCGGCACCGTCTCGGCATAACCGCTGTCGATCAGGATGTGGCCCTTCGGCGTCGTGATCAGAAACGAAGTGACCTCGGACGCACCGACGTAATAGACGTTACCAACGATCCGAAACGGCTCTACCGGCTTATTCCATTCACGATCCTGCTCCGTAAGCTGACCAAATCCGAGGGTGATCGACAGCAGGACAAAAAGAACGCACACAAAGATTCTCATGGTAATTAACGAGTTAGGGAGGATGAATGATTGGTGCCCTCGGTAGGATTCGAACCTACAGCCAACGGATTATGAGTCCGCTGCTCTAACCGTTGAGCTACAAGGGCAACCGTCGTTTAGTTTAGCGGGGAGAGCGGCGAAGGCGCAAGAGACGTGGTAGTAATTAGGTCACGAGCGACCGAAAGATCGCGGCGGAACGGACCTTTGCGAGAGCGTCGCTGGCTCCCGGCCCCGCAAATTCGCTGATTATCTCATCGTCCGGCTTACCCTTCATTATCCATTCGAGCGCGTGCATCTCGGCTTCGCCGAAGTCGGGAATGCCGAGGGCGTTCGCGGTTTCAACTCCCACGACTCGAGTATCAGCGAGGTCGAATACCCAATCGAGTATCTTCTCGACCGGGTCGGCGTCTGGAAACCGTTGTTGGACGAGGCTGAAGATCTGTTCGCGGTTTTCGGCGTTCATGAGCAGCGCGAAGAAGAATCGATGTTCGGGATTCGTGACAAAACTCCTTCGTTTGACGATCTCATCAACGGCGTCGAGATGTGCAAAAACAGGCGGGAATATCTCGCCGCGTTTTCCGTGCCGCGTGACTGCCGCCTCCAGGAACTTTTGAAATCGCGAGGTTGCCCCTTCGATCCTGAACATCTGCTCTAGTTGATTTGCTCCGACCAGATGGCGAAGGCGGCTAAGGATAGTAAAGGTTGTTTGAAAATCACTCCGCTCGATCATTTCTAAAGCTAAACGATCGGCTTCCGGATTTTTTGCACGGAATGCGGCGGCAAGGATCTGGAGTTTCTTGGTCGTCGTGGGCTGCTCGAAAAACGGATCGATCGCAAGGCCGGGTTTTTCATATGAAAACTGCGGCAGATGCAGCGGCGAGCGGTCCGTGCGGACGACGATCGTTGCCGAAGGCTGATCCAAGTGAAAGAGCGAATGAATATACCGTCGCCCGGCCCAGATCTCCTGAACTGCTCCGACCTCGAGCAGTTCGCAAACCTTTAATCGCATCTCGCCGATCTCGGCAAATGTGTTAATGACATGGTGCGTTTCGAACTCGTACCAGCTATGAATACTCGAACCCGCGAGCACCTGAAATGCGCCGCAGAAGCCGTGTTGATGCGTCGCGGTCGTGCCCTCGAACCAGAAGTAAAGATCAATATGAAACCGCGGCCCGGAAAATATCGTGATGGGAGGATCGGCAAAATTACTATGCAGATCCCGCTGCGGCGGCAGTTCACGCTGCTTTAAAGCCCATTCGACCACATCCCAAGGTGTTATGTAGGACGGCAGTTTGGCCTCTCCCAAGGCGTTCGCCGCGATCTCCGGCAGGCGTTCCTCGGCGTAGTCATGCGCGAGCCATCGCGATTCGATCTGCTCGCCAAGTTCGCTAAGTATCTGCATCAATCGTTACTTCCTCGAGAAAAATCCGGGGGCGGCGGCGGTGCCTGGACGGTTGGTTCGTCCGGCACCCGGTCGAGGTATCGGAAGATCAGCCACAGAGGAATAATGCTCAGCACGATCGCAATAAGCGAAATGACCCAGCTCATATCATCATAAGCGCTCTCTTTCCAACCCCAGAGTTCGATGCCGATCCCAATAATAATTCCCGCACCCAGGGCCGTCAGGAGTTGGACACCGATGAAAGTAAACCCAGTTATGAGCGACCATTTCAGTCCCCCTCGCCCTGAGTCCTTCCCTTTTTTATATCCAAAATAGAAAGCAAGAATTGCAAGCAGCATGGCTGTATTCCTCCTGGACCAGCGCCCCTAAGAACGGCTTCGCTCGTGTGAACGGCATCCAAAAACATCTCCGACACTAATCGGCTTCGGCAGATGATCTACTCATACTCTCTTCCGTATAAATGATTTGTCTGCTATATTTTGCCTAACTCTTCTCAAGTTTAAACCAAGAAAGGATAGAAATCGATGAGCGCAAATGCACAAACGATAACTGCCGGTGCCTCTGACAAGCACCCAAAAGGACTTGCCGTACTATTCGCGACCGAGATGTGGGAACGATTTTCGTTCTACTCGATGCTCGCACTCTTTACGCTGTATTTACGCGATCCGAAAGAAGGTTTCGGCTGGACTGCGGCTGAAGCGACGTGGCTGTATTCGACATATTTGATGTTCGTGTACCTGAGCCCACTCGTCGGCGGATTTATCGCGGATAGATTTACCGGTTATCGAAAGGCAGTAATGATCGGCGGCTTCTTCTTCATGGCCGGCCACGCGACGCTTTCAATTCCCGCGATATGGGCGGTTTATCTCGCCTTGACCTTCCTCGTCATCGGTAACGGTTTCTTCAAACCGAACGTTTCGACCATGGTCGGCAACCTTTATCCGGAAGGAAGCCCACTGAAAGATCGCGCCTACAACATCTTCTACATGGGCATCAACGTCGGAGCGGCCCTCGCCCCGATCGTAATGGAGATCGTTAAAGCATACTTCGGTTTCCACGCAGCGTTTGCCGTAGCGGCATTCGGAATGGTCCTTTCGGTTTTCGTCCTTTGGTATTGGAAAGAGCACATAAAGTCCGCCGATAAGACAATGCTTCGGATCGGCGAGCATCAAGTTCTCGCAGTCGAGCACGTCGACGATCAGCCTTCGGATGCGGCAGCTACCGCTGTTGACGCTCCACCGCATAAGGTCAGCGATCAGGGAGAACGGACTACATCGCAAAAGGCGATGGATCTGATGAACACGGTCTCAGAGGGCAAACGGATAATGGCCTTGATCGTCGTGTTCCTGATCGTGATCGTCTTCTGGATGGTCTTCCATCAGAACGGCTCGACGATCACATATTTTGCCGACGATAACACCGAATGGGCCGTTTCGGGAACGCTTTCGAATTCTATTAACGCGATCTGGATCTTGATCTTGACCTTTCCGCTCGTTTGGTTCTGGGGATTCCTTTCAAGACGCGGCAAAGAGCCTTCGACGCCGACCAAGATGGCGTTTGGTATGACGCTGACGGGTTTGTCGTTCCTTGTTTTGGGTTACGGCGCGTATATCGGTGAGAACTCGACCAGAACTCCCTCCCAAATTGCGTCAGGCGAATTCCGCATAAACGAACGGGTCGCAAAAAATCTCGTCGCTGGAGGCATCTCCCAAGCGACGATGGACAAACTAATGGGGGCGAAAACGGTGGACGGCGAATCCACGGTCATTCAGGGAGAATGTCCGGCCGGAAAGACCTGCAAGCCCGTGATAAACGGGGTTAAGTTCTCCGCCTCGACAAACGAAGCTACGGCGGTCAAAACAGCGGGCGGTGATGGCCTGATCGCTGCTATAAATAAGGTCGAGCCCGGCGCGGGTGATGCCAATAAAGACAAGATACTTCAGGCTTCGCACCTGTTCCGCGTGTCGCCGTTCTGGCTCATTTTCGCGTACATGATCGTAACGCTCGGCGAACTGATGCTCTCGCCGATGGGCCTCTCGCTTGTTTCGAAGGTGGCTCCGATCAGCAAACGCGGCCTCCTAATGGGCGGCTGGTTCGTCGCGACCGCCATCGGCAACAAGCTCACGCAGATCGGCGTTTTCTGGGACATCTGGCTGCAGTCAACGTTCTTCGTCGTGCTGGCTGGAATGGCCCTCGTGATGGCAGTTGTTCTGTTCCTGATCTTGAAACCCTTAAAGAAGGCAATGCCGGGCGTCTAGGAAGTGGGGGAGTAGAGGAAAAGAGGAGTGGAGGAGAATCCTTCACTCCTTTTACTTTCGCCCAGTTGGAAGAACCCACGATGCCGGTCGCGATATCATTGACACAAGCATCGCAATAACTTCATCGTATTCCGTGAACAATTCCTTCGCGCTTTCGCGATCAAGATATTCGCACCTAACTGCAAACTCGATCCAAGTTTGCGTCTCCGCTGCTTCGCCTTCGGAATCATTGAGCTTGCTAACGAAAGATGCTTGATATCTTCGTTTCCGCCACGCTTCAGCGATATTCGAACAGACAGAACGTGAGGAGCGACGCACTTGATCTGTCATTGAATAAGTTTCCTCTTTAGGAAATTTCTTAGTCAGTTCGAAAATTCGCATGGAAAGTTCGAAGGCCTTTCGATAAACATTGAGGTCTTGATGACGCGTGATCAACTTGCTCATTCTCCTCCACTCCTCCACTCCTCCACTCCTCTACTCCCCATCTCCCCGATTCCGCCACGCCGCCATCGCCTCCGCCGCTCCGGCGTGCATGATCTCGGGTTTGTGATATTTCCAGTACTTTTCAAACTCTTCGTCTGACATCTGCGTATTCTCTCCGCGTGTCTTTTCTTTTAGATAGTTTTCGGCCCAGGCTCTCGTGTCCATATCTCTGTTCAACGCCGTGCGGGCTCCGTGCATCAAATTGTCGCGTTCCATTCTATGAGTCCTCTCGTGTGTTACATTTTTAATAACAAGTAATTTTATTCGGGGAGCATTTGTGAAAAAACTTCTTGTCTCGATCCTTATTTTAACATCGCTGATATCCGGAGGCGTTTACGCCCAAAAGCCGGTCGAATATATCGGGCCGAAGGTGAAACCGGCGAACAGCCAGCAGCCGGCATATGAGATCCCGATCGTTACCAGAAAACTGGCAAACGGCATGGAGATCATCGTCCTGCCTGATTCCTCCGTACCGCTCGTGACCATCGAATTTGCGGTCCGAAATGGCTCGTTTACTGAGCCGCCTGAGCTTAACGGCCTTTCGCACCTCTACGAACACATGTTCTTCAAGACGAACAAGGCGACGGCCATATTCCGGTGCGAATATGTACAGTTTCGCAATTCGATGGCATTTCGAAATTTGGGCTGCGAAAACGAATTCAAGTCCAAACCGGAAGTAAAGGACTGGAGCTATGTTGGCCTGATCGACCAACTCGGAATCGTCAATAACGGAACGACCCGTGAAGAGGTCGTCCAATATTACTTCACGACAACAAGTCCGAACATCCTCGCCGCGATGCGGTTCATCAAGGACGCGGCCCGCTATCCGACGTTTGACGAGCAGGAATTTGCAGGTGAAAAGCAGAACGTTCTGGCAGAGCTCGACCGAAATCTATCCCAGCCCGGCTACTATCTAAACCAGGAATCGCTGGATCGACTATTCTATAAATATCCTACCCGGAAAAGCCCCGGCGGAACGAAAGCGACGGTTGCCGCAGCAACTACCGACCAAATGCGCCTTATCCAGTCGCGCTACTACGTTCCGAATAATTCCGCCTTGGTCGTGACCGGCGATGTCGATCCGAATAACATTTTCAAACTGGCTGAGGATCTTTTTGGGGATTGGAAAAAGAGCGAAGATCCGTTCGTAAAATTCCCGCTCGTCGAACATCCGCCCCTAACGAAAAGCCAGGGCGTGATCGTAAATCAGCCCGTCGAAAACGTATTTGCCCAGATCAGCTGGCAAGGCCCTTCGATCGGCAAAGATGACGCGGCAACCTACGCGGCCGATGTTTTTTCGTTCATCATTCGCCAGCCTGATTCGCGTTTCCAGCGGGCACTTGTCGACTCGCAGCTAACGGCGACCGCGAACATAGGGTACTACACACAGCGGAACGTCGGGCCCATTCAGGCGATAATCGTGACCTCTCCCGAGAAGGCGAAAGCTGCCTTGAAAACGCTTTATGCCGAGATAGATCAGTTCGACAAGCCAAACTACTTTACCGATGAGGAACTCGAAAGCGCCAAGACCTTGCTTGAGGCCGACGATCTGTACAGCCGCGAAAAGCTGAGCGAGTACGGCCGCACACTCAGTTTCTGGTGGTCGACGACGGGTATCGACTATTTCCGCGGCTATCACAAGAACCTTCGTGCAACCACGCGGGCGGATATTACTAAATACGTGAAAACTTACATCCAAAACAAACCTCACATCACCGTCGCGCTGATCTCAAAAGAACAGCAGGCCGCCGCGAAACTTACCGAACAAGACCTGCTCGGAGGTGCCGCGAAATGAGAAATTTGTTTACAAAGTTTTCCCTTTTCATCCTCATCCTGGCGTCCGGATCGGCCGGAGCGTATGCTCAGTCGACCACTACTACCGCCGCCGGCCAGATCTCCGAATTCGACGTCAACGGCATGAAGGTGCTCGTTAAACGTCGCACGGGAACGCCGACCGTTGCCGCCGGGCTTTATTTTCGCGGAGGAGTTAAGAATCTGACCGCAGATAATGCGGGCATCGAGGGACTCACGCTTAATGTTGCTGTCGAAGGCACAAAAACCTATCCGCGTGCTCGTCTGCGAAAAGAGACATCGAGCGTCGGCACCGTTATCTCCGCCGGAGCGAACGAAGATTTCAGTGCACTAGCGATGGGCTGTACGAAGCAGCATTTCGAGCAGTCGTGGAAAATATTCACGGACATCGTCGTAAATCCAACATTCTTGCCGGAGGATGTCGAACGCGTACGGGGGACGTTCCTTACAGGCTTGCGCGGACAAGGCGACGCTCCGGAAACCCTTTTGGAATTAACCAGTAACTCGGTGATCTTCGCGGGACATCCCTACGCCGTCGAGCCACAGGGGACGATCGCGACCATTTCTAAATTCAAGCCTGCGGACCTCGCTGCGTATCACAAAACGCTGCTCGAAACCTCTCGGATGCTCCTCGTCATCGTCGGCGACATCGATCCGGCGGCTTTTAAGACCATGGTCGACGCTTCTTTCGGAAAACTGCCAAAGGGCAATTACGTCGATAAACCTGCTCCGGCGCTTACTTTCGCGAAACCGACGGTCGAAATTACGACCAAAGCTGCCGAAACCAACTACCTTAAAGGAACTTTCGCCGCTCCGTCGCTTCGCGACCCGGATTATTACGCTATGCGCACCGCGATGACCGTTCTGCAATCGAACATATTTCAGGAAGTACGCGGCCGGCGAAATCTTTCATACGCTCCTGACGCTGAGCTGAACAACAGCGCGGCGAACACCGCATCGGTATCGGCAGATTCGGACAAGCCTAACGACACTGTCGCCGTTATGCTGGATGAGATCAAAAAGATAAAGGCCGGATCCGTCGATGCCGACGAGATAGCCCGCATGAGCTCGTATTTCCTTACGACCTACTACATCAAGCAGGAAACTAACGCCGCCCAGGCTGCCGAACTCGCCCAGTACGAACTTATCGGCGGCGGCTGGCGAAACTCTCTCGATTTCCTCGACCGGATGCGAAAGGTAAAGCCGGAGGAAGTAAAAGCGGCCGCCAACAAGTACATGAAAAACATCCGCTTCGTCGTCGTCGGAAACCCGGCCGATGTTGATAAGACAGTATTTTTGCAGAATTGAGAAAAAAGATCGGCTAGATCTAAAATCTCCGTGCTCAGCGGTAGCGACGGGTGCTAAAGGCGGCACAACTTGTATCAAAAAGATACGAGTTGTGCCGCTAATTCGTTCTTCGAACCTTTACCGCGTCACTACAACGAATCAGGTTTTTCCTTTCGTGAAGGTGCCGGTCGCGGTTCCTGCTTCGGCGACGACTTCGGTGGCGGATCGTTACGCGGCGCCGGTTTTACCGGTGGGGGATCGTTGCGGACCTTTTCGACCGTCCGAGTCGGCGGCGTATCGTAACGCGGCGTATCGCGAACCGGCGGCGTATCCCGCGGCTTTTGATCGCGTTGCGGCGGCGTGAAGACCGGCGAAGGCTGGCGGGTCGGCGTCGGGCGGACCTTCTCCGAACCGTCGGGTGGCGGAACACGAATTGGATCAGTCGGCTGACGGATCACGACTGGCGGACGCTCGATCACGCCTGTTTTCCTCGGCTCGCTACTTCTGACGACGGGGTCACTCTGCCCCGTTTCCGGCATCTTTTGAGGCTCGCGGCCACCGAAAATGCGCGTTTTCTGCAGCTCAGAATCGAGCGGCCTATCAGATTTGCGCGTACCTGCTCCCACTCGCGTCTGAACTACCGGATCGATCTTCGGCCTTGCGGTAATAACGTCGAGAACACGCCGTTTTTCGTTGTATTCGGGCAGTACTGTATCCGGCTCGCCGTCCGTACGTTTCATTAGAACGCTCTTCGCGATCGCTTCCGGGGCCGTTCTGACCGGCATCTTCTGCTTGCCAAAATCATTGGTGCCGGTGGTTACGATACCTGTTACCGGAACGTCGTCGATCGGGTTCTTATCGCGGATCGATCTTATCGGCGGTGTCTTGCCTACCGTCTCGGGAGGGAGGCGTGGGTCGCGGGGCCGGATCGTTACTCGATCGTGATTGCGCCTTTTCTGGAATTGAGCGTTGTAGTTGTACCGCCTTCGGTGATATGAGAGCGGGTACCAGCATACGTTGTTGTTGTAGATATTGATCACAACGAGCGCCGGCGACCACCAGCTTCGACGTGCTCGATAGTATCCGTAGGGCGACCAAACCCACCCGCCATTATGCATGAACCAGCGCCCATGATGATACGTCGCCCAGCCCCACGGCTCATCGTTTACCCACACCCAGCCGAAGGGCGGCATCCAACGCCAATGGCCATATCGATACGGCGACCAATTGGCGTACTGGGCCGTCGCAAGCCGGCTCGGCCGCCAAACATAGCCGTAATCGTTTGTATTGATCCAATCGCCGTTGTCGCCCAGATCGTCAGCGCCGTAGATGTCCGGATCGTAGTATTTACCGTAATGGGCGTCGTTTAGGCGCCTCTCAACGATGTCCTCGCGGTCATTCAGCCAGGACGCGAAATCATCGCTCATCGATACTCCCGATGACGTCTGCCATTCGCCGGCATTGGGACCGTCAATGTAGATGCGCGCGGTTCGGTCATTCTTGAGCGTAAATCCGGCACTATCGGAATAAACCCTAGCTTCGCCGTCACGGTCGATCGAAACCCGGACCTCTGCATCGCCCTTCTCTCCGGCATCAATGAAATAACGGCCGGAGCGTTGAACAGCAAGAGTTACTTTAGGCGCGTCCACCTCGAAGTATGAACGGGCCTTATCAAAGGCAGTGGTCAGAAGGCTCAACTTTCCAACCGATAGACTCACCGCGATCCCTTCATCTTTCAATGTAGAAAGTCGAAGGAACGACCCTCCGTCGAGCCGAAGATGCGTGTCTTTGTCGAACTGGATCTCGACTCGCGATGAAGCGTCCGTCGCGATCTCATCACCCTCGACCAGCGGTAAATTCAGCGCGGCAAGTTCCCAGTCCTCCGAACCGTTCCTGCGGACCTTCGCCTCTCCATCGAGAAAGCTGATCCGGGCGACACGGTCTGTTACCTCCGGAGTTTCGTCGTCGTCGAAAATGACGTTCTGGCTGAGTGGAATATTGACTCCGTTAGCTGGCAGGCCAAATGAAAAGGCGGAAAGCGAGACTACCGCCAGCAGGATAAACGGCAATTTGATGGTTAACCTCATATCGTACTCCCCAAGTATTTTTTCTTTGTTTCGGAAGAGTATCCGGGCAAATATCTCGGATTTTGCTGAATCAAATGGCAATCGTTATTCCAGTCTCTAAACCGCATAAATACTATGAAAAACGATGCAAATGAAAGGGTTTCGAGGCTCAAATGGTGTACATTAACTGCCTCGGCTCAACCAAATGGTATACCACTCATGATTGCGCCGTAGATCGGGAAAAATATAAACTCTGCTTTTGCACGCAGCTTTGTAGCTTGCATTAACAGAAATCATTATGAACAGAATCGCAATATTACTATTATTTTCCCTCGCATTTGTACTTCCCGCTGTTGCCCAAAAGGCCGGGGCCGGAAGTTCGGATCCAGCCAAGGGTGTACGCGACACATTCGACCGGCTTGTTGACGGGATAAAGCAGGTGGACGCCGCGAAGGTTATGTCCACATATGGGAAGAGCGATAGGCTGCTTATCTTCAACAACAACGGAAGCGCGACGATCGGCTGGGAGAACGTAAAGGCAAATGTCGAATCTTCATACGCCAAGGTTTCGAACGTCACACTGGATATTACCGGACTGCGAGTCGAAATGCTGGGGAAAACTGCCGCCTACATCAGCTGCAAGTGGAAACAAACTCAGGAAAACGATGGAAAGGTCGAGAATTCGGCCGGTCGCATGACGCTGGTACTAAAGCTTGTGGGCAAGGACTGGAAGATCATCCATCGCCACACATCTCCTGATCGTCCGGACGCGAGTCGTCCTGTCTTTCCGTCTGAACGGATCAACTGATATGTCCCGATAATCGAAAACGTCCACGCTCGGAATACCGGCGTGGACGTTTCGTTCTACAAGTTGTGTTATGCGCTAAACGCTGGCTCCCGGATATCCTGAACCAAGCTTTTCGGCACTTCCCTCAGCAAGCGAGTTGACGATCTCGTAATGGAAATAGTCGAACTTAGCGGCCACGGGCGGCTGTACGCGCTTGTCATACATCTCGCGTGAGCGATCGATCGCTTCGCGTAATCTTTCATACAGATCGCTAGCCTCACGCCCTTCCGTCACTTTCTTCTCGTTGTAGAGCTTGATCTCCGAAACGAGCAGGCGTGCGAAGCGACGCGCATCGTTGTGGATACGGCGCTCCTCTTCAGGAACCTCGATCGGCAAGTCCACATTCCTGTCGCTCAACCGCGATGTTGGTGCCTTCACCACCGGAGCTTCCATTACTGGAGCCTCAGCCTGATGTGCGAATCCCCCACCGCTTACGACACCGGCCGGCTCGAACTGCTCACGCGGCTGTTCAAACGGAGATGCAGAAGGTGCTTCGTCGAATGCGGGCGAACGGTCAAAGACCACTTCACCATGCTGACTCTCTTGTGGCTGAGGACTTTCGGCAAAAGGCGAATCGAATGTATCAACCTGCGGTTCGGCGACGGGTTCTTCAAACGAAACCGCCTCCTGTTCAACTTCGCGGGCCCTCATTATCTCGTCGCCCGGATAGGGCTCCTCGGCAAATGGATTTTCCACCATTTCTACCGGGGCAGGCGGTGTCGGTTCGGGCTCGCTGACTTCAAACTGGCCATACCCGGCCGGCTCAGCATCGAACGGATTTGACGAGACTTCCTGCGGAAATCCGCCTTCGTAAGTCACGCTATCACTGAACGCAAACGATTCTTCGGACTGCGGCTCGGCTGCCTGTTCGTCAGAAAAACCAGAGGGCTCCGCGACAGGCTCGGGGTCAAAAGCAGCGACACTCGAAGGTTCGGAAAACGAACTATGCGAGTCGATGGGCTCTTCGGCAAGATGTTGGACTTCTTCGTCATGCCCTTGAAACGCAGCCGCAGGGGCCTCTTCAACCTGTGAAGGGACATTTTCAAAATCGGCCGCCGCTACGGTGCGGTTCTCAGCCCTTGCGGTCTGCATTGATGCCAAAAGTTCAACCGTCAAACCGGCGACGCGAACTATTGTTTCGAGAGCTTCTCTGTTTATGCTTCCGCCGCCCTCATTACCCAGATCGGCATATAGCACCGCAACGCCGCGGCCACGAGCGACTAACGGGATAGCCATTCCGCCTTCACCATTAGAAAACTCAAGAGGATTCACAAACGCGGCATCACCACTTCGTGCTTCAGTCGCCGTCGACCGCGAGGAAACAGCCGATCCGAGGATAGAATCATATTCGACCGGAAAATGAATATCGCGTACCGCGGCTTCGGCCGCTTCACTTGCGCCGAACACCTTCCAACCGGTCAGATGTTCCGATTTAATGATGAAAAATGCACCACGCGGCGCAAAATTCGAGGCGTGATGAACGAGTGCCTTCAAGATGCTGCTCTGCGAGTCTTTCGAACTGATATCAGCAACCGCATCGCGAATGGCGTCATACTTCACCTCGACCGGGGCCGCAACCGGAACCGCAGCTAAAGGCGATTGACCAAGATTTTCAGCCTCGACCATAGCATTCGCCGCTACGCGAGCTCCTTCGTCGCGGGCAAGTCGGAGATGCTCGGCCATCGAGCTCTCAAACGCTGCGTCAAAGGTATGTTCGGAATCGAAACGAGCCGAAAAGTTCCTAAACGCCTCATCTATCTGAGACTTCTGTTTTTCAAACTCGGCCTCGATCCTGGCTTGGAAATCAGCTGTTTCCTGCTTCATTCCTCCAAGAACTGTTTTGAGATAGCTCTCAAATTCAGTTTTGAGACTCTGTTCGAGTTCTTCACTATTCACTACGTTTCTCCTCCATCAAACAAAAAGTGCGATTATGAACGGTTGTGTATCGGTGGATTTCGGGAAGGTGGTCGCCCCCAAGGCAGAACGCGGGGTTTGTGCATAAACCACCGACGTAAGGATTATCCACAATAGGACGCCCTAAAGTCAAGAAAATCTTTGTAAACCAACAAAATAAAGTTTGTTGAACACTGGGAAATGGTGAGTATTGATCGTTTAAGGCTGGGCTATGTTGCGACCACCGTAATGTCGGGATCGACCTCTTCGCGAATCATGTTTTCGATCGCCATCAGGGTGCCCGTAAGCGAACTGGGACAGCTGCCGCAGGCTCCTTCGTAACGGATCTTAAGCGTATTGTCGGAAAGTTCGAGCACCTCTAGCCAGCCGCCGTCTCCGGCAAGATATGGACGAATACGATCGTCGAGCAATTCTTCGATCTGAGCGAGTTTCGGATCGTCGCTCGCGGCCGCGGCTATCGCTCCGCCTACCGCATCGGCTGCTCGTTTTCCATTGCCGTTCGATGCCGCTACCGCTTCGGCCGCACGGATCGGCACGGCGAGTTCGGGCAGGATCTCGTCCCACTCGGCCTCGTCGGTCTTTTCGACCGTGATCATCTTGTCCATGTAAAAGACCGAAACGACCTCGCCGACCTCGAAGATCGACCTGGCAAGTGGGTTCTCCGCCGCATCCTCAGCTTTTTTGAACGAATGCGATGTCCCATAAGACACTGGTTCCTTCAAGATAAACTTGACGGCATTTGGGTTCGGCGTTTCCTGTATATCAGCGATCTTCGGCATCTTTATACTTGGACAAAATAAATCTTTACATTTTTGTCTAGTATTTACTATGCCACATTATGCTTTCATATTCAAGGAACTCGAGCGTAGGGCGGAGAGTGTTTTCGGCACGAGAAAAAGGCCGTAAACGGCCTTCAAAGTATACAAGAGAATTTTAGGCGCAGAAGTACCCGATGATGCCCTCGGGAGCGCCGAAACGCGTGAGAAAACTATTCCGTTATATGAATATCTTCTTTCTTCGCCATCCGTCCGGCGAGGAACATACCGCCGAGTCCGACAGTTGCGAGTGCGCAGACCAGAGCTACAACTAAAAACAGCTTGTTATCGTTGCTGCTCGTGTATTGATAAAACGAAAAAGCCGCCGCTACCGCGGCAACCAGAGCCAATAAGGCATAGAGCATATCAACACCTCCGATTCATGTAAGTCTTTAAGCGGCTTACAGTTTAGGGCCGTTCGATGAGCGGGCATCAAAAACCAAGCTCCGCCCAACGGATTCTGTTAACACAGGTACGTTATCAAAAAACTGTTGCTTGTCGAGTAAGCCAATATTACTCCCGTTCCGCTTTTAATTGCAAGCTAATTGTTAGCTTTAACAACACGCGGAATTCCTTGCAGATCATCTATAAATTCAACGCCCGACCACCCGGCGATGTCCATAAGCGAGCGGACCGCCTCGGATTGTCCAAAACCGATCTCCATCATTAGAACACCGCCGGGACGCAGAAAATGTTGAGCTTCGATTACGATCCTCCGGACGATATCTAGTCCGTCATCACCCGCAAACAGGGCTGAATGAGGCTCGAACTCGGCAACTTCGGGCTGCAGCGTGGAAAGATCGCGAGCGGGGACGTATGGAGGATTTGAAACTATCAGGTCAAATTTCTCTGAGAGTCCGGCAAAAAGGTCGGCCTTTCGAAACTCGAGCCTCGAAGAAACCAGGTGCCGCGCCGCATTTGCCGCCGCGACGCGGAGCGCTTGCAGCGAAACATCGACCGCCGTGGCAGTTGCATCAGAGGCGGCCTTCAAGAGCGAAATTGAAATACATCCTGATCCAACCCCGATCTCAAAAAAACGTGGATAGGCACGTTCGCACAGCACATCGATCGCAGCCTCTACCAGGAACTCGGTCTCGGGCCGCGGGATCAGAACTCCGGGTTCGACAAAAAACTCGTGCCCGAAGAATTCGCGCGAGCCGGTAATGTAATGAAACGGTTCCCGCCTGGCACGCCGAACGATGTATGAGGTAAATCGCTCTAGCTGATCGACAACGATCTCGTGTTCCGGATGAGCGACGAAGAATGCCTTATCGCGCCCCGTGGCAAATTCAAGAAGCGAGACAGCTTCGCGTCGAGGCTGGTCAAGCCCCGCTTGCTCAAGAGCTTCGGTCGACTGGTCTATGGCCTCTTTTACGTTCATACTTCGCCGATCGCACCGGTTCGGACTGGTTCATAAGAGATGGCACCGCATACATCCCTGCCATGTTCGCTCGTGCTTATGCGCGGGCTTGTGCACTATTTTGCCCTTTCTGCGTAAAAACGCCATAATAGGGCTGAATATTTGAGTTGTTTATGAAGTTTTTCTCCGATATCCGGCTGTTACTGCTGGCCGTTTGGCTGGGAGCCGCTGTTTTCTTTATCGGAGTCGCCCAGTCGGCATTTGCCGTACTGCCGCAGCGTGAACTGGCCGGTGCGGTCGTCAATCGAAACCTCGCGATCCTCAACTACGGTGGACTCGCTATTTCGGTTTTGCTTTTGTTGACGTCATTTATCGGTTCAGCGTTGATCAGCAAGTTCTGGCTCTGGGTTGAACGCCTTCTATTGCTCGTCATTGTGACGGCATGTGCGGTGGGCCAATTTGTTATCGGTTTCTGGCTGGCATCGATCCGCTCACAGATGGGTAAGCCCATCGACGAGGTTGCAGCGGACGATCCGCTCCGAATGCAGTTCAACATGCTGCACGAATACTCGGTTTGGGTACTTTTTATTGGAATGGCGGCGGCAATTTTGGCGTTTTTTATCATCGCAAATCGCAAATTCGGCGCGGCCAGGCCGGCAAAAGAGACGGCAGACATTTACGATTTCTCAAAAGAGTTTAAAGTCTAAGTTATGGAACTGATCGAAAATATCGGCGTATTTTCAGGCCGCTTCTCGCGTTGGAACGCAAACGATTCGCTCACGAATTATCCGTGGGTCGAAAACGTCCACGCCCCGTTCACGCCGGTTCGCCGCGCGCTTCCAATGCTGAACCTCGCCCTGATCTCGTCCGCAGGCGCTTACATTGACGGTATGGATCCATTCGACACATCCAGCCGCGACGGCGATCTGAAATTCATCGAAGTTCCTGTCGAGGTCGAGGCCGAAGATCTCCGTTACGCCGCTAAAGGTTACGAGCCGAAAGCCGTTCAGGAAGATCGAAACTCACAAATCCCGATCGACCGGCTTACCGAATACTCAGAAAACGGAGTTATCGGCGCATTGAACAACGTCTGGTGGAGCGTCAGCAGCCATATCCCCAACGCCTCACGCGTTGCCGAAGAACTTGCACCCGCTTTGACCGAGCGGCTGCACCGGTACGAAGTTCAGGCCGCACTTTTGATCCCCGCTTCGCGACTTTGTCATCAAACTCTCGGCATTGTTGCCCGCTCGATCGAGCAAAGCGGCATTCCGACCATGACGATCTCCGTCGATCCAAATCTCACCGACATGATCCGGCCACCGCGTACTGCGTACTACAACGGTGAACTCGGCTCGGTCGCCGGCAAGCCGAATTTCCGCGAATACCAGCTGCGAATTCTCGACGAAGCTCTTCGCTGGACCGAAACCTTCGACCAACCCGGCTCGCGTAAGCTGGCGGTGGACCTGGAGACATCTGTTGAAGCGGCGAGAGGCGAGCGGTAGGAGATATTCTTGCCTATTTGCCGATCTGCCAAAGCTTGATACCCTCGATCGGATAGATAAGCATTATCAGATTGATGATCAGGCTGTCGCGGATCGTCATAATGAGAATTGCCTCGGTCAATAAGAAAAAGGCAAGTGACTTCCAGAATCTGATCTTGTGAGCGATCAGAAAGCCGAGAGCGCACGAAGCGATATCGGCTAGGGAATTTATGATCGAATCGCCAAAGTAGTCGAGCGAAACGGTCTCTTCGCGATATCGGTTGATGATGTAGCTGGTGTTTTCGGCGACTTCCCACGAACTTTCGATAAAAATTCCGATCACAAATCGCCATTTTAGCGGCACCTTCCAGAAGACCAGCCCGATCAGCCAGTACTCCAGCACGCCGTGCAGAATGTGTGTAAATGTGTATGGGTCGAGGATATGCTGCGAATTATGCGATGTCCAAATGTCCCACGACCACGGCGTATAGTCGCCCGCCTGGCACCACCACACACGGCCTTGTAGGTTCAATACAACTACTGCAGCGACCGCAATAGCTAGGCAGGCGAGCACCGTCCTGGTGTCAAAAAGAACATCGTCGATTTCGCCATGATCTGACATTTGAAAGGAATTTTGAGGCGAAATCGCCAATTAGGCAAGTGGTAAATACACGGTGCGCAATTTCACCCGCTCCAGCAGTTCAAATATTGAAGTGCCAAAACGGGTGAAATCAAACTTCTGCAATTGTTACCAGCTTATCTCAAGCTCGTAGTTGTCCGCCCCTCCATTCGGGTCGAAGATCTGGATCACAGCGGTGAAGCCGTTGTATTCGGACGGTTGTTGTAGAACCGTCACGGTCCCGCGGCCGCTTCGCTTTCGAACATTAACGCTGCCAGGACGCGAGGCAAGATAGCCATTGATCTGGTAATCAACATTTGAGAGTCCTGTTGATGTAATATCTCGGGACTCGACATCCGATCCAGCAATGCTGATCTGGACCGTCTGATCGATACGTCCACGCCATCGCACACTGCCCGATGAGTACGGTTCCTCGACCGGGATGCCACTTCCCTCCCACGATATCTCTACGCGGTAGTTGTCAGCTCCGCTCTTTCTGTCCGAGATCTGAATGATCGCCGTGAAGTTGTTCTCGCGCGACGGCTGCTGAATCACATTTACGTCCCCGCGACCGCTTTCGCGTCGAACACTGAGGTTCGTCGGACGCCGAGGCAGCATTCCGCTCATGTTCTGATAGCTTGTCTGAACGCCATTACCGCTGACATTCTCGGCATAGATGCGATTGCCGCGGATCACGATATTCGCCCGGTCATCTACACGTCCGCTCCAGCTCGCCGTTCCGTTCATTCCCACACCGGGATACGTTGGCGGGTACGTTGGGGGGATAGTAGGCGGATAGGTTGGCGGATACGTCGGTGGATATGTCGGCGGATAAGGGTTCCCCGGCTGGACCGGTTCGATATTTACGTCATAGGTCCGACGGCGGTTGTAATAGCCATCGTCCCACCCTTTCAGCCAGTACCTGCTATAGCTCTGGTCGTAACGAAGGCCCTCTGCCGCACGCGTCTGGCCGTTGTTGCGGCGACGGTCTTCTCGGCCGATGTCGTAACCGGTATCGTATGCATCGCGTTGGACCTGCGTCCAGCGACCACCCCAATTTCCGCCGCTATTCCCCCAGCCCGGCCGCGCCGAATCATAACCGGCGTTATAACCGTCCCTGAAATTCGACTCGTACCTATTCTCGTATTTGTTGCGATAGCGTTTGTAATCGCGGCTGCGATTGCTAGTGGCATCACTAACGCCGTCCTGATAGCCCTCATTGTAATAGCTGCACCGTATCGCCCCCTGAGTAGCCGGATCACACTGTGCCGAAACCGAAAGTGTGCCAAACGATGAAACGAGAAGAAGCAAAAGAATTGCCGAATATTTCATGTAACTGTCCTCCGTCAAAATGTCCCCAAAAGCCGACGATCCGAACAATCGCCGCGCAATCAGATGTAAAGTCCTGATACTAGGATGGAAACGATTATTCCCGACTTTTTTCTAATTATTGATACAGGGTTAGCTTAAACCTATGGCTGTCTTAATTCCACTTGAGGCCAGAGGATCGTACGAAGAATCGTAGCAAGGCCGCTCTGAGTGCGCATCGAGGCAAATAAAAAAGCGGCTAGCGAGATGAACTTGTGTAAGTTCTCACCTGGCCGCCAGCCGGAGTTCTTCGAACCTCCCGGCACGAAAAAAACAAGAGATTATCATTCGAGCCCGACAAAATCGGCGTCAGTAACGTTACCTGTGATCAACTGCGTCCGCGGCGTGAACCGATAACGTTTGGAACTAACGCTGATAATATAAGTCTCGTTCGGCGCCACATTCTGAAACGAATAAAGCCCAAAAGAACTAGTAGTCGCCAACCGCCGCAAGCCGACGGAGTCAACCAAAGAAACCACCGCATTCCGCAGCCCCGCCCCGCCCGGCGTCGTCACCCGTCCCGAAACCGAAACCGTCGAAGGTGTAGGCAACGGGCTTGGCGTCGGAGTTGGTGTAATTGTCGGTGTCGGTGTGGGAGTCGGCAGCAGATCCGGATTGGTGTAGATATATGCTGCCCCAATTTGATTAGGTCCGGGCATACCCATATCTCTCACCACGCCAACGATAAATGTATTCCCGCTCATAGAAAGCCCGGAACCAAAAATGTTGCTGAGATTCGGGCTCGCTTCCTGAATTTTTTGCTCTTGACTCCACATGCTATTGGAACGAGTGAATACATATGCCGCACCTAGCCGCACATTGAACGCGGGAGAACTCACCACGATCGTATTTTCTTTAAGGACGAGCATTGATCCGAAACCGTCGTCAGTTTGTCCATCATTAGCTTTGATCGTCTGCTCAAGCAACCAGGAACCGTTCGATCGCGTAAATACGTAAACTCCACCCTGTGCGTTATTTGCTCCAACGTCAAGGTTCGAATTTCCAACAGCAAGTCTATCGCCATCGAGGGACGGGCTATTCCCAAAATTGCACCCAAAAGCTGATGGCTCACATATCGACAGCCTTTGCTGTTGCGACCATGTTGTTCCCGTACGGGCAAAAACGTAAGTCGCGGGATCCACAACTGCGGCGGAGGAATTCCTCTCTCTCGATATAACAGCCGAATCATGGCTAATATTTACAACTGTACCGAAAATATTGTTTGCCGCACCGTCAGTGGCTAAGAGCTTCGCTTGCTCTATCCATGTCGCCCCCTGCCGAACAAAGATGTAAGCCGAACCTTGATCAGTATTGCCTCCGACATCATCCCTGCCGGCCCCAACAATGATAGTGTCGCCGCTAATTGCTGTCGATCCGCCAAATCTGTCACCGGCTGCACCGTCACTTGCGGTAATTCGTTGCTGCTCGATCCAAGTTGTCCCGCTGCGCACGAAAACATAAGCGGCCCCTTGATTGGCGTTTGAATTAATGTTCGCGTTCGGCCCTCCGACTACAATAGTGTCGGCATCGATCGCTGAGACGGTTGCTGAGAGATTTATAACACTCGCGCCATCGCTTGGAATGAGAACCGCCTGCTGGCTCCAAGCCTCGCCCGATCGGACAAGAACATAGATCCCCGCACGACTGAAGACGGCGGCTGTATCCCCACTGATCGACACCTGATCGCCGAATCCGCTAACATTTGGTGTCAACCCCAGACGCGCCTGCCGGGTGAATGCCGATAGTTCGGTGACCTCGTTAATAGGATGCGCAAAACCGTCAGGTATCGATGTCGCGCGCGTTGTAGCAATCATCATTTTGGTTACTGCGAAGGCTACGACCATTACGAAAATCACTATCGGAAAAAGCTTCTTCATAAAGCGAGCTCCAAACGGTATTCAGTCTGCGGTTCGTTTTGGGAATCGTCTGTGTGGCGATTGCGAAGCGAAGAGATTTCTACTGCAAATACCTCGCAACAACTCGATTGGAACCGAACGATCCCGCGACGGTAATTTTTGAGTTGTCGAGCGCGACCGCTCTTCCGCTAGCGCCGATCGAACCAACACGCAGCGTCATAATGCCGCTCGGGAAGAATCCAGCGAGTCCCGGGCCGAAAGTAGAATCAAGCGTTCCGTTCGAGTTCAGACGAATTAGCGATAGATCCTGTGGGAACGAAGTGTCGCTTTTTGCGGCACCGCCGGACGCAACGATCTTACCATCCGTTTGTATGGCAACCGCGATCGAAGACCCGGCTCCGCCGTAAACTTCCTGAAAGTGCCTTCCGTCGGAAGAAAACGAAGTATCGAGTGCTCCTATAGCAGTGAATCGAGCAAAGGCACTATCTGAACCGCCGCCGCACGTTTGACTTACGCTGCCGACAGCAACGATCCTATTTGCCGAATCCACCGCAATGTCGTTTATCATCGAGGCACCTTCGGAAAACGCCGCGGTCGCCCTGCCGCCGGATCCGAACGAACTGTCAAGCTGTCCGGTTGCCGTGAAGGCCGCAAGCGTAAAGGCTTCTTTGTCCGTCGACCTCTTCTTCGCCCAGCCACCGACGATAATGCGTCCACTCGACTGAAGTACGACCGATAAGCTTTGGCCGGAGCCCGAACCTGCGCTGACCGGAGCCGCACTCGCAAATCCCGCGCTTCCAAAGCTAGCGTCGACAGTGCCATTGGCATTTACCCTAACAGCGGTAAAACGCGGGTCGCCGCCCGCAAATATCAATTTCCCATCCGGTTGAACCGCGATATCCTCCAGACGCAGGGGCGTCGATGAATTGTAAATCTCGAGCTTGCCGCCGTTGGCGAATGCCGCATCGAGAGTTCCGTCAGAGTTGAGCTGTGCTGCAACCGCCGCGTAAACTCCACCACCCGAATAATTGACATACCCGCCGACAACGATCTTCCCGTTCGGAAGGACCACACCGCCACCAGGGAAATCATTTGCCTGAACGAAATCAATAAGCGAGTACCCAGGGCCACTTGTGCCAAAAAAGAGATCTGGCGAGCCGTCAGCGTTGAGACGCATAACCATTAGATCATATGTAGAGCTCCCGATACCCCATCCAAAAAGAACGATCTTTCCATCCGGCTGAAGCTGAGCCTCCTTGATCAAACTGTCGTTCGGAAAATCTGTAGCAATGCCGCCGAGACCAAAGGTCGAGTCGAGATTTCCCGACGCACCGCCAACGATGCTGTTGTCGTCCGTCGGAATTCCATAGATCGGGCAGCCACCTCCACCGCCCCCTCCGGGCTTCCCAGGCTGCCCCGGTACAGTAGAAGAACCTGCTAGGATCACGATAGCTAATAGTGTGAACAGGGATATCCGACCAATGTTTTCGCTCATTTTTCCTCCATATTTGCATGTTCCCCAAAGGAACCCGCCCAATTTGTTCCAACAGTCTTACACCAACCTTTGATCGGATGTTGGAAATCACACATTCTTCAACTGAAGCTGTACTTTTGAGAAACATCAACGATCGCCGAGGTTGGTCCGTGCATTCAAATGACGGCAAAACATCAGCCATATTGAACCAAGCGAAAATTCTTTACATTGTTATGGAAGTGTATATAATTTGGAAAATTTAGACACAATCATTGCCAATGGTGAAACTGTCCTTGTTGCTCGTTTACCGAGTTTGTTGCGTTGCCCATCTGTGTGTCGCGTTCAGAAAATAGGAGGTTAGCTGTGTTCCCAAACACTAAGATCTGCCTGACAGCACTTTTCATTTTCTTCTCGTACTTTGAAGCAATTGCGCAATCCGCCCCAACCCAACTAAATGTTGGAGAACCAATTGAAGTTGAGATTGTTGGTGGGACCGTTCACACGTATTCGGCAACTGGTGATCCCGGGCAGTATGTGTACATTGCTGCCGAGCAGAAGGGTATCGATATCGTGGTCCGGGTATTTAGTCCTGATGGCGTACTGATTCTCGAGGTGAACACGCCTACGGGAGCACGAGGGTCGGAACCGATCTATTTTATTAGTGAGAAGGCGGGTGGCTACAAAATCGAGATCAGCCCCTCAGCAAAGGATTCTACTGCCGGAAAATACGAGTTGAAGCTAGTCGAATCGCGCCCTGCCAATGCGGATGACAGACTTTTCGCAACTGCGAAGAATACGATCCTGATAGGCTATTCGATCCAGACCGCCCGTGGTCCCGACTTCGAAAAAGCTTCGCACGAGAAGTTTATGGAGGCTGCCGCTCTTTATGAGAGAATTTCGGTGAATCTACAGGCTAAGGCGAGCGGATTTTCTCAACTGGCTACTATTTTTCGTGCGCGGAACAAGCCAGAACTATCTCTTGAATACTATGACAAGTCAATTGTTACATTCAGCGCAGCTGGATTAAAACGGGATGGAATGATTGCACTAGTCGGTAGTACGACTGTTACGTCGAATAACCTTGATCGACTGAGTCGTCATCATCGAGTATTGGCGATCGCGCGCGAAATCGGAGAAAAACGAACAGAGGCCTCGGCACTGACTCAGATAGGAACCACCAGTATCTACTTGGGGGACTTTCCAACCGCAGTTTCGTACCT
The DNA here is from genome assembly GCA_964410495.1 of uncultured Chloracidobacterium sp. GTDB lineage: Bacteria > Acidobacteriota > Blastocatellia > Pyrinomonadales > Pyrinomonadaceae > OLB17. Next base: position 148,218 of record CAYPGP010000008.1, read on the forward strand.
GCGCGAGGCTGTCCGATTCTCGCGAGCCGAGTCACTCGGTGAGCACCTGAGACAAGCGTTGAATAATCTCGGTTCGGCATATACCGACATTAACGATTTTTCCAGTGCGCTTTTGACACATCATGAAGTCCTTGCACTGAACAAAGAGCTCAACCAGACCGCATTCGACAATGACACCATATTAAATATCGGCAACGTATATTCGCGTATGGGGAATGACAACCTGGCAATCGAAACCTACCAGAAGGCTCTAGCGGGATTTGAGGCCCGAAATTCACCCGTAGGTATTTCCTTCGCGCTGAACAACATCGGGTCGGTATATCAGAGCATGGGAGATACGCCGAATGCAATGAAATATTACGACCGGGCCCAGGTTATTAAAGATAAGTTGTTCCCTGATGATCCAAACCGCTTGATCAGCATGGGAGCGATCTATTCATCTACGAGCCGACCTCGGGAAGCTCTCGAAATGCTTACCAAAGGTATGGAACTTTGCAAAAAGAGGCAGAATTCCGAATGTGAAGCAAGAACATTGATCATTATGTCTAATGCGGTGATTCAACTCGGCGAGTTCAAACGAGCTCTTGACCTAGCAACAGCCGCCTCCGAAATAGCGAACCGATTCGACTATGACGATCATGCTTGGGCAGCTCAATTTTCAATCGCACGTGCTCAAATTAAACTGGGCGACATTGCGGCAGCGAAAAAGTCGCTGAAGTCTTCTATTGCAAGGATTGAACAAATTCGGGCGAAGACTACTCTTGACACTTCGGTTGGAGGAATTGGAGGTGGCTTGAGACCGTTCCGAACGTTGATCGGACTTCTGATCGATGAGAAGGCCGTGGAAGAAGCTCTTGCCCTTACCGAAGCAACTAAAGCGAGGAATCTCATCGACGTAGTAAGGCGAACACGACGCAGTATCAACAAGTCAATGACCGCGAGCGATCTTGCCTCGGAAGAGGAATTACGTCGCCAAATGTCATCACTCAACTCCGAACTAAATTCGGCTCGGGATTCGATTACCAGGGACGCTGTAAATGAGATGTTAAGAGTTAAGCGACTCGAGTTTGAAGCATTTCGTACGAAGCTATACGCAACCTACCCGGAGCTACGCGTTGCTCGAGCGGAACTGACTCCAATTCGGTTGTCAGAGACCGGAGACCTCATTCCGGATGAAAAGTCGATGGTACTTCATTTCGCCGAAACAGATGATCGACTGTTCGTGTTTGTGGGTACCAGAAGGGGCCAGAAGCCGATCTGGAAAGTTTTCCCGCTAGATATAACAACCAAGCAAATTGCGACTAAGGTTGAAACATTTCGTGCCAAACTTGCGACAGGCCACTTGGACTTTCAGCAGGCCTCGGCAGAACTGTCTGAATCACTTTTTATGCCCATTCACAACGAGATTTCGGGCAAAACGCACATCATTATCATCCCCGATGGCCCTTTGTGGGATTTGCCTTTTCAGGCTTTGATGGATGAGAAAGGCAAATACCTGATCGAAAAGGCGGCGGTTAGTTATGCGCCTAGTTTGACGGCTTTGCGGGAGATGCGGAGGCGGGCGGCGGGGCGGAAGCCGACGGCGGATGCGGAGTTGTTGGCGTTTGGGAATCCGACAGTTGGGGCCGAGACGAAACAGCGAGTTCAGCGGGTGTTTATGAGCGAGAAGCTGGAGCCGATCCCCGCGGCTGAGCGGCTGGTTAATTCGCTGGCCAAGATGTACGGGCCAAAACGGAGCAAGGTGTTTGTCGGAGCGGAAGCGCGTGAGGAGGTCGCCAAGACCGAGTCGCCGAAGTATCGGATCGTTCAGTTCGCGACGCACGGTATCTTGAACAACTCGTCGCCGATGTATTCGCACCTCGTGATGGCCCAGAACGACAAGAACCTTAACGACGACGGCCTGCTAGAAGCATGGGAGCTAAAAGACCTCGATCTTAAAGCCGATTTGGTCATACTTTCGGCATGCGATACCGCTCGTGGAAAGATATCGAATGGCGAAGGTGTGATCGGTATGACGTGGGCGTCATTCATCGCCGGAGCCCCGACTACGGTAGCGAGCCAGTGGAAGGTCGAATCGTCGAGTACGACGGAACTTATGCTCGAATTCCACCGCCAGCTTTTGGCGAAACCCCGAATTTCAAAGGCCGAAGCCTTGCGAAGAGCATCGCTGAAGCTTATGAAAATCCCCAAATATCGACATCCATCATACTGGGCAGGCTTCGTCCTGGTCGGTGACGGTTCGTAAAAGCTATCGGGCCGATCTAACTTTATTCAGAAGCCGTTTTATCTGCTCAGAGCCGGGATTTCGCTTAAGAAGTGTCGCAAACTCGCGTTCGGCTTCGTCCAGGAGCCCGGCTTCCGCGTATACGAGACCCATCACTAAGCCGGATCGGCCATAGCTTCGTTTCGCCCGGTCGATCGCGTCGAGTTTCTCCTGCGATAGGACAAAAAACTTCGCTTCGGGTGCCGGCCTGACCGGAGCTTTCAACGTCTCGCCACCTTTGATCGCACTCACCTGCCAAGAATACTCTCGGCCGCGAGGCAACCCTGCGGGTGGCTGCCAGCGGTTTGTTTTTAACGGCTGGCTGGACGCTACGCGAGAAAAATTCGCGTCGAAGATCTCCACCGTATAGGATTCTGCGTCGGGAACAGCAGACCAACTGAACGTCGGCCGATCCGAGACCATTACCTTTCCCAACGGCGAAACTACTTTCAGCCCGGCTCTGTCGCCTTCCGAACCCATAAGCGTTCCCGACGCAGTCCGCACCCGACCGATCTCGGGGCTGATCGAGATATTTCCAGATCTTAAGGCCGCTTCGATCCGTGCGTCGTATTCCCCCGCGAATGAACCGATGATCCTGCCGTCCGGACCGATCTCCAACGTCCCGTTGCCGTCCGCTATCTTTAGGTCGACTTTCCTGGCAGTGTCGACGTTCACGGGAGCGACGTCGTTGGAATTTCCGATCGGCGGTATTGAGGCGTTGCTCGAATCAGGCACTTCGACGTTTGCGGCGATCTGATTTGAGTCCACTGTCTCGCGCGAGAGATAGAGATAGATCACAAAGGCCGAGACACTCAGCACCGCGACCGCCGACAGCCCGTATTGAATGAGGGGCATCGAAACCCATTGTCGCAACTGCTCGCCGAAGCTCACGTAGACTTGGGGGCTACTTGATTCGGTACCATCAATCACCACGTTCCGCAGAGCCTCCACTTCGTCGAGACATGTCGAGCAGTCAGCTAGATGAAGTGAAACGATCTCAAATGAAACGCTGTCCAGATCATCGTCCACGAACCTCGCCATTTCGTCGTAACCCAGATGTTCGCTAAACGGTTCTCCTTCGTCGTCGATCAACGGCCGCGCTATAAATTTAGCCTGGAATCGAAAACTCGCGCGGCATGCCGAACATTCGGCCAGGTGATCGTCCACCGCCAGGAGTTCGTCCGGTGCGAGCACCGACCGCTGATACCTGTTAAGTTGTTCGCTCGTTACATGATCTTGCATGTAGTTCTTAGTATGACGGGAATCCGCCTCCGAAATTACAACTTCCCCAGAAATCCTTTCTCCGCAAGCCGTCGACGCAGTGATTTACGGGCCGATTGGCGCAGGTTGATCACTTGTTGACGTTCGAGCCCCATCAGCGCCGCTATCTCGTTATCAGGAAGCGGCAGTCGGTTCCATATCGCTGCCAACTGATCGGCCGGCATCTCTATCTTCTCGGCTATCATCCTGATCGACGCTATTCCCTCCATGGGGAACATCAGCAGGAGATTGTCTCCGTTGTCGTCCGACAGATGCAGAAGCAAAGCTAGGCGGTGCCGAATGGGTAACTCGGATAATTCTCTCCATACGGCCGCCAGCAATGCTCTGCGATCGGTTTCTGCCAAAACGCTAGAAGGCGAAAGCCTAACGGGCACAGACTCCTCGATCGACACTTCATTGGGCTCAACGATCTGATCGACCTCGTAAAATGCGGCTATCAGCTGTTCCAAGGCAACCGGAATACCTACGACTTGAAGCACCGTGAAAACCCTTCTGCCTAAGCCCGCTCGGTTGTCTGCCGCGGCCAGGGTACTTCGGAGCATCTCCGGCGGCTCGTCACCTGACGCTCCGTTTAGCGACATGCGAGCGGCACTCATCGCTTGAACCGTCCCGCAGATCCACTTGCCCGCTTCGTCCTGGACCAAACGCAATCGGCTATCTTTTGATAGTACATATCTAAGCTGATTGCTTAGCCTGAACCTGCGGGGAAAGCGTCGGCGAAGATATTCACGGCACGCATTTTTTGCGACCGTTACAGTGTAGGCTTCAATAGAGTCGAACGAGTTGGAATCTCTATCCGGTGAAGAGCGAAGGCGTAACAGCTGATCGACAATGGCAACCTTAACATCGCCAAGCAGCTCAAGAGCGTCCTGGCCGCGGCTTGATTCGGCATCTGAAACGACCCGCAACATGAACTGCTTCTGAAGAGTCCGGGTTGCGACGGGTTCGATCACTGAGGTAACAATCCGCTCAAGATAGGCATCCGCCACCAAATCGTCCTTTTCCGTGATGAAGTCGCGGAGCAGCGTCGGACTATCGATGAGAGGATCATTTCGGATCACGTCGGAAAAGTTATCACGAATCAAGCAATGGGCGCATGGCTATTTCCAATTCTTTTCCTTCTTAAACCTCTTTACGACCATGTCGCGCCGCATTTTTGGGAGATGATCGATGAATAATCTTCCGTCACAATGGTCGGTCTCGTGGAGAAAGCAGCGGGCGGCGTAGCCTTCGGCGGTTTCTTCAAACCATTCGCCCTTCTCATTCTGGGCTTTCAGCGTGACCTTATTAGCACGGACGACGACGGCTGGGACCTTGCCGACAGAAAGACAGCCTTCCTGGCCGGACTGCTCGCCTTCGGTCTTGATTATCTCGGGATTGGCGGCTATCAGCTTTACGCCGTCGCAATCCATGACAAACAACCGCAGGTTAAGCCCGATCTGCGGTGCCGCGAGGCCGACGCCTTCGGCTTCGTACATCGTGTCGTACATGTCGGCACAGAGCTCGGCCAGGGCCTCGTCAAATTCGGTGACGGCCCTGCCAACTTCGGCAAGGACCGTTTCGGGATATTCGGTTATCTTACGGACCGCCATCGCCTACCTCGGTATCACGCCGCGACGGCCTTGACGTGAGAAGCCGCGATCGGCATTGAAGCCCTTTTCTTCGCGGGCGAGGCACTGCCAGCAGACGTTACGGGTCTCATTGGTCGGCGAAAGGAAAGTGTTGTAGTGGTCAACCTCTCGATCACACTCGTGGCATCTGGCGACAGGCTTCGAAATGACTTTTGGGTCAATAGCGGTGATCATTGGCCTTTTCTCTTTAGCAAATAAAGTTTCTGGAGATAGAATTCGCGTTCCAGAACAATAGTGTAGTTTGCCTCAACGTATTTTTGCAACGGGCCGCAGTTCTCGCCCGTATCGCACCGGTCGCTTGTCGAGAGCCAGATGTGATCGGCGTCATCCGGAAACGAGGCGATGATGTGCTCTAGCTCGCTCCTGAAACGATCAGGCGAACCGTCAGGGGCCTCAAAAACGAAGTTGAAAAACCCGCTTGCGGGCAGAATGGCCTTTTCCTTCGGGCGATAATACCTCGGAACTAGAGCGTCGAAGGCCGGAAAGACGACGAGCGGCCTGGCGTTCATCTCGTGCGATTCGATAAACCGGACGGCCTGTTCCCAATCGCCCCGCTTGACCATTCCGGGATACATATTCAGAATGCCATAGCCAAAGAAGATCAGCACGAGCGGAGCCGCGAACGCGATAAGCACATTTCTCCCTCGCTCCGGCGAGAGGTCGCGGATAAGCAGGCCGAACAGCAGCAGCACCGGAACAAAGAGCATTGACGCGTGACGTAGTATCACCAGCGAAGGTCCAACGAGCATATTCGCAGCCACCAGCATTGCACCGATGCCCGCAACAACGGCCGCGAAAACTCTCGTTTCAGGACGGATCAACGAACGTCTGAAGATCGCCAGCCCGGCGGTCAGCATTAGGAATAGCCTTACTATCCAAACCCGAACAACCGACATTGCTGAAGGCGTTTCGCCCGTATAGATCTCGGTCGGAAGGACGAAGGTGAGCAGGTGGTTCCAAACGATCTTGACGCCGTCGATCAGCGAGCGAGGGTCGTGGTAACCCGCATTCCTCGCACGCATCTCGGTCGCAATGGTCAGGGCCAGCGGAAGGAAGGCGATGCCAGCGATCACCATCATCAGTACGAAGCGTTTCAGTTCGCTCCATTTTCGTTCGATGACCAGTACCGCGAAGAAGCCCGGGAAGAGAAAGCCGAGGTAGTAATTCGTGTAAAGCGAAACGACCGCAAGCACGGGAAAGAGAATTGTCGAAACCTTTGACCTTTCGCCGAAGAATTCTTTCAGGAAGAGCCCGCACAGCAAGGTCGATAGCAGAACTACCATCGAATACACTCGGATCTCGGAGCTGGCCCAGAAAAGGAACGGATGCAATGCGACGAAAGAGGTGGCGAGAAGGACGCCGAGCGGCGAGAAGTACCGGCGTGCTAGCGACCAAACTGCCGCTATCGCCCCGAGGCTGCACAGCACGGAGAAAAGCCGGGCGAACAGGATCGAATCGCTCAGATATCGCCAAACGCTGACTATCCAAAAGTAGAGCGGGGCTTGTTTCTGCTCGGCTACGGCCGTTTGAATTGCGTGGAGAAGCCCGTTATCGGTAGCGTAGAGGGTGGAAGCCTCATCGACCCAGATGTTTAGCTTAACGGCCAGAAACACCGCGACACATGCATGCAATACAAGCAGCAGCACCAAGCCCATTTTGGCTCTAGCCGTTGATAAGGTTTCCGGCGACATTACTCTGATCGGGCTTAGACTTGTTTGAGCCGCATCGGCTTGCTCAGCGGTTCTGCAGACTGCCTGAAACGCGAAGCGTGCTCACGCATGTTAACGATCTCAAACTTCGCTTCGAGCCGGTCGATGGCGTAACTCACGACCTCGATCTTCGATTCGGCGGTCTGGTCCATGCCAGGGAAGAATTTTAACGCGGAAACGTCGTCACCGCCCAGAAAATCGAGCGGATGAAGCAGAAGCGACGGCTCGACGCCCGTCAGGGAACACGCCGTCACTGCTGAGCTCCAGTAAGCTTTTGCTGCAGCACGCGAGAATCCCGCGAGGTATAGAAAATAGCTTGCATGGATCGGCGTCTTGACGAGCGGAAACGTGGTCACAGGTATCTCGACCATTTGGCGGCCCGAGGCTTCGACAAAATGGGGCTTAAGCGTCTGAAATCCGTCTGAGAATTTACCAAAAAGCTTCTTCAGCTTTTCACGCTCGTCGGCCGTCATGTTCGGCGATTTAAGGAAATAAAAAGCTCGAGCAAATGGCCCGGTATAGCTCGGAAGCGTCGAGCAATCGTAGTCGTAACCGCGTTCGGCAAGCACTTCTAGAACGGTCTTCGAAAGGCTGAATCCCGGCCCGCGAAATCCCACTGGCCGCTGGCCGGTTGCTTCGAACAATGCCGTTTCGGTCTTCTCAAACTCCTCTTCGATCTCCGCCCTCGAATATAGGTGAAGCCAGGGTTCATGGTTGTAACTGTGATTGGCGATCTCGTGTCCGGCCTCAGCGATAGACGCGATGGCCTCGCGGTTCTTTTCAAGCGCCGCATCCTGTCCGATGATGAAGAACGTTATTTTCAGATCTCGGTCCTTCAGAAAGTTCAGGATGCGAGGAACAGCGATGTCCAGATACGAAGGAAAATCCTCCCAACCGGCATCACCGTGGGTCTTCATGTACGACCATTGATTGTCGAGGTCGAGCGAGATACTCGCGATCTTCTTCGCCATTTTCACCTACCAAATTCTGCTTGAAAGAACTTTTCTGCTAACTGAACGGTTTCGTTAATGTTCAACGTTCCGTTCACGATATGCGACGAGTTGACGATGTAAACGCCGTCGACCGATGACTTCATGTCCGGCAAACCTTCGTGGTAATTGAGGACCGGCACCGGGAACACCTGTCGAACCTTCGAGACCTTGAATGCGACCACGTCTTTCTTCCTGAAGTTCGGGTACATCTTCTCAAGTGCGGTCAGGAAGTAGTGCTCGATCTCGTCGTCGGTCTTATCGAACAGCGGGTCATCGGGCGGAATATAACGCGGCAAATACACTAGAGCGTTGCCGTCGAATTCTCGTTTATCGACGATCGCCGACATCTCGATGATGCCCGTGAATGGCGTGTCGTCGGTGATGTTCGTGACGTAGTAATTCGATAGCGAACACCGTGTCATGACCGATGCGCAGACGATGCCCTGATACTTAATGCTCTCGAGCTGCTCTTTTTCTTTAGCATCGACCTGCGGCAGCATCTTAGCGGCGACATTGGACGGTGCCGTGACTATTACTTTGTCAAAAGTCTGCGAAACGGGTGTTTCGGGGAAATCCACCACGTTCTTCGACAGCTGCGGCTCGGAAAGAAAAGCTCCCGAAAATCCCGGTGCGACAGCGGCAGCAACCTGGAAATTAGCGTATTTCGTCTTCTGAATTACAGGCTTTGTGTCCTTATGACGTCTCGCGGCGGCGGGTACCACGCGAACCTTGCCGTTGTCGAGGCGTTCGATCTTGTCGATGCGCGAGTTCAGTCTGATCTCGACCCCGCGTTCCAGCAGGACCTGGCTAAAGCGTTCGAGCACACGGCCGTAGCCGCCTTTGACGTAGCCGAACATCTCGCGTTTCATTCCCGAATTTCGGGCCGAATACATTCTCTGTATCGTTGCCCAGATGAATGACGCGGCGGTTTCCTTGTACGCTTCACCGAGCTTTGCTTTGAGAAGCGGTTTCCACATCTTCTCGAAGGTCTTTTTACCGGACATTTTCGTGAGCCAGGTTTCGACAGATTGTTTTTCGAGCTTTCGCCAATCCTTGATCTTCGAAGCGAAAAAGATCGTCGCCCCCAGCCGGAGCTTGCTGATCATGTCGAGGGCCGGAAACGTGAGAAATTCCTTCGTGTCGGACATCGACAGCAGCTCGCCGTCGGTGTAGAAGCCGGTCTTCGTCTCGACCCATTTGAAGTCGTCGCCGAGGCCGATCTCTTCGATTATGTTGCGGGTATGCTTATCCGAAGCGAGGACGACGTGGTAATGCCGGTCCCAGATGATTTCGTTGATCTCCCAGACCGAAGCGAGACCGCCGATCTCGGGAGCGGATTCGAACAGCGTGACCTTATGGCCCGCGTCAGCGAAACGTTTAGCGAGAGTAAGTCCGAGAAATCCTGATCCAACTATTGCAACACTTTCTTTCATAAAAATGGGGCTGACTTTTATGTCCTTCTTTTCGTAAAGTCGATCCAAAAGCCCGCTCTCGTAAGCAAGGGCGAAACGATCAACCCGAATGTTTCGCCCTTGCTGACGCGCGGGCTTTCGCATTCTCGTTCTGAACTAACGCAAGACTTTCCTATTCGTTAGGAACGTCTTTTGGCACCGTTAGTCCGGCTGGTGTTAAAGAAGGTTGAATGGAATTGGATTTCCCGAAGAAACGCATTTTTGCGAGCCGCGATAGAAGTTTTACCGTGCCGACGATCGTCTTCGCGGTCTTCATCTTCGACGCGCCGAATAGGCGAACGGCGAGAACCGTTGGGTATTCGACGATCTTGCCGCCCTTCAGGTCGAGGAGGCCAAGCATTTCGGGAACGCCGTGGAAGCCGGTCTCCGTCGGTTCGATGTCGATCATTGCGCTTCGGCGAAGTACGCGGAAGCACGCGGTGTAGGAAGCGATCTTAGTCCGCAGCACACGGCGGTAAAGAACGGATGCGCCTTTGGATAAGGCGAGCCGCCAGCCGGGGACGTTCTGAACCGCACCGTCCTTGTGATACGGCGAGGCCTGCACCATATCGACGCCATCGGTCAGCATCGGGATCATGTTGACAAGTTCATGCGGATCGAATGTGCAGTCGCAGTCGATCGTGCAAACGATCTCAGTCCGAGCCGCTCGAATTCCGGTAATAATGCCGCCAGCAACGCCTTTATTCACCTCATGACGGACGACCTGAACGTCGTCGCGGCCCCCGAACAATTCGTCGATCACGCCGAGCGTATTATCAGTGCTCTTATCATCCACGAAGACAAGCTGCGACGCATAGCCGATACTATTCAGCTCATTCTCGACAGCGGCGAGAGTCTTCGCCAAGTACGGGAGCGATTCCTGCTCGTTGTAACAGGGCACTACGATCGAAACTGGCGTCAGGGCAGACCTATCGATCGACTTCGCCGCTGCTACCGCCTCAGCAGGTTCGACAGTTGTTTCGACAGCCTGCGGCTCGATGCCGAGGTGCTCCGCGATCCCGGTACATCTATATAGCGCGAGGTTCTCGTGAAGTATCCATTCCATCTTATCGAGCTTTCGATAATGACGAATGCGGGTCATGCCCGAAGCAGCAGAGATCCGCGGCTGTTCCGGGTCGAGTTCCCAAACGTGGAAATAGAAAACGAAGGGATCGTCGTTTCGCTTGTGCCAATTTTGAATAGCCCGACGCATCAGCGTGTAGGGCAATTGGCGAAAATAATTCCCGCCTGAGATGGGAAGCAGCCCAAAGCCCAGATCGGTAGTCGTGTACGGGAATTCCCAGATGTTCTTACCGTTGATCTCAACCTCGTGAGCGAAACGACGTTTCTTATCGTCGCTCGTGTCGGGCAGAAATGAAGCGTCGTAGGCAAAGCCTTCCTCGGCAAGCGTTTTTAGCACCCATTCGCTCTGGTCGAACACGAGCTTTTCAGCAGCTCGATAACCGACGACCTTTTGTCCCGTCGCCTTTTCGATCGCCGCGTTGGACCGTCGCAGATCCTCGCGGAATTCGTCGGGCGTCAAATTCTTTGCGCTTCGGTGATAGAAACCGCGGCTCGCGACCTCGTGTCCGCGGGATACGATCTCGCGAACAAGGTCCGGATTTGTCTCGGCGATCCAGCCGAGCACGAAAAACGTCGCTTTCGTGTCATAGCGATCGAGCAGGTCGAGAGTTTTTAGGGTGTTCTGTTCGTAGCGAGGTTCGAAGTTTTCCCAGTTCCGCTGTTGGATCAGGGTTTCGAACGCACCTACGTGGAAGTAATCTTCGACTAGGATCGTCAGAAGGCTTTTTTTGTCGGACTTGGCACTCATACGGGCAATTAGAATAGATTGCCCTGGATCGTTCTTACACTTAGCGGTTTGGTTGCGAGTTTTTCTTCGATGATCCTGACAATCCGGGCACTGGCTTTGCCGTCACCGAAGGGATTCGCAACTTCTTTCACCGATTTGATCCAGGTCTCAACGGCATAGTTCTCTTCGAGAAGTTGTTTCAACGCTCCGGGACTGCTGCCGACGAGTTTTGCAACGCCGGCCCTTATGGCTTCGGGGCGTTCCGTGTTCTCGCGAATTACAAGCAGCGGTTTACCAAGACTCGGAGCTTCCTCCTGAACGCCGCCTGAGTCTGAAACTATCAGCCAGGCCGCTTTCATGATTGCAAGAAAGTCCGAATAATCGAGTGGTTCCAAAAGGTGAATGCGTTCGTGGCCGCCGAGTATCTCTTTGGCTACGCCTTTGACGTTCGGATTGGGATGTACGGGGAAGAAAAGGCAGACGTTCGGGTGCTTATGCACGAAGTCCGACAGCACTTTAAGATTGCCGGTCATCGCCGAGCCGAAACTCTCGCGGCGATGCGTCGTGAGAAGAATACGCTTGTTGCCCTCGGTCTTCTTTAACAGGGCCGCGATCTCAGGGTTCGGCTTCAGATTCTTCAGCATGTATTTGAGCGAATCGACCACCGGATTTCCGGTAACGAAAACCTTTTCGCTCGGCACATTCTCCGACAGCAGGTTGCGGCGATTCTTCTCGGTGGCCGCGAAGTGGAAAGTCGTCATTTGGGAGATAACGCGGCGGTTCATTTCCTCGGGGAAAGGGCTCATTAGATTCCCTGAACGCAGTCCGGCCTCGACATGGCCGACGGGAATACGCCGATTGAATCCGGCAAGAGCACCTGCGAGGGCCGTTGTTGTGTCGCCTTGTACGAGGATGACGTCCGGCTGTTCGGATTCCAGGATCTTGTCGAGCTTGGCCATGACACGAGCACAGACCTCATTCGGCGTCTGATTCTTCCGCATTACGCTGAGGTCAAAATCTACGTCAACTTTCAGCGTCTCGAGAAACGGTTTCAGGATGTGCTTGTGCTGGCTTGATGAGACCACGATGGTCTGGAAGAATCGCTTGCGCAGCTCATGTACGACCGGGGCGAGCTTGATAGCCTCGGGCCGCGTTCCGAACAGAACGAGTACCTTCATACGAAGATCAACCACATTGCGCACATTTTTACCTGTGCCGGGGGCCACATTGTCGAACATATACATTTTTCCAGGTCTTATCCACGGCGGAAATACCGTGGTTATATACACTTAAACATTCTTGTGTTCCTTTTTGCAATATTTTTTTGCCGTGAAATATCCTCAACTCAAGCATTCCATGTAAAAAGGCCGCTCTTTGGAGACGGCCTTTCAAGTCAAATTTCGAATAACAAGACTGCTACTTCATTTCAAAAGTCGCTTGATAGTCCTTCATCAGCTTCTCAAATTTGGGCATTGCACCTTCATCCATCGCGAGCGCCATGCCGTGTTTGGTGGTGACGTCCACAAGGGATTGCGTGTTGCTCTTTACGCTGTCTTCAAGCTTCTTTTTGACATCGGCGCTCACCTGGAAGCCAACTGCATCCTTGATCGCAGCCCACTTTTCCTTCAGGCTCGCCTTCTTGGCGTCAAATGCTTTTTGAGCGGCATCAACCCCAGCTTCGTTGGGACTGGCGTCGATCTTAGAGGTGATCTCTTTGGTGACGGATTCGAACTCCGTGATAAACGCATTGATCTCCGCGTCTTTGCTGCAGCCCGTCAGACCCAAGGCGAACATTAAGATCAGAAATAAACTGAATTTTTTCATCTTTTTCTCCACTTAGAATTATTTAAACTTCTAGCTCTCGAAAGAAACTATGGCTTTTGAACGGTTATTTGTTTAGGAAATTGCGGTAATCTTATAAGAAATTCATGGAACATTCAAACGAGTTTCTAAAATTGGTCGAGGAAGTAATGCCTCGTGTGCGGGAGGTTTCGGTCGACGAAGTGCGTCAACGCGTGGAGGACGGAGCAACGCTGATCGACGTCCGCGAAGATAACGAATTCGCCGCTTCCCACGCCGCCGGGGCGAAACACATGGGCCGCGGAGTGATAGAACGCGATATCGTGCAGACGATCCCGGATAAGGATGCCGAGCTCATTCTGTACTGCGGCGGCGGCTTCCGTTCGGCCCTCGCGACCGATAATTTGCAGAAGATGGGATACAAAAATGTCTGGTCTATGGCCGGCGGCTGGCACGCCTGGGAAGAAGCGGGAGCTCCGTGCGAAACGGGCGATCCATCGGAATAAGCCGCGCGGGAAAATCTATGACAAATAAAGAAAAGGCGCGCGAACGCGTCGCGGAGATCGCTTCGGAACACTACAAACGCGGCGATGTAATGGGGTGGTTCGAGGCCTTGTACAAAGAGTCCGCGGGCGACAACGAGATGATCCCATGGGCCGACCTCGAGCCTAACCGCTACTTCAGAGCATGGGCCGAATCGACCGGCCTCAAGGGTGATAGCCGAAAGGCGATGGTAGTCGGCTGCGGGCTGGGCGATGACGCGAAATATCTTCACGACCTCGGATTCGACGTCACAGCGTTCGACATCTCGCCGACCGCCATCGAATGGGCGAAAAAGCTTTACGGTGATACGAATATCCGCTTCGAGACTGCCGACCTGTTTCAGCCTTTTCGGGGCTGGCTCGGTGCGTTCGATTTTGTACTCGAGATATACACGATCCAACCCCTCCCGATCGAAATGCGGCCTCAGGTGATCGACGCGGTTGCTGGTTTTGTCGCTCCGGACGGAACGCTGGTCGTCGTCACACGCGGCCGCGAAGACGATGACCAGACCGAGGACCTTCCCTGGCCCGTCTCACGACGCGACCTATCGCGTTTCGCCGAAAACGGCCTCACCGAAACGGACTTTCAGATAATGGACGGCGAAGAGGGCGAACCCGACCGTTTCGTTGTTGAATATCGACGCTCAACAGGATGATCCAGGGATAGTAGGTCATTCCAGTCCAACAAAATCAACATCCGACATTGGGGCAACCACATTGACGACTTTCGGAGTAAATCTGTATCGTTTCAACTTCACACTGATAGCGACCGCCGAGCCCACTTCGACCCCGTCGAATATGTAGAAACCGAATGAGCTGGTGGTAGCTAACCGAGCAACACCTTCATTATCGGTTAGCAGAACCTGGGCGTTTCTCACTCCCTGACCCTGTGGTGTGAGCACGCGTCCCGAAACCGAAACGCTGCCGGCCGAGCCCACCTGAACCACGCCGGCTAGATAGGAAGTTTGCAACTCAGCCCCCGTTGAGCTCAAAACGCTTCGCTGTGTAGGGGCCGATGAGAAGGTGATCGGATATAGCCCTAATTGTGAGTTGAAGGGGATATTGTAGGTGATCTTCGCGACTTCGCGAGAGCCGGCGGCGAATGCATTCGCAGCGGAGACGATGATCCCGACCCGGCCCGGGGCTTGACTGAGATCTGTCGTTAGGGTCGTACCCGCGGGCACGCCGCTTCCCAAGGTGACCATAGGATTCGTGAATATCTCCTGCTCGGCGAGATTCGGCCCGTTTGCCCGGACGACCGAGAAGCTCGTCAACACCTCGTCGCCCATCGAATCAAGAACGATCGATACCGTTACCGTGCGGCCGCGTATTCCCGAAGCGTCCACGATCCTTATGGCACGCGACGCAGGGGGCGTCGGAGTGGGCGAAGGAATAGGAGTCGGCGTGGCGGTTGCCGTCGGCGACGGGGTGGGGTTTGGTGTCGGAGAAGGCGACGCGACGGGAGTCGGAGTAGGACTCGGCGTTGGCGTGACCGTGGGTGTTGGCGTGGGTGTTGGCGTTGGAGTTGGCGTCGGTGTAACGATAGGCGTAGGCGTTACCGTCGGTGTTGGAGTTATTGTTGGCGACGGCGTTGGAGTGGGCGACGGTGTCGGCGTCGGGGTTACAGTTGGGGTTGGTGTTACCGTCGGCGTCGGACTTACTGTCGGCGTAGGTGTTGGGGTAGGTGTCGGAGGTGTTCCGCCCCCGCAAACACCTTCACCCATCAGCGAAAAATTATCGAAAGTGACCGACGTCATGTCGTTCGAGCCCGGCTGGAGCTGAAGAACGAACTCGACCGCGGTCAGGGGCGAGGAGTTGTTTTGCGAGAATATGGGATTGTTATTGAAGTAACCGGTCAGCATTGATCCGGTTCGTGCGATCTTGAATGTTCCGCCTGTCGCACTCACCGGGGTACAGCCCTGAATTGACCCATTCCAAATATGGACATTCGGATTCCCGCAGCTATTGTCATAAACGTCGAACAGGAACGAGTTGTCCGCGAACTTGACATGCAGTTCTATCTGATCAATGGCCGGACCTATAACGGCATTACGAAAATCGACCTGCGTTGAGAAATCCCCGGCTATTTGTCCGCTGAAAGCCTCGGGATTCAAGCGGATGGCAATGTTCTGAATACCGCCGGGGGTGTTCATCGAGGTCTTGGCGAGCCGTACATCGCCCTGTGAAGTGTCAACGGAGAATAGGCCCGACGTTGTCTGCGTCACAGACCAGTATGAAGGATCGAGGCCGGTTGCAAAGTTGTCATAGTATGTCGATACCCCGGACGGGCAACCTTCAACGCATTGGCCCGCTGCCCCTCGGATCTCATTCGGCGTGAGCGCTCGCGAATAAACGGCTAACTCATCGACCACGCCCTTAAACCATCGCTGCGGCGACCCGCCGCCCCAGGCGTATCCGATATTCATCGGCCGCGTGTTATTGACCGGTGAAGAGAATGGCGTTACACCTTGCAGAACGCCGTCAACATATAGCCGAATGTTACTGCCGTCCCAGGTTCCGGCAATGTGATGATAGGCACCGTCATATGGATTTACGTTCGATGCGACGCCTATAAAATTTGATGAGCCCCCGCCGCCGCCGCCCATAAAGAAAGCGATCCGGTTCGAAGCTCCGTCCGTCGACTGAAATGCCCAGCCCGCGGAATCAGCAAAGCCATGCGACTTATCGACTACCAGTGTCTGGCTAGATTGCGGCCCCGAAGAACGCATCCAAAATTCCGCGCTGAAACCTCCCGCGTTCACATTCAGATTTGTGTTATGTGGAACTGTAACACCAGCGTTTGTGCCATTCAGGCTAAATGCCGTGCCAACCTTTCCGGCGGTGTACGTTGTTCCGCCGACAAGAGTTCCGTTATTGCTCCCAACAGAATCCTGAGGGTTTCCTTCAGCCTGCCACCAGCTGACTTTATTGCCGGGTGACGTTATTGGACAGTCCGTCGCGCACTGCCCTGCGCTGCCCGCGTTGAAAATGGCCTGTACTTCGCCTTGCGAAAGGGCTCGATTGTACACCCCGGGCTCGTCGATCAGACCGTTAAAGAAAACATTGTTGTTGTCATCGCTACTTATCCTAAGGCTTGAGCTTGTGTTCGCAACGGTCTTTGGACCGATAAATGCCGACGCTGCGAAAATGCCGTTGTAATAAATGCGTAGCTGCTCATTATCGTAGGTACATGCGACGTGCGACCACTGGTTTATCGGCACGCCCCCCGGGATCGTCGCAAGCAGCTGATTCTGTGGCCACGATTCTCCCGGTGCATTGAATTGGCATCCGATCACGTTGTTATTATTGCCCAGGTAGAGCTGATAGCCGTTGTTGCCGCCCGCTCCGCCGATCTTCGAGATGATTCCCCCTTGCGGAACTCCGTTATGCAAAGTTGTGGGGTTGATCCACGCGTCCATCGTGA
The DNA here is from genome assembly GCA_964410495.1 of uncultured Chloracidobacterium sp. Lineage (GTDB taxonomy): Bacteria > Acidobacteriota > Blastocatellia > Pyrinomonadales > Pyrinomonadaceae > OLB17. The sequence continues at coordinate 165,121 of CAYPGP010000008.1, forward strand.
ACTGTGTTGTAACGTCGAGGCTCGGCGAATCTGGAACCTGAACGTAGCTGCTTCCATTAAAACTGTAAGCCTGGCCCACCTTGCCCGGTGCAAATGTCGCCCCGCTTATAAGGCTGCCGCTATTGCTGCTCCCGCTCGAATCAGACGCGCTCCCCTCTGCACGGTGCCATAGAACCTGACCACTCGCGGGCGGAATGCAGGTCGGACTTGGCGACGGACTCGGCGTTGCAGTAGGCGTCGGCGTCGGTGTTAGAGTTGCGGTTGGGGTTACGGTAGGCGTAGGCGTAGGCGTGGCGGCGACACAACTATTCAGTAGGAGCGAAACATTGCTCGATTGATAGTTAGCCGTCAGTATGTCGGGTTTCCCATCACCATTGAAGTCCGCAATGGCTTGGGAAACTGGGTTACCGCCAACGCCGGATGTCGGCCCGGTTTGAAATCCTCCATTTCCGTTGCCGATCAAGATACCAGTCGAGCCCGGGATCAGGCTAAATCCAACGGAAAGATCGATATCATTGTCGGAATCAAAGTCGGACGGACCTAGTGATGAGGGATTAACCCCAAAGACGGTATTTGACGCAGTTGCGAAACCGCCGTTACCTACTCCTAATAGAATCGAAATGCTGTTCGAAAGTCGATTAACGACCGCAAGATCAACGTTTCCGTCACCGTTAAAGTCGGCCTTTACGATTCCATTGGGCTGATTGCCGACTGGATAGTTCGCAGACGCTCCAAATCCGCCTGCTCCATTTCCGAGCTGTACCGACACGTCATTCGAAGCTGAATTGGCGGTCGCAAAGTCGGGGCTTCCGTCATTATTGAAGTCGCCAACCGTTATCGAAACAGGGTCGTTGGAGACTGTCCTGATAACAGGGGTTGCCGTAAATCCGCCGCTTCCATCATTCAGATAGACCGCGACAGAATCCTGTGCAGGGTTTGCGGTCAGAATGTCAGGCTTGCTGTCCAGATTGACGTCCGCGACAGCGATCGAAAACGGGCCGTGGCCGGAGAAGTAAGTAGTTCCGCTCAAAAAGGCACCCGCCCCGTCACCAAAGCGCACGTACGGACCGCCGCCTCCGGATGTAACGCCTGCTGCAAAGTCCAGTTTTCCATCGACGTTAAAGTCGCCAACCGCGACAGCTGCCGTCGGCAGGCCGCCTCCGACATTTGACTCGGGGCCAAAGCCGCCAAGCCCATCGCCCAATCGTAAAGATACGCCCGGCTGCGATCCATCATTCGCAGTGATCATGTCGGGCTTCCCGTCGGAGTTGAAATCGCCGGTCGCGATGCCTCTTGGCGGGGCTCCGACCGTGAAATTCACGGCCGTAGCAAACGATGGAGCATTACACGCGACTGGTGCGAGGATATCGGTCGTTGCCGGCAATTGTGTCTTGCCGTCCGAGGCCCAAGCTGACCAAAAATCAGCGTCGAACACCAGCACAATGCCTTTGGCACCGACTCCGTTCACAAATGCCATCGAGCAAGCGACCGCTGCCACTGCCAACATTAACCTTATCGAAGCAATCCGATTTACTCTCATTTCTCGTTCCTCATCTCAGCCCGAAGGAGTCATTTGCTGCACAAGGCGGTTTCTATCGAGAAATTGGGTCAAATTGATCGTTTAATTTCGATAGTTCGCATATAATTGGGCCGAAAAGCTATAAAAAAATGTCTGACAAGCATGACGTAACACAGATGCTCGAAGCCATTTCCGCCGGTGATGGAAAGGCACCGGAACGGCTTCTTGAACTGGTTTACGATGAACTGCGCCGGTTGGCGCATGGATACATGCGGAATGAGCGGAGCGACCACACGCTGCAGGCAACTGCTCTCGTACATGAGGCATATATTCAGCTGGTCGATTGGAAGAACGTCTCGTGGCAGAACCGCGCGCATTTCTTTGCCGCGGCGGCCCAGATGATGCGCAAGATACTTGTCGATCACGCGCGTGAGAAGAAAGCACTGAAACGCGGCGGTGGCCTTCGGACGATCGCTCTCGATGCTGCCGTAAGCTTTCCGCATGGAAACGACCTGGATATCGTTTCGCTGGATGATGCGCTGCTCGAACTCGCATCCTTCGATCCTCAACAGGCCAGGATCGTGGAACTGCGTTTTTTTGGAGGGTTGACTATCGAGGAAACGGCTCATGCCCTCGGCATTTCCGATTCCACGGTCAAACGCGACTGGCAGATCGCAAAGGCGTGGCTTTACAACCGCATTGCAAAATAAATGGACGCCGCAAATTGGGCACGCATAAAAGATATCTTCTCGGCCGTGGTCGATCTGGACCCAGAAGAACGAGTACGGCAAACTGAGGAGCTTTCCGCCGGAGACCCGCTGATAATGGCTGAGGTCGAGGCTCTTATTTCTGCAAATGATGCGGTCGAGAACTTTATCGAGGAGCCCGCGTTCGCGGTTGCCGACGCTCTGAACGACGAAAAAGACCCGACCATCGGCCGCATTGTCGGCCATTACCGGATTGTCCGCGAAATAGGCCGCGGCGGCATGGGAACCGTCTTCCTCGCCCTTCGAAATGACGGTGAATTTCGTCAAGAGGTAGCCCTTAAGGTCATCAGCAGTGCATATCTGGGTGTAGAAAACCTGCGTCGCTTTCGTCAGGAACGCCAAATACTTGCCGCGCTTAACCATCCGAATATCGCCCGCCTCCTGGACGGCGGCGTTACTGAAGACGGCCTTCCTTACATCGTAATGGAATATGTCGACGGCAGACGCCTGCTCGACCACGCAGAGACGGAGGAGCTATCGTTTGAAGAGCGTTTACGCCTTTTTGTGAAGATCTGCGATGCAGTGGCATATTCGCACCGCAACCTGGTCGTTCATCGCGATCTGAAGCCATCGAACATCCTCGTCACGGCTGAAGGCGAACCAAAATTGCTCGATTTCGGCCTTGCAAAAATGCTATCGGTCGATAGCGAAGTTGAACAAACGAAAAGCAATTTTCGCGCTCTGACTCCCGCATACGCATCGCCGGAACATCTTCGCGGGGAAACGATCACGACCGCATCGGACGTATATTCGCTCGGCGTTGCGCTTTACGAACTTCTAACTGGTTGCAGGCCGTTCGAGATGGAATCGCTAGTCGATCGCATGACCGGTACCGATTCGGTATCAGCCCCGGTAAAACCGAGCGCACGAATCCCAGCAGATCATTCAACCATTCGCCGGCAGAACCTTCATGGCGATGTCGACAATATCGTCCTAACCGCAATAAGGTACGAACCCGAGAGGCGATACGCATCGGTCGAAAAATTTGCCGACGACCTTCGTCGCCACATTAAAGGGTTGCCGGTTTCGGCTACGGAATCGACATTTGGTTACCGATCCTCGAAATTCCTTCGCCGCAATCGGCTGGGCGTTGCTTCAGCGGCGCTAATCCTGCTTATTCTAACCGCGGGCATCACAGCCACCGTCTGGCAGGCGCGTGAAGCTCGCCACGAACAGGCAAAAGCTACACGCGTAACGTCGTTCTTGCAGACCATCCTCGGTTCCGTCGCTCCGGAAGCTCGAGGAACGAACGTGACGATGCGTGAGGCGCTGGACGAAGCCTCAACGCGGGCGAGGACCGAGTTCGCGGATTCGCCTGAGATCCTGGCGGATGTGCTGATGACGACAGGCCGAACATACGCCAGTCTTACTGTGAACGACCGCGCCGAGACCGACCTTCGCGAAGCATTAGAGATCAGTCGACGTTTGAACGGCGATGGGCACCCGACCACGCTGGGAAGCATAGGAATGCTGGGAATCGCCCTCGCATTCCAGAGCAAATCGGAAGAAGCCGAGAAGATCGCCCGCGAGGGGGTGGAACTAAATCGCCGATACGGAAGTGTGCCCAGCGAGAATCTCGGCATGGCTCTATATGCTCACTCGATCAGTCTGATCCAGCTCGGGAAAGCTGATACGGCACTTCCTATTGCCCTGGAAGCGTCGGAAGCCATCCGGGATTCGCTTGGCGAACAGCATGGATATTTTCTGGCGACACTCAACGCCGTGGCTCTCGCCCGCCAATTGACCGGAGACCGCGCTGAAGCGGAGCGATTGTTTCGCGAGGTCATTGACCGCGGACGCCAGATGGAGAATCGATTTCGCATCTATGTCGCTCAGGCATCGTCCTTTCTCGCGTGGCAGTTGATCGACGACCGGAAACTCGACGAAGCCCAACAGTTCTCGAGCGAGGCAAAGAGACTTTATGCTGAGGTCCTCGGCGACTCAACCGTTAGTACCGCGATCTCTGACCTCCAGATCGGAACGGTATTCTTCGAACGGGGAGATTTTGCCGCTGCCGAACCCTCATTACGCCAGTCGCTCGGACTCTTCGAGAAGAACCACGCGGCTACAACTCCCTACGCGATCGCCGCTTCATTTCGCCTCGGAACATCCCTGCTAAAGCAGGGAAAAGCCGCCGAAGCCGAACCGCTGCTGCAAACCGCCATCGAGCATTCTCCCGCGATAAAGCCCGACAATCGCCGCTACTACGAGATCCGATTCCTGCTCATCGAATCCTTGCTCGCTCAGGGCCGAAACTCAAACGCCGCCGCTTCGGTTGAAGAACTAGAAAAAACGGCCCGCGACAATCCCGCGATCGAAGGGTTGGTATTAGACAGACTCGCAGAGCTAAAAAGATCGATCGATAAGAATAGATAACCCTTGGCCTTTCGCGACCGACTTCCGATGGCGTTTTTGTTTGTAAGCGGCTAACTCGCTATACTTTTTATTTGATCATTTATCGGAAATTTCAATAGAGGAAAATAACTGTGGCGGAACAATTTGACGTTTGTATCATCGGATCGGGGCCGGGCGGCTATGTCGCGGCGGTGCGTGCGGGACAATTGGGCTTGAAGGTCGCGATCGTCGAGAAGGAAAAAGATGCCCGACTTGGCGGAACCTGCGGGCTTCGCGGCTGCATTCCGACAAAGGCTCTACTAAACGCGGCTCATCTTTACGACAAAGCATCGCATTTCGAGAACTTCGGTCTCAAGGTAACTGGCCTCGATTTCGACTGGACCGGGGTTCAGAAGTATAAATCAGATGTCGTCGCGAAAAACTCGGCAGGCGTGACCTATCTGATGAAGAAGAACAAAGTCGCGGTCTTCAACGGCTTTGGCAAGATCGCTGGCAAAGGCAAGGCCGAGGTCGATCTCGGCGGCGGCAAGAAGGAGACGATCGACGCAAAGAACATCATCATTGCGACCGGATCCGTCGTTCGCCCGATCCCTGGCTTCGAGACCGACGGCAAGCAAGTCGTCAATTCCGATCACATCCTTGAACTCACGACCGTTCCGAAATCCATGATCGTCATGGGCTCCGGTGCCGTCGGCGTCGAGTTCGCAAGTGTTTATCATCGCTTCGGATGTGACGTAACGGTCGTCGAACTGCTCGACCGCATCGTACCGATCGAGGACGCGGACGTCTCAAAAGAACTCGCCCGTGCCTTCAAAAAACAGGGCATCAAATGCGAGACCGGCATCAAGCTGGACAAGCTGGAAAAGAACAAGAAAGGTGTAAAGGTTTCGGGCAAGAATGCAAAAGGCGAAGCCGTCACGTTTGAAGCCGAGATGCTTCTCGTCGCGGTCGGCCGAATGCCGTATCTCGAAAACCTCGGGCTCGAAAAGACCAAGGTCGTCGTCAATCCTCGCGGCACCAT
>CAYPGP010000009.1:0-139689 GCA_964410495.1 uncultured Chloracidobacterium sp.
CGTGTCCATCGTCTTCGACTCTTCGACGGTGATAACGCCGTCTTTGCCGACCTTGTCCATCGCTTCAGCGATGATCGTGCCGATCGTCTTGTCGCCATTGGCCGAAACGGTTCCGACCTGAGCGATAGCGTCGCCGCTGACCGGCTTTGCCTGCTTGTGGATCTCGTCGACGATAGCGATAACTGCTTTGTCGATGCCGCGCTTGAGCGCCATCGGGTTAGCACCCGCTGCGACCGTGCGGACGCCTTCCTTGAAAATAGCCTGGGCGAGAACCGTTGCGGTCGTCGTTCCGTCACCGGCGACGTCCGAGGTCTTCGAAGCGACTTCGCGCACCATCTGTGCGCCCATGTTTTCGAGCGTGTCTTTCAGCTCGATCTCTTTTGCAACGGTCACGCCGTCTTTGGTGATCGTCGGCGAACCGAATTTCTTGTCGATAACGACGTTGCGGCCTTTCGGGCCAAGCGTAACTTTTACCGCGTCCGCAAGCTGGTTAACACCGCGCAGGATCGCAGCACGTGAATCTTCTCCGTGAACTACTTGTTTTGCCATGATGATTTACTCCGTAAATTAAATTTGATCATTTGGTCATTGAATCATTGAGTCATTTCGAAATGAATAAATGACGCAATGAATAAATGGCCCGATTAGTTAGCGTTTGCTCCTGCGCGCGTGATCACGCCGAGGATCTCGTCTTCGCGCATGATGATGAATTCTTCGCCATCGAGCTTGATCTCGCTGCCCGAATATTTGCCGAACAGAACGCGGTCGCCTGCTTTGACGTCGAGCGTCTGGCGGGTGCCGTCTTCTTTATATTTGCCAGCACCGGCGGCGATCACTTCGCCCTCCTGCGGCTTTTCCTTCGCCGTGTCCGGGATAAAAAGCCCGCCGGCGGTCTGGTTTACGTTGTCTTCGATGCGTTTGATGATAACGCGGTCGTGAAGCGGTGTAATGTTAGTTGCCATAGTCGTTTACTCCTTATGGATTTAAGTAATTTGTTAGAATAACGTCTCGAACCTACTGCCGTAATTTCGATTTTTAGCACTCGTGTATCAAGAGTGCTAGTATATTGGAATTTCCAGAGCGGTGTCAATAGTGTAACGAAAAATTTAGAAAAGTTGATAATGATGTTATCAAGTTATGGGTCATCAATTCCCAAGCTTTACAAAGCCGACGTTTCAAGAAATGACGAGACCAACTTTCCAGGAGCTCTTTGCCGATTGGGTTGACGCCGATGTAGCAATGTTATACCTCGCCATTGCCCTCGGCATGACGGACTTAGACGAGAGCGGGTGGGGGTACGTCGTTGGCGTCTTTTACACCAATAACGCTGTGAGCAAGTCTCTTTATAATCTCATTGAGCAGTTCACAGAGCAGGGGTTGCTTGAGATGAATGAACTCCAGCAATATCGTTGGAATAAAGACTATGAAAAACATGAGGACTTTGAGCGATTATGGGCTCGAAATCAGCGAGATCTCGAATAGCATCGACTTGTCAGCGCGAACTGACCGTTAGGGGTAATCGCTTTTTGTATGTTAGTTGTCGCCAAACCCATTCCATCGGCCCGTATTGGAAGAATCGCAGCCAGATCGTGCTGAAAACGATCTGCACGCCGAAAATTATCAAAGCGATCAGCGTTACGGTTGCGGGGCCGAGTTTGGCGTAGTAGCCGAAGCCGTAGCCGTAGAATATCGTGACGCAGACGATGGTTTGGAGCAGGTAATTGGTCAGGGCCATGCGTCCGACGGGGGCGAGGATCGAGGCGATGCTGCGGCCGGCGGGGCTTTGCCAGATGGTCGCGACGAGGGCGGCGATACCGAGGGCGAGGGTTGGGACGCCGACGGTGTAGAGGATGCTGCCGAGGATGCCGATCGCTTGCGGCGGCATCAGGGATTCTTTGCCCGAAACATAAGCGAAGACGAAATTTACGATCAGGCCGAAGGGAAGTGCGTAGATAAGGAATTTGCGGACCAGCGTTTTATTCGAAAAGGCCTGATTGCGATACGCCCAAAGGCCGAGCAGGAACATCGCCAAGATCTTGGGCAGACGCATGTCGAAGATCAGGCCCATATAGCGGCCGACTACGTAATTCAGGTTAAACCCGGTGACGATCTGGAAATACGAGCCCTGCTGTAATTGCTGGACCGCACTTTGGAAAAAGCCCGCCTGGCCAGCATCGATCTGCTGCTGAACATCGGGCGGTGCGAACGAGATAAACAGCAGAAACAACACCGTGTACCAGACTACTGGTATGATCATCAGGCCTATCGCCCATTTGATCAGCGACCGATCGCTTTTCTTCCTAAACAGCAGCAAAACAAAGCCGACGAGCGCATAAATACTGAGAATATCGCCCGCCCAGAGCAGGTAAGCGTGGAGAACGCCGATGATGAGCAGCCAGAACAGACGGCGCTTGAAAAGCGTCGCTTTCGTGTCGCCGCGCTCTTCGGCACGGGCTATTTGCAGGGCGAAACCGAAGCCAAAAAGGAACGAGAAGATCGAATAGAACTTACCCTCGATCAGCCAGTGCACGACGAAGCTGACGGCTTTATCGAGATCGGGCATAGCAGCCACGATCTCTTTCGGAGCCATTCCATAACCCGAGAACCACTGCATATTCCCGATCAATATGCCGCAAATAGCAAGGCCGCGAAGTACGTCGAGGACTTCGAGACGTTCGGTGATGGAAACGGGCTGTAATTGTGTATTCACGGGCAATCAGTTTATTACGGATCGGAGTGGTTTACGAGAAGGGCGGCGATCAAGTTCCGTCGAAATGCCCTTTTACAGCTTGCCTTGAATCCAGAGGGAACCAGGGCTAGAGTAATAGCCGTATATGCATATTTCTGAGATAAACATTTACCCTGTCAAGTCGCTTAAAGGTTTCAGTGTCGAGTCCGCCGTGGTCGAGAAACGCGGGCTGCAGTATGACCGGCGGTGGATGCTGACGGATAAAGACGGGATGTTCTTTACGCAACGCGAGTTTCCGAAGATGGCGCTTATCGATGTGCAGGTCAACGGCGATTCGCTAGTGCTTACCGCACCGGAGACTGAGCCATTGACTGTTTCTCACGGTGCAGACACGGATTTTGTCGGCGGGCAGGAAGTGACGGTCTGGGGAACGGTTTGCGACGCTCTTTTGTATCCGGGGGAGGTTAACGAATGGCTGTCTGATTATCTCAAGACCGATTGCCAGCTGGTTTACATGCCGGACGACTCTTTTCGCGATATCAGCGAGAAATTCAATCATGGCGGCGAGATCGTTAGTTTTGCCGATGGTTACCCGCTGCTTGTTATTGGAGAGGAGTCGCTCGCGGATCTGAACGAAAAACTTGCAGGCAAGATGCCTGCGGTCCAGTCGGTTCCGATGAACCGCTTTCGGCCTAATATCGTCGTCAGCGGTTCAGAGGCATTTGCTGAGGATCGCTGGGAGCGGATCCGTGTGGGCGAAGCTATATTTCGCGGGACAAAGCCGTGTGCGCGGTGCGTGATGACAACGGTCGATCAGGCACGTGGGGAATTTGACGGCAAAGACCCGCTGAAGACGCTTTCGGAATACCGAATGGCGAAGAACGTTATCCCCGACACCTACGAATCGCTTGGGATGAACCCGACCGCAGTGCTTTTTGGTATGAACCTGGTTGGCGAATCGATCGGGTCGACGATTCGCGTCGGCGATTCGGTTAGTGTGCTTTAGCTTCTCTCTTTCGCATTAACCCGCCGAAAGCAAACTTTTCAAGCGTTCGATGAACCCGCTCGTTCTGAGAGACGGCGATCGAGATAGAGCACGCATACTTTGTCGCGCCTGAGGGATAACGTCCGTTTTCGGAATACCTCAAGAGACCTTCAATGGAATCGAGATCGTGCCGGATCAACTTAGCGGTAGTTTCTTTAGACTCCGAAAGCTCATATCCACCGATTTTCAACGGTTCGCCGGGACGGATCCTAAATCTGAGTTCATTATGGCGCTGCATCAACGCAACCACACACAAAATGCCGATACCCCAATATCCTAATGTGTCGTTGTTACGCGAGCAGAGGTGTTGGCAAAGGGATACGGCTATGGAGTTCATCTCTCGGCGCTTCATGGTCTCAACAACTTACCGTGTTTTCCGGGACTCTGCAATTTTGCCGGGGCGTATGGGCGACGGACTAGATCGAGAGTCCGACGCTCCCTTCGAGAACCTTGACGTCAAGGTGCGGACGGTCTCCCGGCTTCCAGAGCTTGGCGGTGTGGACGACGCGGTAGCGGAGTGGGCCGCCGTTGGTTTCGGGGCTTCGGGTGATCGGGCGCGGGATGCAGACGAATTCGGTTCGCATTTCGGTGGCTGTCAGACTTACCTTAGCGTAGCCGTGCCCGCCGAGGTCAACGAACTCGAGGTGTGGGGCGAGTTGGGGATTTGATAGCTCACGGGCTTTCTTGAGGTCGAAGCTCTTTGCGTATTCGAGGCATGAGCGGACGCCGTGGCGGAGAAGCATATTGTAGGTCCAATCGGGCTTGCTGCCTTCGGGGCGGTCGGCGAGGAAGAGGGCACGCAATGGGTGATCTTTGCGTAGGCCATGTTCTAAGGCCTCCATCGCACCGGGGCTTATCATCGACGCGCCGACAAAGCTTATGCCGACTGGTTCGAATTTTCGCGGTGGAAGATATGCCGCGGCGTATCCGGCCCAGAAGGCGTGACGGTCGCCGGAAACGATCGCAAATCCGGTGATCTTCGCATCGCGGATAAGGTCGTAGATCTCTTTCCGCTCGGCGTAGGCCGCACCCCAATCGTCGGTCCTGCCTATACCGTAGGTGTCGGCGGGCCACGGATTCTTCACCATTCCGGCGGGAAGATTCTGCATGTCGACGCGGTTGTCGAGGGCACCGAGCGAATTCCCCCAGATCTTCCACGTCGCCTTAGATTTGCGTAAGCCTTCCTTGAACCACGCTCTCTGTTCAACGCCGAGTATCGTTCGTGGCTGCTTCTCTTTACTTGGATTGGGGATCTTTATGTCGCGGAATTGGAGTTCGGCGGGCGGCTTGCCGCCATCGTAAGTTTTACCAGCGTCGAGAGCGATCATCGCTTCCTCGGAAAAATAACCCCGGAACGCGGGATCGTAGATCTTTCCAACTTCCTCGGCGTCCGACGCGTCGGCACCGGCGAAGCTGCGCTGATCGGTTACGAACAGGTCGAGATGCTTGCCGTAGCGAAGCGAGCGATAAGCGATCAGGCTTCGGATCGCCGCCAGGTTATTCGGCTCTTGGCCGAGCCCGTTTTCGTCCCACTTTTCGATCTTAACGTTCTCGACCGCGACCTTGCCGAATTCGGAGAGCGAGCGGCTCGGCGGCGTGACGCGGGCCGGGATGTATTCGAACCAAGCCTGATTCGCGGCGACCTTGACGGCCTGGCCCGGCTGCGGCGGCCCGCCCTGCTGCAGGATGCTTTGCCGGCCCTGCCATGAGAATTCGTGATTGTCCCACATGCAGACGAACGGCCAGCGGGCGCGGGCGTCCTGCAGATCGGGATCGGCTAGGTAGCCCTTCCAAACCGCTCTGTAGCCTTCGACGGTTTTCGGCCAGTACAGATTGCCGGTCTTTCCTGCGTCAGGAATGCGGCAAACCTCGTAAATGGTCCGGTCGTAGCGTTTGTTGCCTTCCTCGGGATATTGAACTACCTCGTAGATAAAGTCACCAAGGTGGAGGACGAAACCAAGCTGATCCTCAGGGCGAGCACGTTCGTCTTCGAATATCATCCGGCGATAACCGTTCAGCTTTCCTTCGTTGACGCTTTGGCAGCTGACGAATGTGAAGTTCACTTGCCGCGGGTCGTTCTGGAGCGGCGCGGTGATGGTGCGGCCGACACGGCTGCCGTTGCCTTCTGCGTCGGTGAATCGGTACCAATAGACGCGAGCGGGTTTGAGTCCGCCGACGAGGACGCGCGTGGTCCAGTCGGATGTGGGCGAGACCGGGGCTTTTGCTTTCGCGACGACGCGGGCGAATTTCTCGTCTTCGGCGATCTCGACCGTTAGCATCTGTCGTTCGCTCTTTTCAAACGGTCGACGTGTCCACAAAAGAACGCTGTCCGGTGCCGGATCACCCGATGCGACACCCTCCGGGAACAGGTTGCGTCGTTCTCGCCAATTTACAGTGGAACTTGCGATAGCCGTTCCGCCCAAAGCCAAAACGGAGCCACATGACGCCGCTTGTTTAAGGAATTCTCGCCGGTTAACTGTGCCCATGTTCCAGCATATTACGAGCAGGGAATTACAAGGTTTCACAGGATCAAGCGGAACGGAGTTTTCAGCCCGATCTAATCTTTTGCCGTAATGGGAAAGCGAATCTAGTGCTGGATCGGGCAGGTTACCTTTGGTTCTGCGCCGCGATTGAAAGTTTGGGTCCGTTTGTCTGGACACGTGGGCTTGGCTCGCATCTGCGATACGGGGCAAACCATGACGGTGACCGAGGTGCCAAGCGATGTGGCGGGCGCACGTGTTGGCCTGCTGTTTGCTGGAGGGGATTCGGAATCTTCCTGCCAGGTTTCGGTTACCGGGGTTGGTGTCGGCGATGCCTGGGGGTTCGATTCTTCAGTTTCCCCGGAAGGCTCATCCTCGAGCGACGAAAGAAGCGACTTGTTCGGGACCGTTCCGGCAACGAACAACTCGATCCGGCGGAATTCAGCCGGTACGTTGGTAACGAAAATATCTTTTGCTATCGGTGAGGCGAAATCGTCATCGAGCGGGTTGCCGTCGCTGTCGGTAAGTTTGGGGCCTGCGGGCGTTGGCGTCGGACTGGGCGTTGCCGTTGCTTCGATGAGGTCGAGTTCGCGGATAAGCGATCCGTTACGGATATCGATCTCGGCTTTGCGGATATTTGCGGGCATCGTCCAGTCGCCGTTCCATTCGGGATGAAGGGCGAAAGCCTCTTTCATAAAATCGGCCCAAACCGGCATCGCCGAATCGCCGCCTTTCATGCCAAGATCGTCGCCGTTGTCGAATCCGACGTAGACCACCGTGATCAACTCCGGCGTAAATCCGACGAACCAGCCGTCCCTCGACGTGCCGGTCTTGCCGGCAAAGGCCTTTTTACCGGCTTCATTCCTAAATCCCCAACTCTGTGCCTGAGCCGCGGTGCCGCGGTTGATAACGTCCTTCATGATGTCGTCCATGATGTAGGCGACATCAGGGCGGATGACGTTTTTGCGGTCCGGAGTCGGGGCCGTTATCGTCTTTCCTTCGCCGGTTGCGATCCGAGTGATCGGCATCGGGTTTACGCGGTCACCGAGATTGGCAAACATCGTGTAGGCGGTCGCGACCTGCAGCGGAGTGGCTTCCGCCGTGCCGAGGGCCATCGAAGGATAAGCCTTATCAACCTTCGGGAATCCTGCTTTCGTAGCAAATGACATCACTTTGCCGATGTTAAGCGACATCGCGATATCGACGGTGATAACGTTTTTGCTTTTTACGAGGGCGTCGCGGAGCGTCGTTTCCTTATTCGAGAAAAAGTCGCCGAAATTTCCGGGCTTGTACGTCTCGGTTCCGAACGTGAAGGTTTTCGCTTCGTCCTTCATCACCGTCGCGGCAGTGAACTGTCGTGAGCTTGAATCGTACGCGGTGTTTATTGCGGCTGCATAGACAAACGGCTTAAAGACCGACCCAGGCTGCCGCATTGCGTCCGTTGCGCGATTGAACTGATTCTCTAGATAATCACGGCCTCCGACCATCGCTACAATCTCGCCGGTCTTGGGGCGAATGGAGACGAGTGCAGCGTTGAGGCCCTGCTTTTTGGGGAATTTCTTATCTAAGGATGCCAAGCGCTTGTTGACTATCTCGTACGCCTTTTTTTGCAGATCAGGGTCGATCGACGTGTAGACGCGAAGATGCTGGAGAGCTTCGGGATCGCTGACGATCTTTGGAAGTTCTTCGATCGCAAACTGCGAGAAGTAGGGCATTCCCTGCAAGTCTTTTGCGTTTGAGATCTGCTTTAGAACAAGATCGACATTGCGATTCTCGGCAAGCTGCTGCGGCGTAATGTCGCCGGTTTCGGCCATCGATTCAAGCACTTGATTACGGCGTTCCTTTACGCGTTCGGGGCGTTTGTAGGGGTTGTAGCGATTCGGGCTGCGGATGATCCCGGCAAGGAAAGCAGCCTCAGCAAGCGTCAACTGCGAAACGTCCTTGCCAAAATATGCGTTCGAAGCCTCACCGACGCCGTAGATCGACATGCCCGACTGCTGGCCGAGATAGATCTGATTCGCGTAAAGCGTAAATATCTCCTGCTTAGTGAGCCGCGTTTCGAGAATGACCGACATATAGGCTTCCTTCGCCTTTCGAGTGTAGGTTTGTTCGTTCGAGAGCAAAAGGTTCTTGATCAACTGCTGGGTGATCGAAGAACCGCCCTGGTTCTCAAGCACGCCATCGTTTTCGCTGTCGTACCGCCGCCAAAGAGCGCGGGCAATACCGCGAAGGTTGACACCATAGTGTTCGAAAAACGCGCGGTCTTCGGTAACCGTGATCGCTTTTACAAGATGCGGCGGGATGTCGTTGAAGGTGACCGTCTTTCGCCGGCCGTCGCCTTCGGCGGCGATGGAACTTAGTATTTTTGGCTCAAGCTTGGCTTCGGTCACCTGCGAACCAGAATCCCGATCGCCGATCGCCGCGACGGTTTTGCCGTCTTTAGAGAATTTGATGGTGATGGAAGGGAAGTTCTTTCTTCCGTCGATCAGGCCCGTGAGCCCCGGTTCGACCGCGAGTTGGTCGCCCTCGAGCGAGTAACGGCTTCGCGACTGGTCGGCTTTGTTGTTCTTTTCGATGTAACCCGCCGATTTCAGATATTCGACAAGCTCGGCCGATGATATCGACTCGCCCGTTTTCAGTGTTTTCGGCGCCGAGTAAATGCCCGCCGACGGTGTAAATACTTGTCCGCTCAACAACTTCTGATCGATCCGGTCGGAGAACTCGAACCAGAAATAGGTCGCCATCAAAAACGCGGCTAAGAGAAGGAAGGACGCGATCGAGACGGTGTAAAGATTGAATATCCAGCCGAGAAAACGCTTGAACCGGGACTGCGGAGGTGCCTGAAACGAAGTGCCACGCCGAGCTTTCACCCAGCCCTTCGGCGGAGTTTTCGATCTAGTCGATTTGAAATTACTTGGATCGGGCATTTCTCGAAAGGCAGGATAGGCGATCAGCACTCGCCAAAAGAGAATTCTATAAAACTGGCGGCTTGCTGTACAGCATTTTATCGCCTTTAATCTAGTTTGATGTACGCAATCGGGTCAGCGTTAGTTCGTCGTGTTTAGCCATGAGAGTTTTAGTCACAGGCGGGCAGGGTTATCTTGGCACGCATATTCGGAAATATTTTGACGCCGACGATCTGTCGCGGCGTTCCCATCTGGACATCCTTAGTCCTGGCGATGCGGCGATGGTCAAGGATTACGATGTCGTCATACATCTGGCGGCCTTGCTAGACAAGTCTAGCGAGAACGCGGGAAATATCTTTCTGACGAATGTTGAGGGAACGGTAAATCTTCTCCGCGAAATGAAGGAGGATTCCGTTTTTATCTTCGCCTCGACGAAGGACGTCTATGGTCGATTCGCGGACAATTTTCAGCAGGTAAACGAAAGCTGCCCTACGCTCTATGCGGGTCAATCGCCGCTGGAATGGTCGAAACTGATCGCGGAGCGTTACGTCGAATACTATGCGCATACCCGGAAGTTTCGCGGTTGTGTGTTTCGCTTATCGACGGTCTACGCCCCGATGACCGAATACAATACGCCGAATTTCGTCGGTCATTTCGTTGATGCGATCAATAAAGGAGAACGACTCCTGTTGCCCGGCGGTGGAATGCCTTTGCGGGATCTCATGCATGTAGACGACCTGGCTAAAGCATGTGAAGCGTTCTGCGACTCAGTGATCCGCCATGGCCTGTACAACGTTGGCGGCGGGATGAAGAACGCCTTGACGCTGAACGAACTGGTCCGAAAACTTGAAGAGGTTTCTGGCCTGCAGGCCGTGGTCGATGAAGAAAACCCGCTTCCATATCCTACGCCTGTTAACTACGTCAGCGACCTGTCTCTGATCGACCAGGAACTCGGCTGGCGACCGCAGATGGGGCTGGAGGAAGGTTTGAGGACTTTGTTCTAAAGCCTTTCTTTCAACGCAAAGTCGCAAAGGGGCAAAGACGCAAAGCTAAAATGAATGAGAATGAGATAAGTCGGGTAGTCGTCGATGCCGCCGTGGAAGTTCATCGGACACTCGGTGGTCCGGGATTGAGTGAAGGCGTTTATGAGGAGGCTCTTGCTTTCGAGCTTCTATTGCGCGGACTTCGAATAGAGCGTCAGATAGAAGTTCCGATCTCGTACAAGGGAAACCGGCTTGCCTCGCCATTGAAACTCGACCTTTTGGTTGAAGGTCTCGTGATAATTGAAGTTAAGTCGGTGGTCGTTTATAACCGAATTTTCGAGGCTCAAACGCTGACCTACCTCATATTGCTCGGATTGAAGCTGGGGTTGGTAATAAATTTCGGTGAAGCCAAAGTTGGGCACGCTATTCACCGCGTAGTCAACGGTTTATAGATTTAACCCTGATATCTTTGCGTCTTTGCTTCTTGGCGACTTTGCGTTAAAAAGTTCTTCCTGACCAACAATGAAGATACTCGTTCGTGGAACAAATTGGATCGGGGATGCGGTGATGTCGATACCGGCATTGCGGGAGCTCCGCCGGATTTTTCCGGATGCGCGGATCACGCTGCATACGCGTTCATGGGCCGATGGATTGTTTCGTGATGCGTCGTTCATTGACGACCTGGTCACCTATGACCGGCATAAATGGGCGATCAAGGATGTGGTCGATAATTCGGATTTTCTGAAGGCCGATGGCTTTGATCTTGCCATATTGTTTCCGAATTCGTTCGAATCGGCTTTGACCACGTTTTTAACTCGGGTTCCCCGGCGGATCGGCTATAACAAGGACCTTCGCGGGCTGCTTTTGACCGATCCAGTAGCGGTTCCCGAATGGAAGAATCGCCGGCATGAAGTTTTTTATTATCTGAATCTGATCGCCGAGGTTGAAAAGCGGGTTCTCGGGCGCGAAACAGTAATGTCCGCGGCTCCCGATATCTCGCTCGAAGTCTCGGATGAGCGACGCTTCGCCGCGCAGGATAAACTTAGCTCGTTCGGCATCGACCCGCTTAAGCAAACCGTTGCACTGGGCGTTGGGTCTACCAATTCACGAGCGAAACGTTGGCCGGCGGAGAATTTTGCTCGCACAGCCGACCTGCTTCTGGATGAAGCGGATGTTAACGTAGTGTTGGTTGGCTCAAAAGAGGAAAAAGACGTTGCAGATCGTGTTTTTGAGTTGTCGAACTTCAAGCCTGTAAACCTTGCCGGGCGGACTGACCTCGCGGAAGCAGTGGCAACATTAGCTGCCGTGGACCTGCTTATCTCGAACGACATGGGATTGGCCCATGTAGCTCCGGCGGTTGGTACGGACACTATCATTATTTTCGGGCCGACTAATCCGGAAACCACCCGGCCGTTCTCCGACCGATCGCTGGTTATCCGCCGCGAGGATATCGATTGTTCACCATGCATGCTTCGCGATTGTCCTATTGATCATCGATGTATGACACGGATCGAGCCGGATGAAATATTTGGGGTCGCATTGAATTTTCTCAACGCAAAGACGCCAAGCGGCGATGATGCGACGGAAGAAGAATTTGTGCATTGATCACCTTTTAGTCATTTTTCGCACCTTTGCTGCTTAGCGATTAAAATCTTTTTTAAGATGAAAAGACCCGCAATATTTGTCGATCGTGACGGAACGCTGATCGAGGAAGTAAATTTCCTCTCGCGGGTCGAGGACCTGATCGTCTTCCCGTTTACGCCACCCGCGATCCGGAGCTTGAAAGACGCCGGTTTTCTTGTCATTGTGCTGACAAATCAGTCTGGAATAGGCCGCGGCATCTATACGGTTGACGACATGCACGCGGTTCACGATGCGATCCAAGCAGAGGTCGGCGGACTTATCGACGCGTTTTACTTCTGTCCGCATCTGCCGGACGAAGGCTGCACTTGCCGCAAGCCTAACCTCGGAATGATCGAAGCCGCTCAAGCCGATTTTGATATCGATATGTCCGGATCGTGGATGATCGGGGACAAGAATCTCGACGTTTGGATCGCTGAGAATGCCGGGATAAATATTGCGATGGTGATGACGGGCTACGGGCGGAATCACCTTTCCACATTGGAACGCAGCCCGACGATCAACGCCGACGACTTTGGCGTTGCGTCGAAACAAATACTCCTATCTTAGGCTTCCAAGCCTCTCGATCCTCGCGGCCAAGTAAACCCCAAGCAGTGTCGCGGGAAGGAACCCGACAAAACAAACCGAAAAGAGTGGTTTCAACAGATAATCGTCCGCATTCAACCAAATACCTGTAGCACTAATAGTCCGGGTCTCAATAAGGACGTTTGGCAAACAGCCGATCGTCGTTGCCAGCACAACAGTTGTCCACGCGATCAGAACACTCGAGCCATATAGGCTTCCTCGGCCTAATCCAGCGGTTGAGTATCGAATCCCGAGAAATCTTCCCAATAGACCCGCAACAACGAACAAGCAGATCGTCGAGATCAGAACCGGAAGTACAAACTGCGGGTTGGTAAGCACATCGCGTGGTGCGTTGTAGGCAAACAAAAGCAAAATTACCGCTACCAGTACATAACCCAGCCCGGCAACGAAAAGTGCTTCTCTAATAACTTTTCCAACGAGATCATTCATGTAGAAAGTCTTCTCCACGCGGCGAGCTGGTAAAGAACGTCTAGCCCCGTCCAAAATCATCCTCGAGCCGCACTATATCGTCCTCGCCAAAGTAGTCACCGGTTTGAGTTTCGATAAATATAAGAGTCTCATCCGACGACGGATTTTCTACTCGGTGGGCGTCCTCTAGTGCTATATCGATCGCTTTTCCAGAATTTACTAGAATTTCAACACCGTTTAATGTTACTTTAGCTATACCGCGCACGACGTACCAATGTTCGGCGCGGCGGGAATGTCGCTGATAGCTCAGGCGTTTTCCCGGCAACACCTCGATCCTCTTAACTTTAAAACCATCACCCTCGTCCAGCACCTGAAATGTGCCCCATGGACGACGGTCAAACGTGGGCGAAGTGTTCGCATCGGCTGTAGTTTCCATATGGACAGTTTAGGCGAAAAGGCCGAGACGGCAAATTCCAAACCGCTTCAGAAGGTACAAACCTTGATCATCGGCCGGCTGGTCGTGATCTTCATGCTGCTGGTCACGAGTTGGATCTGGTTTGGCGGTACGCAGACGTTTTCGGTCGAGAGTTTTCCGCCCGGTTTGTTTCTGATCTTTACGATCTCGGTCGGGTTGACCATCGTTTATTTTTTCCTTTTGCGGCTCAGCAAGACGCTGGCTTGGCAGATACGAGCTCAGTTTCTGCTCGACACGCTGCTTATCACGTGGCTGGTATGGCGAACGGGCGACATTTCTTCGCCATACATCACCTTATATATAGTGTTGATCAGCGTCGCGAGTTTTTTCCTGCGCCCGCTGCCGACACTAATTATGTCGGCTATCTGCGCGGCTCTTTTTGTCACGTTGTCGGTTGTTGCAATAACTTCGTTGATAGAACCCACAACGCCGCTTCCTGAGCTGCGTAAGTCGATCCAGATCGTCAGCTTTCACGTTCTCGCGATGTTAGTTGTCGGCCTGCTAGCTTCGAGACTCTCGGACAGGCATCGTTCGGTCGACGAACTTGAGGAAACTTCAAAGAATCTCGCGAACCTCCGAGTCCTTCACGAGCGCATAGTCGAATCTATCCGTTCCGGCCTGATAACGACCGACCTCGAAGGAAATATTTACACATTCAATGCCGCCGCGGCCGAGATAACTGGCTTGCGGCTCGACCAGGTGCAGGGAACTTCGATCTTTAGTTTGTTCGGGGATATACGTGAGCCGATCGAACTTTCGCTTGCAGCGGGCGGTACTCACGATCAGTTGCCGCGTTTCGAGGCCGACCTTGTGACTCCCGAAGGGTTTGCCGTTCGGATCGGATACGGGGTTTCGCAGCTTTTTTCTGAAACAAACGAGGCGAGCGGGTTGATCATCACGTTCCAGGACCTGACCGAGATCCGTTCGATGGAAGAAAGCGTTCGTCGCAAGGATCGCCTCGCCGCTGTCGGTCGCGTTGCCGCTGGATTGGCTCATGAGATCCGCAATCCGCTCGGTGCCATGCGCGGAGCGATACAGGTATTGGAATCGAGCACGCCGCCCGGTTCGATGCAGTCTAGCTTGATGGACATCATCATGAAGGAGTCCGACAGGCTGAACAGCATCATTACCAACTTCCTGGGCTACGCGCGTCCGGCCGCAGGCGATTTCGCGGAAACGGATGTAGCTGAGGCCATTCAAGACACGATCACTCTGCTGAAGCACAGCCCGGATGTTCGCGAAGTTCATCAACTATCGTTCGAGCCGGATGCTGAAAAATACATCATCTCTGCCGACGCAACGCAGCTCAAACAGATATTCTGGAATCTGGCCCGCAACGCACTGCAGGCAATGCCAGACGGCGGAGAACTAAAGATCGCGGTAGAGAATATCCCAAACAATCGTATACGGATAGTTTTTGCGGACACGGGCCGAGGAATGGCCCCGGAGCAGGTCGAGCAGCTTTTTGAACCGTTTTCGAATTCGACCTCGGGCGGAACGGGGCTCGGGCTTTCGATCGTTTATCAGATCGTCAAGGATCACAATGGCGTGATAAACGTTCGCAGCCAGGAAGGCAAAGGAACTACGATCACGGTCGAATTGCCATGCAGTAACCGGCGTGTGAAAACGGACGCGGCTCGAGCCGCTGTCGGGCTCGTCGAGTCGTCGCGACTCGAGAGTTTCCTAAATGTAGAAGGCCGCTCGAACGGGCAACACCTTGAAACTTCCGGCAAAAGTCTGTGAGAATATTTTGATCTAGCTTTTGCAGATGTCTGCGTCCTTTGCGTCTTTGAGTGAAAAGATCGTTTACTCACGCGGAGACAGCAAAGGAAAGACGCAAAGAAAGCTCTAAACTCAAATGGCAAAGATACTAATAGTTGACGATGAGCAAAGCTACCGGCAGTTGCTCACGCTTGTTTTTGAAGAGCAGGGAAATACCGTCCGAACGGCGATGAACGGCCGTCAGGCGCTTGAAGCCTTGTCGACGGAGCCTGCGGATATCATTATTTCGGACGTGAAGATGCCGGATATGGACGGCATCGAACTGCTGAGAGCGGTTCGCGAAACTCAGCCGGACCTTGGCGTTATCCTGATGACGGCGTTTGCCTCGGTCGAAACGGCGCGCGAGGCGTTCAAGCTTGGCGCCGACGATTTTATTCAAAAGCCTTTCGACGTCGAGGAGCTGAAGCTTATCGTCCGCAAAACTCTGGAGAAGCAGGCCCTCATCGATGAGAATCGCGCATTCAAGCGTGCCCAGCGTGAACGAGGAAGCGTAAAGAACATCGTCGGCACTTCGGCGAAGATGAACGCGATCTTCCAGATGATCGAAACGGTTGCGGAAGTTCAATCGACCGTTCTGGTTACCGGCGAGAGCGGTACGGGTAAAGAACTGGTCGCACGAGCGATCCACGATCTGAGTCCTCGGGCGGAAAAGCCTTTCATCTCAATAAACTGCGGTGCTTTTACTGAAACGCTTCTCGAATCGGAGCTTTTTGGTTATGTTAAAGGCGCGTTTACCGGTGCGAATACTAACCGAAAAGGGTTATTTGAAGCGGCGAACGGCGGGACTATCTTCCTTGACGAGATCGGCGAGATGTCGCCCGCGATGCAGGTGAAATTGCTCCGCGTGCTTCAGGAACGTCGCGTTCGACCGGTCGGCGCGCACGATGAACTGCAGGTCGATGCACGTGTTATCGCTGCTACGAATCGCGATCTGAAAAAGATGACCGAGGATAATACCTTTCGCGAGGACCTTTTTTATCGAGTCTCGGTCATCCCGATCCATTTGCCGCCGCTTCGCGAGCGGGCCGACGATATTCCCAGCCTGATCGAGCATTTTATTAAGAAGTTCAACGATCAGGCAGGTAAAAATGTGGCGATGTCGCCCAAAACGGCGCAGATACTCGAAAAATACGCCTGGCACGGCAACGTCCGCGAGCTCGAACACACCATCGAACGAGCCGTCGCTCTCGAACGCACCGCTGAGATCCAGCCCGAGCAGCTCCCTGAGCACATAACAAACTACAACCCGCAGCGGATATCAGCCGAATTCGAATTGCCCGCCGACGGCATCAATCTGGTATCGCACCTCGACAACCTCGAAAAGACCTACGTCGTCGAAGCCCTTCGACAAAGCGGCGGAAACCAGACCAAGGCGGCAGATCTTCTAAAAATGCCGGTTCGGTCTTTAAGACATCTGCTTGATAAACACGCCATCCGGTCGCTGTCAGCTCAGATGCGGACCGGGGAATAGTCTTAAGTCTTGAGTCTTAGGTCTTTAGTGTTTTTGGATAAGTGACATCCGAAGGCCGTAAATCACCCGCGCGTTTTCTGTTACGTCTCTGTGAAGGGCATCGAAATCCGTATTGTCGAGATAGCCCAAATCAAGTGCAACGTAGAGATGAGAGATCACTTCATATGCCGATCCGTGCGAGATATTTAGAAGATTCGCGAATTCCTTATCGGAGTTTCGGCCAAAACCTTCAGCAATGTTAGCCATTATCGAGACTGCAGCCCGTCGTATCTGTTTCTTGAGTTCAAAATGCTTCTCAAATCCACCACGTGATGTGATTCGATAGATCTTCGTGGTTATTCCTCGCGCCTTTTGCCACGCGATTATTTCTTCGATCCTGGTAAATGCTGCCATTCATTGATTCTCCGTATGACATTTATTGTTACGAAAACGATACCAAAAAAACGCACTTCAATGCCTTGCCCCCACGGGATATTCCCTGCCCGAGCGATCATCGCAACAATTGAAACGGCGTAACATCACTGTGCTCAATACTTAAGACTCAAGACTTTAGACTGGCTTGCGGATGGCACGCGTCTTGTATCTCCAGAACCGACCTGGGAAAGGTACAAGATTTCTTAAATATTTTGGAGATTAGAACAGACATGAAAAATCAGAAAGGTTTCTCGCTCATCGAACTTTTGATCGTCGTTGTTATCATCGGCATCATCGCTGCTATTGCTATCCCGAACCTGCTTGCGGCTCGCCGCTCGGCAAACGAAGGTTCGGCTGTTTCTTCGCTCCGCACCGTTCATGGTGCCCAGATGACCTACGCGTCGACCTACGGCGGAGGTAACTTCGGTACTCTGGCGGACCTCAATACCAACGGTCTCGTCGACTCGGCTCTCGGTTCGGGTACGAACACCAAGAGCGGATATGTTTTCGCTTCGACGCAGGCTGCTGCTACGGCAACCGCTCCGGCAACCTTCTTCGTCAGTGGAACGCCTCAGCTCGCAACGGGCTTGACCGCAACCGGAACGCGTCACTTCTGCGTTGAAACGGACGGCGTGCTCAAGGCACAGGTCGCAGCTATCGCTAACGCTGCTGCTTGTACTACCGCCGCTGCATATTCTAACTAACGAATAGTCCGACGACTCCCATTCATCGGATCCGAGAGGCTCGCTCCCACGCGAGCCTCTTTTTTATTTGGCCGCTCCTGGTTCTGACAAAATTTGTCAGAGGCAGATTGCCAAATACTGTGAGAGATAGGGTTATCAGTGAACGCCGATAGCTAATCGCCTTCCGGCATCGTTCACGTAAGTGTTGTAAATACAGGGAATAACACCGACAAGAAGGATCTGCATCTCGTGGCACACTGCTTGTAAAAAGAGTAGCGGCCCTGGAAAGGTTCAACTTGGATTTAAAAACTTAGGAGATTGTGAATTTCAAAATGAAAAATCAGAAAGGTTTCTCGCTCATCGAACTTTTGATCGTCGTTGTTATCATCGGCATCATCGCTGCTATTGCTATCCCGAACCTGCTTGCGGCTCGCCGCTCGGCAAACGAAGGTTCGGCTGTTTCTTCGCTCCGCACCGTTCATGGTGCCCAGATGACCTACGCGTCGACCTACGGCGGAGGTAACTTCGGTACTCTGGCGGACCTCAATACCAACGGTCTCGTCGACTCGGCTCTCGGTTCGGGTACGAACACCAAGAGCGGATATGTTTTCGCTTCGACGCAGGCTGCTGCTACGGCAACCGCTCCGGCAACCTTCTTCGTCAGTGGAACGCCTCAGCTCGCAACGGGCTTGACCGCAACCGGAACGCGTCACTTCTGCGTTGAAACGGACGGCGTGCTCAAGGCACAGGTCGCAGCTATCGCCAACGCCGCTGCGTGTACTGGTGCCGCTGCATACACTAACTAACCTTTAACTTACTCCCATAACTTCCGAAGGCGTGTCGACACCGGCACGCCTTTAATTCGTTTAAACCCGTTTTCGCGTGTGATAGAATCTTGTCGCGGAAAGAAGTCCTTTGTTTCCGGCGAATTGCACTAATATCATATGCCCAAACAAGGTTCAGGATCGGTGTCGCGAGTTCTGGCAATCGCGAGAAATGCGTTTCGCGAGGCGGTGCGTGACCGTATTCTTTACAATCTGATCGTTTTCGTCCTGCTGATCACGGTGAGCGCGATATTCCTGGGCGAACTAACGGCCGGGCAGGAAGCACGCGTGATCGTAAATCTGGGCCTGAGCGCGACGCTTGTTTTCGGTGCATTTATCTCGATCTTCGTCGGCGTCAGCCTGGTTTGGAAGGAGATCGAGAAAAAGACGGTTTACTCGATATTCTCAAAGCCGGTCGGCCGCGGCGAGTTTATTGTTGGAAAATATCTCGGCCTGTGCGCCACGCTCGCGGCAAATCTGGCGGTAATGGCTATCGGTGTTATGTTGGCACTTAGTTACGTGGGCGGAAGCCAGTTTATCGGCGGAGTTTGGGTTGCGGCTTTTTTGATCTTTCTGGAACTGACGATATTGACCGGCGTTGCCATCATGTTCTCGTCATTCTCGACGCCGGCGCTATCAGCATTGCTGACGTTCTTTGTATTTTTGATCGGACATTTCAGCGCTTCGCTGCTCGATTTTGCCGGAACGATCGGCTCGGCATCGACACTCGCATTTTTCACGGCGATCTATTATCTGCTGCCAAATCTATCGAATTTCAGCTTCATCACGGAAACCGCAAACGGCCTTACGCCGCCGGTCGCAATGATCGGAGGTGCGGTTCTGTATGCGGCGTTCTACAACGTGGTGCTGCTGGCGATAACGGTGTTGATATTTAGCCGGAGGAATTTTAAGTAGGTCCTGCCAAAAGACAGCCCAAACGGTTAGATGGCTAATTCGCTCAAAAGTGCCGTAATTCCAATTCTGCTGATCGCGGCGGGCTTTGCCGGCGTGATCCTTACGGGTGATATTGTCGCGTCGCGGCGGCCTGTGCTGCCGGAATCTTATGGCGATTCGGACCTAAGTATGAACGGTTCGAGGCTAAGAGGATTTTCGCTTGGTATGGAGGGCTTAATTGCAGATTGGTATTGGGTGAGAGCCTTGCAGTACATGGGCGACAAGATGATAAAGAATGCGGACAAACGCATCGATTACAACGATCTGCGTTCGATAGATCCACACCTGCTTTACCCGCTGCTAAAGAATGCGACGGATCTCGACCCGCATTTTACCGGAGCTTATCAATATGGTGCGATCGTTCTTCCGGCGATCGACAACGAAAAGGCGATCGAATTTGCCACTGCGGGAATTGCGAACAATCCCGATGATTGGAAACTCTATCAGCATCTGGGCTACATCTACTGGCGGCTTGAAGATTACCCGAAGGCGGCCGACGCTTACGATAAAGGTGCAGCGATCGCGGGTTCGTCTCCATTCATGAAGCTTATGGCCGCATCGATGCGGACTGAAGGCGGTTCAAGGACGACCGCGAGGGCAATCTATCGCCAAATGCTCACCGAAAGCGAGGACGAAGCGGTCAGGATAACAGCCGATCGGAACCTGAAAAAACTTGACTGGTTCGACGAACGCGACGCGATAAACAAGGTTCTCGCCGATTTTCGCGAGAACAACGGCCGCTGTTCGAATAGTTTCGGTGAGGTATCGGCCCAACTTATACAGATAACTCTGCCGGAAGGCCGCAGTTTGCGGGCTGACGCCGCCCGGCGGCTTGTCGATCCGACAAATGTGCCTTACGTTTTGGATAAAGAGAAATGCGTCGTGACGCTTGACCGTGAGAAAACGGGCATTTTTTCTAACGAATAGAAAATGGAATACGCAGTAGAGATAAATGGCCTTACGAAGGACTACATCACGGGTTTTCTGAAAAAGAAACGCGTTCGGGCACTCGACGACCTGTCGCTGAACGTGGGGCCGGGTCAGATCTTTGGATTTCTCGGTGGAAACGGAGCAGGGAAGACGACGACGATAAAAACGCTGATGCGGCTGCAGTTTCCTACGGCGGGTTCTGCGAAAATACTTGGCAGCGATATTGACGATGTCGCGATGCACCGCCGCATCGGATATTGCCCGGAAAATCCCTATTTCTACGATTACCTCACCGCCCGCGAGGTGATGGAGTATTTCGGGAAGTTGTTCGGCTACGACAACGCGACGATCCAGCGAAAAACGGCCGATCTGCTAAATGCGGTTGCTCTTGACGAAAAAGATTGGAAAAAACAGCTGCGAAAATATTCAAAAGGAATGCTGCAACGCGTCGGCCTCGCTCAGTCGCTGATAAACGACCCCGAGATCGTTTTCCTCGACGAACCGATGAGCGGTTTGGATCCGGTCGGTCGGCGTGAGATCCGCGAGTTGATCGCAGGGCTGCGTGAAAAAGGTGTGACGGTTTTTATGTCTACGCACATCTTGTCCGACATCGAGGCCCTGTGTGATGAAGTTGCGATACTTCGCGGCGGTAAACTGACGGCGGCCGGAAAGCTTGGCGATCTGCTATCAACCTCAGAAGGGTCGCGATCGCTGGAGATAAATGTAGAAGGTGTCAGTGCGGAGGCGATCCGCGACGAGATCGAGTTCATCGCCGGAGCGGAAATAACCGGAAAACCGAGCGGTGCCAGTATTTTGATTTCGGATGAAGCCGACCTAGATGCCGTTCTGAAGATCACCCGCAACGCCGGCGGCCGACTCGCTTCGGTCCAGCCCGTAAAGCAATCGCTCGAAGAACTTTTCGTCAGGGAAACTAACTGAAAACTGGTAGCTGAAAACCGAAAACTGTTGTGTATTGTTGTCAAAATAGTTATCAGTTTTCAGCTTCCAGTTTCCAGTTTTGGTTTATGGTGCAGCTTTGATAGCCGTGACCTTCCAGCGGATATTGGCACGGTCGTCTTCTTTGGAAAATCCATCCAGTGTCAGTGTGATCGGGATCGTTTGATCGGGGCCCAATGTGGCCTGCTGGACGGGGACGACGAGGATCCTTCGCTCTTTCAGGACCTGGTTGAACTGCGTAACCACGCCAACATTTACCTCAAGAGCGGTAATTGTCTTCGTGCCTTTGTTGCGGATCTTACCGTTGATGAACATCGAGATCGTACCCATGCCCGTTGGCGACTGGACCGTGCCGTCGGCCGTGGAGATGATGATGTCTTTATTTAGTTCGTCAAAACCGGGCTGACCCTCGCGCAGCGACCCGGCGAGAATATTTGCCGTCTGTTCCTCGATCGAAGGCCGCATCGAGAGCAGTCCGATGACAACACCGATCGCGACAACCGCGATCAAGATGCCGGCGAGAAAAACCTTGTTCACACCGGCTTTCTTTTCTTCAGGTTTAAAAATATTGTCCATCTTTTTCTTCCTCTCGGCTCTTCTCCATCGGAGACATAGCGGCCGCAAAGAAAACACGAACCTTTGATGCAAGATTCATCCGAATCCCTGCCCTTAGGTTATCATTTTTGTTTAGCCGCGAATAAATGCCAGCCAAAGATCCAATTTATGTAGAAGCCGCACTTCCGGTGCCGCTTAGGCGTGTATTTACGTATCGCATCCCCGCAGAAATGCGTTCGCGTATCGGCATTGGTGCGCGGTTGAAACTGCCGTTCGGCCGTCGGCTGATCACAGGCTACGCGGTCGAACTTCACGCGAAAATGCCGGACGATGTCGAGGTTGACGAGTCCAAGATACGTGATGTTGCCGAGTTGCTCGACGATCAGCCGCTGATCACGCCCGAGATCTTAAAGCTGACGCAGTGGACCGCCGAATACTACGCGTCGTTTTGGGGCGAAATGCTCAAGGCGTCTCTGCCAGCCGGTATCAATTCGGACAAGGTCAGGCCGAAACGCCGAAAATCCGTCCGTTTGATTGCAAATGCAGAAGTCGGTGAAGGTAAACCCTTGACCGATGCTCAACTCGAGATCCTCGAGATATTATCGGGGAACGGCGGCGAGATGCTGTTTGCCGAGATTCTCGAGCGTCCCGGAGTTTCGCCATCGCCGCTGAACACGCTGGCGAAACGCGGATTCGTCGAAATAGGCGTAACCGAGGTCGGCCGCGATCCGCTTCGCGATGCTGTGTTGCCAGCGAAGGAAGACTTTACACTTACCGATGAGCAGGCGGCGGCTTTGCATGCGATCGACGCGGCGGTTTCGGATTCGAAATTCAAGGCATTCCTGCTCCACGGCGTGACCGGTAGCGGAAAGACCGAGGTCTATATTCGCGCGATGAAGCACACACTGGAAACGGGACGTTCCGCGCTGATGCTCGTACCCGAGATCGCGTTGACGCCCGTCTTTTCGCGGCGTCTTCGTTCGGTTTTTGGATCCGAGGTGGCGATCCTCCATTCAAATCTCTCGCAGGGCGAGCGTTTTGACGAATGGCGGAGAATTCGTCGCGGTGACGCCCGCATCGCGATCGGGACGCGGTCCGCCGTCTTTGCACCGCTCGAAAACCTCGGCCTCGTCATCGTCGATGAGGAACACGACCCGTCGTATCGACAGCACGAATCGCCGTTTTACAATGCTCGCGACGTTGCGGTGATGCGTGCCCACATGATCGGTGCGGTCGCGGTTTTGGGTTCAGCGACGCCGGCGATGGAGTCTTTTTACAATGCTCAGACGGGCAAGTACGAGTATTTACGGCTGCCCGAACGGATCGGCGGGCGAGGCCTGGCGACGGCCGAACTCATCGACATGCGTGACGTCTTCAAACAGTTCGGCAAGGACGTTCCGCTTTCGCCGCAATTACTCGATGCCATTATCGAGACGCACGAGCGAGGCGAACAGGTAATAGTTCTGCTGAATCGACGAGGGTTCTCGCAATTCGTCCTCTGCCGAAGCTGCGGCGAGACGATGAAATGTAAGAATTGCGACATTACGCTCACGTTTCACCGTGCCGATAATCGCCTGCTTTGCCACTACTGCAATTATCGCGAAAGCGTGCCGAAGGTCTGTCCGCACTGCGAGAGCGAATATCTGTATTTCGTTGGCGAAGGTACGGAGAACATCGCCGAGGCACTCAAAAAGAGATTTCCGCAGATGCGGATCGCCCGCGTCGATCGAGACACGATGTCGACCAAAGGAGAGATCGACGAAGTGCTTCTGCGGTTTTCCCGTGGCGAACTCGATATGCTTGTCGGCACACAGATGATCGCGAAAGGCCATGATTTTCCGAATGTAACGCTGGTCGGCGTGATCTCGGTCGATATTGGTCTGGGTTTGCCCGACCTTCGTTCTGCCGAGCGGACTTTTCAGCTGATAACTCAGGTCGCGGGCCGTGCGGGCCGCGGCAAAAAGGCCGGTCGCGTCCTGATCCAAACTTATTATCCCGACCACTACGCCTTGTGGTTTGCGAAGGAACAGAACTACGAGGGATTCTACGCCGCCGAGGTCAAGTACCGGCAGAGACTGAATTATCCTCCGTTCTTCGTACTTGCGTCGATCATGATAAAGCACCGTGACCGCTCGTACGGGGCGAAGATGGCAAATCTGCTGCGGCGTTCGCTCGACTCGGCAAACCAGGCAAAAAACGTCCGGATCTTGGGCCCGGCTCCGGCTTCGATCAGCCGACTGAAAAACGAATACCGGCTGCAGATCATATTAAAAGGTATCAACCGACGAGCTTTACGCGAAACTATCGATATGGCGCTTGCCGATGCTGAACATCACGGTTGCGACTTGAAGACGATATCTGTCGAGATCGATCCGGTAAACCTTATGTGATGTGGTTTTATGAAGCTTGTGCGCTTTGAACTATAATATGAAGCAAAAAAGGGGGAAGAGAAATGAGTACTGAAATAGGGATAACGGACGGTATTGCCGAGGCGGCGGATGATTTTTTGAAGTATCCGCTCTACAAGGTTGTCAGTGTTTTCACGGAAAAGATGGAGGTTTTACCGGCGATCGATGAACTGCGAGCGAGCGGTTTTGCCCAGGAGGACATTGAAGCATACTGTGGATGGCAAGGTGCGAATGAGAAGACGTATCCGGAGACAACTCATGGCGTGTGGGAGAATTTTGTTCACGCGGCAACCCATGTGGGCCCGGCTCGTACCTACCTCGAAAGGTATGAAGACCATCTGCAAAAAGGCGACTGTGTGATCTCGGTCAAGGTCGCGAACAAAGAGCAAAAAGCGGCCGCCGCCGAGATACTTCATCGTCATACGAACGAAAGAGTCACGTATTTTGGCCTCCTTTCGATGGACGAGATCAAATGATCGGAGCTCAGGCATCCTGCCTGATCTACCGCTAACTTTATCCAAAGAAAAAGCCGCGACACGTAGGTTCGCGGCTTTTTTTAGTTCGTTAGAGCGGTTTCGTTACTTCATTCCCAGGCTTTTTACGAGAAATCCGTAAATATCCGCGGTTTCTTCGATCTGCTTGCTGGTCGGTTTGCCAGCTCCGTGGCCCGCTTTAGTTTCTATGCGGATCAGGATCGGCGCATCGCCTGCCTGTGCTGCCTGCATTGCGGCGGTGTATTTGAAACTATGTGCAGGAAAGACGCGATCGTCGTGATCGGCAGTTGTTACGAGCGTCGCCGGATATTTCGTTCCCGGTTTCGCATTGTGGTATGGCGAATAAGCATACATCACACGGAAATCGTCCGCGTTCGTCGGATCGCCGTAATCGCTACGCCATGCCCAGCCGATCGTGAACTTGTCGAAGCGGATCATATCCATTACGCCAACCGCCGGCAGCGCCGCTCCGAAAAGTTCCGGATGCTGATTCAAGACCGCACCGACGAGTAAACCGCCGTTCGAACCACCCTGGATCGCGAGTTTTGGCGTCGAGGTGTATTTATTCTCGATCAACCATTTGCCCGCCCAGGCGAAATCATCGAATGTGTTCTGTTTATTGAGCCGCGAACCGCCCTTCCACCAATCCTTGCCGTATTCGCTGCCGCCGCGAATACAGGCGACCGCGTAAACGCCGCCCATGTCCAGCCACGCAATGCGGGCGATCGAGAATCCAGGCGTTGAAGCGATGTTAAATCCGCCGTAGCCGTAAAGGATAGTCGGGTTCGTGCCATCGAGCTTCAAGCCTTTTTTGTAAGTTATGAACATCGGCACTTTCGTTCCGTCTTTGCTCGGATAGAAAACGCGCTTCACTTCATAGTTATTCGGGTTCACCTTCGCTGGCGATTGCTTGAAGACCACGCTCTTGCCGGACTTCATGTCGTAGCGATAGATGGTCGGCGGGGCGTTGTAGCTGGAGAATGAATAGAAGGTCTCAAAATCCTTTCGTTTTCCGCCAAATCCGCCGGCGGAACCAATACCAGGTAGTTCAACATCACGAACCCATTTTCCGGTTCGTTCGAAGATCTTGATCTTCGTCGAAGCGTCGCTCATGTAATTGAGCACGAACTGGTCATTAATAAAACTGACACCGTTTAGCGTGTCATTCGATTCGGGAATAATGTCGCTCCAGCCCTTGTCCTGAGCTAGAACGTCGATCTTCACCACCTTTCCGCGTGGAGCATCTTTGTCGGTGCGGAAATAGAAAGTTGAGCCGTCGTTGCCGATGAGCGACCAGCTATTCTGTAAATTGTCGATGATCGGCAGTATCGGAGCTTTTTCCATGGTCAAATTCTTGAAGTAGACCATGTTCATTCTTTCCGTTCCTTTGCCGACATTGATTACCAGCCAGTTCCCATCTTCTGTGACATTGCCTCCGACGAAATATTCTTTGTTGTCGGGACGTTCGTAAACGACATAGTCTTCCGATTGCGGCGTTCCGAGTTTGTGGAAATAGAGCTTTTGAAAGAAAGTATTTGCTTTCAGCTCCTGGCCCTTTTCAACCGGAGCGTAGCTACTGTAGAAGAAGCCCGAGTTATCCTTCATCCAGGAAAAACTGCCGTAACGGTTAGGTGCGAGCGTATCGGGCAAAAGCTTACCGGTCGCGACATCCATCACTTTCCACTGCGAACGATCGCTCCCCGCGATCGCCACGCTGTACGCCCATAATTTTCCGTCGTCCGTAAATGACGAACCGCCGAGCGCGGCCGTCCCATCTGTCGAGAGCTTGTTCGGGTCGAAGAAAACCGTGCCTGGATCGCTTATCGAGGTTGCTTTATATAGAACGCTCTGATTCTGAAGGCCATCATTCTTCGAATAGATATAAAATCCGTCCGTGATCTTGGACGGTGCCGAGAAACGCTCGTAGTTCCAGATCTCGGTCAGGCGATTCTTGATAGCCTCACGCTGCGGAATAGTGTTGAGGTAGCTGTCGGTAAGTTTATTCTGTGCCTCGATCCAGGCGCGCGTTTCGACGGATTCGGTGTCTTCCATCCATCGGTACGGATCGGCGACGGCAGTGCCGTGAAACATATCAACCTGGTCCGCTTTGCGAGCCTTCGGATAATCGAACTTCGTCTGCGCCGGAACACTCGCGCCTAAAAACGCCGCGACGATCAAAACTGCGATCGATCTTCTAAACATAAAGCGTTCAATACTCCTGAAATTCTATATTTTCAGTAAGTATAGAACGCCATATAAATGAAAACAATTCGTCTCCGAGTACAGCACTGAATTAATGATCAAAAGACTGGTAAAGATTCATCCACGACAACAGTTTCTTCGATCTTTTCATCCAGCACTTCAACCGATTTCTCCGGCAGCCAGGATTTTCTTTCATATAAAGCCTGTTCAGCCTTATCTTTCGTTTGCGGCCGCGCCAGAAGGTAGCCCTGGCCGTAGTCGCAACCGAGATTCTGCAGGAGTTTAAGCTGCGATTCGGTTTCGATTCCTTCCGCGATGACCTTTTTCTTGAGGTTTTTGGCGAGCGATATGATGGTTTGCAGGATCTCAGAATTCTCACCGTTTTCGCCGACGCTGTACACGAACGATCGATCGATCTTTAGCGTGTCGAACGGCAGCCGATGCAGATAACTTAGGCTCGAATACCCGGTGCCAAAATCATCGATGCTGAGCTGAATGCCGAGCAGTTTCAGCCGGTTCAGCATATCGATAGTGTGTTCGGCGTCTTCCATTGCTGTGCTCTCAGTTATCTCGAGCTTGAGCGAGTTTGGATTGATCTTCGATATCGCCAGAGCATTTTGAACGTCAGTGATCAGATCATCGTTAGACAAATGCTTACCTGAGATGTTAACGCTTACGATCAAGTCTCGATAGGCTGGATTGATCTTCTGCCACGCAGCGAGCTGAGTCGTTGTTTGCTCGAGGATCCACACCGTTATAGGTACTATCAGCCCAGATTCTTCAGCGATAGGTATGAACTTATTTGGTGGAATGTTACCGATCTCGCTGTGGTGCCAACGCAGCAGAGCCTCGAAGCCCATCAGTGTGCCGTCCTGAATGTCGATGAGCGGCTGATAGCTCATCGAGAGTTCATTCTTGGCGATCGCGTTTCGAAGATCGTTCTCGTAACGGATGCGCTCGAGGAAGCGATCGCGGAGTTCTTTGGTGAAAACCGCCACGCCGCTGTTCCACTCTTTTGCGTAATGCATCGCGATGTCCGCGTCGCGCAGCACTTCTTCCGGGGTGTTGTATTCCGTGTCGCAAGGGGCAATTCCGATATTCACGCCGATCGAGACGTTATTTCCACTCAATGAGAAAGGGTGGGCGATGTTATCCAGCAGCCGACGGGCGATCTTTTGTGCCTTGCCGACAGTGGAGACGTCCGCCAGGATCACAGCAAATTCGTCTCCGCCGATCCGGGCGACCATGTCCGTACTATTTAGCATTCGAACAAACCGCTTTGCTGCGATCATCAATACTTTGTCGCCGAGGGCGTGTCCCAGGCTGTCATTGATATTTTTGAATTTTCTTAGATCGAGGAATAGGACGTGAAACGACTTTCGCGGGTCAGCTTTGTACGCGTCGATAGCGCGTCGGAGACGTTCGTGAAAATGCTTTCGATTCGGGAGGTTTGTCAGAGAGTCGTGAAGGGCTGAATGCTGTAGGTCCTTTTCGCTCTTTCTCAAAGCCTCATTCGCACGCTCTTCTTTTTCGAGTGTCGCCGTCAGCTGCTCAGCGTGTTTTTCTGCCTCGCGACGGCGTTCGCGTTCGACTTCGGCCTTGGAACGTTCTGCGTCTTCGGCGGTCGAGATCGCGACGTTTACCTCATTGATCGACTGCCGGTAGCTCAAATACGCGATCACGATAGCTACGAATGCGATCACTCCGGTGACGATGTCGTAACTAACGATCTTAACCGCGAGTCCCGCCAGTCCCGCGCCAACGATCTGTGTCATGGAACTCGCAAAGCACTCCTGCTTCCACGTTTGAAACGGCGGCGAGCCTTTTCGGGCCCACGCCAGGATCACTACAAGTATCGACGAAACAAAGAACTGAAGAACCGCGATCACACCCATGGTGGCGACGATGTACTGGGTGCTATTGTTTGGCTGACCAATGTACGGGCCAATGTTCAGCCATACAAAGTAGGTTGTAGCGATCGAGACCGTGTTTATTGACACGTTGGTCGGGATCATCCACTTGCCAAAATAGAATCCCTTTGACCGCAGGTAGAAACAGTTCGAGGCGGACTCCAACGCCGCAATAATAATCGCGGCCGGGCCGCCGTACATGAGAAAGGTGAGAAAAACAGCTGCGTCAGAGAAGCTGATCGCAAAGCGGGAGCGCGGCAAGGTAAGACTCATCCGCGGCGCGATTACCGTACCGAAGGCGAGAATTACAAGGAATCCCCAGCTAAAGGTAGCCTTTGGCAGTTCCGCAACGGCGATGCCAAGGCACACGGCAGCTAAGAGGATCAAAACCCCTTTTACAAGATTTGTTAAAGGTTCTCTGTTCATAAAAAGGCGGGAAGCTT
The DNA here is from genome assembly GCA_964410495.1 of uncultured Chloracidobacterium sp. Lineage (GTDB taxonomy): Bacteria > Acidobacteriota > Blastocatellia > Pyrinomonadales > Pyrinomonadaceae > OLB17. The sequence continues at coordinate 29,240 of CAYPGP010000009.1, forward strand.
GCGAACAGTAGTGCAAATTGAGGATCAGTGACGGTCTCAGGTTCCGTCAAGACTTGAAGAGTTTAACACGTTTAACGCAGGAAAGCTAGAAAAAATCGATAGATAATCGCGTGATATGTATACAAATTATACACTGGCGGGCTGTATAAAAAGTATGCAAATGTGTAAGTCTCTTCTTATCAACACTTAGCCCATACACGAGAATCAAATGCATACCAGGTATCCAGATTTCAGCGTGTGTCGTTTAGTTCTCCGAAAGGATTAAATAAAGCCATATCTCCAATCAGTTCAATAAGATACAAGCCCGTACGAAAACCCGGCACACCGTGGCACGACGCTTGAAATAGAGGAGTGCAGGAAAGGGGGAACTGAAAAGTTCGAAGCCAACTGAAAATTTTATTGGAGAAGATTAAAAAATGAAAAACACGATCAAAGCATTCACACTCGTCATGGTTCTTATGTTCAGCACCACCTTTGCTATGGCGGAAGGAATCATCATCGGCGACCGCAAAGCGGACGGCTGTGACAAAGAAACCAACGGCATTATCATCGGCGACCGCAGCATTATCGGCGGCATCATCGAAACGCTCGAAGGCATCATCATCGGCGATTCGAAAGACGACCAGCCATGCCTCGACAAAGAAGGCATCATCATCGGCGACCGCAGCGACCGCAACGGTATCATCATCGGTGACTAATTAGTTCAGGACCAAGTTTCCAAACCGGGGGGAAACGAAAGCGGCCAAGTCGGGAAACCGATGAGGCCGCTTTTTTTTTATTATGTGGCCCCCAGATGCGAGCCCCAGTATTATCGAACATTAACCGTGAAAAGGGGGTTTTAATGGCTGTCCGAGAGCCGCCGGAGATTCGACACTGCGTTGGGAAGAGCTTCGCTGAGGCGGATCAGGTCATCACTTTCGTTAAAACGTCCTAAACTAAATCGAATCGCACCCCTGGCCCTGTCTTCGTTTTCTTCGAGGGCGCGGATCACCGGGGAAGGTTCGAGAGTGCCGCTGGAGCAGGCGGAGCCGGTGGAGACGGCGATGCCTTGCATGTCGAGGTTGATGAGTAGGGCTTCGCCTTCGATGCGGGCGAAGGAGATGTTTGAGATATTTGGCAGGCGTTTTTCGCGGTGGCCGTTGAAAGTGACGTCGGGGATCGTTTCGCCGATGCGGTTTTCGAGGTCATCGCGAAGGCCGCGGAGATAAGCGGCCGCTAGATTCAGTTCGGCGGCAGCGATCTCACAAGCCTTGCCAAATGCAACGATGGTTGGGACCGATTCGGTGCCGCCGCGGCGTTCGCGTTCCTGGTGCCCGCCGATATTTTGCGGGTGCAGGCGAACTCCGCGACGAGTGTAGAGAGCTCCAACGCCTTTCGGTGCGTATAGTTTATGTGCCGAGATCGACAGCAAGTCACAGCCGATCTCTTCGACATCGACCGGTATCTTTCCGACTGCCTGCACAGCGTCGGTGTGAAACCAGATCTTTCGCCCCTGTTCCCGCAACCCGCGAACCATCCGGCCGATCTCATTAACCGGCTGGATCGTTCCGATCTCATTGTTTGCGGTCATCACGGAAATGAGAATCGTTTCAGAAGTCATCGCGGCTTCCACGTCTTCGATTCGCACGATTCCGTCCTCGTAAACCGGAAGGTAAGTGACCCAATAGTCCTGCTTTTCAAGGTCCTCGCAAACGTTTTTGACCGCAGAATGCTCGATAGCCGACGTGATAATGTGGCGACCGTGCTTGTTGTTTGCTTCGGCCAGACCGCGGATCGCAAGATTATTCGATTCCGTTCCGCCTGACGTGAAAATGACCTCGTTTGGCCGCGCGTTTATCAATGCAGCGACCTGATGCCGGGCCTTATCGACCGCTGCCCGTGCCTCTTGCCCAAAGAAATGAATGCTGGACGGGTTGCCAAATTTCCCCGTCAAGTAAGGCATCATCGCCTCGACCACCTCGGAAGCTACGGGTGTCGTCGCACTATTGTCCAGATAAACACGGCGCATTGCTTCGATGGTAGCCGATTCTCTAAAGCAAATCACGTCAGGATCACTAACGCTGGTAGCCCCGAGTCACGAGAACGATACTTCTGAAATGAAGTATCGTCCCGCAACGACGCGAAGTGAGCAATGTAGCTATCGGAATGCGGAAGCAGGTGGTTTGAGCCCGAACCCGCTCCTGGAGATACGTCCGGTAAGCTTATCGCCCGCAAAACGGTAGCCGGTAACGTGCCAGGTGTCCACGACTCCGCGGCTGTTTCCGTAGGTGAACCAGGTTCCTGCTGATTTCATCGCGGCCGGAGTTGTCAACTCACTGCCGCCCGGTCCTAAGCACAGCCACATACCTTTTAGGTTTGCGAATTCTTCCTTGAAGATCCGCAGTTTGTCTGCGGTCAGGACGGCGAGAAACGGAGCATCTTTTGCGGCGAGTTCGGCGAGCAGCTGTTTTTGTATTTGCCCACCGGCGGTTTTCAGGTAATCGGCAAGCTCCTTTAGCTGCGGCAGCGTGTAATCCTGGCCCCGCAGATTCATTGTCCACGTGTCCGGGAATCCAAGTTTTTGAGCTTCAGTCACGGCTTTCTGCAGATGGTTTCCTCGCATTATGATCACTTCCACCTCGCCCATGTCCAGTTTCTTGCCGGAATTCAGGTCTTCGAGCCATGCGGAACCGCCCATGCCGGCCTGCGAGATGTCATTCAGGACGCCAACTTTCGAAGCGTCGCGATGTATCGCAAACAGGCTCTCCTGCAGTTCGCCGAGAGTTTTGCTCCCGCCAGTCAACTGGATTGGCTCGGTTTCCGGGGTACCGCCGTCGGTAAGCTGTTTGATCTTGGCAAGTGCCTTTTCGGCTCGTTCCTTAGTGGCCGACATGCTCTGAACATCCCGCCCGCCGATACCGCCCGGCTGTGTCATCAATGCCTCAAAACTCTTTGAATCGAGGGCGTAGTTCGCATCTTCTTTTAAGCTGTTTATGATCAGAAACTTTGGCTGCTGTACTTGCGCGATTCCGTTCGCAGCCGCGAGTAGGACAGTGAAAATTGAGACAATTAGTTTTCGGTTCGTCATAGTAGTTATTTCTTCTTTATTAATGGATCGCGGGAAACTTTTTGCGAGTCACAGGTCATATTTATGAATCCATAAGCCATTTGTCTCCCACTTTTTTCATGCGTTCATCTTTGGTTTCGGTCTTCCCATCCCTGAAGGTATGCTTCACTTTAACGGTGGCCGAATCGCCTTTGATCTCCTCGCCTGCGATCTCGAAGGATGACAATTTACTGCTGTCGGTAAAGGTGTCACAGAGGGCCTCGAGCGAATCCTTGCTGCTGCCGACGGCTTTTTTGAATTCCTCGGTCAGCATTGGTGGTATCGAAGCACAGTCTCGTTTTATTGCGTGGTGGTAAATACTCTTAACGGTTTCAGATGGGCTGCTGGCGGTCACATTCGGTTTTACGTTGCCCGAAGGTTGTGCTGTGTTAGCGGTGGATGTGGCCCTAGTGTCGCTGCAAGCTCCGCTTGAGATCGCGGCGGCCAGCATCGTGATAGTTAATAGGAATCTCATTTCTTTCTTCTCCTTTATTTCTTAATGCGTCTCTCTATTAGATCGGTTGGTTAGGTCTCGGCACCGAGGTTCAGTCCAGGAGCGTAGCCCCGACCATCAGCATCAACATGCCGCCGATAAACATCAGGATTCCGCCGCCAAGCCGATACCACAGCACGCCCGGCCGCGTTTTTCCTGGCGTTACAACGTAATCGGTATTTGCCGGGTCGAAGCTGACCTTTATCTTGTCGCCTACGTTTGTCGAGCGAAATTCATCGCCATCGACTCGTGCGTCGATACTCTTCCAATCGCCATCGTCCTCGTACGACATGATCAGATAGCTGACGTCGGCCGATCCTGTATCGTGGTCGTTGATTCCGCTCGTGCTCTCGCTTCGCGTTGTTTTCCTCCGAACCTCGGCAACAACGCTTGTGGAATCTTTGCCGACAGCGGCGTCGTACATTGCTCGCTCTTCGTTATTGCCGGTCCAAAGAAACCAGCCGCCGACCGCGATGCCGAGAGCGAGCAGGAAAGCCAATAGCCGTCCGGGAAGTATTTCGAATATTAGGTCGATCATGGTTTACCTTAAGATTGGTTTCTCTTTCACAAAGCTTTGCTTACGCACAGGCTTTTGCATTCGATCCGAGTTACGGTGCCGGCGTGAATCCGGCGAGTGGATTCCCGTAGAATGCGTCCGACTGCATATTTACTGTGCCGTCCGCTGTTCCGAGGATCTTGTTAGGGATTATCCAGCGGGTTCCGCCGACCTTATTGTTGCGGGCGTAGCCGTTATCGACGACCTTACCATCTGGCCCCACGGTAAACTTGAATGAGCGGGAAAGCTCGCCGTTTCGGAGTACTTTCACCTCGTATTCACCCGGATTTTTATTAAGAAAATGCGACGACGTATACGCATTGGACTGGCTGCTGTTCCACCCGCGGATAGTGGGGAAGAAGAAAGTGCGCAGCGAGTATCTGGTGGCTTTCTCGTCGCTGGCGTTGTAGATCACTTCGTCGGCGGATCCGGCCTGTGAATTCGCGATCTGTTTGCCGTTGTAGTAGAGAAACGCTTCGAAATTATCGCTGCTCGCGGACGCCTTGAACCACATCTGTGTGTTCATGATCGGGGCGTTTTCGTTATTTACCGGGTTGAGCCAGAGCCACGCCATCGGAATTCGCCAGTCTTCGTCGATGACAAATTCTTTCTTACCCCGAAATTCCGGGATCTTTTGATCTGGAACCGATGGAAATACTTTGTATTTGCCTTCGAAAAGCAGCTGGTCGGTTCCATTAAGGGCGTTCTTCAGCTTTATGCGGAATGGAAAAAGTCCGGATTGCGTCGTGATGGCTTTCTTCTCCAGATCGTCGCGGCTGATGCCTTCGACGTCCTTAACCTCGTCGTAATAATCGGCTTCGAGCGTAGGAGTGCGCATTTTTTGCGTGAACCAGGGCTTTCCGTCGGGCATATCCCACTCGACGAAAACCTGGCTTCCGCTCGCGACAGGACCGTAGATCGAGAACGCGATCTCAGGAGCCCAGCTCCACGTGTCGTAGACAGGTTCGGCGGCTGAAGGATTCTTCCAGTAACGCAGATAGCGTCGAGGCCAAACATTTAGCGTGCGGCGAAGAATATGTGTTTGGCCGGAAAGTGACGAGACGTTGCTATTGTTATTCGATGATGTCGAGATCGAAGCCGGATTGGTGCTCGGCGTCGTCGTCCCAGATGGGCCGCTTGTTTTCGGCTTCAGGTCCGATAGCTTCGGCAGTTTGGGAAACTGCGCTAATGCAGCGGTCGAAAAGATAAAGAATGTGATCGTGATTGCAATGAATTTGGATTTGCGGCTGTTCATGTGTTTCTCCTTGCTTCAAGTAAAAATCTATTTCGTATCGTCGGCTTTCACGTTTTCGTTGTGGGCCTGTAATAGTGCGTTGATCTGTTTTGCTTCGAGGGCGTTGACCGGATCCTTGACGAGCGTCGAATGACATAGTGGGCAGGTGGCGGTTGTGTGCATATCTGAGCTGCCCGCCGATGCGAGAACTTCGCGACGTCTGATCAATATCCTTGTTTGCTTAATTCGTCTCAACATTTTTTCGTTCCGAGCATTACCGCCCGGCGTGAAACCAATTTTGCAAAGAAAATGGTGAAAATCGTCGCTGGGCGGTGAAATAATCAGTGACTTGTGGTGAAATGATTTGGTGAAAAACGGTGAATATCGGTGAACGCGGTTAAATCACTGCTTTTACAAGGTTTATGGAAGGCCAAAGCATACGCTATTACCACTTCGGCGACTTTGAAATCGACGCCAGACGGCGAACTTTGTCGAAAGATGGCGAGCGCGTAGATATTTCGGCGAGGAACTTTGACCTTTTGCTTTTTCTCGTCGAGAACGAAGGCCGGATCTTAAGCCACGACGAGATACTGGAAGCCGTTTGGGAAGGCGCGTTTGTAGAACAGTCGAACTTGAAGAAGGGCATATCCGCGATCCGGCACATTCTCGAGGAATCACCAGACGAAGCGGCTTACATTCGAACGATCCCACGGCGTGGCTACTCTTTTGTCGCACCTGTTACAAGAAGAAGCGACGAAGCCCCATCCGCATCCGTTTACGGTTCGGAAACCGAGATCCTGATCGAGGAAACCGAGCTGATCGAGGACGACGGGAAGATTCACCGACTGTCCCAAGCGCGGAGTGTGCGGCCGAAATGGGCGTATTTTGCTGTTGCGGGAACCCTGCTGCTGCTGGTGAGTGTGGCTATTTGGTATTTCCTTTTGCGATCGCCCGGCGGATTTCGATTTGATAATGTTCGCGTTGAAAACCTCACTAATGATGGAAACTGCTTTGGCAAAGTCTCGCCTGACCGCAATTTTGTACTCTGCATAATGCCAGATGGCGACGCAGGCGTCGCTATTGAAGTGCTGCAGCTTGCGACCGAAAACCGTCGCCGACTGTTCAGCCAGCAGGACGCGGCGATATACGCCACTCAGTTCTCTCCGGACGGTAATTTCGTATATGCGGTGGTGGATAACTTCGCGGACCGTGCGCAGTCAGGTATTTATAAAATATCGATACTCGGCGGCGGGCCGAAAATGATAGTTCAGACCGCCGGCTCGATGATAGTTTCGTCCATCGGCAACATTGTCTTTACGCGCGTCAACACGGCCGGAGAGACCGAGTTGCATCAGGTCGATGCGAACGGCCAGGGCGAGAAGCCGATCGTGAAGTTTTCACCGGAGCACCGTCTTTGGGATTTCGGCCTCACGCCCGATGAGACCGGGTTGCTATGTGCCTTGCGAAAGCAGCTATCGGACACAAAGAACGTCTATTTCGTGACTCAGGTTGCGATGAATGATGGTTCTCTACAGACCATAGTACCTGAGCGTGACACCTTGATCGCGGATGCCTTGTGGATGCCGGATATGAAGAGCGTGCTTCTCGCTATTCGTGAGGCGAACGCAGATATTCGTCAGATCTGGCAATTCTTCCCGCAATCCGGCGAAATGCGTCGTATTACGAACGATAACACGTCCTATCGCGACCTGAATCTGCTCAAGGACGGACGTACGATCTCAGCCGTAGCCGAGACGAATCATGCGAAGCTTTGGGTCGCTGACGATGAAAAGCTTGATTTTCGAGAGCTGACGGCCGGTGTGCAGTCCGTAAGCAACGTTTTCTGGACACCTGACGGACGAATCGGTTATTCAACCGTCGAGAACAGCTCAGAGGTGATTCGCTTGATCACAGAAGACGGCCGAACCCGTGAAAGGCTCGGGGATGGACGCGACGGGTACTGGATACAGCCAAGCCTCGCGGGAGATAAAAAGGGAATCGCTTATAACTCGCTTCGCTCGGGCCTGATACAAGTTTGGCGGATGGATCTCGATGGAAAGAATCCTCGTCAGGTCACGAAGGCGGAGACACCCGTTTTCAATGGACGTCTTCTTTCAGATGGCTCGGCGATCTATAAGACGTCAGTTCCTTCCATAGGTTGGCAGATCATCTGGCAGCGATCGGATGGAACATCGAAGAAGGTCGATGTCGAACGATCCGCAGGGGCCTGGGATATATCGCCCGATGAAAACCGTATCGCCGTAGTGTCCGAAAACCGGAAAGATCGCGAGGCAACGATCATCATTAGTTCTATCGAAACCGGCGATGTTTCGAGACGAATAAGGTTCGCCGTTCGAGGTTCGGTCGAATTACTTTCATGGGACCCGGACGGCTCGGCGATAACATTCGTGATCACCGAACGTGGAGCAAGTGAGCTCTACCGAGTCTTGCTCAACGGCGGCGATCCCCAGAAAATTACTGATTTCCGCTACGAACGTGTACTTTCCCTCGCTCGTTCGCTCGATGGGAGGAAATTGGCAGTCGCCCGCGGACGCGTATTTTCCGATACGGTCTTGATCAAATCCAACTAAGCCCAAAGCTGAAAAGACCGGACGATCGCCATAGCAGCGTTTCGTCCGGTCAGTTATCTTTGATCGTGATGTGTTTACTTGCCGAAACGGTAGGTCGTGAACATTGAGTCCATCCTCGCGTCCTGGCCTGCTGTGAAGTTATTCATGCAGGCATCATCGGTGTAGTCCATGAAGTTGGTGATCGGATCTAAGCCGGCGATATTGCGACACGAATCGCGGCCTGTCGGGCAACCGTATGCCGGCGATTTCTCGGCAGGTGTGTCCGCAACACCATCGCCCCCGGTTGATGAACGAACACAGCCGCCCTGGAATGTGTGATACAAGCCCATCCAATGGCCGACTTCGTGCGTGGCAGTGTCTCCCAAATTGTATGGTGCAGCGTTTCCGCCCGGAAGAGATGCCGACAGCACCACTACGCCATCGAGTTTCGGCTGACTTTGATAGCTTGACGGAAACGTCGCCCATCCTAGCAGACCACCACCCATGTTATTCAAATACATGTTCAGGTCATCCGCGCTTCCTTGCCGCAGAGCGTTCTTCATCTGTGTTTCGCAACTTCCGCCCGAGCAGGTATACCAGGAATTATTGTCCGTTCGTGTCGTCGCGACAAGATTGAACGACCACCCCGTACCCGCGTAAGCATTATTAAGCACAGTCATTTGCTGATTGATACGGCTGTCGGATACATCTCCACCGCCCGACGAGTTTCGTATGACGTGAACGTATACAAGAATCGTCCCGCCGGTCGCGTTCATTTCAAACCCACCGTTTGCCGCCTTGCGATTGTTACGGGAGATCTCAACTTCTCTCTCGACCTGATCGAGTTCGAATTCACTGAGATTCTTTGTGGTGCAGCGTCCATTCTCCATGAACTCTTCCTTGTTGGCCCACGTATGTCCGTTTAAGATGAACGGTGTATCGTCCTTTTGGATCGTTTCTATATACTCTGAGCCTTTAGTCGACTGTGCCTCGACGGAACCCATGCCGTAAAACACACCGAATCCCGCACCGGCGAGTAGTGCTACTGCCAATAGCGAAAAGAGAACCTTGATCTTCATATCCTCGACTCCTCTGGTTTAATTTTTGAATGTAGTTTGTAAGAACTCAGAAAAACGACAGGTGAAACCCCGACCAGTCATTGATGAACGAATTCGAACGAAGACACTTATAGCACTATAAACGATGCTTATCAAGCGTGCTTATATGCCGTATAAGAAAATTTACAAACGTCCCTGGGCCTTCTATGGCTTGGGGGGCTGTACAACGTGATTTAATTTAACGCGCCTGCTATACTTTGATGTTACTGAATCACCATTCATTTACGTTGAAAATGCCGCACTTACATACGAGGGCGGTCGACCTAAAAAAGCTATGATCGAACGCGAACAGATACCGATGGATGTCGTTTTTGTGGGGGCAGGCCCGGCAAATTTGGCTGCGGCCTTGCACTTGAAGAACGAGATCAAAGAACACGACGAACTGGTCGAAAAAGGCTTTAAGCCGGGCAAGGTTATCGGTGACCTGGAGATCGCGATCGTCGAAAAGGGCTCCTTTGTTGGAGCACACATTCTGTCGGGTGCAGTTATGGACCCGATCGCGATACGGGAACTCATGCCCGATTTTATCGCTCAGGGCTGCCCGGTCGATACCGTCGTAACCGAAGACGCATTTTGGTATCTGACTGAAAAGAAGGGAATTAACGCCCCGCTTGTACCGCCGCCACTAAAGAACAAAGGCAAATATATTGTGTCTTTAAGCAAGATCTGCGAATGGTTGGGCGAGAAATGCGAGGAAGCGGGAATCAATATCTTCCCCGAGTTTCCAGCCGCCGAAGTGCTTTATGACCATAATGACGCCGTGATAGGCGTCCGAACCGGCGATAAGGGCATTGATAAAGAAGGCCACCGAAAGCCTAATTTCGAGCCGGGTGTCGACCTGCTAGCGAAGATCACCGTCCTTGGTGAAGGTTCGCGAGGCTCGCTTGCAAAGCAAGTAATATCGCGTCTCGGTCTTGCCGAGGACAAAGAGCCGATGGTCTATTCGCTAGGCGTAAAAGAGCTCTGGGAGGTTCCGGCGGGGAATTTCGCAGAGGGCAAGGTCGTACACACGCTCGGATTTCCCTCGGACACAAGGACCTACGGCGGCGGCTGGATCTATGGGCTTAAAGACAACATGATCAGCATCGGGTACGTGACGGGACTCGATTACGAAGACCCACTGATCGACCCGCATGCTGAATTTCAAAAGTTCAAGACTCATCCAAAGGTTGCCGAAGTACTCGCGGGCGGCAAGATGATCAAATACGGAGCGAAGACGATAAACGCAGGCGGTTATTGGACCCAGCCGAAACTGTACGCGGACGGCGTTCTGCTCGTTGGCGATTCAGCTTCGATGCTAAATGGCCAGCGCATCAAAGGAATTCATACTGCGATGAAGTCCGGCATGCTGGCCGCCGAGACCATCGTGGGCGCGTTCGAGCATGATGATTTTTCATCGAAAACGCTCCGGCACTACGAGGAAAAGGTAAACCTGAGCTGGATATACGACGAATTGCATCCGGTTCGTAATTTTCACGGAGCATTTCAAAAGGGCCGCTGGTCTGCCCTAATTAATACTGGATTACAGTTTGCTACGAAAGGCCTTGCTTGGGGCTTTATGCCGCATGAACACCATGTTGCTGGACACGAGCGCATGGAGAAACTGAACGGCAATGCCAAGGTCGACGGTTTCGGGCCGAATGATCATCTAAAGGATGATCGCTATTCGAACATTCCATTCGACAAGGACCTGACGTTCGACAAGGTTACCGATGTTTTTTACGGTGCCGTCGCTCACAATGAAGATCAGCCTTCACATTTGCACGTTCTGGACCCCGAGATCTGCGCGACTCGCTGTGCCGAGGAATACGGCAACCCGTGTCAGCGTTTCTGTCCGGCTGCGGTCTATGAAATGGAAGATAATGCCGCTACGGGCCGGAAGGAATTAAAAGTTAACTTCTCTAATTGCGTCCACTGCAAGACCTGCGATATTGCCGATCCTTATCAGATCATCAACTGGGTAACGCCCGAGGGTGGTGGTGGTCCGAACTATAAAGGCATGTAAGGTGAGTTTTGAGCGTTTGGGCGTTAGGAGAGTTTAGAGAGAATTGGGCGTGAAAACCGTTTTATCGCTCGAAGAAAAAATAGCCGCTGCGGGACCCGCAGCGGCTATTTCGATCTTGAATCCACGAGATCGAGAAAGTTTCGATCTCACGATTCTCCCCAAAACGTTACTAATTCTCAAGGATCTCGAAATTTACCTTCTTCTCCTGAAACTCTTTCATAGCGACGCGGGTTGCTTTTACCTTCCTCAGGTCGAGGTCTACGCGGGGAAGGGCGCCGCGCTGAAGCTGCTTGCTTCGCTGGGCGGCGAGGATGATCATGCGGTACTTCGAATCGATCGCGGGCGGATCGATTATCTCTTCGGTTTCGGTTTCTTCGATTTCTGCGTTCTCGTCGGCCATAATTTGGGCTATTCTCCGTTGAATCGATGCTTCGAGGCATCAAAACTATCAAGGATACCCTGAATGGCCGCCTCTTGTCTATCGCGGGCTTGCCGTTCGGCACAAATTATCGACACGATCTGACGCGTAGCGGTCGGCAAATCCTCGTTTATTACCACATACTGAAATTTGGAATACTGAAGGACCTCGTTGAACGCATTGCGTAATCGAGTGCGAAGCTCAGCTTCTCCCTCGGTTCCACGCGAAGTTAGCCTGGCTTCGAGAACCTCGAAAGACGGCGGTAGGATGAATATGCTTACGCAATCATTGGGCAGCTTTTCAAGTATCTGCAACGCGCCCTGAACGTCGATCTCGACGATCAGGTCTTTTCCGCTTTGAGCGACCTTTCGACTTTCCTCGAACGATGTGCCGTACAGATTTCCGTGAACCTCAGCATATTCCAGAAATTCGCCGGCCGCTATCATCCGTTCGAACTCGTCAGTACTAGTGAAAAAATACTCGCGACCGTGCTCCTCGCCAAACCGCTGGCCTCGCGTCGTATGCGACACCGAAAAGCCCAAATCCGGCAGACACCCGCGGACCTCGCGAATAAGCGTCCCTTTTCCCCCGCCGGATGGGGAACTGATGATGATAAGTTTTCCTTTCACTAACTTTGAACTGTTCGGTCTTCGGTCTTTGGTTTTCGGTCTTTGGCCTTTGGATCTAAATACCTCATCGAAGACCAGATACCCCACGACCCAAGACCTAAGACCTACTCCACATTCTGCACCTGCTCGCGAATTTTCTCAATCTCGCTTTTGATCGCAAGTGCGTTCTCTTTGACGATCATATTGTTCGTCTTTGAAGCGATCGTGTTCGCCTCGCGATTGAACTCCTGCGTCAGGAAATCCAGACGTTTGCCGACGTCCCGCTCATCGCCAGCGATCGTGCGGAAATGTTCGATGTGGCTTTTCAGCCTAGCGATCTCTTCCGCAATGTCCGCCCGGTCTGCGAGGAATGCGACTTCCTGAGCGATGCGGCCCTGGTCAATGTCTAGTTGAGACTCCGATTTTGCGAGCATTTCCGAAATACGTTTCGTGAGCCGGGCCGAATATTCGTCCGCAACTTTGGCGGATTCCGCCTCGATCGCGGGAAGACGGGCTTCGATCTCGTTTATCCGATCGAGAAGCTCGCTGGCGAGCATTTCGCCCTCTTTTGTTCTCATCGTTTCCAGATCGTCTATCGCCGCGTTGAAGATCCGTTCCATCGCGGCTAGAAAATCGGCGCTCGGTTCCTGTTTCTTTGTGTTTACGACGTTTGGAAGCCGGGCGATCACATTAATGTCCGGCTCGCCTGCGAGCGAGTATTCATCGCGCATTTCCTTCATCGCGGCTATAAAACCGGCGATCAGCGGGCGATTCAGCTCAAGTTCGACGGGATCGTTCCGGTCGTATTGCAGATTGACTTCGACGCGTCCGCGCGCCAAGCGATTGCCGATCAATTTCTTGATCGTGGGTTCGAGCGACTGAAGTTCCGACGGCAGCCGCAGATTGACATCGAGAAATCGGTTATTTACCGTTTTCAACTCAACGGTTATAGAAAAATCGCCCTCTTCGATGGACGCACGGCCGAAGCCTGTCATTGATTTCATATTTCGTTTTCCTCCATTTCGGCAAACTGGAGTTCGTATAGTTTCTTATATTTTCCGCCCGCAGCAAGCAGTTCTTCGTGCGTTCCGCGTTCGATAATACGGCCTTTTTCCATCACGACGATCTTGTCGGCTTTTCGGATGGTCGAAAGGCGGTGGGCGATGACAATTGAGGTGCGGTTCTGCATCAGGTTGCCGAGAGCCTTCTGGACTAGAGCCTCGCTTTCGGTATCGAGAGCCGAGGTTGCTTCATCGAGGATCAAAACCGGTGCATTGAGCAGAACCGCACGAGCGATCGCGATCCGCTGACGCTGGCCGCCGGAAAGCAGGACGCCGCGTTCGCCGACCAGCGTGTCATAGCCCTGTGCCAACTGGCTGATGAAATCATCGGCAAACGCTACACGTGCCGCTTCTTCGATCTCAGCCTGCGAAGCGTCGGGCCGGCCGTAGGCAATATTTTCGCGGATCGTGTCATTGAACAGCACGGTTTCCTGCGTAACCAGAGCGATCTGCCGCCGCAAGCTCGCTTGAATCGCATCGCGAAGATCGACGCCGTCCCACAAAATTGCTCCACCAGTCGGATCGTAAAGTCGCTGGATCAGCCGCGTAAGGCTCGATTTGCCTCCGCCGCTTTCGCCGACGAGGGCGACCATCTCGCCTTTTTTTATCTCCAGATCAATATCTGCGAGGATCTTCTTTTTGCTGTTGCGGTAGTTAAAGGTAAGGCCATCGATCCTGATCTCTCGAGCAAGCGGGGCAAGTTCCACGGCATCCGGCTTTACCGGCAGAGCCTCATTTTCATCGAGGATACTCCAAACGTCGCGGGCCGCCGCGAAAGCCTTAGTTATCTCATTATGCTGCCGCGATATCTTGCGGAGCGGATCGTAACTCTGGAGCAGAAAAACGAGGAATGCGAAAAATTCCGACGCGACCATCCTGCCCGAATCGATCTCGCGAAGGCCAAAAAAGAGCATTCCAACGATAGCGATCACGCCGATCAATTCGATCGTCGGCGGTGAAGTTGCCGAAATGCTTGCTGAGCGCAGGTTGGCGCGGGCGATGTTCTTTGCGGCCGTTACAAAGCGTTTGCTCTCGCGTTCTTCGGCACCGTACGCTTTTACGATAATGTGATTCGACAGCGTTTCCTGCGACTTATCGTTCAGATCCTTATTCCCTTCGAGCGACATTTCGGCGAGCTTGCGAAGGCGTTTGCCGAATTCGCTGGTCAGTAAAGCTATTACCGGAGCGATGATCAGAGCTCCGAGGGTCAGTCGCCAATTGTAATAAAACGCCGCTCCGATAAACGAGATCAATGCGACCGTCTCGCGGATCACGTCCCGCAGATTGGTTGAAACTGCGTACTCGATAGCGGAGCAGCTGACCACGAGCCGCGAAACCAGATAGTTTGTCCGATGCTTTTCAAAAAAAGCGGCCGGCTGTTTGAGCAGGTGATCGTATAACTCGGTCCTAAGGTACAGCACCGATGACTGGCCGATCTTCGCCATCAAATACGACGAAATATACTCGGCCACGCCCTTCAGGATCGTAAAGGAAACGAGCAGGACAGCGATCATGAGCCATGCTTGATACCAGTCGTCACGGGGAATAAGGCTGTCAAGGTCAAATAACGTCTGGCCGGGAGTTTGGCCCGGAGCAAGCCGATCGAAAACAGGCACAAGCAAAGCTCGCGTGGCGGTCTCAAACGCAGCTCCGACGATCATCGCAACAAAAGCAAGCAAAAACGCCGGCCAGTAAGGCCGCACGTACTTTAAGAGCCGCTTCAGATCGTCCATCGTAAATGTTTGAATATACTTTACTTCCGTGTTGCCTGTCCAAGAATCGTTTCTTGCAACTTTTTAGCGCCGTGTGGCATCTTTTTTAGGTGACCTTAAATCTTGGGAGAAGTTTATGAAAAATTCGCTTTTCGTCCGGTTCGCAAGTGTTTTTGTGCTCGCGATGGTAGTTCCCCTCACGGCTTTTGGGCAGGTTGACGTCGCCCGAAAAACCACCGCGATTACTTATCCACTCGATGACAACGTAACGGTACAGTTTCGCGGAACGACCCGTTTTCCGCGGATGAAGGGAGAAGCGAAGGTTAAGCGAACGACGCGAAGCGGCACGACGATCGAACTTTCGGTCGAGAAGATGCCGCGCCCGTTTGAACTCGGCGCCGGCTACGCGACCTATGTCCTTTGGGCGATATCGCCGACCGGACAAGCCGATAATCTCGGTGAGATCAAGCGAAGCGGTTTGTTTTTTATCGATTCTAAGGTTCGTGTTACCACCAACCTTCAAACCTTTTCTTTGATCATTACCGCCGAGCCGCATTTTCTCGTGACGCGACCGAGCCAGGCGATCATGCTTGAAAATTTGTATCCGGTCGGCGCAAACGGACAGCGGATACCGACCACTCCGGCGATCACATACTTTGGCAATACCAGCGATTATTTCCGCGATCCGCGGACCCCGGAAATTGCCGAGACCGATTACGCGAAAACTCCGCCGGCCATCCTACAGGCAAAACAGGCTGTCGCTTTAGCGAGGTTTGCCGGTGCCGAGCGGGACGCCCAAACCGAACTAGCCGAAGCCACGACACTTCTTCAAAACGCTGAAAACGCGTGGCAGGCGGGCCGAGATACTGACACTATCGATATCGCTGCGCGTAGGTCGATCATGGCCGCCGTCCGGGCGGAGAGCCTTGCCGGGACACGAAAGGAAGCTCGCGAGAAGCGAAATGAACAGATCAGGAACGACACGGAAATTCGCAACGCCGAAACAAAGCTCCTCGATGCCCAGGACCAAATAGCTGAATTGAAAAGTGAGCTGGCACGTGAAACGCGCAATCGTGAACTTGCGGAACGCGATGCTATGAACTATTCGAGCCAGCTTCGCGAACTGCGTGAGGAAAACGGCAAACTTCGCGAAGACCTGGGCCGTTCGAAACTGGAGACCGAAGCTGCGAACGCAAGGCTCGCTGCGGCCGAACAGGCCGCGGCAAACGAGAAAAAAGCTCTGCAAGATGCCGCTGATAATGAACTGAAGGCAGCGAAGACGCGGGCCGCTGAAGCGGAATTACTTAACTCCCTAAAGTCCTACGGGACCGTCGAAAAAAATGACCGCGGCATAGTCCTTACGATCGCGGAAAGCTGGTGGGCGGGCACACGTTCGACCAATCTCACGCCGCAGGCGGATGGCAAATTGACCTCACTTGGCGAGATCCTTTCGAATTATCGGGATTACCGCATCTCGGTCGAATCGCATACGGACAATACCGGTGCCCCGGCACAGATCCAAACCGTCACTGACCGGCGTTCATATTCTTTCGCGGAAAAATTTGCCGCCATGGGAGTCGAAGAAGGCAGGATCGTCGCAAAGGGCTTTGGTGCCAGTGTTCCGGTGGCTCCGAATACAACGGCCGCAAACAAGGCAAAGAACAGGCGGCTGCAGGTGGTTTTGATCCCTTATACGCGATAAAAGTTGTGGCTCGGGCAAGTTGCCTGAGTCATCATTCACACCAAGCTAGACGGACAAATATCCGATAGCACACATATCTGACACTGCGGGCGGCGGGCGATGCAAACCTGCCGCCCGTGGTGTATTAGCCAATGTGGAAACATTATCCAGTCTTTCTTGGGCACCAACTCGGCTAGGTCGCGTTCGATCTTTTCGGGCGTTTTTTCTGTTGTCAGGCCTAGCAGCTGCGAGATCCGCGAGACATGTGTGTCTACCACGACACCGGATGCAATGCCGAACGCATTCCCTAGCACGACGTTCGCGGTCTTTCGAGCGACGCCGCCGAGCGTTAGCAATTCATCCATATTCTTCGGCACTTCACCTCCGTAAACTTCGATCAATCGCGAGCAGGCCGCTTGAATATTTTTTGCTTTGTTGCGAAAGAACCCGGTCGAGTGAATGTCTTTTTCGAGCTCAACCTGGGAAACCTTCAAGTAATCCGCAGGCCCGCGGTATTTTCGAAAAAGATCGGCCGTAACGATATTCACGCGGGCGTCGGTACATTGTGCCGACAGGATGGTCGCGATCAGAAGTTCGAATGCATTCGAATGATCGAGTGCGCAGTGGGCGTCGGGATAGGTTTTGCGGAGCCGTTTGATGACCTCGCGGGTTCGGGTTTTCTTGTCCTCTATCACACGCGCTAAGATAGCAGTTAAACGCGGACGCGCGAAATATACTACTCAGATGAACGTTCCCCTTCTCGACCTGAAAGAACAGAATTCTAAACTTCGCCCCGAGATCGAGGCGGCGCTCGGCCGCGTGCTCGATACCAATGGCTTCATCCTCGGCAGCGAAGTCGCCGAACTCGAATGCGAACTTGCCGGCTATTGCGGCACAAAGTACGCGATAGCGTGCGCGTCGGGCTCGGATGCGATCGTCCTTGCGTTGATGGCCCTTGGGGTCGGCCCCGGCGATGAGGTCATCACTACGCCCTACAGCTTTTTTGCGACCGTCAGCGCGATAACGCGACTCGGAGCAACGCCGGTTTTTGTCGACATCGAGCCTGACACTTACAACCTTGATATCGCAAAGATCGAGGAAAAGATCACTTCGAAAACCAAGGCGATCGAGCCGGTTCATCTGTTTGGCCAATGCGTCGACATGGCTGCACTGATGGCCATAAGTGAAAAGTACGGGATCCCGATCGTCGAAGATGCCGCACAAGCCATCGGAGCGGAAGAAAATGGAGTTCGTGCCGGAGCGATCGGCGACATCGGCTGTTTTAGCTTTTATCCGTCAAAGAACCTCGGGGGAATGGGCGACGGCGGTTTCCTGACGACGAACGACGCGGATCTGAATAAAAAGCTGCTCGCGCTTCGTGTCCATGGCTCGGAAGAACGGTATTATCACAAATATATCGGCCTTAACTCACGGCTTGACGGCTTTCAAGGGGCGGTTTTGCGGGTGAAACTTCCGTATCTTGAATCGTGGACCGAAAGCCGCCGGGCCAACGCAACCCGATACCGATCGATGTTCACTGACCGCGGTTTGGCTGAGGAGATCGTCCTTCCAGTGGAACGTGGGAACGTTCGCCACATTTACAACCAATATGTGATCGCTATTCCGAATCGGCGAGACGAATTGCGAGCCTTTCTGACCGAGAAGGGCATCGGTACGGACATTTATTATCCTGTCCCGCTGCATCTGCAGGAGTGTTTTGCTTATCTCGGCTATAAAGACGGCGATCTTCCGGTGTCGGAAAAAGCAGCCCGCGAAACCCTAGCGCTCCCGATATTTCCCGAGATGAAGCCTGAGCAGCAAGATGCGGTGGTTGATGCTGTCGCGCAGTTTTTCGGCCGCTAGCCGGCACCAAATATGCACGACCTCACGTCGATCGATCCACGAAAGACAATCTCCCGAGTCGGGCTTGGTCTGGCAGCGATCTTTACGTTGCTGTTCGGCTGGTATTCGATCAGGAATCAGCTCGGTAACCTCCTGGCGACGATCACATCGGAAACTGATCCTAATCTGCTTGAAATCGCTCAAATAGCCAAGCGGCTCGCGCCCGACGATCCTGCGGCATTTGCGCTAGCGGCGTCGGCGACCGACACGCTAGGAAGCGTCGAGGAGCTGCAAAAAGCGGTGCGCCTGGCTCCTGCGGATTTCCGGTGGCGAACCGAGCTCGGTCGGGCCTATGAACAGAACGGAGATATAACGAAAGCAGAAGAGCAACTGAACGCGGCCGTTCGGCTAGCGCCGAACTACTCTTATGCCCGCTGGCACCTGGGCAATTTTTACCTGCGCCAGGAACAGACCGAGAAAGCTCTTAGCGAGCTAAAAGTCGCCGCCGAAAACAGCCCGGCCTATCGTGAACAGGTCTTTTCGTTGGTTTGGGATTATTCCGGGAAAGATCCGGCAATACTTGAGAATGTTGCTGCCGATCGTCCAGACATGAAGGCACGGTTAGCCTACTTTTTTGCCGCAAGAGGCCGTGCTCCGGAGGCTTTGAGAAATTGGAATCGACTGACCGACAGCGAAAAACAAGCGAACGGGGCGATCGCGCGTGCGATAGCTCTCGGCTTATTCGATCAGAAGCACTTTGCAGAAGCTCTCGAGTTCGCACGGCAGTATGGATCGGAAACCGAAGCTGTCGCCGGTGCGGTGACGAACGGCAGTTTTGAGAAGGCCCTCACCGATACCGAAGAATCAAGATTCGGCTGGACGGTCCTGCGAGGCGATTCGAAAATCGAGGTCGCGCCGGATTCGCGGGTCAAGAAGACTGGCGGAAGAAGTTTGCGGGTGAATTTCAAGGGATTCGCAAAGCTCACTTTCTCGAACGTGCTCCAGACGGTCGTGGTTGAGCCCGGAGCGAGATACAGGTTGACCGTTTTTGTCCGAACCGAGAATCTTCGAAGTGCGGGGATGCCGATGATCGAAATCTTGAGTGCAAACGATGATAAAACGCTAGCCCGTTCTCAGCCTTTCGCGACCGGTACTAACGATTGGCAAGAGGTAACGATAGATCTGACCGTACCCACTGGAACCAGCGGCGTGACGATACGGACGATTCGTGATTTCTGCGGTGAAGACTGCCCGATAACAGGGCTTATGTGGTACGACGATTTTGTTTTGACCAAACTGTGATCCGGCCTTGGCAACTTTCCTTAACAAACTAGCTTTCGTGCTCATCTGCGTTATTTGCGTGGTGACGACGCTCGCATACGGCACCGTCCACCAGCCGGTGATCGCGTTCTTCTACCTGCTGGTTTGCGTTGCGTTTTTGTCTTTTGCGGCAAGCTCGTTTTTTGGTGAGGCATTCCGCGTGAGCCGCCATTTGCTGCAGTTGCCGTTGGTTCTACTATTAGCCTATGCAGTTTTACAGACGGTTTCATTTGGGACTTACGCCGACGGAAGCATAGATGGTATTGCGAGAACGATCTCAATCGAACCGAATGCGACGAAGCTCATCGCCTACCATTTAACGGCACTGGCCGCTTTCTTTTTCGTTGCTCTGTCGCTCGTCGATTCTGCGGGCCGGCTGCGGAAGATAACGACCTTCATTACGGCGTTCGGATTTTTCTACGCCTTTTATGCGATCCTCCAATCTGTCCTCAGCCCGGATAAGATCTTCGGAATCTACCAGCCCTCGGCGGGCTTGCCTTTCGGCTCATTCGTCAACAAGCACGACTTCGCGGCGATCATTGAAATGGCCGTGGCGATCCCGCTTGGCCTGCTTTTTTGCGGCTCGCTTCGAAGCGATAAACGACTCCTCTACGGTGTTGCGGTAGCCCTGATGGCAGTGGCGTTGCTGCTGAGCGGATCTCGCGGTGGCTTGGTTGCATTCGTTGCGGAGGTGATATTCATTGTTTTGATCACTTCGAGAGCTAAGGGGTTAAAGAACGTTGTTCTGACAGCGGGACTTGCGGCTGCCCTACTAGTCGCGGCGGTCGGCGGTGCTGTTTTTGTTGGCGGAGACACCACATTGACGCGAATTGCCGAGACAGCCACTTCGGATGACGTGAGTTCGAATCGGTTTCAGATCTGGACGGTAACCCTGAAGGTGGTCCGTGAGCATTTACCGTTTGGAGCGGGCTTGGGAGCGTTTCCGCAGGCGTACACGCAGTTCGACACCTCAGGTGGATATGAACGGGTCGAACAGGCTCACAACGATTATCTTCAGATCGCTGCCGACGCGGGATTGCCGGGAATTGTGATCGGGGGCTTGTTTTTATTCTTGCTGTTTCGAACCGGCTATCGCTCTGCATCTGTCGCTAATAAATTCCGCCGGGGAGCAGCGGTTGGAGCGTTCGCAGGGTGTTTCGCCATCCTTGTCCACAGCCTTTTTGATTTCGTCCTGCACATAACCGCGGTTTCGGTCATGTTTCTGACTCTAATGGCGATCCTCGCCGCGAGCGGACGGGAATACGATGACGACACCGATGAATATGAATCTCGCCGGTCAAGCCGAAAGCCCGGAAGCATAAGCCACATCAGACGTTCTGCTTAACCCTCTTCAACCGCCTGGGATGGACGAACAACACGTCCGATCAACCTGGCGATCCACCAAATTACACCGTGCGAAACGTAAACTGCCGCGATCGCTAGTAGCGCGTATTTTGAATAGAAGAAAACGAACATCGCCATCGCTGCGATCGCGAGAACGAGGAAGAATCCCTGACGGCCGCTTCCGGCTGTCTTCATGCTGGTGTAGCGGATCGTACTGACCATCAAGATCGAGAGTACGGCGATCAACCCTAGGAGAGAATACGAGTAAAAGGAAGCGGCGGACTCGCCAAACGAATTAAAAGGCTGCGGGTAGAAATGTACCAGTGCGGCCAGGAGGCCTCCCGCCGGCGGTATCGGAAGTCCCACGAAGGCTTTCTTGTCTACCTTCGTCGCCCCTTCGACTAGTTTTGCAGGACGCGTCGCTTGCAGATTAAATCTTGCCAAACGGAACGCGCCGCACATTAAGTAAGCGAACAGGAGAAAGACGCCGAGGTTATGTCCGAAGGTGCCTTCAGCGAAGGATGGCGCGACTGCCCATGCGTATACAAGAGCCGTCGGCGCGATGCCAAATGTCAGCACATCCGCGAGCGAATCGAACTGCACACCGATCTCGGTCGCGGTTCGGGTCGCTCGGGCGATCCGTCCATCGACAGTGTCGAAAAGTATCGCAAGACCAATAGCCAGGCCCGCTCCGTTGAAGTACGTGGCAGCGAGTTCAGGATTTTGGGCCGCGACCTGATAACCGCGGATCGAGGACAACACTGCCAAATAGCCCATCGCGACATTTGCCGCTGTGAACAAGGTGGGAATTACGTAGAGGCCTTTTTTGATGCCGCGGTGCGGCGGTTTTGTCTGCTCGTCTGCCATAAGGTCAGATACGCTTTAGTAACGCGCGATGATCGTTTCGCCGCCGACAACACGGTCGCCAACCGAAACCACGATCTCGACGCTCGTCGGCATTCGAAGATCGGTCCTTGAACTAAATTTTATCAACCCGAATTTTTGTCCGCGTTCAAGATTATCGCCTGCTTTTGGCCAGCAGACAATTCGCCGGGCAAGAATACCGGCGATCTGGGTGCAGGTGAGCGTGATCGATTCGCCCTCGATGAGTAGCGAGTTACGTTCATTTACGAGACTTGCTTCGTTGCTCGTCGCCGGCATTTTTCGCCCCGCTATGTATTCGATCTCTTTTATTTTGCCGGCGATAGGAGCCCTATTGATATGGACATCAAGCGGCGAGAGGAAGACGCTGACAAGCTTGTACTCATCGTTATTCTCGATCCTTGTTACTTTTCCGTCGGCGGCCGAAACAATGATCCTTTCATCGGCGGGAATCGTTCGTGCCGGGTCGCGGAAGAAGTAAAGCATGAACAGAGCGACACCGGCCAAAGCTACTGCCACGGGCCAAAGCCCAAAAAATCCGAACGCAGCTGCGGCGATCACCGGAATTAGTACAAATGGAATGCCTTCCTTAACCATAAGAGCAACGCTAAATACTACACTTTTAATGGCTGTAAGCGAAAACCGAAAAGAAAAAGCCCGGTGTCGGCAAACACCGGGCGAAGAGGAGGATCGTATGAAGAAACTTTAGCTTCTAACGGGAAAATCCTTGGCATAGCTGTATGCACACCAGGCGGCGAAGAGATGGATGACCCATCCAAGCAGCCCAGCCGAGCCTATCCACGAAAATCCGGTCAGTACTAGCCAAATTATTCCAATAATAATTCTTCCGTTATAAATCTGACCGAGTCCCGGTACGAGTAAGCTCAAAAATCCAGCAAGCAAAGGTTCTCGCATGTTACCAAAGTGCCTCCACTTAACTATACGAACGAGGGCGTGCTTTGTTTCAAAAAAGTGAAGGAAAAATCAGTGTCCAAATACGGCGTGAAGTAGTTGTTGAGTCGCGAAGAAAAGGACTACACCGGCCAGTACGGAGAGAGAAACGAGCGGGTTTTTCCCTGCGTGATGATTAACTTCCGGCACTAGGTCGCTCGCTGCAACATACAGCGTGACCCCGCCCGCCACAGGCAATGCGTAGGCGACCGCGTTGGTCACACCGGAACCGATCAAGAAGAATCCGATCACTCCGACGAGCGTCGTAAGACCGACAAGCGATGTAGCCATCATGACCTGGCGAAAGCCATTCCCGGAAGCCATTACCATCGATCCGATAGTAAAACCCTCGGGGAACTTATGCAGGAAGACCGCCAGGAAGACCAACGCACCGACTTTTAGATCGATCTGTGACGCGGCGGCGATCGAGACGCCATCGAAAAACGTGTGAATGAGTAAACCGCCGATCGCTGTGTACGCGCTCTTTCTCGATATCAGTTCATGGTCATGTTCGTCGCAATGCATCTCGCCGCCGAGGTGAAAGTGCGGTGCGATCGTATGCTCAAAAAACTGTGTCAGTAAATATCCACCCAACATTAGGGCCATCGGAATGACCATGCTCTCGGCCAGATCGGATCCTGCTTGCTGCCACAGCCCGATAACTTTTGGAAGGATCTCGAGGAACGTAACCGCGAGCATAAAGCCCGCTCCGAGGGCGAGGAGATATTTTAGCGACCGCTGATAAAACCCATGCAGGCGAGACGGGAAAAGAATAAGCCCGCCGAGAATATTCCCACCTGCCGCAAGCAGGCCGAAGATAACCAGTTGAAGAAATAGGGGGTCCATAAGGGCGGTTCCGATACGATCGTTTATCCTACCGCAATGAGGCGCTTAAACACAAAATCGTGCAAATTCAAGGGCGTACACTTAAATAAATGATTAAGACGGGAAAAAGAAAATTTGTCTTGACACCTGCTTAAGAATCAGCCTAAAATGCCATTGTATTTGCAACACGCCTTTCTACGGATCGGCACCAAGCACGTAAAAATCTAAAAGAATGTTTAATGGGTTAAGCGCCGCGGTGATCTTCGGTGCGGGGATTTTTACGCGGTAAATTTGACAGCTTTGCTCTTTGAATATGGAAACGCTCGATGCCGAAAGCATACATCAGCCAGTTATGCCGGGCGAATGCCTCGAACTTCTGCGGGCAGGCGACGGCGGGCTGTTTGTAGACGCAACGCTCGGGCTCGGGGGGCACGCGAAGCTCATCCTTGAAGCATCGAAGGCAAACCGTGTCATTGGTATCGATCAGGATCCCGACGCTTTGCGTCTTGCGACTGTCCGGCTTGCTGATTTCGGTGACCGCTTCGTGCCGGTCGCGGCAAACTTTTCGGAGATCGAGCGTGTTGTGAAGGATGCCAACCTCAGATCGCCGCGGGGGATTCTTGCCGATCTTGGAGTTTCGTCGCTCCAGCTTGATACCGAAGGGCGTGGGTTTAGTTTTCGATTCGACGCCCCGCTGGACATGCGGATGAACCCGGAAAGCGGCGGCGAAACAGCTGCGGAACTACTTGGTCGACTCGATCAGGAAGAACTGGCGAACATTATTTATCAGTACGGAGACGAGCGAGCGTCACGAAAGATAGCACGCTGGATCATTGAAAAACGAAAAGCCGGAACGCCCGTAACAAGGACATCGGAACTTGCCGACCTTGTTAAGCGAGCCGTTCGCGTCGGCCCGAAAGAGAAGACACATCCGGCGACCCGAACCTTTCAGGCTCTGCGGATCGCGGTCAACGATGAGATCGGCGTGATCCAGAAATTCATCGACGCGGCGGTCAAAGTTCTCGACGACAACGGCGTGCTGGCGATCATCACGTTTCACTCGCTCGAAGATCGCGTAGTAAAGCAAGCGTTCGCAAGAAATGCCGGCAAGTGCCAATGCCCACCGCGGATCCCGCAGTGCGTATGCGGTGCTGAAAAAAGAATTGAGATCTTGACCAAAAAGCCGCTTGTCCCAACGGCGGCTGAGATAGATAAAAACTCCCGCTCAAAAAGTGCGAAACTTCGCGCTTGCCGAAAGATCGGCCGATAGAAATACGCGGAGACAAAGCCATGATAAAAAGAAACGAAAAAACGATATCACGCGCCAGCAGCCGAACATCCGGCGGGTTTCTCTCTTATTTCTGCGTTTTCTTTTGTGCCGCTTTGTTGCTCAGCGGATTTTTCTTCGCGGGATGGCAGCACTTTGCTTCGATGGATTATGGGATGAAAAATTCCCGTCTTCGCAGACAGATCGATCAATTGGAGGCGGAAAAGCGCAGGCTTATTCACGCCCGCGAGGTCTCGCTATCGGCTCCCGAGATCAAGAAAGCCGCCAAGAAAGCAGGCCTGTTCGAGCCGCCTTCGGCAAGCGACAGCTTACTCGCATCGGCTGACCCGGTAGAGGTTAAAGCGGCATCGATGAAAAATTCGGTTGACCGGCCATTAGTACAAAGGACAAGCGCGGTCGAAAAAGTTCGCGAACCGGCAGTGCAGCCAGGCAAAAAGGCTGTTGTTTCACCGAAAAAGCTGGTTGCCGCCAAGTAACCGATCTCCTGAAAAAACTCTAGATAACCGCAAATCAGATGAAGAGTACCGTGCGAAAACCACAAGGCCGAAACATGAAGCAGGTCGCTTATACCAGGTTTATGCTGGTCGTCGGCGTCTTTGCGCTCTGGATCGGCGGGATCGGTGTACGGCTGGTCTATCTGCAGGTGAACCAGCACGACTGGCTAAAAGATCGTGCTGTCGCAATGCGTCAACAGGTAAAGCAAACGCAAATGCTGCGCGGATCCGTGTTCGACCGTAACGGCCGGGCCCTGGCGATGAGCTTGCGAGTAAAAACCCTCTATGCCGATCCGACCGAGATGGCGGACACGGATGAAGCGGCGAAAACGATCGCACGTGCGCTGAAGCTCGATCCAGTCGCATTGTCGGGGCAGTTGCGTGAAGCTAAGGAGGATCGCAAACGTTACGTACCTATCGCGAAAAGGCTAGACGAAGAAGTCGTTGCCCGCCTGAACAAGGCTTTCGATCTTGGCGATGCGCGAAAGCCAGATCTGCCGAATTATACAGGCCTGCATTGGCAGGACGAGCAGAAGCGATCATACCCGCAACAAACGCTTGCGGCCCACATTATTGGCCACAGTAATGACGCCGGCGAGGGCGTGGCAGGGATCGAGCAGTCGCAGGAAGATCTGCTGCAAGGGGCGGTTATCAAACGGCTGCAGCAGCGTGACCGTCTCGGGCGAGTTTACGATGAAGAAGTTACGGAACGGGCGGCACCGAGCGATGTTGTTCTGACCATAGATTCCGCACTTCAGTACATGGTAGAGCAAGCGCTCGAGAACGGCGTCAAAAACTCGGCCGCCAAATCCGGAATGGCCGTCGTGCTGAACGCAAAGACCGGCGAAGTGATCGCCCTTGCCAACTATCCAACATTTGACCCAAATCTGATAACTGAGAAAACAAGAGCAAACGTAACGAATAGCGCGGTCCAGTCTGCTTACGCCCCGGGATCTGTCTTCAAGCTCGTCACATACGGTTCGGGACTTGAAAAACGCCTTTTCACACCGACTGACATGATCAGCAGCGGCAATGGCACCATTGAGGTCGCGGACCATGTTTTCAAGGATTCGCACGCGGTTGGGACGGTATCTTATTCGCAGGCGATGGCCCATTCGAGCAATGTCTGTGCGATCAAAACGGCAATGGGCGTTGGCCGCGAGGACTTTGCCGGGATGATGAAAAAAATGGGATTTGGCGAGAAGACCGGCATCGAACTTCCAGCCGAAACCAGCGGCCTTGTTTGGCCGCTTTCAAGGTGGAATGGCGACTCCCTGGCATCGCTTTCGATCGGCTATGAAATAGGCGTATCCGCATTGCAAATGACCACCGCATTTGCGACGATAGCAAACAATGGGATAAAGATCCGGCCGCGCATAATCAAGGAGATCCGGAAGCCGGGCGAAGCTCCTCAGCAGCTTACGCAAAGTGAACAAATACAAGTAGTTACGCCGGAAACGGCTCGTCAGTTGCGGACCATGTTAAAGCAGGTCGTATTGACCGGGACAGGCCGCCGTGCCCAGCTAAACGGATACACCGCTGCGGGGAAAACGGGTACGGCCTGGAAGGTCAACACGAAGACAAAATCGGTCGATTCCAGCAAGTACATTTCCTCGTTTATCGGCATGGCTCCCGCGGATGATCCTGAGATCGTGATCGGCGTTGTGATGGACGAGCCAAAGGCCGGGGCTAGGGATGGCGGAATGGTTTCTGCTCCAGTGTTCCGCGAGATCGCTCAGCGGCTTCTGCATGAGCTACGTGTTCCCACTGACGCTCCGATCAAGCAAGAAGTTGTCGCTGAAAAAGACATTCCCGAAGCGCCAGTGCCCGACGAGCAGATCACGCGAAAGGCCAAGCCCGATCCGGCCGAGCAAAGTTTGAAACCATCTCAGGTGCCGCCGGTAAAGGAAAAGCAGACGCCCGAAAAGAAGCCGCAAGAGAAAGAAAAAGAGAAGGGAAAGGAAAAAGTTACGGCCGATCGACTCCGGTTGACGGCATGGCTGGATAGGTCGATAAAGTTAGATATCGCAAGGTACAGATTTGAAACTTGAAACCGCGATCAAATACATGAATGCCGACGTTTCGGCGCTCGACCCCGCTTTGCTGGAACGCGAAGTGGGTTCTTTTGCTATCGATTCGCGTGAAGTGGGAGATAACGGTCTGTTCTTTGCTCTTTCGCAGCCCGAGTATCGTAAGAACGGCTTCAACGGTGAATTTGCTGATTCGACACCGTATATTCCATCAGCGATCGAGGGCGGAGCAGTAGCATGTGTGCTCCGACAGGACCGCTTTGATGAGCACCGCGAGCTGCTCGAACCGTATCGGTCGCGGTTGATATTCGCGGATGATGTTATTGCCGCGTTTCAAGCACTGGCTCACGGCGCTTATCTCGAGTGGAACAAGCCGGTGGTCGCGATAACTGGAAGCGCAGGGAAGACAACGGCTAAGGAATTGACCGCACACGTACTTTCCGTGGGTGGGAAGAAGGTCCTTCGAAATATTAAGAATTACAACAATGGCCTCGGCCATCCGCTGACGGTTCTGAATCTGGCAAATGATCCAAGTTTCGACGTCGCTGTTCTCGAAATGGGGATGTCGACGCCGCTAAATGAGATCGAACGACTTTGCCGGATAACACCTCCGGACATTCCCGTTGAATTAAATGTTCTTCCCGTCCATCTCGAACACTTGGGCTCGATCGAACGCATCGCTCAGGCAAAAGCCGAACTTGTTGAAGGTATGAAGCCCAACGGCGTAGCAGTTCTAAATGCTGACGATCAAAGGGTTGCGGCCATGGGAGCTTTAAGTCGCGGTTCCGTGGTCACTTACGGAATTGAGAACCCGGCTGACGTTCGAGCGGAAGATATAAGATTCGAAGGTTTCGGTGCCGGAACCTTTGTGCTGACAATAAAGGGCGAGAAGGCATCGGTTTCGTTTCCGCTTAATGGGAAGCACAATGTTATGAACGCTCTGGCTGCCTCGGCTGTAGGGTTTGCGTTCGGTATGAGCGTGCTTGAGATAGCCGCCGCGCTTAGCAGCGTTGAAGCACCGCCGCAGCGTGGCGAGGTTATCAAGTTTGCCGGCGGTTTCACCGTCATTAATGATTCTTACAACTCGAATCCCGATGCGCTGCTTTCGATGGTTGATACGCTAATTGAAGGCTCGCCGAAAGCGGTCCGTCGGATCGTTGTTGCCGGCGAAATGCTTGAGTTAGGCCCGGAAGCGGCCGCAATTCACTCTCAGATCGGTCAAAAACTAGCGGATAAGGATATTGATGTGCTGATCGGCGTTCGTGGCCTTGCGAAGCATATAATTGACTCCGCAAGCGCTGCCTTTACCGGAAACAAGGTCGCTCATTTCGCCGAGGATGCGGACGCTGCGGGCGAGTTTCTGGCTGACGCGATTCAATCCGGAGACGTTGTTCTTGTGAAAGGTTCGCGCGGAGTGCGAACAGAGAAGGTGATTGAGCGGCTGCTCGAAAAATTCGATATTGAGGAGGAGAAAGAGGCTGTGGGTGCGTGATCTTTGTGGATGTGACCACGCACCCGGCGTTCGGCGCTCGACCGTTGACGGATGCTCTATTACTTCTTATATCAGTTCATTTTCCAGGAATACGGCCGCGCTAGCGAATCGTATATCTTCAAAGGACTCAATGTTATACAGTACGTAACCTTCCGTACTGCTTTAGCAACTATTACGTCACTCTTGATCTCGCTTTTGCTAGGTGGGAAGGTCATCAAGAAACTTGCCGACCTCAAGTTTGGCCAGGAAATTCGCGAAGAAGGCCCGGCGTCGCATCAGGAAAAACGTGGTACGCCCACAATGGGCGGCGTGCTGATCATCGGTTCGGTATTCATTTCAACGATCCTGTGGGCGCGCCTTGACGGGCTTTATTTGTGGATCGCTCTTGGGGCAACAACATTATTCGCCGCCGTCGGTTTTGCCGACGATTGGATAAAGATCGTTAAGAAACGCAGCCTTGGGCTGACCGGCAAACAAAAGATCGCGGGACAGTTGGTGACGGCGTTGTTGGTCTGGGGGCTTCTCTGGGCGTTCAGCGAATATCCCTGGAATCTGAGTATTCCGTTCTTAAAAGCGACGGCCGAGTCGAACCCGGCGATCAGCATAAGCTGGGTCGGGCCGCTGA
This sequence comes from uncultured Chloracidobacterium sp., assembly GCA_964410495.1. Taxonomy (GTDB): domain Bacteria; phylum Acidobacteriota; class Blastocatellia; order Pyrinomonadales; family Pyrinomonadaceae; genus OLB17. The sequence goes on from CAYPGP010000009.1 coordinate 58,874, forward strand.
TCTACGGTGCATTTATAGTTTTTGTCCTTTTGGGCTCGTCGAACGCAGTTAATTTGACCGACGGCCTTGACGGCTTAGCGACAAGCGTTACTTTTATCGCGATGTCGGCGTTAACGGGTTTGACCTACATCGCGAGCGATGCGCGTTGGGCAAATTATCTCGATATCACGCACAATCCGGCATCGGCGGAGTTGACCGTATTCTGTGGCTCGATGGTCGGTGCGAGTCTTGGATTCTTGTGGTACAACGCCCCTCCGGCCGAGGTATTTATGGGCGATGTAGGCTCGCTCGCGATCGGCGGAGCGCTCGGAACGGTCGCGATCCTTACAAAACAGGAATTCCTACTTCCGTTCATAGGCGGTGTATTTATTATCGAAGCGGTTTCGGTGATGCTGCAGGTTTCGGTGTTCAAGCTCACCAAACGCGGCGGCCATCCGGGCCGGCGAATCTTTAAGATGACGCCGCTGCATCATCATTTCGAGATGACAGGGTGGAAGGAGTCGAAGATCGTATTTCGATTCGTGATCGTTGCCATCCTGTTCACTTTGCTTAGTTTGACTACGCTGAAACTGCGATAACGTTATGCAGATCGAGGGAAGAAAAGCATTGGTTCTGGGTGCCGGTAAATCCGGTATCGAATCCGCGCGCTTTCTTTCCATACGTGGTGCGACCGTCGCTCTTCACGACAAAAAGCCGGTCGAAAACTGGAGCGAGGCCGCGCGGTCACTCAAAGAAACGCATAACGTCGGCCTGATCGGCGGCGATATTCCGTCATGGCTGCTCGACCAGATCGATCTCGTCGTGATCTCGCCCGGAGTACCTACAAATACCATTCCTGCACGATATGTCGATCGAAAGGACGGCGAAGTTATCGGCGAGGTCGAACTCGCTTTCCGCTTCATGAAAGGCCGGATCGTGGGGATCACCGGCTCGAATGGAAAGACGACCACCACGGCACTTATTGGCGAGCTTCTGAAGAATTCCGGTATCGAAACTCAGGTTGGCGGCAACATCGGAACCCCGCTGTTGAGTTTGACTGGAACTTCAAGGGACGAAGGCTGGACCGTAGCTGAGCTTTCCAGTTTTCAGCTTGAAACGATAGTCGATTTCCGCCCTAATGTCGGTCTTTGCCTGAATGTCACGCCGAATCACCTTGACCGTTACGAGGGGTTTCAGGACTACGCGGCCGCGAAACATCGGCTGTTCATGAACCAGACGGCGGAAGATGTCGCGGTGCTAAACGCTGACGATGAGATCACCGCAAGCTGGGCAAGCGGCCTAAAGGCGAACGTGGTTTTGTTCAGCGTGCAAAGGGAATTGCAGGAAGGGCTCTTCCTTCGCGGCGAAGAACTCGTTTGCCGAGCGAATGGTAAAGAAAAGGTTTTGACGACTCGCAGCGAAATATTTCTTCGCGGGCTGCACAATGTCGAAAACGTCCTAGCCGCTTTCGCAGCGGGCCTCGCGTGCGGAGCTTCACCCGAATCGATGAGGAAGACAGTCGCCGAGTTCAAAGGCGTCGAGCACCGGATCGAATTCGTTGCTGAGATCGACGGCGTGAAGTTCTACAACGATTCAAAAGCGACATCCGTCGACGCAACGTCGAAGGCTCTCGAGGCATTGAGCGGCGGAAGTGGGAAAACGGTATTGATACTTGGTGGCCGCGGAAAGAATGCTCCTTATGCTCCGCTGATCGATCTGATCAGATCGTCGGTGCGATCGCTCGTTTTGATCGGTGAGGATGCCGACAATATCGAAGAGCAGCTATCGGGAGTCGCGCCAATTACCCATGCCGGGACGATGGATGACGCCGTTGCCAAGGGCTTCGATGCCGCGACAAAAGGCGATGCGGTGCTTCTGGCTCCGGCGTGTGCAAGTTTCGATATGTTCAAGAGTTTTGAGGAACGCGGAAATGTCTTCAAGAGTGCCGTTCTGAGCATTCAGAAGGCCGCGAATGTGTGACTGTGGTGAAAAGGTTTTGATGAAAGACGAGAATCGCATAGATTGGTTCATGTTCGGCATCGCTGCGGCGCTCGCTTTGTTTGGGGCGATGATGGTCTATAGCGCGTCGGCCATGTTCGCTCTCAAGGAGACGGACAGCACGAGCCAGTTTACGTATTTCTACAAACAGATCGCTTTCACCGTCGCGGGCCTTGCGGGCATGTTTTTGCTTAGCAAGATCGATTATCACATCTATCAAAAACCCTGGGTCGTTTATTCGATCTTTGCGGTAACGGTAGTTTTGCTTCTTGCGGTTTTCGGTTTTCCGGCGATAAACGGTGCCAGGCGTTGGATCAGGTTTTCCGGCTTTTCGTTTCAGCCCTCAGAACTCGCAAAACTCGCTCTGCCGATATTCCTTGCCTACTACCTCACAAAGAAGGAAGAAGTCGTGGGAGATCTGAAAGAGACCGTCCTTCCATGCGTTCTCGCTCTGGCCGTTTTGGGCGGACTTGTTTTCCTGGAGAAGGATCTCGGTACGACCATTGTTCTCTGTGCGATCTTTTCGGTGGTTTACTTTTCGGCCGGAGCACGGCTTGTACACATTGGTGCGGTAGCCGGCGTTTTGGTCGCGATCGGCGTCGGGGCAATATTCTTTGCTCCCTGGCGAATCGCCCGAATGATGGCATTCATCGATCCGTTTCAGTACGCGGATGACGAAGGCTATCAGGTCGTCCAGTCGCTTTACGCGATCGGCTCGGGCGGAATTTTTGGTGAAGGATTTGCCCAGGGGCACCAGAAGCTCTTCTATCTGCCTTATCCCTATTCCGATTTTATTTTTTCGGTCGTTGGCGAAGAGCTTGGGCTCGTCGGTACGCTGGCGGTCGTTACCGCGTTCGCACTTTTGCTTTGGCGCGGGGCACGAGCCGCCGTTTTAGCTCCGGACAGGTTCGGCAGCCTGCTCGCGATCGGGATTATCACTGGGATCATACTTCAGGCATTGTTCAACATCAGTGTGGTCATTTCGATCCTTCCGGCAAAGGGAATTCCGCTTCCGTTTATTTCGTATGGCGGTTCTTCGGTGCTGGTGACGATGATCGGCGTTGGCATTTTGCTGAATATTTCGAAGTTTTCGACCGCGGATTACCGCGAACCTACTCCCCGCAAGCGAGTTTCCAGAAACCGCCGGAGGATGGATTAGGTGAAAGTGTTGATCGCGGCCGGCGGGACCGGCGGACATATTTATCCCGGGATCGCCGTCGCCAAAGAGATCATGGGCCGCGATGCGGAATCCGAAGTGCTGTTTGTCGGTACGGCACGCGGGCTCGAGTCGAAGATCATTCCGGACAACGGCTTTCAGTTGTCTCTGATAAACAGTGCCGGGCTGAAGAACGTCGGGCTGGTGGGGAAAATAAAGGGGCTTTCGGTTCTGCCGAAGAGCTTTTTGGAAGCCCGAAAGATCATCCGCCAGTTTCGTCCGCACGTCGTCGTCGGTGCCGGCGGGTATGTTTCAGGTCCGGTCTTAATGATGGCTGCGATCATGGGCGTGCCGACGCTGGTAATGGATTCGAATGCTCTGCCCGGGTTTACAAATCGACAGTTAGCGAGATTTGTCGATAAGGCGGCGCTGACATTCGAAGAAGCAATTCCGTTCTTCGGAAAGAAGGGCATTGTGACCGGGAATCCGGTTCGCGGCGAGTTCTTTGAAATACCGCCGAAAGCTCGGGGCGACGAGTTTCACGTGCTGATATTCGGCGGTTCGCAAGGTGCGCGGGCGATAAATAATGCGATGGCTGAAGCCCTGCCGCTGCTCGAGCCTCACGCCCAAAAGCTGACGATAACGCATCAAACGGGCGAGGCCGATTTTGAGCGGATCAGGGACGCCTATGCGGCTTCGAAATTTTCGGCGGATGTCCGGCCGTTCATTTCGGATATTTTCGTTGAGTTCGGCAAAGCCGATCTTGTGATATGCAGAGCCGGAGCGACGACTTGTGCTGAACTTTCCGCAGCCGGCAAGGCTTCGATAATGGTCCCCTTTCCGCTCGCGGCGGACGATCATCAGCGTAAAAACGCGGAAGCTCTGCAGAAGGCCGGAGCTTCAAAGGTAATTCTGCAGAAAGACTTAACTGCAGCATCGATTGCGGCAGAGGTATCTCAGTTGATGAACGAGCCTGACTCGATAACTCAAATGGAAGCCGCGGCAAAAAAACTTGGCCGCCCAGATGCCGCCGCAGCCACGGTGGACATTATTGAAGAATTGAAAAGGAGTGTCTGAGGGAGGCGAAAGGCAAAAGGCAAAAGGGAAAAGGCAAAATTAGATAGAAGATCTTAAACCAAAGACCAAAGACCAAAGACCAAAGACCAAAGACCAAAGACCAAAGACCAAAGACCGAACACCATGTTTCGACACGTAAAAAGGATCCATTTCATAGGCATCGGCGGCATCGGGATGAGCGGCATCGCCGAGGTTCTGTGTAATCTCGGTTTTATCGTTACGGGTTCCGATGCGCGCAAATCGAAGAACACTGACCGCCTGGAAACGCTTTTTGGTGTGGGAATCGCCGAAGGGCACAATGCGGAAAACGTCGGTGCGGCACAGGTGGTCGTTTATTCGTCGGCGGTAAAGGAAGACAACCCGGAAGTGGTCGAGGCGAAGGGACGCGGTATTCCGGTCATCCCCCGAGCGGAAATGCTTGCGGAATTGATGACGCTCAAACCCTATGCGGTTGCGGTTTCCGGAACACACGGCAAGACCTCGACGACCTCAATGATCGCAACGATCCTCGGTCATGCCGGTGTAGATCCGACGACAGTTGTTGGCGGCGTCGTCGATACTTTGGGATCGAACGCAAGGCTCGGGCAATCGGATTGGTTCGTGACCGAAGCGGACGAAAGCGACCGCTCGTTCCTAATGCTCTACCCGACGATCGCCGTTGTGACGAACATCGATAAGGAGCACATGGAATCGTACAAGGGTATGGACGACGTGGTTCAGTGCTTTACCGATTTTGTAAACAAAGTCCCGTTCTACGGTGCAGCGATCATCTGTCTCGACGATCCTAATGTGCAGCTGATCATTCCGAGGATCAAACGCCGCCGCGTGACCTACGGCTTGTCTACTCAGGCCGATATTTCGGCTCACGATATCAGATTTAATGACACCTTTGGATCGACCTTCAGCGTTCGCAAAGGCAACGAGACGCTCGGCGAGATGACTCTTCCTGTTCCGGGTAAACACAATGTTTACAATGCATTAGCTGCGACAGCAGTTGCTCTCGAACTTGAGGTTCCGTTTGCGAAAGTGGTCGAGGCTTTTGCTGGCTTCAAGAATGCGAACCGCCGATTCCAGTTCAAAGGCGAAGCGAACGGGATCATGGTCGTCGATGATTACGGTCATCATCCGACCGAGGTCGTTGCGACACTTTCGGCGGCGAAAAACAGCTCGGGCGGAAAACGAACGGTCGTCGTTTTTCAGCCGCATCGTTACACGCGAACACGCGACCTGATGGACGAATTTGTCACCTCGTTCAATAACGCCGATGTGCTTTTTGTCCTCGACATTTACGCGGCGAGCGAATCGCCTATCGAGGGAATTACGGCCGAGACTTTAACTGAAAACATTCGTAAATTCGGCCACAAAAACGCGAATTATATTGGAGCGATCGAGACGGCGGCCGATAAGGTAGTCAGCACACTTCAGCCGGGAGACCTAGTCATCACGCTCGGGGCGGGAAGCATTACAGGGCTTTCTGATGAGATCCTCGCAAAGTTAAAGGATAGATAGTTTTCGACGAATGCCGAAAAAGAAGAAAACAACGCCAAGATCCACCGTACGCGTCCGCAGTTCGCGCCGAACTCGCGCGGCGTCGTCGGGTGCGGATCTGCTTAAGTTTGTCGTCCCGGCGGCCATTCTGCTGCTCCTTATCGCCGGCATTACGTTCATGAGCCTTTCGGGATATCAGACGGCGACGGCTTCGGCGTTCTTTAGTCTGAAAAACGTCGATGTTCGCGGCATCGACCGTACACCAAAGGACGATGTTGTCCGCGTAGTAAATTCTTCAATAGAGAAGTCAGGTGTCTGGAACGCCGATCTCGCGGACGTAAAATTGAAACTTGAGAGGTTTCCATTTGTAAAAACGGCATCCGTTTCGCGGGCGCTGCCGACCGGGATCCGAGTGAACATCGTTGAGCGTGTTCCCGTGGCAATAGTAAAACTCTCGTCCGGGAACTATCTGGTCGATGGCGAGGGTGTGCCATTGATACAAGTTAAGGGGAACGACAAAGAGTTTCCTTTTATTCTGCAGGGTTGGGACGAATCGAAGTCTGAAAAGTCCGGGCCTGATAACCTGGCCCGCCTGAAGGTTTACAAAAAGATGGTCGACGAGGCAAAGCAATTCGAGGTCGCGACTCGAGTTAAAGAAGTCAGCCTCGCAAATCCGCGTCAGCCCGTTGCGGTAGTCGAGGATTCGGGGAAACTCATCTCGGTATCTTTGGCCCGCGACAGTCTTGGCAAGAGTCTGAAAACCGCCGTCGATGCACTGACCGGAAAAGGCGCAAAGATCAAATCGGTCGATGCCGGCGGAGTTCACCCGATCATTCAGTATCTGGAACTTTAGTCTGATGAGTAGTGAGATCAATGCAGTTGGGTTGGATATCGGCACGAGCCGCGTGAGGTGCGTGGTAGGCGAACCCGCGTCCGATGGGCGAATGAACATCGTCGGGATCGGCGAGGCAGAGTCAAAAGGGCTCCGCCGCGGCGTAGTTACCTCGACCGAAGCCGTCGCCGAATCGATCCGGCGTGCCGTCGGCGAGGCCGAGCGTGTCAGCGGCGTTGAGATCGAAAGCGCTACCGTCAACCTTTCCGGCGAACATCTGCAGGGTGAGAATAAGAACGGTGTCGTCGCGGTCGCCGGCCCGGATAAGGAAATAACTGACGACGATATCGATCGAGCGGTCGATTCAGCCAGCGCGATGCCGCTAACGCCCGGTTGGGAGATCGTCAGTCGACTGCCGCAGGAATTCATCGTCGATGGCCAGGACGGCATCACCGAACCGATAGGAATGAATGGCTCACGGCTCGAAGCCCTGGTCCACATAGTCACCAGCCCGAGCGCCGCTCGTCAGAATTTGGTCAAGGCCGTGACCAAAGCCGGTATCGATGTAGAAAATCTGGTACTGGAGCCGCTTGCGGCTTCGGAAAGCGTTCTTACGGACGATGATAAGGAATACGGCTGTGCCATTGTAAACATGGGCGCCGAGATCACCAGCCTTATGATCTTTGGTCGCGGTGCCGTTCAGCATTCGGCGGTGTTCCCGTTCGGCAGCATGCTGTTCACGAAGGACATCGCCACGGGCCTACGAGTCTCCATCCCTGAGGCTAACAAGATCAAGCATCACTACGGCTGCGTTGCGTCATTCCTGCTTGATGAGCAAGAAAAACAGGAGATCATCGAGATCGTCCCCTTCGGCCGAAGCGAAACGCGTGGCCTTTCAAAAGAAATCCTATGCGACATCATGCAGCCGCGTGCGATCGAACTGATCCAGCACGTAGCGAGTGCGGTCTCGAAAGCGAAAGCTCAGATATCGGGCGGTGTCTTTTTGACCGGCGGCGGAGCACTCGTTCACGGCCTCGCCGACATTGCCGAGCAGGTCTTTGACGCTCCGACACGTATCGGAATGCTCGACCCGGCACATTTCGGTGGACTGGCGAATGAGATCCAGAGCCCGCAGTGGGCGACGGCATGCGGACTGGCTCTGCGGTCGATGAAATTTCAGGTTCGAAACGAAGCCAGCGGCGGAAAATCGTCAGCGAAGAAAGTCGCCGAGTGGTTTGGCAGTTTCCGGGACAAATTCAGATAAAAAGTTGCTCTGGCGATTGGATTTTTGCCACCAATCGTTGTATTCTTTTTGCCCGGTAGCACAATATCTTGTTATTTCTCGACGTAGTCCGCTAACCACCACGTAGTTTGTTTGGCGTTCCCGTATTTTGGGAAAATATTTTGGAATGGACGAAATTCAGATGACGATCAACCCTCTAAAAATGTTCATCGATGAGCCGCCGGTAACGGGCGCTCGCATCAAAGTGATCGGTGTCGGCGGCGGCGGAAGCAACGCTGTCAACCGCATGATCGACGCTGGAATAAAGGGCGTCGAGTTCATCGTCGCGAATACCGACCTTCAGGCCCTTAATGCGTCCAAAGCGCCGGTAAAGATCCAACTCGGTACAGCCTCAACCCGCGGACTCGGAGCCGGGTCGAATCCCGAGATCGGCCGTGCGGCGGCGCTCGAAGATACCGAGAAGCTTCTCGATATCCTCGAGGGTTCCGATATGGTCTTCGTTACCGCGGGACTCGGCGGCGGAACCGGGACTGGAGCCGCTCCGGTTGTCGCGTCTCTTGCGATCGAACTTGGAGCACTTACCGTCGCGGTCGTCACGAAACCCTTCAATGTCGAGGGCAAGAAGCGCATGGCGCAGGCCGATCAGGGCCTCGCAGAACTGCGCGGCTGCGTCGATACGCTGATCACCATTCCGAATTCGCAGCTTCGCAACGTCGAGGAGCGGATCACCATCATGAATGCCTTTCGCCGTGCTGACGAAGTCTTGCTTCAGGCGGTTCAGGGCATCACTGAGTTGATCATAACGCCGGGCGTTATCAATCTCGATTTTGCTGATGTAACGACGGTTATGCGCGGAAAAGGCGTCGCTCTAATGGGAATCGGCGAGGGAAGCGGCGAGCATGCGGCTTCGGTCGCGATGCGTCAGGCACTCGATTCGCAGCTTCTCGAAGAAAATTCGATCAAGGGAGCCAAAGCGGCACTGATCAATTTTACCGGCGGGCCCGACATGGTCCTCGAAGAGGTCGAGAATGCGATCGGCATAATCGAAGCGGAGGCCGACGACAGCGCCGATATCATTTGGGGAACGGTCATCAAGGAAGACATGGCCGACGAGATCAAGATCACGGTCATCGCCACGGGCTTCGATTCGGTCGCGGCCGTCCAGACGCCGCCGCTCAAGGCGCGCGAGGCTCACGCTGTCGCGAGAACGCCAGCCGAAATAATGCTACCGCCTGACCTGGTGCCATCGGAAAATCTCGATGTCCCCACGTTTATGAGGCGACAGGCTGATTAAGAATTTTTCGGAATAACGTTGAGAGCCGCTTGTCGTCTGCACAAGCGGCTTTTCTTTTTTATCTGTAAACTAAGCGTATGGCAGCACCAACCGACAAACGGCCCCGCGTAGGAATAACCATCGGCGACGCCGCCGGGATCGGACCGGAGATAGTGGTAAAAGCGGTCGCTGATCCCGAGATCCGCTCGAACATCCGATGCATTCTTATCGGTGATGGAGCTGTAATTCGGCGAAATGCCTCGAAATACGAGCCCGCGCTTGAGCTATCGCCGATCGGCGAAGCGTCGGCTGAAGGTATTGAGGTGCACGACCTTCAAAATTTACCTGCCGAATTTCCCATAGGAATCGATGTGGCTGTTGCGGGAAAAGCGTCAGCTGAGAATATCGAAGCGGCGGTTAGCCTGTGGAAAGCCGGCGAGATCGATGCCGTATGCACAGCGCCGATCAGTAAAAAAGCGATCTCGCTTGGGGGTTACGATTTCCCCGGGCACACGGAGTTTCTGGCTGAGCTGACGGGGACAAAAGAATTCCGGATGAGTTTCTTCGCGGGAAAACTGCGAACAGTTCTGCTTTCAACTCACATTTCCTTGCTCAAAGGGATCGATCTTGTTCGCACGCCTGCTCTTGTCGAACTTATCAAGTTTACTGACCGCGAGATGTCAAAATTACTTGACCGTCCGGTTTCGATCGCGGTTGCGGGCTTGAATCCTCACGCGTCCGAGGGCGGAATGTTCGGCGACCAGGAAGCGGCCGAGATCACGCCGGCGATCGAAGAGTGCAGGTCGGATGGGGTCAATGTGAGCGGCCCGTATTCGCCCGACACGATATTTTTACGTGGGTACAAAGGCGATTTCGACGCCGTGATCGCTCTCTATCACGACCAGGCAACGATAGCCGTCAAATCGCTTTCATTCGGTTCGGGAGTAAACGTTACGCTCGGCTTGCCGCTGATCCGCACGTCGGTCGACCATGGAACGGCCTACGATATTGCCGGAAAAGGCATCGCGGACGCGTCGAGTATGGTAGCGGCCATCAAACTCGGCGGAGAACTCGCCCGCGGTTCGCAACCTAAACGTTAATTCTGCTAAAATTCAGAAAGTCATACTTAAGGACATTTCAAAACCGTGACAAGACCTAAGCTGTTGCTTGCAGATGATTCGGTAACGATCCGTAAGGTCGTCGAGCTGACCTTCGCCGACGAAGGCGTTGACGTGACGTCGGCCGGTGATGCTCAAACCGCGATGGAGCGTTTTGTCGAAGTGCAGCCAGACATTGTCCTGGTGGACGTAGGCCTTGCGGGCACGAACGGATATCAGATCTGCGAAATGATCAAGTCCGATGAAGCGACGCGGCACATTCCCGTAATGCTGCTTGTCGGCTCGTTCGAACCGTTCGACGGTGACGAAGCTCACCGCGTCGGGGCCGATGCGTTCATGACGAAGCCCTTCAATTCGATCCGCGATCTGGTCAACCGCGTAACGATGCTTCTTTCACCTCAGGAAAAGAACGGAGATTCCGCACCGGTGATGGAAGGAGAGCCGGCAGCAGTTCGAACGCCTGAAACCGAGGACATCGAGGACCTCTATCGAAGCAGTTTGGCCGAAACACCTGAGATCGACACGATGGAAACGGTGGACTCGTTCGATACGATCGACGATTTGCTCGGCGATGCCGGAATGGACGACGACATGATCGAGGCGAGCTATCTTTCGCCTCGCGAAACCGAAACTCAGTCGACGAGTGAGCCGGTGAAAGCCTTCGATTGGTCACCAGAAGCCGTGGTCGACACTGCCGCCGATACCGATCTGCAGCCGCGCAGCGAAAAAGAACTCGACCCGAGCGAGTGGCTGGACGAAGAAATAGGCGAGGATACACAAGAAAAAAGCTCGAGTGGGCAGTTCTTCGATTTTTCGAAGAAAGACATTACGGAAAATGGTCCAGACGTTGTAGGTGAAGACGAGGCGGACCTGTCAACATACGAGACGGTGGACTTCAGCAATTCCCCGGCAGTGGTTTCGGTACCGCTCTCGAACGCGGAATTGGGTGACGATGAAGAAGACGAATTGCTCGACATCTTCGACGAACACAACCGCGCATCCGTTGAAGACCCCGCGATCCACGACACGATCCCATATTCCGATGGCGAACAGCCGCCCGGACCGGTTGGGGAAACATTCCACACGCCTATTTCCGAAGAGACGATCGACGAGATAGTCAGGCGGGTTGTCCATAAATTATCGGACGAGGTCGTTCGCGACATAGCCCGTGTTGAAGTGCCGCGTGTCGCCGAAAAACTGATCCGCGAAGCCTTAAATCAGGAACCAAAAAAATAGATCGAAAGAAAATAAGCAAGTCGCGGCCAGTTTCTTCTAACCGATCGAGAAAGCTGGCCGCTCTTGTTTTAGAATAATCATTTTTGAAAGCCATGGAACTCGCGAAAGCCTACGACCCGAAGGTCGCTGAAGAAAGTCATTACAAACGCTGGGAAGAAAGCGGTTTTTTCCGTCCGGAGATAAATCAGGACCCGAACGCAAAGCCCTATTCGATCGTTATTCCGCCGCCAAACGTAACCGGAAGCCTGCACATGGGCCACGCTTTGCAGCACACGATAATGGACGTGCTGACGCGCTGGAAGCGGATGCAGGGCTATAAAACGCTCTGGCTGCCGGGCACGGATCACGCAGGTATTTCTGTCCAGCGAAAGGTAGTCGAACAGCTTCGAAAAGAGGAAAACAAATCGCCGCTCGACATCGGCCGCGAAGAATTTATCGCCCGCTGCTGGAAGTGGAAAGAGCAGTACGGCAACACTATCACCGAACAAATGCGCCGCGAAGGTGCGTCTGTCGATTGGACGCGGCATCGCTTTACGATGGATGAATCGTTGTCGCTCGCCGTTCGCAACGTTTTCTGCACGCTCTACGACGAAGGCTGGATATATCGCGGGCTTCGCATCGTAAACTGGTGCCCTAAGGACAAGACGGTTCTATCGGACCTAGAGGTAAAAGAGGAAACGAAGAAGGACGGGAAGCTGACGTACCTCAAATATCCGATCGTCGGTACCGATAAAACCCTGACAGTAGCAACTACACGCCCCGAAACGATGCTCGGCGATACTGCTGTGGCCGTCAGCCCATCAGACGAGCGTTACAAGGATCTGATCGGGAAAACGATCGCGTTGCCGCTCACGAACCGGGAGATACCGATAGTCGGCGACGAATATGTCGATGCAGAGTTCGGAACTGGTGCCGTAAAGGTGACGCCGGCTCACGACCCGAACGATTACCAGATCGGCGAGCGGCACAACCTTGAACAGCTTCTCATCATGAACGACGACGGCACGATGAACGCCGCCGCCGGTAATGAATTCGAAGGGCTCGACCGTTTTGTCGCCCGCGAAAAGGTCATCGAAAAGTTCGAAGAGCTAGGCCTGCTTGAAAAGATCGACGATTACGAAATAACGCTGCCCGTTTGCGAACGGTGCAAAACTATAGTCGAGCCGATCCTTTCCGAACAGTGGTTCGTCAAAATGGACGAAATGCGCGACCTCGCGCTTGATCTGATCAAGAAAGAAGGAGCGCCGCATTTTTACCCGCAGGTTCCGCACGAAAAGGTTTACACGAACTGGCTCGAGAACCTAAAAGACTGGACCATCTCGCGACAGTTGTGGTGGGGCCATCAGATACCCGCTTGGTACGACGACGAGGGGAATGTTTACGTCGCAGCAACAGACGCCGAAGCGCGAGAAAAAGCAGGCGGGCGTGAATTAAAGCAAGATCAAGATGTGCTCGATACCTGGTTTTCGAGCGGCCTGTGGGCATTTTCTACGTTCGGCTGGACAGGCGGCAATACGGCCGGAACGCAGGCGCCCTCGCCTGCAAGCGGCCCGCTTCGGGACGCTGATCTGCGTGGTGATGCACCATCTCAGGCCGGAGGAACCGGCCTTGCAGGCGAGGGCTCCTGCGTTCCCGGCGACCTGGCAACCTTTCTCCCAACCGACGTCCTCGTCACCGGACGCGACATTATTTTCCTTTGGGTCTCGCGGATGATGATGCTGACGAAGAAATTCGTTGACCAAACTGCTTTTCGCGATTGCGTGATCACCGGCACCGTGCTGGGAAAAGACGGGAAGCCGATGTCGAAATCGCGAAATAACGGCGTCGACCCGATCGAGATGTTCGACAAATTCGGTGTCGATGCGACGCGAATTTATCTCGCCTCGATCGCCACAGGTGCGGATATCAAATGGAACGATCTGCTGATCGAAACGTATCGCAACTTTGCCAACAAGATCTGGAATGCAACTCGGTTCTCGCTTCTAAACAGCGAAGGAGCGAAGGTCGATCACGCGAGTTTGATGACCGGCGACCTCGTTCTCGCTGACCGCTGGATCATTTCCCGGCTTAACCGAACAGCGATCGAGCTTAACAAAGCGCTTGAAAAATACGAATTTCACACCGCCGTCAGCCTTCTTTATCACTTTTTCTGGGACGATTTCTGCGATTGGTATATCGAGCTTAAGAAGGATGAGATCAATGCCGGCGACATCGAGGCGACGACTAGGATACTGACGATCCTCGAGATCGCGCTTCGCATGCTCCACCCGTTCATGCCGTACCTGACCGAGGAACTTTGGCTCAAGCTGCCGGGAACATCGGCTGATCTGAACAATCCTGTCTATTCAACCGCCGATGCGACGATCATGCTAACCAAATTCCCGCCGGGCGACGCGGCCGCCGTTGACGAGCAAGCCGAATCTGAGATGGGAGCGGTCATCGATGTGATCAGGCACGTAAGGAATATCAGGACCGAGATGCAGATCTCGCCTTCGATCAAGTTCGAGGTTCACATTGCAGCTAACGATACTTTTCGGTCTGTATTCAGCGCAAACGAAGCTCAGATCTTAAAGCTCGCTCGAGCCGAAAAGCTCGTTATCGGGGACGAACTTTCGGCTCCAAAAGCTTCGGCAAAAGCGGTAACAAGCGATGCTCGCATCGCGGTCCCGCTCGAAGGGCTGATCGATTTCGACAAGGAACGCGAACGGCTGCGCAACTCAATTGCGAAACTCACGGACGAGAAAACGCGGCTCGACGGCCAGCTTTCCAATTCGAATTTTGTCGAACGTGCACCGGCCGAGAAAGTTGAGGCACTGCAGTCTCGTTCCGCGGAATTGACCGAGCAGATCGCAACGCTGACGGAAAATCTTGCTTCGCTTGATTAAGCGACGATGTTTCGTACGCTCAAATTCTGGAACAAAATCGCCGATTTGCGTGGTATTCTATAAAGGCTCTCGAAATCAATAAATTAAGAGGACTATTCATGAATTATAAAAAGTTTTCGGCTGTAGTTTTTGCTGTTTTTATGATCGGTTCGGCTCTTCCCACGCTGGCTCAGAAATCTAAAGCCGCTGGTGACGATGTTGCGGGCACGGTTGGGATCGCTGAGCGAAAGCTCGACAATGCGTCTTTCCGCGTCGTCGTAACGACCGAATGGTTCGACAGAAAAGACGGCGATGTCGTGCGAAGTTACAAGGAAACCTTCGCTCAGGCACCGGACCGATATCAGACGATCACCGAGATCGGCAGTTCGCGGATCGAGACGATCGTGATCGAGGACAAGACATATCGAAAGACTAATGACGACGAGTGGGAATCGGTCGCGGTCGCACCGATCAGGAAAGCCGGCAGCCCGGAAATGGCGGCTCGGTTTGGAGCCTATGAAGGCGGTTCGCACACGCCGCTCGGCAACGGCAAGTTTGTCGCCCGCGGTACGATCGACGGCCAGGAAGTGACCCAATACGAAACCCGCAAAGTGCTCGCCGACTCGACCCCTGATGGCATGACCCGCGTCGAAACGACAAACGTCTGGATAAACCGCGACGGCATGATCGTGCGAAAGATAACGGAACACGAACAATCGGGCACCAGCTCCTTCATGCGGGCGACTTCGAATTACGTTTACGGCGATATCAGGATCGTCGTACCTGAAGTTCCGACAGGCATTAAGTAGTTTTGTTGTTTATGCGTAGAATGGTCCGTCTTAGATTTTGGATAGTATTAGTCATTGGCATTATTGGTACGCCCTCGTATGCCTTGGGTCAAGATAAAGACATTACAGAAAGCGAATATTGGGATGGCATTCGATCCGGTTACTCTTCGACGCGCAAAAGTTTTCCGAGAGTTGAAACAAAGACATATGAGGGATTCGTCGACGGCAAGGTTAACTTCGTAAGAATCGAAAAGTTCGAATTTGAAGCCACTGATAGACTGCGTTCGATTACTGAGACGGTCCAAAAGGACAAAAAAAGTACGAGCCTAATGCTTCAGATTGGAAAGTCTCGATACTGTCAGGAAAATGAAGGAGAGTGGAAAGCTATCGGCTGTTATGACAGGCCGCCGGCTCCGTTGGAAGGAGGGCAAGATACCAAATATATACTTCGCAAAAACTCGAATTCGATTTCTTATGTCCGCACCGATTATTTCGTGTCCGGAGGCCCCGACGGACAGAAAAAGATCTTAGTTGAAGACATAATGGTCGTCAATTTGGATGGAACCGTTCGGGAAAGGTCAATCGTTAAGTCGGAATACGGCACCAAATCTATTCGCTCTCGCTCGACTGATAAATACTCTTACGGAGTTAAGTTCGATGCAATCACGGCTCCGATAAAATGAATTTATGAATTGGCTCGAAAGCGGTGAGATGTTGGCTGGCATCGGTGAATTTCTCGCCGAGGATATCGGTCGCGGCGATATTACTACGACCGCGACCGTTCCGCGTGATACGCGTGGAATGGGGCGGTTTTTGGCCAAGGAAGACCTCGTTTTATGCGGTCTGGACGTGGCCGAAGCCGTTTTTTTTCATCTCGATCCCGATAGTTCCGAGATCGAGACGAATTGCAGTGACGGCGACGAGATAGTTTCGGGAACTGTCTTTGCGACGCTGAAAGGCTACGCCGATGTCTTGCTTGTTGGCGAGCGAACGGCCCTTAACCTCATCCAGCGAATGTCCGGGATCGCTACCCTCACACGACAATTTGTTAAAGCCGTCGAAGGCACTGGAGCGAAGATCGTCGATACCCGCAAGACCACGCCGGGCCTGCGCATGCTTGAAAAATACGCCGTCACTATAGGCGGCGGCAAGAATCACCGAATGGGCCTCGACGACGGTGTTTTGATCAAGGACAACCACATCGCCCTCGCCGGCGGCATTACCGAAGCGGTTACAGCCGCCAAGAACAGCGTTGGCCATCTGCACAAGATCGAGGTCGAGATATCGAACTGGGCCCAGCTTCGCGAAGCCGTAAACGCCGGGGCCGAGATCATCATGCTCGACAATCAAACGCCAGAAGAAGCCGCAAAACTCGTCCAGATGGCCCGTTCGATGAACCCGAACGTGCTCATCGAAGCATCTGGCAACATGAGCCTCGACCGCGTCCGCTCCTACGCCGAAGCCGGCGTCGACCTGATCTCGGTCGGAAAACTTACTCATTCGGCCCGTGCGGTCGATATCTCATTTAAGATCCAGATCGCGTAGATCGCGTTCAGTCTTCATATTTGGCAGGGCGATTATTGTGATCGTCGAAACGACCAGCGCGACCGTGCAGGCGATGCCGCCTTCGATGCCGTAGGTTTGTCCCGTAAGCCACGTCGGCCCGGAGTCGATCTCTGTCAGCAGCGACGAGCCGGAGATATTTGTAAGCCCACTCACTTCGATCCCAAAGATAGAGCCTTGCGTCCAATTCCACATCATGTGAAGCCCGGTCACGAACCAAAGATCGCGCGTTTTCAGATAAGCGACGCTGAACCAAAGCCCGGCGAGCACGGTGTTTGCGGTTGAGAAAAACGATGCGTTCGGGTTGCCGGTGTGGACGAGCCCGAAAAAAATCGACGTCAGCAGAATCGCGAGCCACGCGAAACCGGAACGATCGAGAGTCTGCAGAATGTAGCCGCGAAAAAGTGCTTCCTCGAACGCTGCACCTACGGCAAATATCGCCAGTGCACCTGCGATCCCCAGTGCGATCGAGCCGCCGTCACCCGTGTTGAGCTCAAATCTTAAACCGCCTAATGTGTACGCGAGTCCGACCGCAAATGCGAACGTCAAGATGCCCAAGGCGGAGCCTAAACTCAGATTCCGCACCCATTTACCCTCGAACGACGCGCCCAAAGCCCGAAACGGCAGATGCTCAAAATATTTGCCGCACAGCCATCCGATCACCAGTGCCGGAATGAGCGACAGGACGCTGTTGATTACGAAACGCCCGCCCATCCCAACGCGTTCCGGCCCGATCGATGTGATTATCCCCTGAGCGATCAGCCCGAGTATTCCGGCCGTCAGGATAAACAGCATCAGAAAAATAACGGCCCGCCAGCCGCTTCTTAAAAGCCCATCTTCGCCGAAGAAAATAAAAGTCATATCTAAGTGATAACGCAAAATTCTAACAACCTCCGACGCACGTGTTAAAATCGTGCGCGTGGAAAAAGAGGCGGTGAAGCCAAAAAAACGAAAGATACCGTGGCTGATCGGCAGCATTGTCGCGGCGTCGTTCGTCACGCTCGTACTGCTTCAGGCGAGCAATCTTTGGAAGGACTTCACCATTGAATCCTCAAGCGACCTGCTTCTCCTCTACGCCCTTTCCGGGCTGAACTTCGCGGCCTTGATAATATTCGGATTCATCTTTCTCCGAAGCATTATCAAGCTGGTTCGCGAACGCCGCACGTTCACTCTTGGTGCGAAGATCAAAACCCGGCTGCTCATCTATTTCTTCTCGCTCAGCCTGCTCCCGATCATCGCTATGGCGTTCTTTTCGTACCTCTTCATGAATCGAGCGCTCGACCGCTGGTTCACGAGTATTCCCGAAACGGTGCTCAATGAGACGAAAGCGATGCAGAGCCAATCGCTGCTCGACCGTACAACGAAACTCGACGAAACCGCGCGAATGCTCGCCACGTCGTTCGAACGAACCGAACCGGATAATGACGAACTTGCAAGCATCGCCGCCGCCGGGAGCCTTGTCCACATAAGCCTTTTGGCGGCCGACAATTCGGTAAAAGCTTCATACCAACGGGCGATCCCGCCGGAGGAACAAGTCGAGTTCGAACCATTGCTCAAGCTTGTGACCGCGGGCCGCATAGCCGAACCCGAACTGC
The DNA here is from genome assembly GCA_964410495.1 of uncultured Chloracidobacterium sp. Classification (GTDB taxonomy): domain Bacteria; phylum Acidobacteriota; class Blastocatellia; order Pyrinomonadales; family Pyrinomonadaceae; genus OLB17. Next base: position 77,084 of record CAYPGP010000009.1, read on the forward strand.
GTGACGGCAAAGGTTACGACATCGGAATTGCGACGCTTTCAGCCGGCCGGCGCCTCGTGATCGTGCCTGATCCGTACGGAGAAAGAACACTGAGCGCTGTCGTAGAACGTTCGGTGAGGCAGTTTGACGATCTTAAGGTGCGACAGGTGACCATCCGGCAACTCGGCCTGTTAACGCTCGGCGTGCTGACCTTTTTGCTGATCTTCGCATCGACATGGATCGCGTTTCACGTCGCCCGCGGCCTTACGGCCCCGATCAAGGCTCTGGCCGAAGGTGCCGAGGAGATCGCACAGGGAAACCTGAGCCATCGCGTCGATGTCCTCGCCGAAGACGAACTCGCGCTGCTGGTTTCAACATTTAACGAGATGTCCGCGAAGCTCGAATCGAACTCGATCGAGATCGGCAACCGCCGCCGATACATCGAAACGGTGCTCGAAACGCTGCCGAACGGCGTTGTTTCGTTCGATAAGGAAAACCGAATAACGACGATCAACGAAACGGCGCTAAATATTTTGAAAAAGCGCGGTTCAAAAGTTTCGAACCTCTCGGAACTCGTCGGCAGCGGCGAGATCGAGATGTTCGAAACCATGATCGCAAGGGCACGCCGCGTTGGGCGGGCTTCGGACCAGGTTTCGATCAAGGACGAGGCCGCGAACGGCAACGGTATCGAACTGACGGTCGCATTGACCGCCACAAAACTTCCGGCCGACGACGGCGTCGTTCTCGTGATCGAAGACCTTTCAGAACTGATCGCCGCGCAGCGAGCGTCCGCTTGGCAGGAAGTCGCCCGCCGAATGGCACATGAGATCAAGAATCCGCTCACACCGATCCAGCTTTCCGCCGAGCGTATCGCGAAGCGTTTCGCCGACAGTGGACACACGGAAAACGGCGCCGGAAATCGCGTCAACGACAAAGGCCCCATCACAAACGTCGTCCGTGAGAGCACCGCAACCATTCTCCGCGAGGTTACTTCGCTCAAAACTATGGTCGACGAGTTCTCGCGATTCGCTCGTCTACCCGATACAAAACTTGAACCGGGCGATCTGAACGGCGTGATCGAACAGGCAAAAGCCGTCTTCGACGGGCGTTTTGTTCGGCTTGTGATCGATCTGGAACTAGCCCCCGAACCGCCGCCTGTTCTGCTCGATCCGGAACAGATGAAGCGGGTTTTCGTAAATCTTATCGAAAATGCCGTCGAGGCTTTTGACGTTAACGCCGAAGATCCGCGAATCGTCGTTGCAACCCGTTTCGACACCGCCCGCGACCTGATCGTCGCAGAGGTCGCCGACAACGGCAAAGGCATCGCCCCCGCCGATCTGCAAAAACTTTTTCAGCCGTATTTCTCAACCAAAGGCCGCGGAACCGGACTTGGCCTCGCGATAGTTAAACGCATAATTACAGAACACAACGGCCGAATTAACGTCGTGACTAACCAACCGCACGGTGCGAAGTTTATTATTGAATTGCCGGTCAGCGGCTTGGTAGAAAATTAACCTATAATTGTAGAGAGAGGTTACGTATGTCTCAGAGGTTAAAAGCAATTTACAGAAACGGAACACTGGTTTTGGATCAGCAGCTTTCGATCGCGAACGGCAACGAAGTCAGTGTCGTGGTGATTGCCGATAATGACGACAGGGCCAAAGCCAAACGATTAGAGGACAAACTGTCGGAGATCGCGGCCTTGCCTTCAGAAGGAAAAGGGGAGAAATTCTCAGGACGAGATCACGACCGAATTCTTTACGGAAGGACAAACGACAAATGATCTTTGTAGATTCAGGGGCGTGGTTCGCGCGTGTCGTTGAAGACGATCTGGATCATGCGGCTGCACATGCCTTTTTTCAGCAGAATGAAGAAGAACTGCTAGTAACGGATTACATCGTTGACGAAACGCTCACACTTCTAAGGGCACGAGGAGAAAGCAAAAAGGCATTGCAATTAGGCGAATTATTCTTTTATGCAGATGATGTGTACGTTCATTATCTGTCTAAAAATGATATTCGCTTATCATGGGAAATATTTCTTAAATTTGAGGATAAGGACTGGAGTTTCACAGATTGCACCAGCAAATATGTTTGTGAAAAGTTCGAAATCGTCACGGCTGTTTCGTTTGACAGGCATTTCCGACAGTTTGGCACGGTTTCGGTTCTCCCATAAGAATGCAAAACTTAATTCTCATAGTCGACGACGAACCTGGCATCCGCGACACGCTTCGCGGGGTGCTGGAGGATGAGGATTTTGCGGTCGAAACGGCGGCGTCGGGCGAGGAGTGTCTTGAGAAGGTCAAGGCAGCGAGTTATGCGTGCATTTTGCTCGATATCTGGCTCGGCGACGGGATCGACGGGCTTGAGACCCTGCAAAAGCTGAAGGAAGAGGGCGTCGATTCGTCGGTCGTGATGATCTCAGGCCACGGAAATATCGAGACGGCGGTCCGGTCGACCAAGCTCGGGGCGTTCGATTTTATCGAAAAACCGCTTAGCCTCGAACGCACGGTCGTCACCGTCAAGAACGCCGTCCGCCAACATCAGCTCGAGGTCGTCAATCGCCAGCTCCAGGATGAGCTTTCCGAGCAATACGTGATGGTTGGCGACTCGATCGTGATGCGGGCACTGCGAAAGCAGATCTCTATCGTCGCCCCGACCGACGGCCGCGTGTTGATCTCGGGCGAGAGCGGCACCGGAAAGGAACTCGTTGCGCGTGCGATCCATGCTCAGTCAAAACGCCGCAGTTCTCCCTTTGTGGAGATAAATTCCGCCGCCATTCCCGAAGAACTCGTCGAATCCGAACTCTTCGGTCATGCAAAAGGTGCCTTTTCAGGCGCTATGAAGGCGAAGAAAGGGAAGTTTGAGATCGCTGACGGCGCAACCCTTTTTCTTGACGAGATCGGCGATATGTCACCGCGTGTGCAGGCAAAAATGCTCCGCGTGCTTGAGGAACAGCGTTTCGAGCCGGTCGGCAGCAACACGCCCGTGACGGTCGATGTCCGCGTTATTTCCGCCACGAACAAGCCGCTCGACGGGCTGATAGAGAACGGACATTTTCGCTCCGATCTTTTTTATCGGCTTAACGTGATCCCGTTCCAGGTCCCGCCGCTTCGCGAGCGGCGCGAGGACATCCCGGTTTTGGTCGAGCATTTTAACCGCAAATTTTCGATAGACTATGGAAAAACGCCGAAAGCATTCGCCGATGATGCGATCGAAGCTCTCCAGAGCTATCAATGGATCGGCAACGTCCGCGAGCTGAAAAACACGGTCGAACGCATCGTCATCATGTCCGCGAAGGAAGTGATCGCCGCTGACGATCTGCCCGAAATGGACGTCTCAACCGAGCCGTCGGCCATCAGTTTCCGCTTCCCGAACTTCAAGGAAGCGACCGATGCCTACCAACGCGAGTTCATCCTCCACAAACTCGCCGAATTCGACGGCAACGTCGCCAAAGCCGCCGAAGAAATGGGCGTCGACCGCAGCCATCTGTATCGGCGCATGCGGAATTTGGGTATTCAGGCTCGCTAACAGTTGCAAAAACCCGTGGTGCAAAAGCCCGCGCGTAAGCAAGGGCGCAACGCGCGTGTTGAGGGAATCGCCCTTGCTTATGCGGGGGCTTTTGCACTCGGCCCCGTGTTGACACGCCTATCGCGGTGGCGTATCTTCTCTTAACACTTCAATTACATGAGATCGAATACTCCGAAAGGTCGCGTTTTACTTGTCGTTTCGCTGGCACTGATTGCGGCGACGCTGTCTTCTTGTTCCGGCGGCCCTTCGGTTACGAATACGCCGACGCCGACCCCAACGCCCGAGCCCGAGCGGACCGTGGTTTTTAATGCCGTGGGCGACATAATGCTTTCACGGGGCGTTGCTAATGCCTCTGTCCGCGCCGGGCGGCCGGATTTTCCTTTTACGGGGCTCAAAGACGAATTCATGGCGGCCGATTTTAATTTCGGGAATCTCGAATCGCCCGTTTCGGGCAATGACAATAAAGTAGGCAAAGGACTCGTATTTAACGCCCGCCGCGAACACGCCAAACCATTGGCCGATTACAAATTCAAGATCATGAACCTCGCCAACAATCATTCGATGGACCAGTTGCTGCCGGGGCTGATGTACACGCGGACGTTTTTGGATGAGCTTGGGATCAAACACACCGGAACGGGGGCGAACCTCGCGGAAGCCTGGAAGCCCGCGATCATCGAGGAGAAGGGAATCAAGATAGCGGTCGTTGGGGCGTCGTACGCGTCGATCAATGACGGCGGCGTCGCAAAGAACGACTACGTCGCCCGCTGTGAGGATGTCGAGAATCTCCGGAAAGCCATCAAAACAGCTCGCGAAACAAGCGACTTCGTCATCGCCACGATGCACGCGGGTGTTGAATATGTCGTAAAGCCCGATAAAACACAGATCGCATTCGCCCACGACGCCATTGACGCCGGTGCCGACATCGTCATCGGCGCACATCCGCATTGGATACAGACCATTGAAGAATACAAGGGCAAACCGGTTTTCTACTCGCTCGGCAACTTCATCTTCGACCAGCGAAAGCCCGACACGCGAACCGGCCTGATGCTGAAGATAACCGTCAAAAAAGGCGGCTCGCTCGGCTCGCGAACCGCGATCGATTCGATCGAAATGATCCCCGTCGTCATCGACGACTACGCCAAACCACGAAGGGCTAACTCCGCAGAATCGGCCGCCATTCTCAAGAAGATAGGCGTGACCGAACCGGTCATGCGGCCAGCGAAATAAAAGTAAGCAAAATACGTCGTTTTAAGCATAAGTATGCGATCTCAGCATTTTAGCATTGTTTCACAGATGCATTATATGGCAGTATGTGCAAGGCCGAAACGTGCGGGCTAAGGAATTTGCCGGTGGAGGCTGCGTTGCTGGTGACGCGATATGTTTTTCGAAAAACTTGCGAAAATCGAGCTTGCACTTGCGGTATGTGTATGAAAATACACGAGTTACGCTGTACTACAAATCGCGGACAAGGGTGCGGACAAGCCGCGGACAAGCGGCGGACAGGCTGCGGACGAGTGTGGACAAGATAGAGGCGTTTTAGGGATTCGTATGCTCTTAAACTTCTGCCAAATAAGCAGTTATCGGTTTGGCGGTGGTCTGTGTACCGACTGCTCCGTCCACAAAGTGCATTCGGAACTAAGCGAAAAAGAACGAGTTATCGCAAAAAAAGGACGCTTTTCGTTAACGAAAACCCGGTTTTCGACAACAACAAGGCCACTTTCGACGGCCGACTTTTTCGGTGGCCCGACCGTGAAGCCGGACCACCAGATTGTTAACGAAGTGCTATTTTTTGCTGACAGGAAATCCGCGTTTGATCATCAGGGCATCGACGTTCGGATCGCGGCCGCGGAAGTTGCGGTAGGCTTCGGCCGGGTCGATGGTGTTGCCGACCGAGAAGATCTCCTTCTTCAGCTTGGCACCGACCTTTTTGTCGTACGGCCCGCCTGCTTCGGTAAAGGCTCCGTAAGCGTCGGCGGTCAGCACGTCGGACCAAAGGTAGCTGTAATAACCGGCCGAATAACCGTCGCTCGAGAAAACGTGGCCAAACTGCGGAGTTCGATGCCGCATGACGAGTTCGTTCGGCATGCCGAGAGCGGCAAGCGTTTCCTTCTCGAATTTGTCGGGATCGATCGTCGCACCACCGGCGAGATGGAGTTTCATATCGACCAAGGCACTCGAAAGATATTCGGCAGTCGCAAAGCCCTGATTGAACGTGCCCGACTTCTTGATCTTTTCAACAAGTTCCGTCGGGATCGGCTTGCCGGTTTGATAGTGCAGGGCAAATTTGCTCAGCACTTCGGGCGTCGCAACCCAGTGCTCAAGGATCTGAGAAGGGAATTCGACATAATCGCGGGCGACGTTCGTACCCGAAACGCTCGGATACGTCACATTCGAAGACAAGCCGTGAAGGGCATGACCGAATTCGTGAAACATCGTAACTGCATCGTCCCACGAGATAAGCACTGGTTCGCCCGGCTTGCCTTTGACGAAGTTCGAGTTGTTCGAAACGATAGTCGTCACATCGCCTTTTACGCGGCTCTGCGGTCGATAGTCGTTCATCCAGGCTCCCGAACGCTTACCGTCGCGAGCATACGGGTCGAAGTACCACAGGCCGACGTGCTTGCCGCTGGTTTTATCCTTGACCTCGTAAACGGTTACGTCCGGATGAAAAACGGCAACACCGGTAACCGGCGTGAACGAGAAGTTGAAGATCTCGCCCGCCATCCAGAACATTGCGTCGCGGATCTTGTCGAGCTGGAGATATTTCGAGACCTCGTTCTGATCGAGGTCGTAGCGATCCTTGCGGACCTTCTCCATGTAGAAGCGGTAGTCCCACGGCTCGATCTTGATCTTCGAGCCTTCTTTGTCTGCGAGCTTTTGCATGTCGGCGACCTCTTCCTTGACGCGGGCAACCGCCGCGGGCCAAACGCCTTCCATGAGTTTCATGGCGTTCTCGGGCGTTTTAGCCATCGCGTTTTCGAGCCGCCAGTGGGCGTGAGTTTTGTAACCGAGCAATTGGGCACGCTCATAGCGAAGTTTCAGGATCTCAGGAATGATCGCGTTCGTGTCACGGGCATCGCCGTTGTCGCCGCGGTTGATGAACATCTTCCAAACCTTTTCGCGAAGGTCGCGGCGTGTCGAATAGGTCAGGAACGGATCGACGGAAGAACGGGTGTTGCGAATGATCCATTTGCCGGCAAGGTTTTTCGACGAGGCTGCGGATGCTGCAGCATCTTTGTAAGCCTGCGACATGCCGGCAAGGTCGGCTTCGGAATCGAGCGTGAGCCAAACCTGGGTTTCGTCGCCGAGCAGGTTCTGGCTGAACTTGGTGAAAAGCCCGGCAAGCTGTTGGTTTATCTCGGAAAGACGTGCCTTCTTGGCAGTATCGAGCTTGGCTCCGGAACGGACGAAGTTGGTGTAGTAAAGCCAAGTAAGGCGGTAACGCTCGCCTCGGGCCATCCTGTTCTTGGATTCTGCATTGTAAACGGCCTCAATGCGTTTGAAAAGCTTCTCGTTCTGGGTGATCTTGTCGTTATGGCCGGCGAGTTTCGGGTCCATTTCAGATTCGACCTTGCTGAACTCGTCGTTGTTCATGTTGCTGCCCCAGATGCCGTAGATCGTCGAGACGCGGGCGAGTGTCTGGCCGCTGTTTTCCAATGCGACGATCGTGTTTTCAAAGGTCGGAGCGACCGTGTCGTTCGCAATGGCGTCGATCTCGCGGAGATTCTCCGCCATCGCCGCTTCGAGCGCGGGTTTGAAATCCGCGACCTTCACCTTGTCAAAAGGCGGAAGGCCGCCGTGCGGGCCGGTCCATTTTTCCAGCAGCGGATTAGCCGCCACGGGTTCGGCCTTGGCCGTGAAATTACTTGAATAGCTCATAAAGGAAACTGAGATCGCCAGCGCGGCAAGAGCGGCGGCGGAAACTCTGAAAGGAATAGATCTAATGGTCATCGTAAACTCCCGGAATTTAATGCAATACCGAAAATATACCGCCATTGAAGCGGCGGAACAAACGGCAATGAGTTTGACGGCCTTTTCAGGAAGTAGGTTGGAAACGTTTAGATATGGCTTCTACGGTAGGCGTGCATCGCAATTCCGAGATTTACAGGTGAATTCGTATTTGAATTAATGTGTTTCCTGTTATACTTATGCGTGAATTTGCAACTTTGCCGAATGGTGTGTCGTAAGGGATTTGGCTGTTGTTTTTGCTGATAGAAATTTGAGGAGCGAAACGAGAAAAAGATGGGATTGTGGGCAAGAATTAGCAGAGTATTTCGGGCAAGCACGGGTGCGGCTTTAGACAAGATAGAAAATCCGGAATTGGTGCTTCAGCAGACGATCCGCGACATGCGTGACCGTGTTCCGGAGCTGAATAATTCAGTTGCGCAGGTAATGGCGACCGAACGCCTGCTGGCTAAGAACAAGGAGAATCTCGCAAAGCAGGTGGTCGATCTTGATTCTAAGATCAAAGCTTCGGTCAAGATGGGCCGCGACGACATCGCAACCGCATACATTGGCCAGCTGCAGCAGGCACAGGTCGATCTGGAGCGAACCGATGCTCAGCTTGAGCTTGCCGGAGCCGCTTCGAAGAACGCTCTGAAAGCTCGCGACAATTACGTTCTGAACATGAAGAAGCGCTCCGCCGAGGCGATGCAACTCATCTCCGCCGCAAAACAGGCGAAGCTTCAGGAACAGCTTGCGCAGACCATGGAAGGTTTCAATATCGGCGACGATTCATCGACCTTCAACGAAATGCGCGAGAAGATCGAACGCCGTGTCGCAGCCGCCGAAGCAAAACTCCAACTCGGTTCCGCAACCGTCGACAACCAAATGGCTGACATCGAACGCGAGGCAATGGACATCCAACTTCAGGACAAGCTGCTCGAATACAAGTCGCAGATGGGTATGCTTGGAGCCGGATCGCCCGATACGAAGCAGATCGCGGCCAATTCAGATGTGCAGGAGGCAGAAGTCGTTAACCCTATCGCGGGCGAAGCTAAGAATGTATCCTAGAGAATGCTCCTTCCTCAATTTACGGAAACCGTTCGTTTTCAACAACGTGCGTCAAAGATCATCGGGGAGGACGGCATCGCTTTACTGCAGGAGACGCTCTGCAAATTTCCCGAATTTGGAACGGTCATCCGGGGTTCAGGCGGTATCCGAAAGATGCGTTGGGCGAGTTCCGGCCATGGGAAGCGTGGCGGTTCGCGAGTTATATATTTCTACGCGATGTCAAAGGGGCGGATTCTTCTTCTTGATATCTACTCCAAGAACGAAAAATCCGACCTTAGTTCAGGCGACTTGAACCGTCTAAAAAAAGACCTGTCGATATGGCTAGAAAGGTTGTGAATCGGGAAGTTTCAGTGGATGCGAACGGATGGCGCACGACGACGCTAACGGTGGAAGGTGAGCCTGAAATTCGTAAGGATATCCTTGCGATTTGCGTACGGACTGACGATCCCGAACTGATCACGCCGTTGAAATTGTACAAGGTAACGATCATAGACGGTTCGGTCTTTTTAACGGATAATGAGGGCGAAGCGGCCACTTATCCGGTTGAGTTTTTCGTGCCGCTATCGCTCTCACAATCGGAAAGGAGCAAACTTACAGCGGCCCTGGCATAGGCTCTGATTTATGGCTGATCTAGCAAAATACCGGAACGATTTAACACGATTTGAACAGAGCTACGCCAAGGCTGCGCTCAAGGAGCCGGTGAATTTCTGGGGCCTGGCGGGCTTTCTTGTCGCCGCCGCCTATACCGGAAGTGTTATTCCGCTGTTGATCGCCCTGGTTTGCGAAGCCATTTATGTCTTGGTAGTTCCGAATCTGCCGCAATATCGCCAGCTTGTCGTTAATCGTGAAAAACAGCGACGGCTAAAAGAACATAACGATGGCCGCGAGAAGCTGATCAAATCTTTCACGCCCCGCGAACGTGAGGCTGTTGAGTATCTTCGCTGGCTAAAAGGGAAGATTCAGGACAACTACACCAAATTCACGGGAGCGGGCGAGATACCAGCGAATCTCAAGGCTCTCGATCAGCGTTGGGAAGATTTTGTCGATCTGCTGGACGTCTACCGCCGCCGCAAGCAGCACTTGAAATCGATAAATCGACAGGCGGTTCACAATCAACTTTCACAGGCTTTCCGTGCGATGGAAGCCGCGACCGACGAGAAGACCAAACGGATCCAGCAGACCAATGTCGAGATCCTGAAACGGCGCATCTCCTCTTTCGATGAGATCGAGCGCAGCGTCAAACTCGTCGAAGGGCAACTGCAGTCTATCGAAAATTTCTTCAGCTATCTTAACGATGAGATCGTTACCATAACGACGCCCGAGAAATTCTCACTGCTTGATTTTGAACAGCTTTCCGATTCCATCGCGATGACCAAACAAATGCTCGACGCCACGGCTGATGAGGTCGGCGCGCTTGATGCTTACAACAGGGAAATGGGAAATTTGGAATTGCTCCCCGGCGCTAAGTAACGTCCTCGTTAATTATCTCTACTTCCGTTGCCGTGATCTTCAATTTCGACTAAAATCGAGGGTTTCAGACAAATCGTCTGTGATCTTAGATAACTATATTATTTGCAATTATGAAACGAGTCGGAATTTTAGTGGGGCGTGAACAGACATTCCCCGAATCAATTATTAAGAGCATCAATGAGAAAGGCGGCGGTAAGGTCGTAGCCGAAATGGTCACGGTTGGCGGCATTCGTCTCGACGAACCGAAGCGTTACGACGTGATCATCGATCGCATTTCGCACGAGGTTCCTTACTATCGGGCAATGCTGAAGCGCATGGCGCTGGAAGGGACGTATATCATCAACAATCCGTTCTGGTGGTCGGCTGACGATAAGTTCTTCAACTTTTCGGTCGCAGCAAAGGCCGGTGTGGCGATCCCCAAGACTGTATTGCTGCCGCAGCACGATTACATCAAGGATATAACCAGCGAATCACTGCGTAACCTTGAGTTTCCTATCAAATGGGAAGAGATCGTCGAGTATGTCGGCTTTCCGGCATTCCTGAAGCCGCATGACGGTGGCGGTTGGAAGAACGTTTCGAAGATCTGGTCGCTTGAAGAGCTTTTCAACGAGTTCAACCAGTCGGGCACGCTTTGCATGACGCTGCAGGAAGGTATTGAATATGATCAGTTCGTCCGCTGTTACTGCGTCGGGAAAGAAAAGGTGCTGATCATGCCGTACGATCCGTCGAAGCCGTACCTATCGGGAATGCAGTACGTTAACGTCGAGAATTATCTTACTCCGGAACTCCACGCCCGCGTCGAGAAAGACGTGAAGACGATCTGCGAGATCCTCGGCTATGACCTGAATACCGTAGAGTTTGCGATCAAGGATGGCATCCCGTACGCGATCGACTTCATGAACCCGGCTCCGGACGCGGAACTTGCTTCCGTCGGTGAATATAACCATCGGTGGATAGTTGATAACATGACGGATTTCATCCTTCGTAAGCTGGATGAAGGTTTTGAAGCCCCTGAATATCGCTGGTCGGCGATGTTGAGTCTTCCCGCGGCTGGTAAGGCGTCCGAAAGCACGAAACAGACCGGAGCAGCCAAAGTGGCCAAGGTGAAGAAGGCAGCAGCAAAACCTGCTGTCGCTAAGACGAAGACTGTTGAGAAGTCTACGCAGGCGAAACCGATCGCAAGAGCGAAGAAAGCTCAGAAGTAGCCTTTTATCAGATAGTTAAGGGCCACCGAATTGGCGGCCCTTAACCTTTTTTTCAGTACTTTCGATTCTCTTCGGGATAAGTTTTTTCCAAGGTATCAGCGAGTTGTTCCGCTTCCATTTCGCCCTCGTACGGAACAAGCACTTCTTCATCACCGGCTTCAAGCCATAGCCGTTGCTGCTCGGGCGTCTTTAATATAACGGGCATCGCCTTCTCGTGGATGGGCCGCATGAACTCGTTCGGTTCTGTGGTGAAGCTAGTGAATGAATAGCGGGTCTGCCCGTTATCGAAATAGCGGCTCCAAAGGCCTGCAAGAGCGTATGGCTCACGGCCTTTAACGAAGATCTCGACCGGCGGGAGGCCTTTGCCCTTTATCGGCCATTCGTAGAAGCTGTCGATCGGAAACAGGCATCGCTGGCCCTTCTTTAGCAGGTCCGACCACATCTTCTTCTGGTGCATCGTCTCGACGCGGGCGTTAAAGGTCGGATATTTGGTCTCGAATTGGCGGGCACCATCCCATTGGCACCACCAACGGGCTTCGAGCGTTTTGATTAAGCCATCCGATCGGCGGGCAACTATCAACGCGGGTTCGGTTGGACGAAGGTTGTTTCGCTCGATAGTTTCATCCGGTGTCTGCCAATACGCGATGTACTTTTCGTATCGGCTTGCATGTCGCTGAGAAGCTCGTCCGCACATAATTTTCGTTATTCGGGATCCTCGGTTTCCATTAATTCGTATGGAATGCGGCGTTCGAACATCTTTGCCGAGACGATCAGCCCGACCCAGGTTGCAAGAGCAACTGACGAGATCGCCCAGCCAATGTTTGTTACGAGAGCATCTTCGAAGGTCAGGCCCGTTGCGATAAGCGGAAATCCGAAAATAACGACGCGTAGCGCAGTTCTACGTGACGACTCGATGGTGCCGAGCATGTTTATCCGGCTCACTTCGAGTTCCATATACTCTTCGTCGGAGTTTAGGTTCGAAAAATAGCTGGCTTCGTTCGATGACCAGCGCCTTAGGCTCCGCGTATCAGCCGAGGAAGTTGCTGCCGAGAAGTGATGAATGACGTGAGCGATCTTTCCCTCTCGCAAAGCGATCTCCGCGAGTCCGACGGCGGTGCGGAAATTCGTACCGGAATTTTCTATGACGGTTCGAAAAGCAGCAGCGGCTCGTTTCCATTCGCCTATCTGAAAATACCACTCGCCGACTCTGACCAGAAGATCTTTGTCCTCCCGGCCACGGCGTTCCGAGAGACGCGACGCCGCAAGTGCTCGTCGCTCCATTTGTTTATCACGTTCGACGCCGGAGAAAGAGTGCAGACATCGTGCAAACTCAAACAGCAGCCTCGCGTCCTTCGGGTTTAGTACGAGAGCTCGCCGAAATGCTTCGAGTGCCTGCAGCAGATAACCGCCGAGACGAAGTTCGTTCGCCAGGCTCCTCAGGTCTTCAGCCTCGGTTTCCGCGGCATCAGTTGGTTTGACAGGCAAGTCACGGCCATTTCGGCGAAGGTGCGGCCGTATCTGTGTCTCTAAAACGTCCGGCGCCGGGATCCGCGAGAACTCAGCCCGCATCAAAGCTTCCTTTGGATCAACCAAGTGATCGCGAAGCTCAATGGACCGCGTATCGAGCGCATTTTCAGGCAGCATGGTTAGGATCGACCTTACGATCTTTCGAAATCCATCACCGCCGGAAGCGATCGAAATGCTAAGGCCTTTTCCGCGAAAGACAGTGACGTATCGATACCGAATATTACCGCCGCGTTTTAGAACGCGAATCGCAAGCGTCTCGACTTGTTCGATATCGGAAACCCTAAGGCTTTTTCTCGCCATCGTGAGCCATGCCCAGAGCTTCGCGAGATCGCCCTCTCGTCTCAGCCGTTTGCCATCAAACGATACTCGGTCCCGAAAGGCTAGAAATGGAAAACCTATCCACGAAACAGCAAAGACGGCTAGGGCCGTCTTGTCCAGTTCGAGATACAAAAGGAATGCGGTCAGGAACGAACCAATGAATATGGCCGCGAAGTAATTGTGTGGGGAAACACGCAGGGAGAGAGGGTTGGCGGTTGAGAGTTTGGCTATCTCCGGGCTAATGTCAGGCACCTGCGTGCCGGGTTCCCGAGAATCCTCTGAAGTTGTTGAACTCCGCATGTGACAACAAACTCTTAATCAGCTATGAATGCCGAAAGTTAAGGGCGGTCTAGCCAGCCCCGAACGGCGACTCAGGAGTCTGTTCCGGTATCTGCTTGGCCTTTTCAGGGTCAAGCTCTGTGACCTTTTCCTTAGCCTCCGTAGCGGTCTGGGTCGGCGTAATTGCTTTTCCGTCAGCATCTTTCGCCTCAGCCGCTGTTTTCGCGATGTTAAAGTAGATCTCGACCGCTTCAGCCTTCTTGCCCTGCTTCTCGTAGATCTTCGCGATCTCAAAGTTGATCGTATCTTTTGCAACGATGGCGTCGTCAAGCTTCGCAAGATCCTGAAGGAGCGTTACGGCATCGTCAAGACGATTGTCAGCGACTCGGGTCTGGGCGAGTGCGAACTTCGCCATTTTGCCCACCTCGTCAGATTTGGCAGCAAGTCCCTCGAGTTCCGAAATTCCCGCAGCCCGGTCAACATCAAGTTTACTGACGGCAATAAAATACTTTGCCTTTTCTGCGATCGCTCCGCCGTACTGGTTCGCCGCGGCTTGAAATTCCGCAATGGCTGCTTCGGTACGTTCTTTCTCGGTCTTGTATGTTTTTGCGGTTGATCCCGCCGGTGTACCGGTGTCAGAGATCCTTGCTTGCGAAGTTTCGATGGCTTTTCCCAATGCAGCCTGGCCTGCGCCGCCGGACTTTCGGCTCCAGTTCATGAAAACGAGACCAAGGATCAAGATAACGACGAGAGCACCGATCGCGTAGAGTAGCGTGCGGCCCTTACCCTCGAGATTCTTGCCAAACTCGTCGAGCTTTTCACTGACCTGTTTCTGAACCGGATTGGTATAAACGCGGTTGTCCTTAGGGGCGGCCGTTGCGGCGGCTGCCTGAAGCTGTTCAAAACGTCTCTTTTTCTGTGCCATCGTAAAAAAAACTGCAAAATTCCGCTTGCGGCGCGTTGTATAATCGCGATAAGCGGGCGCTTTTCAAAACGTTAAATGTAGCGTAAATCCCGTAAAAGAGCAAATAAGAACGGGAATTGATCTCGCGTTAAAAAGTTTTCGATCTATTCGGGAACAAAATCATCTAAACGGTGTCTAAACTAATGTCCGAAAGAATCGGACAGGGCAATTCGGAGGCTTCTCACCAAAAGAGAAGGCATAAAGGCGGGCGATGGTCTTCAGTGAGTCAATAACTTTTGACGGCGAAGAAATTGGAAATGCCAGTGCGTCAACCGCGACGCTTCCGATCCGCGTGGCCGAAGAGCCCCTTTTTATTGACAAATTGAAGGCCGGCGACGCAAACGCCTTCGATATTTTGGTCGACAGGTATTCGGGAGATGTGTACGCGCTCCTGTTTCGATTGACTGAAAATGCTGAAGACGCTCGTGATCTTACGCAGGATACGTTTTTGCGAGCTTTGAGATCGATAGGCGGCTTTCGTGGAGATGCCGAGTTGAAGACATGGCTTTACCGTATAGCGATCAATGAATCGCGAAACCGGTTTCGGTGGTGGAAGCGACGGAGACGAGATGTTACCGTCTCGCTCGACGCGACACTTGGCAATACTGAAATGACGGTCGGCGAAACGCTTTCGGACATTTCGATCAGCCCCGAAGATTCTGCCCTGCGACGTGAACGCGAGTCAGCGATACGCTCTGCACTTCGAAAGATGCCAGACAATTATCGCGAAGCGATCGTTCTCTGCGACATCGAGGGGCTAAGTTACGACGAAACCGCGACGGCGCTCGGGATCGGGATCGGAACTGTAAAGTCGCGGATCTCTCGAGGACGCGAGGAGCTTCGGCGACGGCTTAAAGATTTTTGATAATTTGATGGAAGGTTGACTCGCCCCGGTCTCGGTTTATAAGACTTAATTAATCGGTGCCAAACGATAGGTCGGCGGGAGCTTAGATTGGGAAAGAGAGGAACTCATGGTGCGGAATGCAATTTTGACATCGACCAGCAACACTCGATACAAGGCGGCTAACGCCGTATCTTGGGTTCACTATCAATACCAGCTGACGCGTTGTCGTTCGCGTGAACGACAGCCGGGGTCGGTGAGCCATCCATCATTTTAGCTTGGAGCAGCTGCTATGAAATGCTCGGAAATAATTCAGGAACTCTCGCTTTACGCCGATGGCATGACCGCCAACGGAATGGCCGAGTCCATCCGCGCTCATTTGGTTAGCTGTCCGCTTTGCCGGCAGAAAAACGCGGACTACCTGCAGATCCGTTCCGATCTGCGGCAGTTGAAACGGCCACAGATATCGCTTGCGATGCAGCAGAGCCTGAAGCGATCGCTGCGCGCTGAAGTAAGCCCGGCGGTTACGGCAGTTTCATCGCGTGACCTAGGCGAATGGCTTCAGATGCGAGTGATGCCGTACGCGGTGGGTGTTGTGGCTTCGGTACTTATTGGATTTACATTTCTGGTTGTGATGCTGTCAGGCATGCTCGTTCCTCGTCCGACAGAAGTTGCCCGAAACGCACGTACCGAACCAGTTTTGCTTGCTCGTAATTTTACGGCCGAAGAAAGGCAGTGGTTGGTGCCGCCCGCAGATTTTGTCAGGTCGCGCCGCGGCTATACAAACGAATCGCCTAGTGTCAATCCCCAAGGTGCTCTGATCGCTTTGACTGAATCAATGATGCGCGGCGGGATGAAAGACGAGGAAGTGGTCGTCGTTGCAGACGTTTTCAGCAACGGCTTGGCTACGATAACGGAAGTCGTGGAATCACCAAGTGACCGTCATACCGTCGATGAACTTGAAAAGGCTTTTCGATCCGATCCGGCAGCCTCACCTTTCGTTCCGGCTGTAATGGAAAACCGACCCGAGAACATGCGGATCGTGCTCAAGTTTCAAAGCATTAACGTCGAAACAAATCAGCGTCGATCCCGTCGCCGTTCTTAAGCTACATCCTATCGATTTCCGCCTTCACCCTTGCTGCGAGACCCGCGTCCACAGCAACCAGCAGGTTGTATTGCTCGGTTGCTGCCGCCTTGTTCTTCTTTCTGGTGTAAGCGATACCTAGATTTGCTCTCGCCTTTACAAATTTGGGGCTGATCTCAAGGCACTTCAGATACGCCTCGATGGCTTTGTCATACTGCTTATCGGCAAAGTAAGAATTGCCTAAAAGGTACCATAGATCGGTTTGCCGTGGATCCTTGGTCGTCGCGGCGACCAGCCCTTTCACAGCATTTGAGTAGGCCCGGGTCGCCTCCGCTGGCCGGTCCATAAGTGCATAGGCATTACCAAGGTAGAAATACGTTTCACCGTCTTCAGGCCGGATCTTCAGCGAGTTGCTGCATGCATCGACTGCTCCGCGGTAGTCTTTTGCATCATTTAGGGCACGGCACAAATTTGTGTAGCCCGCAGACTGATTTGGCAGGATCTGTACAGCAGATCGACCCGCCGCAACCGCTTCCTCCGGCCGGCCGGCCAGGCTATAAAGAAGACTAAGCTCTGTGTAGAAATTACCATCGAGAGGATACTGTGCAAGGCCGCTTCTTAGCGTTTCGATCGCCTCGGTCCAGCGACTTTCTGTCTTATATAACTCTGCGAGATTCTGATAGACCTGATAAAGATCTTTTTTAACACCCAGGGTTCGCTTATACGCGTCGATCGCTGCGACATTGTTTTTTAATTTATAGTGGGCATCCCCCAAAAGAAAGAATGTCTCGCCGGGAAATGTCGTACCCTTGTCAAGGGCAGTCTGGGCTGCCACAGCCTGAGCCTGAGCATCGTTAAGCCCCAAGCTAACCCTCGCTATGTTGTAATAGACATCGCCGGGATTCGACGAAACGGTTGCAGCTTTCTTGTATGCTTCCAGGGCCGCCGGGTAGTTTTTGCGGGCGTACTGGATCGAACCGATGGCATTAAGGAAATTAAAGTCATTCGGAACAAGAGCGAGTCCTTTTTCGGCATCCGCCAGCGCCGCGTCAAAATTGCCCTGTTCCATGTAAACAAAGTAACGTATCCGATAAATATCGAGGGCTCTGTAACCCTGATTGAGGGCGGTCGTGAGGGAATTGACGGCCTGATCGTATTGCTTCAAGCTGAAATGCGCAAAGCCTTTCCGATAGTGAGCCCGCGCGTTATTCGGAACCAGTTGAACCGATTGTGCATAAAGCGTGACGGCTTCATCATAACTTTTTGCAGTAACTTTTTTATCGGCTTCGTCCTCGAACTTTTTCGCCTGGTCGCGGTCTTTCTTAGTTTGAGAAAGGGCCGGCGAAGCCAGAAGGACGGGGATAAGAAGAAAACCAAGTACTGCTATCAAGATTGACTTACGTTCCATATTTCCACCAATGTTTAGGGCAAGATCACAGTTCTATCGTCTTTCGGCTTAGTCTTGGGCGGCGTCTTGTCGCCTGCGGTATTGCCGGGTTTCGGGGTGACTGGGCGCGTATTGGTCGCCGTAATGCGGCTGTTTGCCACCGGCGGCGTTGACGGAGAATTCGCGTTTGTTGCTTGCGTGTTCGCCGTACCGAGATCGACGTTCGCGTTCGAATTTGTTTCTGTATTCGCGATTACCGGAACATCCGGCGTCGTAGTTGGTGTCGCCGTGTTTGCGGGTAGCGGTGTTGTATTTCCCGTAGTAGTAGATCCGCCACGGGTAAAAAGCCACCAAGCCGCTCCGCCGCCAACACCCGCGAGCAGAAAGAGGCCAAGCAAGACCCCGACGATCAAGCCGGTCTTGGACTTTTTCGGAGCAACCGCCGACTGAGGACGCGGCGGCACAACAGCGGCCGGCTTC
Organism: uncultured Chloracidobacterium sp.; assembly: GCA_964410495.1. Taxonomy (GTDB): domain Bacteria; phylum Acidobacteriota; class Blastocatellia; order Pyrinomonadales; family Pyrinomonadaceae; genus OLB17. The sequence continues at coordinate 95,161 of CAYPGP010000009.1, forward strand.
GCGACGGAGGCATTTTGCCCCGCGAGACCAACAGCAGCGGCAGCGGCCTTCGGGGCCTCAGCGGCAGCGGGCGTATTCGAAACCGGGGCTGACGGCGGCGTAGGCTGAACCGGCGTTTGTGCTGGTGCATCTTCGATATTAAAAACAGCCGTTTTCACCTCAGACTGTTTTGCAGCTTCCGGCGCCTGTGCGGGTGGGGCGAATTGAAGCGTCGCATCCAGCGGAACAAGAGCGTCGGCACGGATCTGGGTTTCCATTTCCGGGGGCTCGGAAACATGAGCGGCTGCGGGCTGCTGAGTTTTTGGTTCTGTGCCGGGTTTCGACGTGGCTGGTGAAGCCGCGGCTTGAGATTCAAGCCCCGGCTTCGCCGTTTGATCGTTCTTATCGGCGTTGAAGGCCCTCCGCAATGCTTTCTGCATCTCGAGAGCGGTTTTATATCTCTCGTCCTGCCTTATCGCCACAGCCTTTAGAATAACGTCCGATATTGCGGGGGTAACTTCCGGATTTAACTCGTTGAGCGGCTTGATCGGATCGCCTTTTCCGCCCAGCATCGCGTCGGCCCGCGTAAGGGCGTCGGGCGGCACCGTGTTGGTAAGCATCTGATACAAAGTAGCCGCGAGCGAATAGATATCGCTGCGAGCATCCGTACCGGTTCCGCGGATCTGCTCCATGGAAGCGAAATGCGGTGAATATCCCGCAACGCTTGCCGAATTCAGCCCACTGGAGGTGCTGTCAAAGTCCTTCGATAGGCCAAAATCAAGCAGCACAATATGATTATCGTCAGTTAACTTTAGATTCTGGGGCTTGATATCGCGATGGACGATCGGTGGTTCGTGCGAATGCAGATAGGCCAGAGCGTCGAGCATCTGATCGGACCAGAACATTACCCAACTTACCGGGAATGGCTTGTTCGCAGACTCTAATCGTTTTGCGATATCGTCGCCTGAAATGTGCTCCATGACGAGATACTGATCGCCATTCTCGCCAAAATGATCGATGACCTTAGGAAGTACAGGATGCCGCAGCCGTGCGAGAATGCGGGCCTCACGTTCGAAAGCAGTTCCGAGTGTGCTGTCTTCGCTAAAAAATGTTCGTTTAAGTGCGACTGCGCTTCCGAGACGCTGATCGACGGCTAAGTAGACCTCGCCCATTCCGCCTTTGCCGATCGGTTGTACGATCAGGTAGCGGCCTTGGATCATGGAGTTCGGGTTAAGTGGTTTCATCGATTAGGGGTTACGTTTCTGGCCTTTCTTTTCCTGGGTATCTGCAAATGTCATTGCCGGCATTCCCTGATGCTGAAAACACCGCGTATTACCTTTTACTCGCCTCGAACACGGCGTGCCTTTCCGCGTTTCAGCTCCGCAAAATTGCGGAGTCTCGTCGATCTCTACTTTCGGCCGAGCCTCGGCCGGTTTTTGCTGCCCGCTAGTTGATGCTAGATTACGAATTTCCGGTTGTATCTGATTTACCGGGGCTGCTACTACTTGAGCTATTGGATCGCGCGGTTCTGCACGTCTCTCCGCGGCGATCTCCTGCTTCAATTGTTGTTTCAATGCCGTCAGGCCGCTGGAGTTAGAACTGGATGAGTACGAAAATCCAACCGCCGCTATCGCAATAAGGCAAACAAGGCCGACGATCGCCTTCGGAATGATCTCGTGCTCTTTAAGTTCGATCTCACAAACCTGACAAAACCTTCGGCTGGTCCACGGACGCCATTCGGCACGTTCGATCTTTACACCACAGTTGGCACAATAAGTTGGCCGAAAAAGCATTTCTCCTGCTCCATACAGTCAATCGTGAAAACGCTCCACGACGGCCATCGGGAATCCGTGAAATTTCTCTAAGTATAACTCATAAATGTAAACCTGTTAAGGCATTTACGTAAAGTCAGCAAATGCAACCGCCTTTCGAAATTACGCGTCAAATTGCTAACATTTGATTATGAGCTTTTCAAAAGTAATGTCCGCGATAACCCTGTTGTTCGTTTTCGCGGGCATTTCCATTGCTCAGGACGACGATCCGATCAGGGTCGATTCGTCCCTCGTAAGGCTTAATGTAGGCGTAGTTGACAGTCGCGGTCGGCCTATCCTCAACCTCGACCGTTCCAACTTCGAAGTATATGAAGACGGTGTAAAGCAGGAGATCGCGAGGCTTGAACCGAGTTCGGCCCCTTTCAGTGTTGCGATTCTTCTCGATATGAGTGGTTCGACGCTCGGTTTTCGGCAAGTGATCAAACAATCTGCTTTTAGATTTATTGATGCTCTCTCGCCAAGTGACCGGGTCGCAGTGATTGAATTTTACGACAAGGTTAATCTCCGGAACGACTTTACGACCGATCGGGGAGATATCGCAAACTCTATTTCCGTCGCGAATGGGCGCGGGAAGACTAACTTGTTTAAAGCACTGGATCTTGCGCTCGAAAAACTTTCTAAAGAAAAAGGACGGCGAAAGGCGATCATAGTTTTGACGGACGGTGTGGACTCCAACGCTCGCGATAAGGACCGAACGGCCCTCGAACGATTTGCGGATGACAAACTTGCCGGAGCGATCAAGCCCGAAACCAATGAAGAATTGGTAAAGATCCTAAACCGGTCGGACGCTCAAGGTGTGACGATCTATCCGCTCGCTCTTCCTACCGGCGACCCAGCAAAACTAGCAGACCCAACCCCGCGGCAAATAGCGATGTTCACCGCCGCACGTGAACGCCTGAAGATCGTAGCCGATCGCACCGGCGGAACTCTGAACACCATCAACCGGCTCGAAGAAATGGGCCGGCTCTACGCTCAAGTCGCCGCCGACCTTCGTACGCTTTACACCATTGAATATCAGTCCTCGAACGACAAACGTGACGGCAAATGGCGTGCGATCCGGATCGACGTCAAGAATCCCGACCTTATCTCGCGAACCCGTCAGGGATATTTTGCCCGGTGACAAACCGACAAAACTTGACAACGTCTTATGTCGGTAGTTAGTCTATCTGTTCGCCTTCTGTGCACCCGTAGCTCAGCTGGATAGAGTACTTGACTACGAATCAAGGGGTCGCATGTTCGAATCATGCCGGGTGTACCATTTATCTTCTGCATTATCGATCACTTAAAGGGATGCCGTCGTGGCATCCTTTTCCTTTTTCAAAGTGTCTTTTCCTAAGATCTCGAATAAGCAGGGGATTGTCGATCTCTTTTGCGAAAATCAGACTGTTATCACGCTAGACATCCAGCAGTCTCATTTTTCTTCCAAGATCTCGTTTTGCGAACAACCATAAGCCCTTTGCCACAGCCTTTATTAGCTCGCAATTCTCAGGACAGCATTTTCGATCTGTCAAACAAAATATCTAGGTTAATCGGCGTTGACCGATCGTGAATATCGAAAATGATAGATATCAGCGGAATAGATACCCTCGTCTATGGAATTTATTTAACGGGCCGGGAATCAAAGCGAATTTAAAGTTCTGGTAACTGTTCGTTAAACGGCGCCGATGTATCGTGGTACTTCAGCGAGAATATGGAATCAGCGACCATCTCTTCAAAGTCTTTGCATCGTGCGGCCGCGTTTGCACAAGCGCGTCTTCCAAGTATCGCGGACGGTCGGTACACGGTCCGATTTGCCGAGAATTGGAGCGAGGTGGAATCAGCATTGCGCCTGCGGTATGCCGTTTTTCACTGCGAGATGGGGGATCGTGAGAAGACGGGCTGCGAAAACGGGCTGGAGTTTGATGATTTTGATTTAAAGTGTCTTCACTTGATCGTCGTCTCAAACCAAACAGACGAAACGGTTGGTACATATCGCCTGAATTCCATAGAGACCTCTTTCTCGTGGAACGGCTTCTATTCGGCTCGGGAGTTCACGATCGAAGACCTTCCGTCCGACGTCATCCGTGATGGAATTGAGATCGGACGCGCCTGCATCGCCCGCGAGCATCGCAACACTAAAGTGCTTTTTCTTCTCTGGAAAGCTCTGCTTGCCTACCTGGAACACTGCGGAAAGCGTTACTTCTTCGGTTGCTGTTCGATCTTTACACGCGATCCTAAAATAGGACGCGATGCGTATCGGAAATTGGTTCGCGATCGTCGAATTCATGATCAGATGAGCGTAGCGCCATGCACAAATGGGCTAAGTCTACTTGAAGAGGATGAGGGTCACGAGGTAGAGTTGCCCCCACTTTTTAACATGTATCTTCGCTTGGGTGCCCTCGTGTGCGGCCCGCCGTCTATCGATCATCAGTTCGGAACGATCGATTTCTTCGTCGTTCTCGACGTTCGATCAATGACGGAAAAATATCGCCGCATGTTCATGAATAGCTAGACGAAGACCTTTTCTTCAAAATCCCATGTTCCGTTATCACCAAACCTTATTACGGTAGATGAACGTGTGCCGTAACCCGGTGTTTTGATGAATATGGCTGAAAGGGCTTTTTCCGCCTCATATGGAATACCGGTCGACGGCAGGTCTTGATCGTCGGCCGTTTTTTCGTCGGCTAGGATCTCAAAGCCTGTCGTTGGGACGCCTCCGCTGATCATTGCCGAAAGTCTAGATTTTCCCGTAACTACCTTAGGCCATGGTGTGTCGAGAAGATGATTGCTGAGGCCGTAAATACCAGGAGTAAGCACGACTGGAGCGTCGCTGCGGTCCGAATAATACTGCAAGTCATTGGAGGCGGGAGTTCCAATGATCAAGTTGAAAGGTGAGTAATCGGATACGGATTGCGCAATTGATTCCAGAAATCGATCACAGTTGTCGTCAGATCTGAGGAAATCGGCCACAAGTTCGCCGCGTGAACGAGTGCCTGGTCTTGCTGATGGATCGCGATAATTAGTTACCGCGGCAAAACGCCCGCCAGTTGTTACGCCCATCCATGTTCCACCGCTGAGCATGTCTCGACCGGCGTAAATCGCCGGGTGATCGTCCCAGTAATGTGCTGCCAGCGTCGGACGCTCGTAAAACTCGTCGCGATTCGCTAGAACAACCAGAGGGTGATCTCGAAACATCCTGTAAGCGAATAGTATTATGCACATGTCTTAGCCGATCGCCATTCTTGCGAGTGAAAAAAGCCCGCAGCTCTTAGCGCCAAGTTTAATGTTTTCGGATCCTATCTCAAACGCGATCCTCCACTGGCTGAAGAGGATCCTGTACGCGTCGGCGAGTGAGTGCCTGGGATCGTAAATATTCGTCGATTCGCTGGTTACGCCGTTGAGCTCAATGATCTTTAGGTTCTCACCGCGCTGGAGATCGTCAAAGCTCGGCACGCGTAGATCGAACCTTCCAAAGTAGAAACCGTCGATCCTGCGGCAGATATCATCGATCCGCGCCTCGAGCGCGGCCGTTCGGTGGCGATCGCCGTCAAGAAAGATCGCGCCCCGTGAATGGGTGCCGATGTCTATAAGCCGAATTAGCTCACCTTTCTCAGGGATATGATCCAGACGTTCAAGATTCTGTTCAAAGTATTCCGGCGCGAGAGCAACAGCACGGCGGTCAGTAAGTATCAATTCTTCAACCGTTAATCGACCGTCCCCGCGAACTTCCGGGAATTGCTTTTGAGTGATAGAGAAAATGTGCCCCCGAGCCTCGTGGGGCCGACGGTAATAAAAAATACTGACTTCCTCGCCCGTGACGTATTGCTGCAAGACCAAACTACTATCTTCGGTTTGGAGCACCTCTGCGAGCTGATTTAGATCACTCACTATTTTGACGCCTTTCCCGCGTTCCCCGACATCGGGCTTTAATACTATGGGAAAGCTCAGGTCTCGTTGGGAGATAAATTCCTGTGCGGACGCTAACCGCTCGTGCGGCGGCAGGCCGCCCGGTATCAGCCGATGTGCCAAGATTTCATCGGTGTTTTCCGCGAAGAGCTTGTAAATTTCGTCTTTTGACTCTCCCCTAAAGCCGCTGGCCGGTATCGACGGGTTTACAGCGGTAAACGCGGTCGTGCTCCGAAATCGAATTGCGAGCCAAAGCGTATATACGACCACCGGGGCGTAAAGCAAAGGCAGCGGCCAGAATTCCCAGTTCACTATTCGTTTCAAACGACCGATAAATAGGCGCCGGTTCTTCCAGGAGGAGTACCTGCTTATTAAGCGGAGCACAGTAAATACCAAGAGAATGGTAATAAACAGATCCTGGTTCAAGATCATCGACTGGGTAAAGGCAACGGAGCCGACAAGCAATGGTGTCCACACCGCGGCAGCGATCAAAAAGTACAGGACAAACCTAACTGGGTCTGTTTTTAACGCCCCGGCTGCAACGTATGTTGGCAGCCGAAGTCCTATCGTAAATCTCGAAAGAAAAACCGCGACTGAGCCATGGGTTTCAAGCCAACGACGGGCTTTTGACCGCGTAGTGACAGAGATAAAGCGTTCAACTAGCGGACTTTCAAATACCTTGTCTCCCATGATCCGCCCGGCCGCAAAAAGAAGAACGTCCCCAATGAAAATGCCAAGAAGACATGCGCCGACAGCTGCAGCAAAACTGATCTGGCCATTTGCAACCGCTGCGCCCGCCGCAAGACAAGCTGCGTCTTCGCTGATGAATGTTGCGAAAAACAACATTGCAACAAGTGATGCCGCGGAAAATTGCGGCATCATGCTCATTGCCATTTCAATTAACTCATTCATCGCGAGAATGCTTGTCCTAACACGGGCAGTTCGCGGCGATGGATAAGCAGTACGATGCCGCTCAGGCAAAAGACAGTGACTGCCAGCGCGAATAGTAATCCGCCGTCATCCTTGACAACAATACCCAGCATCGTCAAGTGGCTCATGATCGCGCCGGAGATCGTTGCGAGAGATAATGCGGCGCCCAGCCAGGCAGTCTTGGGTACCACCAGCAGGATCACAGCTACCAACTCGACAAGTCCGGAACCGATCCGTCCGACCGCTTCCAAGTCAGGTCCCAGCAGGGTGGAGAAAATGTACTTCGACTCTTCCGCCCCAGTGAATTTGAAAAATAAAGTCTGAAACAAGATGATCGCTACCGAAACGCGGCAGACCCAGCTAATTAAAATTAATTTTGTTGACATAGTATCCCTTTCTAGGCGGCGACTTTCGCCCAGTAACTTATGGTTGACGGAGCAACGCCAAAATTCTCACCTGGCTGAAGTCCACAGCTGGCAAGTTTCTCGGCTATAAGTGCGTGGTGGTGAACGGTGTGGCTATGGACGAACTCTATCTCACGAGCGGTGCTCGACCGCGTCCAGATCCCAGGATCGAGCTCGGACCGCACCAGAGTGCTTTTCATAGGCACGAAATGTTTACTGCGAAGCTCGTTTATCAGGGAATCGAAACGTCGGGCAGCATATCTGCGATCCAATTCGATCCTGAGGTCCCGCTCGCGATCGCTGTAGTCTATGCGTCCGGTATCGATGCCTTTCAGCACCGCGGAGACAAAGTCGAGAATGTGCCGGAACTGAGCTCCAATACTCCCCGAATTGTTGGCCGCTCTGCAGTAGGTAAGATCGTCGATCGACGAGATCACTCTTAATCCGCGACCAAGCTCCTCTATAAGAGAAGTCAGCAATGTTCGGTCCTTGACATTGATGTTTGTTTCCAACTTCATAGCCAATCTTTTCGATCTACCGCCCAATCAATTCCAGACAGCATCAAGAATATTCCCGTGAGCTTTTCGTGGAATAAGGGCTTGGTCAAGTGGGTTCTACGACGTGAAACCGGATGGGTCGATATGAACCCGGCCGGCGGATCAATCAATTAATTCGGAGATCTTTTATATGTTGACAAAGAAACTATCGGCTGCGGTGATATTCGCGGCGGCCATGATGATCGGCCTTCACGCCAGCGTTTTCGCCATTAATCACAAACCCAAGCGGCAAGCCACGTTTACTGTGCGGATCGAGAATATCTCGCCCAAAGACGGGGTCTCGACCGTGGGAGGTGCAAAGTATCCTTTTGCGCTGTCGCCCGGACTCTACGTTCTGAGCGGGGAGAAGAGATCTTTCTTTAAGAATGGGAAAAAGGCTTCAGCCGCACTTCAAGCTCAAGCCGAGGACGGCGATCCAGAATTGCTCGCGAGAAAGCTTCTTACGGTCGTGGGCGGAATTAATATGGGCATCTTCAATAAGCCGGTCGGCTCCGATATGCCATCGCCGATCCTTCCGGACGGCACTTTCGAATTTTCCTTTACCGCGACCGAAGGTCAACGCCTCAACCTGATCGCGATGTTCGGCCAGTCGAACGACCTGTTCTACGCACCCGCGTCGGCGATCTCGCTTTTTGATTCGAAAGGAAACGCTTTGAGCGGTGATATTACAGACGAATTCGGGTTGTGGGATGCCGGTACGGAAGTAAACGAAGCTCCCGGCGTCGGTGTCGAACAAGCCCCGCGTCAAAAGATGAAGAATTCGGGAATGGCAGAAAACGGTGTCGTTCACCTCGTGAAGGATAGCTTCACCTATCCCGCGACGAAGGATGTTCTTCGGATAACTATCACGGCGGACACCTCGGCAAACGCAAAGAAATAGGCCTTAACTCGCGGGTTCGACTCCTTTAGGATCGAACCCGCGCACACAGAATAAGATCATGAAAAATTTATTCCTAAAAGCTGCTTTCGCAGCCTTCGCAATGGCGAGCTGCGTCAATCTTGTGACCGCTCAAACAAGTGACAAACGCTCGATCACGTTGGAAGGTGCCCGCAGCGTAATAACCGCCGCGAAAAGTTACGCGGCCAAAAATAATGCTCCGGGCGGCGTTATCGCCGTAGTCGATGACGGCGGAAACCTCGTCGCCCTCGAACGACTCGACGGCACCTTCTCGGCCGGAGCGAATATCTCCGTCGGCAAGGCAAAGACGGCGGTGATGTTCAAGCGGCCGACGAAATTCTTTGAGGACCTGATCAAGAACGGACGCACGGCAATGGTCGCTCTTCCCGATTTCACGCCGCTGCAGGGCGGCGTGCCGATCGTTATCGACGGCCAACTTGTCGGCGGCGTGGGCGTTTCGGGCGCTGCATCGGCGGCTCAGGATGAAGAGCTGGCGATCGCTGGTGCCGCCGCATTGACAGAACATAAAATGGCGGCCGTGAAGTTTATCGAGGCCAAATTCGTCACCGACGGATTTGCAAAAGGTGCTGTTCTCGAAGACGGTGCCAACGGTGAAAACTACATGGTCCACGCCAGCCGACGCGAGAAACCGGGCATGAGCGAAGTTCATGAGCTCGACACGGACATCATCTACGTACTCGACGGAACCGCGACATTCGTTACCGGCGGAAAGTCCGTCGACGCAAAGATGACGGCGCCGAGCGAATTCCGCGGAGCGTCGATCGAAGGCGGCGAAACACGTGAGCTGAAGAAAGGTGACGTGGTGATCGTGCCAAAGGGCACTCCGCATTGGTTCAAGAAGGTTGACGGAACTTTTCTTTATTACGTCGTTAAAGTTCGTTAAAGATTCTTGCCCGCGAATAACGCGAATCGACACGATTGGAGAAAAGCTCTCTTCTTCGCGTTCATTCGCGTTATTCGCGGGCAAATTATTTGAGGTAAATTATGAGACAACTTGCAGCAATAATATTCGCATTCATGATCGCGGCGATCACTCTCGAGGCTCAAGACACTCCGAGCGGCAGGCCGGATGCTTCGATCGATCTCGCTTCGGCCGACGGTGTGAAGCTGGTCGCCGGACAGTGGAAATACAGCGATACGCGGATCGTTGAGACGACATTCAACGCCGCTGGTGCTGACAATCAGCCAAGTGGCCCGGCGGTGAAGACCTACGATTACGCTCCGCATGCGGGCGGCTCCGATTTTGACGATTCTTCGTGGGAAAACGTTCCGCCGGGAGATCTGTCAAAACGCCGCGGGAATGGGCGACTTTCTTTTAACTGGTATCGGATCAATCTGACGATCCCTGAAACGGTCAATGGCTATCCCACCACGGGTTCGACGGTGGTATTTCAAACAGCTCTCGACGACTATGCCGAGGTTTGGGTCAATGGCGAGATCTCGCGATTTCTCGGCCAGCGGGGCGGCTCGGTCGTTGCCGGGTGGAATGCCCCGAATAGGCTGGTCGTCGGGCGTGACGTAAAACCGGGCCAAAAGATCCAGCTCGCGATCTTCGGCATCAATGGTCCAATTTCGAATCCGCCGACCAATTTCATATGGGTCCGCGAGGCAAAACTTGAGTTTTACAAGGGCGACAATATCGGTCCAGTCGCGATCACTCCGAGCGAAGTAAATGTCGAGGTAATTCGGCATGACGAGGCGATAAACAAGATCGTCGGGCCGAATCCGAAGGTTTTTAAGTTGGCCGAGGGATTCAAATTTACCGAAGGGCCGGTTTGGACAAAAGATGGTTTACTCTTCAGCGACCCGAACGCCAACACGATCTATAAATATTCGAAAGCCGGAAAGCTCAGCGTTTTTCGCACGCCTAGCGGATACAGCGGGGCAGACATCTCGGAATATCGACAGCCCGGTTCGAACGGGATAACGCTCGATCCGCAGGGAAATATCGTTTTCAATCAGCATGGCAATCGCCGCATCGTACGGCTCGAAAAAGATGGCTCGGAAACCGTGATCGCCGACAAGTTTGATGGAAAGCGATTTAACAGTCCAAACGACCTGGTTTACCGATCGGACGGGACGCTATTCTTTACCGATCCTAATTTCGGTCTGCCGAAATTCGGCGATGACCCGCGAAAAGAGCTTCCGCATGCAGGTGTTTACTCGCTGTATAAAGGTAAGCTGCAGCTCCTAACCAAGGATTTTACAGGGCCGAACGGTATCGCCCTTTCGCCGGACGAAAAGTATCTTTATGTTGGCAACTGGGACGATAACAAAAAGACCGTTTATCGGTATGATGTGAAGCCGGACGGCAGCGTCACGAACGGCATGCTGTTTTTCGATTTCACCGCAATTAAAGGCGAAGACGCCATCGATGGTGTAAAAGTTGACACGGAGGGCAACGTATACGTTTCAGCTCCCGGCGGCCTCCAGGTCGTTTCGCCCGAGGGCAAGCACCTCGGAACTATAGTCACTCCGCAGCACGTCCACAACATGGCCTGGGGCGACGACGACGGCAAAACGCTCTATCTCTGCGCTAGAAACGGGCTGTATCGCATCCGGCTCAACAATGCCGGCGTCAGACCGAAGATCTAAGACTCCGCTTCTGAAAGGTTGGAACCACGAATTCACACGAAACAACACGAATTAAAGCCATAATACTGTCTTGATTCGTGTTTTTTCGTACGTTCGTGGTTCCATTAGTTAGATCTCATTCCTCGGTTCTTATTCTGGTCTATCCCTTTTCAGTTCCTCGATCTCCTTTTCAAGCTTCTCAATGTGTTCGTAGAGCGGTGCCATCATCGCCTTGACCTCATCCATCGTAAATCGCGGTGTGATGTGCTGCGGGCAGTTCCAGTCGAACGCCTCGACATGCAGGATCATCGCTCGCTCCATCCGCGCCTTGTAATTGCGCATTGTCAGTTTTTCGATCAGATCTGGAACCTCCGAAGCCTCCTTCACCTCGACCCGCACCAGGATCTTTAATCGCCTCTGATTTGGATAATCCATTAGAAACAGCGCGGCCTTATCGTTGGCTTTGAGGTTTCCAACACTTATGTATTGAAGATTCCCCCGAAAATCGGCGAATCCAAGGGTTCGTTCGTCGAGGACCTTAAGAAATCCCCGCGGCCCGCCGCGAAATTGAATATACGGCTGGCCTTCTTCGCCGACAGTCGCCATGTAGAAACCGTCACGGCTTTCGATAAAATCGTTCTCCGCGTCGGAAAGACCATGGAAATCGGACTCGCCGCCCTCGAACCGCTCATAGTTTTTCCGCGTTCCGTAATGCTCCTGGACACTTTTAACACTAGGAGTGAACGTTAGATCGTAGAATTTGTGTGACATATATATAGATGGAATTGGTGTCGATATGAGCATCATACTCTCCTCACCGAAAGATACGTGACGAGAAAAAAGCGCCCGGAACATCGGATCCGGGCGCATTGCGTCTCTTTGAGGAGATCAGGAGGATGAATCTGAAGAAATGGGTTGCTCGCTCTCTAAACTTCTGATCAAGCGGCTGCTGCGAGGGGCTGATTGATGATGCCGTATTCACGGGCGACTCCTGCAAGAGACTTCTTTAATTGTGTGCGTGCTCGGTTGAGACGCGACATGACGGTTCCCATTGGGATGTCGAGGATCTGGGCGACTTCCTTATAGTCAAATTCATGAACATCAGCGAGCAGAACGACGCTGCGGTAATGCTCCGGTAGTTTGTCCAGGGCCGAGATAACTTCGCGATCGGTAAGGTGCTCGGGGATCGGGGTTTTTGCGGCGGAGAGTTCGAAAACTAACTCGTCGGCTTCCTGAAAATACTTCGACTGCGTGTACAGCTTGCGCCGATGATGTTCGAATTTGTTGAAGAGGATCTTGTACAGCCACGCCCGGCAATTCGTGCCTAGTTCGTAGTTGGCGAACGATTTCCAGGCCTGCATGTAAGTTTCCTGAACGAGGTCTTCGGCTTGGTTCTCGTCACGTGTAAGGCGTTTGGCGGTTCGATAAAGATCGTCGATGTGCTGCATTGCTTCGGCTTCGAAAATTTCTGGTGTGATCTCGGTCATATGATGGCTCCTGTTATTTTTTCGACATCTCGTCGCTTACAACCATTGGTCGCGTGACCTTGCGATTCCTTACAACTTTTTTGGAGAAAATTTTTGAGGCAGCAAAAACGGGATGAAACCGCTTAGTTTCATCCCGTCTTCATAATGTGAATCGCGCTTTTATCGTGCTGTAGCGATGTATGTCCGCACCGGCCGCTGAGGTTCGGCCGTCGAAACAGTTGGCGAACGCAGCGTCAGGAACTGTACCGGATCTTTTTGAAAAATTAGATCATGCGTCCAGTCGAGAGCTACCCGTAGCTTCTTTTCGAACCGTGGCAGCTTCATCAAATAGATCGTTCGCCACAGCCACCAGGCAATGAAGCCGGAGAAGTTAACGCCGAATATCTGCGCTACGCCAGTTCGCCTGCCAAGGGCCGCGAGTTGGCCGATCGTCTCAAAAACGAATGGCTTCATCTTTCCACCGACGATCGAAGCGCGGATGTTATGCGCCAGCACCTTGCCTTGCCTTATCGCATGCTGAGCCGTCGGCGGATAGGGTTTTCCGGTCTTCGGATCAACGATCCACGCGCAGTCGCCAACAGCCCAGACGCCCTTATAACCCGCGACCCGCATAAATTCGTCCGCACACACTTTTCCGCGTTCCTTATCGCACGGAAGTGAATCGAGCAGCGGATTCGGCGCGGTTCCCGCAGTCCAGATCATCGTGTTGGTTGTTATGACCGTACCGTCGCTGAGCGTCACTTCATTCCCCTCGATCTGGTCAACCTTTGTGTTCAGGTGAATTTCTACACCGCGCTCGCGGAGCTTTGTTTCGGCATACTTTCCAAGCTTCTCGTTGAGCTCCGGCAGGATCGTTGGACCCGCATGAACGAGCACGACACGAAGCATTTCTTCCGAGAGATGCGGATAAAAGCGAAGTGCCTCGCGGACAAAGTCGTTGACTCCGGCTATCGTTTCAACGCCCGCAAACCCGCCGCCCGCAACGACGAAGTTGATGAGCGGCTTTCGTACGACCGGGCAGCATTCGAAATCGGCTTCTTCCAGATTTGAGATCAGATGATTTCGCAGATAGATCGCGTCACCCAACGACTTCATCGTCAAGGCGTTTTTTTCGAGCCCCTCGTTCCCGTAAAAATTCGTGATCGACCCGAGCCCGAGTACGAGATGGTCGTATTCGAGTTCGTGATGGTGGTGTTCTTTACCGTGCGAGACGTGGACGACGCGGTTCTCAAGATCGACGCGTTCCACGCTTCCGTTGAATACTTCAATGTTGCTGAGCAGCTTGCGAACCGGGCTGACGATGTTCGTGATGTCGAGATCGCTTGCCGCGACCTCGTGGAGCATTGGGGTGAATAGGAAGAAATTTTCGCGGTTGACGAGCGTTACTTCAACGTCCGCGTGACGGGCGATGCCCTTGTCGAGGGCCAGCGCCGTGTACATTCCGCCGAAGCCGCCGCCGAGTATTAAGATCCTGGTTTTCTTGTTCATATGGCTAAAAAACGCCTTGCTGGCGTTCCTTCAGCAATCACGGCGATCTTTCACAATATTCCCGATAGAATCCTGGAATAAAAGCTGGCGAACGATTGATTAACCTATGTAACACGCGTGAGCGCGTTACCTCTATTGAGGAAAATCGACATGACAAGAACCACAAACCGTACGATCGCAAGGCGTGCCGCGGGAAGATTCATTACCGATCTGTTTTTGGTGCCCCCGATCTCATCTCTCGAACAAGTTCGCGACGACGAGCGACTACGTCGTGCCCTGAAAAGAGCGATCGGCCGCGATCTCGCTCCGCAGAGCCTTATCGATTCGATCAAGAGCGGAATAAGACAGCAGTGATACAATGCGGACAGAAGCCGTCTCAATATCAGCTCTAGCAAACGACATGCAGCCTGTGCCGCAAGCCCTCGATACGTCGCCAGCAGCGTCATCGGTCGACCCCGAAAAGTGGGTGGACGATCACGGTGATTGTCTTTTCAGGTATGCGTTTGCTCGTCTTCGTGACGAGACTTTGGCCGAAGATCTGGTACAGGAGACGCTGCTGTCCGCGATACAGTCGCTCAAATCATACGGCGGCCGTTCGACCGAACGCACATGGCTGACCGGCATTCTGAAACACAAGATCATCGATCACTATCGAAAAAACAGTAAGAATATTCAGTTTACCGACGAAGATACAGACTTGTCGGTGACAGACCATTTTTTCGAACGACCGGACGCGTGGGATGGGCATTGGGTGATCAAGCTTCGGCCGGTCGATCCGGAACAATCGCCGGACCAGGTTTTGGAGCGGGGCGAATTTTGGGATGTTATGAACTCATGCCTGTCCGCTTTGCCCGAACGAGTTGCGAGTGTCTTTACTCTCAGGGAGGTCGACGGTTTGACGAGCGACGAGATTTGCGAGGTCTTATCGTTGTCGCCAAGCAATTTCTGGGTGATAATGCACAGGGCCCGAATGCAGCTGCGGCGTTGCATTGAAATAAAATGGTTTCGTAAGGCGATATAAGCCAGGATGAAGGAAGCACAAGTAAAACACACGAGATTTAACCTCTTCATCTGGAGGCGTTTGCCCGAATGCAAGGAGATGGTGAAGATCATCACCGCCTCGATGGATGCGAAGCTGTCATGGAAGGAGTGGCTGCTGATGAAGATCCATCTGCTGTCCTGCGACCCTTGCGTCAATTTCCTAAAGCAGATCAAATTTATCAGCAACGTGCTCGGTCACAGCGATGAAAAGCTCGGCCAGCACGATCATTCTGTGACACTCAGCGATGATGCCCGAACTCGGATGAAACAGGCTCTCGAAGCTTCCGGTTCGAGCGTCTAGGCTGGAATAATCCTTCCGCAATTGTGATCTAACATCGCGAAATAAAAGCGATGAAAGATACAGCACACCAACACACACACGCACAGAACCGCTTCGCCGTCATACCGACCGCTGAAAAGCTAAATGCCGATCCTCGATTTACGGGAAAAGGCGTGACGATCGCGTTCCTCGACTCGGGTTTTTATCCGCATCCAGACATCGCAGATCGGATCTTTGCTTTTCATGATGTTACGGGCACCGAAAACGAACTTTCTGCGACCGAGCCCAAGGCCTATCACTGGCATGGTACCCAAACTGTAGTCTCGTGCGCCGGAGACGGATCGTTGTCCGAAGGAATTTATCGCGGCTTGGCCAGCGATGCGAATCTCGTACTTATCAAAGTCTCAGATAACGGTCGAATAACCGACCAGTCGATAGAGAATGGCCTGATTTGGGTGACCGAAAATCGTGAGAGATTCGGCATTCGAGTACTCAATATGTCACTTGGCGGCGACGCCGAGTTGCCCACGTCCGAAAGCCGGATAAATCAGCTGACACAACAGTTGATCGCTGAAGGTGTGGTTGTGACCGTAGCAGCGGGAAATTCCGTTGATCTTTGCTCCATTCCACCTGCAAGCTGCCCAACCGTCATCACGGTCGGCGGCTACAGCGACGAAAATCGATTCGAGGCCGATAGTTACGATCTCTATCACTCGAGTTTCGGCAGGACGGCGGACGGCCTGATCAAACCCGAACTTATTGCACCAGCGATGTACGTCGCCGCGCCCATCCTTCCAGGAACCGCAGAATACGACTCAGCCGAAGCACTGGCAGAACTCGCCGCCACGCCCGACTACGAGTTTCGCAGATTACTCAAAAAACTCTGGGAAAAGGCGGGTCTCGGTCCAAATGTTCACGAACGCGCCGATGCTGATATACGACAAACCATTGAACGAGAATTATCAAAACGGAAAATTGTTGCAACGCACTATCAGCACGTTGACGGAACGTCATTCGCGGCACCGATCACGGCTTCGGTCGCTGCCCAAATGATCGAAACAAATCCACAACTCACGCCGGCGGCGATCAAGAACATTCTGATCTCTACCGCAACACGTATTGGCGGCCACCCGCACATTCGGCAAGGCTTTGGGATCGTCAACGCATCCCTGGCTGTCGAAAAAGCGCTGAACGAGACGCATTTCGTCGACCAGGAACATTATTTCCCGCCGCGAATAGAACGCTCGCGAATTCTATTTTCCTACCACGATGATGACGCTTCGACCGTTGCCTTGTGCGGCGATTTTAATGATTGGAATCCCAGCGCGAACAGGTGCCGCAAGATCGGTGACGGACTGTGGCATGCCGAGATCGCCTGCCAGCCTGCTGGAAAATACCGATACAAATTTCTGATCGACGGGACGCGTTGGATCGAGGATCCGAGCCATGGGCTAAAAGAGGACGATGGGCTCGGCGGCCTTAATTCGATACTCGTGATCGCGTAGCCGGGAATAAAAGCTCACCGCAATACGATTTTCTTCGACGGGAAATATGCTCGACCGACTCAAAGACAACTGGCAGTTATACGCGATCGAGGCATGGTGCCTCGGCACGTTCATGGTTTCGGCATGTGCATTCAGCGTACTGCTGTTTCATCCGGCGTCTCCGGTGACCGCGTTGTCATGGACGTTGAGAAACACCCTGATGGGAGCAGCGATGGGAGCGACCGCGGTCGGAATTATTCGGTCGCCCTGGGGCCGACGATCTGGAGCGCATTTCAATCCGGCGGTTACGCTGGCGCTTCTGAGAGTTGGTCGGATCGATTCCGTGAACGCCGTCTTCTACGTTCTGGCGCATTTCGTCGGTGGCTTCACAGGTGTGGCGCTCTCATGGCTGATGTTTGGCGATCTGCTCGCGGATGGCTCCGTGAATTTCGTCGCAACCGTTCCCGGAACGACCGGCACCGGTGCGGCTCTCGTGGCCGAGGCGATAATTTCTTTTGTCATGATGTCGACGATACTGTTCGCCAGCGATCATCGACGCTTATCACGCATAACGCCTTACCTCGCAGGCTGTCTGTTAGCCGCATTTATCACTTTCGAGTCACCCATTTCCGGCACGAGCCTAAATCCTGCACGGTCCGTCGCTTCGGCAGTATTTGCGGGATGGACATCGATCTGGATCTATTTCCTCGCACCAACCGCGGCGATGCTGGCGGCAGCCGAAGTTTTTGTTCGCCTTCGTGGCCGGGAGCTTTCGAGCTGTAAGACCGATCCGGCGTGCGCAAGCGCCTAACACATTCTAATTATGACCAACGCACACTACGACGTAATTATCATCGGAACCGGCGCGGGCGGCGGAACTTTGGCCCGCAAACTGGCACCCTCCGGAAAAAGGATCCTTATCCTCGAACGCGGCGATTATGTAAAACGCGAAACCGATAACTGGAACTCGCGGGCCGTTAATGTCGAAGGGAAATACAACACTAAGGAAACTTGGTACGACCGCGACGGCAAGCCGCTCCATCCGCACACGAATTACAACGTCGGCGGGAACACAAAATTTTACGGAGCGGCCCTGTTCCGGATGCGGAAGGAAGACTTTGGTGAGCTAAAACACTACGACGGCATTTCGCCTGCCTGGCCGATCTCTTATGACGAACTTGAGCCGTATTACGCACAGGCCGAGGAGATGTATCACGTTCATGGTACCGGGGGCGAAGACCCGACCGAACCACCGCGATCAACGCCATTTCCGTATCCGGCGGTGAGCCATGAACCAAGGATAGAGCACCTTGCCGAAGATTTCGCCGCTATGGGTGTCCGCCCGTTTCACGTACCGCTCGGTATTCAGATAAAGGAAAATGACCGGACAAGTTCTTGTGTTCGGTGTGCAACCTGTGACGGTTTTCCGTGTCTGCTGAATGCAAAATCCGATGCTCAGGTATGCGGCGTAGATCATGCCACTGAGCATACGAATGTAACGCTGCTGACTAACGCTCTCGTGAAAAAACTTGAGACCGACGCGTCAGGACGCAGTGTTTCATCGGTAGTCGTGGAGCGCGGCGGCGACGTTGAGCGATATTCAGCGGACGTTGGAGTAGTTTCCGCGGGTGCGATCAATTCGGCGGCTTTACTGCTGCGTTCAGCGAGCGAACTGCATCCGCATGGTCTCGCGAACAGTTCCGATCAGGTTGGTCGCAATTACATGGGCCATGTTAATTCGGTGCTTCTAGCAGTCTCGAAATGTCCTAATCCGACCGTGTTTCAAAAAACTCTTGGTGTAAACGATTTCTATTTCGGAAGCGAGGATTTTCCGTACCCGATGGGCCACATTTCATTTGTCGGGAAGCTCGACGGCGTCACGCTTTCGGCCGGTGCCCCTGCTATCGCACCAGGTTTTGCTCTCGATCAAATGGCGAAGCACTCACTCGATTTCTGGCTCACGACCGAAGACCTGCCACGTCCGGAAAATCGCGTAACACTAAACCAGAACGGGGATATCGTTCTGTCATACACGCCGAATAATCTCGAACCACACAAAAGGCTCCAGAAAAAGCTCAAAGAGTTGATGAACGCTCAGCGAAAATGTGACATGCACGGCGGCGAATGCCATCAGGGCCTGTTCGCCCGCAATCTATATCTCGCGGAGCAGATACCGCTCGCCGGAGTCGCGCATCAGAACGGCACGCTCCGATTTGGCGATGACCCGACGATATCGGTTCTCGATCGCAACTGCAAGGCACACGACCTCGACAATCTTTATGTAGTCGACGGCAGCTTTTTCCCGTCGAGTTCTGCCGTAAATCCGGCACTGACGATCATGGCGAACGCCCTGAGAGTTGGCGAACATTTACTGGAGAAAATGAGATGACCTTCCGATATCAAACTCAAAACAACGGCTTTCCGCTCGGCTGGCTGATACTGGCGATCATTGCCTTTCTTGCCCTTGTATCTTCCGCAACTGCTCAGGCAGTAGATCGCCTCGAGACGGTCGGCTTTACGGTCTCAGACATGGACAAGGCTATCGATTTCTATACGAAAGTCATGCCCTTCGAGATGATATCCGACCGCGAGGTAGCGGGCATCGAACTCGAAAATCTTTCGGGCGTCTTTGGAGCGAGAGCGCGGATAGTGAGGCTCACGCTCGGTGACGAGGTCCTCGAACTCACGGAATATATCGCATCGCAGGGCCGTCCGATCCCTGTCGATTCGCGAAGCAACGACCGTTGGTTTCAGCACGTCGCGATCATTGTCGCGGACATGGACCGCGCATATCAGGTGCTTCGAAAGAACAAGGTTCGACACGCATCGACCGGGCCGCAGACTCTGCCGTCCTACATCACTGCCGCCGCGGGGATAAAGGCATTTTATTTCAAGGACTTCGACGGCCACGTGCTGGAGATCCTTTCCTTTCCGCCCGATAAGGGGGCTGAAAAATGGCGTCAGAAGGCCAAGACCGGCAAGCTTTTCCTGGGCATCGATCACACGGCGATCGTCGTCGGTGATTCGGACGCGAGCCTCGGGTTCTATCGTGACAAACTTGGGCTGTCAGTTGCCGGAACGAGCGACAATTACGGCCCGGAACAGGAACATTTGAACAATGTGTTCGGTGCAAAATTGCACATCACAGGGCTGCGAACAAAGGATGACGGCATCGCTGTCGAGTTTCTCGAATACATCGCCCCGACCGACGGTCGGCCATACCCTGCCGACTCGAAATGCAACGACCTCTGGCATTGGCAAACGAGCTTTTCCGCGCCGCGCCTCGACGCTATCGTGGCCTCATTTAAGCCGCGTTACGTTTCGAGTGGTTCGGTTTTGGTTGACCCGAGCATCTTCTCATTTCGAAAAGCCGCACTAATCCGTGACCCAGACGGGCACGCTGTGCGGGTGACGGAAAGATCTAACTAATACCTCAAACATTATGACGTTATTTTTTCAAAGATCCGTAATCTTAACATTGGTTATCACAGCAGCTCTCGCGCTCGGGGCATGTTCCCGAACTCAAACGTTCATTGCCGTAAACGTAGATGAATCAAAAGTGGCCCTCCGCGGTTTCGACGCAGTCGCGTATTTCGTCGTCGATAACGCGGTCGAAGGAAACAAGGCTTACGAGTACGTCTGGAACGGCGCGAAATGGTACTTTGCCAACGCCGAAAATCTCGACAAATTCCGAAAACAGCCCGAAGTTTATGCCCCGCAGTTCGGGGGGTATTGCTCGTATGCCGTCTCAAAGGGCTATACGGCCGACGGCGATCCGCAAGCCTGGTCGATAGTTGACGGGAAACTGTATCTGAACTACAGCCCGAAAGTAAAAGAGATGTGGGAACAGGAGCGCGACGCGAATATCGCCAAGGCCGCGGCAAACTGGCCGGGGTTTAAAGAAAATCCTCCTGAGCATAAATGATGGCTTTTTTTTGCGATTTTGGCGGCTGAGGCGAGGGCTTCGGCCGCCATTTTTATTTTCCGGAATATGAACGCCGCCAACAGGAATTGATGAGGCGAGAAAATTATGAACGCCGAACAAAAACGACTGGACGAATCGAACAAACGAACAAAGCACTGGAAGAAATGGGGCCCATACCTGAGTGAACGCGCTTGGGGAACGGTACGCGAGGATTACTCCGCCGACGGCTCGGCCTGGGATTACTTCCCGCACGATCACGCTCGATCGCGGGCCTATCGCTGGAACGAAGACGGCATCGCCGGGATCAGCAACCGGCAGCAGAATCTGTGCTTTTCGGTCGCTCTCTGGAACGGTCACGACCCGATCCTGAAAGAGCGTTTGTTTGGACTGACGGGTAGTGAAGGCAACCATGGCGAGGACGTGAAAGAGGTCTATTACTACCTTGATTCCACGCCTACGCATTCGTACATGAAGTACCTGTACAAATATCCTCAAACCGCGTTTCCCTACGAAAAACTGATCGAGGAGAACAGAAACCGCGGCAAACTTGAAGGTGAGTTTGAACTAGTCGACACCGGCGTCTTCGATGAAGACAAATATTTTGACGTATTTGTCGAATACGCAAAGGCCGACGTGGACGACATCCTAATTCGCATCACCGTCGCCAATCGCGCCGATGAGGACGCTCTGATCAACGTCCTGCCGACCATCTGGTTCAGGAACGACTGGACATGGACGGGGCAAACCGCGGAATGTGAAATGCGGAGTTCCGAGCCGGGCATGATCGAGATCGATCACCCGCTCATGGGGAAGCGTTTTCTCAATTTTCACGGCGCACCCGAACTTCTTTTCACCGAAAACGAGACGAATAACGAACGTCTTTTTGGCTCGCCCAACAGGACGCCGTTCGTAAAAGATGCCTTCAACCAATACGTTGTTCACGGCCAGATCGATGCGGTCAATCCGGCGCAAACCGGAACCAAGGCCGCGGCAAATTATCGGTTCAATGTTGCCGCGAAGTCGGAGATCATCCTTAGAATGCGACTGTCGGATAAGCCTTCCAAATCGATCGATGCGAT
This sequence comes from uncultured Chloracidobacterium sp., assembly GCA_964410495.1. Lineage (GTDB taxonomy): Bacteria > Acidobacteriota > Blastocatellia > Pyrinomonadales > Pyrinomonadaceae > OLB17. The sequence goes on from CAYPGP010000009.1 coordinate 117,025, forward strand.
CGCATTCGATGACATTTTCTCCGAACGCATCGCCGAAGCCGATGAATTCTACTCGGCGATCGCTCCGACGCAACTTTCCGACGACGCGAAAAACGTTCAGCGGCAGGCGTTCGCCGGAATGCTCTGGTCGAAGCAGTTTTACCACTACGTCGTTAAAGACTGGCTCGGCGGCGATCCGGCGTTTCCCGATCCGCCCACCGAACGAAGAAAAGGCCGAAATTCTGACTGGCATCACCTTCACAACTCCGACATCATCTCGATGCCGGACAAGTGGGAATACCCATGGTATGCCGCGTGGGATCTTGCGTTTCATTGCATTCCGCTGGCCATCGTTGATCCCGAGTTTGCGAAGGAGCAGCTTATCCTGATGCTCCGCGAATGGTACATGCACCCGAACGGCCAGATACCCGCGTATGAATGGGCCTATGGCGACGTGAATCCGCCGGTTCACGCCTGGGCCGCACTGCGGGTCTATCAGATCGACAAAAAGCAGAACGGCGTGGGCGACCGTCAGTTCCTCGCTCGCGTTTTCCAAAAACTCCTACTCAACTTCAACTGGTGGGTCAACCGAAAAGATTCCGAAGGGATGAACGTCTTCGAAGGCGGCTTCCTGGGCCTCGATAATATCGGTGTTTTCGACCGCTCGCGGCCGCTGCCGACGGGCGGCAAACTAGCCCAATCGGACGGCACGAGCTGGATGGCGATGTATTGTCTGAACATGCTTGCGATTGCTCTCGAACTCGCCGCCGAAGACAACACCTACGAAGACCTCGCCAGCAAATTCTGGGAGCATTTCCTCTACATCTCCGCCGCGATGAACAACCTTGGCGAAGAGGGAATTTCGCTCTGGGACGAGGAAGACGGCTTTTACTACGATGTTCTTCATCTTCACGGTGAAAGCAGCAAGCCCTTGAAAGTGAGATCGATGGTCGGCCTGATACCGCTTTTTGCCGTGGGTTCGATCGATGCTGAGATACTCGACTCGCTTCCCAATTTCAAACGCCGGATGCAGTGGTTCATCGACAACCGGCCCGACTTGACGCAAAACGTCGCCTGCATGCGAACTCCGGGAATGGGCGAGCGTCGTCTTCTCGCGGTCGCATACCGCGAACGCCTCGAGCGCGTGCTGAAGATAATGCTCGACGAGAACGAATTCCTGTCTCCGCACGGTATTCGGGCTGTTTCGCGCTACCACAAGGACAATCCGTACATTCTGCGGGTCGATGGTTTCGAGCATCGAGTCGATTATGAACCGGCTGAATCTTCGAGCGGCCTCTTCGGCGGGAATTCCAATTGGCGTGGGCCCATCTGGTTCCCGGTGAACTACCTGCTCGTCGAATCGCTGCAGAGATTTCATCACTATTTCGGCGATGAACTGAAGGTCGAATTTCCGACCGGTTCGGGAAATATGCTGAACCTATGGCAGGTTTCGCAGGAGCTTTCGCGTCGAATGTCGCATATCTTCCTGAAAGATGCTGACGGACGGCGGCCTGTTTTCGGCGATCTCGAGAAGTTTCAAACCGACGAACACTTCCGCGATCATCTGCTCTTTTTCGAATATTTCCATGGCGACAACGGCTCCGGTGTCGGGGCGAGCCATCAGACGGGATGGACCGGCCTTGTCGCGAAACTGCTTCAGCAGAGCGGCGAGTGATGCGGCTACTTTTCGGGAATATTTCGCCAGTCGAACCGACTTTACCGAAGTGCATATCGAGCATCGGAGAACATAACCGACATATGACAATCGAAAGCAGCAGACTTCACATTCAACCCGCCGAAAAACCAGCGAGCGACCGCTACGCCGTGATACTCGCCGGCGGTGACGGCACGCGGCTTCGGCCGATAACGCGGGCGATCGCGGGCAACGACTGTCCCAAGCAGTTCTGCCCTATCGTCGGGAACGAGACGCTTCTCGACCAGACGAGAGACCGTGCGGCGCTTCGTATCGCACCTGAGAAAACGCTTTTCAGCCTGACAGCGAAGCATCGCCCTTATTTCGAAGCGCCGCTGCGTTCGGTCCCGAAGGCAAATCTCGTCGTCCAGCCCGAAAATCGCGGCACGGCACCGGCGATACTTTACAGCCTGATGCGGCTCGTAAAAATGGACCCCGACGCGACCGTCGCGTTCCTGCCGTCGGACCATTATTTCTCTGACGACATCGGGTTCATGAACCACGTCGACGCCGCATTCCGGGCGGTCGATACCGATGCGGGTTCGGTCGTTCTGCTCGGCATCGAGGCCGAAAAGGCCGAGACCGCTTACGGCTGGATCGAGCCGGCCAGGTCGCTTTTCGGCGGGCTGGCGAAGTCCGTTACCCGCGTGTCGCGGTTCTGGGAAAAGCCGACCGCCGGCGTCGCCGAAAAACTGCTCAGCGAAGGTTGCCTGTGGAACAGCTTCGTCATGGTTGGAAAAGCCTCGACATTTCTGCAAATGTTTCACGATCACCTTCCTGAGCTTTTCCGGATGTTCGCCGCCTCGGAGCCGCTCTTCGGTACGACGCAGGAATCTTCGGTTATCCGCTCGATCTACACATGGATCGGCGAAACCAATTTCTCGACCGACGTCCTCGAAAAAGCAACTGATAAACTGCTCGTAATGCGCGTCGCGGACGTCGGCTGGAGCGACTGGGGCGAACCGGAACGCGTGATCGGCACGCTTTCGGGACTCGGCATACAAACTCAATGGATGCAGGCACTTGCGGCCTGAACTTAGAAACAAATATGAAAGCGATTGCAGTCAAACCAGGCATAAAAGATTCGGTCCACATGATCGAAATGCCAAAACCTTCCATCAACGATGTCGACAACGGACGCGGCGTCCTCGTCAAGGTGCTCCGCGTCGGCGTCGACGGCACCGACAAGGAGATAAATAACGCCGAATACGGTGCCGCGCCCGAGGGTGATGATTTCCTTGTCATTGGCCACGAAGGGTTTGGACTCGTTGAGGAAGTCGGGACGAACGTCACGGAACTTCAGCCCGGCGACTACGTCGTGGCAACCGTCCGCCGCCCGGGAACCAGCATCTACGACCTGATCGGAACCAACGACATGACGACGGACGACACCTATTTCGAACGCGGGATCAACCTGCGACACGGATTTCTTTCCGAATATTACGTCGATGATGCCGATTTCATCGTCAAGGTTCCGCGCGGCCTGAAGGAAGTCGGCGTGCTGCTCGAACCGATGACCGTCGTGCAAAAGGGCGTCATTCAGGCGTTCGAGACCCAGCGGCGGCTTCGCGTTTGGAAGCCAAAGCGGGCGGCCGTGATGGGAGCCGGAACGATCGGGCTGCTCGCGACGCTCGTATTCCGGCTTCGCGGCATGGAAGTCGTTACCTTTGGCCGCACTCCGAAGCCTTACCTCAACTCCGATCTGATCGAAGAACTCGGGGCTGCTTATCATTCGACCGCGGACGTTTCGATACCCGACTTCACCAGTCAAAATGGCGGTTTCGATATCATCTTCGAAGCCACCGGATTCTCGCCCATCGTCTTCGAGGCGATGCAGGCACTCGCGAAAAACGGCATCCTCGTCCTATCAAGCGTGACCGGCGGCGACCGCATGACGGAAGTTCCGGCGGACAAGATCAACCTCGATTTCGTCCTCGGCAATAAGGTCATGATCGGCACCGTCAACGCCAACCGCGAATACTTCGAGACCGGCGTCAAAGACCTGTCCGCTGCCGTCCTCGAATACGGCGACTGGCTCGAAAGGCTCCTAACCCACCGCGTTAATGGACTCGAGGGCTATCGGGAACTCTTCGATCATCTATACGGCGGACACGACGCGATCAAGGTTTACTGTGATCTAGAGAAGCGATAGCGCGTATAGCTCCCGGGAAAAGGCTCGGTCACACCAGACATCGCGTCAGGTCCCATGTCAATGTTGAGACGCTGCCGTCGGAGTTGATGTAGGTTCTGGCGCCCTTGAGGATGCCCGGATTTTTCGAGTCGTATTCGACCCTGAATTCCATTTCACCTCTCGTGGTCTTTTGAAACGGGTAGCTCTCCTGCCCTTTCCGGGTGCCGTTCTTGTCGTGTTCGGGGCACGGCGTTTCGGTTTTTTCGTCGTAGAAGGCATCACCCTCTATGCCCTGAATATTGAAATCGAGGTACGCGTAATCGCTGTACACCGCGACGTACACAGTCGTGTAGATCTCCTGATCGGCCTTGTTTTCGCGCTTGTTATAGTAGTCGCGCTTGCCGTACCGCGTGGTCGAGCGGCGCAGGCTGTCTCGAATGGTGCACTGGAACTTCTGATCGTTTTCGCGACGATAAATCGTTTCGTCGTACTTCAGGTTACCGTTTGCGAGCCAGCCGTTTACCAGGATGCCGTCGTGCTCATTTTGCTGGCCGGTAACCTTTAGTTTGACCACCTCGGTCCACTCTTTGTAGCCCATCGAGGATCTCGCCCCGTTCACCACGTTCGGCTCATCTTTCCTGAATTTGGTCGTTCGGGTGATCGTGCCGCTCCAGCCGCCGTCGCACGGCTGCCAGTCTTTCACTGGGAATGAGACGATCTTCGACGAACCGAGATTCGATCGATAGATAGTTTCGGCGGTCGTGCCGTAAATAAAACCTGGAATGTCTTTCGTGAAAAATGCGATAGCGTTTCCTGCTAGATCATTCGCCGTGCCCGCGGCCCCCGTCGCGTCGGAAATCCTCATTGTCTTGATCTGCATGTCGAGATTTACCGACATTCGCTTCATCACTGGGCGAAGCTTTTCACCCGCCATATTCCTGACCTGCCTGAGCCCGACCGCATCGATCTTCGATTCGCCGTTCGGATCGGTGTAGTTGTAATGTCGCTTTTCCGCGTTTTTGACGCCTTGCTGAGTGTCGAGAAAGACGATCGCATCGCCCATGTCCATCGTGCCGTCTTTTAGCAGGCTCGGAAGATTCTTAACGGTATGCAGGACATTACCTAGCTGTGAATCGGCTACGCCGCCTTCGATCAGGTTCCAATCGACACGCGTTCCGGCCAAGGCTCCGTTGCTCGGGACACTGAAATCCAACCCAGCGGCGTTGAGAGCTGGCCGGATGCAGTTCATCGCCTGCCATCGGCCGAGGTCTATTTTGACCTTCGCCCGCAGAGTTTTTCGTTCTCCGTCGGAGGTGGTTTTGGTTCGCGTCAGCATCTGATCGCCGTCCATAGTTATCTCGCTATCGAGTGCTGCGTATGTGGCGATCAACTTGAGAGCGATCAACAGGGCATTTGCTCCGCCAAGTACTGCGCCCGGTTTTGAAGAGATAACACCCTTGCTTTCCAGATATCCGGTGAATTGCCCAAAGCCCAACCCCATCCCAGTAGCGTTTAGATCAAGGATCAAGCTTTCGAGTTCATTCGTCGAGCATGGACCATCGGGGGCCTTTACTGGCGTGAATGCAATATTGTCGTCGTCCTGCATCGCACTAGGTCCGCGACCCCGTGTATGGGAGGATCCCGGCGCAAACACATCGATATCTGCGGTCGACGGTACTATCGTATCCGCTTGGGCCGTTCGAGGGGTCTGTCGTTTCAAGGCAATATTCACGTCAGCAGCAAGCCTCGTCATGATAAGAGTCAACTGCACCGCGTCGAGCCGTGCGTGCTTGACTTGTGCATCGTTCAGCAGGTCATATGGCGCGTCGGACTGCCTGCCGAGCTCGATAATAAAATGCGCCCAGAACCTAAGCGGAGCATGTTCGCTTCGGGTAGCGGCCCGGATGCCATTGATGATGTCCGTCGCATTCGTTTCCTTTTTCCACTCGGGTACGATCAACTCAAGGCCGTCGGCGAATTTTCCGAGTCCAAGTCCGACGCCGTTCCCGTAGCTGCGAGCCATCGTTGCTACCTGCCATCCGTCGATCGCCATTCCTTGCCAGCCGCTGCGTTGGTAATCAACCGTCCCTTCCTCGTTGCGGATGCCGTAGCCGGCCGCCTTCAAGGCCGCGATCAAGGCGGAAGTTGAATTCTCATCCCGGCGGCTGACTGCCCCGGCGAGGGCGGCGGCCTGCTCCTCGACAGTTCCAGCCGGCATCGCTGCGGCTAGAGGCAAGGTTCCTGACCGATAGGCCGCACTCATGAACTTGCCCTGATCCAAAGGCACAAACCCGCTTACGTCGAACTTTGGATCTGTTTCCGGTCCGATTTTATTGATCGGAGCCGCAGGAGTCTTGGCGGGAGTTCTCTTTTTCGTCTGCGCCGCTGCCGTGAAGGTTCCCGCAAAAAATAGGGCGAGAATAACGAGAAAGAAAAATCGTTTAGCCAAAGGAGTTGTTAAATATTGGTGTTGCATGTCCGTTTCCAGGCCGTCCTATCAATGCATGTCGAAATTGTGCTGTTCGGAAAGGCGTAGAACACAAGGGGAAAGGATCATCCGAATTGCAGATTTAGATTAGAAACGCCACGCCGGTGAGTAAACGGCAGTCGAACGTTTACAAAAATTTACAATTCTCATTCGTGGTTACGGTTGAGTTAACTCTGCGTTCCGTTGCATAATTACGCTTTCTTAAATCCTTAAAATCCATCAGCCAACGCTGGGTCGCGGCCTTACAGTCGGGAATGATCCGGTACAGTAGAAGTCACTAGAGAGTGGGAGAAAATAATGAGAGAAACTCTGAGTAAAATCATGCTCGCGGCGGCGTTATGTGCTTTGCCTGCGATCAACACGTTCGCACAAGATCCGCCGCCGGACACGCCGCCGGTTGGTCCGGGCGGAGCACAGCGGCCCGGGGCTTCGCAGGATCCGCAGCCCTATGACAGGGTTATCACAAAGGATGCGAAGACAAAGGAAGGCTTGTTCAAGGTCCACCAGATCAAGGACAAGTTCTACTACGAGATCCCGAAGTCGGAACTCGACAAAGACCTGCTTTGGGTGACGCAGATCGCAAAAACGACGCTTGGTGTCGGATACGGCGGTCAGGCGCTCGGCAGGAGAGTAGTTCGCTGGGAGCGAAATGAAAATCGCATCTTCCTTCGAAACGTAAACTACAGCGTCGTTGCCGATCGCAACCTTCCTATCGCCGAGGCTGTTCAGAACGCCAACAACGATTCGATCATCATGGCGTTCAACGTTGCCGCATGGGGGCCGAATGAATCTGCCGTCATCGAAGTGACCCGGCTTTTCAGTACCGATGTTTTCGAGTTCAGCGCTCGTCAGCGGTTGAGCGCCACGGCACTTGATGCGACCAGATCTTACATCGAACGCATCTCGCCATTCCCGACTAATATCGAAGCTCGTTCGTCGATGACCTATACACGGGCCGCTCCTCCGGCCGGAGCTGGCGGCGGCGGAGCACCGGGCGGTGGCGCGGCTGCCGGCGGAATGCCTCCGGGAAGCGCGACAGTCGTCTTGCACCACAGCATGGTCAAGCTTCCGGAAAACCCAATGCTGCCGCGTCTCTTTGACGAGCGCGTCGGCTATTTCTCGGTTGCTCAGATGGACTACGGCCGCCCGGAACAGCGTGCCCAGGAACGCCGCTTCATAACCAAGTGGCGATTGGAAAAGAAAGACCCGAATGCCGAACTTTCGGAGCCGGTAAAGCCAATCGTTTATTACGTGGATCGTGCAACGCCCGCGTGGCTCGTCCCTTTCACCATCAAAGGAGTGGAAGTTTGGCAGCGTGCATTTGAAGCAGCCGGTTTCAAGAACGCGATCATTGCCAAGATGCAGCCTTCGAAAGCTGAGGATCCGAACTTCGATCCGGAAGACGCTCGATATTCGGTCATCCGCTGGCTGCCATCCACCATCGAGAACGCCTCAGGCCCGCACATCAACGACCCTCGCACCGGCGAGATCCTCGAATCGGACATTCAGATGTATCACAACATCATGAACCTTCAGCGTTCGTGGTATTTCACGCAGGTCGGGCCGCTTGATTCGCGTGTTCACAAACTGCCGATGCCGCAGGACCTGATGGGACGTCTTGTCGAATACGTTGTCGCTCACGAAGTAGGCCACACGCTTGGCTTCCAGCACAACATGAAGGCCAGTTCGACTTATCCCCAGGAAAAGGTCCGCGACAAGGAATGGGTCAAGACGATGGGCCATACGCCGACCTTGATGGACTATTCACGGTTCAACTACGTCGCGCAGCCTGAGGATGGCATCGCTCTCGAAGATCTCATCCCGAACATCGGCCCGTACGACAAATGGGCGACCATGTGGGGTTACAAACCGATCCCGGGTGCACGAACTTCGGATGCGGAAAAGAACACTCTTAATCAGTGGGCGATGGAGCAGGATACGAAACCATGGCTGCGATTTTCGGTTGATGGTGCCGCTGGAAGTGATCCTGGCGATCTGACTGAGGCCGTCGGCGATGCCGATGCGGTAAAATCGACCGCTCTTGGACTCAAGAACCTGCAGCGAGTCGCGAAACTCCTCGTCCCGGCGACCAGCACGCAAACGGGCGATACCTACGACGACCTGACCGAGCTTTACGGCCGTATGATGGGGCAATGGACGCTCGAGATGAACCACGTCGCTCAGATCGTCGGTGGTTACGACGCACAGCAGAAGCACGTCGGGCAGAACGGCGTGAGGTTCAAACTCCTCCCGAAATCGCGTCAAACGGAGGCGGTGACGTTTCTGAATGACAACGCATTTGCGACGCCGACATGGGCGATCGATAAGGACATTCTTCGCAAGATCGAGCCGATCGGTGTTCTGAATCGTGTTCGCAACGCTCAGAACAGCGTGCTCAACAATCTCATGTCGAGTGCAAGATTTGCGCGGCTCGTCGAACAGCAGGCACTTGATGGTGACGCTGCCTACGCACCGGCCGAATTTGTGTCGGATGTTCGCAACGGTGTTTTCCGCGAACTCAATGCACCAACCGTTACAGTCGATGCTTATCGCCGCAATCTACAGCGGGCATACCTCGACATCGTCAACAACAAACTCAACGCTCCTGCTCAGGCTGCCCCTCAGGGCTTGCCCGCGGGCTTTGCGGGGATGTTTATGACCAGCGGCGACGAACGTTCGTTCTATCGCGCCGAACTTAAAGCACTGAGTGCAGCAGCGGGTGCCGCGATGGCGAAGTCGAAAGACAGAGCCACACGTGCTCACCTCGATGCCGTTCGCGATCAGATATCGAAGATTCTGAACCCGAATTTCGCAGGCGTCGGGGCTTCGAGCGGAACTCAATCGCGTACGGCGATCGAAATGCTCGAACTGTTCCTTGGCGATCACGATTCGTGCTGGATCGACTATACGATCAAGCCTTAATTTTGCTGACCAGCCTGACTCGGGTCGCTTCCGCCGACGGAAGCGGCCCTTTTTTCCGCACTACACCACCATTTCGCACAACGGATCTCGCGAAAACCACGTCAAACCGTGAGCAAAATAAAGTTGTTCACAAACTGCGGCTGCAAGCTCTATAATTAAGCGGTTTTTGCGTGGGCAAAGGTAATTGGTTCTAACGCGAGGTCAAATGTCTGTAAAGCGATCGCTTGCTATATTTCTAAGTTTCCTTCTATTCACCACGGCGGCCAGTGCACAGCGGCCCGAGGTTACTATCACGCTGAACGAAGCGTTTTTTGACGCGCTTTTGGACTCAGTTTTTGCGAATTTTGAACCGCCGGAATTTGCGATGTCGTCTATCAGCAATGATGTACCCGGTTCGGCAGACTCGGGATTTGGTACGGCGTTTTTCTTGCCTGCGGCCGCCCGAACCGATTGTCCCGAAACGGTGAAGCTGCTTCGGGAGATGCGCGGCGTGCGGACGGCTGTTCGTTTTCGCGAAGGAAAAGTGATAGTTCCGCTTGCGTTTACCGGGACCTACTCGGCTCCGTTCATTGGATGCGTGGAGTTTGCCGGCTCAGCTGAATCTAATCTTGATCTTGAATTTGATCAGAATTCGCAGCGATTGATCGGCCGAGTCCGTGTAAGCACGGTCAATCTCAACGGCACGGGCGGCATAGGCGGTTCGGTAATTGCCCGGCTTATTCAGGGCTCGATCGACAAAAAGATGAACCCGCTCGAGATAATCTCGCTCGAGAAAGTGTCGTTCGGCGTGCCGGTCCAACGCTCAGGAACTCTGAAAATGCGTGCCCAGCGAATAAAACCGGAGATCGGAAACGGTGTTTTGAACGTGCGGGTGGAATATGACTTTGTAAAAGGTTGAAACCCAGCCGAAAACGTCGATACTTTAACCAAATCGTATTAGTAATTCCCAGAAAGCTCGCATTATGCGGGCTTTTTTCTGTGGCACAATGCTTGCCCAATAGGTTGACTGGGGCGGAATCTATTCGCCGAAAAGGGGAAGTTATGAAACAAGATTTAAGAAATAAGATCGCCGGCTCGATCCTGACGCTCGGAGCGGTTTCGCTTTTTGCGACCGCCGACGCGCGAGCTCAGAACGATCGCGGCAAGAATGACCGCCGTGAAGAGAGTCAAAAGCAGAACACGGAAAAGGTCGAATCTCGTCAGCGCGAAACACGCCCGCAGCCGCCGGTTCGCCAGCGGGACAACAATGGGCGCGATGAAGAAATGAAGCGTCAGGCCGAGATGCGTCAGCGCCAGCAGCAGGAACAGGTTCGTGCCCGGCAGGACCAGATACGTGCTGAGCAGGAACAGCGGCGTCGCAACGACCAGCAAAAGCAACAAGAGCGGTCGATCGAGCAGATGCGTCGCGAGCAGGCCGAGCGGAATGCTCGTATGCAGCAGGAGCGGATCAACCGTAGCCAGCAACAGCAGCGAAACGAGCAGCTGCAGAAACAGCGAACGACCGACGATTATCGGAAAGTCGATAGCGAGCGTGTTCGTCGTGAAAACGAACTCGAGCGTCAGCGAGGCGAGGAGCGTCGCCGCCAAACGCAGTCTCAGACGTGGCAGAACAATCGCAATGACAACCGCAACACCCGGTACGACCGGATATCACGCGAGCAGCAGGAGCTGCTGCGAAAACAACGCGTTAACCAATACAACCAGCGTTGGAACAACTGGCAGAACATCCAGCGTGATCGCCAGCGTTATCTCGAACAGCAGCGTCGTATCGCATATCTGCGTTACCAGCAAAGATATTGGGAGCGACTTCGCCAGGATCAGCTAAGGCTGCAACAGGCGCGATATTACGATAATCTTTACAACAATTATCGCTACAGCCGCGGTGGCCAGTATTACTACACCAGCCAGTATGGTGCCCAGATGCTCCAACAGGCGATGCAGAACGGGTACGAAGAAGGCTTCTATGCCGGACAGGCCGACCGTCAGGACGGCTGGGGCTACAACCCGAATAACTCGTACGGTTATCAGGACGCCGCCATCGGCTACGACAATTACTATGTCAGCTACGACGAGTACAATTATTACTTCCGCGAGGGCTTCCGCCGCGGCTATGACGACGGCTACTACGGCCGCAACCAGTATGGCCGATACTCGAACGGCAAATATTCGATCCTCGGCACGATCGTAGGTGCAGTGCTCGATATCTTTGTCGACTAACCAAAGTTAGCCTCTTAAACCTAAGGCCTGGTTCGCAAAAGTTGAACGAGGCCTTTTTCTTTCGCTGCCGATAGCGATCAGTTTGTCTTCAGGATCGACAGATACTGATTCCAGGGCCCAACGTTATCCTCATATTTCCTAGCCATATAGGTAACGATCTGGCGAATATGGCCCAGGTCGTGCACGACCCAGGTCGAGAGCAATTGACTGAGCGAAACCTCGCCAAATTCTGGATGAACACCTTTTAATTCGAGCTGTTCCGGAGTCAACTGCCAGCCGAGAAGCTTTTCCAAACTGAGGTTTCGCAGATGAGCAAATTCGGTCAGCAGGTCCCCGAGCGACCTGCCTTTCGACTTCTCAAACTGAGCCCAACGGTCGAAAGGCTCGAACTCTCGATTCTCGCCTTGCGCCAAAATGATCTCAGCCCTCGGTATCCAATCGGTTTCCTCGCAATGTATAAGATGGCCGATCACGTCGTAAGGACTCCAATCGTCGCGGTCGCCCTTGGACACGGTCCATTCTTCCGACAGATCACCTAGCATTCTTTCGAGGGAATACGGTGTCTGGCGTAGAACTTCGACAGCTTTATCTAATTGAAATTCCATCGTTTTCAGCAATTATACATCGCGTTTGATAGAATCAAGGGTTTGACGACGATGACTTCACCACTTGTAGCAATAATAGGCCGGCCAAATGTCGGGAAATCTACCTTGTTCAATCGCCTGACGGGTTCGCGTAAAGCGATCGTCGGCGACGAGCCGGGGATAACGCGTGACCGCATGTTCGGCGAGGTCGAGTGGAGAGATAAGGGGTTTCGGCTCGTTGATACGGGCGGTATCGTGCCGGATGACGAGGCGATAATTCCGGCGAATATTTTCAAACAGGCGTCTTTCGCGATCGACGAGGCCGAAGCGATCATCTGGGTGCTCGATTCGCGTGCCGGAGCGATCCCGCTCGATGAAGAACTAGGAGTTCTGCTCCGAAATACCGGAAAGCCCGTGATCATCGCCGCCAACAAGTGCGAATCGCGTAACGTCGAAAACGAAGCTGGCGAGTTCTACCAATTCGGCTTCGAGATCGCCCCGATCTCGGCGGAACATGGAACTGGGATCGGCGACCTGCTTGATCAGGTTTATGAAGCTTTGGGACTCGACAGCGGTAAGCCGACCGGTAAAAAGGGGCGCGAACTTGTTGACGGTGAACTCGAACAGGAGCAAGAACCCGATCCGGATATAAAACTAGCCATCATCGGCCGCCCCAATGTCGGAAAATCCTCGCTCCTCAACAAACTCCTTGGCGAAGAACGCGTAATCGTCTCGCCGATCGCCGGTACGACTCGCGATGCGATCGACACGCATTTGACGGTCGACGGAAAGGATTTTACTCTGATCGATACGGCCGGAATCCGCCGGAAAGGCAAAACGACCGAGATGGCTGAGAAGCTTTCGGTCATAATGGCGAGGAAATCGCTCGAACGTGCCGATGTAGCTTTGCTTGTGATCGACGCGGTTGAGGGCGTGACGAATCTGGACGCGAACATCGCGGGTTACGCAGTCGAATCAGGCTGCTCCGTGATAATCGTTGTAAATAAATGGGATGCGCTCGCGGAAAAAGAAACGAATACCATCTACGAGTTCGAGCGGTCGCTCCGCGAGGCAATGAAGTTCCTCGACTGGGCCCCGATCGTGACAGCATCGGCATTGACGGGCCAGCGCGTAACCAAGATCCTTCCGCTCGTCGCCCAAGCCGCGAAGGCTCGTAACGAACGCATTCAAACGTCGTGGCTCAACCGCTTTTTCGAAAGCACGATCCTACAGCCGAAAGGCGGTGCTCCGGCGACCGGCAAAACCGGCCTCTCGCGACTCAAAGTTCAGTTCATAACCCAGGCAGGCATTCGCCCGCCTCTGTTCATCCTCTTCACCTCCGGCGGAACTGCCTCGGCAAAGCTGCATTTTTCCTATCTCCGCTACGTCGAAAACCGCTTACGCGAGGAATTCGGCTTCTTCGCAACACCGATTCGGCTTGTCGAGCGGCATAAGCCAAAGAAGAAATGACGCGAAACTCCCCTCCTGGACAGGAGGGGTGCCCGCTTCGGGCGGGGTGGTTGATTGGTTACGGGTTCTGCAAGGTGATGCGATCGAATGCTCGCGTCCTAATATTTATTGCAAGATCATGGGAAGGAACAGTGAAGAAAAGACCCATAACTTGCCCCGCATAAAGGCCTTTAGAAGAAAGCTTCGCAGCAACCTGACCCCGGCTGAAGCTGCGCTGTGGAACATCTTGAAGAATTCAAAGGTTGAAGGGCGGAAGTTTCGTCGGCAACACAGTGTTGGTAAATATGTCCTTGACTTTTATTGCCCCGCCGAGCGTCTCGCAGTAGAACTTGACGGACAAGGCCATTACAACGCCCTGACAGAAATAACAGATCAGATACGAAAGCGATATCTTTCGACTCAAGGCATTAAAGTAATCCGTTTTGAGAATGAGTTCGTCTTCAAAGAACCGGGACTCTTGATAGATCGGATAATCTCGCATTTTGGTTGGTGGAAAGAACAGTAGGCACGGTCCTGTTCGCAAGACTCACACCGCACCTTATCTACCACCCCGTCAGCCTCGGCACAAGGCCTCGCCTGCCACCCCTCCTGTCCAGGAGGGGATTTTCGATGTTTCAAAACCCCCAACCTTTTGTTATCATTTTCGTTTGTAAATCGGTACGTCTGGCATCTAAGCCCTTGAGAGGTATTTCTATGAGCAAAAATAGGTTGTTTTTATGCCTTGCGTTTGTACTAACGCTCATCTTTCAAGCGTCGGCTCAGGTCGCACAGCCGTCGGATACGACTGTGGCAACGGCTTCGCCCCAGAACGAAAAATACCGGATTGGATACCGCGATGTGGTGAACGTCCAGGTTGACCGCCACCCTGATCTGAGCCAGTCAGTGCCGGTGAATTCCAACGGAATGATCAGCCTCTTTCGGATCGATCGACCGATAGTGGCGGTTTGTAAGACAAACGAAGAGCTGGCCGAGGATATCCGCGTAGCCTACGGCGAAAAATACCTGAGAAACCCGCTCGTACGCGTCACAGTTGCCGAACAGCGTTCGCAGCCGGTAACGGTCATCGGAGCCGTGGTCAATCCCAATACGTACTTTCTGACACGTCGAGTTCACCTTCTGGAACTGCTCGGAATGGCGGGCGGGCCCAATAAGGAAGCGGGTACTCGTCTCGTGCTTGTCCGTTCGGGAGCAGAGTCCGTTTGCCGCAGGCCCGATGACGCGGTCGATGAAAAGGTCGAGGTCTTCGATATGAAGATCAGTGATATTACGCAGGGCAAGACCGTTTTCTGGGTCAAGCCGGGCGACGCGGTCTCGGTGCTCGATTCGGACATCATTTATGTTTACGGAAACGTAAATAAACAAGGGGCTTACCGGATCAGCGAGCCGATCACGCTCCGTCAGGCTATCGCAACCGCGGAAGGGTTTAAGGGAGCGGCGAAAAAGGACAAGATCCGGGTTCTTCGCCGGCGTGAGGGCACGGCCGAACGGGACGAGATAATTTACGACCTAAACCAGATCGACAAGGGCAAGATCAAGGATCCATATCTCGAGCCAAATGACATCGTGGCTGTTTCCGAAGATAAGGTGAAATCGATACTTAACGGCTTTGTAGAATCGATACGGAATACTATCCCTAATACGATTTACCGAATTCCGTAATCCATGAAAGATTCACGCGAAATAATCCGGGCACCGATCCACGACGCAGCTGAGATCCTGCGCGAGTTCGACTCCGCACCCACCGGGCAGTATCCTTCCTACCGCGACAATCAGGCGGGAACAGGTTTTCAGCTCGTCGATTATTGGCGCGCGATCCGGAAACGTCTCTGGCTGGTAGTGGGCATTGCCGTTCTGATGACCACTCTCGCCGCCATCTACATGGCCCGCCGCCCCGATGTTTTTCAGGCATCCGCCCAGGTCCGCGTTGATCTAGAACAGGTCAACCCCGATCTCGTTACAAACGATCGCCAACGCTCGGTTCTGAATTCCGATCCGGCCTACATTAATACCCAGCTTCAACTGCTCGGCAGCGACAGCCTCATTCGCCGCGTTATAAAGGAACATAATCTCGACGCGAACAAAGAGTTTCAGCAGGCACAGGCAGAGGAATCGGTTTCGGCGTGGCGGTCTATGCTTCGTTCGCTCGGTTTGGCCACGGATGATACGGAGAAAAAGGATAGAAAAGCCTCGATCGACTCATTGCAGGAATCGCTTGGCAGCGGTGAGGAGATCGCCGAAGCTATTCGCCTTGCTCCCTACGTCGAAGCGATAAAACGCAATCTTCAGACGGAACCGATACGCGAATCGCGAACGACTTTCAAGGACACTCGCCTGATCGCGATCAACTATCGCCATACAGATCCCGACCTGGCCGCGTTTGTCGTAAATGCGATCGCTAAAACATTTGCTGACCAAAATCAGGAAAAACGCACAGGCACCAGCCGCAAAACGAACGACTTTCTACAGGAACGCATCGCGACGCTCGAATCGGATATCAAACGCGACGAACAGGCACTCGTGGACTTGAACCAAAGGGCTGGGATTGTCAAAACCGAAGGCGAACAGACGATCGTTTCCGACCGTCTGAGCGGGCTGAACCGCGATCTGCTTGTCGCCGAAAACGATCGCAAAAATGCAGAAGCAAACTTTTTGACCGTCCAAAAGTCTCCCGAAAAAGCCCGGTCGCTGGCTGAGGCGGAATCCGCCAGGTTCATTACCGAGCAGCAGGCGAGCCTTCGCAGCCTCGAGGTCGAAACCACAAAGCGTATCGCCGATCTAAGGCAGCAGCGGGCGCTGAAACTGCAGGAATTTCTCGAAACGGCCCCCGAGATCGCCGAGATCGACGCTCAGATCAAGAGCTATCAGGATTCGCTTAAGTCGGCCACGGACAAGAGCCGGAACGACATTGAAGCCTATCGCACCAACGCGACCAAGGTTTATCTCGACAATCTGCGCACGAAGTACCTACAAGCGCAGGATAAAGAGAACAAGATCCGCGTCGATTTCAACAAGCAGTTCGGCGAAGCTCAGGGCCAGAATCAGGACGCCGTCAATATCAAGCTCCTTCAGCAGACCATCGATGCCAACAAAGGCTTTCTCGACAAGCTACGCAACCAGATCAGCGGAAACGATCTTGCCTCGCAAGGGTCGGACAACAATATCAGCGTTAGCGAGATCGCAATTCCACCAAAGGTTCCCGTATCGCCGCGACGGCTTGCGACGGTGATCGCAGCACTGTTCCTGTCGACGCTTTTCGGCATGGGGCTCGCGTTGTTCCTCGAATATCTTGACGATACGATCCGCACGACTGAGGAGATCGAGAGCTACTTGCAATTGCCCGCTCTTGCGGCGATACCGTCGATCGATTCGGTGCCTAAACGAAAATTGCTGCTGGTCGGGGCGACCGAAACGGATGAGGATACGCCGCAAACGCCGCTGCTAATATCGGCGGACTCGCGCTCATCGCTCGCGGAAGCCTACAGACATTTAAGAACTTCGATCCTGCTCTCGACCGCCGGACACGCTCCGAAATCTTTGTTGGTATCGTCGAGCCTGCCTTCGGAAGGAAAATCGACGATTGCGACCAACACCGCCATTTCACTGGCGCAAACCGGGAAGAAGGTCGTCATCATCGACGCCGACATGCGACGCCCACGGCTGCATTCGATCTTCAACATGAAGAACGGCGAGGGCCTCAGCTCGCTCCTCGCAAGCGAAATAACCGATGCCGAAATCGCCGCGTCTGTCAAACAGGACGACAAATCGAAGCTTTTTGTCATGACTTCGGGTCCGATCCCGCCAAATCCGGCAGAACTTATCGGTTCCGAACAGATGGTCAAGCTTTTGCGCCTGCTGCAGACAAAATTCGACCACATTGTTATCGATTCGCCGCCGATCGCGTCGTTTACCGATGGTGTTCTGATCGCGTCAATGGTCGACGGCGTGATCCTCGTCGTCCACGCCGGCCGCTCGTCACGCCAGGTCGTCCGCCGTTCGCGTCAGATGCTGCAAGAGATAGGCGCCAAGATCTTCGGCGTCGTCCTGAACAATGTAAACCTCAACAACAAGGATAATTACTACTACTACCAGAGCTATTATCACCGAAGTAACTACACCGAACGAGACGAGGATTGATCGGGAAACCTGCGCTCAGCTCCGCCTTTAATGCAACGAGATAAAAAGATCTACATTGCCGGTTCCGGCGGAATGGTCGGAAGCGCGGTACATCGTGCACTTGAAAAGCTCGGTTACGGGTCGCTTCACACGCCGACGTCGAGCGAACTCGACCTTACCGATCAGCACGCAGTTGATCAATATTTTTCCGCGCAGAAACCCGAGGTCGTGATCCTGGCGGCGGCGAAGGTTGGCGGCATTCTTGCCAACGACACTTACCGCGCCGACTTTCTCTACACGAACCTGATGATCGAGGCGAACGTAATACACGCTGCCTATCGAGCCGGGGCCGAGAAGCTGATCTTTTTGGGAAGTTCCTGCATCTACCCGCGTGAAGCCTCGCAGCCGATCACCGAGAAAGAATTGCTTACAGGTCCGCTGGAATCCACCAACGAGCCCTATGCGATAGCAAAGATCGCCGGCGTAAAACTTTGCGAGAGCTACTACCGACAATACGGAGCGAATTTCTATTCCGTCATGCCGACAAATCTCTACGGGCCGAACGATAATTTCGACCTCGCGTCATCACACGTCATTCCGGCCCTGATAAACAAGTTTCACGCGGCAAAGACGAAGCGTGACGATGCCGTCACGGTTTGGGGTACGGGAAAGCCGCGTCGGGAGTTCATGTACGTCGACGATCTTGCCGAGGCGGTCGCTTTTCTGATGGAAAACGTCGATGCCCGCGACATATATGGCGACGGTGTTTCTCATGTTAATATTGGCGTCGGCAAGGACATTGAGATCGGCGAACTCGCCCGTTTGATCGCCCGCATCGTGGGATTTGACGGCCGGATCGAATTCGATACGAGCAAACCCGACGGAACAGCGAGAAAATTGCTCGATACATCGCGGCTTTCGCGTCTGGGCTGGACTTATTCGACGCCGCTTGAGGACGGATTGCGACAGACCTACGATTGGTTTGTGCGTTCAGGCCCGCTCGCGTAACTTTAGATGAAGAAAGCACTTATCACCGGGGTAACGGGACAGGACGGCAGCTACTTGACCGAGATCCTGCTCGAAAAAGGCTACGAGGTCCATGGGATCATCCGTAAATCCAGTTCCTTCAATACAGGGCGGATAGATCACCTCTACCGCAACTCCGAAATACTCGACAAAACGCTTTTCCTGCACTACGGCGACCTGATCGACCCGAGCAGCCTCAACCGTCTGCTTGAGAAGATCGAGCCCGACGAAATATACAATCTCGCGGCGCAGAGCCACGTAAAGGTTTCGTTCGAGATACCCGATTATACGGCCCAGGTTGACGCTCTCGGCACGCTTCGCTTTCTCGATGCGATCCGCGAGACGGGGTTGCGGCAGGTGAAGTTTTATCAGGCGTCGACCTCCGAACTTTTCGGCAAGGTGCAGGAAACACCGCAGAATGAACGAACACCGTTCTATCCGCGTTCTCCCTACGGAGTATCGAAACTGTTCGCGTACTGGACGATCGTAAACTACCGCGAAGCTTACGATATGTTCGCCTGCAACGGCATCTTGTTCAATCACGAATCGCCCCGCCGCGGCAACACTTTCGTTACGAAAAAGATAACGCGGGCGATCGCAAAAATGGTGCTCGGAACTGGCGGCAGACTCACCTTGGGCAATCTCGACGCAACGCGCGATTGGGGTTACGCTCCGGAATTCTGTGAGGGAATGTGGCGGATCCTGCAGCAGGAAACGCCGGACGATTTTGTGCTCGCGACCGGCGAAACGCATTCGGTACGGGAATTCGTCGAGGAAGTTCTGGCAAACATCGGCATCGGGCTGACCTGGTCGGGTGTCGGCGAAAACGAGACCGGAACTATCGCCCATATCGATCCGTCGTTACTTCGCGACAAATTTGAACTCGATCCCGTTCCGCTTCGCGAGGGCGATGTTGTCGTCAGCATCGATCCAACTTACTACCGCCCGACCGAGGTCGACGCCTTGATCGGCGATGCTTCCAAGGCAGAGCGTGTGCTCGGCTGGCGGGCACAAACGAAGTTCCGGGAACTTGCCCGGCTGATGATCGAGGCCGATATCGAAGCAGGAAAACGCCGGACGAGCGATCTGTGATGCCGCTAAAGGTCGAAATAGTAACTCCGGTACACAACCGCCGCGAAGAAACCCTGGAATGCCTGCGAAGCATCGCAGAATCCGATTCGACGGGATTGCAGCTTCATGTGATCGTCGTCGATGATGGCTCTACAGATGGGACCGCCGAAGCGATCGAGCAGCAGTTTCCCGAGGTCGAGATCGTTCGCGGCGACGGCAGTCTTTGGTACACCGCCGGCACAAACCGCGGAATATCAGCCGCACTAAAGCACGAACCCGACTACATTCTGGCGATAAATAATGATCAGGTTTTCGACGAGAAATGCATCGTGAACCTCGTTAACTATGCCGAACGGCATCCTCGGTCTGTGGTGGGCGGCCTGCTGCTCAACCGTGAAACTCCGGATAAGGTGTTTCAGGTATCGCCGCGTTGGGAGCTTTGGAACGGCGGTTATCGCCACTGGTACAAACAGACGATCGAAACGATCCCGGACAGGCCGTGGGAAGTCGAGATAATCGTCGGAAACTGCGTTCTGTATCCAGCCGCCGCCGTGCGCGAGGTCGGCCTTATGGATGAACGAAGGCTTCCGCAATTCGGCGATGCGGAATATACTCCGCGAATGCGCCGGGCGGGATGGCAACTGCTCATCGAACCTCGTGCACGCGTTTATTGCAAACCGAACGACGTGATCACCGGTTTTCGTCACTTGCCCCTGGCTAAACAGTTCAGGCTGCTCTTTACCGATCCTCACAGCGGATATTCGCTCCGACGGCGATTTTATTCGAGTTTTCTTGGCGCTCCTGACCGACTTCAGGGGCTTCTTGCGTTTCCGATCGCGGTCGCGAGGATCCTTGCCGGTCGAAGCTATGATTCCACTTGGGCGATGACACAGGACGAGCCGCCGCTATACGAGACGTTCGCATCCGCCATTCGCGATGACTAGAGCGAAACGCAAATTAATTTTCCTGTGGACCTATCTCGAATGGGGCGGGGCACAGGTTTACATGATGGCGATCATGAAAGAGGCGTTGGCGGAGTGGGATGTGATCGCGGCGATACCGCGAGCGTCTTCTCCGGAGGTCGTCGGTTATCTCGAACAGATCGGCGTTACGATCGACTTTCTCGATGTCTCGCTCGATCACGACTCGGCGCCGACTTTATCGAGAAAGATCGAAAGGCAATCGAACCGCATTAAGACCGAGTTCGCGGTGCTGAAATACCTGCGAAAATACGACCTGAAAAACAGCGTGCTTCACATCGAGATCAGCCCGTGGCAATCGTGGCAATTCCTCGCGGTGCTGTCGCGTCGCGGTGCGAATGTTTTCGTGACGATGCACAACGCCATCACAGGGTCTGCCATGCGCGAGGCGATCTGGAAAATGCGGATGCAGTTCGTCTCGCGACTGCGTGGATTTCATATTTTCGCGTCTAATCAGGACACGAAGAATAAGGTTAAGCCGTTGGTTTCGCAGAGATTCTGGGATGATATCGCCGTCACGTACACTTGCGTAGATCCGCGACAGGTCAACGCCGTGCTTGAAATCGGACGGACCCAAAGCGAGATCAGGCAGCAGCACAATATAGACGAATCTAAATTCATCGTCCTCTGCGTCGGCCAGTTCATCGATCGCAAGGGGAGATGGACATTTCTCGAAGCTGCGAAAAAGCTGGGCGATGACACCAGCATCGCCTTCGTCTGGCTCACGCCAATGGCACCGAGCGATGAAGATCAGAAACGCATCGATAGCTATAAGCTGAACAATTTTGAGATCCGACTTTCACACGAAACCGGGAAAACGCGCGAAGAGATTCTAGAATTTTTCCGGATCGCCGACGTCTTCGCGCTTCCCAGCTTCGTCGAAGGCCTGCCGATCGCCCTGTTGGAAGCCATGGCACTCGGAATCCCGTCGATCTCGACCAACGTTTACGCCATTCCTGAAGCGGTGAAAGACCGCGATACAGGCTTGCTGATCGAAGCTGGTGATACAAATGCCTTGGCCGATGCGATCGTCGAACTCAAGACCGATCACAAGCTTCGCCACCACATCGCAGCGAAAGGCCGTGAATTCGTCATCGCAAATTTCGACGAACGCGTTGCCTCGCGCATCGCCATATCCAAATACAAGGAGTGTTTCGCCGATGCCGAGTGACAAGGTCGCTATGCAGCGGACATTCTTTAAGAATAGCCTCTTCGGGCTGCTCTCGTGGCTGCTGCCGATCATCCCGACATTCATCGCGACGCCCATAGTGGTCAAAACGCTTGGCGACAAAGAATATGGCGTACTTGTTGTAATAATTGGGTTTATCAGCTATTTTTTCACGACCGCGATCGGTAAAGTCGCGGCCAAATACGTTGCCGAGTACACTGCAAACGGCGAAAACGAAAAGATCTCGGCGGTGATCTCAGGAACGCTGATTTTTGGGTTTGTCACGACGCTCGCCGGCTCGCTCGCGACAGTTTTCCTCGCCCGTTTTATAGTCGAACGCGTTCTGTTCATTGAGCCAGGTTTGCAGGACGAAGCCGTCGTTGGTCTATATCTGGCCGCAGCGACGATCCTCGCGATCGTCATCGGCCAGGTATTTCAACTCGTTTTGCAAGGGCTGCATCGATTTGACCGTTTTCTGATACTTGCTAACTTGAGCAGCGTCTCATTTAGCATTGGCAGTATCGTTTTAGTTCTTCTTGGTCATGGCGTCGTCGCACTGCTTTGGTGGAATCTCCTTACGTGGGTCATCGTTTGTGCGGCCTCGTACGTCGCCGCGAAACGGGAGCTTCCGGAGTTCAGATTTACTCTTAACATTGGCACTGTAACGTATAGAAAGATAATCACTTATGGTCTTAGCCTGATGGCATTTCAGCTTTTCGGGAATGTATTGCTGCTATTCGAACGAAGCTGGATAATGGCCCAATTCGGCGGCGAGGCGATCACATATTACGTGATACCGATGTCGCTCGCGATGTACGTTCAC
>CAYPGP010000010.1:0-5402 GCA_964410495.1 uncultured Chloracidobacterium sp.
CTGTTAACCGAAGGGTTGTAAGTTCGAGTCTTACCTGCGGAGCCAATTAAATCAACAAGTTACGGGCGCCACGAAAGGGCGCCCGTCGCTTTTAACCTCTAGTTTTTCCTCTAGTTTTCGGGTTACCTCTCGTTTGCGTTCGATTGGCGAAACTTGTCTGGCGCACCAGACAAGTGAAATCACGCTTTCCCGTATACTTCCTCTGCCGAAATCACAACAAAGAATTGTCCTACTAGTTAATTCAGCGCAAATTGACCGAATGGAAGTCGGGCGGGATTTCTTAGATCAACAAAGTTCACAAAATCCAAGTAAAGGTTGACCACTCGATTTCCGGAGACTGAAATCTTATCTTTATTTTCAAGTAAATATCTGGTGGGGATCTTGAAAACTTTAAAGTCTGTATTTGTGTCGTCCTGAGCTCCCGCGACTACAATGTAGTCGTTTTTCTCAATATCCGCAAAATTAAAGCTAACCCACCAATTGTCCCAGTAGTTAGGGTTCTCTTCGTTCTCCCATCGACGACTGGTTCGAGTGGGGTACATTTTTAGTTCTGGGAAGTGCCGCTGTAAAAACTCTCGGGAACTCGCACGTGGCCGATTCGATTGGGGCGAAGCTAGCGGCGGCTCGGACGCAGCGATCGGTTCAGAGAGAACTGGAAGTTCCGCCTTGATCTCACTCAACACGTAATGCTTGAAATCCTCAAAGTCAGTGAAGAACCTGTAGCCAGCGCTGTTGACAGCCTCTTCGGTTTCTTTGTCCTCGTCGATTAGAAGAGCGACGGGCGAGCTATATCCCTCCTGGAGTCCATACGGCCATGCAAGATCAATTACGGCCTTTACCTCATTTGTCTCGCTATCCAAAAGTTCAAAAAGAAATTCCCCTTCCGGCAAGCCTTGATCAACCGTCCATTGGTTGCAGTCGATAATAAAATCCTCTTCGCCCTCCGAACTTACGCCGCCTCCAATTTCGACAACTTCGCGATCCAACACAGATTCGCGTGGTGGACATTCAGGTATTTCACCCGCCATGAGACCGTCTAAAAACTGATTCGCAGCATTGGCGAGCAATTCCCTTCGAACTGCCAGGAAATCCTCGTAGTTTTCCATTTGCCAAAGATTTCGATCCATAGGGATCCAATGCGATTCCAAAACTCCCGGGTTTCGTGCATCAAATTCTTCAAGATATTCCGATGGATTTCGATTAGTCACCAACAAATTGGTTTCCTTAGTCAGGAATGTAAAATTTGCCAAAGCATTGACGTCCGATCGAGCGTAGTCCGATTTGTAGAGCAAATCTTTTGGAAAAATGTGGTGCACCTCAAGACCGCTTAACCTCCCGAGCAAATGACCGGACAGCTTTATTCCCGTGTTCCAGTCCCGTGCGTGTCCGGTTCTGGTCATCATATAGAGCAATGGATAGAAACGAGCTCCCATACTCCAGCCGAGAAAGTCGTTTTCGCGAATCCTGAGATCACCGCGATTCTGACTCAACAGCCCGATGAGTTGATCGAGCGGGGCAGTCGAACGAAGGGCTCTAAGGTCCTGACTTAGGATGCTTTCAGTCGACCCAGCATATCTTCCCCAAAGGAAGGTATGAATATACCAATATAGTAATTTGTCGCGTTCGCGCGGGTCGTTCAATCGGCCGCCACGTTCATCGACATAACGGGCAAGTAATGGGAACGAATAGCGGCTACCTAATACGCGATCATGGTCCAATCCGAGTCTCGATGAAACGAGATTTAATAGAAAATCTATAGATTTTTCAGCCTTGGTAAGGCCGCTCTTAAATGTTTCAACTTCGACATCACTCAAATGGCTAAATAATGCCTCGCCCGTGATAATCGCGTTAATACATCGCATCAACCATTCTAGTTTCAGATTCCCGAAGCCCGCAGCCTTCCATTTGGCAAGCCGTAATTTCATTGCATTTCGAGCATCTGGCCACTCTGCACAGATCTTTGCTAAGGCCAAATCGCCTTTTGAAAGCTTCGTCCCCCCACTATTTACGTTATTGAAAATATCGACAACAACGTCGATTGTCTTATCCTCGCCCGTTACTTCATCAATATGCAGTTCGACCTGCTTGATCGAATCAATTGCATTCAACCTGGTAATATACTGGGTAAGATTGGCGCTCATTTCGGGGTTGACCGCGATCTTACTAATAGCTTCACCAGCACCCGTTTTCATTAAATCAGTAACGCTGATCCAGTGAGGGTTATCACGCATTTTGAGGGGGGCATAGAATTCGAAAGTTTCGTCTTCTAAGCTGAAATAAAGTCCTTCAAATGCCTTTCGATCGCCGTCAAAAAATCTCGGTTCATGGCCGCGAATAATTCCGTATAGCGAGGTAATCCGTTGCTGACCATCTAGGATGAGTTTTACTGATCCGGGCGTCAGTTGTCCGTCACCGCGGGCATCGGCGCCCTCCGTTTTCGTCACCCAAACTAGCAGGCTTCCAACCGGGTGCTTCCGGTAAAGAGAGCTCATCAGCTTCCTGACCTGATCGCGGTTCCAAACGTAGCCACGTTGGAACTCGGGGAGTGCCATGCTTCCGATATCAATCTGATCTAGAATTGTGCTTATTTTCATACTTATTTGCCGCTCTTTTTTTGGCGAACCGCGTCTTAAACGCTGAAGACCG
The DNA here is from genome assembly GCA_964410495.1 of uncultured Chloracidobacterium sp. Lineage (GTDB taxonomy): Bacteria > Acidobacteriota > Blastocatellia > Pyrinomonadales > Pyrinomonadaceae > OLB17. Next base: position 2,647 of record CAYPGP010000010.1, read on the forward strand.
GCGCGTTCACTTTCTTTTCGATTTAGAAATCTATTTCAAGTTCACTCCCAAACTCCAGAAGCCACCTTCTTGCAGTAGGATAAAGCGGATACGCGGTTCGCACTCGATTCCAAAACTCGGCCGTGTGATTGCTTTCGAGAAGATGGGTTAACTCATGGACAATTATGTACTCGATCACATTCATCGGGGCCTTAATCAGCCGCCAGTTAAAATGGATGTTGTCTTTCGGAGTGCATGATCCCCAACGATACTGAATATCAAGGATGTTTATCTTGTTGTAAGAGACGCCGATCTGCTTTGCTAGTTGGATCGCCTTCGGGATAATTATCTCGTTTGCCGACTTGAGATACCAATCGCGGAAAAGTCGATTTGCCTCCGGCTGGTTATTTCGGCTAATGAGGAACTTACTGTCGAACTTAACACCGTCAAATTCATCATCAACAACAAAGAGTTGGTACGGTTTGCCGAGATATAGCAGTGATTCGCCCGAGACGAATTCCTTTTGAGACTTAACAGCCGGATACTTTTGATTGTGGCCGATCTTTTCGCGAATCCATAGCTTCTTCTGTTCGACTATCTTTTCGATCTTTGCCTTGTCGGTATTTAACGGGGCACGAACTACTACCGAACGGTCACGCTCAACAATAATAGTGAGCGTCTTCCGATCTGAATAGACTATTGAGTAATCGATCTCCATCTAATCGTTTGCCGAGAGAATTGCTGTAGTGATCCGGTCGTCATTCGCCCAAGCAAGTATTTCCTGAGCAATCGTATTTCGATTTGCAAATGCATCCCCAAATGAACTGCATTCGGCAGCAAGGAAATTTGAGATTTCGCCTCGCAACCGACTTACAGATGCTGGAGAACTCCAGAAACCCACTTGAGCCAAATCGACCTTCAGCATTCCGTAAATCTCTTTTGTCCACGCGGTCAGATTTGATATTTCTTCCTCAGAAAGACCATCCTTCTTGGCATAGATAAGCGCGTGGAGTTTTCGAAAGATGGGCATCTGTCGTTTGCGATCCAGACCGTAAGTATTCTCGTTTTGTGATTCCTTGATCCGATTTCTGAGTTCTTCAAGCTGCCGATAGATCTCCTCCCAGTTTTCCCGAAACGCTAAAAGGATTCTTTGCAACTCTTGGGCGAAGGTTGTATAAAGCTCGGGGTCATCATTCATGTTTACGTCGATAAAATGACGAATTGCATGCTCTACTTCCGCTGCCCTCGTTTCCCGCCGCGTTCGCCGTTGAACATTCTCGAAAAAACGATCGTCAAGAATAGAGATCGGTTCGACCTTTGTCTCGATGCCCTTTGAAATCAAATATTCATCTGTCACACGTCGTAGCTTATCCGAAACGCCTTTCATGCTAATTCGAGCGTCACGCGTGTGTTCAACAGCCTGAATGTTAATATCCGCGAACCGGTTAAGTATGGGCAAATACTCTAGAGCTTCTTTTCTTGGGTAAATATTGTCCAATGCTTTTGAAAATCGCTCAAAAGCCGTCATGTACGCCATTCTGATCTCTTCATCGTAAAAGAGATTAAATATGTCGTCCGGGTCGCTATACATTGATAGCCCATGTTCCTCAAAGACTTTCTGCAACTCCTCATGGGCGTTCTTTACTTCCGCGATCAATTCAGAATTATCCAACAAACATCCCGTAATCTCCTGCTGTTCTTTTTCCCAATAGGCGTCAAGAGCTCGTTTCAGGTGGTTGCCCATGCCGACATAATCGACAACGAAACCAACATGCTTATTTTCGTCGTAAACACGGTTAACGCGGGCGATTGCTTGAAGCAAATTGTGATTTACGACGACTTTGTCCAGATACATCACCTGCTCGATCGGTGCATCGAAACCAGTTAGCAACATATCAACAACGACGAGAATACCTATTTTTCCGTCAACTGTCTGACCGCTGCCCTTTGCTATTTCGTCGGTCGCACCGAAACGCAGCTTAAAGCTGGCAATTGCGGCTTTTCTTGCATTTGAATCCGCGTATTGTTTGAGTTCCGGCTTGTCGTTGTGATCAACGTCCGACATTACCGCCGCAACCCTGAGACTCTCCAGTCGTTCGATCTGAACGTTGAAAGGATTCTCAGCCTTTAGCTCATCGATCAGTTCGCCGATTGCGGCTTCGAGAGCTAGTCGATATCGGTGAGCGGCGTCCTTTGAGATGCAAACAACCTGGGCTTTATACCCATTCGGGAGAATATGCTTCGCGTAATGGCGAATCATGTCACGAGCTTTCTCTTCTATCGTCTCTTCGGCTTCAAGGTATGCCTTTTTTGCACCGTAAGCCAAGATCTCTGTTTTTTCGGCAAGATTGTAGTCCTTAAATACGTCCTCAAACTTCTTCTCGGCACCAGCGGCATCTTCGACCGCGGCGTCGTGCGTTCGTCCCTCGTAAACAATCGCGAGTGTTACGCCGTCTTCGATGGATTGGCGCATTGTGTACTTATCAATGTAGTCGCCATAGGTTTGCTCGGTTCTGTCAATGGGTGTTCCAGTGAAAGCGATCCTCGTCGCGTTTGGCAGGGCCCGGTCCAGATTCGCACCAAGTTTCGAATACTGCGAACGATGAGCCTCGTCCGTGAGGATCAATACTTTTTCACTGGTATTGAGTTCGGGGAAGGTCGCATCAAAATCTCGTTCCTGAAACTTGTGGATCATTGCCGAAACGATCTCTGAATTATTGTTTTGCAATGCCGTTTTTAACTGAGAGATATTTGCGGGATCATTAATTGAATATCCG
>CAYPGP010000010.1:5502-119709 GCA_964410495.1 uncultured Chloracidobacterium sp.
CGATCGTCGCGATTGACGCCTGTTCGCAGACGTTCAACGGTTTTCTTTACGGCACGGAATTGCTGATAACGGCCAACGACACGGATCAGTTCGCCCTTATCAGTAGTAGTCCAAATTGAGAATGTGCGGATAATGCTCAATAGATTCTCAGGCTTGAGCATCCCGTGGACCAGCCGCTGCTGATCGTTTGGCGAGGTTCGCGTTACCTGTGGAATATCGTCGTCGTCATTACCCTCAGCATCCACAAAATAGTTTTGCTGCGGATTGCAGTATTCCGATAACTCGGCAAGTGTTTCGGGAAATGGATCGGTCCAGCGGTAAAAGAGCTTTTCGATCGTCGTCGTGATCGTACCGAATTTGGCTTTGTTGCGAGAGGTCACAACGATGAACTGGTTGTAATAGAAAAGCGGTTTTGAACCTTCTTTCTGATAATCACGCTGTTCGCAATAGCGCATTAATTGATCTATCGCTGACGGAATAGGTTCGCTTGCTCGTGGGCTTTTGCATTCGATGACCGCAACGGGCAGGCCGTTAACAAAGCAGATTATGTCGGGATAAATGTGATTCTCAGTGCCGATGATCCTAATCTTAAATTGCGAGACGGCGATGAACGAATTATTTTCGATATGGTCATAGTCGATGTATTTGACCGGTTCCTGCTGTAAGCCTGCTTCGGTTTCTTTCTGGACGGTCGTTCCTTTGATCAAAAGGTCCAAGGCTCTTTGATTATTTTTAATTAAGCTGTCGCCTTCAAACGTAGTGATTTCCCTGACAGCCTCGAATATCTGCTCGTCGTTCATCCATGAATTTATCCGTTTGAGCGACGCTTCCAGTTCGCGCAGCATCACGACCTGCGTCAGTTCGTCGCGTCCCGTTTCTTGTGGTGTTTGTGCAGGGCCCATTGCGAGCCGCATCACCGTCCAGCGCAGTCCGGGCATCGCCTCAAGCTGCTTTAAGAATGGCTCTTCAACGTGATTCTTTTCGTCGAGTTTTAAGAACTGAGGATCGGGCATATTCTCATCTTCCTTCAGGTTGCCATACTAACTCGTTTTCGTCCGCTCAATAGATCCTGCATTAAGCCACGCTTCGTTTTGGAGAACTTCGCATGACAATGTTGCAATGAATGAAGATACGCATCAATTTTCTGGAGGGACTTGACGATGACTAACTGTTCCTGCCTAGGTGGTATCGGAATATTCAACCGTTCGACTCTGTGGAGTGCGAGCTTCGGAACCCCGCCGCCAGTGCCAATTTCTGTCCAGATCTGATTCTGGACCACCTCGGAGTTCATAATCAAAGCGAGGAATTCAGGTATCAAGACATCGCTCGGAATTATCCTGAGGGCATTCTCGGTCAGAATGAATCTATCTCTTGCATCCTTAGGTCTTAGCACACCTACAAAACCAATTGATCCGGCAATTGAAATAAACAACTCACCACACATGATTTCGTATCGAGCTAAAACATCGAACGTGACTTTGGAAAGGTTTTCGAGATTAAAGAAATTGATACCTTTTTTGTAAAAGTCCAATACCCGCAGATATTTGAAACCGGTATCAGAATTCGTATATGAATGTCCTTTTGGCAGTCGTTTACCACCTCGCACAGTCGCGTGATTGGATAGTGAGTCAACATTCCATTCATCCGGGACTTCGATGCCGCTTTTGACTATGAACTTGCGGGTTTGTTTATTGCGGATGTTGCCGTTTTCGTCAATCCCACGAGTTAAAAGGTCCTGCATCAAGCCGCGTTTGATGCGGCTGTATTTATCAATCAACGCCTGCGTTTCTTCAATCGCGGAATCTGCCTGAGAAAGAATCTCAGCGATTCGCTCTTGTTCGGCAAGTTTTGGAGCCCAGAAGGTGAAACGTTCAAACTCTCGTTGATACAAGTGAACAATTGTCGAACCGCCTTGAGTATCCCGCAAATACTTCTTGAAGTAGTCTGAAAGTAGAAAATAAAACAGGAAGCCATGCCGGTATGATTGATCTTTGCAGCGCATCAAGAAAATGCCACTGTTTAATATGGCTTCTTCCGGACAATCCTTTACTAGCGCGATCTTGCCAATAGTTCCGTCTTTCGTAATTAGTAGATCGTCTTCCTTGAGATGAATCTGGGGTGCTTCGTGAAACCGCTCCTTTGTAATGTGATAACAATTTTCCCAATCAATTCGGCCATTTACGAAGTCCGTACCAGTAACTAGATAAGGTCCATAATTAGTAAACTCGCTTGCCTTTAATCCTTGCCAGCCGATCCGACCCTTAAGATAAGTCGAATTTAACAAAGAGATTGGTTCCCAATCATTCGGGAACTGATAGAACCCTCGATAGTCATTCATTTGTAATTTAGCTCGGCCAAAAATCCCATTAAGGTCTCAAGAGTCTCCGTTCGTTTGTACTCAAGTTTATTTGCTGCCACGGCATACTTGTCCCAAAGTTTTTCAACACCACTGACAACTCGACGTTTTTCGGCATTGAGATATTTTCCAAGTTCCTGTCGAACCAGGTTGTTGTGTTTCTGCAAAATAAGCTCTTTGCATTCTTCCGACGTAATGACACCGCCGATCCCCACCAGAAAATCATCGAGGCCGTTAAGATATTTTTCGATCTTCGCATTATCGGCCCTGAGGTCCTTGACCCGTTTTGCACGAGCGTTTTTCAGCTTTTTCTCCGCCGGTTCCAGTTGGGCTTCTAAACCGGCAAGAATTCCTTGGTTTTGTTTCAAGAGCGTCGCTTTTTCCTCTTTGGCATCATCGACGCCGTACATTTTGAATTCTATCTTTTGATTGAGATCGGCAAGCAGTTCTTTTAAGCGGGCCTTCCCCGTCTTTATATCGTCCTCACATTTCTTTATCGCCGCAAGCGACGCTTTAAGCTCAGCAATGGCTTCGTCGGCGTTTCCTTGTCCGGTCAGATCTTTGATCTGATTCTTTAGTGAATCTTTGATCAGCTTTGCTGTTACGTCCTCATCTTCTTCTGGCTCATACTCTACTGCCTCGATCGCTTCCTGCAATGCCGTTTCGTATTCTCCTATTGACGCTTCGGTCTCATTGATCGCATTCTGCTCGGCCTGAAAATATGTCTCGATGAAGTATTCACGAGGAACAAGATTAGGCACCCAACCTACCGACGCGATCGTTTTGAGGTCGTACTTGATGTTTGTCCACCAATTTACAAATACACCCGCTGTTTGAAATTCGTCGAGAACATTCATCGGAATCAGCACCGCCTTGAGGCTGGCAAGCAAATGCTTCCTGACATCCGCCATTTTAGCGTCCTGGTCTTTCGCAATGCCCGAAAAATCCTCGCGTGCCGTGGTCCACCACTTATCAAGCTCGCCGTTCATCCGTGCGATGGTTTCAAGGACATTTCGATCATTCTCAACTGCCGTCTTGATCTCAGATTTTGACTCAATTCCACTAAAGTCGGAGTACTTCTCGTCTCTTTCGGCAAAAACGACTTTTGAATCGAAGCGAAACTTTGCGTATTGCACCTGCTGGCTCTCGATCTCGGTATTTGGAATACCGCCGATAAGATGTGCGGTAACATCTTCCGGCTCAGGCTCGGGAGTGTTGTCAACATAACGGCGGATATTCAGATTGTAATCGTGCGTGTCCCGAATCTCGGCCAAATCGACAATACGGCTGTATTTCGGGATCTCTAGCTTATTGGTAAAGACGTGATCGATCTTTTCGATATCCTCGGGCCGAAGGTGATTCTGCACCTTGCCTTCGCCAAACTCAGCATCGGCATTGATAAAGAGTATCTTGTCCCGCATCGTTTCGGGCTTGTTCTTGTTGATGAAAACAACACATGCCGGAATGCCAGTACCGTAGAACAGAGCTGGCGGCAGGCTAATGATCGCCTCGATAAGATTTGCGTCGACTAATCCCTGACGAATCACTTTCTCGGCCCCGCCTCGAAACAAAACCCCGTGAGGCATGATCGTCGCCATCCGCCCCTGCGGTTTGACGCTCGCGACCATGTGTTGAACGAACATTAAGTCAGCCTTCTTGCCGGTTTCGGGAGCGAATCCATAGGCAAACCGGTTCTGAAACTTCATATTTGCCCGGGAATAGTTTTGTGAGAACGGCGGGTTGGCAAGAACAATGTCAAATTTCTTCCAACTGTTGCCGTCAAGCAGCTTTGGTTCTTCGAGCGTGTCGCCGTCCTCGATGTTACTTGCCGAAATATTGTGTAGGATCATATTGATCCGGCAGATTATCCATGTCGTCGGATTGCTTTCCTGTCCATAAAGAGCAAGATTCTTAGCGTCCTGCCCTTGGTCCTCCACATATTGCCGGCTCTGGATCAACATGCCGCCCGAACCGACAGTCGGATCGTAGATCTCAATGCCTTCGTGAGGCTTAAGGAGCGTAACAAGCAGTTGAACGACCTGATTTGGTGTGTAAAACTCGCCGCCTTTCTTACCGGCACTATCGGCGAAGTATTTGATCAGATATTCGTACGCCGCTCCGAGTAGATCCGGAAACTCGAAGTTCTCATTTACAAGGGCGGGGAGCCCGCCGTTGAAATGCTGAATAAGCTCGATCCAACGCTGGTCAGGTATTGATGTTTTTCCTTTCTTTACATTGAAGTCGATGCCCTTTAGGACATTGCTAAGAATATCGGCATTAGCATCTTCGATTGCATGCAGGGCTTTGCTAAGCGCAGTTCCGACATTCAGTTTTACGTCCCGCAATGCGGGTTGTACTTCGCCGTTTTCGTCGATCCATTCGTTATTCCAACGAGCACGAGGCGGAATATAAAAATTAGTAAACTCCTTATACGCTATCGGGTCGTTTAGGATCTCGGTAATTTGTTCAGGAGCCAGGTGCTTGAAACGTTCTTTTAGCTTGTCGGTCGCCACCTCGAATTCGTCGGACAGACGCTTTAGGAAGAGAATCCCAAAGATAAACTCCTTGAACTCAGAGGCGTCGATCTTACCGCGGAGAATATCGCAACCTTTTAAAAGGAAGCCCTCCAATTGTGAAAGGGTAATTAGAGTCTTTTTCATGACAACAATGGGAACGCTTAATGTAGGTTACTTAAAAACTTATAACCTAAAGCGAGAAGGTCAGGCATCCTACATCTTAATTCAGATTTTCAGATTCAAGAAAGGCGAAGCTGAGTCAAACTACGCTCGATTCACAATCTTATTCTGTATCTCATCAAGTAAAAACTCCGGAGTCTTTCAATATTAGAATTAATAGCATTTCATCAACTTTACCTTGATCATAGGTTTGTCTGGCGCGCCAGACATTCTAGATACGCCTCTGCTTCCCAAATGAGTAATACTGTCCCTCTTAACGGGCTTTTCCACATTTAGCGGTTTGGGGAACGCTGTGCGGATAACCGTCACTAATAACTATCGGTAAGACAGCAGAACCAGTTACTTACAAAGTTGGGTACATTCGGCAACGTTCTCTAAGATCAAGGGACTTGGGTCGGTTTACGACCACGAAGATGTCTGTCGCTCCAGACAATCAAGTTTTAGATTCTTTACCCCTGCCCAGAAGAAGCCTCTTAGCCGTGTTCGAAGGCATTCATGGCGATTTTTAGTGGCAATACGGGTCTAGGCAGATCGGATCTGTATGCGGTCGACAGTCGAACTTGGAAACGTCTAGTAGGAAACGGCAAAGTCAGAATCCTCATTTCGTATCATTGAAAATGCAATTGGTGCAAAGCTGTACCGTGCCTCACACTTAATCTTATTGAATTAATCGTTTTGCCTTCTGTTCATCAGTACTCGCTTCGACAAATCTCCGAAGCTTTTTATAGACTTCGGCCCGAAGTAAATAGTATTCAGGAAGATTTGAATTCAAACTAATCGCCGAATTAATATCGGTCAGAGTCAATTCATACTTCTCTCTATCAAAATTAATACCTGATTTAAGGAAGAATACGTAGGATCTAACAAGGGGTTTCCAATCTTTGTTTTCAACGTTGATTTTCAGCGCTGTATCAATATCAGATAGTGCCTTCTTAGAGTCGCCCAAAATTGAATAATAAACACCCCGGTAGGCATAAGCATAAATCATTTCAATCGGTTTCCTGCTTAGCTCTAGAGCTTTGTCTATATCAACTTTGGCCGGCGTCGTTTTTCCATCTAGAGCATGAGAAAGGCCTCGAAATGCGTACGCAATTGGCCTATCTTCGCCATTTTGATCTATTACTTTTGTCAACTCCCTTACCGCTTCGGTAAACGATTCCCGGTACAAATACAAAAACGCCCTCGAAAGATAGTAACTTTCAGATTCTTCAGGATTCAGTTGGATTAGCTTTAATGAATCGGCCAAAGCTTTTTCAACTTCCTTTTTCTCAAAATAGATCGAAAACCTCCGTTCAAGGGCTGCAATTGAACTTGGGTTGATTTTCAAGACTTCGTTTAAGTCAGAGATCGCTTTTTCTCGATTATTTAGGCATAAAAATGCGTCACTTCTACTTAAGTAAGCGTATTCATCTTTAGGCAACAACGTCACGCTTTTTGTCAAATCATCTACCGCCTTTCCGCAATCTCCATTTTGATACTGAAAAGCCCCGCGGTTTAGATAGGCCCAGAAAAATTTGTCGTTCAGCCGTATAGCCTCATTCAAATCTTTCAAGACTAATTCTAATTCTCCTTTTTCCCAATTGGCGACGGCTCTACTCGCATATGCAAAGTCATTTTTGGGGTTTCGCCTTATCGCTTCATTCAAATCTACTATCGCCTTCTCATATTGCCCAAGCATTCTGTAACATTCGCCGCGTTCTGCCAAAGCGTAATCAGAATCGGGGTTTAGCTTAAGCGCATCTGTATAATTCAGAATCGCGAGAGGACAATCTTCCTTTTTACGCAATTCTTCTCCTAATCGCGCAATTCGATCTGCTTCCTTAATGTTGTCGCCTGGAATCGGGAAAAAGGGAATAAAGTTTGTGCCTGATTGACCAGTTTGAAGTGGACGGCCACCATTTCCTGCTTGGGTACTAATGGGGCTTGGCGACGGAGCTGCAGATTTTTCAGCGAGAATATCGGCGTTCTTTGGATCAGACTTTGAGTCGTCGGAGGAATTCTGCACTTCACTCCGCTTATTCAATGCATCGGAAATTACTTTTGGCCGGAAGGGCCAATTTGAAGCCCACGCCCCCTTAGCAGCATCGTTATCAGCTTGCGCCTTCGTTTTGTCTCCCAACTTCTCGTGAGCAGCTGCACGCAACCTATAGATGAATTTCTGTTCCGGTTCTAATTTTAGAGCAACATCAAAATCTCTAATCGAATCTTGGTAGGCCTTAACAAATAGGAAAACTCTTCCGCGGAGCTCGTAACCCTTAGCTTTAGAGGGTTGTTTTTGGATTATCGACGTACAATCCGCTAGGGCGGCGGTTGTATTGTTTGACACTGCATAAAGATTTGCGCGATCTTCCAGAGCAGTTAGATCGTCGGGCCTTAGCTCCAAAACCTTCGTATGATCTTTTATCGCGTCGGAAACCCGATCCAGGTAAGCTAGGTATCGAGCTCGTCGTCTATATAGCTCAGGGTCGTTGGGACTGATCCGAATCGCCTCTGAGCTCGTTCGAATTGCCTCGGAATAATCACTAAGTCCGTTGTCAATAAGACCTTTCTGGATATATACGTCCGCTCGGCTTGCATAATAATCGGAAACAGAAGGATCGTTATTAAAGATCTGGCCGTATTCAGGGTGTTCGATGATTTCCGTGTAGTCCCGAATGGCCTCGTCGAACATTTTCTTTCTTACATAGACTTCGGCGCGATAACGAAGGTAAGTCTTAATTGTCGGTTTGAGTTTGATAGCTTTACTTAAATCCTTGATTAGTTCGTCATTATCCGCGGAGTACAGTTGGTTAAATGTTTTCCAGAAATAGTATTCTGCGACATCGGGTGCAAGTTCGCTCGCTTTTGCGAAGTCTGCGACTGCCTCTTTAAATTGACGAACGGAGTTGTACCAATGAGCACGTCTCGAGTAATTAGCCGCAGTGGGATTTGACTCGATGGCTTTAGAGTAGTTAAGCAGGCTGCACGCCACGTCACTCCCGCATTGCCGAGCCAGCATCAAAAATCTATCAGAGGCTCTTTGCCGCCGATCCTCCGCGGATTTCTTCGACGCCTGTCTAACGGCCTCAATTAGTTCATTATTCGCTCCGGCCAAACTGAGTTCTTTCTCGATTTCATCATTTAATATGAATGTGACGCCACTGATTCTAATGCCCTCTATCAACAAACGATTCTTTTCGGGACCAGAAGCCAGTTTCGAACGCAATGCCGTCAAAACCTGACCTAACGTTAGGGGCGGTTCCTGCATTTGAACGCTTTGCGTGAAAAACGCAAGCAAGAACGTCATCAACATAACTAAGACGATCTTCTTTCGGATTTTCTTTCCCATATCATTCATCCTGCCCAATGTCATCATCAATGATCAGTATCATTAACTAAATCCTTCAGTGTAATAGGCTTCTTCGTTTTAGGGGTCGCCCCCCTATTGCTCTCAATTTTAGACTGACTCGCGGTTCTATTCGGTACCAATCGCAGATTCGAGATCGCTTTTGAACGCTCAGAGGTAGTCGTATTAGTAATTCCAGGGGTCTTGACTGAATGCGGGCGTTCTTCATCGAGATCCTTGTTCTCTGTAGCCGCCGTATTGGTCGATTCGATCTTCGACTTTGACGTTACTGAGACATTGCTGTTCCTGTCGACATCATCTCCAGTAACAGTATTCGCCTCAATATTCGCTGGCGAATTAGAAACTCCTTTATTCTCGCTTGCATTCGTATCCCCTCGAAAAAACGCAAACCACACGGCGCCGAAAACTATCGCGAAAATCATCATTATGAACGCAATGCCCATCTTGCCCGGTTTGGGTTGCGGATCACCGCGAACCCTGTCTTTCCCCTTCGGTGCTTTCTCCCTAGCTTTATTTCGAGCCTCCCTATCTGCAATTATTTGGCGTTTTAAATCCTCAGTGGCTTTTCGCAGGCGTTCGATTTCAATTTTCTGCTCTCGTTCTCTGGCACTCTTTTCCTGTTCGTTCTTTGATTCCTCTTGGGAATTCCGCGCTCTTTCGGTGTTTAGAGCACTCTTTTCTGACTCAAAAGTGCGGGTAAATTCTTCAAATTTTTCGTCACCAATCAATTCCCGCAACCGATCGAATGCACCGACAACGTGATCGCCGTCGGAAAGTACCACGTTCCGATACCAATCAATATATGCAGGAATTTCTTTGGTTTCCCGTTCTAATTTTGCACGTCTTGCCCCTTCCAATTCGCGCTGCAGCCTTTCTTCTTCAACCTTAGAATTAGCCTCTTCTAGTTGCTTCTTCAAATCGGCAACTTTAGCAGCGGCTTCAGCCTGTAACTGTTCAAATTGAGCTTGGCGCTCGGATTCACGTTGACGTTGTAATGCAGGATCGTAAATGAATTCGTCGTCAATAATAGTGTCTTTTGAGTTGAAAGCGGTCGCAAAGGCTACACTCATATCGCGGGCGGTTTGATATCGGTCATTCTCGTCGCGACTAAAAGCTTTTTCGAAAAATTGATGTACTTCTATAGGAAAGTATTCAGGTAGGGAGTGTCGTTTGCCAGCTCTAATGGCTTCAAAATCATCGAACGGTAGTTTGGCAGTGAGCATCTGTTGGAACATCACCGCGCACGCCCACAGGTCATCAAGTTCGGTGCGGTCGTGAGGCTGAAGCTTCTTTTCACGCATCTGGCTTAAATAGACGCTCACGAGCTTTGGTGACAAATAGAAGGGGGTGCCGCCAGCAAAATTACTCTGCACAACATCAAGGCCGCGAGCCAATCCAAAGTCTGCTAGTTTCGGCACTCCCTTATCCAGCAGGATATTTTTAGGCTTGATGTCGCGATGTACAATATCCTTCTCATGCAAATATACCAAGCCAGAAAGGATGCCTTTCATCAGCTGAACAATATCGGGCAAGGGAAGCTGTTCTTGGCTTTTGCCGCGTACATTGTCCAGGATCCATTTATCCAGGTTCCCATCCGCTGCAAAATCACTGACTATGAAGAGATGTCCCTGGTGCTCGTGAGCTGCTCGAAATCTAAGTATATTGGGGTGGTTACCGCTCACCTGCGCCCATGTCGATACCTCGTCCAGTATCTCTTTGAAGCGGGCTCCTTTAAGCATCTTCAAAGCCCCTTGTAGCTGCCCGCCCTTCGGAGACATCCATTCGACCAAATACACCCTGCCATACATTCCTTCGTCGATTTCGCGGAGGATAGTATATTGGTAAATTTGTTGGCCTGGGTGTAATTCCATCCCGCTCGTCTACGTCGCTGCAAATTCGCCTCAATCCGAGTAAACCACCTTCAGTAGAAAGTCATAAATGTGTATCTCGCGATCCAATCCTAACCTTGCTCGCTCGCCACTTCGAATCACCGTTTTACCTACGATTGTCGGATTTTCATGGAGTGAGGTAACCCAGAGTTCGCCATTATCTTCCAGACTAATTTGGGCATGAAGACGACTTATCTTCCGATTTTCCGTTTGTAAGCGTAAATTTGCAATTTTTTCATTGTCATCCCGGCCGATCGTATTTTTACGAAGTATGATCGGGAGGTCATTTACCTTTTTGTCTAAATGGTAAATTTCAACACGATAGAGAATTCCAAAGTCTTCATCTCTTATGGTTCCCACATCTCTAATCGTATCCTTTCCAGATGAGTTCTCGGGCATTTCAATTGTTTCAAGTTGAGACTCGATAACCATGCGGTCGATAGTCTGCTGTACATCCTCCGACATCGCCCTGACCTCGACTTCGTCATCTTCGAGTATTCCGTTTACGGCGATTGAAACCTTGATTTTTTTAGAGGTGAGTTTGAGTGTTCCTGCCATGTCTTCGGCAGTTTCGAGCACCATTGCTCCAAGTCCTTGCTCAAAAAACTTGCGCTTGTCTTCTCGTAAGCTGTTGTTAGCCTCTTCACTTAAGAACACAATAAAATGCTCAGGGATATATGCCTTTTGGGAATTGGGAATGCGCGTGATCTCTTCCTTTAGAATGTCTTCGACGGCGTCTCGAAGTTTCTGTAAGAAACGCTCAGATTCAGACCTTTTCTGCGCTGCCGTCTCAATACGTTGCGGGACAGGGTCAAATTGCTCACCATCAACCCACCGACGAATTCCATCCCAATTTTCTTTCCAATTTACCATTCAGACCTCACCTCAAAAATGAATTAGATTTTCGCTTGAATAGGAAGTATGTTAACTCAATTCCGAATATTATAGATGGATAATTATGTGTCCAACCTGCGCATCTTTCTCAGCATTATCCTAGGACTCCGAGGCGTTGGACGGCGATGCGGTTCTTATTTATTTGGAATGATAAGGGTAGAGATCGAAAACCTTAATTCGCTCGATCGAGGATTACCCCTCGGGTTTCGCCACTAACGAATAAGTTTGTCGGGCACTTCCAGTTCATCATCAGCTAGAACTTCCATGGGAATTTTTGCGACGCGTGCGTACTGAAGTAGAACAAGTATTGACGGTGTCTTTTCACCCCGATGTGCAAAACGTGCCCATTCCGAGCCGGTTCGAAATACGAATGCTTACGCGAGGACCTGACGGAGCGGAGCATGATAGAAGGCCGCATTTGCCACTCGACAGGGAGTAACGGGATCAACAAGCGGACCGGGCTACCGGAGCATATTTGTGCCCCAAGCCACAACATCGATTGTTTCGGACCCCCAGAGCATCAAGTAGGCCAAGGGGCCATTCTGAACGTTTGATGGCGTTCTGAGCTCTGTGAGGACGTTGTCGAGGCAGAGTGTATCCAGACTGCCCTTTTGAGGCCAATTTGAGCAATTTCCACTTAAACCAAAACTCAATTCAAGTGAGCCCACGACATTCCTCGAAAGCGGGGGTTTACCCCATACCGCAGAGGGTACACGCAAAGTGACACACGGCCAGCGATTTCTTGCCTTCAAGATTACTGAACATTATCGAGATACTTTGTCTGGCGCGCCAGACATTGTGCCGCGGCCGCAACAATAATTTCCTTGGATCAGAACCGGCAACCTTTACCCGTGACCAGTATAAACGTTTGACTGCGTTCTTAGCGCGTTGGTGAACGTGGTTGAGGCATTGTATTCAGACTGCCCTTTTGTATTTAGTTTTAGAAGATAGTTACTTAAACGAAAGTGGGCTTCTCGTTTAAGTAACTCCTTTTGTATCAATAAGATAGCTATTGACAACAGGATATTTCTGTGGCATACTATTGATTAATTTAGCAACTCAGCTATTTGAAATCGTGGAACTTACCAGCTTAGCAAGAAAAAGCGCTAGCGATGGGAGCAATTCGACTCAGAAATTTTGATTATCTGGGATCGCGAGGCTCCCTCATTTTTTTGGAGTCAATATGAATGATGCAGGTTCAAGAGTTAGCGAAAGAAGATTTACCGAGGCCGAGACGGCAGACTTGCTCGGTGTTTCAAAGATGACTGTTCGCAGGAAAAGGGAATCGGGGGAACTCAGGTATTACCGAATCGGAATGCGAATCCTAATAGCTGAGAGCCATATTTTAGAATTTTTGAAACGGAACGAATTCAATTTCAATTGCGAGTTGAAGACTTGCTAGGTTTCGAGATATATAATCCCGGAGTGCCGTAAACACAATAACTCCGGCGTGGTAGAGGTATAGCACTTGCCGTAAAAGGATCATTCCTGGGCATGAGAGCGGTAAACGGTTGGAAGACTCGCACAAGGCTAAGCTTCGTCTTAGGCAACTGATAGAATCCAATCCCTGATGGTGACAAACAACACTGATCAGCTTTCATGTTCGTGCCTGAATATATCACGTAAAGCAACCGACCGGCAGTATACGGTAATCTGCTACGCGGATTCAGGGAACCGGCTAGTGATCGACAACGACGACGGGAGGCTCAAAAGGTCAAACATCGCTTGTAGACACTAATATCTAGGTATAGGTATTAGTGTCTCTTCCGCCTCTAGGATCTCAAAAGGGGTTTACAATTCAACAGAAAAGTTCTTTGTCTTCTTACTGGCCGAATACTCCCCGCTCCGTCAATTTCTAACCTCCAGCCGCTTGGGTGAACCAAACCGACTACCGAGTCAGCGTAAGCGACGTCATCGCAATTTTTGTCCCGCAGACATCTTCGTCCGGCTGGGTTTTATTACGCCTCTCTAAACTAAGGAAAAAGCCATTGTGGTCTCGTAGCCTGTTTAGATAGTGGTGCGCCCCGTATTTGTCTGGCTCGGCAGACACGGTGCGATTTAACAAGAGCGGCCGTATTTGTCTGGGGCCCTAAACGCTCAGGCGAACCAGACAAATACTATCCGATGCCGCTGTACACTATTTAGTGAGGCACGGATTGTGGAAAGCGATTTCTGAGCGTTTGATGGCGTTCTGAGCGTATTTCGTTATGCCGTTAAGGCGAGGTCCGAGCAACAATTAAGCGTCAATTTCAGAGCATATGATGGGAGTCAGAGGTAACGACATCATTCGATTCGGAAGAGTAGTCTTTAGACGTCAATGTATCGCACCGTGATGCTACACGGCAACCGTTCATATAACGTTCCTAAAGCGCGCCTTTTCATAGGTTTAGCCATTTTGTTGCAGTTATCCGCAAGTAGACGAAAGGTGCGCAAGAACTTGGTAACGGATTAACTATCAATTAACGAAATCGTTGATATCAGGTGTCGTGATAATCGGAGATCGTTGTTGAGTTAAATAGTCGTCAAGCTTGCTGACCGATGACATTAAACTCTCGTTCGTCATATTCAGATATCGAAGAAATGTCTTGATCTGGGTATGTCCCGTTATTTTCATGACCTCTGTGTGCGGAACCCCTGCTCGAATCATGCGAGTTGTTGCGGTGTGGCGCAGATCATGAAAAGTAAGATCAGAAATCGCAGCGGCTCTACAGAGCGATTTCCAAGAAGTTTTTATTGTTGACACGATCCCAAAGACCAGATCGTCATCGCACTGAGCAGATTCGTTCCAGAGGCTTTGAAGCTCGGATTTTGCTCTCGTTGTAAGACCAACAATTCTCTTCTTCTCGGTTTTTGAATTTGAAGCTTGTATCGTTATTACCCTCTGCCTTAGATCAACGTCCCTCCACCGAAGTTTGAATAACTCACCCCGTCTCGCTCCGGTGTCAACAGCAACAACAATCAACGCACGCACGTGCGTTCGCGTGCGGCCGTCGTCGTTTGCTTCGATTATTCGTCCATTCCGCGTATACGACATAGTGCGTGGGCCGCAGGCCTGAATTAAACGGTCCTCCTCCTCTTTAGAAAGAACCCGATCTCGCTCATTCTCTGCCCCTTTAACTATCAAAGATTGCCCCTTTGTCTCAAATGGGTTTTGGATGATTAAGCCATCAGCCTTCGCGAAATTGAACATTGCCCGAAGGTGTTCGAGTTCTCGGTTGATTGAAGACATCCGTCGTTGCCGGACAATATCCCCAGACTTACGTCTTATGACCACGGGTGTCGCTAATCGATTGGTTTTGTACGACTCGATATCGCTCGCTCGAATCGTTCTCACCTTTTTGTTTCCGAAATAGTCTGTCAGGGACCTTATCGCGGAACGCGTCGGCAATATTGAGCGCTTACCAGTCACCTTTATTCCATTCGAGTAAACTGCTTGTACGACGCGCTTAGCGAGGTATTCTTTTGCGAGCTGCGAAAAGGTAAGCTTGTCTGCGTCAAGAGTCTGTTCACCATGAAGCCTGAGTTCGGCTATCATTTCTTTGATCAGCCCGCGTGCTTCCGTACGATTCTGCGCGCGGCGAGATTTCTCCTTGCGGGCACCTGTTCTTTCATCAATCCATTGAATCCGGGCATAAATATTTTTACCGACAATCCGTATGCTTCCTTCTGTAGAACGCTTTTTGTTTCTCCAACCCTCTGCTTTCACCTCTCGTTTCTCCTCTAATGTAATGTTACTTGCTGATATCTCAAGTTATTTACAGAACGAATAATAACATAATATGGACGTAAGTACAATAAAAATGGATACTTGTGCGAGTCACGGGATTCTGGAGTAAACGAGGAAGGTTCGGCTGTTAACCGAAGGGTTGTAAGTTCGAGTCTTACCTGCGGAGCCATATTTTCAACAACTTACGGGCACCCAAGGGTGCCCGTTTTGCTATTTGTGACATGGATTGTGACATAACTTCGGCCTACGTTATTGTGGGAACGCGGCCTGAGTTCATCATTGTGTGGAGGACATTGGCCGATCCGGTCAGGGCATCGATGAAATTACCCTTGAACGAGGTTGCGATAAATCTCATTCCAATGCTGGCGACTCGCCGGTTACACCCCCAATCACTGTTCCATCCATGACTGATCCATAAAAAAACTCAGCAACCCCGCTCGCCTCATAAAGTTTTACCTGAAAGTTGACACCTCGAGCGGAACCTCCCCTGCGGTCGGCATATTCGTCCATTGAATTGTCAACAGTCGTCAGGTTCAAGTTGGCGTGAAATTGCGCCCGAATTAAAATGATGTCAATAGTGGCTCGCATGGGCGTGTTTGCTACGATCTGACCGGTTTATCAAGGATGACGGCGTCCAATACGTATAGAAAATGACAAACTCGCACAGATGCGGCAGACATACGGGCTAGCCGCCGATTGAGATAAATGGTGCCCAATAAAAAGGGTGTTTTCTCGCAGGTCGTCGTAGTTGGTTGAGCATCGCGGTTCGTAGAGCGGCGGACGGAACGAGCCCTTTGCCGCGTTCGAGCGAACGGTGAAAATCGACCATCAGATCGGCTGTTGCTTTCGACTCGACCTTCCATTGGCTTGATACGACCCGAGGAACGCCGGCGACGGCGAACGCCCAGGAAAGGCCCATCATTCCCTCGCCACTAAATGGGGTGCCCGACGCCGTATCACATGCTGAGAGAACAGCAATGTCGGCGGAAAGCTGCTCTCGCATTATCTCACGAGCTTCGAGAATCCCGTCTTCAAGCGACCCGTCAGGCGTTGGAGCGAGATAAAGGTACGAATGGAGCGGTTTGATCGGGTTAACAACACCGTGGGTTGCGAGGTGCAACACTCGGTAGCGGCCGCCGTTCGCCCGCCACGCACTCTCGCTGGCGGCACCTCTTGTCAGTGTTTTAGTCCGCGAGCCGTAGATCTTACGGATCGCACCGATTTCGGCCTCGGCCTCGGGCAAGGCGCCGAAATCAGCTCGATATTTAGATCGCACGGCGGTCGCCAGATCAGCGTCGATAGTCGGATTAGCCACGGCGAAAAGATCTCCGTCTCGCGTTTTCGGCAGTCTTCGCACTTTATTGAGTTCGATCAGCGATGTAATCGAGTGAGCGTATGAGATCCCGATCTCCTCGACAACAAATTTGCCAGATCTGTTTACCAGTGCCGCAAACGGTACTTGCCATAGATTATCGTCGGGGACGATCGTCAGCGATGTGATCCCGATCAAATCTCGTGAGATCGGTGCAAGTAGTGAATCATAAAGCGACCGGGCCGAGTCGCGATAGTTCAAGTCGGCAGTAGCGACGCTATCGCGAAATGAGCTTGCAGTCCTCCGGAGTTCATCGGCGGACGTCGGCAACTTTGTCGCAGTTAGCTTTGGCGTGTTTTGTGTTCCCTGTCTAATAATGAAGGCATAGACGTGCGGACCGGAGAAGGCAAATTCGACCGCTGCGTGCTTAGAATGCCGGAAAATACTCGCTGCCTTGGTTTGATCAATTTCTCCAAGAACTCCTGTCGCTCGTCGAAAACGTTCGTTTTTATTAGCGGCTGTGGTTTCGAAAAACTCGTACTCGAGCCGGAGTTTTTCCGCCTCCGCTGCCGCCTGAGCGATCTTTGATCTGTCTGAATTTGGAAGGTTCCTTAGGACGATCAGCTCGCGATTGGCTCGTACTACTTTTTCCCGTAGGTCTCCTTCTTTCTTTGCTTCCTCGCCATCAAGGATGTCCGCAAGCATTGGCTTTTCGCTATTGAGCACCTCAGTGAGGACTCGTGCTTTCGAACGCTCGGCCGCCTCAAATGCTTTCCATACCTCGCCCCGATCGAAATAAATATCTATTAGCCTGTGATAAGGCTCGATGCGATTGCTGAGATAGCTGACACGTTGGTCCTCAGGTCCAACAGTACGTTTTCGCCCATCCTCGACAACGCGGATCGCTTCTTGGTATGCACTCGCGGCCTCAACTTTTCGATCTAATGCGAGAAGGGCGTTCCCTTCAGCCGTCTTCGCGGCAAAGATCATCTCAGGATTTCTCGACCTTGCAGCATATTCCCCAGCCTTTTGTGCGGTCGTGAGAGCTTCGTCATTTCTTTTCTGTTCAAGTCGAACCTGGGTCATCAACACAGCCGCTTCTACCGCTAGAGGCAGCGGAATATTTTCTTTTGCGGCATCGCTTCTCTCATGACTCTTTATCGTCCGGTCAAAGATCTCCGCAGCGCCTGCAAGATCGCCCTTCTTCATCAGAATTGTCCCTATTCCATGCTTGTACTCGCCAGCAACCACCCTGTAATTTTCAAGGGCAAGGTCCAGTTCCCCTTTCTGCATCTGGATATCAGCCAGCAACTCGTGGGCCGATTTTATGAGGACATCCTGACGCATACGATCAACGGATTCCAGTTCCTTAAGAACCTCTCTCGTATATTTCTCCGCTTGAAGCACATTCCCCTGACGGAAATACATTCGCCCAATATTCAGTCGAATAAGAAGTGCTCCTGCAATCGATCTTCCGGAACTCTTCTGAAATTGTTCCGCTATCTTCGCCCCCTCGATGTAGAAATTTAAGGCAGCGGATGTGTCACCCATAGCGATAGCGTTGGAAGCTCGGGCATTTAGGACATTGACATTGGTATTTACTAGCGAGCTTTCGTTGCGGCCCCTAAAGAACTCCTCGTTGTACCAATCAGCGAGCTTGAAAAGTTCCTCGGTCATCTCGTAGCGGCCTTCCGTCTGAAGTCGGAATACAGCAGTGAATAACGCTCGATGCGTGTTTAACTCCGGTTCGGCTTTTATTATTGCTACCCGCTCGGCATTATCCTTCGCGGCTATAAGTCGTCCGACGAGTTCGTTCTCGGCAGAGTCCAAACTTTTCAGTCGCCACTTCTCGCTTTCGCTTTGCAAATAAAAAAGGAAATGATTCATTCGAAAGCCGGTCACTGCCTGGCCCGTTTTTCCGTCGGTGCGCTCAAACAGCACCCAAACACGTGCAAGGTTATTGACCATCGAAATATCTTTGATCGAGCAGCTTTTGACCGGCATCGTTGAATAATCGCCTTTCTCCAGATTATTCCTCCAGGCAGCCTTTGCCGGTTCAGCCCAGTCGCTTGAAACCAACGCTATGAAGCTCGCGGCGTCACGATCGACGAAAGAGCGGCATAATCGGACTCCAACCTCACGAGCATCCGTTTCGTTTATGTTGAAATCGTTTGATCTCGCGGAGCTTGAAAAGAGGAGGATCAAGAGACCAATGAGTAGCGTACTTTGAGGTCGCATAGAATTTCTCCAAACCATTAGTTTTTCTCTGAAACTTCGCACGGATTATAGGTTCCCAGAGCCAAATCACAAAACTCCGATGTTGTTGCGTGAAACCAATGGAAGGTTTTTTGGATTGCACTATCTGGCTTGCATTGTCTGGGTTAGATACTTTCTTGCGGCTGTCGATGACGGAAACTTTTGGAGATAATCTCTAAACTCGACCTGAGCTTCCCGAATAAGACCCGCCTCGGCGAGGGCTTTGCCGCGAGCCAGCGCGTCGCGGGCAGTTGCGATTCTGGATTCTTCTATCTCGCTCGTCAGATAGAATTTTCCCTGGCCGATGAAGCGAACGTTCGGATCCGATCCTGATGCTGCAG
Organism: uncultured Chloracidobacterium sp.; assembly: GCA_964410495.1. Lineage (GTDB taxonomy): Bacteria > Acidobacteriota > Blastocatellia > Pyrinomonadales > Pyrinomonadaceae > OLB17. The sequence goes on from CAYPGP010000010.1 coordinate 24,320, forward strand.
CAACCTGCCATTGATAGATCTGGCCGCGACGCAGGTTGGTTGGCTGCCAGATGGTAGTTCGAACCGAATCGCTGCCGGTGATCTTCTGATCTTTTTCATCGAAGATGGCTACCTCATATTTTTCCGCACCCGCGATCGCCTTCCATCGCATCTGCGGAACCGTCCGAACGACGATGCCGTTGGGACGTATAACCGTGATCTCTCGCATGTCCGACTCACTTCGCAAATTGCGGGGCCGTGCCGCCCTCAAATCCTTTAGAAAAGCTGGCAACCTTAGAGCTGCAATCTCGGTTTCCATCGGCTCATCATAAGAAGGCGTTTTACTTGGATTGCCCGGCTCAGTCTGATCCACAATATCGGCTGACGGCACGACACTATCGTCTCGAACCGGCGGCACCACCGCATCTGCTGAAATATTGATGCTGTTGGTGTCTTGCGTCCCGCGATATATAGCAATTCCGGCTGAAACTAACAGAATGACAGCAGCCGCAAAAGTCAGAATCCTGAAATTTCCCCTGACGGCAGCAGTTACACGTTCCCAAAATCCAACGCCGGGTTCGTCGCGAGAATCTTCCAATTCAAGCAGCTCTCTGAATTCTTGCAGATCTCGAAGCATCGCCGAACAATGTCCGCAGGTTTTTATGTGCCCCTCGACGATTTCGCGATCGACGGCAGAAATTCGTCCTTCGACAAACGGCTCGAGATGCTCGTCATATTCGAGATGAAAGACCTCGAATTGCTTTTCATCAATGGGAAGCAGGACTGCACGTCTTTCAATCTGAACCACTTCAGGAAACATTTCGCGATACACCTCCATACATTCCGAACACCTTGCCAAATGCAGGACCACGGCGGACATCCTGCTTCGGCTAAGTTTACGATCTCGATAATGCTGTAGATCGATGCTGTCTAGGTGTTTCGAAGTCATTTCCGTAACCGCCGAACCCATCGGTTGCGGCGGCCTAATCCCCTTACGTTAATTTACGACTTTCTCTTTTCCTTACCGTCCCGTCGCCGCTGTAGATTTTCGCGAGCGACTTTTCTCAAATTCGAAACCTTAACTTCCGGCCGAGTTGCTAACATTTCCGCTTCATCGTCCGTCATTCCAAGCACTTTGGCGATCTTCTTGTCGGAGAACGGTAGCGCTGGCAGCAGCCCCGCCATGCTTTCCTCATCAAGTTCGAACTGTGCTGATAGCTCAGTCAAGGTTGCAATACCCGACTCGAACCAGACACTATTTAATTCCTGCCCTCTTTCATCTCTTAAATTGTAAAGGAGAGCTATGCGTTGAAACCGTGGCAACGCTTTTATCTCGCGCCATAGAAAATCGAGTTCGTAGAGGTTTACGTGCCGCATGTACTCGTCGGTTTCACGGCCGCGAGCATCGAGATCCTTTTCGGCGACGACCATTTCCGATGGCGGTATATCTTTTATGCCCCGGAGCATGGCAATAATTTCTACGGCATCTGCGAGCCGCAGCCTGCCCCCGGCGATACTCAGGACGTCGTGCAGCAGCGTTGGTTCGTCGATCACCGGAAAATCCGGCCTGAGGTCGCGGACACGCTCGGCGATCTCGTCCAGAGAACAATACGCCGTGCGGTCGGACAAGTCTTTGAGAAAACACGAGATCGTACCATCAGCGGATCGGTCCGAACCGAAAGCCGCGTTACGGCTGCGAAGAAGATAGCGAATGCGATTTTTCAGCCGCGTATACTCACGAAAGCGGTCTCGCCAAAAATCTGAGAACAGCGCCCGGCAGATCGAGTGAGTAAAACCCGACAGATTGGCGATCATCTCGATCGCCGGCAACTCTCTGCGCCGGCGGAGCGATTTTGTGATCTCGATCATCGCAAGACTGGTTAGGTCTTCGGCATCGAATTTTGTAAATCTGTAGTTTGATTGATCATCGGATGTGCTGACCCGGCTGACAAAAAACGCGCGCACCGAGGCGTGCAGATGATCTTCGAGGAGACGGGCGAGTGCCGGCTCAGCAGAATCGTGATCTTGAGCTTTGAGATAGTCCTCGAATAACTGTTCGGCCGAAAGGCCGTCGAGAGCTGGCATAGGCACTCAAAGTAAATGGCGACAAGCAGGAAAGGGGCTAACTGCCCGCCGCCATAGTATCCGCCGGATTCCGCGTTGTAAACCCGCCGAACGTGGCAGTCGCAGTGGGTTCACGATCCGGCGGAAGAACAGCGGGTGTCAAGGGCAAGGGATCGGACTCAGGACAAGAGCCCCGGAGTTGTCGATGGTCAAAAGGCGGCACGTAGCGCCGTCAGGCGACTTCAGCACCATTCCGGCCCCGGGACTACCGACAAGGACGTTCCCGCCGGTCACATCGAGCTTTGCCTTGGGCGCGGGAGTACCGATCCCCGTGTTTGCTAGCGGCCCTCCGAGAATTACCGAATTGCTTTGGAAGGCTACCGCACCGAAGCCGACGACAGTTGAATTCGAAATGCCCGGCGCCGTATTGGAGAACGCACCTACCACCGTGTTGCCGCTTTCAGTTGTCGTCGGAACACCGGCGTTGTAGCCGATAAATACGTTGTTACCACCAGTTGTATTGTGCCTCCCAGAGTTCATTCCGAAGAAGGCGTTGCCGTTTCCAGTCGTCGTTGCCTGGCCCGAGCTATGTCCGAAGAAAGAATTTTCTTTTGCCGTTGTATTTACTCCTCCGGCTCCGGCACCAAAGAACGCGTTCGAAGCACCGGTCGTATTATGCCGGCCGGCATGCGCACCAAAAAATGAATTCGAGTCGCCGGTTGTGGTGTGAAGCCCAGCGCTAAGTCCAAAGAAGGCATTTTCGTTTGCTGTGGTAACACTTGAACCTGCTTCCATGCCGAAGAAGGAATTCCCGGAGCCAGTGGTGTTGTTGTATCCTGCGACGGTTCCGACAAAGGTATTTGCGGTGCCCGTCGTATTTTGCCTGCCTGATGCGAAACCAAAGAAAGCATTGTTGCTTGCCGTTGTATTGTTAACTCCAGACTCGCGTCCAAAGAACGAGTTTCCACCACCAGTCGAATTAAAGAGACCAGCCCCAGAACCAAAAAACGAGTTGTCAGCGCCTACTGTCGTATTGCCCCCCGCTACGGCGCCAAAAAAGGCATTGTTGTTTGCGGTAGTGTTACTTCCTCCGGCTCCATTTCCGTAGAACGAATTGCCGGATCCACTTGAGTTATTAAACCCAGAATTTCTTCCGAAGAACGAGTTGTCGGATCCGCCCAAATTCATTCTCCCCGCGTCCTGCCCGAAAAATGAGTTATTGCTGCCGGTCGTGTTTGAGCCGCCCGTATTCCATCCGAAGAAGGCATTATGGTTCCCCGTAGTATTACTGAAACCCGCTGCCCTGCCGACAAAAGCATTGCCAAAGCCAGTTGTATTGAATCGGCCGGAATCGCTGCCGACAAAGGTGTTGTCTGCTCCAGTCGTGGTAGAGAAGCCGGCGGAGCTGCCAAAGAACGAATTGTTGTTCGCAGTTGTATTGCTAAAACCAGCCGAGGAGCCGAAGAACGCATTGCCAAATCCGGTAAGGTTGGCTCTTCCCGAATTCATTCCAAAGAACGAGTTGGAACCACCGGTTGTGTTACTAAAGCCCGAGGATGTTCCAAAGAATGCGTTACCAAACCCCGTTGTATTTCCAAAACCAGCGGAACTACCATAAAAGGAGTTCGCGGAACCAGTCGTGTTGCTCCTACCTGCGTTAAAGCCAAGAAAAGAATTGCCTCCGCCGGTCGTGTTCATCGTTCCCGACGACGCTCCGAAGAACGCATTAGCCGAGCCAGTCGTATTGCTCGTTCCCGCAATATGACCAAAGAAAGCATTGTTACTGGCTGTCGTATTGTTTGAACCAGCCTGTGCACCAAAAAAGGAGTTTCCAAATCCTGTGGTGTTTTGTGCCCCCGCAATATTGCCAAAGAACGAGTTGAAATTGGCTGTGGTGTTATTCTGACCGGCGTTGGCGCCATAAAACGAGTTACCGAAACCCGTAGTCGTCGAGAGGCCCGAAGAGGATCCAAAGAAGGAGTTGAACATCCCGGTGGTGTTGTTTCTTCCTGAGTTAGTCCCGAAGAACGCATTCGCTGCACCAGTCGTATTACTTGCTCCCGCGTCAACGCCCGCAAAAAGATTGCTGGAACCGGGATTACTTAGAATCCGTTGACCGTTCAGCCGGTATTCCGTCGCGGAGTCGACGGAATTACCCGATAACGTTCCACCAACCGTGGCATTTCCGCCAATATTCAAATTTGCGCCGGGCTGCGGTGTATTTGTGTTTTGGATAAAATCATCCGCCGAGAGGCCGTCCAGAGTCGTCGAGGTGTCGGCGGTCGCGGCGGAAAGGCTTCTTTGCGCATAGGGGACGGAATAGAACTTAACGCGGCCCGGCACCGGCGAAAATGGCGCAGCCGAACCGTTAACCCGTGCCGCGACCTCGATCCAGCGATCCGCACCAGAGAAAACGCCGGAACCGAAATCGAGGACGACCGAATACAGGTGTTTGTCAACTATAACTCCTGATAAGGTAACCGTCGGACCGACTTGAGTTCCGCCGCTTGCCGCATCGTACAAGGTAAAACGTAATTCACGACTCCCGTTCTGACCGAGGCTCGATCCGTCGGTGCTGCCGTAAAACGCCATTTCAGTGGTCTGGCCCGACGCGTTCCCTGCTCCGAACGTCAGAGCGGTTAATGAGACAAGGAAAACAAGTTTCCTAAAAACGTGATTTCTATACATTGACATCCTCCAACACGCGATTTGACCGCGCGGTACTTAAAAATATGCGGATCACTACGCAAAACCGACAGCGTCGCGATTCCGGACAGTTCCTTGGCGTAACGAATTTTTAGTTACTTAAAGGTACTGTCGCGAAAACGCGCCGAACTTTACCGCAGTTGCCTGATTCCTCGCAGTTTTTATTGGTGGTAACACGTTTTACTAGCAGCCCCGGAGTGCGTGAGCCACTATGGTGGTCAATTATCCTTGCTAAGATATTCGTCGTGAAGATAAGCACGACTCTACCATTTGAGACCTTTTCCGTGTTGCCAATAAGCAAGCCGCAGTGGAACTACCACAACGGCACCAAATCATGTTGCTATGAGGACAAATGGTCTTTATGACTCGGGATCGTTACGCCCGACTCAGCGCACGATGATGCAACTCTCCGGTCAGTCCGTGCAACTCATTAACTAATTCGTCGTTAAAAATGGGTAGCATTCCGCTAGACCTGTTAGTTAGGTCATGGCTCGGCTATGCCTGCAATAGCGATCAGTGTTTAGCTTTAAGGGAAGGTTATTCGTATGAAGTTTGTAGCTGGTAGAGAGATATTGGGATTCTTCTTGGCGGGGACAATTGTTGCTGCATGGGTCGCCATTGGGGCGGGAAACACCTATGCAATGAGCGGCAGGGCCGCGACAGTTCGACCAAAGAGGAATTTGAAGCCTTTCTCGTCGGAACGAGAACTGAAAGCTTATTTGTCGAAAATCGCAAAGAAGCGAGGGCATAAAGGAACCGGATATGGTTCCGGCGATTACTCGGCATCTTCATCCTCGATCCTTCCCCCGGCGGCGGCTCCAATGAGCCTTGGCGTATCTAGTTCGGTTACGGTTAATGTTACGTCAAGCTCTAAGAGTGACGTTGTCACAAGCGAGTCGATCACAAATACCCAACATGCAGGCGTCGATGAAGGCGGTATCGTAAAGCAGTATGGCGATTTCTTGGTCGTGCTCAGACGCGGACGCCTATTTACAGTTGGGATTGGATCCAGTGAACTTCGGCCCATCTCATCTATCAACGCATTTGGCCCGACAATTGATCCCGAAGATAGCTGGTATGACGAGATGTTGATCTCGGAGAACAACATAGTGGTTATTGGTTACAGCTATGACCGCGGGGGTACCGAAGTAGGTCTATTTAAGATCGATCGCGATGGCAAGCTCGAGTACCGCTCCACATATCACCTGAGATCTAATGACTATTATTCATCCCGCAATTATTCTAGTCGGCTAATCGGCAACAAGCTGATCTTCTATTCACCCCTCGATCTGGACTTTGGTGGTAGAAACATTCTCGACGAATTCCCTGCCGTTAGAAAATGGCGTAAGGGTGCAAAGGAGCGAGATTTTCGTCGCATTGTAACTGCACGAAATGTATATCAGACAGCCCGTGACGTAAGTGAAGAAGACGAGCTAACACTCCATACAGTGGCTACGTGCGATCTCTCGAATAGCGAGATGACGTGTACAGCCAAAACGGTGATAGGGCCATCGGGCCATACCTTTTATGTCTCGCCAAAATCGGTATACGTTTGGGCGTCGACCTGGGTGGAGGACGAAGACAAAGAGCATAACCGCTCGGTGCTCTTCAAACTACCGCTTGGAAATGGTGAACCGAGTGCAATACGTGTCTCAGGTGGACCTATAGACCAGTTCTCATTTCTTGAATCGGAAGATCTCAGTTTGAATGTAATGGTCCGCGCTTACTCGCACGGTGACGGCATGTGGCGATCAGAGGTTTCTGAGGGCGAGACGGCCCTGTTACGTCTGCCGTCAAATGCTTTTGGCGACGGTAGCATTGCTGCGGAGATATCGCGGTATTTGCAACTGGAAAAGGTAGACGACTACTCGTTTCAAAACCGTTTTGTCGGTGACTACCTATTGTACGGGACGGGTACCAGTTGGGATGGGCCGGAAGAGAAGACCCCACATAAACTACATGTCGTGAACTGGCGAACGGGTGCCAAAACGAGTGTCGAACTTGCCCACACCGTGGAACGGCTAGATGCGATAGGTGCAGACGGAATAGTTGTCGGTACTAGGAAGAATGATCTGTTCTTCACCTCAATTAGGCTCGATAACATGCCGCGAACTATCGATAGCTATAGCCTCAAGGACGCATCGCAAGGCGAGACTCGCAGCCAGGGCTTCTTCTACAAACCGGATGGAGTGGACAGCGGCATGCTGGGACATCCGGTAACGACTGCCGGTAGGCCCGGACAGCAACTGGAAAATGGCTCGGCAGCTGTGATTTTTTTGCGCAATCGCAATCTTCGCTTCAGCGACTTAGGACTGCTTCGATCGGTGGCCGAAGTTGGGTCTAAGGACGACGATTGTAAGGCATCGTGTGTAGACTGGTACGGCAATGCCAGACCTATCTTTATTCGCGGACGGATCTTCGCATTGCTCGGCTACGAACTTGTCGAGGGAAGCCTCAACGGTGATCGTATCGATGAAATCAGACGAGTCGATTTTTCGCCGAAATCGCGGTGAGGTGGCCTCTTCGGGATGCAGACTTGACGCGAAAAGCCACCAATGCGGGTAATGTAACTTTGTGATCTTAGAGCTCTCCATATGGTCAATCGGCCGGGCTTTTTATTATAATTCTGTCAGCATCCAACTGATCACCGTATCTGCGATAAATGGCAAAACCAGCCGAACTTACGATGGAGATCTTTCAGAATCTCCTCTCTGTCCTGTCCTCCGATCCTGAGGAGGCCGGTCGAATCTATGAGCAGCTTCGGGCGGGCTTGATCAGATTTTTTTACTATCGAGGATGCTCCGATGCGGAGGTGCTTGCCGACGAGACTATAAATCGCGTCGCCGCTAAACTCGATCTCTACGACCCGAGCCGGTCGAAAATATCCTCGTATTTTTACGGTTTCGCGTCGAACGTGCTTCACGAGTACCGACGACGACAAAGCCGTGAGCAGCCCATAGGCGAAATGGATCTGGCTGCAAAACAGATCGAGTACGAATCGGATGAAAATCTCGAGCGCCTCGCGTGTTTGCGCGAGTGCACAACGAAGCTAAAGGCGAAGGACGCCGAGCTGATCAAAGAATATTACGGGGCCGAAGGATCGACCAGAAAGGCTGTCAGAAACTCGATCGGACTAAAACTCGGCCTGTCGGTAGGGGCACTGCACACTAGAGTGTTCCGACTAAAGGTCGAACTACGAAAATGTGTTGAAAAATGTTTATTAGCGTAAGATTTACTTGGAAAGTACCATTAAGTTTGTGAGCAGCTTTTTCCAGCCAATTAAAGATGAGACGTGTCGGGACTACTTGCTCGAACGTTTGCCGCCGGAGGACCTTGAACCTCTCGACATACGGCTCATTGAGGACGACACTTTCGCCGAGCAGCTCTCTGCTGCCGAAGACGATCTGATCAGCGACTATCTCGACGGTGCTCTCGCGGCGGAGGAGATCGCCGCATTTCAAAAGATCTTTCTCGCATCGCCGGAAAGGAGAAGATCACTCATTGAGATCTCTGACCTCCGCGTCTGGGCCCGCTCAGAAGACCAGAGGTTGTCGGTAGCGGCGGTGAAAAATGACTTCGCAGCGGAGAAAAAGGGCTTGTTTCGGCGTCCGCTCATTCTGATCCCGGCCTTTGGTGTTCTACTCTTAGGCTTGCTGGTATCGTGGCAGTTATTGGCACCCGAGAAACTTACGCCACTCGAGCAGGAATTCACGGCAAGGAACAAGAATGGGCTCGCCGATATATCGAATTACAGCGCAGATGCAACGGTTACCCTAAGTGCTGGAACGCTCCGCGATAGCAGCAGTGTACCCCGACTTGACCTTGGCGCTCTCTCAGATCCAATGTTATTTCGCCTCTCGCTTCCTAGGGGCCAGGATATCTCTAAAGGATTTGCGGCCCGAGTATACCTTGGAAATCGCCGGATATTTACGGTTAACGATGTCCCGGCACATCAAAATACGTCCGGTCAGGAGCTTCGAATGTTGCTTCCGCGGTCGATTCTTCTGGCTGGCCAATATCAACTTCGTGTAGAAAACAAGGCTTCGGGCGTATCAACCAACTATTCCTTTATCATCAATTGATCGGCCTTCGAAGTTCGCCGTAAATTTTGAAAACGTAAAATGCCAAAAGCACTCCAATAAGAACGCCGGCAAACGAGGTGTACCTCGTATAATTTGCGGATGTAAGGGGCGTTCTCTCATTATCGCCGTGAATCGTAAATGCAGCCCAATAAAATGGTGAACGGTATCGAGGGTCGGCGTAGAGCTTCAATTGGGCTTGCCGCAATGCCGCTGAGACTGACAGTTCCTCTTGCGCCATGCCTCGATATAGCTCAGTCATTAGCTCGCGAGTTGCCGAATCATCCACTTTCCAAAGGCTGGATACAACGGTTTTCGACCCCGCCTGCAGAAACGCATTAGTCAAACTAAGTAAACCCTCACCGCGAACCTCCTTACCAATACCGGTTTCACACGCGCTGAGAACCACCAGATCACTTTTTAGATTCATGGCGTATACGTCCTGAAGTCTAATAAAACCGCCGCTTTGCTGTTTTCCAGCCGCGTCGTACAACGATAGTACGATCCCTGAAAGCTCGGGCCGATTCTCTTCCACGACACCATGCGTCGCAAAATGCAGCATCTTATAGCCTGCTAGATCCGCATGCAAAAGGGCTTCCCGATTCGCTGCGAATCCTAGACGGAGATCGGAAGAAAAGCCGCCTACGGTCCGCGTGATCGCTTTCGCTTCCTCCTCGGACTCGTAAAGTCGCGCCAGCTTATCTATCGACTGTCCGGATCTCAGCGTCCCGAAAAAAGAAGTGATCACGCCTGCCTCAACATCCACCCCTTTCAGCCGCGCGTCGTCGCCCGAAAAAACTGGATCCGCAAAAACCAAGAGATCTTTTCTCGGGGGTTCCTTGGGGCGCTGATCACGTATTAGCTGCAATACGGAAGCGGATGGCGCATACGTCACTTCGTTGGTGACCAAGATCGGTTCATCACTGTCGGCTTCCGGCCAGGGTAGGGCGCCCAGGGGGAAATACTGGAGTCGTCCATCGGGAATAATTAGCAATCGCTTTCCGCGGATCTTATCCGCTACCTGGCCGAAAAGTTCCCGGCTCAGCCGCTTGGCTTCGATCATGGGATCATCAACAGATTCGTCGATAGAGCGGTGATTCGAGTACATCGACCTAAGTCTTTCGACACGTTCCTCAATCTGTGTCCGGGACGGGAGTTGATATGCATGAACGGACTCCCTGTCGACCACCCAAACGTAGCTGCCCCTCTTTCCCAAAAAGAACTGGAGCAATACGGTCTTCTCATCAAAAAGAGCACTGTCCAGGGCGGGATACTCCAACGAGTCCGGCTGCAAAAATGCAGAGTAGATCGGATACATCTGTTGCAATTTCAGCCGTTCCTGATCTATTTGCTGCTCCAACTCAAGAATTTCTACCTCGACGGTGGAAATTTCCTCCTTGCCAGCATGGTCAGCTAAGAGCTTAGCTAAAAATGAAGTTTTGAGGTCCAATAGTGCCGTAAGTTCAGCGAGTTTAGCCTTCGGTTCTTCGGAGCCACTTCCGTCAAAACTACCGGAACCAGCGAGAGAATACCGCATTGCTTCCAACAGATATCGCGCCCGTTGCCTATCAACTGCTGTTGCGGCTTCGACATGAGACTCATACGTCCTGCCTTCTGCTTGGGATGACATCAAAAGGTTCACCAACAATTCGTATCTATCTGTGATCGAAGAAAAATAAGTTCGTCGCAGTCCGGCATTCCCCAAATCCTCGTGAAGCGTTTCAGCAACCTTGATCGACTCTTTTATCCTGGCGAGGGCATTGGAAAACGCTCCTTCAGCATTATCAACTTCTGCAAGGCCGTGCAGCGCATAACTCTCGCTAGACTTATTTGAAGCCTCCCTGGCATAAAGGATCGCCTGTTCGAAGTGATCACGAGCCGACCTCGTATCGCCAGCCCGTAGATCAAGCTGACCTAACCGATTCAAAACCATGGAGTATTGCTGCCTTAGCCCCAACTCTTCAAAGGTCCGCAAGGCAAGTGTATTGTGGTGCTTCGCTTTCTTGTCATCCCTCGACATATAGACCTGCCCGAGATCTTGATGCAGGAGAGCAAGATGCCATTTGCTTTTAAGCCGCTCTGCAAGATCAAAGCCACGCTTAAAGTACTCGTTACCGGCCGCGTCGTCTCCTTTCGTATAACTGATCAATCCGAGCCTGGGAAGCGTGTATAGTTCTGCGAATAGATTTTTTTCCTGGCGATATATCGCGAGCGCTTTCAAGTGGTAACTTTGCGCCAGTTCCAATTGATCGAAATCGGAATATAGCTTTGCGAGATAATTATATAAGCCGCCTTTTTCCAACGAGTTTACTCCTTCGGGAAACTCTCGCTCCACCTGCAGGAAGATGCGCAAAGCCTCCTGTTTTTTCCCCAGGCGGGATTTCATTATCCCGAATGCATTCGTTGCGAGCACCCTTAGCTGCTGGTCACCTGCGTTCTTCGCGAGGATAATCGCTTCGTCTGCTGTCGTCATGGCTCGGACGAAATCTCCGGAGGTCATATACCCATACGATAATTCGATAAGCACTCTTGATCTTCCAGGAGCGTCGGCCTTCTCGGTCCAATACCCCAGAGCTTCCTCGAATACCGGCACGGCCTTCCGGTATTCTCCTATCTCGTAAAGGATCATTCCCCTATAGTAAAGAGCCCAGGCATGTGAATCGCGATCCCGATCGAGGCTTTGCCGTACGGCTCGATCCGACAGCGACAATGCTTGATCGGTATGTCCGAGACGCACGTGCGCAAACGCCATGCGCCCCAGGGTTTTGGAGGATATTGTGGAGATGCGCCGCTCGAGCTTTGCTGCTTTATCGAGGATCCGTAACGCAGCGGGAGTATTCCCGAGCATCAGATGACCGTCCGCGATCTCACGCAGATCATCAGCGGATCTTTCAAGGTCACCTTGAACTTCGCGAATGGCGGCGGCCAGCTCCAGCAGTGATATTGAGCGTTGGACTGCGTCTAAATTCCATTGGGCGCGCAGTTCGGACGCCTCGGCTTCAAGGTCGGTAGCTGACCTTGGAATGTCATTGCCGATAACCGCACTAGCGCCGAAAAGCAAGATGAACGCAAGTGCTATTGAAAATACCGCGGATCGTATCATCAATGAAGTCCATGAACGGTGCCGGCGCCGAGCAGGGCAGCGGCCAGTTCCGCCGACGATACTCGATCCAAAGGTACATTCTTGAATCCGCTCAAATAGCGCATATACACATTCATATCCAACCCTTTTCCCGGCTCGCCGTGTTTGCCGGGTTCTCCATGTTTACCAGGCTCTCCATGTTTGCCAGGCTCTCCATGCTTGCCGGGCTCTCCATGTTTGCCAGGCTCTCCATGCTTGCCGGGCTCACCGTGCTTGCCGGGCTCACCGTGCTTGCCGGGCTCTCCATGTTTACCAGGCTCCCCGTGCTTGCCGGGCTCACCGTGTTTCAGGTTTTCCAGGGCAACACCCGCTTTAAGGAATCGCGTTTCCAGGTCGATAGGGCGCCTTTCCTTAATAAAACGAAGCTCGCAAAGCTTATTGTATTCTTCTGGATCTCCCGCGTAAGGTTCTTTCAAACATGTGACAAAGCTGAGGTAAGTTTGGAGAAAACAGTTCCAAGCATGTTCTTCAAAAAGCTGAGCCTCCCTTCCTAGTTTGAAGACATCCAGTTTGTCGTATTCGGAAGCGGAAATTTCCAGGCCTAATTCTGTCCATGGGAAGAACAGAGATAGTCCATTGGCGTACTGATAGTCGTTTCCAATGACTATAGGATCGGTTCCTTCGAACACCGGCAACACAACGCGTTTGGAAAGCTTGATTATCTTGGTGCACCGTGCATTAACGTCATGAAATTCTTCCCCAAACAATCTCGTCTCACCGATCATCCATTTACAAAAATCGACTATATCAACAGCCTGATCGAACAAAAAGCTCTGAGCGTTCCACTGCGCACTGACGAGGATACGCTTCAAAATCTCGAACGGGCGCATCTTGGCGATGATCTCGGCGGCGACTTCCGGATCGATATTTCCCCCAGTCTTCAGCCAGTGCTCATAATAGCTTTCACGGAGATGCAGGTAGGTGTACATCTTCCTAAGCAGGTGTTCACCAAGCGAGTTAATTGCTCTGATGAGCGGTTCAAGCTCTCCGAGTCGGCACGCACTTAGGGTTACAGACCTGCCGCCGCATGCATATACCTTTTGGAACTCAAGGTAAGATTCGATCAACTGAATGGCGAGTTTTTCGGTGGGATCGTCCGGACGGGAAATGATCCCTTCCAGAGCCCTCCGATAATTGAGGCCCTGTTGCGGTAAGAAGCCCTGCGAGGCAATCAGTATTTCGGCACAGTCGCGGAATTGAAATGCGACCTCAGCCATCGCCATGACACAGCTATCGAAACATAAAATATCGAATTTGCCGTTAAAGAACTTGTCGACCCCATTCCGCTTCAGAGAATCGTGAAGCCAATGCAATGACATCGCTTTATCAGAGGAATCATCCTTCATAAGGGTAATTCCTTGAAAACCGTCGCTGTGGCCCGACAGGAAAAGGGCCCGTTTTTCCGCGACATAACGTCGGGAGCACCAAAGCATGAACTTTGTGAGAGTGGCAGAATGGGCAGCATTCGTTTCCGGGATCATTTCGATCAGTGGTTTCTCCGGATCCATAAAATCGCAGTAGAATGTCGGTACGTTGACTCCTCCTCCATCATAGAAAACAAGAACGGCGACCTCATCGGGGTTCTCTGGAAAATTATAAAAAGCCTTTCCAAACTCGCGGAAGCTTCCTGCCATTGCCTCGCTTAAATTGTTGTCGCCCGAAAGATAGATCATCACCAGCCATTTCTTTCTCGGACGCGTATCGTTTTTGACTTCATCGATCATGAGTAGACGTACCTCTCCTGAAAACTGAGAAAAATGTTTGAACTTGGCGATTATTCATGCCAAAGGTACAAGAATCCGATTCGTATGTAAATGAATTTTTTGAGAGTAATCTTACTCAGAAATTTCCCTACAACGATTTAATGCTTGTAAAGAAAATTATGCGGACCTCACTTTTGTTGTTCGTATAAGCCGTACTCCGATAACGAAGATAAGAATTACAAAGGCGGGCGAAAGAACGACGAGTGGCGAATTCCTCAGCTGTACAAGATCTACCGCACTGGCGAGCATGTTGCCGAGGCTGGGTTCGGGTTCCTGAAGCCCGACTCCGAGGAACGAAAGAGCGACCTCGGACAGAAGGAATAGCGGCAGCATCAGGGTGGCCTGAACCAGGATCGCAGGGGCGATATTTGGAATGACGTGACGAAGAAGGATTCTCGATTCGGATAGGCCAAGGGAACGGGCGGCGAGGACAAACTCGCGATTCTTTACAGACCAAACCAATCCCCGCGTCAGGCGAGCCATTTCCGCCCAGCCGGTCAGGGCAAAGATCGTTATCATCATTGCTGCGGCCGTAAGTGGTGGAAGTTCAAGCGGGAACGCTGTCCGTGCCGCCAGGATCAAGATCAGCGAGGGTAGCGAAATGACGGTGTCCGCGACCCCCATCATCGCCGAATCTATCGACGACCTCACATAACCGCTCACTGCTCCGAAGATCACACCGATAAGGCACGCGAGCAGCGTTCCTAGCGGACTGACGATCAGCGAAAAACGGATCGCGTAGATCAAACGTGAAAAGCGGTCGCGGCCGAGCTGGTCCGTTCCGAGCAGGTTTAACCTCGCGTTGCCGTCTGGTGACTGCACCCCAAAAAGGTGTCGGTCTGTCTTCAATATTCCTAAAAGCGAATATTCGCGACCTTGCGCAAAAAGAATGATCGACCGCGGTTGTCCAGCGTCTTCTTCGTATGTGAAATTTCTCGGATCAGAAAGTTTTCGTTCGTAGACGAACGGCCGGCGCATCGAGCCATCAGAGTCGATCAAACGCACGGTTGACGGTGGTGCGGAAGGCTGCAATCGCACCTGTTCACGATAATCGTAGGGAGCGATAAAATCGGCGAAGATGGCCACAAGAAAGAAGAAAGCGACGATCGATCCGCCAACAACGGCCGACTTGTTTCGGATCCTGGGTCGCTTTCCTTCTAGGCTCATCTTAAGATCGTCAATCGATCGCGCCGTCTCGCAAGCGACGGTCATTCAGTATCTGAAGAAGTTCGGCCGCTAAGTTCGCAACCCACACGGAAACACTTGTCAGCAGTACGATCCCCATCACTAGCGGAACATCTCGCCCTCGTACCGCCGCTACCATCAATGCTCCAATTCCAGGCAAGCCGAGAACCGTTTCCACGATCACCGAACCGCCGAGAAGTGCTCCGAAACAGAGCCCAACGATAGACAAAAATGGATTGATCGCCGCCCTCAAAGCGTGCCTAACTATGACGTGCCATTCAGCAAGGCCTTTCGCACGGGCAAGTCGAATAAAATCCTCATCCATCACCCCGGAAAAGCCTTCTCTCAATTGAGCTAAGAATAGCGATATAAGTGGCAACGCCAGTACGATCGAAGCGGCGAGAAGCTGAAACCAACCAAAATTGCCCGCCGAGGCGGCAGAGATCGAAAGCTGAAGCATTATCAGTAGTGCGATTATCGACAAGACGATCCTTGGCGTAGATGCAGTTATGAGCGTGAGCCCCTCGAGAAAAGCCGAGAATGCTCGACTACGGTAGCGTACGTCCAGTACCGCGAGCGAGAGCGAGACTACGCTGGCAAAGACGATCGCTAGAAAACTCAGCAACAGGGTGGTCGTAAATCGCGACCAGATCAGATCGCGAACAGGCACGCGAAAAAGGAAGGATTCACCCAGCTCAGCACGCACGGCCCCGCCCAGCCATCCTGCGTATCGTTCCGGCAGCGAGCGATCCAGGTTGTAGAGCTTTTCAAGGTCCGCTATCGTTTGCGGCGAAACCTGCGGGTTATCGCGCAGGCCTGTCAAAGCGTCCCCGCCCGCCGTTGAAAGCAGGCCGAAAGTGATAACCGATACAAACAGGACCATCAAAACGCCCTGGATCAGCTTTTTAAGCGCGAATTGAAGCATGCAAAACGCAGAACGGTATGCCGGGTAGATCGTCGTCCGTGGAACGACAAGCTAATTCTTGAATATCGCTGTTTGATTTGCAACGCTAAAAGGCTCTAAACTCGACTCACTTGCCCGCACCGAATCTCACGGAAAACTTATGTACGCTGGAGGTTTCATGTCGAAGACCGCAAAGAACATCATCGTTTTATTCATTGTTGCCGTGTTCGCCGCTGCATGCTCGGCACCGCCGCCCGCGCCAAATAGTGCAGCAAATACGACAGCGGCGATCGAGCCGAAAACCGACGGCATCCGGGGCGGAAAGATAACAACGCGATTCACCGCGGCCCCTAAAACCTTCAACTACCTCCTTTCCGCTGACGAACCAACCATCGCTGCTTCGCTTTACATGCTGACCAGCCGGCTGATCGAATTCGACCATCGCACACAGAAGTTCGTCCCCGGCCTAGCCGAATCATGGACGACGTCGACTGACGGTAAAACCGTCGACGTGAAATTACGGGAAGGGCTTAAATTTTCGGATGGCGACGACCTGACGACCGATGACGTAATCTTCACCTTGAACGCGATGTATGACGAAAAGACCAAATCGCCAGCGTTCAAGGACGCAATGATGGTAGACGGTCAAATGATAACGACCAAAAAGGTTAACAACCGAGAGATGCAGTTCGTCTTCCCAAAGACCGTCGCGGGAGCCGATCACTACCTTGTGAATCTCGGTGTTCTGCCTTCACATAAGCTTGAAGCTGATATGAAAGCGGGCAAGCTCGCGGAATCGTGGAAGATCGACGCTCCGCCGGCATCAATTGTCTCAAGCGGGCCGTTTGTGGTTGAGGCTTCCATTCCCGGGGAGCGAATAGATTTTGCACGGAATCCGAATTACTGGGAAAAGGATGCGAAGGGCACGCAGCTGCCGTATATCGACAAGTATTCGATAGAGGTCATCGCCGATGCTAACAATACATTTGTCCGCCTCACACAGGGTTCTCTTGACCTTGCGGACCGCATCCGTCCGTCCGACTATATCGAGTTATCGAAAACTCCAGGACCTACACGTGCAGTCGATGTTGGGCCGGGCCTGGGTATCGATCATCTTTGGTTTAACCTAAATACTGCTGACGCAAATGGAGCGCCACTTGCTAATCAAACAAAACGCGCATGGTTCGCCGATAAGCGTTTTCGACAGGCGGTCGCAATGGCGATTGATCGAGAGACGATCGCAAAGATCACGCTTCAGGGCATGGCATCGCCGCTTTATGGTTTCGTTTCACCGGCTAACAAGGAATGGATCAGCAAGGATATTCCTAAGATCGAACACAGTCCGGCCAAAGCCGAGGAGCTGTTAAAAGAAGCAGGTTTTAAGAAGGGAGGAACGGCCGAAGCCCCCATTCTCACGGACGCCAGTGGTAATGCGGTTCAGTTCACGCTGATCGTTCCGGCCGAGAATGAACCGCGAAAACTGACGGCCGCTGTTGTTCAGCAGGATCTGGCTAAGCTCGGTATCAAGATGGACGTCGTACCGGTCGAGATCGCCGGCGTGACCGAGCGGTGGACCAAAACGTACGACTACGACGCGATACTGCTCGGTCTCTCGCAGACGGACGTAGAACCGTCATCTTACGCGAGTTTCCTGATGAGCAGCGGTTCGGCGCACCAGTGGCAGCCGAAGCAAAAAACGCCGGCGACCGAATGGGAAAGCCGCGTGGATAAGCTATTTACAGAGCAGTCTTCGGAACAGGATCTGCAAAAACGGCTTGCAACATTCAATGAGATCCAAAAGATATATCGCGAAGAAATGCCCGTTATCCCGCTCGCCGCCCGTCACATTGCGTCAGCCGCCAATTCGAAGATCGGAAACTACGCTCCCAGCAGTATCTTTCCGTACTCGCTTTGGAATATTGATGAATTATATCTAAAGCCGTAGGAATGACGATCAACGTACCATTCCCTGTGAAGCGGCCCGGGAATGGGCGGGATCAGCGTTGAGTAACTCTGATCTCGGTTCGATTATCGCTGTAACGGACTTTATCAGATCCTCGGGGCCAAATGGCTTTCCGATGAACGAGATGTCCGGCTCAAGTAGCATTGCCTTCTCCAGCGTCTCTCCTGTGTAACCCGACATGATAAGTGTTCGAATTCCCGGGCGGACCTCGCAGATCTGCTGTTGCAAAGTTATTCCATCCATACCCGGCATGATCATATCGGTCAGTAATAGATCGAAGGTTCCGTCAAATGAGCGGCAAATGTCCAGTGCTTTTTCACCGCTCTCCGCCGGAACGACCGTGAAGCCCTGTCGGCTCAGGATGCTGTGAACTAACGTGCGAACGGGGGATTCGTCTTCAACAAGTAGGATCGTTCCGGATCGTTTGGGGATTTCCTGAGACCGATAGACCGAGCGTCTCTCATCCTTCTCGATCGTCGCTGCTGGTAAAAATACCCTGAACGTCGACCCTTTTCCGGGCTCACTCTCGACGGAAATATCGCCACCTGACTGCCTAACGATCCCATAAACCGTGGACAATCCAAGCCCCGTACCTTTTCCGGCCTCTTTGGTTGTGTAGAACGGCTCGAATATTCTTCGCTTCGTATTTTCGTCCATTCCTACTCCGGTATCACGAACCGTAAGCTCGACAAAAGGGCCGGAAGTCACCACTACGTTCTCCTGTACAATGTCGCCATCGAGGTAAGTGTTGCGTGTTGAGATGGTGATCGTACCGCCTTCAGGCATCGCATCGCCAGCGTTTACGACGAGATTCACCAGAACCTGCGAAATATGGCTCGCGTCCACCTTTACGTTATGCAGATCGGGCATGAGTTCGATGCGAAACGCGACATTTTCCTTGATAATGCGGCGAAGCATCCGCTGAGTGTCGTTTATGGAATCGTTCAAATTATGCACAGCCAGCGACATATCACCGCGCCGAGAGAATGAAAGCAGCTGCTTCGTTAAGGCGGCAGCCCTGTCGCCCGCCTGACCGATCTCTGATATGTACTCGCGAAGCGGATCATCGAGCCTCATATTTTGCAGAGTCAGGTCGGTGTAGCCCGAGATGGCGGTAAGGATGTTGTTAAAATCGTGCGCAACGCCGCCGGCGAGCACACCGATCGCCTCCATCTTCTGGGCCTGCAAAAGTTGATCCTCGAGATGTTTACGTTCCGTGATATCCCGAATGACGGTCAGCGTATTTCCGTCCGGCATGATCGTCGCCATCACTTCACCGGGAAACGTGGAGCCATCCTTTCGCCGATATTGCCATTCCTGGTAGTACTCCAGATCGGCATTCAGGCCATAAAGTACCTCACCAAGATGGGGAACCTCTCGCGGCACGAAGATATCAGTTGCATGCTTGCCGATCAGTTCCTCGCGGTTATATCCGAGCATCTGACAAAGAGCCTCATTCACATCGACATAGCGACTGTCGGTGTCGGCTATCGCGATGCCATCGGGTGAGTACTCGAACAGCGTGCGATATCTCTCCTCGCTTGCATCACGTGCAAGGTCGGCCAGCGTCTTTTGTGTAATGTCCGTCACCACAGCAACGACCGAGCTAACCTCGCCATTGCTGATAGTCGGTTCACATCTGATGTCGAAAAAACGGTTTCCGCCTCCTGTGGCTTGCCGAATCTCAAAATTCAGGCTGTGGCCGTCAAAAACCCGATCCAAATATGGCCCGATTTGATTTGTATAGAGGTCTGGATGAACCTCAGCTACCCGCTTGCCTGAAATATCTGAGGTAGGAAGGCCGAACATTTCGGCGTATTCATTATTGACGAAGGAGAATCGCCGACGGTCGTTGATCATCACCAGCCCAACGCGAGCCTTCTCGGTGACCAGCCGCAATCGTCGTTCGGCCTCGTTGTTTCTCTTTTCCGCGCGTCGAAGCTCAGTTACGTCGACCAGCGATGAAACCACGATCTGTTCACCGTTCATCTCAGCGAAGACGGCCCCGATAACCACGTTTCGGATCTTGCCTGCCCGGGTTTTGATCTCGATCTCGAGATCCGAGATCGCATTCTGATGTTCCAATACTCGCGACAAGCCTTCTTCAAGCTCCTCGTCCAGTAGCGCTATATCGATGGCGGTCTTTCCTTTTATATCGGCGAGTTCCCAACCGGTCATCTCGCAAAACTCTGGATTAATATCGATAAAGGAATGGTCCGCCCAACGGGTCACGGCCATGGCTACTGGGCAGGTGCCGAAAACTTGAGCGAGGCGTGATTCGGCCGTTCGAAGGGCGTCGGAGGTACGGATGCGGTCTGTTATGTCAATCGCGTGATACAGTCGAAATTTGTCTGCCTGCTCGGGAGTATCCTGCAAAACGAGTTCAACGTAGAGGGAGCTTCCGTCCTTACGTCGATGCTTGACCACCGAGATCGGGCCCGAACGCCCGGGACTGCTGCCATCTGCGGAATAGGTTACGACATCGTCCGAGCGCAGGTCAGAAAGTGTTAGTGCTGCAAATTCCTCACGTGAATATCCGTAAACATCTGTGGCAGCCTTGTTAACTCCAACAAATTTTCCCGTAGCCGATTCGATGGTCCAGGATGGGAACGGATTTCTTTCGAAAGAACCCAGGAATGCGCCATCCGTTGCCGGAACTTCGTCGAACTTCTTTTTGAAAGCGCTCAGTCCCAAAACCAGAGCTGTCCCAAAGAGAAGAAAGCTAACGAATTGAAAGGTTCGAGGTGGCTCCACACCTGCCGAAATAAGGTAAGGTGTAAGCACCCATTTTGCGCTGGCGGCGTACAGTATCTCAGCCAGTAATCCCGGCCCACGGCCCAAGAACCAGGCCGTAGCGGCAACTCCGACGAAAAAAAGAGCAAAGGGAGTCTGGACCGCTATATTCTCCACTAGGAGCGTAGCAATTAATGCGATAAATACAACTAGGATCGCGCCGCCGAAACGGGCGATGTAAGACTGGGAAATACTTCGCATCCGGTCACTCGTTACCTCCCGACCTGCCAGGGTTAAATCATCTAGCAGGACATCCTGGACGAGCGTTTTGCCTGACTAAATCGTTTTAGTGGGGCGGCAAAACAGTTTTAGGTGTAACTCTCGCGGATTAAGAATAGTTCCATGTAAGCGGTTAAACACCGTTACCTGAACTTTCACCGAGAGTAATCTAAATATATGTAGATAAACTGGACGGGTCAAGCCGGGACGCGGGCAAAAGTTAAAGTTTTACATTAAATATTCAGAATAATGCTTGGGATTGTTATCCGTTGGCTTTTCGCTCGACCGGCAGTTCTATCGTGAAGACCGTTCCACGGCCCGGAGTGCTTTCGACCTCGATAGAACCCTGATGTTTTTCGACAATTACTCGATGTGAGATCGCGAGGCCCTGGCCCGTTCCACGCCCAACCTCTTTTGTGGTGAAAAAAGGGTCGAATACCTTCTTCTTGACGTCTTCGGTCATCCCGGTCCCGGTATCCGCAACCTTGATCAACACTCGGTTACCGGCTGAGTTTGTTTCGACGTTGATCGTTCCCTTTCCCTTTTCCCCGTGATCGTAACGGTCTGCGATGGCATGTGCCGCGTTTACGATGATATTGAGGATCACCTGATTGAACTCACTTGCCAAACACGGCACGAGCGGCAAGTTTGGGTCGTAATTTGTGATGATATCGGCAACGTATTTCCATTCGTTGCTCGCGATCGTAATAGTACTCTCGATGGCCTTGTTCAGGTCGGTCGGTTTAAAGTCGTTCGAGCCGGGATGTGCAAAATCTCTCATTGAACGAACGATCTTTGATATGCGCTCAACCCCATCAAGGGCTTGATCAAGAGCTTTCGGCACCTCACCCGAAAGAAACTCAACGTCCGCCTCGACGATCGCCCTGTCGAACTCCGTTAATCGTTCATCTACCGGCCCGCTCCCGCGACATGCTGCCGCAAGCTCCCGAGCTTTCTGAAGGGTCGATGAATAGTCGGCGAAGCTGTCACGAAGAAACCTGACGTTGTCGCCAACGTACTGAGTCGGGGTATTTATCTCGTGTGCGATGCCGGAGGCCAGCTGGCCGATAGATTCCAGCTTCTGGGCCTGCCGCAGCTGTTGCTCGAGAGCCTTTCTTTCCGTTAGATCGGTCGCGATACCGAGTATGTACTCGACGCCGTCCGATCCCATCAAAGGCCGTTTTATCGATTGGAGCCAGTGAACGCTGCCTTCCGCATCAACCACTTTCTCCTCCTGATTGATGTATTCCTTCTGGCTGCTGATCACAAAATGGTCGGAATGATCATAGCGGTTAACGTCATCCGTCAGGCCGAGCAGATCTTTGTCGGCCTTTCCGATCACGTCCTTAACGTCCATTCCGTGTAAGTCTGCAAAAGCTTTATTCGTGAGAACATATCGACCTACACGATCTTTTACATAGATCAGGTTCGGAACATTATCGATGACGCGATTGAGGAAGCTTTTAGCGTCGAACATCTCGGTCTCAGCACGTTTCCGGTCGATCGCAACCCCGATCTGGTCGCCTATCGACGCCAGAAACTCAACGTCCCGCTGGTCATAAGCCTTGCCGTCTTCATAATGCTGGACCGCAAGTATGCCGATCGAACCCCGCGGCGTTCTTAGAGGCACACCGAGCCAAACGGCAGGTCTCCGGCCGACTATCTCAACCTCTGTATCCTCGACGAGTTGTTCGATTACCGTCGCAGTAAGCAGCATCGGTTCGCCGACGCGAAACGCATAGCCGGCGAGACCGTGCGCGAGTTTACCCGGCGGCGGGACAGCTTCGTACTTGTCGATAAATAACTCAGTGTCAAGTTCCCGCGTTTTTGCGTCGTAGAGCGCGACAAAGCAGTTCTCGGCGTAGATAAAGCGTTTGATCGAGTGATAAATGTGGTCGAGTAGTTCTTTTACGTTAGAGGTCGTGCTTACGCCCTGGATCGTTTCGAGAATAACCGCCGACTCTGCGACGGCCTTTTTAAGTTCGGTGACATCCCGGACGACTACCAGTAGTTCACTTTCGCCACAAACAGCTATGCGGCATTCGAAATGATAAACGCGCTCGTTTCGGCTCAGAACAAGGTCCAAAATGTGCGTTTCGCCCGTCGCCAGTGATCGCTCTCCGAGCGACATCAATCGCTCGGCATGGTGTGGGGGCAGCACGTCAAAGATCGATCTTCCCGACCAATTATCCGCCGTCACGATAACGTCCTCCGACTGTCCGGGAATGACATCCAGGAAAACACCGTTGGCATCGATCCTCCAGATCGAGTCAGGCATTGCATGCAGCAGGGCTCTTTTATCGGCCTCACTTCTTTCGAGGTCCAGAAGACTGCGGGTCAATTCGAGTGTCCGCGTTTCTACACGGTTCTCGAGATCACCATTGACGGCTTTTAATTCGCGAGACGCTTTTCGCAGCCGGAAAATGACGACGAAAAGATACGCGGCCAGCGCTCCAAAGAGAAGGAATATGTAGAGGTAAATACTCACGCGAGCTCAAGGCCACGTGGTCGGACGGGCCTTTTCACTGCGCCTTATCGGCATGCAACGCGAAAAACTTGATAAATGCGTGGCATCGTGTTTGCAGAAAGGTACCAAGTTCACCTGGGTTCAGGGTCCGAATCATATGGCCACATCACCGCTTCAAAATATCCTTAACAGGGCTAGTAACTTATCGCATTTGACGGTGCCGATCGGTGCGGTAGTGATCCTACTGGTTCTGCTCGTACCGCTCCCGCCGATGCTGCTCGACGTTCTTATCAGCATCAATCTGATGATCTCGGTAGTCGTTCTGCTGGCATCGATGTACGCCATAGAGCCGGTCAAGTTCACGTCGTTTCCTAACATTCTTTTGCTTACGACACTTTTTCGTCTTGCCTTGAACCTTGCAACATCGCGACTGATCTTAACGGACGGAAATCTGGGCTCGGGAGCCGCCGGTTCAGTAATTAAGGCCTTTGGAGAGTTTGTTATCGGCGGTAACTTTATCGTCGGGGTTGTTATCTTTCTTATCCTGCTCGTTATTCAGTTTCTCGTCGTAAACCATGGAGCCGTAAGGACTTCGGAAGTCACAGCTCGCTTTACGTTGGACGCAATGCCCGGTAAGCAAATGGCGGTTGATGCTGATCTCGCGGCCGGGATGATCGACGAAAATCAGGCCAGGCAGCGGCGTGAAGATATTAGCCAGGCAGCCGAGTTTCACGGGGCAATGGATGGTGCAATTCGCTTCACACAGCGTGATGCCGTTGCGTCGATAATCATCGTCATCGTCAATATTTGTGCGGGTTTCGCGATCGGAGTATTTCAGCACGGCATGCCGCTGAGCGAGGCGATCACGAACTACACGATCCTCACGGTCGGTGACGGCGTAGCCGCCGCGGTACCTTCGCTTTTTATCTCGGTCGCGGCGGCGATCATTACGACGCGGTCAGCTACATCGTCGAGCATGGGAGCCGAAATGAGCGGCCAGTTGCTCACCAATCCGCGGCCGCTTCTAATTGCGGCGGGCGTTCTTCTCTTCCTGGGAATCTTGCCGGGGATGCCGCATTTCGCGTTTCTAACCCTTGCGGCGGGAGTCGGCGGGGTCGGTTTTCTCTCCATGCAGCACGCGAAAAATGCTGCCGAACAAGAAGCCGATAATGTCGCAAATCAACAGCACGCGGAGGCGGCGAAAGCCCCCGAGAAAATGGAGAATCTGCTGCGGGTCGATGCCCTCGCGTTGGAGGTCGGTTACGGCCTTATTGGGCTCGTAAGCAGTGATGATTCGTTCCTCAACCGCATTCGAGAGATACGCCGGCAGTCGGCGTTGGAGATGGGCATAATTGTTCCATCCATTCATGTTACGGACAATCTACAGCTGCCGCCGCGTGAATACGCGATACTCCTTCGAGGGGAGCGGATCGCCCATGGTGAAATACTTCCAGACGCGTGGCTAGCCATCGATCCGGGCGTTGTTCGCGAGCAGGTTCCGGGCATCGAGACGACCGATCCGGCCTTTGGAATGCCCGCGGTATGGGTACGCAGAAACGAGGATCGCGACCGGGCAGTTTCGTCCGGCTACACAGTCGTCGATCCGACAACGGTCATCTGTACGCACCTCGCAGAGCTGATCAAGAACTACGCACACGAACTGCTCGGTCGTCAGGAAGCTCGAACATTGCTCGACACTCTAGCCGAGACCCACCCGAAGACGGTGGAAGAGGCGACGCCAAAAGTTCTCTCGCTCGGTGAGGTTCAACGCGTGCTCCAAAACCTCCTTCGCGAACGCGTTCCGATTCGCGATCTAGCGACCATTCTCGAAGCCATTACGGATGTCGGGGTCGTGACGCGGGATGTCAACGCATTGACGGAAGCGGCCCGTGCTTCACTCGCTCGAACCATCTCAGGAAGCCTCGCAAACGACAACGGGGAATTGACCGTTCTAACACTCGATCCGCGGCTGGAATCTCAGCTAGCCGAACGACTCGGTCTACTCGGCGGTGCGTCGCAGCAAGCGATCGACCCGGAATTCGGCAAGCAGCTCCTGGAAAAGATCGAGACAGCGTGTCGTGCGGCGGTTATGGCACAGCCCGTAGTTTTGTGCTCCTCGATGGTGCGTCCGCACCTGCGGAAGCTTACGGAACGGTTTTTGCCGGAGTTGACCGTAATGGCCCATGGGGAGGTAGCCCCAAACGTAAAACTTGTCTCGATGGGAATGGTCGGATGACCTAACTGGAAAGTATGGCGAACGTAAAGAAATATCGAGCCGCATCGACACGCGAAGCACTGGAGCTGGTCAAAAAGGACCTCGGCGAGGATGCGTTTGTGCTTGAGACGAAACGCGTAAAGGTCGGCGGCTTGCTAGGAATGGGTGCGAAGATGCAGGTCGAGGTAAGTGCTGCTGCTCCTTCGGCGTTCGTTGGCGCGGCCGTCGCGGCTCCGCAAAATGCTCCAAAATCGGTCAAATCGCAAACCATCCTGAAAGTAAATGACGAGGCGTTGACCTATTCGCGACGCGCGGCAAAAACAAGCGAGGACGCAAAGAAGGAAACGCTAATAAATGCTCTTTCCGCCCGTGCCTCGGCCGCAAATGAATTCGAACGCGAAATGAAGAGCCGCAGCGGCGGTTTCGAACCGGTGGAACTCAGTCCGGAGGCACCGAAGGTTGTGTTTCCGAAGAAAGAGATCGTAAAGGCCGCTCCGGAAGCTGCCGCACCCAGATCCGACGCGGCTCCGGCATACACCCCAAGCCGCGAGCTCGAAATGCTGCGTGCAGAGCTTCGCGAGGTGAAGTTTTCGCTTGGGGCCTATGCTCAGCTTCAGCACAACAACACCTGGCACAGCGATATCGATCTGGACGTATTCGGTGGCGTATTCGACGCACCTTTTCAGAATATCTTTACCGAACTGACCGGCGTCGGGATCCCGGCCGATATGGCCCGCAAATTTGTCGCGGACATCGTACCGCTTCATAAGGCTAACCCGGTCGCCGCGAGTCATCTCACGCGAGCGACGCTTTTGCGAGCATTGTCTGTGAATCTCAAGTTTGAAGAGATCGCTCTCGGCCGCGAACCGATCGTTATGGCGATGATCGGCCCAACCGGCGTTGGAAAGACCACGACTATCGCAAAACTCGCCGCCCGAGTATCGCTCCACGAGCATCGCCGCGTTGAACTCGTAACGCTAGACACGTACCGCATCGCCGCCGTCGAACAACTAAAGACCTATGCCGAGATCATCGGTGCCGGATGCCATGTTGTAAGGACCGTGCTTGAGCTTGATGGTGTGCTTTCCAAGCTGCCGAGCGACGCGACCGTTTTGATCGACACCACCGGCCGCAGCCCGCACGATCTCGCCGACCAGTTCGATCTTTCTGAATATCTATCCAGCCGACTTTCGATCCGTAAATGCCTTGCGATACAGGCAAATACGCACCCGATCGATGCGGTTGCTGCGATCAAGAAGTTTGAAATGTATGGGGCCGATAGCCTCGTCATAACCAAGATCGATGAAACCATGCGGCCCGGTGCCGTTCTCGAAACGATCGTAAAAAGCGGCCTGCCGCTCTCATTTTTTTGCACCGGCCAGCGTGTTCCCGAAGATATGCAGATCGCGACCGCCCCGGCTTTGACCGACAGAATTCTTGGAAGGACTATAACCAACTAAATTAAGAATGTTCACTGATCAGGCATCAACACTCCGCACTATGGCCTCCGAACGCGGCTCTTCGAACGCTGCAGCCATGTCGCTTGAAACCGGCCTCCGAAGCCGCTCGATCGCCATCACCGGCGGCAAAGGCGGCGTTGGCAAGTCGAATCTATCGGTCAATCTATCGCTTGAACTCGGTTCACTCGGAAATAAGGTCGGGCTTCTGGATGCGGATTTCGCACTAGCCAATGCTGACCTGCTTTGCGGTGTTTCGCCGAATTTTCACCTCGGCCACGTCATCGCAGGTGCGAAGGAACTTGACGAGATAGTCATTTCTCTAGCCGAAACAGTCGATCTCATTCCTGGCGGAAGCGGTGTCGAGGAACTTGCGAGTTTTTCACTGACCGATGAGCCGGCGGTGTTCGAAAAGGTTCGCAAGATGGACGAAACGCTCGATTATCTGCTGATCGACACGGCAGCCGGGATCGGGGAGAACGTTTCGGGTATTTTAGCCGCTGCGTCAGAAGTGATCGTCGTAGTGACACCTGACCCGACATCGATCGTCGACGCGTATGCGACCATCAAGGTCATCCTCCGCCGCTCGCCGAAGAAGCCAATTTCCGTCGTTGTAAACAACATCGTCGGTATCGGCGACGCGGAGCAGGTCTATCAATCGATCAACGCTGCTGTGCATGGCTTTCTGGATCATCATCTGAACTTTCTCGGTATGATCCCGCACGATGCTCAGGTGCAGGAAGCGATCCGAAAGCAGATCCCGGTGGTCAAATTCGCACAGAGTTCGCCCGCGAGCCGTGCCATCCGGCTCATCGCAAAGCAGCTGCACGGACAGGACCGCAACAATCCGGGTTTTCCGCGGATCAAATCATTTTGGGAGTCACTCGCAGTTAACTGATGCTGGGTTATTCGGAAACAGGTACATACCAGCGAAACGCCATTATGGCGTCGCCGGGTCAGCGCTCGCAGCGTTCGCGGGACGATCTGATAATGGCGCATCTGCCCAAGGTCAAGTTTATCGCCGATCGGATCGCGGCAAAGCTGCCGCCTTCAGTCGAGCGTGACGATCTTTACGGTGCGGGCGTCGTCGGCTTGATAGACGCCGTCGAGCGTTTTGATGAATCACGCGGCATCGCGTTCACGACTTTCGCGGAACTGCGTGTCCGCGGGGCTATTCTCGACAACCTTCGCTCGGCTGACTGGGCATCACGAACTGTTCGCCGCCGCGGCCGCGAGATACAAGCGGCCTACGCCCACCTGGAACAGCAGAAAGGCGAAAGCGTGAGCGAGGCCGAAGTGGCCGAGTACATGAAGATCCCGGTCGAGGAGCTTCGCGAGAATCTACGCGATATACGGGGCCTGAAGATAAGCAATCTCGACGAACGCGATGAAGAAACGGGGCTTTGTGTAGCCGACCTCGTGCCCGATGGCTCGCTGTCGCCCTTGGAGGCCCTGGATAGAAAGCAGAACAAGGAAAGGCTTTCAAAGGCGATCGATACTTTGCCCGAACGCGAACGACAGGTGATCGCCCTCTACTACGTCGAGGAACTGACGATGAAAGAGATCGGCGATGTTTTAGGCGTTACGGAATCGCGGGTTTCACAGCTCCGGTCGCAGGCGATCCTGAGAATGAAAGGGGCCCTATCCGATAAGAGATGAACGACAACGAAGAATTATTATCCGCGGCAGAAATGTCGGCCCTGATGCCGCCGCCTCCGTCCGCAGATGCGGCCGCGGGGAGCAAGCGGCCTATCGTTCCGTATAACTTTCGGCGGCCGGACAGGCTTTCGAAGGAAGAGATCCGTTCGCTATACCTGCTGCACGACCTGTTTGCACACGCCCTTTCGTCGAGCCTTCCGCTGTTCATGCGTGCCGTCAGCGAGGTAAATCTGATATCGGTCGACCAGCAATCCTACGGCGATTATCAGAAGGGGTTGGCGGACCCGACCTGTATTTTTACCGTTTCGGCAAAGTCGCTGCACGGAGTATTTGCAGTCGAGTTTGGTTCGTCGATAGCCTTTCCGGTCATCGACCGAATGCTCGGTGGGGAAGGGATCGGGCTGTCGTCACCGCGGGCTGCCACGGACCTTGAGCTGAAGGTTCTAGAAGGTTTCCTCGCGACCGTTAACGAAAGCTATCGCGAAGCCTGGGCGGCACATGTCGAACTTGAAACGGAGATCGTCGGACGCGAAACCCGCCCGCAGCTGCTCAACATAATCCCGCCGAACGGCATCGTCGTGACCATTGTTTATCAGGTCCAGATCGGCGATGCGAAAGGTTTGATGAGCATCTGCCTGCCGGTCGAAATGCTCGAACCTGTGATCAAAAAGGCGACCATGTCGGCGTATTCGTCCGGAATCCCGACCTCGCCCGAAGCTACAAATGCCTTGCTTAGAAAGGTTTCGACGGTTAATTTCGCGGTAACTTCCGATCTGGAAAAGGTCCCTGCGTCGGTTTCAGACCTGATGGGCCTTGCCGTCGGGGACGTTCTGCGAACTAGTCACAGCGTAGATCGCCCGATACAGATCGCCATCGCAGATTCGCCGAAATTCGTCGGCCGGCTCGGTTCGCACGACGGGAAATTAGTAGTTCAGATCGTAGGTGACAGCGTTTCGGCAGACGCATCCCACTAGGAAATTGTTATGCAGCAGCAAGAGATATCACCCCTGAGTTTTGAAAGGCTTTACGACGTCGAAATGGACGTTACCGTGCGATTTGGCAAGACGAATATGCCGCTTCGCGACGTGGTCAGGTTTGGCGTCGGCTCGATGATCGAGCTGAACCGTACTGTCGATGAGCCAGTAGAACTGCTAGTTAACAACACGCCTTTCGCTCACGGAGAGGTTGTAGTGATCGATGGATATTATGGCGTTCGGATCACGGACATCGGTACTGAAGAGGAAAGGTCTCAGAAACTGATGCCGGAAAGCCAATCGCAGGAGTTCACGCCCGCTGCCCCGGCCGTCGACCCTACCAGCGAGGTGACGGAATGAACTTCCAGACGCTCGAAATTCAGATCTTGACCGCGACGGGCGTCGTCGCGGTGCTCTGTCTTTTGATAACACTAATGTGTGTCATAAAGATACGCCGCACGAATCTGAGCCTTCGTGAGTCAAATGAGCGCATCGATGAACTGCAAAATACCCAGAAGCGGCTAAAGGAAGTTATAGAAAAAAATGCCGAGCATTCCGACGAGATGTCGCGGCGGATAGTCTGGCTCGAGACACGAGTCCGCCAGCCGAAACTTGCCGCCGAAGAGGTTATCGACGATTCCGCCGAGCCGCCTAAGCTTAACATCACTGAACGCCGGCATCGCGTGGTCACGCTCGCCTCACGGGGGCAAAGCCCGGAAATGATCGCCGCGACGATCGGAATGCTGCCTGGCGAAGTTGAGTTGATACTTAGCCTCGACCAGGCGGCAAAGAACGCTAAACAGCAAACGCTATGAACTACGGACTCTACAACATCTTTCTCGGAATGCGTGCGAGGCAGAATACGCTCGAGAATCAGGCGAACAACATCGCCAACGCCTCGACCGTCGGCTTCAAGGCCCAGCGCATGATCTACAGCACATTCGAAGCGGAAAAGCGGGCTGACAACGACCGTCAACTGCTCGTCGCAGGTGCTTCGGCCCAAACACAGACCGATTTTTCGATGGGTTCGATCCAGCAAACGGGCCGCAGTATGGATATCGCGATCGAGGGTGATGCGTTTCTGCAGGTACAGACGCCGCGAGGGCTTCGCTTCACGCGTGCGGGGAACATGTCGGTTAACGACGCGGGCCAGCTCGTGACAAAGAACGGCGATCTGGTCATCGGGGAAAAAGGGCCGATAACCATACCGCGTGATACCAAGATCTCGATCGGCGAGAAAGGGACCATCGACGCCGGCGGCGTGAAAGTAGATTCGCTGCAGCTCGTACGATTCAACAATCCGACTGCGGCCCTCGTGAAAGAAGGTGACACCATGTTTGCCGCAAACGGGACGGAAGCCCCAGTGGCAACAACCGCAGGAAAGGTGATCGCGGGATCACTAGAAACTTCGAACATCAACACCGTCAGCGAAATGGTCTCGATGATCAATAACAATCGAGAGTTCGAATCGCTCCAGCGTTCGCTGACGCTGCTGATGAATGATATGGGAAGGAAGATCTCGGGAGAGATAGGGAAAGTCTAGTTCATTCAGGGGCGAGTGATCAGTGATAAGAAGGAAGCTCCGGTCCGACCGGCCACTCGTCACCAACCACTAAAACATATGCCAAACAGAGCACTCTTAACAGCTGCGACCGGTATGCAGGCCCAGCAGCAGAATGTCGACAACATTGCCAACAACCTGGCAAACGCGTCGACCGTTGGCTTTAAGCGAACGCGGCTTGAGTTTCAGGACCTCATGTACCAAAACATGCGAAGCGCGGGAGCCGCGGCAAACGCTTCGACGCCATATCCGGTCGGTTTACAGATCGGCCTCGGAACCCGCTCGGTCGCGAGCGAAAAGATATTCGATCAGGGCGACTACAAGCAGACCAATGGAAAGCTCGACATGGTCGTTGAAGGAAGCGGATTCTTCCAGATCAGACAGGCTAACGGCGATCTTGCTTACACGCGATCCGGCAAATTTACGCTCAATCCGCAAGGCCAGATCGTCACCGCAAATGGCGACGCGCTGGAACCGTCGATCACGATCCCGACCGAGGCTACTTCGGTGACGATAGGCAAAGACGGTACTGTCTCGACGACGATCCAAGGTCAGGAAAACGCACAGAATGTCGGGCAGATCCAGCTCGCGATCTTCCCAAATCCTACCGGCCTGGAAGCGATGGGGAGCAATCTTTTCCGTGCGACCGGAGCCTCGGGCCAGGCCGTGGTCGGTACGCCCGGATCGAACGGAGTCGGTGGCATAACCCAAGGTTACCTTGAAAATTCGAACGTCAGCGTCGTCGAGGAACTTGTAAATATGATCTCTGCCCAGAGGATCTATGAGACGAATTCGAAGGTCATAACGACCGCCGACCGCATGCTCGGAACGATCAATCAGGCAGTTAACTAGCATGATGTACCGTTCGCTCATTATTGGTTCGCTTCTCGCGATCTCGTGCGTATCCGCCGCCGCTCAAGCGCGGATCAGTATCGCTGCTGAAACCACAGTCGATGGCGAAACGATATCGCTCGGGCAGATCTCCCGAATCTCTGCTCCAGCGGACGTCGTCAGCCGTTTAGCGACGATCTCGCTTGGCTACGCTCCGGGCGTTGGAATGACGCGTGAGGTCTCGCCTTCAAATATTCAGCTATCGCTCCGGGCTGCGGGCTTTTCCGAGGCTGACACGACGATAATTGCTCCCGCCAGAATAATGGTCCGCCGGGCCGCTCAAACGGTCGATGAGCACCTACTTCGAAACGCGGTGGAAACGGCGGTCAAGAAGCAGTTTGAGGG
The DNA here is from genome assembly GCA_964410495.1 of uncultured Chloracidobacterium sp. GTDB lineage: Bacteria > Acidobacteriota > Blastocatellia > Pyrinomonadales > Pyrinomonadaceae > OLB17. Next base: position 56,686 of record CAYPGP010000010.1, read on the forward strand.
AACCAACACACTTTGCGAGATCGTCCGGATCGATATGCTGGAAGCTCCGCTGGTTCCTGTAGGCTTAGTCGAAATAAATGCAACGCTCGGCGGTATTCGGAACTTTATCGAACGTGTGCCGGTTCCTATGGAGATCCGCGTAGATGGCCGGCTTTACAGAACGATGACGGCGACCGTTGAGATAGCACTCTATGCGGACGTAGCAGTAGCGGCGACGGATATTGCCGCAAACCAGCCTATTCGTGAAAAGGACGTCAAGATCGAACGAACACGCCTAGAGCGGTCGCCGGCGAGCTATTTTCGCGATCTTGCTGCATTTAAAGCGGTTCAAACGGTCCGGCCGATAATGGCCGGAAAACCTTTCATGACCGACTCGATCGTCGCCGCGACCGTCATCAAGCTCGGTGATCCCGTCCGCATCGAAGCGAGCAGCGGCCGACTACATATCATCATCAACGGCGAAGCAAGGGCCAATGGCCGTATTGGCGAGCGCATTTCGGTCAAAAACAAAGACACAGGGTGGATCATGCAGGCGATCGTCGTCGATCAAGGCCTCGTAAAAGTGGTGATATAGCTATGAAGTACAGATCAGCATTAATTGTCGCGATCTTCGCGGCCTTACTCATTCCTGCCGTCGCACAGGACAAGAAGAAAAAGCCCAAGGGAGCGCCGAAGCTTACGGTTGTAAACGTCGAAGAAGTGCAGCCGCAGATCCAGGTGATTCAGCCGCCGCGGCCAACGAACGGGTCGCTGTTTACCGACGGTTCGATGAATGCCAACCTCCTGCGGGATTTCAAAGCCAGGCAGAGCGGCGATCTTGTTTTTGTCGACGTGGTCGAAGCCAACACCGCCCGCGTCTCGTCAAACGCTCAGCGTGAGCGCGAATCGGGCAATCTCGGGGGACTCGTCCCGCTGGTGGCCGGCCTGCCGATCAACGGAGTCGCTGCGGTTGCACCGGTAATGGGTGAACTTGGCCGCCGTGAATTCGAGGGCCAGGGAGCAACAGGACGAACCAGCCTCGTCCGTTCGAGAATTACCGCCCGCGTGATCGAGGTCCTGCCAAACGGCGATCTGCGTATCGAAGCTTTGAAGCTGGTCAAGATCAACAAAGAGACCGAGCAGCTCGCCGTTACCGGCATCGTCCGGCAAAACGACCTCGCCAGTGATAACTCGATCCCCACAACGCTCGTCGGCGATCTGCGTGTCGAGTTCAATGGCAAAGGAATTGCTTCCGCAGATAATGGGCCCGGCTGGCTCTGGCGGTTGTTCGATAAGATCAATCCCTTCTAGAGATACAATAATGCCGCGAAACGCAGCAAAATACTGGCTTCTAAGCATCATCGCTACTCTTTTGGCGATGATGCCTCTTGCCGTCGGATGTCAGAATCCGGACGGCGGGCCGGATATTCGCGTCAAGGATTTGGCGAATATTGAGGGCGTGCGTACGAACCAGCTGATCGGCTACGGCCTCGTTGTCGGATTAAATCGGACCGGCGATCGCGTTCAGCAGAACATCTACGCGAGGCAGACTCTTCAAAATTTGCTCGAGCGAATGGGGATATCGACAAATTCGGCAGGACTCAAGCCGGAGAACGTCGCGACTGTGCTGGTGACCGCGACTCTTCCTGCCTTCGCACGGCCCGGCTCGAAGATCGACGTGACAGTCTCGTCCATTGGCGATGCCAAAAGCTTGCAGGGCGGAACGCTCATTCTTACCTCGCTAAAAGGCCTGGACGGACAGGTTTACGCCGTTGCTCAAGGATCGGTATCGATCGGCGGCATTTCGGCCGGAAACTCCGGGAATTCCGTCGAGATCAATCATCCGACGGTCGGCCGTGTGCCGAATGGGGCGAATGTCGAACGCATAGTTCCTACCGAGCTCGCCCCCAACAATGCGATCGTCATGGTGCTGCGCAATGAAGATTTCTCGACCGCCAATCGGCTCGATCAAGTCATAAATCGCCGTTTCGGCCCAGGTACGTCACGAGCCCTCGACGGGCGAAATATTGAGGTCATTGTTCCCGACATGTATGCACGCAATCGCGTTGCGTTCATCGCCGAACTCGAAAGCCTGAGCCTGAAACCCGACAAGATCGCAAAGATCGTCATCAACGAACGCACAGGAACGATCGTCATGGGCCGCGAGGTTCGGATCGCTTCCGTCGCCATTTCGCAGGGCGGAGTAACGGTAAAGATCGGTACCGAATACGACGTTTCGCAGCCCAATCCTCTGTCGCCGGGAGCCCAAACCCTTGTCGTTCCGAATACGACTGTGGACGTAAAGGAGCGAAAGCCGGAATCGGTGGTTCTGCCGGACGGTGCGACCGTGGACGAAGTCGTTCGCGGGCTTCGGGCGGTCGGCGTTTCGGCCCGCGACATTATCAGCATTTTGCAGGCGATCAAATCGGCCGGAGCCATGAACGCCGAACTTGAACTTCAGTAGATGAACGTCAATGCGGTAGATCAATTCAAGCTGCTCGATCAGGCGACCGATAGAAATGCGTCGCCCGAAAAAGTGCGCGACGCCGCAATCAAATTCGAAGCGCTGCTTCTCAACCAACTCACATCGATCCTAAACCGCACCGCTTACGACAACTCGGAAAACGGCGAGGAATCGCTTTTTGGCAACGACGGCGGCACAGACATGGCGAAGCAGCTTTTCTCGGAACAACTCGCCACGACTATCGCCGAAGCTGGTGGACTCGGCCTCGCCGACGTGATCATGCGGCAGTTCGGTGTCGAACCCGAAAAAGGTGGGCCCGTAAAAGGGCTTGCTGACGCGGCCTCGGCGATGCGATCTATAAAGGAATCGAAGCCAACGGTGGGAGTCGGAAGGGCTGAGCGCAACACTCTTTTGGAGCGTCTTGAGTTTAAGGGAGATCCGAACCACGCGGAAGTGATCTCGACATTTGAGGACGAAGCTCGGCGTGACGGGATCGAGGAATCACTTCGGCACCTGATCCTCGATGGAAAGATCGTCAACACAACTCGGGCGAGGCTCGCGGATGCTCCGATAAATGACATTACGCCCGCAGCATTGACGACGAAAGAAGGCCCGCTTGCTTATCAGTTTCCAGTTTCCGGCAGGCTTACGTCCGATTTTGGCAATCGGGTACATCCGATCGACAGAACGGTAAAGTTTCACGCCGGGCTTGATCTGGCGGTTCCGCGGGGAACTTCGGTCGAAGCATCGGCTGACGGAACGGTGAGTTTCGCGGGCTGGAAAGGCGGCTACGGCAATCTGCTGGTGATTCAGCACGCCGATGGTAAAGAGACGCGTTACGGCCATCTGGATAAGTTGAATGTAAAGGAAGGAGACAAGGTGAAGGCCGGCCAGGAGGTCGCGCTTTCTGGTTCGACCGGCAAGTCGACCGGGCCGCACCTTCATTTTGAGATCAGGGAGAACGGGCAAGTTTTGAATCCGCTCAGTATTTTGACTAAAGGTTTACGCTAAAATGCCGAAAGGTATTTACGAGGAAACCTCTTGATCAAGAGATACGATGATGGGAAAGATAAACATTAACAGACTGAGCGGCCCCGATCCGATACGGGCTGAGCTTCAGCGCGACGTCAAAGGCGCCGCGAATGAAGCCGGTCTAACGGTTGACAAGCGTTCGAAAGTCAGCGAGGACAAGCTGGATATTTCCAGCCGTGCTTCTGAAGTGACGCGGCTTGTCGATCAGATAAAAGCGATGCCCGACGTGCGTGCCGCACGGGTCGACGCTTTACGCGAACTCGTCGAAACAGGCGGTTATAATCCGTCGAGCGACCAGATCGCCGCCGCAATATTAAACGACGAGAGATCCTAGAACATCGTTTTTCCAGCCTCAACCCCTGGCGGTGTTCGTGTCGGTCTCTTGTCTGGTAAAAAACCATGCAGGACGATTTGATACGAAAGATCGCCGGGCTAATGGCCGAACAGTCGGCCGCCTACACCAGCCTTCAATCGTTAACCTCACAACTTATCGCGGCATTGACCCGCTGCGAACCGGCTTCGATCGAGACGCTTTCACGCAGCGGCGAGAAAGAGCTTTTCCGCATGCGCGCTCGCCTCCTGGAGATCACGACCGCGCTAACCGAATTTGGCAGGATCCGCGAGACGTTCGCTGACTTGCCGCGACTCGACACGACAGCTCGAGAGAATTTTGAAAAGGAAGCCAATACGCTGCTCGAGGCAGCGAGAAACTTTGAAAAGGTCGCCGGACGAGCCACTTCGCTCTCATTGGGCGGTTCGTCATTCGCCGCGGCGGCTATACAAATGTGCGGCATACAGCCGACGACCTACAACGCTCCGGTCCTGAAATACACCAAGGGAGCGACAGCATGAGCATCAACTTTTCAGCTTTCGAGATCGGCCGCAGGGCACTAAATGCCAACCAGCTTGGCATCGAGGTGACGGGCCAGAACATCGCCAACGTCAACACGCCCGGCTATTCGCGGCGACGTGTGGAACTGGTCGAATCGGCGTATCAGAGCATCCACGGATTCCCCATCGGAACCGGAGTGTCGATCGCCGGCGTTCATTCGTTTCGCGATATGTTCATTCAGTCGCGGATACAGACCGAGACAGGAATCGCCGGCCGTTTGACCGCCGAACGCGACGCACTCGCTCCGGTAGAAACGGCTTTGCAGGGAAGTGCCAGCGGTGGGTTACAGAGCTCGATCAATGCATTCTTTGGTGCGTTTCGCGATCTCGAAGCAAACCCGAACTCGCTCCCGCTCCGTGCGCTTGCCGGCCAGCGAGGAGCCGCTCTCGCAAATGCATTTCAAAACACCCGGCAGCGACTCGACGATATTCGCGGGACGACGGACGCTCAGCTGCGTTCGACCGTCGATCAGGCGAACGATCTTTCGCAGCAGATAGCGTCGCTGAACGATAAGATCCGTTCGATCGAAGCCGCAGGTGCCGAAGCGTCAAATTTTCGTGATCAACGCGATGTTGCCGTCAATAAACTAGCCGAACTTACGGGTGCCAGAACGACCCAGAATGGAGACGGTACCTACACGCTTACAATCGCCGACGGCAGGCCCCTCGTAGTTGCGGGCACGGCTTACGATCTCGAGATCAACGACACTCCTCCGCTCGGCCTTGCTGAAATTACGCTTGATGGCGAACCGGCTGTTTTCTCCGAAGGAGCGATCGCGGGCCTGAAGAACGCGATAACCGAAGTCACCAAACAGATCGACGACCTCGACAGCCTCGCCGCATCGGTCGTCGAACGCGTCAATACGCTTCACACATCGGGAACCGATCTCGACGGTAATCCGGGCGTAAATTTCTTTAACGACACTCCCGCGGTGACCGCAGCTAATATTTCGGTGAACGCCTCGATACTCGGCGATCCGAGGCTGGTCGTAGCTTCCCCGGTAACGCAGCCGGGCCAAACCGGAACGGTTGCGGGCGAGATCGCGAATCTCCTTACGGATCAAAGCTCGACCGCGGGAACGCGGACTGGTTCGTTCAGCTCGATCTTCAGCTCGATGATCTCGGATGCGGGCGAACGCATTGCGTCAGCTGACAACGCCTTGCAGACACAGGCCGCGATCTTAGCCCAGGCAACGGCACAGCGTGATTCGATATCGGGCGTTTCGCTCGACGAAGAGGCGATCAATCTTTTGCAGTATCAAAAGGCCTTCGAAGCCGCGTCGCGGTTTATAAGGATCGCCGACGAGATGACGCAGACGATTCTTTCACTCGCGGGATAAGGATAGAAAATGAATTTCAGAGTATCAGACGCAAGTTCAGCCTCAGGCACCGCGAGCCGCATAAATAGCCAGCGGATGCGGCTTAGTATGCTGCAGGAACAGCTAGCCACCGGCAAGCGTATCAACCGAGCTTCGGACGATCCGTCGGGTATGGAAATTGTGCTCAGCCTACGGACGTCGCAGGCTGAGATCGAACAGTTCGAACGAAACGCTCAAACGGCAAATCAAAAGCTCGTAGCCGCCGACGATGCCCTGAACAGCTACCAAAGCGTACTGGACCGGGTTCGTGTTTTGGTGACACAAGGCTTGAGCGATACGTCGACCCAAGCGGCGAAGAACGCTCTCGCCACTGAGATAGAAGTGCTTCGCTCAAGGATCCTTAACGCAGCGAATTTCTCGAACAACGGCGAGTACCTTTTCGGCGGCATTCGTCAGACCGAACCGCCGTTCGACCCGACCACGGGCGTTCCGTCCGCTTTGCCGACGGCCGCACAGTACATTCAGATAGAGCCGGGATCCGGAGCGATCCCAGTCGGCGTGACCGCCGACACGATTTTCAGCGACGCGACCGCGACGATATTCGAAGACATCGATGCCGCGGTGACGGCGCTCCGCGGCACAGGTGATCCGGTCGTCGACCGAGCCAATCTCGACGCTGCGAATTCAAGGCTTTCCGTTTACGCCGGGCTTGCCAACACGGCCCGGGCTTTGATCGGTGCAAACATGAATGCCGCCGAGATCGCCCGCGACACGCTCGCACAGAATTTCCTGAACCTGGACGAACGCGCGAATGAGATCGAAGGTGTCGATTTCGCCGAGGCGGCGATAGGAGTAGCAGATGCAGAACGAGCGCTCGAAGCGACGCTTCAACTCGCCGCCCGAAGCAGAAGGACGCTTTTTGATTTTTTGGGTTAGAGGCAAGGTTTTTCCTGTCGCCAACCGCGACAAGCATTAAAGCCTAGGGCGACAGGAACCCGCGGCGGGCCGTGTTGTCATTAAAGTATTTTGATATGTCTACCATCACGATCAAAGGAAATCAGGTTCCCTACGAAGACGATCAGGTGATCACCTTCGCGGAAGGCCTTATCGGTATGCCGGACATGCGGCGGGCCGTTCTCGTTCCGATGGCCGAGTTTGAGCCGTTTTGCTGGCTTGCTTCCATTGAGAACGAGAAGAACCGTTTCATAGTCGTCGATCCGAACGCGATATTTGCGGCCTACGAACCGTTTTCGAACGATGAGGCTTCGGCTGGTTTACAGACGCTCGCGATCGTAAAGATCTCATCGGACTGGGCGAAAACGACCGTTAATCTTCGAGCTCCGCTGGTTATTAACCGCGATACCCAGAAAGGAGCTCAGGTCATCTTGAGCGACACTAACTATCAATTTGCGGAGTCGGTGATACAGGACTGAGATCATGCTGGTGCTATCGAGACGGACAGGACAAAAGATCGTGATCGGCAACGAAGTGGTTGTCGACGTGCTTTCCGTCAGCGGCGAGGGCGTCAGGCTCGGTATCTCGGCCCCGAGCGAGACTTCGGTCCATCGGCACGAGGTGTTTGTTGAAATACAGGACGCGAACCGATCAGCTGAGGTGGTGGAAGACGATTTCTCAGCTCTTGAAGGGCTTGCGGAGCTGGTCCGAACAAAACAAAAAGAAGTTGTTTCTTAATCTCGGAGTCTCGATGGAGACGCGGAGAAAGAAGAGTTAGATCATGAAACGATTTGATTGGACGATTTGGTTAGGTATTGCGGTCGGTGCGGTCGCGATCGTAGGCGGGGCTCTATATGAAGATCTCAGTATCGGGGTTCTCTGGCATCCTTCTGCGGCGTTGATCGTTATGGGCGGAACGCTCGGTGCGGTGATCGTCCGTCGCGGATTTGGCGGGATCGCGAGTGCTATCCGAGCCGTCTGGCGTCTCCGGCTGCGGGACGAAGAGGACACGCAGCACAATATCGAGATCGCAAAGCTCGCCTGGCTATCTCGCTCGGCCCATAAGAACGGCGTTAAGGCGTACGAAGACCATGCCCACGCTTGCGGTGACGTGCTTGTCGCTCAAGGCCTGATCCTGATCGCCGACCGCGTGAAACGTGACCAGGTCGATGAAGTGTTGAAACGCCGGCTCGCCCTCGAATACGACGAAGGAATGCACGATTCGGCAACGCTCGAGGCCGCGGGCGGTTTTGCTCCGACTTTCGGAATTCTTGGTGCCGTTCTCGGATTGATCAGCGTTCTCCGAGTCCTGGATCGGCCCGAAGCTCTCGGAGTCGGTATTGCGACCGCTTTTGTCGCGACCATCTACGGCCTGAGCCTTGCGAACCTGATATTCTTCCCGCTCGCTGCACGACTTCGCGAGCGGCACGAGTCGAGAATGAAGCGTCGCGAGGAACTCGTTTCGGTCCTGCTTTCGCTCGGTTCGAACGAAACGCCGCAGGCGATCATGAACCAATTCAACCTGCCAAAATGAGCTACGTACGACGCACATTCCAATCGGCGGAAGATCGCCATCGCGATCGTTGGCTGATCTCGTATGCCGATCTTGTGACGCTTCTTTTGGCGTTGTTTATTGTCCTTTACGCGGCTAGCGACCATGAGCGGGCAAAGCAGATCGCCGCAGGATTTTCTAACGTCGCGACCGGCGGCAGCGGCGTTTTACCAGCCAGCGATGGTGAAAAAAGCGAACGCGAAAGGGCCGAAGAAGGCCTGATGGGCAATCCGCTGCTGATGCAGAAGACCAAGATGCGTCATACGAAGGATGGACTTGTCATTTCATTATCCGAAGCTGGATTTTTCGCACCGGGTGAAGCGGTGATCGACACGCAGGCTGATGCGGTCATCAACACGATTGCCGAAAGCGTCAAATCAACCGGGGCAAACATCCGTATCGAAGGACATACCGATTCGACGCCGATCTCGAATGCAAAATTCCCATCAAATTGGGAGCTTTCTACCGCGAGGGCCGCGTCGGTTCTCGTTCGTTTGACTGAGAAAGGGATAGCACCCGAACGGCTTTCTGCCGCGGGATACGCAGGATTTCAACCCGTTGCGGATAACGCAACGCCGGAAGGCCGAGCGCAAAACCGGCGGGTCGACGTCGTGATCATTGGGCGTTAAACATTTTTAAATTATTTACAGTGAGGAGCTAAAGTAAGCAGAAATTCTTCCGATAAGGCTATGTGCGAACCGCAAATCACGGCGGTTCAATCTTAGTCCCAAATAAAAACACCCCTTGGCCAATGCACGGATGCGGCGGTCAGCAATGTTCACGGAGGAACACTAAACAATGGCTAATTTTTCACTTGTAAATAACGTCGCTTCGTCTGGCTCACAGTTTCGCCTTTCGAACACCAACAACAGCCTGAACAAGACGCTTCAGCGTCTTTCGTCGGGTCTTCGCATCAACAAATCGGGCGATGACGCTGCTGGTCTTGCTATCGCAAACCAGTTCCGCAGCGACAGCGCGGTTCTAACCCAGGGCGTTCGTAACGCGAACGACGGTCTTTCAACCCTTCAGATCATCGACGGCGGTTTGAACACGATCTCGAACCTTCTCGATCGTGCCGCTTCGTTGGCTTCGCAGTCGGCTTCGGGAACTTTCTCGGGTAACCGCAACACGCTGCAGGCTGAGCTTGACAAGGTTTTTGCGGAAATTTCTCGTCAGGCTGAGAACGTCGGCCTCGGCGGAGCCGCGGGAACCGACGAAGGCCGCTTTAACAAAGCGATCAACGTCTTTATCGGTGGCGGAGCAAATGCAACGGCGGCTGGAAACAGCGTTGCCATTGACCTTTCGAGCAGCCGTGTCGATAAGACTGGCCTTAACCTTAACAACCTCAACATCGGAACCGGAACCGGCAACGTTACAGGTGCTCAGGATATTTCAGCCGGGTTGACCGCTGCCGAGACCCTGACCTTCCAGACTGTCGGATCTAGCGGTGAGTTGGAAATGTTTTCTGTTTCGATCTCGGCCGGAGCGTCAGCTTCGAACGTGCTCGATACGATCAACAATGATTCGAACATTCAGAGTGCCGGAATCCAGGCTACCTTGAACTCGAGCAACCAGCTGGTACTTTCGTCGGCTGGCTATTTTGATGTTTCATCGAGTCAGGCCAGCGCAGCCGGTCAGATCGGTGTTGCGGCGGCGGCCGGTGATGTTGCCATCACAGGCGCTGCTAACTCAGTAACCAAGACGATCTCAGCGGGTACTGCCGGCTCAACCCAGACAATCAGCTTCACTGGCGAGCAGATAGGTGTCGCGAACGACGCATATGATGTCAGCTTCGCCACATTCGCTGCGGTTTCGCTGGCAAATGCCGATACGATTGTTGACGCGGTAAATAACGACTCGACCCTGCGAGCTGCCGGTGTATACGCCGTAAGGACAAACCTGGCCGGATCAGAAGTTAGATTCGTTTCGATGAACTCTTTCAACGTTGCGCTTTCGAGCTCGGCGGGTGCGGCTAACGCAACGAACAATCTCGACGTTCTGCAGACCGCAACTCCGGCAACCGCTGGTGTGCTGACCGGCGGCGAAGATGGAGCCAAGGCAGCACTTGATGCGATCAAGGCCGCTATCGCTACCCTGGGCGACGTTCAGGGTAAAGTCGGTGCCGGACAGAACAACCTGGAACAGGCTATCGATCTTGCTTCGACGCAGATCGTTAACTTCCAGGCAGCAGAATCTTCGATCCGCGACGCTGATATCGCTGTCGAAGCTTCGAACCTTGCTCGGTTGAGCACCCTGCAGCAGGCCGGCGTCGCCGCCCTCGCTCAGGCCAACCAGTCGAGCCAGGCACTTCTCTCACTGCTCAGATAATTGACCTTGGAAGCGAGCCTCTCACCTGGCTTCCATTGATATATCTTGAGAGGTGATGTGCTGGATGTCCGCGGCCGAAGTTATTGAACATTCTTCGTCCGCGGACTTTTTTTGGCCCCTGACCATAAGGAGGCAAGGCAATGCAGGTAAGCACAGTTAACTTCGCCGCTGACGTTCCGGCTAACCAGGACGTTACAAGCAGAGCGGCAGTAAAGGCAGAACCTCAGCCACAAGAGGCAAAGATCGAAGTCAAGGCGGAGCGAAGCGAGATCGCTGAATTGCGGACCGAACTCGCCCGCCACGGGATATCGCTAAAATTCAGCCGTGATGACACGACAAATCATCTGGTCGTTCAGATGATCGACGACAAGACCGGCGATGCGATCCGACAGTTTCCGACGGAAGTTTCATTGAGCCTGGCGGCAAATTTTATGAAGCTGCAGGGCGTATTCATAGACGTCGAGAGATAAGCAACCATGGCAACAACAACCTTTAGCGGACTCGGAAGCGGCATCGACTTCAACGTCATTCGGGATGCGATCCTCGACCAACGGACTCGACCCGTCACGCAGCTTCAGTCGCGAGTCAGTGATTTTAACGGCCGTATTGACGCACTTAAGCAGCTCAATACGGCACTGGCTGCTCTGACGTCTGCGTCCGAGGCACTGACCAGTCGTGATCTCGGAACCGGACGCGGCACGACAACGGGCGACGCAACGATCCTCACCGGATCCGCAACATCTGCTGCTAATCTTGGCAGCTACGACGTTACAATAACCCGGCTCGCGACAAATCTCGCTCAGGCTTCCCGTTCATACGCGTCTAAAACTGCTCCTGTTCTGTTTGGCGGTGCCACATCCGCGACATTTGAACTCCGAAAAGGCGGTGCCGCGACCGGTACCGCGATCACGATAGATTCGAACAACAATACACTTGAAGGCCTTCGCGACGCGATAAACGCGGCGGGAGCCGACGTGACTGCGAGCATCGTTGACGTAACGGGCGACGGAACCGGAAACCAGCTCGTCCTAAATTCGGCCGACAGCGGAGCCAGCGGCCGTGTCGAACTGGTCGAAAACACATCGACCGGAACGCTGACCGACCTGAACGTCAGATCGCTAAATCCTCCTGACGGCGATTTCGCAAAACTGGACGCTTCGCTAACGATCAACGGCCTTGCGATCACGCGGTCAACAAATACCGTTGCCGACGCTATCGCCGGCGTCACGTTCACTCTGAAAAAGGCCGGAACAACGACGCTTGGCGTTACGCAGTCGGCCGACATCGAGAACAAGATCCGCGGTTTTGTTAACGCTTACAATGCGATCCAGGACGCGATCGGCAGCCAGTACAAGAAGGACTCGCAGAATCGCCCGACCGGTATCCTCGCCGGTGATTCTACGCTGAGAAATATCCAGCGACAGCTCCGCGAAGCAACAAACGCTCTCTCGCTCAGCAACGGCGGCGACTTTACATCACTGACCGACATCGGCATCACCAAGACGGAAAGCGGTACCCTATCATTCGACTCCGCGGTGTTTAACGAGAAGTTAAAGACAAATCCCGATGATGTAAAAGCGTTTCTCTACGGAGCAACCGATGGACAAGAAGGGCTTTTCGAATCGTTCACCACTGTCGCAAAAGGCCTAAGCGACAGCATTACCGGCAGCGTTCAAACGGCGATAAACGGCTATCAATCTTCGGTCAAGACCTTAAACACTAGGATCTCAGAACGCCTTGCGTCTCTCACACGCCTTCGTGAGTCGCTGACGCGTCAATTCTCGATCGCCGATGCGGCGATCAATCAGTTGAACGGCCAGGGAAACGCTCTTTCCAACGTCGTGAAATCGCTCCAGCCTTCGAATAACGAATAAATCCTCTCAAGAAATAACACCTCCGTCCGATAAGTAAAACGAGTTCGACGCAAAAACATCATGTACGCAAAACCGAAAGCGATCGCCAGCTACGGCCGCATGGCCAACACGGAAACGGACCCGATCCGGCAGATCGTCATGCTCTACGACGGAGCGATCAAGTTTCTAAATCTAACGGCGCTCGATATCGAAGCCGGTGATTTTGTCGCAAAGGGTGAACACTCGCGACGAGCTCTCGACATTCTGAGCTATCTGCAGTCGATACTTGATTTCGACAAAGGACAGGAAGTCGCAGTTAATCTCGATAATCTTTACCGTGCGATAACCGCAATGGTTCTAAAAGCAAGTGCGAAAACCGATCCGTCGATGATGCGTCAGGCAGGGCAACTGCTTATTCCGGTGCGTGACGCCTGGCAGGTAAATGCCGGCGCCGCTCCGCAGCAAATGACGGAGTCGAGTGGTTTTGCAATGGTTGGTTAACTTTTCCGGGGATTCGTTATGGCAACGACAGAGAAGGTAAAGGAAAATTCAGATTCGCTCATCGAGCTGCTCGGTGCACAGTGCAGCGACCTCGAACAGCTTCTCGTCCTAGCCCGCGAGGAAACGGCTGCCGCCCAGGAAGGAAAGTTCCTGAAGATCTGGGACATCGTTTCGGAACGGGCCGCAATAGGAAAACGTCTCGAAACCTATCACCGCCAGATCAGCGAACTCCGCGGCAATCTCGAGGCCGCGGGTGAGAACGTCAGCCAATTCGACATTACTAACCGCGTCGTTGAACTCGCAAATTCAACGCTCGTCCAGGATCAAAAGACGCGTACTTTACTGGCAGCTTCACGCGACCAGGCGGCCGAAGGCTTAAGGTCGATCGGGAAAGGACAAGTCGGCAGCAATGCATATCTTAAAGAGAACACCAAAGGCCTGTCTTACAGCCGTAATTTCTAGGATCACATTTCCCACAAAATGAAAAAGCCAGCACTACGCGGGCTTTTTTTTCTTAATTCTGACGTAATTTTAAGAAAAAGCACATCAATCTAAACGAATCATCATATCCTCAGCGGCATAACGATATATTTATAGTCATAAGTAGTTTCGCCGGCGATCGACATTTGGGTCTGGGCGTTTGGATCCTTGAATTCGAATGTTATCCGCAGCGGAGCTTTGGTTTCGCGAGCCGGGGCGGTGGCTGCTCCTGAACCGTTGTCGTCCGAGCTGACCGTTTCCGGAGCGTCACCTACCAGAGCAACATCGCCGGTCGCGGCGTTGGTTAGAAATTCGAGCAGGTATTGCCAGTTGAAGCCTAGCTGAACCTCTTCGCCTGAATAATCGGCCTGGACGATCTCCGTCCCTTCGCCTTCTTCGGCGGATTGTGCGGAAACTTCGATCTCACCTTCCCGGATGGCAAGGCGGATCGAGCGGTTGCGGTCGTCGGCGATCAGCGACATGCGGCGGACGGCGTTTCGCATTTCTTCGAGGTCGAACGTCGCCGATTTATCATTGTCCTTCGGCATGACCATCTCGTAGTTCGGGAACTGGCCTGAGAGCTTGCGGGTGATGAGCAGGCGGCCTTCGGTCTCGAAGTAGATGTGGTTCGGGTCCTCGCCGAACGAAACTTCACCAACGCCGCGGCTGATCTTGATCAGCTCAAGCAGGGCTTTTTTCGGGATCAGCGTATCCATGACGGCTTCCTTGTCGTCGATCGCCCGCTCGACATAGGCCAAGCGGTGGCCGTCGGTCGTGACCATCTTGGCGGAACCGTCGCCGATAACGAACTTGGCACCGGAGAGCGTAAATCGCGACTGTTCGTTCGTGATGGAGAATGCCGTGTTGCGGATGAAGTAGGCGAACGTATCGGCCGCGAGTTTGAGGGGCGTCGATTTGAACTGCGGGATCTCAGGGAACTGATCGCGGCTGACACCGGCCAGACGATAGCTCGCCCGGCTCGATTTCATCGTCACCCACTCGTTGTCCTCTTTTTTGAAATGAACATCGCCGCTCTCGAGAGCTCGCACGATGTCGAACAGCTTCCGTGCCTGAATGCAGATCGCCCCGGCCTGAATGATCTCGGCTTCGGCATCGCAGCGGATCGTGCAATCCAGGTCGGTCCCGACGATGCGTATCTCACCTTCGCCCAGTGATTCGATCAAAATGTTCGACAACACGGGAATGGTCGTCTTGCGTTCGACGACGCCCTGGATGTAGCCCAATTCTTCCTTCAGTACGCTCTGCTTTATTTTGAATTCCATTTTACTTCAAACTCTCCTAACCTAATTATATTTCATCCGCGATTCACTGCGCCATTTTCTAAAGCTAATAAGAGATAAATCTTAATTAGATCTTAGTAATAAGAATTAGGCCCTTGTGGAAATGTTAAAAAGCCGCCTAAGCCCTTATTTTACAATCGTTTTTCCTTCCACATAGTATTGTGGAAAACCTGTGGAAAACTTAACTCATCTGTGGACAGAGATGCTCAACATGTTTTTTCCACCGCATTCCACATTCATTCCGTACCATCGGCGCTGGAAAAGTGGAAAATCAATTGCCAAATATCTGTAACTAAACGGTTTACACGATCCATTCAAGTAGAATTTCATGTGGAAACCGGCGCCGGAGCCAACATGATAAAAATCCGTTAACTAGCTGCAAAGATTATCAATTAGCTCGTTTATCTGCTTGTGGAAAATACGATCTTCCTTCTGCAGTTTTTCGATCTTCTCGACCGAGTGCATTACAGTCGTGTGATGCTTTCCGCCAAAGGCTTTTCCGATCTCGGGAAAGCTGTGGCGCGTCAATCTTTTGCACAGATACATGGCAACCTGCCGCGGCATTGCAATGCTACGCGAATTGCTTTTAGCCTTGATATCGTCCGCTGACATCTTGAAATGCTCAGCCACGGTCCGCGTTATATGCTCGATCGTGAGCCCGGCCGGCCGCTCAGCCGCGAGGATGCTTTTCATCGATTCCTGGGCCAGCGTCTTCGATATCGGAACGCCCTTCATCGACGATATCGCCACCAGACGAACCAGCGAGCCTTCGAGCTCGCGTACGTTGCTCTTGACCTTGCTCGCGACATAAACGGCGATATCGTCATCCAGCCGAATGCCGTCCATATCGGCTTTCCTTTTGAGGATCGCGACCTTTGTCTCGAGATCGGGCGGTTCGAGGTCGGCTATCAATCCCCATTCAAAAC
Source organism: uncultured Chloracidobacterium sp. (assembly GCA_964410495.1). Lineage (GTDB taxonomy): Bacteria > Acidobacteriota > Blastocatellia > Pyrinomonadales > Pyrinomonadaceae > OLB17. The sequence continues at coordinate 72,266 of CAYPGP010000010.1, forward strand.
GCGAATGCAGCCGTTCCTCAAGCGTCGGTATCTCACGCGGCGGGCAATCGCTGGATACGACGATCTGTTTCTGGCCGTTGTGCAGCGTATTAAATGTATGGAAGAACTCTTCCTGCGTTCGCTCCTTGCCGGCCATGAACTGGACATCGTCCATCAGCAGGACGTCGATCGAGCGGTATTTGTCGCGAAACGAGGTCGTTTTGTTAAATCTGATCGCATTGATCAGCTCGTTCATAAAACGCTCGGAGGTAACGTAGGCGACGCGCATGTGCGGGCTGCGGGCCTTTATAAAATGGCCGATCGCGTGCATCAGATGCGTTTTACCGAGCCCGACACCGCCATAAAGGAATAATGGATTATAAGTCGTTCCAGGAGTTTCAGCCGTAGCCTTCGCAGCGGCGTGAGCAAACTGGTTGCATGAGCCGACGACAAATTTCTCGAATGTATATTTAGGGTTCAAACCGTCGTCTATCGGTTCGATATCCAGGATCTGTCCCGGCGAATATTTGCTTATTGGCATCTGACCAGCCGTGCGTTTTGGCGAAAAGAAGAAATCCGCATCTTCTTCCATCACTTCTGGAACAGGCTGGTCCGGATCTATCGACCATTCGATCGAAAATTCCTGGTGGCCTAATTCCTCGAGACAGCTTTGGATCATGTCGGTGTAATACATCGACACCCAATCCTTCACTACATGGCCGGCACGAAGCGTGATCTTTCGCCCGGAGTCCTCAAAACGTTCACATTCGACCGGCTTAAACCAGGTCTTAAACACATCGCCGCTGAGCCGGGGTTCGATAAGGCCCAAAACGTCATTCCAAACAGCTACATTTGTAGAAATATCTTTCAATTTAGTGGTACGAAGGTGCTTAAAGCGATGGCCCTTCAAGGTTCTTAAATTCAATGTCGGCAAGCCGACGCCGGCGATAAAATTTCCTCATTCGCCGAATGACTAAAAGTCGTTTTGTTCTGGTGGTTTCCGTCCCCGATTGTCTGAATCGCCGCTTAGGTTATTAACAATTTATCCACAGCTAAAAAATTAAAGCGCATAAACTTTAATACAACGCATTAACTCTTTTATTTTCAACAACTTACGGCGTTTCTATTATTTGGAAACGGGTAACAGACTAACATGAAAGAGGGGCATGCGCAAACCGAAATCCACAGGTTTTTTTTAAGGTTTTAACACCAATTTAACTTCCTTATATCGCAACAATTCGGGGCAAAATTCGCATGTGTTAGACTAAGGAATCCGACCCATTTTCGATCAAAAAATGACAAAAAAAAGCGAAAAAAATAAAAAAAATTTCGCCGGATCCGAGAAAAAATTATCGCAGGTCGCAGAGCGGTTGAAAACGGCTACTGCCGGGCTCGTTTATATCAGCGAGATCGACGCCCCTTTCACGGTTTTTGAGTGTGACAGCGATGAAAATATCCTACACGATATCGAGAATAAGACTGAGATCGAGGAGGTCGATTTTGGGAGATTCTTCGAGCGGTTAACCCGCCGACGAGATTGGCACGGCGAACGCGAGACCATGAGAGCAAAAAAATTCCTCGACCTGCAGGAGCTGATCGAGGAATCTTTGACCGATCTTAAAGTCTATCGGATCGGCCGCATAAGGATACGAATTCTAATAGTCGGCCGAACCTCTAGCGGTCGATGTATAGGATTAGAAACGAACGCTATCGAGACTTAGACCTACTTCTGCGAAACGCTCCCGGCCCCGCTTGTGTCCTTCTTAACAGATGTCGGAGCACCCGTATAGATAATACGGCTGGCTCCCGATGCATCACCGTTAAGCGTTCCCGAAACGTTGACGGTAACGGAACTCGCACCGCTCGCATCGATATTCGCGTCGACGACATTCAGTTTTTCCGCATCGATCTTGGTCGCTCCGCTTACATCCGCATTCAGCTTAGCGGCATCGCCGTTGATGTAGATCTTCGACGCTCCCGACGAATCGACCGTCAGTTTTTCACTTCTCACGTTATTAACAGTTACCTCAGCGGCTCCGGAAATATCAAGGTTATCGATCGCCGGTGCCGAAACGCGTACGCGGATGGGCGAGGTCGGTTTGATCTTTCGCGTGGTCTTGATGTGCAGCGTACCGCCGCGAACCTCGGTCTTAACGTACTGAAGCAGGTTATCATCACCCTCGATCTCGACCGCATAGTCGGCCTGGGCGGTAACTTCGACCTTAAAGACGCTGCCAACGTCGACGCCCTTGAAATCCCTTACATCGCGGGCTTCCGTCGCCGTCTGGCCGGAGCCTTTAACACCCTTAAAATTAAACGAGAAGGAGAAGATACCCTGCGACGAAGGCGTTCCAAACGAGAAGATATTCGCTACAACTACACCCATGATGAGTGCCGCACCGAAGATCAATAATCCTATCTTTTTCATAATTCCCTCCAAATAATGACGAATGAGTCATGAAGGCAAACGAGCGCAGATCGCGAAAAGTTCGGAAAAAGAGCGCAAAAAAGCAGGCCCGCCTGAGCGGACCTGCTTTTGCCAAGCATGACAACTGGCTATTTAGGTGTAGAAGCCGGCGGAGGTGCCGTCTCCTTTTTCATATTGGTGTTATCGATCTTCTGAACCGGCGATCCCGTTGGCTTTGCCGGCGACCCGGTCGGCGATGGTGATGCAACTGGCGAAGCTGCTGTCACCGGGCTTGCGGCAGGAACCGGGCTCGCAGGCGGCTTGTTCGGGGTTTCGGGTTTGGTTTCACACGCGGCGAATATGGCCGTTGCTGTTGCAAGGGCGGTGGTTAACATCAATTTTCTCATTGTATTTCTCCTAACGCGGCTTCGTGAGGCCGCATGAAAGCTGCGCGAACATATAGTTCGCCGGAAATGGTTCACAGCCGGATGGAAAACGAACGTCTTTCCGCAAAACGCCACAAAGAACGAGGCGATTTGCCGTTCGAGATCCAACACTGCGCCGATTAGAACGTAGCCGCTTAGAGAACTTGCAAGAAAATCTCCATCAACCGCAAAAAGATTTGTCGACGTAAACCTTGTTGCCGCCGGAGTTGAGGTAGTAGCAGCCGCCACGCGGGCCTTTTTGATAGGTTCGGCTCGTTGTAGCAGGTTTCGCCGCAGTGCTGACGAGTGTGGCTTTGGCGGTCTCCGGCTTTACTTCGGAGGCTGCTTTTGGTTCCGGAGGTTTTGGAACAACGGTCGACTGCCATGCTACGACCTGCCATTTGCCGCCGCGTTTTATGAACGTTCCGGTATTTAAGTTATTGCCGACGGTTTTCGTGCCATCCGATCTGGTTGTGGTGCCCACGAGGCGAAACGCCACGACGGCCGCGTTGCCGTATTGCTGGATCTTGATCTCTTCGGCAGTGTAAACGGAAACCGGGTCGCCCGGCTTTGCAGCCGGAGCGGAACGCACGCCTCTCATCAATTCGGCCTTATCGATCCGCGCGCCGGCGGAGCGAGTATAAATAAGGTCCTCTGCCCAAAATCGGTCATGGACAGCAGCGTCATTCTTCCCGGCTCCGACCAGGAATTCGTTTAGCATCCGCGTCAATTCCGCCGCATCCGGAGCATTCTGGCCGGCGGTGTAAGTGACCGACGCAAGTAAGATGGCAAACGATAGCCAGTATTTTTTCATATATTGAGATCCTCGTGTCAGGTACATTATCTATATCGCGGCTTAAAAACAAGCAGAAATATATGACTGGTCATGTGACTGGTCATTATGCTACCATTTCGAGTATGAAAGTTAATATCCGGACAATAACTGTCACTGAGTTCAAAGCCAAGTGCCTGCAGATATTTGATGATCTGGAGTCTGATGGAATTATCGTAGAAAAGAGGGGCAAGCCTGTTGCAAAAGTTCTTCCTTATCACGAAAACGACAATTCGAGCCTTATCGGTAGTATGAAAGGTGAGATCGCTGTTGTGGAAGACATTTATTCGACTGGGATCAAATGGAATGCTGAATCTTGACACTCATATTCTGGTTGCTTTGCTGGCCGGCGATCTCAAATTGCGCGAAGAACAACTGGTATTGGATCAGGAGCTAGCCATTTCGGACATCGTACTTTGGGAACTTGCTAAGCTCGTGCAGCTGGGAAGGCTGCGCATGGACCTTGAAAGCCTGTCGTTTCGAAAGGCGTTAGCCAGATTGACCGTGATACCGATATCGATGAAGATAGCTCGTCAGAGCACAAAGCTGGATTTCTCCTCGGACCCTGCGGATGAGATCATCGCCGCGACGAGTTTGGTAGAGAATGTTCCGCTTTTGACGAGGGATGCAAAGATCCTAGCCTCGCGCATCGTTCCTTTGGCCAAATAGCTATTCGTACCGCAGCGATTCGATCGGGTTCAAACGGCTCGCCCTGATCGCTGGCAGAACGCCGGCCAGGAATGCTATTGTACAAACCAGCACTATGACCATCAGGATAGATGGAATGGTGAAGACAAATAGCGAGTAGCCCTCGAAAGATTCGGAATACATACTGAAAAGTACCTGGTTCGCTATCAACCCGACCACGATCCCGACAATTGTGCCGAGAATGGCTCCCCAAAAGCCAATCAGAATAGATTCGAGCGAGAATATCGCAAATATCTTTCCGCGACCCATGCCGAGAGCTTTTTGCAGGCCGATCTCCTTGGTTCGTTCCATCACGGCAATCACAAGCGTGTTGATAATGCCAAAGGACGCGGCCAGAAGAGCTATCCCCGCCACAAGGCCCATTCCGACCTTAAAGATACCTATCGCGTCATAGGTCCGCTTTTGCCGGTCCGCGATCGTTGATGCAACAAATCCCTTTTCTTCCAATTTCTTCTTTACCGCATCGATCTTCGTCTCATCGCTCGACGTCAGTTGAACCGTAAAGCTCACAAATTTGGCCGGCTTGGTCGGATCATTCTGATCGTTGAAGATCAGCGATGCCGTCCGCGCGTCGACGAATGAGCTTTCGAGCGTCATGAACCCTTTGGTCGCGACTCCGACTATCCTCAGATTTAGTGTTCGCGGGATCCGATCGAACCCTTTGTAGCCGACGGTCGCATACTTACCGAGCAGATTTTCGAGTTTCTCGGGTTCGAGCTCACGTGCGAGGCCGAGCGGGATGACGATCTGGCTATCGCCGTCGATGGTCTTTCCGACCTCGGTCTTTTGCCGCAGACCTTGAGACATCATTGCGAGATCGGCCTGATATTTCTTTACGCCGTCGAGAGTGATGTAGTCCGCACTCATAAAGTAACTCGGCGTGATCGACTTTATCTCCGAAATATCGCGGGCGGCGTTTTGCATTTGCTCGAGCGTCGCCGATCTCGATGTCGGATCGATCTCAGCCGTAGGCGATGCGGAGCTTTCTTCCTTATATTCACGCGGAGCATCGCGGCGGCGGTTTTCTTCCGGCTCTTCGACCTTTCGGCCGACGAAGATTATCGCGTCGCCTTCGATGTTTTTGACCTGGGTTTCCACATAACTCCGGAGCCCGTCGCCGATTCCGTTGGTCATTGTCAGCGTGAACGATCCGATAAATATGGCCGCGACGGTCAGCAGCGTTCGCAGTTTATTGCGGAAAAGGTTGCGGTTGGCGATCTTGAGAAGGTCCAGGAACTTCATCGTCGAAAATCCTCCCCGCGTCGCTCGCTGATAATGTGGCCGTCTTTCATTTCGATGATCCGTTCGCACCGCCGGGCAAGGTCACCGTCGTGCGTGACGATCACGAGTGTGATCCCCTTGTCGCGATTTAGGTCGAACAGCATCTTCTCGACCGCTTCACCCGTGTTCGAGTCTAGGTTTCCTGTCGGCTCGTCGGCAAAAATTACCTGCGGGTTGCCGACGAGTGCCCGGGCGATACAGACACGTTGCTTTTCTCCGCCGGAGAGGTCCTTCGCCTTTTTATCCGATTTATCGCTCAAACCGACGGCCGAGAGAGCCGCTTCGGCTGCCTCGCCCATCTCAAATTCAGACGCTCCGCGGATCCGCAACGGAAGCACAACGTTCTCGAAGACCGTATCGCGGCCGTTCAAGAAGAATTGCTGAAAGACAAAGCCGAACTTCTCATTCCGCAGCTGGTTTTTCTCCGGCTCCGACATCGTTGATGTGTCCTCGCCATCGACGTAAACATAGCCTTCCGTCGGAGCATCAAGACACGCCAGCAGATGCATCAGCGTCGATTTTCCGCTTCCGGATTTTCCGACGATCGCCAGACAGTCACCCTTTTGTATCCGCAGATCAACGTTCGACAGGGCGTTAAAGCCTATGCCGTCGCTTACATATGTCTTCGATATCCCACTTGCTTCAAGCACTGCTCGCGAGATCGAAGCATCGGGCCGCGGCCGCACAACCTCGACGGGTGTCTGGGAAATTACGGCTGGCGGCGGAACCTCGATCTCACGTACCGGTTCAATAAATACTTCTTCAGCTTCTTCGGCCGGCGGAACATGTTCAGCTGCGATCTCAGAAGCTGGCGTCGTAATTTCAGGCTCCGTCGCGGGTTCGGGCAGCGGCGGTTCGACGATCGGTTCAGCAACCGTCTTGCGTCTCCGAACGGGCTTTGGCTTCTCAATCGGTGCTTCGACGACGGCTGGAATTTCGTCCGCCGTGACCACCTCCAGCCGCGGCGAAGGCTCACTGACCGCAGCTATCGATATCTCTTCGATCGCGACAGGCGCCCGATCCTCGACCTGGACCGCTTCGATACGCTCGTCTCTAGGTTGAACAACTTCTGGCGGTTCGGCTGTGACGGGTACCAGCGGCTCTCCGTAGAGCTCGTTGTACAGCTGCGACACGGCGAGCTTGTCCTTTGCCTCGCGGTCGCGATCTACTTGCGTACTTGTATTTCGATTGAACTGAACTCCGTTCTCCAGCGTCCAGAAAATGCGGTTAAGCAGTGCGTACATGGTCACGATACGCCTTTGCGGTTCGGGCAAACCGAGCGCGTCCATTACGGCTTTCGAATAGACCTCGCCATGATGAGTACCGTACCAGCTTGCCTTGATCCGGCCGATCGCTTCGAGCGGATCGCCCTGTGCCAGTGCGTCGAGATCGACAAGGCCGGCGAAATGCCCTTCGTGGACCATCACGTTCTTACCTGCGATGTCGCCATAATATGTATACGGGCGAATGCGGGTAAAGTACTCCTTGTTCTCACTGAAAACGCGGTCGAGAACGTTTTCTAAGGTTTTATCAAGGACACCGGTCTTGGTTCCCCAGCCCTTTACAACACGAATAACGCGTTCTACCTCCGACGACCATGAATCGACAAGGTCCTTATCGTCGCCCCAAAGAACACCGAATTTGCCGTTATTTGGAACCGGAGCGAGCTGACGGAAAACGTTCGCGACCTCGCCGCCTATCGCTGTCAACTGCTCGTCATTCAGCGTGTGGATAACTTCGCCGATATCATTTCCCGGCAGCTTGCTCTGGATCTGAAACGCCACTGGCAACCACGACTTCGTGTAGTCCTCGGCAAGTATCTCCGGCACCCGAATGCCTTTCGAGCGAAAAAGCGGAATGTGATTGTGCGAGCCGTACATGTATCGCGGCTCTGGCTTGAGGCGAAAAATGTACTCGCGGTCGCCGATCGCGACCGAATAAACTTCGTTGCAAATGCCGGTGGTCATCCGCAGGACTGCATCCGGCGGGCGGCCAAATTCGCGGACGGCTATCCGCTCGATGTGTTCGTTATCAATGTTCTGGGTCATCGTCGAAACTATAACGGCATATCGATCGAGTAAGTTCCCCGCAATGCGATATCGTTGGAAACAAGTCTATTAATTAGATCAGTGGCTTTGCAATGATATATGGGCAGGCGGCCCATTTCTAAAGTAGAATGTTGCCATTCAAAGTCCGAAATTAAAACTCTTCTGGATATTATGGTCGGCCGGCATGCTCGGCACGCTTTCGTTACTATTCCTCGATCTCTCGGCGATCATCGCGGCGGTGCCTCTGCCGGCGGGAAGCGACCCTGCAGAACTTCCGTCGCCGGCGTTGCTGAAGGTTATAAGCCTTGTTCAGCCGGCTATTCTCATGACGATCGCCACCGCGGTCGGGTGCGCTTTGGCGAACCGAGTCGGCCTCCATTCACCTGCGGCGGAAGCGTTAGCGACTGGTGAGAGTGTGTTCGAAAAATTAGAACCGCAGATCGGCATAGGGATCGTCGCAGGTATCTTTTCCGGTATCGCGATCATCTCGGCGTGGCTGGTCGCTAAGCCCTATTTGTCACCAGAATTCATCGCCCGTGCCGAGGAATTCAATCGCATCCTGCCTCACGCAACGCGCTTCTTGTACGGCGGTTTGACCGAGGAGATCCTTCTTAGATGGGGATTTATGACGCTTGTCGTCTGGGCTGTTTGGAGGGCGTTTCAAAAAGGCGACGGTCCGCCCAGAGCCGCCTTCGTTATCGGAGCGATCGCCATCTCCGCCCTGCTTTTCGGCGCCGGCCATATGCCAATCGCGTCGCTTCTTGGTGGCGGGCTCACAATTCCGCTGGTGATGTATGTACTTACAGCAAACTCGATCTTCGGCATTGTCGCCGGGTTTCTATACTGGAAACGCGGCCTCGAATCGGCGATGATCGCCCACATTTTTACCCACGTAGTGCTGATCGTCGCGATAAGCTTTGTTTAGAAAAGCGAGGCTTTTTAGTCTTCGTAGGTCGAGAATATGTTTGAATAAGCCCGGTAGATAGGCTTTGTTGGTTTTTCAGCAGAGATGAACTCTGCGCCAAAATGCTTAGCGGCGCAAAGGTGGATAGCATCGAGTGTCCCAAGGCCGTATTTGGAGGCTAGATCATATGCAGGCGATATTAACTCCGCGTCCGGGGCCCAATCGGATACTGCGTCGAAGAAGGCCTCATATACATCGATCTCACGTTTTTTGTTGAACCACTTTGCTTTGGGCAGCACTTCGAGTTTCAGGAAAGCGCTTGCCACAAAAGTGCGGTCCGGATCGTTAAGAACCTGACGTGCTCGCATTCTACGTGCAAACGTCTCTGCCGTGGCTTTTGCAGCAGCTTGGATCAAGATGGAGGCATCGACGTAGGTAATTATTTTACTCATCACCCGTGATGTAGCCGCCACGCCGACTCTGGAGCTCTTTTTCCAAGTCATCCTGGCTTAAACCCGGCTCATCTGACGCCTCGATCTCGGCGTATATCTTCATTAGCTTCCGTCCAAGCGGCGACCAATCGCGTGGATCGGTCGATGTATTGAGCTTTGCCCGTCTTACGATAAATGGTTCGGTTTTTCTGGTCTTTAGCTGCGGCATAACCTTGATCAAGAATACCGCGAAATTACTTAGCGTAAAAGTAAAATTGCACCGCCTGAACAATTCCGATCACAAACCCAAACAGGGCTCCAAAAAGTTCGATCGTTCGCAGGTGTTCCTTCGCGACGGAGAGGACGAGGGCTTCGAGTTTTTCGGGGGGGTAGTTCTGGATCTTGTCGCGGACCATTCCGGCGACGTCGAATTCGGCGATGGCGTCCGGGAGTTTCGCGTGAACTCCGGCGATGATCGCGTCGGTCAAGGCGGAGCTTGCGTTTCGCACCTTTTCCTCGGTCATGTGGTCGGATAGCTTGCCGATCGGTTTTGAGAGCAGCCGATCGATCTGAGCCGCAAGAACCTCATTTATCACGTTCGAGGTTTCGTCCCGCGATATGATGTCGAGCAGCCCGTTAGTGAGCATGCGTTTCAGTTTTTCTTCCGATTCCGGGTGAACGAACTGAAGTATCGCATCGATGCTGTGCGGACGCAGATTATCGAGAGTTTTGGAAAGATATTTCGAGATACCATCGACCGTTTCCTCGCTTCGAAGAAGGTCGAGCACCGACTTTGTGACTTGTTTTTTCAGCCGCTCCAATTGCTCCGGAGCGACCGCACCGATCACAACGGGAAGTGGCTTGGCAAGCGCATTATCGATGCTGTTCGAGATGAAGCCGCGAGCCTCTTCGACAAAAAATGCACCGCTAAGGGCTTCTTCGATACGTTTCGGAAGGCTTTCGTTTACCAGATCGTCAACTTCGCCGAGCAGCGTTTCTCGCGAGACGAAGATCTTCTTGAAAAACGAAAGGTTCTCATAATAATCATGGACCTCGCGTTTTATAAGCGAGCTGATCTGGTCACGAGTCTTCTCTGTCGCCGCGATATCGGCGATCTGTCTAACGGCGGGCTCGATCTGGTCGTTCGCCTTTTCCTTGAGCAGAGCGATCGCGTCATCTGTAAACATCGCTCCGAGCGGCGTCTCGGAACTGATAAGGTCGTTGATCCGGCGGCTGATAAAGTCGCGAATGTTGTCCTCGAGCGCCTTTGAACCTACAACCGAACGGATCCGCGCATCCAGAAAGCTATTGATCTTCGCGAAAGCCTCATCATCGACAACCTCAGAGACACGTTTTCCTAACACGTCGTCGACCCGTCGAGTGACAAAACTGCGTATCGCTTCAAGCGATTCTTCGCTTTTCAGGACGGTGCGAATATGCTCGGCCAATCGCAACTGTAGTGCCGCGATCGCGTCGAGGACCGGTTCGCGAATGCCTTTCGGCAATGCCTCGATTAGCGATGGATGATCGGCCGCCAGAAGCTCGCTCGTGTAGCTGTCGACGACGTTCTGGATCTTCTTTCGTAGGAAATCGTTGCCCGTCAGCTGTTCGAGGATCGTGTCCTTCGAGACAAGTTCCTCGCCCACCGCCCGGCCGATCGCGTTGGCAAGCCGGTCACGGTGTCGCGGGATCATTCCCTGGGGAAAGATCGTTAAGCCAAGAAACTTGACAGGGTTTCGCGGGCGGAAAAGCATCCGGACGGCCAGCCACGCTCCGGCGTAACCGTGCGCGGTGGCAAAGAGAATGAGCAACGCTATCTGAACCCAAAGGTTCTTGAAGAACGGTGAAAGAGTATTGCTAATGTCTTGTAGGAATTCCATGCCCGAATGGAAAGATGGCTAATGCTTAACTAAACTTTCCGACCCCACTTATCCATTTCGGCGCCACAGTCGCAGGTCCACCCACCCCAGAGTGCTTGATTGAGGTTCCGTGGAACTCGAACTAGAGGCGATTGCGAACCGCAGGCAACACAGGATGTTTTTTGAGGATTAAAGCCCCAGCGACCGCGCTTCGAAACCGTACTTAGGACTATCACTGCAATAAGCAAGATGCCGATGATGAGTGCAGAAAAGACGATTGTCTCGAAAGTCATTAAAACACCTGAAAACCTTTCGACTTCAAACAAAACTCCGCAAATTCCGCTAACCAATCGTGGCTGACGCTGTAATTCTTCCACTGCTCATCGTCATCTCGATGCAGCGTCATGTCGTCCGGCTCATCGGTGATGCTGAGGTCGCTGTAAACCCGCTTTGCCGGGGCAAGACGCGGCAGCCATTCCTGCTTTATCCGCGTGCCGATCTCATGCGCGTCGTCCATCGATATCTTTACGCCGGTGGCGTTGTAATTCATCTGCCTGAGCGAACCTTCGCTCAAAATATCGAAGCTGCGGATCACCTCGAGTGCCGCCTTCCAGCTCCATACGTTTGCGTTCAATTCAAAGTTCTCACTGCCGAGATCAGTTAGGGTGAAGCTCATACAAAAATGCTAAACGGCAAACGCACCTTTGGTCAATGAGTTTCCACTTTGAAAGCGATATAATTTCGTTTTTGCCCGATGAAGCATGAAATACCAATACGGATCATCGTACTCTGGCCGCTGACAGGCGTTTCGATGATGGTTCAACGAGGAAAAGACGAGCTCTTAGCCCCGAGCGTGAAGTCGACGGAACGCCTCGTTTTCGACTTCGAACTCACGGTTGACATGACCGAGGCGAGGCCCAATTTTCTCGGCAAATATTCGCAGGGGCCCAAAAATGCCCGCTTCGTCTACGTAAATTCGGGCACCTACGCCGATCAGCACTCGATCTGGAGCCGCCGTGCAAAGATCTCGCTGATGAATATCACTGGTGAGCAGATCCAGGAGCTCATCTCGAAAGAAGGCCGCGTTCTGCAAACTGAATTCGAGGGCAAAGGCCGCGACGGCGGGCCGACATGTGCGAGTGTTAAGGGAATCGAGTGGAAAGTGGCAGATAAATAGTTTTATGACCAGCTCTATCTCATACGCCGACGCAGGCGTTTCTATAGATAACGCAAACCTCGCGGTCGCAAAGATCCGCGAGTACGCGAAAAGCACCTTCAACGAACGCACGCTGACCGAGATCGGCAGCTTCGGCGGGATGTTTTCGGCGATGTTTCCTGACATGGAAGAGCCGATTCTCGTCGCTTCGGCAGACGGCGTCGGGACGAAGCTGAAACTGGCGTTCGATACCGGAATTCACAACACCGTCGGGGCCGATCTTGTCAATCACTGTGTCAACGACATTCTGGTCCAAGGTGCGAGGCCGCTGTTTTTCCTCGATTATTTCGCCACCGGAAAGCTCGAAACCGACGTAACCGCCTCAGTAGTCGAAGGAATGGCCCGGGCATGTCGCGAGAATTCCTGTGTCCTGCTCGGTGGCGAAACAGCCGAAATGCCTTCGATGTACGCCGATGGCGAATACGACCTCGCCGGCTTTATCGTTGGCGTCGTCGACAAGCGAAAGGTCATCGACGGCAAGAGCATCGCTCCCGGCGACGTCGTCCTCGGCATCCCATCGAACGGCCTGCAAACCAACGGCTACTCCTTGGCGCGCAAACTCTTCTTCGAAGTCGGCGGCTACAAGCCGTCCGACTACGTCGACGAACTCGGCACCACCGTCGGCGAAGCGTTACTAGCCACGCACCAGAGCTTCCTACCGCAGATCGGCCCGCTCCTTGATTCCGGCCTGATCAAAGGCCTCGCCCACATCACCGGCGGCGGCTTCCTCGAAAACATCCCCCGAATCCTCCCCGAAGGCGTCTCCGTAGAAATAAACCGCGGCACCTGGCCCGAACTTCCAATTTTCGGCATGATGCAACGGCTCGGAAATGTCTCGGACCACGAGATGTTCCGCACATTCAATATGGGGATCGGAATGGCGGTTATTTGTTCACCAGAAAATGCCGCCGGTCTGGGGTTCACGGCGATCGGGAGTGTCGTCGAAGGAGACGGTTCCGTCATCATTCAATAGCCGAATATCTCTCGGTGAACTCTGTGCTCTCAGTGGCAATGCTCTTATGAAAATAGCGATCCTCATCTCAGGCCGTGGGTCGAATATGGTGGCTCTCGTCGATGCCGTAAACAGCGGCGAGATACCGGCGAGCGAGGTCGTGGTTGTCATCAGCGACAAGGCGGATGCGGCCGGGATCGCGAAGGCACAGGAACGGGGTGTCGAGACGTTAATTGTAGAAAGGAATGGCCGCAAGCGGGCCGAGCACGATGCCGAGATCATTGCGGAACTGCAAAAACGCGGTGTCGAACTTGTCTGCCTCGCGGGCTATATGCGGCTGCTTTCCGCTGACTTTGTAAACGCCTTCCCTAACCGCATCGTCAACATCCATCCGAGCCTTCTGCCGGCCTATCCGGGGCTTCACGTCCACGAACGCGTGATCGAAGCGGGCGAAACGCGATCGGGCTGCACCGTCCACTACGTCGACGAACTCCTCGACCACGGCGAGGTCATCGTCCAACGCGAAGTCCCCGTCATCCCTGGCGACACCCCCGAAACCCTCGCCGAACGCATAATAGCCGTCGAACACGGTGCCTACATCGAAGCCGTAAAGATCATCGCCGCTGCTGGATCCTAGCCTCGAATGCACACGAAACAACACGGATCAAAGCCAGAAAATGTCTTGCGCCCTTTGGTGGTTCCATAACGCTCTCTATGCTTCAACATCTCGCATAGCCCGCCGTGGCGTTTCGCTGCGTCGTGTCGGGTGGTTCAAAGCCCGGTTCGATATTCTTGCGGTTCGCAGGTTTAGGACCAGAATTCCGTCCTCATCTATCTCGGCGTCTGGGAATTCGAGCGTTTGGTCTATCTTCAGCCCGCATTCGGTCATCAACCGGTATGCCGAAACCTTCCGCCCGCCGTGCCGCCCCGAACGGCTTGCCCGGTAGGCGTTTCGCATCTTCTCGCTCGTCGGCTTGAGCCCGATCGTATTGTTCGCCTCGTCGATCAGCAGATGAAACGCCGTCGGCGAATCCATCCGCTCATGCGCCGCCCGGTTCATCACGATCGTCCCCTTCGAGTTCATCGTCACATAAACCCCAGCCCACTGCGCCCTAGTCCCATCCCGCTTTACCTCTTTCCAGTTTCGTTTCATCTTCGCTACCTCCAGATGAAAAAGTGTATCACAAAGCAACAAAAGTGCACAGATGCAACAAAAGTTCGGTTATCCGACGGAGTTACGATCCTTCAAATCGATTAGTTCATGAGCAGCAACCGCCTTAAACTATCTCGGCCTTGGTGAAATTGCTTAGGTGGAATTGCCTCAAGATTTGCTAAGATTTTTGTTTTTTTTGAGGTGGGAATATACGGTCGCAGATCGAAGTCACTTTGATCCAAAATTACACCAAAAATTCTAAGCGCACGGATAGCCACTAGATTGTCGGATGAAGCAATTTCCACCAGTTCTTTTAATGCAGCCGCTCGAATCTCCGGCTTAGTGGGGGCAAAGGTCTTAGAAATTATGCAACTCCTTATTTGACGTTCTATTCCCGAATGGTTTCCGTCAGGTATATTCCCCCGCTTAAGAAGTGCCACCAATACAGGTAAAACAATGTCCCGATTGTTTGACGCACCCCCGTTGGACAGAAATTCGGTAATGCAACCAAGGACAAATTGGCTCTTCGAACGCTCGATCAGATCTGGAACTCGAAAAAGTGTTTCTGGGTCATTAACAAAGTCTGAATAGATCTTCATAGCGTCCCGCATTCCGAGAAAGAACTCGGGGTTGGTAATAACGATTGGTACTCTTGCCGATCCTACTCTATTAGGACAGAACAAGAAATATGCCGCCTGGTTAGTTTCAAACGCTCCCTGCAAGTCGTCGAATTTCTGTCGCAGATACGTACGGTCAAATCTAACGACGTTATCTGAAGCGGTTATACGTTGAGTAGAGGGTTCGTTTCCAAAAAGCCACTCATCGGTGGCAATTTGAACACCTTCATTCGAACCCGAAATTATTCGTCCTTTCCCAGCAATACAGCCGCCGCCCTTTAGGGAAAGGCCAACTTGTCGACCGACGACGTGCTCAAACTCCGCGAAGTCGCCCTTTTTGATCGATTGACTCAGGGAGTTACAACTAATGACGAGTAGAGCAATAAGAATCGGCAATTTACCCATTTGAAACCTCCCGCGCACTAATTATTGCAATCTGGAATCCCAAGTCTGGTGCTTTGATCGGAATCGTTCCTCAAGATAACGCGCATATTGACCGGTTCATCTAGAGCGTACTCCGATTTGGTGGACTCAATACACAGTCTAAGATGTTCCTTCACATCCCCACATCCACTCGTTATATCTTCGTGAGCACTTTTCTTCTGTGAAAACACAATAAGGCCCGGAACAACTAACGCCAATACGATAATCAGTGTAAGTCTAACTTTCATAAAGCCTCAACTTGGTGGAAAAACGCCGCCCAGACCAATCATCAGTATCAGGAATTATTCAAGGCCGGTGAAATCAAGGTTTGTCAGGCTATCTTTGACCTGCAAAATTTGCGGTGCGAAACGATGCCGCTTCGATTTGACACTAAAAACAAGGATTTCGTTTAGGGGTACATTTTCAAACGAGTAAACGCCGAACGAACTCGTCGTTGCGGTTCGACGATTTCCTTGAGAGTCTGTCAAAAGAACAGTGACATTACGAAGACCTTGCCCATCGGGAGTTGTCACGCGTCCACCAACATTAACGAACGGCCGTGTCAAACGAATGATTCCGAGCCTCAAAGCACCGTTGAAATCGATTATCGATCCACCGATAAGTACTTTGGAATCCGACTGTTGCAGTAGACTGGAGACACTCTGCGATACACCACTACCAATGCTAAAGGTCGGGTCGGCGCTTCCATCCGCTCGAAGTCGTAAAAGGCGGTTTGAAAGGGTTCCGTTATAATTCGTAAATGTTCCCCCGAGGATTATTTTCTCATCCGGCTGACCTATGACCGCGTTGATCAACCCGTTAGCCACGCTTCCGGGAACTAAAGTCGCGTCAAGATCACCATTAGCCGTGTACCGTCTAAGCTGAAAACCCCCGGCGATTATCTTTCCATTTGTGGCTGCGGCTAACGAACTAACCGCGCCAAAACCATTCGAAAAGCCACTATCTAAAGAGCCGTCCGGATTTAGTCGAAGAATCCCGTTTCGCGAAAAGGAACCTTGCGCGAAAAATCCGCCGCCCACAATAATTTTGTCGTCGGGTTGTACCAGAAGTGCCCGTCCTGCCCCTGACGATAGAGTGACGTGAACAAATGAGGTGTCAATCGAACCGTCCGCATTAAAGCGACTTGCGGCTATTGGGGACGTGGAGTTAGAGATAGATCCGGTGACAACGATCTTTCCACTTGACTGCAAGGCGATCGAACTAACGGACAAGATCGGCGTAATACTCGACCCTAATACGCGATTGAAGCTGCCATCAGAATTTATGCGGTGCAGACGTCCCCCTTCAAAATCTCCGTTTCCGAAATATGTGCCGGAAATTATCATTGTTCCCGTTGACTCTATCGCGAGCGCTAGAACCGTCCCATCGATAGACCTTCCCACGTCAAAGGAGAGGTCGAGGCTTCCATCTAAATTCAATCTGGCGATTCCCGTTCGTCTTATACCATTTACAAATTCAAAATCTCCACCGATTACGAGTTTCCCATCCGTCTGCTGTCGAATCACGCGAACGCTGCCGGGCGTAGAAAGTTTGGCATCGAAGGTATTGTCGATCGCCCCGTCCGAACCCACTCGTGCCACCCTAACCCGGGTCCGATCCCCGTATACAACAAAATTTCCTGCCAACAATAGTCTACCGTCTGGTTGTGTGGAAATATCCAAAACGCTCGATCGCTCCATACTCGAGCCATTGAACGTATCGTCCACCGTACCATTCGAATTCATCCGCATTAGCTTTGACTGACCAGTTGCGTCTGCATCCCAATAACCAAAAACGATTTTTCCATCCGCTTGACGTTCAAAGTCGGAAATCGTGGGCAGTTGATTAGGATCATCATTTATATTGAAAACAGTCTCAAGAGTTCCATTCGGAGATAGGCGCGCTAGGCCGTCCGTATTGACATTTGCAACACGCTGAAAATCACCAGAGATCAATAACTTATTGTCGGGTTCGACAAGGATGCTGCGGACACTGCCGTTAGTACCAGATCCAAGATTAAAAGTTGAGTCTAGCGATCCCATCGGGTTTATTCGAACAAGATTACGTAACTGGGCTCCGTTAAAAGCTGTGAATGAACCGCCGACAAGGATTTTGCCGTCCGGTTGCACAACTAGCTTATAAACCTGCCCTCCCTGAGCGCCGTTACCTGCCATGCTGAAGGACGAATCAACCGATCCGTCCGCGTTTAACCGCAAAATCCGGCTCGGCAGCGGAGCGCTAAAGATGAAGTCGCCACCCAGCAATATCTTTC
This sequence comes from uncultured Chloracidobacterium sp., assembly GCA_964410495.1. Classification (GTDB taxonomy): domain Bacteria; phylum Acidobacteriota; class Blastocatellia; order Pyrinomonadales; family Pyrinomonadaceae; genus OLB17. The sequence continues at coordinate 89,773 of CAYPGP010000010.1, forward strand.
CATCAGCTTGTAATGCGATATCGAAAATCTGGAACTGAATAACAAGCGGATTATTAAAAGAGTGATCTAGACTTCCATCAATATTCAGGCGAGCTACTTGGTTGACAGGCTGACCATTGAAATTCGAAAAGCGGCCCCCGATGATTATCTGGCCGTTTGGTTGTAGAGCAACAGCATATATAGGACCGTCTGCTCCACTCCCTAGCTGGTTGAACCCGGTATCTGTCGTCCCATCAGCATTCAGTCTCGCAATTCCGCCAGTAAGGTCACCGTTAGCAAGAAGAAATGAACCAACCGAGATGATCTTACCGTCGCCCTGAATCACGGATTCGTTAACGAATCCGTCGCTTTCAGTAATTGCGGCAGAGAATGTAGGATCAAGATTTGCTTGATTCGATGCGGTCCATAGATTGAAGTTCGGACGGCCAAACGGTTGATTCTGTCCTACTCCTACTATTACGTAGCTCAACACAAGTACGAGGATCGCAGTATGACTCGTGGCAGATTTTAGAAAATTACCGATCACTGGTAGAAGTAGTCAGATTCCGTGGGCTATATCCTAGCGCCGAAGAACCGAGAAAAGCTACTAAAACGTCGATGACTTAAAAGAGATAGGACGACGAGAGAAAACTCTATCGAAATGCTCCGGCGAGTTAATTGTCATTTTGATCTTTTTCGCCATATTGACCTCCGCTTCGAATGGCGTTAATTGTAACTGCGTTTGCAAGGAATAAGAATGTGCACGTGTGCGAATCGCATGACCTGCATAGCGTGATGGCTGCTTTGATAATGAGTGTGACGGAAGTGCCAAGAAAGCATGATGCCCGGAGTTGATCATTGCGGCACAGCGGTTCGGAAAAACGTGCGGGTGGTTCGATCTGGGACGTGTTTTGGAGGTTTGGGGGACGGTTTGTCCGCGATCGGGGTGTGGGTTTGGGACGGATTTGCGGGTTTCTTTCTCGTAGTTTAAAAATATGCTTCGTATTGCCGTCGGCTTCAGCCGACGGTATATGGCTGCAATCCCCACTGATTTCGGCGAGCATAGGCGTTCCGCCGATGCTCGCCGAATAGAAGTATCGCGATACAACTGTATCCGTTGGCTGAAGCCAACGGCAATATGCGCCGGGCGCCCGTTTTATGGTGGTTTTGGCTTTGACAATGCGCGGAATTGGCGCGTAAACTCTAGGTTTTCACTCTAGCGGTGAAAACTAATGGAGACGAGCTATGCCGAAGAGAACTTATCAACCGAACAACCGCCGCCGCGCGAAAAAGCACGGTTTCAGGGCGAGGATGGCGACGAAGAACGGACGCGCGGTGCTGAAACGCCGCAGGGCGAAAGGCCGCAAGCGTTTGACGGTTCACCATTATTAAGTTTTGCTTTACCGAAGGATGCTCGGCTGCTGAAACGCGCCGAGTTTCTTCGTGTTTACAATGAGGGTGCGCGAATAGAAGGCCGTTTTATGACGGTTTTCATTTTGCCCAAAAATCAACCGAAGCATCGGGTCGGTATAACGGCGACCAAGAAGGCGATAGGCAAGGCACACGACCGAAACCGCTGCAAACGCCTGCTGCGTGAGAGTTTTAGATTGAGCCGTGCTGAGCTGGATGCGGTCGGTCAGAGATATGATTGGGTGCTGAACGCAAGGCGGTCGCTGCTGCACACAAAGCTCGATAAGCCGCTCGCGGAGCTTAGGCAGATAGTGCAGAAGGTCGAAACAGGAACCGTGACCTCGAAAAACGTGAAAGCACGGTCTTAAAAAATGAGTATCCTGTTTAAGTGCGGTTGGAATTGTTTCGATTGGGTTCGTGTAGTTCGTGTTGTTTCGTGGTTAGGCCTTAAGATAAACCACTAAACACACGAAGCACACGAATAGAGAGATGAAGTACCTGGTTCTCGACCTAATTGGTTTTTATAAGGCATTTGTTTCGCCTTTTCTGCCGCCCGCGTGTCGATTTGAGCCGACATGTTCCGAATACGCGAGGCAGGCGGTTGAGAAGTACGGTGCTTTGAAAGGAACTTGGATGGGCGTAAAGCGTATCTTACGCTGTCAGCCGTTTTGTAAAGGCGGGCATGATCCGGTGCGGTGATTTGCGAATTTCGATTTGCGAATTTCGATTTGAAGAAATCTTTGATTCGAGATCGCAAATTGCAAATCGCAAATCGAAAATTGATCGATGGAAAATCAAGGTAACAGCAGTAATCAGTCACGGTTTTTGATCGCGGCGGTGCTTTCGATGGCTATCCTTTTTGGGTGGCAGTATTTCGTGGCCCCGAAGCCGGACCCGAACGCGAATTCCAATTCGAACACGGCCGCGAACGCCAATGTTGCTGCTGGCCAGCCCGCTGCGCAGCCTACTCAGGCAGCGGTTCAGCAGCCGACACCTGCTGCGGCTCCGGCGGTTGCTGATGCGGTTCCGAGCCGTTCGCTCACGATCAAATCACCGCTTTACGAGGTTACGTTCGATTCAAAAGGCGCGCTTGCGACGAGCTGGGTGATCCTTACAAACAAGTCGCCGAAGAACACTTACCCGATCTACGCCGACGGCTCGACCGCGACCGAGAAGAAGCCGCTCCAGCTCATTTCGCAGAAAGCCCGCGAGCAGAACCCGCGTGAACTGCCTTTCAGGTTAGTAACTCCTGACGCCGCTGTCACGACGGCGATAAACGACAGGAATTATCAGATATCGGTCCCCGATGAGACGATAACGCTTGCTGCCGGCGAGGAAAAACCCGTTGAATTCACGCTGACCGGCGACAACGGCGTCGAGATCAGGAAAGCCTTTGTTTTCCGTGCCGACAGCTACGTAGCCGACCTCGCAATAACCGCAAAGCAGAACGGGCAGCCGATAGCCGACACGAAGCTTGCGATCGGGGCCTCGATCGGCGACCACGCGATCAATTTTCATAGCTTTTACCACACTGAATCCGAGACCGTTGCGGCCCTGAACGGCGACATCAGCCGCTATTGGGGCAATTATTCGTTCACCTACGACGTGAATGGCCAATCGACGCTTGCCGATCGCGGAAACGTCGATTGGGTGGCGATGGGCGACGCCTATTTCGCGATGGCCGCGATACCGGCAAGCCCGGTTTCGGGTGCCGATTATCGAGCCTCGAAATACGACGTAAACATCGAGCCCGTTTACGACAGCGTCTTTAATTGGGTGCTCCGAAGCCCCAAAACCACCGAAACGCGGCACCTCGTGACCGCATTTATGCCGGTTCCGGGCGATGGTTCGGTGACAAAGCTGTTTACGGGCCCGAAGGATTACTTCCTGCTCAATGAGCTAAGCTCTTCCCTCAAGGCGGCTGACGGGCGTGCGGTTTCGCTCGTGGATCTGATCAACTTCAGCAACTATTGGTGGCTCCGCTGGATGACCAAGCCGCTGTCGATCCCGATCCTGTACGCGCTGCATTATTTCAATACCGTCACGCAGAACTACGGCCTCGCGATCATCATTTTTACCATCCTGTTCTACATGCTGCTGTTCCCCTTGAGGTGGTCGCAGTCGAAGTCCTTCAAGAAGGCTTCCGGCAACGCCCCGAAGATGAAGGAGCTGCAGGACAAGATCAAAGACCTGCAAAAGAAAGGCGTCCCGAACGACGACCCGCGGATGCGAGCCCTGCAGATGGAACAGCTCAAGATGACGAAGGACGCCCTGCCCATCGGCGGCTGCCTCCCGATGCTGCTCCAGTTCCCGCTGCTAATTGCATTCTATACAGCCATTACTATAGCCCTCGACGCCCGCCAGGCATCGTTCCTATGGCTCCCAGACCTCTCAGCCGCCGACCCGTGGCATATCCTTGAGTTCGGCTTCGCCTTGTCGATGATCCTATCGATGAAGTTCACGCCACAGGCTGCTGTCATGACCCCGGAACAGGCCATGCAACAGAAAATGATGACTTGGCTCATGCCCGCGATGATGCTCTGGGTCATGTGGACCGCTCCTTCCGGGCTTTTGCTATACTGGTTTGTCGGAAACATCGTCAGCTTCGGGCAGCAGATGGTTATCAACCGTTTGAATAAGACCACCACTCCGCCATCTACACAGGTTGTTGACTCGGTGCCGAAGAACGCCAAAAAGGTGAAACCCAAGCTGGGAACGCAAACAGCAAACTAAAATGAATCGAACCTGCGAAAACGCGAAAGAGTTTCTCGGCGATCTTATCGGCGATATGAGATTTGACCTCACAGTATCAGCTGAGTGGAACGATGAGGGCTGCCTGCTGAACCTTAGCGGCGACGATTCGCATTTTGCATTGGCGGAGAACGGCGAATTGCTTGACGCATTCGAGGTCGTTTTGTTCCAGACCTTCGGCCGCGATCTTGACCGCGAACACCGCTTCGTCGTTGATGCGGAAGGCTTTAGACAGACTCGCAAGGCTGAACTTCATGCAATGGCACGTTTTGCGGCGGATCAGGTTCGCAAGAACGGCCGTCCATTTACTTTCGGCGTCCTGAATTCCACCGAACGTCGCATTATCCACATGACGCTTCAGAAGGAAGACGATCTTTTCACCGAATCCGTAGGCGACGGTCGCGACCGACGTCTTCAAGTTAGACTTCAGTAACGAATGTCTTCGGGCAGATTCCTATCTAACGACGCCGTAAGTCTCTATTACAACGTCGACTTTCCATCTAAGGAATGTTCAAAAGCAGCGGTCGTCGTTCTGGTTCATGGCCTGGGCGACCACTCTCAGAGTCTTCCATATCGTCTGGTTACACAAGTACTCGCAGAAAAGGGTTTTGCGGTCTTTCGATATGACCTGCGAGGTCACGGAAATTCCGATGGTATTCGCGGCCATGTCGACAGCTTCGCGCAACATCGTGAAGATCTAGGAGCGGCGATCGCCGAAGCGAGGTCGGTAACCGATTGCTCAAGGGTCTACGTTGTGGCTTCGAGCATGGGCGGCCTCATAGCCTTTGACCAAATTATCAAAAATCCTAGTTCGGTCGATGGCTTAGTCGCGATCGCGCCAGCCTTGTCGGCGAGCGGAGCATCTGGTGTGGTGCGGACGCTGGTGCCCTTAGCCTCTAAGCTTATGCCAAAGCTGAGGATCAACCCCGGCCTGGATTTAAGCTCGATCTCACGCGACGCGGCGGCTGTTGGGCAATATAATCGCGACCCTCAGTTCTCATCACGCCTCACGCTAAAGGCCGCCAGTGAAATAATGACAGCTGTGGAGAGAGTGAATAACAATTTGCACCGCTTTTTCGCACCACTTCTCATTCTTCACGGATCGAATGACAAGATCGTACCGACCGAATCCAGCTCAACCGTACTTGACCTAATTGGAACGACCGACAAAACGCGAATTCTCTACCCGGACGCTCGCCACAATCTACTTATCGAAACCAATCGCAAGGAAGTCTACTCCGACATTCTCGGGTGGCTCAGGCGCCTCGATTCATAATCGGTGAGGTCTTAGTTTCCACCTTTTTCAAGTTCTTTCCTCGTATCACCATGCTTATTCTGGATCGCGTGATCGAGGGCGGTTTTTCCGTTATTGTCGGTTATTGATTTGTCGGCACCGGCCCTAAGCAATGCTTTCACGACATCCTTTTTTCCAGCCGCCGCCGCTACGATCAGAGCAGTTTCTCCGCGATTATTTTGTAGATTTAGGTTTACGTTTGCCTTCAGAATTTCCTTGACCGCATTGTCGTGGCCTTCTCCCGCCGCGAGCATAAGGGGCGTTGTGCCCACATCTCGTAATCGTGCGTCCGGGTCGACCCCGCGTTGGAGCAAAAACGTTATAACGGGTATCTTGCTATCCCGGGCAGCGACCCGCAGCCCACTCTCGACCGACTGACTTTTCACATTGAACTGTCCGGAATTTAGTAACACACCAAGCACTTCGACAGCGCCGCTTACGGCGGCAAGGCTGAAAACGTCGTGATTGTTCGGCGTGCGAACCTTCACGTCGGCTTCGGCCTGCAGAAAGGCTCGAACCGCGGCCGCTCTGTTATTTCGGGCCGCGACCATGATCGGTGTCTGGCCGTTCTGATCTAACTCGTCAACATCAAATTCTTCATCGATGAGATAACCGATGACCTCAGTACGGTCGTAGGCGGCAGCTCCGTGGAGCGGGAAGCCGGCGGCTCGCTCGCTCGCGCGCTCATAGCCGGGATCGGACAGGATAGCCCTGACCGTTTCTACATCGCCGCTGGCGGCTGCGAAATAGAGCGGCGTGTAGCCATTGTTCGTCCGCGTTGTAAGGTTTGCCCCGGCGCGAAGCAGCTGGCGAACCGAAGAAGCGTCGCCGGCAAATGCTGCGTAGCCGAGAGCCGTGTAGCCTTCATTATCACGAACATCGACAGTGGCTCCCTCGTTGAGCAGAACCCGGACAGCGTCTACGGCTCCTTTGCTTGCGGCCAGCATGAGAGCGGTTTGGCCCTTTGTGTTCTTCTGATTGATAGCCTGGCCGGCTCGAAGAGCAGCGCGCACTTCCGAGCTGTCGCCCCGGGCGGCGGCGTCGAGCAGCGAAACAAGGCCCGCATTTCCGCCGACAACGTTTCCGTTCAACACTTCATAATTGCTGCTCGCATAACCACGGCCGCCAAAGCTGTAATTACATTTGCCGTTCTGCATCCGGCCAGGGTGAATGCCGCCGCTTTCTGACGCCCGACAAACGTAATAGCTTTGGCCATCACCGTAGCCGCCTACTACCGCCGTCCGACGATTAATATCATCAGTCCAATACTCGCCACTGCCGGTAAGGACCTCGAACGTACGGGACGAGTATTCGGTAGTTCCCCAATTGTAGTTACACTGATTTCCCACAACCTTACCTGGAAGTGTGGTTCCATTGTGCGTCGTCCGGCAGATGTAAAGTTCGGCTCCATTGCGTTCTTCGCCGCCGACAACTGCCGACGAAGGAATTCGACCATCGCTCCGAACCCAGCGCAGGCTGCCTTGCGCGGAGGTTTCGATCGAGGAGGCCGCGGTAAGCGCCAGTAGAAGTAAAAGATAGGCAAGCTGTTTGTAAACTATTCTATTCATAGGGAATACTGATCTATTCTTATAAAGTCGGGCGTGTGGCAAAGCTGGATTGTAGCATTGAATGAAGTGCTGGATACAGAAAAGTCGCTGGGAGTCCCAATAGACTACAATCTGTCTTATGCCGGAAACTATCGTCGCACTCGCAACTCCAACTGGCCGAAGCGGTATTGGCATCGTCCGACTGAGCGGTGACCGGTCGCTGGAGATCATCAGAAAGCTGATAGACCACGAAACCTTTTCGCAAAGACCCAGAAGAGCGGAGCTAGTGCAGCTTCGCGAACCTAAGTCTAAGGAGGTGCTCGACGAAGCGATCGTTGTTTACTTTAAAGCTCCGCATTCCTTCACCGGTGAGGACGTTATTGAGATCAGCTGCCACGGATCGCCGGTTTTGCTGCGGCAGGTGATCGACATCTGTCTCGGTTTAGATGCCCGTCTGGCCGAGCCTGGCGAGTTTACGCTTCGAGCTTTATCCAATGGACGCATCGATCTGGCTGAGGCTGAGGCGATACGGGATCTTATCGATTCTCAAACGGCGGCATCAGCCCGGCAGGCTGTCAGGCAGATGCGCGGCGAGCTATCGCTGGCGTTGCAGCCGTTGAAGGACGACCTTCTTAACATCATAGTCGTACTCGAATCGGCGCTGGAGTTTGTCGAGGACGATCTGCCTGAGGTACAGCTTCAGAACGTCAGGCAAAATCTTGTGACAATAGCTGCTGAAACCGGTAAGCTTGCTGATACTTTCAAGGCCGGGCATCTGTTGAGAGACGGTTTGCGCGTTGCGATAGTCGGCCGTCCGAATGTCGGTAAATCGAGCCTGTTCAACGCGTTGGTGGGCAGTGAGCGGGCGATCGTCACCGATATCGCGGGCACTACGCGCGATCAGATCCATGAGCGATTTACCATAAACGACATTCCGATATCACTGATCGACACCGCCGGACTTCGCGAAACGAGCGATACGGTCGAAAGCATAGGCGTCGAAAGGGCTCGAGCGACGATGGCTGACGCGGACATGGTCATCGTGATGCTTGACGCGAGCGAACAAACCTCAGACGAGGACCGCGAGATCCTATCCAGCGTGAAAGAGCTGAATTACCTAATTGCGGTCAACAAGATCGATAAAACGCCGGCGACCGACATCGACCGGATGATTGCCGCAGAGCATTCTTCGTTAGCGCCGCTGCGCGATCGCATCGTTCCTATCTCTGCGAAGACTGGTGAAGGCCTCGATGATCTGAAGCATTCTATGATCACGCCTTTTTCGCCTGAAGATCTCACGAACTCGGGTTTCCTCATCACTGACGCTCGACATCACGATCTGCTGGTTCGGTCAGCGGCGGAGATCGAGACTGCTATAGTCCAACTCGATCAAAAACTCAGCGAAGAGATCGTCCTGATCGGCCTTCACAATGCACTTCGATACCTGGGCGAAATAACCGGGGAAACGACAACAGAGGATATGCTGACCCGCATCTTTTTAACTTTCTGCATCGGAAAGTAGCGTTTGCGTACGTCATATCTTCTTGGCCCGCCAAACTTGCTGTTACGGTCAAAATTCTCGCTTGACATTTTTCATAATAAGAATCATTCTAAATCTAAATTCATCAATAGGGAATATTTGCGATGAACGAGATCGAATCTTTGGGACTTACAAAGCAGCGTCAGGCGGTTTTAAGCGTTATTCGGGAATCTGAAAAACATCTGACTGCTAATGAGGTTTTTGACGATGCCAGGGCACTTTTGCCGGGCATTTCGTTCGCGACCGTCTATAATTCGCTGCACTTTCTTAAGAATCAAGGGCTGATCGGTGAGATCAGTTTTGGCAACGGTTCGGCTCGGTACGATCGAAAGCTTACGCGTCATGACCACGCGGTTTGCAGCGAATGCGGCTCTTTGGTCGATATAGATGTCGCTATTCCGGATGAGCTAGTCGAGCAAGCGGCCAAATTATCAATGTTCAGGGCCGATTCGATCGAATTAGTGCTTCGCGGCCGCTGTCCTGATTGCGCTTAGGTTCTTATTGTTCTAATCAAAATACTAACGAAAGGGGAAGTGATCAAAAATGGAAACTAATGGAAACGAAAATGGATCGAACGGTTGTCCGGTAACCGGTCACGGCGGTGCACGGGGCAAGCGTGTATCGAACAAAACCTGGTGGCCGGAAGGTCTCGATCTGAGCTCATTGCGTTGTAATTCGTCGCTATCGAATCCGCTGGGTGAGGACTTTGATTACGCTGCGGAATTCAAATCGCTGGATCTGGATGCTCTGAGAGCTGATCTTCGCGCGCTGATGACTGATTCACAGGATTGGTGGCCTGCGGATTTTGGACACTACGGCGGTTTGTTCATTCGCCTCGCCTGGCACGCCGCCGGTACGTACCGCATTACGGACGGACGCGGAGGAGCCGGTGGTGGACAGATCCGTTTCGCTCCGCTGAACAGCTGGCCCGACAACGCGAATCTGGATAAAGCTCGCCGGCTTCTCTGGCCGATCAAGCAGAAATATGGTCAGAAGATCTCTTGGGCCGATCTCTTCGTTCTGGTAGGAAATGTCGCTCTTGAGTCGATGGGATTCAAGACATTCGGCTTTGCCGGCGGACGCAAAGATACCTGGGAGCCGCAGGAACTTTTCTGGGGTCCGGAAGGCACGTGGCTCGGCGATGAGCGATACAGCGGCGAACGCCAGTTGAGCGAACCATTGGGTGCTGTGCAGATGGGCTTGATCTACGTTAACCCCGAAGGCCCGAACGGCAATCCAGATCCGGTCGCTGCTGCGCGCGACATCCGCGAAACATTCCGCCGAATGGCGATGAACGACGAGGAAACGGTAGCACTGATAGCCGGCGGCCACACATTCGGTAAGACGCATGGGGCTGGCGATCCGTCTTATATAGGTCCGGAGCCCGAAGGAGCTCTTATCGAGGATCAGGGACTCGGCTGGCGAAGCAAGCATGGAACCGGCTACGGGGCCGATGCCATCACCGGCGGTCCGGAAGTAACCTGGTCACAAACTCCTACACAATGGAGCAACAATTTCTTTGAGAATCTTTTCAATTTCGAGTACGAGCTTGAAAAGAGCCCGGCCGGTGCGCAGCAGTGGCGAGCCAAGAACGCGGAGGAAACAGTTCCACATGCGTTTGACCCCGCGAAAAAGCAGGTGCCGAAGATGCTGACGACCGACCTCGCCCTGCGTTTCGATCCGGCATATGAGAAGATTTCGCGTCGTTTCCTCGAGAATCCCGATCAATTCGCCGATGCGTTCGCTCGGGCCTGGTACAAGTTAACGCACCGCGATATGGGCCCGATCCAGCGTTATCTCGGGCCTCTCGTTCCGGACGAGGTTCTTATCTGGCAGGATCCGATCCCGGCCGGCGACCCGAACTATCTGAGCGACGCGGATGTAGCTGACCTTAAGGCAAGGATCCTGGCCTCGGATCTCACGGTTTCTCAGCTTGTTTCTACTGCCTGGGGTTCCGCGTCCACCTTTCGCGGGTCTGACAAACGCGGCGGAGCGAACGGAGCACGCATCCGGCTCGAGCCGCAGCGAAATTGGCAGGTTAACGAGCCATTCCAGCTCGCAACCGTATTGTCGACACTTGAGGGCATTCGTAAGGAGTTCGGCAAGGAAGTTTCGATGGCTGACATGATCGTGCTCGGCGGCTGTGCGGCGGTCGAAAAGGCGGCGAAAGATGGCGGTGTCGATATCACTGTGCCGTTTACCCCGGGCCGCGGCGACGCGACGCAGGAACAGACCGACGTTGAGTCTTTCGCTCCGCTAGAACCGCGGGCCGATGGCTTCCGCAATTACTACACCGAACGTGCGTTCATGGCTCCTGAAGAAGCCTTGATCGACAAGGCCGAACTGCTCAACCTGACGGCTCCAGAAATGACGGTACTTCTCGGTGGCCTGCGTGTACTAGGAGCGAACACCAACGGGTCGAAGCACGGTGTTTTCACTGAAAGGGTAGGAACGCTGACGAATGATTTCTTCGTAAACCTGCTCGACATGGGTATCGCATGGCACCCGTCAAGTGAAAAAGGGGTCTACGAAGCCACCGCACGTCTGAGCAAAGACGGCGAGGACGGCAACAAGTACACCGGCACTCGCGTTGATCTGATCTTCGGTTCGCACTCTGAACTCAGAGCTATAGCCGAAGTTTATGCCTGTTCGGATGCGAAGGAGAAATTCGTGAGAGACTTCGTTGCCGCTTGGGACAAGGTGATGAATCTTGATCGATTTGATCTAAACTAGCAGCTGTCTCAACCAAATTAGCCGCGAATTCACCGACATCACCTGATGTAGGGGAGAATTCGCGGCTAATCTGTTTTTATGTGTAACCGGGCAGGTTTCATCTGCGTATACTTTAAAGAGTATCCAGATTATAAGAGAACCAATCCGCTGGCGCAGCCATCGTATCACCAGACATATGTACATTTTTCGCTTCTTGGTCGTAGTTCTTCTCCTGTTTTCATCTTCTGTCCAGCTTCTTGCCCAGGCACCGGCCGCACAGCCCACCACGCCGGTTGCCATCAAGATCGAGCCTGCATCTTTCGACGCCTTTGTCGGCCAATACGAAGATTCAGTCAATCTCGGCGGGATCGTTTTCTCGTTCTTTCGCGAGGGCGAGAAGTTTTACATGCGCGTTTCGAATCAGGACAAGATAGAGATCTTGCCCGCTTCGGCAAACAAGTTTTTTGGTACTGCTGTCGGGTTTGAGAATGAGTTCATAAGGGATGCGAACGGCAAGGTTGTCGGTGCAAAGTATACACAGGGAAGGACTTACGACCTTAAAAAGATCGCTGATACGCCGCAGAAGGACACTCGTGTACCGTACAAACGGACCGACGCGATGATACCCATGCGCGATGGCGTGAAGCTTTTTACAGTGATAATGACGCCGGAAACGCAAAGCGAGAATTATCCGATCATGCTCGTTAGGACACCGTACGGCGTTGCGGGTTGGAATTCGGCCCGCGTCAATGGTGCCGAGGTTGAACTCGTTAAAGACGGCTACATCTTTGTCTATCAGGACATTCGCGGACGCGAGGACAGCGAGGGAGTTTTTGAGATGCTGCGTCCGCCGCGTGACAAGAAGGATCCGAAATCGATCGACGAAAGCACCGATACATACGACACGATCGATTACCTCATAAAAAACGTGCCAAAAAACAATGGCCGCGTTGGTATTAAAGGTGTTAGCTATCCAGGCTGGCTCGCGGGCGTAGCGTTGATCGATCCGCATCCGGCTTTGAAGGCATCGTCTCCGCAGGCTCCGGTAACGGACCTTTGGATGGGTGATGATTTTATGCATCACGGTGCTTTTCGTCAGACATATGCCTACGAATGGGCCGTGCCGCTAGAAAGTGTGAAGAAGGGCGGCGATATCACTTTCGACAATCCGGACATGTATCAGTGGTATCTGCCTCTCGGCAAGTTGCAGTCGATCGCCCCGCAGCTCGCTCTCAAATCGCATTCGTGGAAGGCCTTTCTCGAACATCCTTCGTGGGATAGCTATTGGCAGGCCCGGGCGACGAATCTCTACCTGAAGGACACCAGCGTTGCGACGCTCGTTGTCGGTGGTTGGTGGGACCAGGAAGACATGTACGGGCCGCTGGCGATGTACAAGTCGCTCGAGAAAACTGACAAGGACGGTCAGGTCTTTCTCGTAATGGGCCCGTGGAACCACGGAGGGTGGGGCGGACGCGCGAGAAGGCTTGGAGCCATAGATTTCGGCAGCGACACGGGCATTTACTACAAGCGTGAGATCGAAGCTCCTTTCTTTGCTAAATTGTTGAAAGATAAGGGCAATTTCACTCCCGCCGAGGCTACGGTCTTTCAATCGGGCTCCAACAAATGGATGACCTATGACGCCTGGCCAGCGAGGAACATGACAAAGCGCGAACTCTACGTTCAGGCTGACGGAAAACTATCGTGGGAGAAACCTGCGGCGAAAGATGAGGCGTTTGACGGCTACGTGTCGGATCCGGCGAATCCTGTTCCGTATCGGAAGACGCCGATCCTGCAGACCTACACACAAGGCTCAAGCTGGGGTGCATGGCTAGTTGACGATCAGCGTCATACCGCAGAAAGGGCCGATGTTCTAAAATGGCAGACCGACGTTCTGGCGGAAGATGTAACCATAACGGGCGACGTTATAGCGAATCTTTTTGCCTCGACCTCCGGAACCGATAGCGATTGGGTTGTGAAGCTCATTGACGTTTACCCGGCGGACGCCCAACCGGCGAATATGGCTGGATATCAATTGATGGTTTCTGAAGAGATCTTTCGCGGCCGTTATCGTGAGAGTTTTGAGAAGGCGAAAGCTATCGAAGCCAATAAACCTTTGAAATACCAGATAGATCTTCGCGGACAAAACTATAGTTTCAAAAAAGGCCACCGGATCATGGTCCAGGTGCAGAGTTCGTGGTTTCCGCTCTACGACAGAAACCCGCAAACCTTTGTACCTAATATATTTAAGGCCTCAGCTAGCGATTTTAAGTCTGCCGATCAACGTGTTTACCGTTCGGCCAAACACCCGACAAGCATAAGCGTTTCAGTCGCGCAATAGCTTCGACGTGATAGAATAGCGCCCGTGTTTGACGAGATTTTTGATGTGATCGTTATCGGTGCCGGCCACGCAGGCTGCGAAGCTGCATCGGCCTCGGCGCGTCTTGGCGCCGAGACGGCTTTGGTGACGATCAACCTTGACCTGATCGGTCAGATGTCCTGTAATCCCGCGGTCGGTGGCATTGCTAAAGGCCATGTCGTTCGCGAGATCGACGCTCTCGGCGGAATTATGGGTCGCGTGATCGACCGGACCGGCATTCAGTTTCGTCTTCTTAACCGTTCTCGCGGCCCGGCTGTCCAATCTCCAAGGGCCCAGGCCGATCGCAGTTTGTACCGAACGGAAATGCGCCGGGTGCTCGAAGCCACGCCGGGCCTTAGCCTTCGTCAAGGTGTCGTAGTTGACTTAATTGTTGAGAACAATAAGGTTATAGGCGTCGAGATGCAAGATTCCCGGCGTTTTGGCGCAAAGGCTGTCGTCGTCGCTACCGGCACATTTCTAAATGGAACGATCCATGCCGGGACAAAGACATTCTCTGCGGGCCGCGCAGGAGAGCCGGCCTCGATAGAGCTGGCGGAAAGTTTGAAACGTCATGGCTTTCCCGTCGGAAGGCTGAAAACCGGAACGCCGCCGCGACTCGACGGTCGCACGATCGACTGGGATGCCTTCGAACCGCAGCCGGCAGATGAACGTCCCGTCGCATTCTCGTTTGCTACCGAGAAGATCGAGCAGGACCAGGTAAAGTGCTACATTGGCTATACGAGTGACCGGCTTCATCAGACGATCCGCGATAACCTGCATCGATCGCCGCTTTATTCGGGAAAGATAACCGGCATCGGGCCACGATATTGTCCGTCGATAGAAGACAAGGTGGTCAAATTTGCCGACAAGGATCGTCATCAGCTTTTCCTTGAACCTGAAGGCAAGGATACGAACGAAGTTTACCTTAACGGGTTCTCGACCTCGCTTCCGTCTGATCTACAGCTTGAGCTGCTGCAGATGGTCGAGGGTTTTGAGAACGTAAAGATAATCAGGCCCGGATATGCGATCGAGTACGATTTCGTTGACCCACGAGAGATGCGCCCGACGATGGAATCAACCAGAATGGAGGGGCTTTTCCTTGCCGGACAGATCAACGGAACTACCGGATATGAAGAGGCGGCGTGTCAGGGTTTGATGGCGGGAATTAACGCCGCATCGTCGACGCAGGGACGTAAGCCCTTTATTTTACAGCGAGATGAAGCGTACATTGGCGTCCTGACGGACGATTTGATCCGCCACGGGGTAGATGAGCCGTATCGGTTGTTCACATCGCGTGCCGAAGCGCGTCTGACGCTTCGTCACGACAATGCCGATGCCCGACTTTCGCCGAAAGGGCGTGATATTGGGTTGCTAGGCGATACAGACTGGGATCGCTTTAACCGCAAACGAGATCGTATCGCCAGGTTGAGAAATGTATTGGACGGGACCCGGTTGAAACGCTCGTCCGCTGAATATGCGGCGATATCACAAGTACTTGATTCAGATCTTGGCGATTCCATAACTTTATCGCAGCTTTCGATGCGACAGGGGATGACGCCCGATCTGCTTCTGCGTATTCTGCCTGCGGAGTTGCGGGACGATATTCGACTAACGGACCTCGAGACCGCACTCGCTGATTCGCTCTACAGCGGATATATCGAAAAACAAAAGCTCGCGACCGAAAGAGTCAATCATCACGATTCATTAAAGGTTCCGGTGGACTTTAGCTTCGCGACGATCGGTGGACTATCAAATGAAATGGTTGAGCGTCTCGAACGGGCTCGGCCGAGCAATTTTGCCCAAGTCCGAAAGCTCCCGGGTCTTACTCCGGCGGCCGTTTCCTCGGTTCTCGTCCATCTCACGGCAAATTCTTCAAGACAGGCCGCATAATTGTGGCACGTACCACAAACCTCAAAAGTGGCACGTGCCACATTTCCGCGCTGTATGCCCGCCGTGGTAGCTTATTAGATTACAAAACGACTTAGATGGGCAAGATAATAGCGGTTGCGAATCAGAAAGGTGGCGTAGGGAAGACGACAACATCGGTCAATCTTGCTGCCGCACTTGCGGCGGAAGGCAAGAAAGTACTTCTCGTTGATGCGGACCCGCAGGCAAATGCTACTTCCGGAGCTGGCGTTCCCCGCGCCGCTAATCGAAAAAATCTATACAATGCACTGGTTGGCGGCGAATCGCCGCGCGAGATGGTACTTCCAACCGAGATCGACACGCTTTGGGTGCTTCCAGCGGATAAAAATCTTGCAGGGGCGGAGATCGAATTGGTCGACACGGATGAACGAACGCATGCGTTGAAGCGTGTCTTATCCAATGTTCGCGATTATTTTCATTATCTGATAATCGATTGTCCACCGTCGCTCGGACTTCTGACCGTTAATGGTTTGACGGCCGCAGATTCGCTGCTCGTGCCGATACAGTGCGAATACTATGCGCTTGAAGGGGTTACGGAACTTTTTGATACTCTCGCCCGGCTTCGAAGAGAACTTAATCCGAAGCTCGCGATTGAAGGGCTATTGCTCACAATGTATGACGAACGTACTAACCTCTCAGCGGCTGTTGCCAAGGATCTAAGAGATTTTTATGGCTCGCAGGTAATGAAAACGGTGATACCCCGAAATGTTCGGCTCGCTGAGGCTCCCAGCTTTGGGAAACCGATCATGCTTTATGACCCGCGTTCGCGTGGGGCCGAAAGTTATGCCGAGCTTGCGAAGGAGATTTTGAAGAATGCCTAGACAAACACTTGGACGCGGGCTTAGCGCTCTGCTTGGGGACGATAAGCCGCTCGAACCAACATCTGATCAGAATAGTAGTCTCGAGCTGGACATTGACCTCATTAGTCCAAATCCCGATCAACCGCGGAGCCGGTTTACAGAAGAAGGGCTGGCGGAGCTTGAGCAGTCGATCCGGATGAATGGCGTCGTACAGCCGATCGTGGTTCGGCAGGTCGGGACGCGGTACGAGATCGTGGCTGGCGAGCGGCGATGGCGCGCTTCGCAACGGGCGGAACTGAGGAAGATCCCGGCCGTTATCAAAGAAGTCTCGGACGAGAAGATGCTCGAGCTTGCCTTGATCGAGAACATCCAGCGCCAAGAGCTGAATCCGATCGAAGAGGCCAAGGCTTATCGCAAGCTGATCGACCAGCTCGGACTAACTCAGGAAGTGGTTGCGGAGCGAGTTGGTAAATCCAGGACGGTTGTGACGACGGCGATCCGATTGCTGAAGCTGCCAAACGACGTGTTACGCGAGATCGAGTCGGGCAAGATCTCGGCCGGGCATGGTCGGGCCCTTTTGATGTCGGACGATCCGAAGATACAGCGTCAGGTTGCAAATTCCATCATCGATTACGGGCTGTCTGTCAGAGAGGCCGAGAAGACGATCAAACGTCTTGCGAAAACACCGCAAACTACTGATAGGAAACAGGTTACGCGTGTGATTGATGCGAACGTAAAGGCTGCGGAAACGCGCCTTATGCGGGCTTTGAGCACAAACGTGAAAATAAAGCCGGACAAGAAAGGTATCGGCGGGACGGTCGAGATCGAGTATTACAGCGTCGACGATCTCGACCGAATTTATCGCGTGATCATCAATTAGAAAGGAGGGAATGACGTGCAATTGCGTTTAACGCAGATGGTCGACTGTGCGGGTTGAGTGGCCAAACTCGCCCCGAGTGACCTTGCTCAAGTTTTGAGCAAACTGCCGAAACAGGTGAATGAAAATGTGATCGTCGGTTTCGAAACAGCCGACGACGCGGGTGTTTTCCGCCTTTCGGACGACATTGCATTGGTGCAAACGCTCGATTTCTTTACGCCGGTCGCTGACGATCCTGAAATGTACGGCCGGATCGCGGCGGTGAATTCGCTCAATGATGTGTACGCAATGGGCGGCACGCCGCTAAGTGCGCTTTCCATGGTTTGCTATCCGCAAAAAGGCGACTGGGATGTACTCGAGAAGATCCTGCGCGGAGGCCAAGCGGCGATGACCGAGGCCGGAGTGCCGATCATCGGCGGGCATTCGGTTGATGACAAGGAGATGAAGTTCGGTTATGCAGTCACCGGGATTGTTCATCCGGACAAGGTTGTGCGGAATTCCGGAGCTAAGTCCGGTGATGCGATTGTTTTGACAAAGGCGATTGGCACCGGAGCGATTAACACGGCGATCAAACGCGGAGTTGCGAGTCCAGAGACCGAAGCTGCGGCGGTCCGTACAATGACCATCTCTGCTGCGGCAGCGTCGAAAGTCATGCAGCGGCTCGGTGCGAATGGCTGCACGGACGTTACGGGGTTCGGTCTGCTCGGCCACGCTTTCGAGATGGCGAAGGGCAGTGGTGTGACGATAAATATTGATTCTAGACGAGTTCCGTTGCTTCCTGACGTTCTCGAATTGATCTCGCAGGGAATGCTAACCCGGGGCGACCGGAATAATCGGACTTATGTCGGCGAAACGGTTAAAATAGCGTCATCCGTTTCGGGCGAGATGCAGAGTGCTCTTTTCGACCCGCAGACCGCGGGTGGCTTGCTGATCAGCATGACGCCCGAGAATGCGGAGAAGTTCGTTGCGGAAGTCCAGGGTTCTGTGATCATCGGCAACGTCACTACTGGCGGTAAATATTGTATCGAGGTAAGTTAGCGTGTTTTTGTTTATTCTTGAATCGATCGGAACGTCGGAGCTGATCCTGGTCGGGATCGTGGCTTTGATCTTCCTCGGCCCGCGCAGACTGCCGGAGCTCGCGAAAAAGGCGGGGAAGATCATGGCAGAGTTTCGCGGTACGGCGAACGAATTCAAGGAGACATGGGAACGCGAAGCAAACCTCGAAGAGGAAGCTAAGATGTTTGACCTCAACAAGATAGAGGATGAGGTCGTGGCCCGCGAGACGCCCTCGATCGATGCCGTTGTGACGGATGCACCGCTGGAATCGCCGGCGATACGCGCGGCCGATCCAGAGGAATTCAAACACTTGCTCCAACCAAACGAAACCGAGGCGACCGTTGAGGTGGAGACTGCTACCCTGCCGGCGGCCGAGCTGCCAGACCCGAACGACAAAAAGAACTGGCTGTAAAGAATGCGCGAACTCGAAGCGGACAAAGAGATCGAACCAACCGGCCAGATGTCGTTCATGGAACATCTGGACGAGTTGCGGAGCCGGCTTGTAAAAGCCGTTATCATTCTTCTTTTCTCGTTTCTGTTCTGCTTCTACTTTTCGCGGCCCATTTACAATTTCTTGTCGATCCCCGTCAAAAAAGCCCTTTCGGACGTTGAGAGAAAACAGCTTCCGGTTTCGGGTAAGACCGGCGATGAGAAGGTTCTACCGCTTAGCGAGATAAAAGACGGCGATCAGGGCCGATACGTTTTTGACGCGGATTATCAAGTTGCGGGTACCGTTTTGCCTCGCGGCACAACGGTGAATGCTCAGGTAGGCCGTGATGCTGAAGGCAAGATCGGAGTATTCACCACTGAGCCCATCTTTACGAACAATGCTGTTGTTCCGCCCGGATTTCGGTTGCCGATCGAGTACATCAATGACATAGCTCGAAGTCAACAGACACCCGATTCGAAAATGACGGTAACGACTGCACCAGAAGGCTTTACTCTGCTTATTACAGTTTCACTGTACGCCGCTATTGCACTCGCTCTACCGTTGCTTCTTTGGCAGGTCTGGGGGTTTATCTCACCTGCGTTGTATAAGCACGAACGTAGATACGTGACGCCGTTTATTGGGCTTTCGACGATCTCGTTTGTCGGCGGGGCGGCTTTTGCTTATTACATACTGTTTCCCCCCGCAGTGAATTTTTTGCTCAACGTCGGCGAGGGTGATTTTCAGTTTCAGCTCAGGGCGACGGATTATCTTGATTTCATCACGATCATTATGCTGGCGATGGGTTTGGTGTTTCAGATGCCGGCCATTACTTACGTTTTGGCTCGTATCGGGATCGTTACGCCGGGACTTCTGATCCGCAGTTGGAAAATTTCGCTGATTATCATTTTGATAGTGGCGGCAGTGGTTTCGCCGACGGCTGATGTGGTCAACATGATGTTGTTTGCGGCACCGATGATGGTGCTATATGTTGTGTCCATTTTTATCGCCTGGTTATTTAATCGAAAACGTCGCACTGATGCCGAAGCAGAGGCTGCCTAGAAGCAACCTGAGAGGCGGCGCAAAGCATCTTGTAAGTTTAGGCGAAAGTGTCTAAAATCTTTTGGAATAAGGGCTAAGCGATTTTGATCAAGCAGTTTTTTCGATCACGATTTACGGAGCATTACGGCTATGTCTAGAGTTTTTGGTTTTAAAGGTTTTATCGCAGCTGGCATGGTTGCCGGAATGGGTCTGGTTGTAACGGCTCAGCCGCCGGATAAGAAGGACCCGAATGCGGATCCCCTAAGTAACGCACGCAAGGTAACCCCCGAGGCCAATAAGGTTTACAAAAAATGGCTGGATAATGACGTTGCTTACATCATTACCGACCAGGAAAAGAAAGCCTTCAAGGCGCTGACCACCGATGAAGAGCGCGAGAATTTCATCGAGAACTTCTGGCGCCGCCGCGATCCAAACCCCGACACCGAGGAGAACGAATACCGCGAAGAGTACTACGAACGCATCGCATACGCTAACCAGCATTTCACATCAGGAATTCCCGGCTGGAAGACGGACCGCGGCCGCGTCTACATCGCTCATGGTAAGCCTGATTCGATCGAGTCTCACCCGGCGGGCGGTGCTTATGACCGGCCGAGCTGGGAAGGCGGCGGTTCGACCTCGACATATCCATTCGAGATTTGGTTTTACCGCCATCTTGACGGCGTTGGCGACGGGCTCGAGATCGAGTTTGTCGATCCTACCGGAACGGGCGAATACCGAATGGCTCGTGACGCCAGCGAGAAGGACGCTTTAAAAATGGTGCCTGGTGCTGGCTTGACCACAATGGAACAGCTCGGTCTCGCCGACAAAGCCGACCGAATTACCGGAGCAAACAACTACAACACGAACTATCAGCGTGAACAGGACACGATGTTCCGTCGCATTGAGATCCAGAACAACCTGATGCGTCCGCCGACGGTCAAGTTCAGCGATCTGCAGGGAATTGCAGGCGGCGACTCGGGTGTGCTCGACAGTAACCCGCTCGGTTTCGATATTCGCGTCGATTACTTCCGGCAATCGGATGACCGTGTGATCACTGCGTTTACTGTTCAGGCGAATAACAAAGAACTTACCTTCGAAGAAGTTGGTGGCCTGAAGCAGGCGACAATGAACATCTTTGGCCGCATCACGTCGGTTTCTGGCAAGCGTTCGGGTATCTTCGAGGATTCAGTAACTGCTACCGCAACCACGGAAGAGCTGCTAGATGCGAAGGATCGGAAATCGGTCTACCAGAAGGCGATCGCTCTTACGCCGGGCACGTATAAGGTCGATGTTGTGGTCCGCGATGTAAAATCCGGCACAAAGGGTGTGCAGAATCTGGGCTTTGTCGTTCCCCGTTATGATGAGAAAAAGCTCTCGACCTCATCACTTGTGATGGCGTCGAAGCTTAGGTCGACAACGGATAAGGATATCGGCCAGGCATTCGTTATCGGCAACGCTAAGGTAATTCCGAACCTGTCGGGTATCTACAAACAGGGCCAGGAAGTCGGCTTGTACATGCAGGTCTACAATGCGGGCATCGACCAGACAACGCTGCGACCTGCGGTTGATGTAACTTATATTCTTTCGAAAGATGGTAAAGAATTGCTAAAGACCCCGGAAGATTGGTCCGGCCTGAGCGATTCCGGCCAGCGTTTGACGCTCGCTCGGATTCTGCCGACAACGGCGATGCCGACCGGCGAGTACGAGCTTAAGGTCATCGTAAAGGATCGCGTTCCGGGAGCCGATGGCAAGCTGCAGACCATTGAGAATAAAGGCAAGTTCACCATCACCAACTAATAGATAACCGTCTAAAAGAATAAAGGGCATGAAACGGAAATTTCCACTTCGTGCCCTTTTTCGTTTGGCGGCGGTTACTATTTCCTTCGAACCTCGATCACAGGTGAGTTCCTACCTTCGCTTGTCGCAAAGATCGAGACGCCGTCCGCTGAATAGCCGATCGATTCTCCACCCTTGCGCTTGCCAAGGTTGACGATCTCCGGACTTTGCTTCCAAACGTTTCCAAAGTCTGTTTCGCCTTTTGGCAGCGAATACTCATATCCTTGCGTGTAATCGCAGATCACAACACGAGTTCCGTCGGGCGAGATATCGCCGCCGGTTAGAAAGCCGTTGGGGATAGCAGGAACTGAAAGCTCTCCAACAGATTCGGCTTTTTGAGCTTCTGCGCCGAAATTTGGCTTGATCCGATAAATTCCCGCCGGGCCGCTGACACGTTTTGTGACGACGTAGATATCGCCAGTTTGCGAATGGACGAGCAGCGTCTCGGCGTCCTGATTTGTGTCGGGATAAGAGAAACTGACGGTGGCGGCGGGCGATGTCTCGAGTGGGCTTGCGGCCGAAGCGTTACGGCTCGAGTCGCTCACGATCGGCTCCTCGACCCGGTATATTGTGTGGACCGGACGCTTCGTCTTATTATCGCCGATCTCGCCGATGTAGATATGACATTTGCCAGACGCGTCTTTCGTCGCGGCGATGTCTTCCCAATCGATATTTTCAGCACCGTTCACCTTCCATGTACCCAAGTTATTCCCAGTCTTATCGATAGCGAAAATAAACGCATCGTCACCGGAATCGTTATGCGTCCAGAAAACGCCGGGCTGGCATTTCGACGACGCAAGTCCGCTGCTTTCTTTGATATCCGCCGACTTAATGTTGCCGGTGACCTGCGGCTCCTCAAAAACTGTGGACGGAACTTTTGCGTCGCTTTTAGGCGAAACCGCAGCGCAGCCTGAAAAACCGAGGAGGCAGGTCGCGGAAATGACAAATAAGCAGATTTTAGCTATCATTCTTTTCGACATATTCGACACGTATTTCATTATAACGCAGGCGTTTGGACGATAGTTCAAACTTAAAGGCACGGATTTCGTAAATAAGCGTAATGATCGTTGGAACCGAATGGTTGATCGAGGCGACTGGCTGTGACCCGGATGCCCTGCGCAATGAAAACGCGATCAGAAATGTGTTGTTGAAAGTCATCCAAGACCTCGGCCTGCGTTCGATCGGCTCGGTCTGGCACAAATTCGATGGCGAAGGCGGCGTTACCGGTCTGATCGCGCTCACAGAATCTCACCTCGCGTGTCACACATACCCCGAATACGGAACAGCCACTTTTAATCTGTACTGCTGCCGTACCAGGCCCGAATGGGATTGGAAGGGTGAATTATCGTCTGCACTCAATGCATCAGAAGTAACCGTGACCAAGATCGAACGTGGAAAGCTTGCGGATGATATCGGTTTGGATCTTCCTTTGCAGGAGTTCGAAATTTCGGATCTGAGATTTGATATTGCTGGAGGTCGTGGATGAGCGTACTTGCGGCAAATTGCCCCTCCTGCGGGGCACCTGTCGAGTTTCAGAAGGGATCTACGATAGTACTCGTCTGTCCTTATTGCCGCTCGGCGATATCGCGAACGGACCGTGGCCTTGAAGACCTTGGAAAGGTCGCGGAGATCATGGATTCCGAATCTCCGCTGAAGCTCGGCCTCAAAGGTGTTTACAAGGATGCCAGGTTTGAGCTAACCGGGCGGGCTCAGCTCCGGCATGAGATGGGCGGTGTTTGGGACGAGTGGTACGCAACCTTTAATAATGGCTGGGTCGGCTGGCTGGCTGAAGCTCAGGGCCGCTTTTACCTGACGTTCTATCAACCACTGCCTGATGGTGTTGCATTGCCCTCATTCGAAGGGCTGCAGCTCGGGCAGGTTTTGTCCGAGATCCCAAATCCGGTTCCATTGATGGTTCAGGAGAAAGGCACCGCCACATCGGTTGCCGCAGATGGCGAGATTCCTTATAAATTGAGCCCCGGCGAGCAGTCGCAGTACGCTGACCTTGCCGGCAAGGGTAACGCATTTGCCACGATCGATTATGGGATGTCGCCGCCATGGGTCTTTGTCGGAAACCAGGTGACTCTCGAAGAGATCGGCCTCGGTGATGCGAAATCTGTAAAACGCGAAGCCCAGCGTGTCTCGGCCGCCGGAATGGGATGCCCGAACTGCGGCGGCCCGTTGAACTTGATCGCCCCCGACAAGGCGGAACGCGTTACATGCCCCAATTGCGATTCTCTCCTCGATGTCAATCAAGGAAATCTAAGTTACCTCAAATCGCTTAAACCACCCGCGAGCGATCCTGGTTTTGTCGCACCGATCGGTGCGGAAGGAACTTTTCCCGGTGATGTTAAGTTCAAGATCATCGGAGCGGTCGTGCGCAGCGTCTTATTTGACGGTATTCATTATTATTGGCACGAATATCTGCTGTACAACCCGATGATCGGCTTCAGATGGCTTGTCCATTCGGACAATCACTGGAATTTTGTCGAGCCGATCAATCCGGCGGATGTTGAGGTTATCTACGGCTCGTCACCCGCTCATACGACCGCGAAATATAATGGCCGCACGTTCAAGATCTTCCAGGACGCTCCGGCAACCGTCGAGTACGTAAAAGGTGAGTTCTATTGGCGGGTAGAGCAGGGCGAACAGGTCCGGGCGATCGATTTTGTTTCAGCGCCGATGATGCTCTCGCAAGAGCTTTCCGGCAATGAAATGAACTGGTCGGCCGGTACCTACATGACCAACGAAGAGGTCGAGAAGGCATTCGGCATCTCGGGGCTGCCGAAGCCCTGGGGCGTTGCTCCGAACCAGCCGTTCACGGGTAATTTTTACTACACCTGGGGAGCTTTGCCGTTGCTCGGATTGCTGGTACTGGCGATAATATTGATCCCGTTCACGGGTGTCACGACAACAGTGACCAACCAGACCATCACACTGCCGCCTTCGGTAAACCCAACAACGCCGCAGGTCGTGTTCAGTGCTCCGTTCGACATTAAAGGAAACCGAAACATCAAGATATCGGCATCCGCTCCGCTAAATAATGCCGCGGCAGATCTGGATATCGACCTCGTAAATGAACAAAGCCAGGAAGTCGAGTCGGTTCAGATCCCGATCTCTTACTATCAGGGCGTTGAAAGCGGCGAGGCCTGGAGCGAGGGTGACCGTAACAATGACGCGACCATCTCATCGCTTCCTGCAGGGAAATACACGCTGCGGGCCGAGGGAACGACAGATGGCGTAAAAGAGCCCGTACCCATTGCGATAAAGGTCGAGCAGGGCGTTAATCGCGGTGTTAATTTTATCTGCGCGTTTCTTATTCTGCTGATCGTCCCCGTGATCGGGTTGATCAGAAAGATCACATTCGAGGGCAGCCGGTGGAAGGACAGCATGTTTAGCTCATCCGGCGATTCGGAATGATATGTTGAAAAAACTTTACATGGTTTTAGGCGTCGGGGTTCTCGGTTTTTACGCGATGGCCTCGTGGTTTGGCTGGGAACTGGCTAACTCGGGCAGCAAATCGCGACTCGGCACGCCTTTCTTTTATTCAGGATTTCGTGGAGGAAAATAATGCTTAGTCTCGCTTCATTTGCCCCGACGCTGGGGCTGATCGTCAAATGGGAGGACTTAGGGCCGGTAATGGCGACTACGGTGATCTTCGTGGCGATCGGGCTGGTGGTGTTTGCTCTGGCGTTTGCGATCGTCGTGCTCGTCTCACCATTTTCGGTGAAAAAAGAGATCGAGGAAGATCAGAATATCGCCCTGGCGATCATAATCGGGGCCCTGATCATCGGCATCGCGATAATCATTGCCTCAGCCATCAACGGATAAGGCTTTCGAGTTCAGAGAGTTTATAGAGTTTGGAGAGTTCCAGAGTTTATAGTTTGCGCGTAACGTTTAGTTAGACGAACTCTCTTAACTCCGGGAACTCTCCAAACTCTCTGAACTCATAATGAAGAGCACTCCGCTTCTATTTCTCAACGTTATAATAATCGCGACATGCGGCCTGATCTATGAATTGCTGGCCGCGACTGTTTCGTCGTATGTTCTCGGCGATTCGGTAACGCAGTTTTCGCTCATAATCGGAGTTTATCTGTTCGCGATGGGAGTGGGATCGTATCTCTCCCGCTTCATCGATAAGAACGTAGCCGAGAAGTTTATCGATATAGAGCTCGCGGTGGCCGTCATCGGCGGATTTTCGGCGCCTCTGCTATTTCTCACCTTCGCGTACGTCACATATTTTTCGATCATTCTCTACTCGATGGTTTTTATCATCGGAATGCTCGTCGGCTTGGAGATCCCTCTGTTGATGCGGATCTTAAAGGACGAGCTTGATTTTAAGGAGCTTGTATCCCGCGTACTCGCTCTGGATTACGTCGGAGCCCTTGTCGCCTCGCTGCTGTTTCCGATCTTTCTAGTTCCTCGTCTCGGATTGAATAGGACTTCGCTGCTGTTCGGCATGCTCAACGCTGCAGTCGGTATCTGGGCGACGTGGCTGCTGGAACCGCTGATCGGGAAGCGTAGGTTAGTCGTTTTGCGGGTGGGCGGATTCGTGGTGATCGTGTTGCTCGCGATCGCATTTATTAAGGCTGACAGCCTGACAACGCTCGCCGAGGACGGGCTTTTTGTCGACAATATCGTCTACGCGAAGAGTTCGCCCTATCAACGTATCGTTGTAACAAAGGGCAAGACCGGCTATTCGCTGTTCCTGAACGGAAACCTGCAATTTACTTCATTTGATGAATATCGCTATCACGAGGCTCTGGTTCATCCGGCGTTTGCGGCGTTCGAAGCCGAGCCCAAACGCATCCTCGTCCTAGGCGGCGGCGACGGCCTGGCCTTACGCGAGATTCTCAAGTATCCGTCGGTCGAAAGTGTTGATCTGGTCGACCTGGACCCCGTGATGACCGGCCTTTCGAAAGCGTATCCCGCACTCGGCGAGCTCAATAAGCACGCATTTGACGACCCACGCGTAAAGGTGACCAACGGCGACGCTTTTGTTTGGCTCGACAATAACGAACTGCCGCCATTCGACATCGCAATAGTCGATTTTCCAGACCCAAACAATTACGCCCTAGGAAAGCTTTACACCACGCGGTTCTACAATCTGCTAAAACAAAAGCTCAAACCTGAATCTGCCGTAGTCATCCAGACAACTTCGCCGCTGATCGCCCGAAAGTCATTCTGGACTGTGATGAAAACTCTAGAGGCGAGCGGTTTCGACGTAAAGCCGTATCAAACGACCGTCCCTAGTTTTGGGATCTGGGGCTTCGCCCTCGCTCGGCTTCAGCCTTTCGATCGACCCTCGAAACCGAGGCCCGGTGTCGAAATGCGTTTCCTTAACGACCAAACCTTCGCCTCGATGTTCGAGTTCCCGACCGACACGGCCAAGCCGACGGAAGAGTTGGAGATAAATCGTCTCGATAATCAGGCCCTGGTTCGCTATTACGAAACGGAATGGCGTCGGGTCGAGCAGTGATGACTTTTCACCTTTCACCGCTTCCTGTTTACTGATGTCTCTTACCCGACGCGAACTACTTACGATCTTCCTCGGAGCTCCCATCGCGGCTGCGGGATGTCGCGCGGACGGCAAACGGCGGTTCCCCGAAGGCGAGATCGTCGGCCAGTCATCGACGCTGGGACACGTGTTGCGAGAAAATCGTGTTTTCGAGGTGCCCACAGATAAATGGGAATCCAAGAAGGTCGCGATCGTCGGAGCGGGGATCGCCGGATTGACCGCGGCGTGGAAGCTGAAAAGCGAGGGCTTCAGCGATTTCGTCTTGCTTGAACTCGAAAAAGAGCCCGGCGGAACTTCGGCAAGTGGAAAGGGTGAGCCCGTCGGCTATCCGTGGGCGGCGCATTATCTGCCGGTGCCGTTTCAGGAAAACACGGAGCTTATCACGCTGCTCGAAGAGATGAGTTTGACCGAAGGCCGCGGTGCGAACGGCGAGGTCGTTGTGAAAGAACAGTTCCTCTGCCGCGATCCTGAGGAACGTATTTTCTACAAAGGCCGCTGGTACGATGGCCTTTATCTGCACGCCGGCGAGAGCGAGGATGACAAGCGGCAGTTTGCCGAATTTCAGCGGCATGTCGACAAATGGGTAAATTGGCGAGACGCGTCGGGAAAACGTGCGTTTGTCGTGCCTTCGCAGAATTGTTCGACCGATGCCGAGGTAACGGCTCTTGATAAAATGTCGTTTGCCGATTGGCTGCGACAGAACAACCTGAGTTCGGAGCGTTTGCTGTGGTACTGCGACTATGCGTGCCGTGATGATTACGGGCTAAAGCTGGAGCAAACTTCGGCATGGGCTGGCTTGTTTTATTTTTGCTCTCGGGTCAGAAAAAGCGGGGCAGAATCACAGCCCTTTATCACTTTTCCGGAAGGAAACGGGCGATTTGTTTCACATTTTGTCTCAAAAACCAGCGAGCACATTCGCAGTTCAATGATGGTGGTCTCGATCGTACCAACCGAAAATGGTGCGGACGTTATCTGCCTGCAAAATGGGGAGATTCGCGGCATTCATTGCGAAAACGTCATCTTTGCATCGCCGATCTTTACGGCGCCGTACATTATCCAAGGTTTTCGCGAAAACGCGGGTTTCAGTCCGGCCGAGTTTCAACACAATGCATGGTTTGTCGCGAATCTCTTCCTGAAGGATCGCCCGAAACAAAGGTTCGCAAAGGATTTCCCGATGGCGTGGGACAATGTACTTTATGAAAGTCCTAGCCTGGGTTACGTCACCGCGACTCACCAGAAAGGCATCGACTACGGGCCGACGGTTTTTACCTATTACTACCCTATGTGCCACGAAGAAGGTGGACGAACGAAGCTATTCAACTACGAATGGCGCGACCTCGCCGACGTTTGCCTGACCGACATGGCCCGCGCTCATCCCGACATTTACGACCTGACATCCCGCATCGACATAATGCGCTGGGGCCATGCGATGATCAGCCCGCGGCCGAACTTCATCCACAGCGGCATCCGCGAAAAAGCGATGAAACCGTACCGCAACATCCACTTCGCCCACACCGACCTGAGCGGCATCGCATTGTTTGAGGAAGCGTTTTATCATGGACTGCGGGCGGCAAAGGAAGTTCTTTAAACTGCTATCATTTTCTGCTAGCATGAGGGTATGAACCGTAAGCAGCAAAAGATCATCGATGCAGTTTTTTCGGTTCCGACGCTGGCGACGATCAAGTTTGCGGACGTTGAGAAACTTCTGATTTCGATAGGGGCGGACAAGATCGAGGGGCGAGGCTCCCGAATCGCTTTCGTGATGGCAACTGGACTAAAGTGGGAAGCCCATCGTCCACCCCCTGGCAAAGAAGCGAAGAAGTATCAGATCGAGAGCCTGCGTGAATTTCTCAGCCATATTATCGAGGTGAACGATGAATGAACTAATGGAATACAAGGGATTTAAGGCAAAGGTCGAATACTCGGCGGATGACGAAGTGTTCTTCGGCCGCCTTATCGGCATCGACGACATCGTGACGTTTGAAGCGACTAATGTTCGCGAGCTGAAGAAAGCTATGAAAGCTGCCGTCGAATTTCACATCGAGGTATGCGAACGCCTTGGTCAAAAGATCAAAAAGCCATATTCCGGGAAGCTACTCTTCCGCCTACCGTCAGATCTGCACGCCAAGATCGCAGAGTCAGCCGTCAAGAACGGAAAGAGCATCAACGAGTGGGGGCGAGAGGTGTTGGAGGCCGCCGTGCAGACTTGAGAAAGATTGGTCGATGAGCGTTAGACCCATCGGTTCCGTCGGTGTTGGATTATGAATTCCGAGCTTTACAAAGTACCGGTTCCATCAACGTCTTTTTTTAAAGGGTCCTTCGTTCCAAATGATGTTGGGCAGGAAATGTAGCCTGAGCTACGAATATGAATCGGAGACGAATGGTTCAGTAGTATCGGAGAAACTTACTTTTGATGATGTGGAAAGCTTTCGATGCACGTACTACGTTGCATGCGATGTTGAAATGATTCAAGCGTACGATCGGGTTCTAAATCTCGGCAGATCCAAATGGTTAGAACAATTAAAAAATAATCTCGACGCCAACAAATGGAATTCTTCGGGTTTGAAACATCTAAGGATCTTTTTCGATGACGGACCGTGCTACGAGTTTATCTGTCGGTCATTCGAAGTTCTTCAAAACGAGATAATCGTTTTGAAAAGCTGAATCTGGGCAGTTAGATTGGACGCCACCATACAAAAATCGAATTATTGGCTTTTTTCCCGCGGGATCGACCTAACCGTCTTCCTCGGCAGTGCAATTCTGTCATTAGTACTGCTTGCGGCTGGATATCAGGCTGGGTTACTCGAGGGTGATTCGCCGGAGTGGACTTGGATAACGGCGATCTTGTTGATCGATGTCGCCCATGT
>CAYPGP010000011.1:0-101335 GCA_964410495.1 uncultured Chloracidobacterium sp.
TCGCGACCAGCGCACCGACCTGCGAATGGGCCGCGGCGAGCGATGTGCCGTGGATCACCATCAACTCGGGAGCGATAGTAGGCAACGGCCCCGTCCACTTCACCGCCCAGCCGAACCCTGGAGCGGGGAGAATAGGCTCGATCCGAATAGCCGGCAGGACCGAACCAGTTCTGGTCCAGCAGGCCACAACGGCCCCGACGTTCACGACCGTCTCAGGAAGAGTGACGACCCCGGGGCTCATAAACATCCGAAACGCGATCGTCACCCTGATCGACGCCACGGGAGCGAGAAGAACAGCCACCACGAGTTCATTCGGCCTGTTCACGTTCACAAACATCGAAACCGGCCAGGTCTACACCGCCACGGTAACCTCAAAACGCTACCGCTTCTCCCCAAAGACCCTCGCCGTCACAGCGGCCCTTACGAATGTGGACTTTGTCGGGCTGGAATGATCGAATTATGCTGAAAGCCTTATTAGCACTCGCAGGATCAAGTTTTCTTCTGATGGCGTCAATCGCCGCTGCGGGCGAAACTGTAAATCGCCCCAAACTGGTGCTTCAAACGGGCCACGCGAGTTTGGTGCGATCGGTTGTGATCTCGCCTGACGGGCGATGGGTGGCTACCGCGAGTTTCGATACGACGATCCGCATCTGGGAAACTGCCACGGGCCGGGAACTACGCGTTATCGCGGGTCGCGGAGGCGGGATCCGGGCGATGACAGTCAGCCCCGACGGTAAGATGCTTGCGTCTTCGGCCATGGACGGTGTTGTCCGGGTCTGGAATGTTGAAAGCGGCGATGAGATCAAATTCTTCAACGGATTATCCGGAAGTATCGAATCTCTTGCGTTTAGTTCCGATGCGGGAAACGTCCTTGCCGCGGGCTCTGACGGAAAGATCTGGCGACTCGACCTTTCAAGCGGGACGGCCAAGCTGATCGACGATACAAATCGTTCTGCGATCAATTGCATAGCGGTTTCGCCTGACGGCAGAACCATCGCGGCTGGTTCGGCGGACACGAAGATACGGGTGTACGACCTCGTAACCGGCAAACGACTGAAGGAGATATCGTGGCACAAGGACGAGGTTTCGAGCCTAAGATTTGATTCGAATAGTTCGCGGCTCGCATCCGGTGACAAGAGCGGTGCGATCCGTCTGACGAAATTACCTTCCGGTGATGAGATCGCGGCTTTTCGTGTCGCCGGGCCTCGGGTTCTCGCACTTGCGGTAAATAATAATGACACCGTCACGTCTGCTGACGCCGGGGGAAATATCAGATCGTTCTCGGTGGTGACAAAGAAACAAGTCGCACAGCAACAACCTGACGAAGAACGTTCTAAGCTGGGAGAACCCGAATCGGCCGTGTTTGATTCAACTGGCACAGTCGTCGTCTTCGGAAATGGTGGCGGTTCTGCGGAAGTGGTTGACGCCGCAACAGGGAAGCGGTTGAGTTTTCTTGAAAACAACAAGGCAGGTGTTTACGGCGTCGCGTTTAGCAATGATCGACGCTGGATGGCGACCGCGAGCTACGATAACACTGTTAAGCTTTGGGATCTGGTGACAGGGCAGGCCTTGCCACCTTTGATATCGCATAAGGCACGTGTGCGCTCTGTGGTCTTCCATCCTGATAATCGGCAGCTATTCTCTGCTGATTCTGATGGAAAGATCATAATTTGGGATACCGACGGGATCGTATCGCCATCGAGACTCGAGGGCCACACTGGCACGGTCGGCAGCCTGGCGATAACCCCCAAGGGCGATCAAGTAGTTTCTGCGGGAGCGGACGGACGGATCGGCTTGTGGGATATTGCAAACAGAACACCCGCGAAATTTCTTACCGACCATAAAGGGGAAGTAACGGCGGTGGCGGTGGGCCGCGGCGGAGCCATCGCAGCATCCGCTGGGATTGACGGAACGCTTCGACTATGGAACCTACCATCCGGAACTCGGCATTCTGTGATAGACCCCAAAGCCGGTGAACTCGATGCGGCCGCTTTCAGCCCGGACGGTCGCAGCGTAGCGACAGCCGGAATTGACAAGGTGATCCGGGTTTACGATGTGGATACCGGAAGGGAGATCCAAAAGCTTCCGGGCCATACCGGCCAGGTATACTCATTAGCTTTCAGTCCTGACGGCAAGAGTATTTCGTCGGGCGGGATCGATGGAACGGTACGATCCTGGCCGCTGGACGACCCGACTGCGGTAACGGTGCTGTCTGAGCATTTTGGCTCCGTTTTCTCTGTCAGCTACCCGGGAAATCCACGTCAGCTCGCAAGCGCCAGTGAGGACGGCAGCGTGATCTTCTGGGATCTGGAACATAAGAGCCGTTCACTCTCGATACTTTCGCTCCGCGGTAACCGCGACTGGCTAGTGGTTTCGCCGCTCGGCTATTTCGACGGCTCAACCTCAGCATGGCCGCAGATCGCGTGGCGATTCGATAACAACACATTTAGCTCTCGCCCCGTCGAAGAATTTTTTAGTGAGTTCTGGCATCCGGGTTTGCTGGCGGAGTTTCTCGGATCCGGAAAACTGCCGAACGAAAAGAACATTGCGAATAAAGACCGGCGACAGCCGACGATCAAAATATCCTTTCCCGAAAAGCGAGCGAATCAGGCTTTGAGCCAGCGAACGACAAGAGTTCGACTGGAAATATCCAACGCGCCCGCTGGTGCAAAAGATGTGCGGCTGTTCAGAAATGGATCACTGGTGAAGTTCTGGCGGGGCGACGTCCTGGATGGAGCGGCATCGATCACGCTTGAGACGAGCCTTCGCGTCGTTGCCGGTGAGAATCGATTTGTTGCTTACGCCTTTAATTCCGACGACATCAAAAGCCGGGACGACAGCCTGACGATCACCGGGGCGGAAACGCTGCGACGGCAAGGGGCGTTGTATATAGTTGCGGTCGGCGTAGATAAGTACGCTAACCCAGAATTCGATCTGGCATTTTCAGTTCGCGACGCGGACGAATTCGCCGAGGAGTTCGGCCGTCGTCAAAAGGAGCTCGGATCCTTCTCGAATGTCGAGGTGATCAGGCTTGTTGATGAGAACGCCACGAAGGCCGGGATAATGAAGGCGATCTCCGGAATCGGCTCGAAAACCGAGCCCGAGGACACGGTCGCGGTCTTCTATGCCGGTCATGGTATTGCGGATAAGGACAGATTTTACCTGATCCCTCACGATATCGCGTGGAAGGGAAGGCGCGCGGGACTAGATCAAAATGCCGTTAATATGATCGCCGGCGGAGGTATTTCTGATGCCGATATACAGGCACTTGTACAAGATATGGGTGCCGAGCGGATATTGCTGGTCATCGACGCGTGCAATTCCGGAAAAGCGATCGAGACCAACGAAACTCGCCGCGGTCCATTCAACTCGAAAGGCCTCGCTCAGTTGGCCTACGAAAAGGGGATGTATGTCCTAACGGCTTCGCAGGGCTTTCAGGAGGCAAAGGAAAACGCACGGCTGGGTAACGGTTATCTTACATTTGCATTGATCGAGGACGGCCTAAAGGCAGCAAAGGCGGATCGCGATCCAAAAGATGATCGCATCGTCCTCCGCGAATGGCTGGATTACACCGTCGAACGCGTACCCCAGATCGACCGCGAAGAATCGGAAGCCCCAGCCCGAAAAGCCCGCAAACTTGAACGCGAAAAACCGGGCAATCTAACCCGAGCCGACACCGGGTTTCAGCGCCCACGAGTCTTCTTAGGCCGCGAAACCCAAAGCCGTGAGATCCTCGTGGCCACTGTCAAGTAGCGGCGAGTGTTTCGGCGGCAATGGCGGATGACGCCGATCTTTCACGCGGTAGATCACAGCGCATCGTCACGAACACTGACCACACCAAGGATTCCGCGAGTTCAGCCTTTATCCACTATTACGATCCGATGTCGCCTGCGGTCGCACTACCAGTACCGAGCAGGGGGCATGATGAATCACGGCATCTGAAACGGATCCCAACCAAGCGCGCGACCAAAAGCCCCGGCCGTGAGAACCGACAACGATAAGTCCGGACCCCATTCCACGGCGATCTCGATGCCTGCGGCAACACTCGAATAACTATAAGTTCGGACATAGATTAGTCGGTTAGACGCGAAAAATTCCACGCTTAGTCGCGCATAATCACAGTCGCCACGAACGCCATGTATCTGCATCCTCTAAACGGCCCGCTTAATACCGGAGCACGAAGAGTAAGGCGAACGGAACATCCCTTGCAGATTCTGCAGTTGAAGGCCATAGGCTTTACTTTCAATTGGAAAGAGGATTCTATATTCTGTACCGCCTCAACCGCAGGATTCTTAACATCGGCGTTTTGCTATGACTAAACGAGCACGAGCCTACAACAAGGTCTCCGTCACTGAAGCGAGTCTGGGCGTTCCGGCTGATGAGCCTCAGCTCACCTCGTCCGTCCTCGATCCAGAACAGCGACCTGAGGAGTGTGATGCAGTCTTTCGAATTAGAAAGATCTCTAAGGTCTATCAAATGGGCGATGTCGAAGTGCATGCCCTTCGCGCGATCGATCTAGATCTTTATAAGGGCGAACTCGCTGTGCTGTTAGGGGCGTCCGGAAGCGGGAAATCAACACTTTTGAACATTATCGGCGGTCTCGATGTCCCAACGAGCGGCGAGGTGATTTACGCAGATCATGACCTAACGAGAGCAACGGACAGTCAGCTTACACGGTATCGGCGAGACCATGTCGGATTCGTCTTCCAGTTTTATAATTTGATACCCAGCCTGACGGCCCTCGAAAACGTTCAGTTGATCACCGAGATATCCAAGGATCCTATGAAAGCCGAGGATGCACTTGAGATCGTTGGGTTGAAGGAAAGATTTAATCACTTTCCCTCCCAACTATCCGGCGGTGAGCAGCAGCGCGTTGCCATCGCCCGAGCGATCGCGAAGCGACCAGATGTATTGCTTTGTGACGAGCCCACCGGTGCGCTCGATATCGAGACGGGGAAGATCGTTTTGGAAGCGATCGACCGAGTCAACCGCGATCTGGGTACCACCACCGCCCTTATCACGCACAATGCTTCGATAGCGCAGATGGCTGACAGGGTCGTTCAGATCGGCAGTGGGCAGATTCTCTCGATAAAGCGTAACGGGACGAAAGCTCGGGCTTCGGATCTGGTCTGGTAGCGAAACGAGGTATGGATGCAGGCTCTTAACAAGAAACTCATTCGTGACATTCTGCATCTTCGCGGTCAGATAATCTCTACGGCGCTAGTTGTGGCATGCGGGGTCGCGTCGTTCGTGTCTATGCAGGCCACGTATAATTCACTGCTTATAACTCAAAACGATTATTACTCGGAGTTTCGTTTCGGCTATGTTTTCTCGCACGCAAAACGAGCTCCGGACGGTTTGAGGCAGGCGATAGAAAAAATACCGGGGATCGCAGAGGTTCAAACACGCATTGTCGCCAACGTTGTGCTCGACCTGCCGAATCTTCGAGAGCCGGCGCAAGGACGAATTGTTTCCATTCCCGAAAACAAAACGTCAATGCTGAATGATCTTCATCTTGTCCGCGGACGATATATTGCCCCGGGAACATCGAGTGAAGTGATCATCAGCGGAGCCTTTGCCGATGCGAACGGGTTCGATCCCGGCGATCCGATCGAAGCGATAATCAATGGTCGCTGGCGGCGGTTGACGATCGTCGGTGTCGCTCTTTCCCCCGAATACATTTATGAGATTCGCAGCGGTGATATTTTTCCGGACAACAGTCGATTCGGGATCATCTGGATGGGCCGTACAGCAGTCGCGGCCGCGTTCGATATGGATGGAGCGTTCAATGATCTTTCAGCGACGCTCGCGCCTGGTGAAAGCGAGCAAAACGTCATAGAAGAGATCGATCGGGTTCTCGAAGTTTACGGAGGTACCGGAGCCTACGGACGCTCCGATCAACAATCGTACCGGTTTATATCGAACGAGTTTTCGCAGCTGAGAACGTTCGGAGCATTTCTCCCGCTCGTTTTTCTTGGCGTTACGGCGTTTCTGCTCCACCTCGTCCTGTCTCGTCTCGTAAACATCCAGCGAGAGCAGATCGGACTACTGAAGGCGTTTGGTTACACGAACCTTGAGATCGGGGTGCATTTTCTAAATCTTGCTTTTGTCGCAGTGGTCGGCGGTCTGATAATTGGGAATCTTCTAGGAGGCTGGATGGGTAGCGGCATGACCGAAATGTACGCAGACTACTTTCGCTTTCCGATCCTAACCTTTCGTGTCGATTGGCTGCTGGTTATCTACTCTATCGCGATCACGGTCGCGGCCGCGGCAATCGGAGCGGTATCCGCCGTTCGAAAAGCTGTACTGCTTCCACCCGCAGAAGCCATGCTGCCCGAAGCACCGCCTTCATTTCAAGCAGGCATTTGGGAGCGAACCGGATTTAATATTTATCTTTCTTCGGCTAGCAAAATCATAATTCGGAATCTGTCACGGCACCCCTTGAAGGCCTTGCTCTCAGTCGCTGGCATCTCAATGGCTTCGGCACTTCTTTTCACAGGCTTCTATTTCTTCGATGCTATAAACCGGATCATAGAGGTTCAGTTTCATCAAGCTTTCCGGGAAGATGCGGCGATAACATTTAATTCTCCGTTGCCTCAAAGAGCTCGAGACGAACTTGCCGCGATGCCCGGTGTCACGAGGGTCGAAACGTACCGAGCGGTGCCGTCGCGGATCCGGTCGGCTTATCGCTCGAAGCGGATCGCTCTTATCGGCACTGAGAGCGACGCGTCCTTGCATCGAGTCGTTGATAAGGATTCGCGGGTTTTCAGCATACCGCCGAACGGCGTGGTATTCTCCACCGCCCTTGCAGAAAGTCTCGATGTCGCGGTAGGCGATCTGATCACTATTGAGGTACTTGAAGGCCCACGACCCGCAAGGCAGATCGAGTTGGCAGCAACGGTTGACGAACTCATGGGCATGAACGCCTATATGGACATTCGAGCGCTCAACAAGCTGATGAACGAAGACGATGTTATCAACGGCGCTTATATGACCCTGGATCCTAAATATGAGAATGAGATCTATTCGCAACTGAAGAGGATGCCGTCGGTTGCCGGTATTGGGCTTCCGGGTGCGATCTTGAAGAGCTTTAACGAGACCTTTGCCAGAACCATTGGGATCTTCACCGCGGTTTTGGTGCTATTTTCCGCCGCGATCGTGTTCGGTGTCGTTTACAACGCGGCTCGGATCGCGCTTTCTGAACGCGGTCGAGAGCTAGCATCTCTTCGCGTGCTTGGATTTACAAAGGGCGAGATCGCACGGATACTTCTGGGCGAGCATGCACTGCTGACGGCACTGGCAATCCCCCTTGGATTTGCCATTGGCCTAGCTCTTTGCGTGACCATGAATAATCTCGTAGATACGGAGCTTATACGGCTCCCGCTTGTATTCAGTCAACGGACCTTCATTCTAACCGCAGTATTTGTAGCTCTGGCAGCCGTCGTTTCTGGATCATTGGTAACGTGGCGGCTGCGGACTCTAGACTTGATAGCAGTCCTAAAAACGAGAGAGTGAAAGAATGGATATCAACAAGAGAAAGATAATTTACATTGGTGTCGCAGTTCTGGTTGCTTTGCTGATGCTGTGGGGAATATTCCGTGAGTCACCGGTCGTTGTCGAAGCCGCGAAAAGTAAACGAGGCCGGATGACCGTGACCGTGGACACCGAGGGCAAAACGCGTGTCCACGATAAATTTACCGTTACTGCTCCAGTCTCAGGGATGATGGCTCGGATAAAACTGACCGAAGGCGACAACATCTCCCGCAACTTCCCGTTGGCCGAGATCGACCCTAACCCGCCGATCCAGCGAACCCCCACCGAACGTAGAGATTCTCCTAATCCTTATGCTGCCAGAGTGTTCGCACCGGTACCGGGAAGGATTCTTCGAGTCTTCGACAAGAGTGAACGCTATATAACAGCGGGCACACCGATCCTCGAACTCGGGGATCCGGAGAACCTCGAGAT
Source organism: uncultured Chloracidobacterium sp. (assembly GCA_964410495.1). Lineage (GTDB taxonomy): Bacteria > Acidobacteriota > Blastocatellia > Pyrinomonadales > Pyrinomonadaceae > OLB17. The sequence continues at coordinate 7,966 of CAYPGP010000011.1, forward strand.
CGTCATGGACGTCCTTTCGACCGAAGCAGTGCGCATCCGCCCCGGCGCGGCGATCTTGATCGAGTCCGGAACCGAATCAGCACCTGTGAAAGCTCGGGTAAGATTGATCGAATCTCAAGCTATAACTAAGATCTCAGCCCTAGGGGTAGAGGAACAGCGGGTCAACGTGATCGGCGAATTCCTTTCGAAAGGTATCGGCTTCGGTGATAATTTCCGAATAGACGTTCGAATTGTCGTATGGGAATCGGATGATGTGTTAATGGTGCCTACGAGTGCCGTCTTTCGAAGCGGAGAAGGCTGGGGCGTTTTTGTAATCGAATCCGGACGGGCTCAACAGCGACCAGTCGAGATCGGACACCAGAATAATGAAGATACCCAGGTCCTAAACGGTCTATCGGAAGGCGAAACAGTGATCCTCCACCCGCCCAATCACTTGGTAGACGGCGCCCCGGTGGAAGCAAGATAAGAACTAAATGGAGCCGCCCATCGGAGTCGAACCGACGACCTTTCGATTACGAATCGAAGTGTATATATATCAGAGCCGATCTATGCATGTCTGTCGTCCCCGTAAGTGTTGTTAATAAAGGAAAATAAGTTGGAGAGGTATCATGAGGTATCATGCGGGATCCGTGCAAACCGACAAAAATGTGTGTAGAATGTGTGCATGACAGATTTTTCAGAATCGCAGCCGAAGAAGAATTGGAGAACATCTGTAAGCACACGCACTAAATGGGATCGCCGAAACGGAAAGAAGCTCGCAAAAAAGGTATACGTTGCGAGAATCTTTCAACTCGACGAAACGGGCAAGTGGCGTGAAACTTCAAAAGAGTTCTTAAGGAAAATGGACGCGGATGACCACATTCGCGCGATCGAACAGAAGGTCAAGGCTGAGCGGGGGGCTGAACGAAAGACGAGTGGGCAGAAGACGTTTAATGATCTTGCCGACTATTACCTAAAGAACTACGCGATTCCTGCCGAATATGTGGGTGACAGAAAAACCAACGGGCTGCGTTCGCTCAAGCCCGTTCTTGGTTACGTCAAGACGTTGCGCGATAGATTCGGGGATCTGCAAATCTCAGAAATCTCGCATGCCGATATTAGAGCGTTTAGAGACGCAAGACTCAAAGAGCCGGTAGTAAAGAAGATCAGGGAAGTGGTTCCAATCGCGCCCGACCGAAGAACCGGCCGGAAGCGAAAACAAGTTATCTACACCGACAGGGTCTCAGAACGGAAAATAGCTTCCGTTAATCGCGAGATGATGACGCTAAGGCGAATGCTAAAAATAGCCGCCGAACTATCATGGATAGAGCGATCGCCGTTCACGGCTGGCACGTCGCTGATCAGCGCGGCTAACGAAAATATGCGGGAACGAATTTTGTCGCCGGCCGAGGAAGAGCGGCTATTAAAGGCCTGTAACGACCGAAACGATACCGCAATGACTCGAATAATAGTTTGCTTATTAGACACAGGTATGAGGCTAGGCGAAGTGTTAAGCCTTACATGGGGATGTGTCGATTTACCAGCTGGAAAAATTCACATAAAAGCCAAGAACACGAAGACATTTAAGGATAAGCGAGTTCCAATATCACTAAGGCTCGATCGCGAGCTCCGAGCTATTCAAAACGAGGAAGATGATAACGTTCGCTCGGACAACCTTGTCTTCCGAGGCGGAAGCAACATCCAGCGTAAATGGCGAAGAATCCGTACCGAGGCCGGTTTGGAAGACCTAAGGCTACATGATCTTAGGCACACCTACGGCACATGGCTTAACCGGCAGGGATTCTCCCAAGCGGACATCGCCCGTCTGCTCGGACATCAACAAGTACATACCACCTATCGGTACACAAACTCGGATGATGATTTGCTCAATAGGGTTAAAAGTCTGAAGAGCTAAGCAAGAAAATCCAAAGATCCAAGCAGTCCTTTAGAGCCGTATGACTAAATTTCTGTTCTGGCGAGACAGAAGTTCGTTGCGAACGAAGCAAGTATGAACACTATTTGCAGGACAACATTAGAGTATCAATATGCGCAATTGCTTCGACATAATCGGCTTCGTGACGGATCCTTAGCATTTCATTAAACCGCGCCCGGCTTCGGTCGTGCCATTCGCGAGCCTGAAGGCAACTCCGCTTATTTATAAGTCTTCGATCAGTTGGGTGGTGACTATAGACGTTTCCGATTCGCTGCTCGACCGTCGCAATGATCTCTGAACGATAATCGCGAGGCAAAGGCGGATCTCCCGACCAGTACGCCTCAAACCTCTTTGCTTCCTGAATTAGGTTTGTCAGTTCGCCGATATTCTTCATTTTTTCGTATGCCTCAGCCAAATAATGAAAGGAGCGCCTGGCATAACGTTTCATTTCCTGATTCGAGGCGTCGTTCTTCATTAGCGCTTCGGCAATTTTCAAACCCCGTCGGCAACTTGAGACCGCTCGTGGCAGTTCGGTGAGGAGCAGAAATCCTCGACAACCTTCCTGCAACGTGTAGGCAATATTGATCGTCGATTCCACATTCTGCGGGTCAGTCTTGGCAACACCCTCAAAAATAGTCAACGCTTCGGCGTGGCTATCGATCGCTTCTTGATATCGCCCCAGACGTCCTAATAGAGGAACACGAATCGAGGTGAGGTTAGCATAACTAACTTTGTGCCTAATGTCAGACGGATCGGACAGCACCAACGAGCGATAGATTTCCCGGCTGCGGTCGAAGTGCGACAAAGCTTCAAAAAACGGTTTTCCTTCCGACTGATGATCAGCCACGGCACCTAATCTGGTCCCGAGCCGCTGACTCGCCGAAGCAATCAATACAAGGTTATCCGGCGCGGCCGGTTCCAGTGCGAGCAGCAGCTCCCCCAGTCTTAAAGCTTCGAAATAAGCCTCCAGCCTCGCTTCGGTCGTCGAACCCGCATCTCCCAGCGAACGGTAGCCCTCGACGAGGAGTCGCAGAGTTTTTCCGTCGTCGGGGTTACGCTGATTAAGCTGGCGGAGAGTGGCAAGTGCAGGCTCCACGAATTTTATCGCAGTCGGATGATCACCGCGATGGCTATGATGCTGGGTCATGCTGATCTGAGCAAGGGCCTGTCCACGAAGTGTTTCGTCATCATCGACGCCTGCATCTACTAAGCCGTCAAAAACTGCCAGTGCCTTCTGGTAACTCACGAGTGATTGTTCCGTTTGACCCAGGTTCGGGCTGTACGGTTTGCCTTGAATATCTCCTATCTTGATATAAGCGAATGCGAGATCGCGTTGTATTTCATTGCCTTCTCCTGAGTCCGCCAACTTGTCGAGATACTCTTTCGCTCTGGTCACCAAAAGTTCAGCAGCCGGAGTCTGGCCTTTCTCGATCTCATCGTTCAACTCGAAAAGTAGGGAGTTCGCGAGCGTTCTGACTTCCACGAAGCGCTTCTCCGCTAGCTCTTTCTGCGAGTTCGCGTGCGATGACTGCCACAGTGCTCCTGTAATCAGGCAGATCGTTATTAATATCGATGAGCACGCCGCTGCTGTGGCTCCGCGATTCCGACGAATGAACTTCTTCACGCGATAGCCGGTTGAATCGGGCCGTGCGAGAACCGGAAAACCATCGAGAAATCTCTGGAGATCGGCCGATAGACTGTCGACTGACGAGTAGCGGCGTTCAGGCGGCTTACTCAGGGACTTGAGGACGATTGTGTCTAAATCTCCTCGGAGACTATCGGCGATTGCAGGTTCGCAAATCTCGGAAGGCTTCGGAGTTTGATCATCACAGATCCTCCGGACCATCGACTGTAAATCGTCGCCGCTAGCCCCGTAAGGCCTCGAGCCTGTAAGCAGTTCGAAGAGAATAATCCCAAGAGAATAGACATCAGTTAGCGTGGTGAGCGGTTCATTTCTCAACTGTTCTGGCGACGCGTACTCCGGAGTCATCGCCGCGTTGGTGGGTGGCCCGGATCTGCAGACGATTAGACCTTCAGTCTCGAGCAACTTCGCAACACCGAAGTCCAGCAACTTAACAATTCCTTCATCGGTAACTAATATATTTGTCGGTTTCAGATCTCTATGGATTATGGCGTTACGATGAGCAAAGCTTACGGCAGAGCATATTTGTATGAAGAGACGAATCTTCGCGAAGAGGTCGAGTCGCTTATGATTAGCGTAGTCAAGGGGCGACCTCCCATCAACGTATTCCATTACGAGGTACGGAAAGCCTTGACGAGTGATGCCGTAATCAAACAGTTTAGTTATGTTGGGATGGTTGAGGGTAGCGAGAATTGTGCGTTCGGATTCAAATTGATTTAGCAGGGAATTAGGCTCGCGTTGCCCATCGAAGACCTTGATCGCCACCTTTCGTGAGAGGTGGATCGCTGTCTTTTCAGCCAGATAGACGATGCCGTTCCCACCACGACCTATTTCCTGAATTAACCGATAGCCAATTGCCGCTAATTCTTCACGCATGCCGGATTTATTGATCTCGAAGTTTAAGTAGTTTTTCGTCTATTTCGGCCAGTGTGTTAGACATATCAGTTTTTGGACTATACTGTTGCGTGTGTTGATGGAATAAAGGAATTGCGCGCTCATACCACATTATTGCGGCATTTCGAGCGACAATCGAATTTGTCCGCAAAGCTAAGTCGGAATACCGATCGCCTAGGAAATATGCAGTTGTTGCGCCGTCGTATTTGCTGTAATGGTAGCTGGGCCCGTGAAGAAGCCATTTTTCGTTATAAGTAAACGCCCTTTCGAGAGCCGCTATCGATCCGTTGAGATCGCCCACGATGTTGTAAGCGCGGCTTTGGGCCTTGCATATTCTCATTACATAGCCGTAAACAGCACCGTTAGTTGGATCGCTTGCGAATAGAGGTTCGAAGGCCTCAAGGGCCACACCGCACATTTCTACCGCACCGGCGGCATTTCCTATTTTCAGCAGGCTGCGACACATCCAATAATGAGATTGGGCTATGTTGAGCCGCGCTTCGTAGTTTATCGGATCGGCATCGGCGATGCTCTGATATGACCGAAGAGCATCTTCATATGTCTTTTTCATTGCATTTTGCTGACGGTTGCCCGCGAAAATAGGGATACATTTGATGTCAACGCTTGCCAGCAACCGTTTGAACTGCGTCTCGCTCACAGCGGGCCTTACCTTGTCCTGGTAGATCGCTCGGGCAGTGTCGTAGTGAAACGAGGCCGTTGTCAGGTCATCAATATTATCCTTTTCTCGCTCGGATCGATTTAAGTACCAGATCCCAAGCCTTTCATGAGCAACTCCGAGAGATTCCCATCGTTTGGAGTCGGTGGGATCGACATCAGCCAAGACTTGACGGATCCTAAGTGATTTCGTGTAAGCATCAAACTTGTCTTCTCTTTTTACATAGGCTGTTCCTAGAGTCGAATAGATGTCGCCAAGCAAAACCGGGACATCTGAATCCGACGGATCCTCTAGGCTATGTAAAAGATCTCGAGCCTTCTCCAATAAAGGAACGCTCTTGTCATACTCGAGTGTTCGTGCCCCCTGCAGAACTCCGATTGTATGCCAAATTCTGGCCACGCTTTTGACGTTATCAGGATTCTTAGGATCCTCGTTATAAAGTTCCTCGATTATAAGACGAGCTTTTTGATAACTTTCAAGCGCTTCTGCCGATTTTCCCAAGTTTGCGGCCCACGGAGCACCTTGGATATCGCCGACTTTTTCGTAAGCGGCAGCAAGTTCTTTTCTAAGTGAAAGATCGTCGTTGGATTCGCTAGCAAGTCGATCGAGATATTCAAGGGCCCTCTTTACAACAAGTTCGCGGGCGGGCGTCGGTCCTTTCCTAATCTCGTCGTTCAATTCGAACATAAACGAATTAGCGAGCGATCGTACCTCGGCAAATCTTTTTTCGGCTCGCTCCTTTTCCCGTTCCGCTCGATGGGACTCCCATAGGATCGTGCCGATGCCCGTAAGGACGATCAGCAAAGTAGCGAACGCCATAACCGTAGCGACGGGGTTACGCCGGATCATCTTGCTAAAGCGATATCGAAGAGAATCGCCCATCGCTGCAACGGGCAAGCCGGCTAGATAAGAAGTTATGTCGGCGTTAAAGGCGTCGACGGATTGATAGCGCCGCTCGGGTTCCTTTCTTAGAGATGTCAAGACGATTTTGTCGAGATCTCCCTTTAGGATCCGTGACAGATGCTTGTCGCCGGTCATCGCGGAAGGTTTGGTAGGCGATACTTCACATACAGCCTCGACCGCCTTTTGCCAATTTTGCTCTTCGAAGTTATACGGACGAACGCCCGTAAGAAGCTTGTAAAGAATGACACCCAATGAATAGACGTCGGATGCAGTAGTTATCCGACCGCCCTGAAACTGTTCAGGCGATGCGAACTCGGGAGTGAAGACCTTCGTCGATGTACGATCTCTCGCATCCTCCGCGGTGATAAGCTTTGCGATTCCAAAGTCAAGAAGCTTGATCAAGCCTTCCTTAGTAACGAGAATATTCCCCGGTTTCAGGTCGCGATGGATCACCGCCCGACGATGAGCATACGCGACTGCCGCGCACACTTCCTGGAAAAGCCGGAGGCGGCTGGGCACGTCAATTGCGTTAATGTCTGCATACTTTATGAGTGAGGTGCCGTCTACGAACTCCATGACAAAGTATGGCGTGCCCTCGGGCGATGTACCGCCGTCAATTAGCCGTGCGATGTTTGGGTGATCCAGGCCGCTCAATATGAGCCTTTCAAGATCAAACTGTTTCCTGACTGAACCCGATCCCAACGGATCGCGTGCGACCTTGATGGCAACCCGCTGGATAAAATGCGGCAGTCGTCTTTCCGCCAGATACACCACACCCATTCCACCCGTGCCGAGCTTTTCCACGATCGTGTAACCGCCGATCTCGGTAGGATCGTGCACTTCAACAAGATGTTTGTCGGGAAGGTCGTAGTATTTTCGAGCACCATCGATCACCGCGAGAAGCGACTCGACCTCAATACGGAGTTCATTGTCCCCAGAGCAGTGTTCGTCTAAATACTCCGGCCATTGCGCGGGCGGCAAATCGAGCGCCGGAAAGAACACATCTTTGGCCCTGATATAGAGTTGTTTTTCGAGGTCAGGCGACATGCTGCTCAAAGCCCTTGGTAAGCCGGCGAAAAAGCCACGCTCTGGCCATTTCCCATTCGCGGCTCACCGTCGCTGCAGAGATGCCGATGTATTCAGCCGTTTCATCGATAGTCATACCAGCGAAGAATCTCAACTCGACAATTGCAGCTTGACGCTTATCGATTTCTGCCAAAGCCAGCATCGCTTCGTTTAGGGCGAGAACGTCGAGATCTCGCGAATGAGAGAAGGCGGCTGAAGTGTCGAGCGTAACACGGGTTCGGTCGCCGCCCCGTTTGGCGGCATTTCTAGCTTCGGCGTGGTTGACCAGTATCTGCCGCATCGAATTAGCGGCAATGCCGAAAAAATGGGCACGATTCTGCCACGAAAGCTGATTCGCATTCTCGATCAGCCGAATATACGCTTCGTGCACTAAAGCTGTCGGCTGCAATGTGTGGTCGGGTCGCTCATGTGCAAGCAATTGTGACGCAAGCTGTCTTAGTTCGGCGTAGACCAGCGGCAGCAGTTTAGCCAGTGATTCTTTGTCTCCAGCCAAAAGTAGGGTCGTTGCTTCGTCGTCTGTGTCCGTGGGATGCATATTTCGAAAATTGTAATCGACTTTTGCCGCGCACCGCAAAAGCCAAAAATGAGGACTTTATTTGAGGGACTTTCCATCCTTTTCCTGCATGTAGTTATAGAGCCCGTTTACACATTGATTGTCCGGACCCGTAGTGTCTATGTTCGAACTTCGCCGCAAAGGTTCCAAATCTTATTAAAATGATTAAGCTTAAACTGACATCTCTACTCGTCATACTTGCTGCTTTCGGCGGCGCCGCCGTCTTGGCCCAAAGCTCTCCGAAGCCGAGCATTGCGGTCATCCCTTTTGCCGCATCGGGAAAAGCGAACTCAGCTGGATCAACCGAGCTCACGAACTCATTGATAGACGAACTTGTCGAAAGGGGAGTTTTCACTGTCGTTGACCGAAGCAAGTCGGCAGCGATCGATTCGGAACTGCTCGAAGCACTCAAAGGTTCGATAAATCAAGCTACCGCCGCCGCGATCGGAAACAAAACAGGGGCTCAATTTCTTGTGCTCGGCAGCGTGACCGAGTTTGGCGAGTATCCGAAGGGGTCGTTTGTCGTTTCCATGAATGAAGCGGCAATCAAATTCAATCTGCGCGTTGTCGACTCATCAACGGCGGAAATACTCTTTTCGAGGACGTTCGATAAACGGTCAACCAGTATCGGTGCGCCGAAAAGCGGGATGTTTACCGCTATCGAAACCAAGGCGATGCGCGACGTCCTGGCAAAGGTGCTGAAGGAAACGGTCGACGCCCTCGAAAAGCGTTTGGGATCGATGGCGGCCGCCAGCCCGCCGCCCCCACCCGCTGTGACGAACGCGGTATCTGTTGCAAGCTCAGTTAATTGTTCGCAAAAACTGGCCTCAAAACCCCCGCGAATCATGGTGGTCATTCCGGAAGTCCACATTCAGCAGAAGATCCCCGATCCGGCCGGCGAGACTGAGATCATCAAGCAACTAGTGAATCGCGGTTTCAACGTGGTCGATCAGGGCCAGATCGCGGCCATTCGGGATCGCGAAAAGGTTCTCGCCGCCTTGAAGAACGTGCAGGCGGCGGTGGCCCTCGCGGTCGAATTCAGGGCGGACATCATAATTGTCGGTGAGGCCTTCAGCGAGCGGGCGAGCAGCAACGGCAACCTCATATCGACGCGAGCCCGCGTCGAGGCAAGGGCGATCCAGACAGACACGGCTAGAATTCTGGCCGCCGACGGCAAGTTCGGGTCAGGGCTCGACATCGGCGAGTTTGTCTCGGCAAAAGCCGCGCTCAGAAATGCAGGGACGCAATGGGCGGACTATTTCTTCGGCCAGTTCTGTCAGACTCCGGTCGCCACTAGGACTGAATTTCCGACAAACTCGGTGCCAGTGGTTCCGGCGGGGCCGATGGTCGCTTCGGTCGAGGTCATGATCTCTAACGTCGACTTTGCACAGGCAAAAACGATCGCCGATCGTATAAAAATGATCGCGGGTGTCAAAAACATAACCAAAACCCAAACCGGTAACATTGCGCGACTCGATGTCGAATACAGCGGCAATGCCGAGAAACTGGCTGACGCCATCTCCGAAACCCGCTTCGGCGTAATGAAAATAAACATAGTCGGCCTCACCGGAAATAAGATAGAGATCGCGGTCGGGAAATAAACCGCTCATCTTATTAGAAAAAAAACATTTAGTCGACGGAGAAGAAAGCAATGAGAAAGACCGGCGCGTCAACTTCTTATTTCACGAAGGGCATCATATTGCCGTCAGATCTAACCAGTAATAGAACCGCAGCGTTCTTTTTGCCGATTCTTCTTCTCGTAGGCCTCATCACATACGGGGCGGTCGGCGAGAGCTCCGTCTTGGCGGATACATTATTCCGAAACGCCGCTACTATTGATCTGCCGACTCAAGAAACTGAAATTCTCACGCCCGACACCGACGACAAACGCCCAACCGTCGGCCCGCTCACAAACGGAGCAAATCACACCGGTACAATTCCCACGGGCGGTGTAACAGACACTTGGACATTTCAGGCAAATACCAACGACTACGTCAGCATTACTCTTGGCGAGGTGCTTCCGCCGGGTCCAGATCCAAATTTTAGACCGCGACTTCGACTGCTCAGACCCGATGGTTCACAAGCCGACGATACTTCGGACGGTTTTTTAGTTACTGACATTGCATTGAGAGTCAACGCTACCGGTGTTTTTACGGTTTTAGTTTCGAACTTCTCTCCCGGTTCCCAAACCGGTCCGGCGAATTACATCATTACGTATACAAAAACGCCGGGACCTTACACCGTTTCCGCGGGCGACGAGGGAGGGCAACTAATCAATGGCGCAAATCACACCGGTACCATAGCCCTGGCTGACCAAGATACATGGACGTTCGATGCTAACTTTAACGAATATATAAGTCTAAGCATGGGAGAATTGCTCGTTCCAGGACCAGATCCCATGTTCAGACCGCAATTAAGACTTATCCGTCCAGATGGGGTTGTTAGTGACGATACTTCGGACGGATTTCAGGCAACTGACATATCTCTTCGCGCTCCGGTGACGGGCGTTTACACCGTACTTGTTAGCAACTTTTCTCCGAACTCGCAAACTACTTCGATCAATTACTTTTTGACACTCGCCAAAACGCCGGGTCCTTATTCTGTCTCGCCAGGTGACGATGGCGGTCAGCTCACCAATGGTGCGAACCACATCGGCGGTATCGGCGTCGGTGACCAGGATACTTGGACATTTGACGCTACCTTTAACGACTACATCAGCTTGAGTCTCGGCGAAATTCTGGTTCCCGGTCCCGACCCGGCATTCAGGCCGCACCTGAGGCTAGTTCGGCCCGACGGAGTGGTTAGTGATGATAGTTCCGACGGGTTTCAGGCGACAGATATTGCGCTTCGCGCTCCAATTACGGGCACCTACACGGTCCTAGTGAGCAACTTCAGCCCGAACTCCCAAGTTGGGAATGTCAATTATTTCATAACCCTTTCCAAGTCGCCCGGGCCGTACACCGTCTCGCCGGGAGATGACGGGGGGCAATTAACGAACGGAGCGAATCATAACGGGACCATCAGTGTGGGTGATCAAGACACGTGGACCTTTGATGCCAGTTTCAACGATTACATAAGTCTTAGCCTTGGAGAAATCCTGATAAGCGGACCGGATCCGGCGTTTAGACCGCAACTAAGACTCATACGGCCCGACGGTGCCGTTAGCGACGACACCTCGGACGGCTTTCAGGCGACCGATATCGCATTGAGGGCTCCCATTGCTGGAGTTTACACGGTACTTGTAACTAATTTTACTCCAAACTCGCAGATCGGTTCCGTGAACTACTTTTTGACACTCACAAAGACGCCTGGGCCGTACAGCGTGTCAGCAGGAGATGAAGGCGGTTCGCTAACAAATGGCGCCAATCATACCGGGGGAATTGGGGTCGGCGACCAGGATACCTGGACTTTTGACGCTGCGTTTAATGACGATATCACGCTAAGTCTTGGCGAAGTTTTGGTCAGCGGCCCCGACACGGGATTTCGTCCACAATTGAGACTTATACGACCCGACGGTGTGGTCAGCGGCGACACCTCGGACGGGTTTCAAGCGACCGAAATTTCGTTACGAGCACCCGTGAGCGGCACCTATACTGTACTTGTAAGCAATTTCGTCCCTAATTCGCAAGTTGGGGTTGTGAATTACTTTCTTACGCTTGCTAAGACACCTGGCCCTTACGTAATTTCCCCATCCGACCATGGCGGTCCGCTAACGGAGAATTCTACCCGTCCGGGGACTCTTTATATTGGAGATCAAGATGTATGGATCTTTCATGCGACCGCGAATAATAATATTGTCCTGAATCTGAGCGAGGTAACCGTTCCCGGACCCGATCTCGGTTTTAGTCCCCGACTTAGGATAATCGGACCTGGCGGGGTTGAGCTATTTGATTCTAGCGGAACAAATTTGGTCGAGGCTAGCCGAGTCATTCCTCTCACAGGCGTGTACACAGTGATTGTGAGTAATAATGTGCCGAACTCCCAAGTCGGTAACGTTAATTACACTCTTGCTTTCACCGGACCAACACAACCGACCCTTTCGATCGGGAATCTTACGCAGAATGAGGGTGACAGCGGAACCACGAACTTTACATTTGCTGTTGGCCTGAGTACTCCCGTAACTCAGGCTGTCGGCTTTACTTTCGCGACATCGGACGGTTCCGCGACGGCCGGTTCAGACTATTTGCTTGTACCGGAAACTCAAGCGACAATTACGCCCGGTAATTTGACGCAAAGCGTAACCATCGCCGTCAATGGCGATATTACAATCGAGCCGAACGAGACGTTTCTCGTAAGTTTGAGCAACGTTTTGGTAGTGAATGTCTCGGTTCCAACTGGTACGGGGACGATAGTCAACGACGATTTTCCGGGTACGATTCAGTTCAGTGCTGCGACTTACGGCGTTGCCGAAAGTGGGGGGACGGCGGTCATCACAGCCACCCGGACGGCGGGTCGTAGCAACACCGTTTCCGCCCAATACACGAGCAACAACGGCTCGGCCGTATCTGGCGAGGACTACACCGCGACGTCGGGAACGCTGACGTGGGCCGAGGGCGATACGACGGCCAAGACGTTTAGCATCCCGATTACTAACGATGAGATTTTCGAGGGGGATGAGACGGTAAACATATCCCTTGGAAATCCCACTGGCGGAGCTTCGCTAGGAACGCCAAGTGGAGCAGTCCTGACGATTCTGGACAACAAATCGCAACCGTCGATATCGATATTGGCCATCGCCCGTGGTGAGGGCAACAGCGGCACCACGCCGTTCACCTTTACCATCTCTCTCGACCGTTTATCGGTTCAGACGGTAACCGTTAACGCTTCGACGTCGAATGGGACAGCAACGGCGCCAGATGATTACATAGCAGCCGGACCGACGCTGGTCACTTTCAATCCGGGCGAGAGCTCGAAAACGTTTACTGTCCTGGTCAATGGCGACACCACCATCGAACCAAACGAAAACTTCTTCGTAAATCTGACCGCCGCCTCAAACGCAACGATTCTGAGTTCGCCCGCTGTGGGAACGATCAACGACGATGACAACGTGAGCTTTGTGTCGGTATCGGGACGCGTTACTACTCCCGCCGGGCAAGGGTTGCGCAACGCGGTTGTATCCATGACTGATTCACTTGGAGCAAGGAGGACGGCGACAACCAGTTCCTTCGGCATTTACACGTTTGAAAACGTCCGTTCAGCTGAGGAATACACGTTCGCGGTCTCCTCCAAACGCTACCGCTTTACACCTCGCATATTGACGGTAGGGGGAAATATTTCAAATCTGGATTTTGTGGGCCTGGAGTAGACGGAAACATGCTTTTCAACCAAAAGATCGACAATGAGTTGACTGCCCCGAGGACATCAATTTACTGGGGTGCACGAATCACTTCCCGATCAATTTCGTGGGGTCTGTTTCTGGCTGTGGTAATTATCCTGTTCCTAGGCGGCCCATTTACCTGGAAGTTTGGAACTGCGACATCCGCGATTGCACAGGTGTCGTGCGTGACTGCCGGAAGACTAGACCCAACCTTTGGCGTCGGCGGAGTCGCCGCTACTCAGATACCCACGGCTCCTCCTTACGGCGGGGGCTTTGATGTTGAAGGGGCCCTCCAATCAGATGGAAAGATCGTGACCGTTGGACCTACTGGGGGAAATGCGGTACCGGACTTTTTTGTGAGCCGGCACAATTCGGATGGCACTTTAGATAGTACATTCGGCAATCAGGGTTTCGCGATCACTGATTTTTTTGGAGCTAATGATACGGCTTCCTCAGTAGTTATTCAGCCGGACGGAAAGATCCTTGTTGCTGGAACGGCTTACAACAATGCAGGAGGAGCTGATTTTGCACTGGCTCGGTACAACGTCAATGGAACACTTGATAGTTCGTTCGGCAGTTCGGGGAAAGTCACAACTAGTCTTTTCAATTTAGACATTGCGCGATCTGTTGCTCTGGATTCAAACGGCAGGATCGTGGTCGCGGGGTCGAGCATCAGCACTGGATTCTATGTAGTATCGCTCGTTCGGTACAACACTGATGGATCACTCGACGTCACGTTCGACGCTGACGGAAAGGTGACAACGAATATTTTCGGTGGGAACAGCAATTCCGACGCATATGCCGTAGCAATTCAGTCCGATGGACGGACCATCGTTGTTGGAGACGCAAATGTTCCCGGAATTATCAGTGACTTTGGTGTACTTCGCTACAATTCGAATGGCTCCCTCGACACGACTTTTGACAACGATGGCAAGGTTACGACAGATTTCGCGAGCAGCGGAGATTTCGCGCGTTCGGTTGTGCTACAGCAGGACGGAAAAATCGTCGTTGCGGGCACGGCTAATCCCGGTCAAGCGTTCGCTCTCGCCCGATACAACACAAACGGTTCCCTCGACTCAAGCTTTGATGGCGACGGAAAAGTCGTCACTAATTTCCTTCCCAGTATTGAAGAATTCACCAACACGGTTTCGATTCAGCCGGACGGCAAAATTATCGCGGCTGGCCGGGTTCTGCCCAGCGTCGGAAATACTGATTTCGCTATTGCTCGTTATCTTCCAGATGGAGCCCTCGACCCCCAGTTCGACGGCGACGGAATGCTAACGACAAATATCGATGGCCTAGCCGAAATCGAGGCTGCGTTTTGGAGCGCCGTTCTCGTGACCTTTGCGGGGTCGATGACACCGGCTGCGACGAGATCTTCGTAGGCCTCGGTCGCGGCGTTGAAGCCGAAGCTGTCGCCGCCTTCGCGGACCTTGCCGACGACGACCGCGCCTTCCTGACCGGCGTTTCCGGCGATCTGGCGGAGCGGCTCTTCGACTGCACGACCGACGATGTCGATGGTTCGCCATCTTCGTCGCCCTTGACGCCGTCGGGGAGTCATATGAGAAAACCGGGTAGCAGTAAAGTATCACGAACTGCCTAAAGATCCTATTACTTGAGTCCTGGTCACAAAATGAAGACGGAAATATAAGTTTTATTCTTGAGCGAATACTCTGTTTGCGAGGTTCGGGTCAGGCGTGCGATTCCAGTCAGCAAAAGAGAGCGGTGGGTAGCCCCACACTTCTGTAGCACCGATAACATCGAACCAGTCGAAAGTCGTTTCCATCCTCGTCCATGCGCACAAACCAACCCAGTTGCCCGCGGGACGAAAAATTCCGCGTATCGATGTGGTCTTGTGGACGCAGGTTTTCGTGAGAATCGAGTAGTGGCATTGCATGGCTCACTTTCGCTGTTAGCAATTGGATAAATTTGAATCTCCTTAGCTTCCTGCGGATTGGGAGGTGCGGGAATCGTATTAGAGTCAGCAGAGTTTATCAAGAAAATGCTTGGAACTAAATAAATGTCAGATAAGCTGTAAGAATTCTAGCTGTTTTGGCATTAATTGGTAGACGACATGAGAAATCGATCGGCACTTGAACCATGTTGAGAGGCTATAAGAAAAAGTTCTTGCTTTGCTATGAAACTGATGTACTGTTATCCCACCAGTCAAGCGGCGGTCATTTATAAGCGGTTAAACCCAGCATTACTCCTTGATTACCGAATGAGCTCCTCTAGCCTGAAACTAGGATATTCCCAGGAAAAGCGCATTCGATTCCCAAAGTTTCCAAAGTCTCACCTCTCGAAAAAGTAAAGTCGTATGGCTGGGCAGCATCGACTTTTAGGAGAGTCAGTTCATGCAAATTAAGTTAACACCTAATGAGGCTCGTATCCTTTATGCAATCAATTCCGACGAGGGCTCTACGTTGTACGAGTTAGTCTCGGCTGCTCGGCTCACTCCGACTGAAGTCCGACAATCCGTACCGCGGCTGCTAGATATGGGTTACCTTGAACAACTGTCTGAAAACGATTACCTAAAGCTCACCCACAAAGGCATTGTAGTACTGAAAGATATTTCTGAATCGTCTCTTTCGGATTCCCGTTTGAAAGCCGCCTCGTCGACGGCAATTGTCTCCGAAGATGAGGACCTCCGTGACGAGCTAGAAGACATGCCGAGCGAAGAGGTTTCTGCGGCTCTGGATGAGGAAATTGAGAAATTCATGTAGGCGTGAACTAGGAGTTTCTATGGAGTATTCTGTGACCGGTACAACTGCAGCTCTCTTAACCCTTTTCGATCTCGATCGAACCTTTTATGTCCCGAAGCGCGTTCAACGAAAGTTGGCTCTGTATTCGTGGTGGGTTGGATTTATTCTAATCAACGGAGCTATGGCAGTTTTGCTTTACAGCATTCTTGGCAACGTCGAGGCGTTAAAAGATGTCAACTCCTATCTAAAGGCAGTTATTTTTGGAATCGGCTACTTGGCACTTATCCGACTAAAATTCGCGACGTTCAACTATCAGGGTAGTCCTGTTCCTTTTGGGATAGAAGCTTTTTACGAGGCCGGCAAAGGCTTTATCTTTCGGCGGATCAACAGTATCGCGATCCAAGCACGGCGCGAGGAGACAACTGAACTCGCGAACAGCTCGACGGTAAAAGAATTGGCCGGCGAGGCCAAGTTTTCAATCGAGGCAGATGCCCTTATCAGCACGGAGGATAAGCGATCCCGGATGATATGGCTGCTAAAGATCTTACAGGACGCATCGGTTCTAGAAGAGGATAAAAAAATAATCCTGGCGAACTATATAAAGTCCGGTCAGATGATGAGTGCCTGACAGAAGCTTCCCAAGTAGTGATAACAAGATTAGGAGGAATGGAGAAATGAGAATATTGTCAACCCTACGGAGGATCCTTGGAACGAGTTTCGCTCTTTGGGCTCTTGTATTTTCGGGAATCTTTGTTGGTTCGGTTCGCGGCCAAGAGAGAGCCTTTTTTGGAAATCTACACAGTCATACTTCATACAGTGATGGGCTGGAAAGACCTCGAGACGCGTATCGATATGCCCGTGACATCGCAAGGTTAGATTTTCTCGCCCTGACCGAACATAACCATTCGCAGGCCGTCGGAAGCGATAGAATTGGAATCGCTACGAACAATAAGCTATATAACGGCTCTTCTGTAAATTCCCTAATTCGCTCGGCGCGAGATTTCACTGTGGATGGTCGCTTCGTTGCTCTTTACGGTCAAGAATATTCCGTGATTAGTCGTGGTAATCATATGAACGTATTTGAGATCCCGAACGTCGTCACGGCGGAAAGTGGGCGTTTTGATCAGCTTGTTGAGTTTCTCAATAAAAATGAAAACCTTGACTCGACCGGTCTTCCAGCAATAGTTATGTTCAACCATCCGGCCAATAAGTCGACCTTAGGCAAAATCGAGTATGGATTAGACGATTTCGGCGGCGAGGCAGAAAAATGGGTTGAGAAACTCAGCCCTTACGTCGCGTTAATGCAGATGGTTAACGGGCCGGGTCAGAAACCAGGCGTCGGCCTGAGATCGGCTGCTCCCGCGGAAGCCGCATATAAAAAGTTTCTGCGACTCGGCTTTAGAATTGCGCCTACCGCTGACCAGGATAATCACAAGACTAACTGGGGAAATGCAACAAATGCTCGTACTGCAATAGTGACGACTCAGTTAACTCGCGCCGCCCTACTAAAGGCGATTAGGGATCGGCACGTCTATGCGACCGAAGATAAGAATCTGAGCATCATCTTCCGCGTGAACGGCAGATTATGCGGCGACATTCTCGCACCGACCGAAGGTGAGGCCCAGATAGAATTCGCGATTAACGATAGCGACGAACCCTCCGCCAAGTACGAGATCGAGGTTTGGCGCGGAACCGTCGGAGGTTCCGTCGCGAAACTCGTTACTTCTGTTGAGACGAATGCCGGAGTTGGCCGCATAGAGGACGTAGCTCTGAGTGGCTCGCCTGAGTTCTTCTATTTCAAGGTCATTCAAGCGACCATCGATGGCGATGACGAATATGTAGACGAGGCCTGGACATCGCCGGTATGGTTCGATACTGCTCCCGCTCACGGTGTTACTCCTGTAGTTGACAATGGAATCGGAGAGTCATTACCTAACCTTCTTGCGTCCCGCAGATCGCAGATTTATCACACCTCGGATGCATGTCTCGACGCGAAGAAGATAAAATCTGGTAACAAGGTAACGGGTGCAGAAGCAAGAAAAGGACGGATACTTCACGAAGATTGTCCACGACTGCGGCGGTGAGACAGAAATGGGCTCCCATGGGGAAAACTATGTCAGATTGTCTGGAGAGCTTAAGAAACTTGCACCAGGCTATTTGACTATATAGGTGAGGTTCCGGTGCTATAGGATGTCACCTTGGCTCAGGCGTGATCTCACTATCACCTACAACTCTTCTAATTCACTAAACTGGCTCAAGAAACTTAGATACTACGGAGGCTAAAATGGCTATTTTCGAAATCTCTCTAGCAGACTTTTCCTTCCCTAAGGACCTCAGCAATTCACGAAGCACGTTCAGGTTTCTCGTGAGCCTGCGGTATTCGACTGTAGATGACAAGTTCGACACGCTACAGGCAGTCTTGCCGGGATTGGATTCGTACTGGGAGTGTGAGAAGGAGCATAAAGGGAAACACAACTACGTGCGACACTCGACGGACGCACGATTCGACATGACTAAGATCGATGAGTGGGACAAGCTTATGTTTCGTGTGAAAGCAAAAGAACTTCATTCGCTGCAAGTAAAGGTGATTGACATCGAGAAGACCGGGGGATGGCTCGACAAGCTGAAGGATTATGTCGGACAGATAATCCAAGCTTACCTGGGAACGGCGAAGGCAGCTGCGACCGCCGCTCTCCCGGGACCTGTCGCAAACCTCAAAGACGTTCTTGGAAACGCGGTTGATGATGTTGATTCTCTGATACTCGCCAAACTTGCTGGTATGAAGGGGCAGGAGTTCCTGCTTTTCAAGAAGAGCGTTACAGCGTTTCCCGCCGCTGCCGGACAGATTTCTGTAGCGGGAGCGGGGGAACAGGGAGCCTACACGATAACTTTGAACTATTCCGTGCACTGAATAAAAATCGCAGCTAGAAATACCAATTTGTGTCCTTCATTGAACTATTTGGAGAACAGGGAGCAGCTACTTTGGCGAAATCAGCTTTAATACAAACAACGCCTCCTAACCGACCTCTTGGAGAGATCGCGTTGATGCTGTCAGGCGGCGGTTACAGGGCGGCGGCATTCCATCTGGGAACCCTTAGCATGTTGAATGACTTAGGCCTGCTCACGGACGTCACAAGGCTTTCAACCATTTCGGGCGGTACCATTGTCGGAGCAAAGTACGCACTGGAAATAGCTAAGGATCCGAATCTGGACTTCGCAAGGTTTGAAGATGAGGTCAGGGCGTTCCTCGCTAAGACAAATGTTATTGCAGAAGCCGTCAGGCGTCTTCATCGCACAACAAAACCGAACGGAATAGGCCTAACTCCGAGCTTGATACGTTCTGCAGCCAGTGTCTACGCCGATGCTGGTTTTGTTGCTGACTCGACCCTTGGCTCTCTAAGAAAATCGGCACACGGATTAATGGAAGTTTCCTTTAATTCAACGGACTTTTTTACAGGAACGAGGTTTAGATTTCAGTACAGTCGCAAACGGCCCCGCATCGCCACGGGTAGTCAGTCGGTTCGAGTACGTCGGAAGTTCTCGGATGAGATCCGGTTAGCGGACATTATTGCGGCTTCTTCTTGTTTTCCGGGCGGTTTCGAACCGATCTTTTTTCCTGCTGACTTTAAGTGGTCTAAGCCAATTGAGTTTATCGAAAAACATCTGGGGGCGAAGTATCAAAAAGATATACCACTTATGGATGGCGGCATAATTGACAATCAAGGGATAGACGGTATTAAGGAATTTCTGGATCGAAACGATGGTTACACTAATTTGTGTATAATTTCAGATTCCTCCCCGAGGAATGACAAGCTATATGATGTTGTGTCCGAGGATGAGAGCTTCTTCAAGATACCAATCTGGTTAGTCCTGTTGTTTATACTCGCCATTTTCGCGGCTTCACTTGTTACTATTTTCGTTGTTGGACGAGAAGGGATCGATCTTTGGGAGCAAGGGCAAATCGGACTAAGTCGAGCCCTACTAAGCTATCTGTTTCCGGTCATTTCAGCTTTGGTTGTAGCCGCTGTTATTGGCGCGGGGGGCGGACTTTTTTTCTACCACCGCAAGAAGGCCGAAAAGCAGATTCGTGGAATCCGGGGGTGGTTGTCTTTCGCAAGACTGTCACTTCCCAGTTCGTATCAGTTTATTAAGGCCAGAGCACTATCCCTTGTTACAATGTCCACCGACGTTTTTATCGGAAGGATAAGATCACTTAGCTATACCAGTGTTTTTTCTAATAGAGAACTGGGGCCGCTATCGATCGCTAATCTGATATATGACCTCGACGAGCGTTCTTTGTGGAAGAACAAGGTTCCTGAGGAGTTCTTTCCCACGCCCAAGCTTCGTGAAATCGTTAAGCTGGCAGAGAAGTACGACACCACCCTGAATTTTGATGGTTGTCCCGAGAAGCTGGATCAATTAATATTGGCTGGTAGAGCGACTACATGTTTTAATCTTTTGCGCTACCTGGTTTACGTACGAAAGGTGGACGGCGGAGATCCCAGCCATCCTCTTACGCCCTTATTCATGACAGTAAAAAGTATCTGGGGCGACATTCAAAAGAAATACTGAAAGATGGCACGGAGTGCCGAAAACACATTTTTGCTATCGAGACAGGTGAACACTCACCGGACTAATCTTCAGGCCCCGCGATTTGAGATTATTGATTCCCTTATCTTTCCGTCTTTGATCCTACCCAACTTTCAGCGCCGCCGTTTTTGCACGGCTGTGTCAGTGTTTTGAGTATGCGCATTGTCGGTGTGTTTTTCCATCCCCAGCAACTTAGCAAATAGATAATTTCATCTGTAGCCTCGACGAAGCCTAATCATTTGCTTTACGATTGCATGGTTTGGTTCTTTCCTTCGTGTCGAAAATCGCTCGAATAACTGTGTGCCATTCTTGATGCTCGTGGTCAGCGTAGAGTAGGATAGGGCGTTCTACATTCAAATTTTAATTACTGTGAAGATTAATCACGACGTCGATAAAGAAAACTTCGAAAGTCTGCTTAGGTGGCTTTCGGATGATCTTACGGATGCTGGAATCAAATTTGAGAATATCCGATCGGGATTGTTACGTTTCTTTCGCATAAAGGGCTGCCACGATCCAGAAACTTACGCTGATGAAACGATGAACCGAGTAATCAACCGTTTTGATCGTCTTGACCTCGGGACAGGAGTCAAACCCAGTACGATATTTTATGGCTTCGCAAACAGAGTTTTTTTAGAGTATTGGAGAACGGAAAAAAATCTAACCATCCAACTAGGCGACAGGTTCCAAGAACTTGTTGATTCGTCTGATCGCGATTCGTTGGATCCAGCGCTCGATTGTCTCCAGGGGTGCATTCGAACGCTGGAGAAACGGGACGGAAAACTAGTTGTCGAATATTATGCCGTAAGGGACTCGGTCGGAGTGGATTTCCGCCGTAAATTGGCGGAAAGCCATAAGATGACTATTGGGGCCTTGCATACCCGGATCCACAGAATCAAAGGCTCTCTTAGACCTTGTGTGGAGAAATGTATCGAATCGGAGCGAATGTAAGATAATGTCTATAACAGTCATTGTATTTATAGTCATGGACGCAACAAAGTGATTTACGATCTCACATTAAAATCCTATTTTCTGGGTATGCTTTCCGACGCAGAGGCCGAGGAGATCGAACTTCTTATAATCGAGGATGCCGAGTTTGCGGAAAAAATGCTGTGCATCGAAGAATCTTTAGTTGAGGCGTTTCTCTCGAACAGTCTTTCGGAGAAGGAGTCCGAGCAGTTTACGGAGCTTTATTTATCAACGCGTGAAAGGGTTAGAAATGTTGAAATAACAGATCTGCTTCGCCGCTTCGCTGTGGGAAGCGAGGCGGCGGCGTTAACACCCGTTTCGTCTCCGGTTAAAAACACGCCTGGCCTCCTGCAACGATTCAGCTCGCTCCGGTTTGGTCTGCGCGTCGCATCTGCGTCGATAATCCTAATATTCGCTGTCGCAGCAGTTTGGCTACTACTCCGGCCTAAAGGTGATAGTGAACTACTTGCTTTACAGGACAAATACAACAGGATTAATCAGGATCAAACAATGCTGGCGAATTCCCATTATTCGGAGCATATATCCCTTTTGCCGAATAATCTTCGATCTGCATCATCTATGGTCGAAATTGATAGAGGCTTGCGCGAGGATGATGTCAGCTTTCGACTAGCTCTCAGCGCAAATTCGGATAGAGCAATCGTCTACGATGTGGAAATAATCCGCGATTCTACAGTGGTGTTTGTACAGACCTCCGTTCGTGCATATTCGAATTCTGAGATTCCAGAGGTTAGATTGAGGATCCCTAGATCTGTCTTCAGTACTGGAAACTACGATATCAGATTGAAACAACTCGGGGGCTCTATGATCAGTTATCAATTTGTTGTTCGCTAACACTTAATCTCACAATCTTTGTAAGAAATTTGATCTTAACTACATTATCCACTAAAGGCGTAGTTAGTTTCTTTGAATTTGGGTATGGAATGTGACATCGTTCCGACCAAACCACGTAACAGCTAGGCTTTGCAGAAGTTCAAATTAAATGGAGTTTCAGAGAACGCAATGAAAGACTGGACATTTTTAATCTACCTTTCCGGCGACAACAACCTTAGCGTAAGCATGGCCTATTCGATCGAGGAGATGCGTCGGATTACTGCAAACAACCAAAACATCAATATATTGGTTTATTTTGATGGCTACTCCGCTGAGATACCGACGCTGTACGCCGACTTTTCGGGATCGTACGACGACCATCTCTTTCAACGGTCCTATAAGTTCACAGAGAAGTTGTTCAAGGTTCCCATGGATCTCAATGAGAACTCTGCAAGTATGTATAACCTATTGAATTTCGTTCATTGGGGAGTCAATCAGGTGGAGTACATGGAAGGGAGAGAGATCAAGTGTGGGCGAAAGGCGAACAGCTACGCATTGATCTTCTCGGGTCATTCAATGGGCTTTCAAAGCATCGGCTTGTTTCAAGACTCGAAAGCGAACTACAACATGACGATGCCAAAATTGCGATGGGCACTCGACCGAATGGGCGCAAAGAAGGAAGACCTCCTTAAACGGGCTAAGGATGATGAAAAGGAATATATAGCTAAGCGAATCGAAGATGCGAAGAAATGTAATGAAACAATACCCGACGATAAGCTAGCCCGGTCCGACGATAAGCTGGGCTGGTCCGACGATTATCGAATTAGTCGAGAGACGGAGATACTGGGCAAGCAGGTTTCTTTATTGGGCTTTGACAGCTGCATGATGGGAATGCTTGAGGTCGGATCCCAGTTTAAGGGACGGGCCGAGACCATGGTCGCTTCGGAGGGAAGTATTCCGAACGCCGGCTGGAGCTATGCACAGATGCTTGCCGACGTTGCCAATGGTTATAGCACGATCTCGTCAGCTTCGATCGCGATACAGTTTGTCGATAAATATATCAAGCAACAGAATTGCCACGCTATCGGCAGCGTCTCCGTAGACATTGCCGCTTGGGATCTCGACGATACAAAGGTTAATGCAATTGACGCTGCTTTCGAAGCGTTCGCCGATGCATTGATAAACGCATTTAAGACGAAGGATCATTGTCATCGCCATCTCAAACTCGCGCTTTTGAGTGCTAGATGCAATTGTCAAAGCTATACGATGGAGCAGAATGTAGATCTGGTTGATTTTTGCGAATTATTGGCAAAAGAGATTAGAAGTATTCCCAATGTAGCCGACAAACAGCTGAATCCTTTAACCGATATCGCTAATAAAGCGGATGAAGTGGTAAAAGGGGTTAAGGATTGCATACTCTTAAGCGGATTCTCCGGTGGAAAGAATCAGTTTTCAAACGGAATCTCCATATATTTTCCGTGGACCAAAGACAGCTATTGTTCGTCTTTGAACGATTATCTTCGTCTACGATTTGTTGATCGGACCACGAAAGGAGACAAGGAGAAGGTTTACAGTAGATGGAAGACCTTCCTCGAAATATATCTTACAGAGATCACATTTCGTCGTTCGCCTGTAGTAGGCACTCATAATTCGTCGATCATCTTTGAGTCATTTACCGAGGACGAAAGCAAGGAAATTGAAAACAAAGACTGTATTAAATGGGGGAACGAACTTCACGAAGAGAGATATCCACCTCACAGCCGCCCTGGCGATCGGAATCCGCCGTATGACGTGAATAACAGAGTGCCGCCATATGATGTCGAAAACAAGAATCCGCCATATGACGTTCAAAATAAGTACCCTCCTTATGGCAAGCCGAGCGATAAGGGGCTTGGAGATATCATACGAGGCATGACCGGAGCGATGGGGCAGTTCTTCGATCAGTATGGTCGCGTAAAAAATGTCGAGACACCCTGGAACATCGCCGGATTTTCTTCAATTAATACGGAACTCGTAACGAGAAACAGGGACGGGCGACCGGTCGTTATTAGGCCGGCAGAGGATCGGCATTTGCCGCGGGTCGTGGTTCCGCCTGGAACTAGAATTAAGCGAAACATTGAAGATCTATTGCGGAATCTCAAGGGCAACGAAGAGATCAAATTCGCGAGGATCTTGTACTCTGTAGCAGATGCAGGCGATGAAGCGGCTCTTAATCGGTTTATGATGAATCTGAAAGAATTAATGAAGTCGGGGATATCGTTCAAAAATGCGCTCGATTCAGCCGTGAAAAATATCCAGGATGAGGTTTTCTTGGACAAGATTCGTCGAGTGCCCGGGTTGAAGTTGTAAAGGAGTGTTGCGGCGATCGTATTTGTACCAAATCTGTTAAACGTTAGACGTCACACCTTGTTCAGCGGTTTGTTGCTTGCGGTGGTGGTCGTGCTCGCTTATTTGCCCGCCAACAGCCAAACTGTATCGCCTTACTCGTGTCGTGATACTCCGGCTTACGAGTTAGCACGAATTCGTAGTAAGGACCTTACTACTTCGATTTCACGTGAGTTCGAAACGGTTGGGATCGTATTTCACGATCAAGGAGACTCCGCAGGAGGTATTCGCTGCCTAAATGAGGCAGCGAAGCTTTGGATTGGTATTTCTGAGTTCGAAGCGGCAGAACGTGCTTTGCATAAGGCAATCGAAATTGCGGGTCAAACTGGAGTGCAAGAGCATATTGCGTCGACGCTCAGCACTCTCTTCTTTGCGGCCTATCAGAAGGGCGAGGTTAAGAAAGTCCGTGCCTTACAAGTCGACCTTCTCAAGGTTTTGCCGTTGGTGACCGCGAATAAAGCAGCTGTCCTGTATTCATTGGGGCTGTTCGAATACAGTTTTGGCAACGTCGGCAAAGCGAGAGATTACTTCCGGCAGGCCGAACCCATCGTGCCGCTGACCGAAGACCCTCGGATCATTTGTCAGGTTCTCATCTATTCGGGTTACTCGGCGCTGCGTGAGGACGATCCGTTTACGACTCTGGAGAAGGCCGAAACTGCGCTTTCGATTGCTCAACAATATGACTACGCTAAAGGGCGTTCGAATGCGAATTTCGCATTGGCCTACACTCGGATCGTGACCGGTGACAATCAGGTCGCGTTGGAGTTACTAACGGCTGCGGAAGCTGATCTGTTTCCGGATTCCGACCTGCTCGAGCGCGCGATCATTGTAAATGCCAAGGCATCGCTCTATGTCGATTTTGGACGACATGACCTTGCCCGTCCCGCGCTCGAAGAGGCGATCTCTTACTACGAAAGCCTTAAGAATCCGCGAGGCCGAATGAGTTCGATGCTCTCGATGGCAGATATTGAATTCGAACTCGGCAACACAGAAAAGGCCCTTCAGCTTTACAATGAGGTCAGTGGAAATGCGGCGTCGTTGGATGACAAGTTTCAACTCGGCGTCATAAGTGAGCGGATCGGTGATGTGGCCTTCTCTACCGGGAATCTTACGGTAGCACTTGAGAAGTATAAAGCGGCGATGTCTGCGTATAAGAATAAAGGGGTTCGTCTCGCTCGTGTCGAGAATTCGTTGGCAAATGTCTACGAACTAATGGGAGATCTGTCGCACGCACAAGGCTTGCTGGAGTCGGCTCGTATCGCGAACGAAAGAAATCGGAGCCCAATGGAACTCGCCCGGAACTATTTCGACCTTGCTCGATTGGCTGTAATGCGTGGCGACGCTAAACTTGCGGAATCTCATATCCTCGAGTCGATCAAGATCACAGATCAATTTCGTTCGAGCATCGATAGTTCGAGTCTTCGCACTTCTTATTTTGCAAAGGTTACGGAGCGGTTCGAGTTATACATTTCATTGTTAATGTCAGGAAAACTAGGTCCTGATCGGCACGTTGATCTAACTAATGCACTCGCCATCGTCGAGCGGTCGAGGGCCAGGACTCTGCGCGACATGGTTGCTCTTGCTGGTTCGAACCTACGGCGAGATGCGTCTCAACAGATCGTCGATCGCGAGAAAGAGCTTTTGACCGTTCTAAATCTCAAGAAATTGCGTCTTACTGATCTTCTTGTCGATGCAGCCAGTTCGGCAGAAGTCGAGGCCGCCGAACGGGAAATCGTAAAGCTTGAGGAAGAGCTCGTCAATGTCAGATTAGAGATCAAAAGGGAAAGTCCAATCTACCACGAGATTATATCTCCCCAGAACTTTGATCTAGCAGACTTCCAGTCAAACATCCTGAAAGACAATGAGATGTTGCTGGAGTTTTCGCTCGGCGAAAAACAGAGCTATCTCTGGGCCGTAAGCCAAGGCGAAATTACGGCGTATGATCTTCCTCAACGTTCGGTAATCGAGGCACGTGTCGATCGGCTTCGTAGTCTGATCGCCTCGCGAGAACTTGATCCCGGCGAATCCCTGGACAGCTATCAAGAACGTCTTGCCACAGCTGAACGCGAGTATGCTGTGGAGGCTCAAAGTCTCAGTAACGAGCTTTTTGGGCAAGTATTCTCACAGTTTGCCGCAACGAAACTTATCATTGTGGCGGATGGCCGTTTGCATCATTTTCCAGTCGGGGCATTGCCTGTTCCGAGCTCGGATAGCGATGAGCCGATACTTTCGAAAAACGAACTCGTTTATGTTCCATCGGCGTCGGCGCTGAAGATATTGCGAATGGAGCAAAAGACCGAGCGAATGCCGTCGCGAGACGTTCTGGTGTTCGCGGATCCTGTTTTTTCAGGCACCGACGAACGCTTGGCTGGTCGCGAGAATATCGATGAAGGTCTGGTCGCTACTCTCGCGTCTCCCTTTCGAGGCGTGGATACTTTAGCACGATTGAGACGGCTCCCGGCGTCCGAGGAGGAAGCTAGATCGATCAGTGATGTTGTCGGTGCGAGTCGGGCGACCGTAATTTCTGGCTTCGCAGCCAATCGCGACGCTGTTTTGAACAGGGACATAGAAGATTACAAGGTCGTGCATTTCGCCACGCACGGATTGATCGACGAAAAACGTCCCGAGCTGTCGGGCATACTGCTTTCGATGTTCAAGGAAACGGGCAGGCAGCCGGACGGCGGCTTCATACGTATGCAGGACGTGTTCGGAATGAGACTCAAGTCAGATCTAGTCGTATTAAGTGCGTGTGACACGGGCGTTGGAAAGGAAGTAAAAGGTGAAGGCGTCATGAGCCTCAATACCGCGTTCCTTCAAGCCGGAGCGAAGTCTGTCGTCTCTAGTCTTTGGAAGGTCGATGACGTTGCAACCAAAGAGCTGATGACCGAATTCTACCGTGGCATTGCCCAGGACGGGCTTTCAACTGCAGCCGCTCTTAGGCAAGCACAGATCAAGATCTCCGGCGATCCTCGCTACCGCTCTCCGTTCTATTGGGCCGCGTTCACTGTCACAGGTGACGACCGGACAAAGATAGAATTCCTCTCAAACGGCCACCATTATGGCCCCGCCGCCGCAATTGTCCTATCCGCCATTTTCGTCCTCCTCGTCATTCGATCCTGTCGCCGCCGACGATTGGCAGAACACTAGAACCAACTTCCTTTCCACGAACATCGCTCAGATACCCACGGCTTTTCCTAAACACCTCAGTTTTAACGCCATTCTTGAGATATTTCATCTACCGGAAAAAAAATCGAAATAGTCTGTAAGATTCCGCACGGAAAAGTCATTACCTCCCAGAAAAGCAATTTCATCGAAGTTTTGCCAGTTGCGGAGATCGTTTTCTTGAGAACGACACGAAGCGGAACATTTGGGTTTCTCCGCCCCTTAACTGTTCGCAGCATGTGAGTTACCTATGAATACGAACCTGAAAATTGCGGTTGTGATAACCATTTTTGCCTCGGTCCTGGCCTTAACGGGGTGTCCAAAGGACGCCAAGCTCGATCTTTCGAGCCAGACAACAAAAGACATGGCCGTCGAACAAATGCGGGCCAACCTCTTCAAGGCGGAAGTTCACGAGTATTATTGCTGGCGGAATGGCAAAAAATGGACAGGAAGCTACGCGGCAGGCCACAATCCCACGCCAGCACAATGCACAAATCTTGTCGCGGGGGACCCTTCCGATACCGAGGCGATGGCGAAAGAGGTTAGAAATCGAGCGTTTCAACGGGGCAGAGGAATTATTGACGAAATCTATTTCAAGTACTCCAACGGTATCCGTCGAAATCGCTCCGTCACGGATTTTATCTTGGACGTTATTGACATCGGCACCGGAACCGCTCTTGGGCTCACAAAAGGCACCACGGGGACGTTAAGAGATATGGGCATTGCATTAGCGGGATTTAGAGGTGGGCGGTCGGCCTACAACCTTAGGATGTATGACGAACAAACGACTGAAGTGATTCTCGATCAAATGGATATTTCTAGAAACGAAGTACTACTTGTTTACGAGAATAAGAACCGTGTCCGACCAACAAGCCAGTATTCGATAGACGACGTGTTCACTGATCTTTTTCGATATTTCGCAGTCGGCTCTCAAAGCGAGGCGTTTAAACGACTTCGGCGGAATACTGCTGCCAGGGCCGAGCTTGCCGAAGACGCTGTTCTCAAAATAGATTCTGTGAGTCCGGATCTCGCGTATTTTCCTCCGGTCGACACGATTGGTATGCCATCGGGACTCGAGAACATGATATTCGAATTTCGGAAGCAGGAAAACCGATCTCGTGCCGTAGCCGGTGACGCGGCGGCGTTACAAGCGGAGAAAGCGGAGAAGCGAGCGGAAATTCACCGGAAGCTTGACGCGATCTTCACTGAGTTGACATCCACTGGTGCAAACGTAACTTCCATGCAACCGTTTTTGAACCCTGCCAAAACCGGACCGCCAGATTTAACGAATGTTTACGAGAATTTCAGAACTGCTGAGTCGGGCGGGGGCCCGTCTCCTGAGTCAAAGATTCAGTTCTTGAACGAGGTTAGAAAGGCAGTCAGTGCGGCCCGGCGTGGTAACGAGAGTGACGCCTCTGCCAACGCAGCTCTGAAGCTTATGCACGCAGCTTTTTCAAAAAATCAACTCAAGTAGGAAAGGGGGAACTTATGAAGCAGGCAGTACACAGCGGCAAATATATCTTGGACGATCTGAGAAAGGTATGTGAGGACTACCAGTCCGATTACGATTTGCACTTAACCGATTTGCAAGCGGCGGAAACAAGAGAGCCATTCTCGGAAGAGACGAACGTGAACGTAGGAACTTATGAACCGCGAGGTGATAGCGACGGTCCCCAAATCTTGCGTTTCGTCGCGTACGCGAACATAAACGAAGCTACACAAGCGCGCACCCAAGCCATTCGCGATGATTTCAAAGAGATCTTCAATCGAACTTTGCATGTTGAAGGAAGCAAAAAGAAGGTCCTGGGTTTTGGGCAGGTACAATCGATTTAGGCTTAAACCGATTTTACGACAAATTCGACCGCATCTTCATCAATTAGCAGCGCAACGACGAGACCGATTTGACGCGGTTTGATTTCGATAAGCGATCGCCGTACGAAAACACGCGGCCGCAAGTTGTCGCCAATAAATCCTAAGAACGATGCTACCGCCTGTACTACTTCATCGACAACGAGCCGTCGGCCAATACCCCGACGTCATAGTGGTCATCACTCATCGGTAAAGGAGGACACAGAAATGGCTCAACTTCTAGTCGCCGGACTTTTTGCACTTGCGTTCGGAACAATTTATGTGTGGGGAACGGCTGACGCTATATACACAGCAATTGATTGCGGCGCCAAGGCCAAATTGGGCAACCCTTGCGATAAAACCGTCACCGATATTCCTCACCTCTCGTACATTATTAATACGATCGGAAACATTATCTCTGGAAGCATAGTCGGCATACTCGCTCTAACTAGGAAAGATGAACTCCCTGCTCAACGTCTGATCGACGGCGACTCAAAGGATATAGCGAGACGAGTAGCGACATATATTCCACTCGCCTTCATCATCTTATGGGTCGGATGCGGAGTCGCCTCGGTGATTTACGGCATCATCGAACATCCTGAAGTCATCCCGCCGCTAACCGCACAGGCCAAAGGCTGGCTTGGAAGCGCCGGAACGGCCTTGCTCGCTTATTTGGCTCCAGCCCCTGGTTCGATATCGAATACTCCGGCTGCACCGGCTGCGCCTGCCGAACCGCCGCCCCTTCCTCCCGCATCCGGAGGAACGCCGCCCCTTCCGCCGCAATCGGTTTAGAGATCGCACTGTCCGGCACAGGGCGTAATGGTCAAATAAATGGGAGCAGTCATATGAACTTAACTAATTACCAACGGCGGCTGATCGATGGCGTGATCAGCGTATTTGAGACCGGTTCGCAATCTGGCGACTATTCGAAGATCTCGATATTCCGAGATGGTCCCGGTCGGATCCGCCAAATTACCTACGGACGCTGGCAGACAACTGAATACGGAAATTTAAAGATCCTGGTGAAAGACTACGCCAACGCGGGCGGCATTTACAGCAGCAAATTCGTTGCCTATGTTCCAAAGATCGGCATTACCGCGCTGACCGACGATGTCGATTTCAAGCAGCTACTGATCAAGGCCGGAAAAGAAGACACCGTGATGCGTATTACGCAAGATCGATTCTTCGACCGAGTCTACTTTCAGCCCGCGAAACGCTGGGCCGTGAAGAACGGTTTCACGTTGCCGCTCTCGATGCTTGTTATTTACGATTCGTTCATACACAGCGGCAGAATCAGGGACGACATTCGAAATCGATTCCCTGAAAAAGTTCCCGTTAATGGCGGTGATGAAAAGTCCTGGGTCTCCGCGTATGTCCGCGCAAGGCATAATTGGCTCGATAATCATTCTAATCCCGAGGTTCGACCAACCATCTATCGCACGGAATGCTTTCAGCGTGAGATCGATCGAAACAACTGGCAACTGTCGCAGCTTCCGATAATCGCCAACGGTTCTGAGGTGAAACTCTAATTCAATCAAACAAGGAGAAAAAGATCATGATCATCAAAAAGGATTCTATCGGCGACCTCGTATTGCGTTGGCAGCAGTTCTTAGTTTCCCAAGGCTACAGTCTCGGAAGCCTGGACGGCAATTTCGGCACAAAGACCGAAGCCGCAACAAAATCTTGGCAGACGAAGGCCGGCCTCACAGCCGATGGAGTAGTAGGCGACGCTTCGTTTAGTAGGGCGAAGACTCTCGGCTTCGTATTCACCGAGGTTTCCGTGTGGTATCCTCCTCGGCCGAACTTCAATTCACCCACGACTGCTCAAGTAGAAGCCATGTTCGGCAAATTCCAGTATCAAATGGCCGGAAAAACCGAGATCGAGATCCTCGGCAATTGGGTCGCTCAAAACATCATCGATGTCGAGATCAAACAGATCAGGGGCGTCCCCGGCGCTCCCGCCAACGGAAAGGTGCGTTTTCATAAGAAAGGCGTGGATCAGCTTAGGGAGATGTTCAATGAGTTTGAGCGGCAGGGCCTCGATAAACTTGTTAAAAGCTGGGCCGGATCGTTCTATCCGCGGCTTGTTAGGGGATCTAAGAATAAGCTTTCAAATCATTCGTGGGGCACTGCCTTCGACATAAACGCCCCCGAAAATTGGCTAGGCGTGAAACCTGCTGCGATCGGTAAAAAAGGATCACTGCTTAAGCTCGTCCCGATCGCGAACTCCTTTGGATTTTACTGGGGCGGCCATTACAAGAGTCGCTTAGACGGCATGCACTTCGAGCTTGCAGTCCTGGATATGTTTCCGTAAATGATACCGACATCTACATCTGCCCCCATCTCGCGGCAGACAAGAACCAGCGACTCACTCAAATAAATAACAATGAACTTAGGGTCATTGAATACGGTAATATCAGGAAGGAGAATTCATTTGAATTATTAATAAGGTCCTCAACAATCGCCATTTTCTTCTTAATGTTTTTTGCCGAGGAGATCAAGGAACCTGAGCGACCGGAAGAAATCCGTCAACTAGACTGGAGGCCGTGGTGTTGCCAACTGGCAAGGTGCCTCTTTCGTTTTGGAGATCAAGAATAAGTAGGGAAGTCGAGCGATTCGAATAGTGACACTAAGATAACATCCAAAGTGCGAAGCTCGATTTAACGAGTTACCAAATCAACTAAACCTCGACCAAAACGATCAAAACTCCAAATTAGAACAGGCTCTATCTCACTCATAACGGACGTGGTGTTTGAATTCGGCGAAAGGGGGAGCATTTCTGAAAGTGCCCGCGTCGCTCGCGTTGATAGGTCAAAGGATTTGTGGTTACTTCGCGGATCGTGCCGATCAGTCGGAAAATAAACGGCCCCAGCGGTTCATACGCCAGACAATGATTGCGTCCAGCTGTCGGCGGCGAGCCTCTTTAATTGCTTTCCACTTCGGGTCGCGTCCTTGCACCAGACCCATCGGAGTATAGCGAGCCAATCAAAACAGTAACTGTGGGCGAGTGCTCATGGCAATTCGCTGACAAACATCTGTTTCCATTTATCTAAAAGCGCTTGCCCTGATAGACTAATGACTCCCGAAACCACGACATACCTCCATCCCGACTTCCATAGAGTCCTTGTGTTGTTAGCAGCCAGCCTTCCCGCGGGTTCGCAAAAACCAGATCTTCTTGAATGGCATTTTCAACCATAGAACACGGTACTTCCGCACAACGCCAAGTTCTTCCCCCATCTGCAGTGAAGCACGTGTTATCTCCCACCACCCATCCATGAAGGGAGTCCAGAAAAAATACTTTCTCTAGGCCGATGCCGCGTCTCAAGCCCAAATCTTCCCAAGCCCCCCCCCCATCACGGGTCCGAAATACGCGATTGGAAGTAATCAAGTAGCCTTCATTTTCATTGAATAGCTGAAAGTCCTCAACTCTTCGTGCAGCCGGATGATCGATGATATCCCACGTTTTACCACCATCGCGCGTTTCAACTAGCTCAGGCTTACCGTCATTAACGGTGTGAATCCAGCCAATCTCCGACGACACAAATTTGATCTTCTTAACTACAGATGAACCAAATGTAGAAAAGTCTTTCTTCGACTTTCCGTCAGTCGCTTTCAACTCGTTGTCGTAATCGACATACCAACCCCATTCACGGTTTAGAAAGAAAAATTCACGGCCTTCATCCGCAACGTTTCTCCACGATTTTCCGCCATCGAGGGTCAGCAATATTTCTCCCGGACCAACCCATCCAGTTTGCGAGTCTTTCCATTGCATTTTCGAAGCACCCCTCAAGCCGTCTAGTTTTTGCACCGTCCAGCCATTGGAGCCTCGCCTCCAAATAAGAACGTACGTATACACCTCCGAATCGGTCAACACGGTATCCTTTCCGCTAACAATAACTTCGCGCCCGTCGTCGCTTATTACCAAATCGGAGAGGCCCCGGAGCGACGTTTGATTTACATTCGCAATCGTAGCCTCCTTTTTCTTGTTTTTTGCCATATCGTCTGCAATGCACTGTCCAAAGGACTTCAGGACGCATAGTACGACGATAAGGGCTATTTTTAACATATTTACTCCTTGTTACCTTATGAGTTACCTTATTACTGTCTCACCAATTCCGCGCCGAGTTGTAACTCCACATTCTTCCGCAAGATAGTTATTCCAATATTGGGAAGCCTCTGGAGTCTTTGAAAATCTCCGCTTGTCACCTCTTTTTCCAGCTACAAAGTTCGCGATGTTGATGTCTGAATCAAACTGATGAACGATTTCATGTATAACGCTCAATGCTCGCTCATCCAATCCCTGACTAAAGAACTCCCTATTCCACACGATTGGTCCTGGGTAGAAAAGTCCCGTTCGCTGCCCAACGCCATTTCGTGTAATCCCATACTCAATACTATTTCCGTCAACCCCTGATTTCCCCGACGCTGTCATTTGTACGGAAGTGTACGTGTCTAAGTATCTGCTAGCTCCGGCCCCTCGATCAAAAACAAAATCCGAGGTCGGTGACGCTTCAACTTGCATCCCATTTCGTAGACTAATAGCATGATCAGGGAGAAATTGGCCAGTATTCTTCAGGATGGCAGCTATCGCATCCCTACACGACTTGCGGTCCTTTAATAGCTCAAGTGCGCGGTCCCATGCGGAACGGAACGCCTTCGATTCGTTGTCATTTAGAGGTCGACCCTCTTTGTCCTGGACCCACTCGCCAAAACCGAGGAACTCGGCTGCGGAATACCGCGCAATTCGTCTCAAACCAGGAATCTGCTCTAACTCGTCATCACGCCTATTGTCCGCTCGAATGAAGCCAGGAATTGTAATATGTCGCTGATGCGCTGTTGTGTAGGGATTACCGGCTGGCCGCTGAGGAAAACCCATAATGCCTTCAACGTGGTTCATATAAGCGGCGGCGACATTGCACGGCGCTGGTACGCCGATATCTGGTAGGTAACAGCCGTATTCAGGCCTGGCAACATCACCTGCAAATTTGAACTGCAATAAATTTGCAGGATTTAGGGTTTCGTCGGTGGGGTCAGTAGGTTCGATTTTACCGCCAAGCGGGTCATATTCGGCGGCTAACGGTGAGTCGTCGGCGTGACCGCCGTATTGGCCGGTGACATCAATTTTACTATAGCTACCGGTCGTAAAGTCTTCATGACGCCAATAAACGCCCGGCGTATTGTTAATCAAGCGTTGTTCGGCAAGTACGGCCTTGCCATTGTAAACAAGCGTTACCCTCTTTGCGCCGCTGTTATCAAGCTTTGTTATGGTCTGCCCATCCAGTAACGACGATCTGATGTAGTATTCGGTCTCTACAGTTGATCCAGAACTGCTTCCAGGAAACGTCTCGAACCACACGTTTGTGTCTACGCGTTTTATATCGAGCCCGTCCCCATCGCTTGTCTTGGCTATCGTTTGCGTTTGGTCTATTGAAGGAGCCGGAACGGCAGTGTGCCAACGCATTACTGTCTCGACATTTCGCCCGGCCGCATCGAATTTCCACCGCTCGTACTTGTTCGCGGTCGTGGTCTTATCGACGATATTTCCGGCCTTGTCGTAAATTTCGTTGGCGCCTGAGCCAGTTTTGCGTCCATTAAGGTAGGCCGCCGTAAAATCCGCCTGGTCACCCCATACGTGATTAACCCGTGAGGTCATATCGTTGAAAGCGTTATAACCGATGCTCTGCGTAAATGGCTCCTCCATCAGGTTCTGACTATCAAGCTTTTGCCCTGAGATGCTCGATACAAGTCGTCCATGGGCGTCGAACTTGTAGTTTTGACTAAGGCCCGCATCAAGTAAGTTATTCACTTTTTTTACCCTGCTGTCGTCAAAGTACTCATAGCTCGCCTTTCTCACAAAGCCGCCGCTTTGAACAGTAGACGTTGCCTGATAGTTGGCTACTCGTTGCTGAGCATCATAGCCGTAGCTTACCTGCGAGTTGTCGGCACTTCCGTAGTTCATCTGCTTGACTCCACCGAAAGCCCGATACTGAATCCCTGACGCGTAGGTTGAAACATTTGCATAGTTGCCTGTCACACTCGCGGTTTTGGCACTCTTGTCGTCGACGTAGTTTACCGTGGCCCCAAATGGATCGGTAATCGATTTTAACTTACCTCCTATTTGATAGGCATAGGTCAATGTGAAGTTGCCCGATAAACCACTGATCGTCTTTGTTTCGGACGTCATTCGCGAAAGCGAGTCGTAAACATAGTTGGCTGAACCGCTTCCGTCCGTCATCGAAGTTCGATTACCAACTGAATCGTATGCGAAGGTCACGTCAGGCGTGTCCGGCACCGCAAACGGAGGCGAATACGAGGGCGGAGTGTAGCTTAGTCCAATTACAAGCTTCCGCTTTTCATTCGGATGGCTGGGATTCCCGTAGCTATAGGAAGTCACGGCTCCTCGCGGGTCGGTCATTGTGAGAACTGTATCATCCGCGTTATAAGACCATGTCGTCTGAGTGCCATTTTCATCTATCGGATTACGACGGGTTAAAAGCCTTCCGTGGCCGTCATAAGTCGACGTCGTAACCTGACTCACCGAAGTAGAAGCTTCGGTAAGGTTCGCATCCAGGACTTGATCGCGACCGTTAAACCGTAGAGTTGAGGTCGAATATATGCCGCTATCCCAAGTAAGATTTTCGGTCTTCCAAACACGGCCAAGGATGTCTTCGTACACTTTTTGGCGACGCCGGCCATTAACCGTGGGCTGGTCGTCACGAGGAACCAACGGGCCTTCAACCGTCGTAACCTGTCCACCCGCGCATCCACAACCCACGTAGGAATAAAGCGACTCTTTACCGTCGTTCCCATTTGAATCGGTAGGCCAAGTTTTGATCGGGCGGCCCTTCCAGTCGTATTCAGTCGAATTGTACAGAAAAGCTGTATCGTCGCCATTCTGGATAAGATTCCAGTTAGCGTCAACTTCTGTCGGAACCGATTGCTGAACAACTCGGCCGAGGATGTCGTAGACGGTTTTTGTTGCTGACCATGTCGCGGGATTTCCCTGGGCATCGAACGTGTGCGGAACACGATTCTTGATCACACGGCCAGCCCCGTCGTAATGCGTCTCAGTCTCGACCTCGTCACCCGGGCTGCCACCGCCGCTATTGTCGGCGTCTACGAGCGTTGAAAACACTTTCGAGACATTGCCGCTAAGGGGATATGCGTAGCGTGTGTAAGAGCTTTGAACGCCACTGCCGGACAGGGTTTCTTGTTCGATCCGTCCTTTGTCGTCGTAAAGCCGGGAAGTTGTTTTCCCATTCGGGCTTGCAGCCTGTACATTGAGCCCCACGTCGAAGCGGTACTGAATGGTCGAAAAATAGCCGGCAGGGTCCGTAAGCTTCGTCGGATACGCAAAGGTGTTTCGCGAGTTATTTCCATCGTTGAAACTGTCGGAGTAGGACACAGCGGTCTTTCGTCCGAGTGGGTCAAGCTTTGCGACCACAGAACCCGCGACATCGTACCTGATTCGATTCTCAACAACGGCGGACGTACCTGTAACATCATTGCGAGTTATCTTTGTCACGTTTCCCCGGCCAACAACGAATGATGAGCCGTAGGCCGAGTTATGATTGATGGGACTAATTATCTGATTAGCCTCGTATCCGAAGGGCTCGCCATCGTACTCGTAATCCACATCCGAAACTTTCTCCAGCAGTCCGGTCACGTCATTTTTCCCCCATTGCTCGATCTTAGAAGGAAGTCCGAGCAAACGACGCGATGTATAACTACTTGTCATGTTGTAAGTAGTGACGGATTTTTTAATAACGCTGGTCCCAGCGGAATCGTATATTCTAATCTCCTTCGGCAGCTTTGGATTACTGTATCCTGCAACAGCTCCAAACGATTCGTAATCGATGACGGTACGGAGCGTACTAACGTCATCACCGACTCTGGTCTCGATCACTCTTGGGTTCAACGGAGCGGCGAACCCTGGATCATCTTGAGTCCAGTTATTCCAGGTCCAGCG
Organism: uncultured Chloracidobacterium sp.; assembly: GCA_964410495.1. Taxonomy (GTDB): domain Bacteria; phylum Acidobacteriota; class Blastocatellia; order Pyrinomonadales; family Pyrinomonadaceae; genus OLB17. The sequence continues at coordinate 45,402 of CAYPGP010000011.1, forward strand.
TTTTGTTTGTGTGCAACCCCAAGGCCCAGCAGTGCAATCCTGAGTAGCTATCGGCAAACCTTCGATCCAGCCAGAACTGCCATAGAAGTAGTTTGTTCTAATCCAATTTGGGTGTCCCCATACCTGAACCTGAACTACAGCCGCCGCGCCCGAAACCTGCCCATTCTGAAAACTATAGGTTGTACTGTACGGTGGGGAATTTACCACGGTTACTGGACTCCCATTGTTGAAGTTCTCAGCCTCTGTATCAGTTCTTGTCAAACGCGGGACGTCGTCATTCCCACTCGCTGGCGTGTATTCCAGCGTTTTTCGGTTAAGCAGGTGATTATCGGGTGCAAAGTTTTCAACCGTAGTAACTTGAATGAAATCGTTATACGTAAATTTGGTGGAACTGCCATCTACATACGTGATTCGGTCAAGAACTTTCACTCCGTACCCGTTGGGCGGACCTATAAAGGGGATACTAAAACTGGTGTTCACGTTACGGTTAACATACGAGAACGTCGCCACCGTTTTTGCATAGCCGGATGTGCTTCCGTTTCCGTATTGCCATTGCTGTGACACCGTGATCGGGTACCCACCCGAATCATAAGCTATCGTAATCGTGCGTCCGAGCGTATCGTTTAATGTTGTTAGGTCGCCGCTCGCGTTGTAGTTTGCTGTTATGACGTTTCCGTTACGATCAGTGATGCTAATGCAACGGTATGCACCTAAGATCCAATCGAACACCATCGCTGTCCCGTCCGTGTAAGTGACCTGTAAATCAATGTCTTCGATGGGAATATTGGCGGAGCCTGTGTTTAGAATCTTGAGATGTAGAAAGTTTGAATCGGCAGTATAAAAATTCTTACTGGCTTTGAACTGCCGGAACTGGTATCGTTGCCCTGTCTCGGTAACCATCAAGTATCCTGGCCATTTCGCCGACGCGTCAAAATGGTAAGGCTCAATTGTGGGTAACCCCATTCGAAATCCAGGGGCGACATTACTCAAGTCTGGGTCGAACACCATAACGGAATCAACATTGATCCATGTCAGTGAGTTATATCCAACAGTTAAAGACGCGTCTAAACCTGCTCGACCGGGCAGGCCTGCCAAAGTGGTGCCCCACGCAAAATTCTGCGAGTACAAATTGGTATCGCCCGTCGTATTTCGCGGTTTCACCCGTGCCGTTGTTAGCGCAGAAGGCGTCACTCCGCCACCCACTTGTTTCGTGTAGGCCGAAGGGAGTGCAATATCTCCGTTTACGCCTAAAATATGGTAGTCGGTACCCGAATCGGAGCTGCGGATAATGTGCCACTCACCGGTGTGCGGACGCCAGACTGAAATATCGCTCTTTCCGTCGCCATCATAATCAGCGGGTGCCGGCTGGTCACCATAGTTGCCCCAGACTTGTACGGGGAATTGTGAACTATTTTCGAGCGAGTAGATAAACCAGGAGCCGCTTGATGGTCTGAAAACGGCGAGATCACTTTTGCCGAATCCGTCAAAGTCCCCCAAAACGGGGGTGTCAGTAGAAACTCCCCACCCATGTACTTCGGCCTGTCCGTTCGAACTCTTGAGTATATGCCATTCACCGTTGCTTCCGTTTGCTCGGAAAAAAGCGCGATCGGATTTGCCGTCGCCATCATAATCACCTGGAACCGGTCTATCACTAGAGCTTCCCCAAGACGTAGTCACCACCACGCTATCAATTGATCGCCGAACGTGCCACTCACCGGAACTCGGCCGATAGATGGCTAGATCGGTCGTTCCGTCCCCGTCGTAATCACTAGATACTGGAATATCCCCCGCAGTCCCAAAGGTGAGGGTTTCTAATAGTCCAGTCGTACTCTTTCGGATGATCCAATGACCACCGCTAAAGGCAGCGCAGTCCGTTTTACTATCGGAATCGTATTCGCCCGGGGCGACTAACGGAGTGCCATCGAGGTATGTATCGTAATATGTTCCATTTGAACTGTTCCGAACCTTACATCCAGAAAAGTTTGCTAAATCAGACTCTCCAGAACTAAATCGGCCAACATCAGCCTTCCCATCTCCATCAAAATCGAACCGCACTGTGCTAGATGGAGGTGGTGGGGCTGGGGGGACCGCGGACACAGACCTCAATCGAGCATTGGTTGACGGGATCAAAAAGGTTGCTGAAACAGCACAGATGATGACCCAAGCGACAACGACGAGGACCCTTAGTGTTTGGGCCGAAAGAGTGAGCGACGTGAGAGACATGGGGAACCCTCCCTTGCCCGAATGGTTAACTGGGCAATCAAATTGTTATCGAGAAATGGAAAAATAGAACGTGCTTCGAGCATACGCCCACCAAAAAACGATTGTCAATAGTTTTTTGATAGATGACCCTTTTTCCTAACACCACCCCTTCGTCCTCGACCAACAGACACGTGACTCTCGACCATCCTTTTCCCAATCGTTCTTGACATCTTGTTGACTTGCAGGTAGCGTAGGTGACCTCCGTCAATAAATTACAAAAGAGGTTAACTTGCTATGACTCAAAACGGGAATCCTACGCCCCGGCGGGGGCCGCTGAAATACTCTGTTGAAACCCCGGCGCCGCAATTGGAAGCGGGGCGTAAACTATCGATCAACCTGTTGATCAATAACCCTTACGATGTTCCAGTTACGATTGTCAGCACGGAGACAGTGCTTCCCGCGCACTTCGAAGATCCGGATAATCCGACATCCTTTTGGGGTGGGGTGTTGCACACAGCGAGCTCTCAAAAACCAGGCTTAGACTCCGAGAAACTTCAGGTTGTTTCAGGAAAAAGCCTGGTGAAGCCTCAAAAGAGTGATGACGGTTATACTTCTGATGGACAAATAACTCTACAACCGGGCAATACTGTAGTTCGCGCCTTTACCATTCGCACAAAGCAAAGCTTGATATTCACGCCGTCTGTTCATAGCTTAAATATTCAGGTGCACTACAAAATGGAATCGGATAAGGACAATTTCGACGCGGTTAAGTTTCAACTCAATATCCGTTCCCAGTTTAAATCGCTGATTCTTGGCTCAACTTTAGGGGTTATCGTCGGAACTCTGCTGAGATACACGGCACCTCTAGACAAATACTGGCCCCCTGGCGAACTGATTTACAATGCGTCGAGTTTCCTGATCGCGGTTGCGACAGGCGTTTTAGCGGGTTCGGTGCTCGTAATCGCCTTCGCGAGCAAAAAAAGATGCCCAGCCTTTTATCACCGTAGAAGACTTCTGGGGCGGCTTCTTCGTAGGGTTTATCGCTGGATACGTGGGCGAATCTGCCCTCAAAAGCGTAGTTTCCGGTCTCAACTTTAAGACTTAACATTGATTGCCCCCTGCGATTCTTGCGGCGATTGTTGCACGGTTTAGGCCTCCGCCCCTACATCGTATTCGAATCGCCCATCCTTTCACCCTTGACAAGAAATGCTGGGCACCCTTGACCGGCTCCTGAACTGGTCACGGGCTATGAGCCCTTAGTATAAAATCGCAATATTGCATTTATGACCGGGAATATGACACACGAAGTAAAAAGGCTCGGCAGCGGGCAGAGCCTACTTGGGTAACAACTAAGCATTGACAGAAACTCTGACTGGCTTACAGCCTACGACCAACTCCCAGAGTCAGATTACGATTTCGGTCGTCTAAAGAAGCAGCGGATATGAGTCGGTCCCTCGGAGCAACTTACCAATTCATAACCTCTGGACCCTTCTTTATCTAAGGTCTGTTCGATAGCACCTTCGCCGGCGGTTGCGATTGGTATCGCCTGGTAACTGTATTCCCAGTTTGAATGGCTGATCAGACATAGACTGGCTCAGCACTATTCCGCCCGGCAGGCCCCCTCCAACAAAGCGAACCGGCAGGGCAATATTTGCGTGATTTACAACATAAACCGGTTCGCAGCTAGTGTTAATCGGACAGTCATTGTGAGGCGGAGGCAGAACCGGACTGGAGCCGGCTGTTGCGATAACCTTAACTCGAGAAATAGCCTTATTGCGGGCGGACCTCCTCCATCGCCCTAAAAACAATAGCCCACTTCCGCGGCGAAGACCTCCGCCCCTACATCGAAGTCGAACCAACCAACCATCCGCTCGCCCTCGACCAAAAAAACGGGACCGCCCTTAACCGGGCATGGGAACTGGTGCATCGCTATATGCCCTGAGGATAGAATTGCAATATTGCGTGCCTGACCCACGACTTCAGCTATTTCTTTTCTTTGACAGCCTTTATGCATTAGGTTAATTGTGATATAAGATCTGGGCGAACTCTCGATAAATTCTTTTATTATAGTCGGTGGTAATCTCAAACAGAATTCGGCTTTCCCATGATTGATAAGAAGCACTCCCAGATTATTCAAGCTAATTTGCCCGAACCAATTACGCCCAGACCTGGTGAACGTGTAGTTGCCTATCAAGGACGTTCCCGCCATGAGGGGGTATTTTTAGGTTACAATACCGCGGATGAGTTGCTAGTAAAGGCAGGTGAAGAAGCATATATCAAGATTAGCCATCACCTTCAACTGCGTCCAGTCGACCCTTTCATGAGAGCGAAACCTTGCTGGCAGGACTATCTTCAGGAACTCGCAATTGCTGCTACGGATGATGAAAAGTCTAGGATCAATACTCTTTTAGATAGGTTCATTACGCCAGGGCCGTCGTACATGGAATTGATTCGCGAAATATGGAGTAGGGGGTACGAGACCTTCCTCGTTGGCGGAGGGGTACGGGATGCTTTAAATGGCGAAACGCCGAAAGACGTAGACTTGGTAACTACAATCCCATTTCAGCTATTGGGTCCGCTTGTGACGGCGATGTTTGGTGACGATGGCTACTCTCGAAAACCGCAAAATGGTTTTATGAGCGTTGGTTTAGATGCTGCTAAATATAACGAAAGGAGCGTATACGACCCACTAATTGATGTGAAAAATATTTTCACGTATGCTCCTGGAACCAATGATGCGCAATTCGGATCCAACATTTCTCATGATCTCAAATTTCGCGATTTTGCCTGCAATGCGATATATTACGAGCCCGTAAATGGATTCTTCATCGACCCATCCGGCCTCGGCATCAAAGATGCAAAGACAAGGACTCTAAATCTGGTGAACAATACTACGGAGGAACACCCTAGATACAAAAAGGCCAATATATCGTTTCGCTTCTTCAAGTTCGTTCGACGAGGCTTTACGCCAACCGACGAATGTGTCGAGGGAATGAATTCAACTATCAAACCCTTATTCAGTAGTATCGGACACGTGTACCGAATATCCCTATTCAAGAGTTATTTTTTGGAGGCAGGAGGGTCGAAAGAGGTGCAGGGTGCGATCCTCGTCGAGGTTCGTGATTTGATGAAACGATATGGCTACGGTGAAATATGGGATGAGTTCTTTGCGAAATTCGAGAGTGATTTAATTGATGGGGAACAGACCGACATTCAGATATAAACCGTTAAAAAAAGTCGGTGGACGGTTCTTCGTAGTGGAGTCGGTTGACCTTCTTCAGCCGTGGGCCAGCGAGGACTTCGTCGTCGATTTTGAAAGGGAGCTCGCGAAAAACTTCACGAAGATTCATGGGAATGTTGTTATCGACGGAGCCGAATTTAGAAACTGTGAAGTATTTGAGCCCAATAGTGCCATTCAAGACTATCACTATATCAAGGTAGCCCTAGACAACACTCCGAGCGATGCCTCAGAGCCAACCGATCAAGTTACAATCGAAGCGAAGGACATAGCCGCAATCAGAAGACTCAAATCTGAAGTGCGAATCTCAGAACGATACTATCACGATGTGTTTCTCTTGCTCGACACCAACTTCCTGATCCCAAGTTTGTTGGATGATCAGGAGAATATTCTTCGATTTCTTGATAAGAAACTCCTGGTCAAGCACCCAAAGCAGTTGATTATTGGGGCTGCTGGGTCTGGTAAAACGACGTTGCTTAGGAAACTTACGCACGAACTTCTGTCTTCCGCGGAGGCTGATGACTCGAGCGAGAACATCCTGCCATTGTACTTCAAACTAAGGGACTTTAATGGATCGGATGCTCGGTTTGACTCGCTAGTAAGTTCACAATTTGAGTTATTCAGCACTAACTATCTTGAAATAAAGAGAAGGAAAGGCAAGATAGTTTTGCTTCTTGACGGTCTAGATGAGCTGAATGAAGAAGGCAAGAATGCGTTCCTTCAATGGATGAGAAGGCAGTTCGAGACAAAGGATCCTGTCCGGATAATTGTGACGACGAGGGGGGGCAAGGAGATTGAGGATGCCATATTTAAAGCATTTGAGCGACTTTACGTACGCCCCCTACACAGCAGTCAGATCCAAGAGTTGACTCATCGACTCTTAGGTTCGCAGACAGAAGCCGACAAGTTTCTTGCGTTGATTAAGAACAATTCCGACTTGATGCATTTGCTATCCAATCCGTTGTCACTCAGTCTCTGTGTGGGCCGATATCGATATAGCGGACTGCTCCCGACACGCCTTGGAGCTCTGATATCCGAAATTACTAATCTCTTTTTAGAGACTTGGGATCAAAAGCGTTCAATAAAGAGAGACGGTGCGATAAGCTCGCGCAATGCTCGACATATACTCGGAAAGTTGGCATATCAACTGACGGTTGATGGTCGTTTTACCTTTGACCGAGATTATTTTGGCAAGGTTCTCGCTCACACGGCCGACGACTGGCAAGTCGAGGTCGCTCTTGACGAGCTAAAAGATTTCACGGGGCTTATAGTTTTCGATCATAATTCGTGGTCGTTCAGCCACCGATATTTTCAGGACTTCCTGTGCGCAAATTTTCTAATCGAGAGGTCGGAAAGTGTGAGGCATGACTTTGTCTTATTTCAAAATAAGCGTCACTGGCTTAACGTTTGGAATCATACAGTTGAGCTTAGTAATGACCCGGAGTTCTATGTCGGTTTACAAAATACAGCGACAAGTTCAGCTTTTTCGAACTTAAGCAGACTGGTCACCTTGCTCCTTACCAAAGATGAATTCGCGATAGGCAAAGAGGTTGATTTTGACAAGCATCTGGTTGACGCGCTCCGAAAAATGGATGACGTTGTAAAACGCCCTTCTGTCAAGCCTAAGCTGACGATCTCATTAAAGAAGCGAGCAACAGTTGATTTGACGGATCTTGCCAAACTACTTACGCAGTTATTTATTCTCGACAAGTCAGGGAAATTTGATGTTAGGAAGATTGTCGCGGGCAACCCGAATTTAAGGTTTTTTGTATTTCTTAGGCATTTACTATCATATGACGAGGTGCCGGAGGTTGATATCGACCACGAAAAAGTAGTATTTTACGAAGCATCTCGCGACAAAATTAAATAAATCAGTTGTATGTCATATATTCGAGTCGAACCGCAAAGGATGTCTCGCCCTCAATATTCTGTAAGTTAATTTACAGCTTCATCACTTGGAATTCGGAAATTGTCGTAAATGATCGAAATATTCTCCTCCTGCTCTTTTGGAATGTGCTGAGTCGCTAATAATAGTCTGTATATCGCTTTAGCCGTGGTCACAGACATGTAGCCAGTTTCCGCCGGTTTGTTATCATAAACTAAAGATTCGGTAATTATTCCCAGACCTGAGCCGTCTTTGGCAATACACGGCCCGCCGCTAAATCCGCCGCGCGCCATCGTGGAAATTATAAAATAGGGGTTTGGATCGGTGTACTTATCAATAACAGTATTGATCTCGCCCTTGGCGGCAAACAGTCGGGGGCCGTCCGCGAAAGGAACTGGTGGGTACCCCATAACGAGCACCTTACTCAGAGCTATTTCATCATCGTCAAACATATAGTCGTGACTTTCCGCCGATATAGGAATCGTAGGAGCATCAATTCCATCCACAACGATTAGGGCTACATCATCGTTTCCTGCATCATTATAATGGGGGCCGGAAACGAGGCGTCCCTTTTGCCTATCGAACTGCTTATAGCGAACTCCATTGAATTCAGCATTTCCCTTTGGGTCGAAATAGTATCCTCGCGTTGTTGTTTCAATCGTTTTTATGTTTTGCCCTTCAACAACATGTTTAGCGGTAAGGTAAATGCCATCCCCGATATGAAAGGCAGTTCCCACTCCGATCGTACCTTCTTTCTCAACTTCAAGAAAAGCTACAGCATTGCAGTAGCGCAAATACAGTTCTTGGAAAGTCATATATTATTCGTCATTAGATCGTTGTGAGAAAAGCTTCCCCTATTGCTAGACGAAGCCTTTCTGTTTACGTGCGAACTAAAACGCAGTTCGTAGCAAGCGTGGGGCTCGCGTCGGGCAATTTCACATTCCCATACCCATGCCGCCCATGCCGCCGGGCATGCCGCCCATTTCGCCCATTTCTTCGGGGATGTCGACGATCATGGCTCCGGCGGTTAGCATGTTGTTATTGTAACCTACTTTAGTCTAGAACAAACTGTAGAGAAATCGACCGGCGGCGGCGGCGCAGGGGGCGTGTCGAAAGCTATGATTTCGAAAGTGTGTTCGGCAATAATAGCGAGTCCGACGTAGAGCTGCGTCGGATGGATTCGGCCGTTGGCGAGTCTATCCCAGATCCCGGCGATGACTGTCAGGGAGTCGGCGAGGACGGCGGCGAACCAGATATCGGGCCGAGCGACGGAGTAATGGAATCGTCGCGAGCAGCATCAGGCGCTTATGGTTTCGGGCCGTTTTCGATAAATATAACCGGCAGCGACTATCGCGAGGAACATCGCAGGAATCTTAAAGCCTCCGACGTACCGCCGGCTATGATCAATAGTTCTTTATTCTTTACTCCTGCGCGATAAAGTTGAGATCATTCGTTTCGCTCGCCACCGTGAAAATCTGAGGCGAGACCCTGTAGCGTTTGCTGCTGACGCTGAAGGTGTAGGTTGCACCGGAGGCCGTCTGTTCGAAACGGTAGTAGCCGAACTGGTTGGTTATTGTCGTGACGGTTTCGCCGGATACACTTGTCCGCGAAACGCGTGCCATGAAGACACCTCGGCCATCAGGCAGCGTTACGCGACCTGCAACCGTCACGGGCGAGTTCGAACCCAAGGTGTTTTTAGTACCACTGGCAGGGTTCCCCAGCTGATAGAGTGCGTTATCTCCCGTTACGGGACTTTTCTTGTATTCGTATAAACGGAAATGATAGTTGGTGTCGCTGGCCAGATCGACTATGTTAGCGGTGGAGCCGGAGCCGTTATATACGACAATATTGCCGCCGCCCAGATCCTGACCCACGGTGTGATCGGTGCCGTCGAGGGGAAACTTGTTCGGTGCTCCGCCCGCTCGCATGATCAGTACGCGTCCATCTCCGTCACCGTTTGTCCAGTTTACGGTCATCGAACTGGTGGTGACATTCGAAAAGTTCATCCCCGAAGCGGGCGTTGGAACGTCAAAAAGATCGTGCGTAGGGAATGTGGTGTTGACGTTCACGCAGTTCCCAAATCCAAGACTGCTTACCGCATTCGCGAAGCCGGCCGCATCCGTTCGCTTATTCATAATCACGGCCCAAGTCAACTGGCTGCTGAATTGAACGTTGGTCCTGACCATCCAACTGTATGCCCCATCAAGTGAACCTCCGTGCCACCATGTGCCGGAGGGATTCACCGACCAGCCCTTGGCATATCCGGGATTGGTGGCTGATGGTGTGGACATATTTTGGATAGTGGCCGCAGAAAGAATATCGGGACGACTGGGGAAACCGTCGACCGCCGTCAACAGCCGGACCAGGTCGCGAGCCGTCGCGATCCAGCCTCCATGGGCGTCCATCGCTTCGACGCTCCAGCCGCCATACTGCCAAGGCACAAATTGTCCCGTCCCGTACGCCGAAAGCGTAGTAAACGGATTGACGTATTCGGCCTCGCGTTCCTGTTTGTCCACAAGCAGGTTTTTACCCAGTCGGATGTCGTAAATTCCGAGCGGTGCGAAGATGTTCTGTCTCACGTAATTCTCATACGTTAATCCAGTCTTCTTCTCGATCACTTCGCCCAAAACCAGGTAGCCGATATTTGAATAGTTCTGACTCGTTCCCGGAGCAAAATTCAATCCTTTCTGGATCGAGAATTTTATCATCGCTCGGCGTGTCACCGGATTTGCCTCGCCCAAGGTTTGCGTGACGTGGAGAGGAAACGCGATCGGGTCGCTGTGCCCATAACTCCACGGATAGGGCGACACCGGGCCCGGCGGCATCGCCACGTCGCGATTCCAACCCGCGGCGTGTTCGAGCAAGTGCTGGATCGTTATGTTGTGAACGCGTGTGTCGGTTATGTTCGCGTTGGCGAAATACGGATCAACACTCAGGATCCCGCCGGGGCCGAATGGCTTGTCGCTCAAACTCAATTGTCCGTTCTCGACCAGCTTCATGATCGCGATAGAGGTGATCGGTTTCGAAATGCTGGCGATGCGAAACATATGATAGGGCTGGGTTGCCTCGGCACCGGCCTGATCTGCGTTCCCAAATGCACGCGTGTAGACCAACTTGCCGTTCTTTGCAATGGCGAGCGTCGCTCCGGGAATCTGGTAGTTCGCCATCAACGCCTGCATCTGCGTATCACACTGACTCATTGTCGGAACAGGAATCCCGCTCTGGGCGAGCATCGTCCACACGAAAACGAAGCTGATATTGATAGCGTAGAATAAACGCCAAACTTGTTGGAGAATAGAATTTTTCAGTGACATGAAACGTTGATCCGCCCTGAAGAATGTTCCGTAACGCAGAGCTTTTTGATGCCTTGTAATACAGGTTTTTGAGATTATTGTTTCACCATTTCATATGAATAGCGCAGAAAAGGAGCAAAATCGGGTTTGGTTGCACTCAACGATCGCCTAGCTCCCAGACCATTGCAAGCCGAGGAGCTAGGCAAATCCGATTGTTATTGGTCTGTTGCTCGACTTTTTGGTTCCGCCAACCGGTATTGACCGCGCCTAACCATCACGATGAAGCCAGCTTCGATCTCATCGTTCACAGCTCGACGCGTCGTTCGTTCCGTCTTCTCGGGAAAGAAGCTATTTGTGATCTCGGCGATTGAGTACGAGCGATTAGGCTCCATCTGCGAGGAAACCAATCGCTTGTTCCATGATTTCTCTCGGAGGCCGGTTACGTCGATTAAACTGCGCGTGTCCGGGTCGAGCCGGAAGTCGGTGGTCAGGATGGTCGCTCCCTTAGCTTTTGCCGCGACCAGTTGGAGGGTGTTCGAACTCTTCCTTGTAAGGTTCAGGATAAGACGCGATGAATCTCCCATCGTCGATGCCCCTCTGAATTTGTGAACCGAAGCTGAATTTTGTGATTTTTCGAGCCCATACTTTCCGTCATGATGCGCAAAAAGGACGGCGGCATTGGTTTCAACGGCTAACTGCACGAGCGGGTTCATGACTTGCTCACGAACTTTCGCATTCGAGTTTTCGTCCTCGAATGAGAATCCTCGAGTTATCGTGTCGATGATGATCAAGTCGGGAGCCAGACTCCTAATCTCAGCGACAAGTCTTTCTCGGTTTTCTTCATCTGACAGTGAGCGAAACCGCTGTGTATCGCAGAGTATGTGAAGGTTTTGATCTAAGGCAAGAGACCCCGAAATGCCGCGCGATTTTGCGATGCTGACGAGATCGTCCCTCAACCCAGCCTGCGAGTCCTCAAAATCGAGGATGACGACGCGCTTTGGGGTACGCGTTAATGCCAGCGGCGGAAAAGGACTTCCTGTTGCGAGGCATACGGCGAGGTGTCGCAAGAATGTCGATTTGCCGACATTCGTGACTGCAGCGATCATTCCGACTTCGCCTGCGTGAAGTCCTGTGATGATTTGCTTGGGTTTGGGGAGTTGGCGAGATCTGAGAGTGCCGAACGATTCTAGGAAGTTGGAAGTAACGACTGGGCTTTCGACGCCAGTCGCAGGGGAGTTTGAAATATTTATCATAAGGTTTTGGTAGAAAAGTTTGTTGCTGTTTGACTCCTGTTTTGTTCTTTAGGCTAATGCCGGCCGTTCATGAGCGGCCAGATAGTCTGTGAGTTGTTTCAGGGTGTAGACGACGCGGGTGCCGCCTATTCTCGTGAATGCGATTTCGCCTCGCAGGCGAATCCGCTGAAGCGTGACGCGAGAGACCCTCAGCCAACTTGCCGCTTCCGGTTCGTTGAAGACCTGAGGCGTGACCACGGGCTGGATCGGCCGATCGTCATCCGTTAAATGATTAAGGGTTGAGGTGGAAGTTTCGTGCATAGTTGAATTTCTTTTTTCCTTTTTATGGCGTTTCGAGCCCGGTGGACGACACACACATGGACTGCCCTGCACCTGTCAATGCCGGTTCGAAAATTAAGTTAGACTATCGGGAATTTGATTAGCAGGATGGGTGGAGACGCGGGATGAAGACATCGCCCCTAGCTCTATTTTAACACATTCCAGCTTTCCGATAAATAGAGTTTAGTTTGTCTTGAAAAAAAGTTTCTCTTTCCTCCAAGTCGCGGTAGATGGTATAGTGTCGAGTCACCTTTGTCAATCATTTATTCGCTTGTATAAATAACTTTTTCAAAAAACTTTCCGGGGACGAAAAGCCGACGAGATGACCGCCGTTAGCGGATCTTCTGAATTTTGAAAATTTTGTGTGTTTCCCTACACACATAGGAATATACTTAAAATATAAGAATACAAGATAAGAATAAGACTGTATTAGAATTTATTTTACTTCCTTATAGAATTTCTTTTATAAGGTCCGTGCCCTCGGAGCATACGTGCCGTGAGGGCACTTTCGGATTAGTTGTGGTCTCGATTTTTAGACCACAACATATTGTGGTATCACCGAGTGTGCCCTCACGCCATGTGTGCCCTGAGGGCACACTCGGGTGAACGCCCCATTTTTACTGGGTTTCAGCGATCCGCTACGGGAAAATGAGCGGGCCGCAGGCCCTGTACGCATACCTTCTCACCACTTTTTTCTCACTTCCAACTCCCAAAGCGGACAAGGCCCCTCTCAACGCTGCCCGCTACGGGTAAAATGGCGGCCGAAGGCCGATCGCCAACCCTCAACACTTCCATTCGCAATTCGCGAATCGCGAACGCCGGGATCCGATCGGGGCCCATAGTCGAATTTTTTCCGGACACGAGGTCCTGAAACCGCCCAAATCGCCTCATATATAGGGGTATAGGGGTATGTTTTTTAGAATCAATACTTTACGGGCATAGATGCCGCAAGTTTGCTTGCGTCCGATAATCGATATTACGTTCACAAGGCACGAAACGGTAACAAGGCGCAGATCGATCGACCTTCGCGTGCACGTGAGGACAACACAAGTACACACAAACGAGATTGATCCCTTACGTCGCGTGCTAATGCCTTACGTTCTGTGCGCGATGCCTTGCTTTGCGATTGCTCGCTCGCTCAGGCGTCTCTGATGCTCAGGATGTGCTTTGCCATGCTTTGCCTTTGGTTGTTGCGATCTAGGCGGCTGTATGCGTGTTGAGCGAGTATGTTCGATGTTGGCTTGTATGATGCGAGAAAATAACACACACAAAAACAAGAAAAGGGAGGTTTGTCAAAAAAACGCTTTACACTTCAACTTGAACGCGTTTATCCCCGGTTCCAAGTCCTATATCCGCGATTTTACGCATTTAATTTTTGCTCTCTACAGACCGCTGAGGGGAAATATTCGAAGGCGGATTTGTGTGTGTTAACCGCTCGCCAGCGTAAGCCTCGGTAGGAAAAAACGAATTGTAAAACAAAGACCGACTGCCTGGATTCGACTGTGATATCAAAAGTCAACTCTATCTAGTTTAAAAGAAGGAAAGTGACAAACTGACAGTATATATAGGGCGCTTGTCATGTCACTTTCTTACCTTTCCTACCCGCAATTTCGACTGGGGGCCCGTGTGGCCCACCGTGATTCGAAGATAATATCCGGTATGGATCCTTCCTCTTCAACAAAGTTGTCGTCTCCAGAAGACTTGTTCGGGGATCTGACTTTCAGCTTTTCAACCTCGGATTTGCTAACGAAGATCGTCTCGTCGAGTTCGAGAGCGGTCAGTTTGCCCCTGTTAATGCTGTAGTAGATTGCCTGTCGGGTGACGCCCTTTAATTTTGAGGCTGTATTTGGTGTTATCCAGTCTTCGGTGTTGAAGTTTCTAATTACCATTTTTATCGGTGTCTCCACGGGTTGTGATTGTATTCTGCGGCTTGTTACCCATTCGTCCAAATCGTCGTTTCTCTGCTAATCTAAGGTCTATGCAGCCGAGCAAAGGGGCCAAGTCGTTCTGAGATCGCAAGTCGATCAAGTTCAATTCAGTTTCGTCGAAAAACCCTCCTCATCCGGGCTAGAACCATTTGAACCTATCGGAATCGTTGAGAAGCGCGGGCCTCATTCGAACAGGAGGATATCCTAATGGGATCCAAGACCCGTTCGAAGCCGGCTCGTCTCGCTGCGAAGCTAAAGCAGATCCGCCTGCACCTTGAACTCTCTCAGAATCAGATGATCGTCCGGCTGGGCCAAGATGGCATACTTATCCGCAGTACCATTTCCGCCTTCGAACGAGGCTCACGCGAGCCTTCATATCCAGTACTGCTGGCTTACGCCAAGTGCTCCGGAATTTCGACCGACTATCTCATAGATGATGAGCTGGACTTGCCTTTCTAGGCGGCGGCGTTGTTTATGTCTAGCACATCAATGATTATGAGTGTAGGTACAAATGAACCCATTGTCAAGTGTTAAAAAGAAGAAAAATGAGCAAATTAGCGAATTTGGTCGGTTTATTCAGTTACTTCAAGCAGGCCTGCGTTCTGGAGTTCATCGAGCAGACTCCGCAGTTTTGCTTTGGTGATTGGGTTAGGGGATTTGCTCTGAACTTCGCATCGCAGTTCTTCAGAGTCGATCAAATACGGGCCGGTTGCTAGCAAGCAATATAGGCCCTTTGCTTCGAGACTTACCGCGGGATTTTCTATCGCTGCTATCGGGATTGGAGTGTGGCGATTAAGATGTTTGATCACGATTTGGCCTGCGTCACTGTTTAGGAAGCCGATGGGGTGGGCGGTGAGCCACTACTCTCCTTCCTCCCACCCTATCGGCGCCGCCGGCTGTCACATAACAAATTGGTCTCAACAAGATGCCATGACACGCTGGGGAAGTGCTCACACATCTAATAATACCACACGGCTGCACTATGTCAAACAAAGCATACATAATATACATCCACCGCTTTCGCCTGCTTTGGTATAACCGTATGTGTGCAAACAAAGTCTGAAAAGAAAGACCAGCCTTTAGCCCTTCGCGTCCCGGCCTCACTACTAAAGACGATTTCTGAGATCAGTCAGAATGAAGATCGTCCGGTTGGATATGTGGGAAGGGAATTGATGATCCGGGGACTAAGGTTATACCTGCAGGACGGAAAATTGCGAGATAACGAGCCGAGTTCCGGCAAAAATCAGAAGTGATTTAGTACTCGCAGCAGTACCCTCATACGCCACGGGATCTTCGGATCAATTTGAAGATCTGACGGGGATATGCGAATAAAAATGTGTGCAGAAATGTGTGCACAATTTTCTGGATTTCGCTAAGTTGTTGATTTTAATGGAGCCGCCCATCGGAGTCGAACCGACGACCTTTCGATTACGAATCGAATGCTCTACCAACTGAGCTAGGGCGGCTAATTTGTGAAGGCGGTGTGGGGCCGCGACGACATTTTGTCGAAACTCTGAATATACATGGCTGGCGGGCTTGTGTCAAGGTTTAGGGGCATGGGTTTGCGTGCTAGCGGGCACTTTCGAGCTGGGAGCGGGGCAGAGGGGACTGGGTCCGACCAACATGGGAATACGCAGTGGCCCAGGACACTATCCGTGACGAGAAACTATCCGTGGACAGCGAAGTTATATGCAGCGGTCGTGTTATAGTTAAGTTCCGGGCGCATGTGCTGCCGGCCTAGCGGGGACGACCTTGCTTTTGCAGATGAATATTTTAGGACGGCCTAGATCGCAGGATAGCGGTTTAGGCCGTTTGGTTTGGAAGAGGGGAAAATGGCTTGGATATATCTGGTTATCGCGGGTTTGCTTGAGGTTTGTTGGGCTGTGGGATTGAAATATACGGAGGGCTGGACGCGGCTTGTGCCTAGTCTGGTGACCGGTACGCTGATGATCGCGAGTTTCTATTTTCTTTCGCTTGCGGTAAAGGTGCTGCCGATCGGTACGGCGTATGCGGTTTGGACGGGCATCGGGACGGTTGGGGCGGCTGTGCTCGGAATTATCGTGTTTGGTGAATCGCGCGACGTGTCGAAGGTACTTTGCATCCTGCTGATCGTCTCCGGGATCGTCGGGTTGAAGCTTACATCGGATCAGTAGTCCTTTCTAGATTGATTGTGTGAGCAAAAAATACGATACTAACTCATTACAACAGTTGTTTCGTGAATATGAATAAAGATTTTGTCGCGAGATTGAATAAGACGTTCGACCATGCCTCGATGGCCGAAGTGGCGAGGCGTTTGGGGATACCGCATGCGACGGTTCGCAACTATTATCAGGGGCGGCTTCCGGCTCCGGAGGTTTTGGTCAAGATCGGGCGGGAAACGGGCGTTTCGCTCAACTGGCTGCTCGACGGACGCGGCGAAATGTATTTGGGCGATGCTCCGCGGCTTGAGATCGGGCGGTTTTTGGAAGGGAAGATCGCCGAGATCGTCGACCGGCGGCTCTCGGAGCGCGGATTCTATCACGCCCCCGAATTTGATGTGGCAGCGGCCGTAGGTCGATTCAACGACCCGCAGGCCGTAATGGCCGAGTGGCTGCGGTTCGAGGGCCGCGAATACCCGTCGGATTACGGCGTGGTGTTTTTCAAGGGCTGGGATGGTTTCACCGCCGAAGAGCGAGTCGCTGCGATCCGCGACGCCAAACGGGCATTAGACGAGGCTCTCGCGGCATGAATCAAGTTTAGTCTCAGTGACCGTGATCTTAGATCTGGGGGCCGACAGCTGAAAGCTGAGATCTGATCTGAAATTTGAGATCTGAAATTTAAGATCTTCGAAATTCCATATTCAAAGTTTGAGTTTTCCGCGAAACATCTTGAAAGAAGATTGCATGCATGATACATTTTCCTAGCGTGTGATCGTCGTGAAGTTTCTCCTAGACAAGATCTCAAAACTAAATATCGGCTGGAACGAGCGTGCGCTTGGCGAGGATGATGCGTTTGAACTTGCAAGGCGGCTTGGTGTTGAGGTTCAGATCAAGTCGATGTCGACCGACGGCTTCTATTTCCGCCTTCTGGGCCGCGAATTTATCGCGATCAACCGCGATTTGCCTCAGCCGCAGCGGCTAAAAGTCCTCTTCCACGAACTCGCCCACCTCCTATTCCACGCCCCCACGTCCGGCCCCGCAGTCGGCTTTCACCGCATCGGCAAACGCAGCCGCCATGAGATCGAAGCCGACACCTTCGCCATTTGTGCTCTGCTTCCGCTTACGGTTTTAGAGTCCAAAACGGCTGACGAACTTATAGACGAGGGCCTCGATCGAACCCTGCTCGCCGAGCGCGCCGAGGTATGGCAACGATTTTGGGTCTAGCGGGACAGCACCGAATATGACCTCGTCGAGCCAGCAGGAGCGTTTACTCAGCGCTGGCAAGCCAAATGTCTGACTCGGCCTTTTGCATCGAGTAATAGATCGAGCGATTGTCTTTTGAAACTGTGATCGACTGGAAGCGATATGGGGTAACCGAAAATATCTCCCGAATTCTCTTTGTCGTGGTATCGGCGAGAAATAGTTTGTCGCGATACGTAAAGATACAGCGCCTTCCGTCGGCAAGCCAGACGGCACGAAAGCCAAAATCGGCGATGCGTTCCAACCTCTTTGTTGTAAGATCGTATAGCTGGATCATGGGTTCGGTTCCGTCGAAATCCAACCTATGACCCAGCAACTTATTTCCATCCGGACTCCATGCAAATGCCATAAACCTGTGCCCTATTTCGCCGTCTACTGACGGTGGTAAGATGGGGGTCGATTCCTTGGACTCAAGATCGTAGATGATCGGATAGCCGTAAGACGTATTGCAAAGCAGACGCCGCCCGTCGGGTGACCAGATCGGTATTTGTCCCCATTGGCCGTCTGGAAAGTCTGATATTCTTTGACGTTCGCTCCCGTCGGCACGCATGATCCAACATTCATATTTCCCAGATGCATTCGATAGGGACGAGATCAATTTACCATCCGGCGACCACCGTGGGCCTCGATCTTTTGGACTATCGTTGGTTATCTGGCGTATCGAGCTGCCATCTGCGTCGGAGACGAATATGTCTTCCTGTGTATCGCCGATCGCATCAAAGACGATCGACCGGCCATCTGGAGAAATGTCTGGATTGGTCGATATCTTTGACCCGCGAGTGATCTCGACAGGCACTTTAGCGGTCGTCTCGGTTCGAGGATCAAAATCTATACGGAGCAAATTTGCATAATTCGTGGTTTGAACGTACGCAAAACTTTTCCCGTCTGGCGAAAAGTGCAGGAATTTGCTGTATTTCGAGGGGATCCTGATCGCTTCAGGCTCACCGCCGACGTCGCCTGATCGCTCGTCTATCGCAACTTGCCATAAATTCATGCTTCCGTCACGATCGCTCAGAAAATAGAGGGCCTTTCCGTCCGCGGCCCAAACCGGATTCCAATCTGTCGCCACGTCATTAGTGACAGGAAGGATGTCGCCACCATCTGCAGAAACGGTATAGACATCACGCTGTCCGGCGGCACTAAGGCCCCAGAATGCTATGCGT
Source organism: uncultured Chloracidobacterium sp. (assembly GCA_964410495.1). Taxonomy (GTDB): domain Bacteria; phylum Acidobacteriota; class Blastocatellia; order Pyrinomonadales; family Pyrinomonadaceae; genus OLB17. The sequence continues at coordinate 64,080 of CAYPGP010000011.1, forward strand.
AAGCCGTTCGGAGACCATGACGGCTGAACTGCGTCCGAACTCGTGACCGACCGCCTTTCGCCTGTCACGACATTGATCCGCCAAAGCTGGCTCGGTGTTATGGTTCGGCTTCCGGGTTCTTCAAAATCATCGATACCGTACGCGATCTCCTTTCCATCGGGCGACCATGCGGGGTGATAGCCCACGTCCGATATAAGCCTGACCGATCCGCCGGCCACGTCGATCACGAAGATCCCGCCTCCTCCTCGCTCCGACCGGAATGCGATGCTTCCGCCGTCAGGCGAGAAAGCACCCTGAGTGTCATCTGCCAAAGAATCCTTGGTCAGGTTAGTCGGGTTTGCATCGCCGATGCGCTGGGAATAAATATCCCAATTTCCGCTTTCCCGGCTTGTAAAGATAAAGCTCTTGCCGTCAGGTGCGAAGCTTGGAAATAGTTCTTCGCCGCCCCGGCTCGTCAGTTGAGTGAATTTGAAGCTTCCCGCCGCCTCATTCTGTGATACCACAGCAGGCAGATATAGGTACAGCGATCCAATACCGAGGGTCAGGGTCGCGATCAGGGCAACTAAGGCGAAACCGGGCAGCGATCGCCATGTTCCAGATCGCGCGATAGCTGCCCGCCCTGCAATCACGGGACTAAACGCTGAAGCGGGGTTCTTCAGGGCATCGTGTAGGTCTGCCGCTGACGCGAACCGGTGATCGCGATCCTTCGACATGGCAAGATCGACGATATCCACAAACTCTCGCGGGACATCTGGGTTTAGTTCATTTATCGGTGGCGGCTGCACGTTGATGATCGCATTGTAAACGGCCGCATCGCTCGGTCCAACGAACGGCCGGTTACCGGTCAGCGCCTCGTATAGCACGACGCCGAGGCTGAATATGTCGGTTCTCGCGTCGAGATCGCTGCCGAGGGCCTGTTCCGGTGACATATAATGGATGGTGCCCATCACGCGGTTCTGCGCGTTGTGGTCGCGGGTGTCAAAACTGCCGCTTTCCCCTTTCGGTGCGGTCAGTTTGGCAAGCCCGAAATCCAAGACCTTAACGTCACCGTCACGGCGGATCATAATATTTGCGGGCTTGATGTCACGGTGAATTATCCCGACGGAGTGGGCCGCGTTTAGGGCGGACGAAATTTGGGCACCTATCCTGGCCGCATCCTTCCATGCGAGCGGTCCCGCTGCAATAAGATCGCTCAGTGTTTCACCATCGACGAACTCCGTCGCCATAATGCTCAGGCCGTTGATCTCCTGGATCTCGTGGATCGTGATGATGTTGCGATGGTTCAGGGCAGAGATAGCGCGGGCTTCGCGTTCAAATCGCAATTTGCGTTCGGGATTCGCCGCGAACTGAACCGGGAGCAGCTTCAGAGCTACTTTGCGAAAAAGTTTCGTGTCCTCTGCCAGAAACACTTCTCCCATTCCGCCAGAGCCGAGCTGCGAAATGATGCGATAGTGGGCGATCTGTTTTCCAAGAATATCGTGACCCGCCCCCCCGGCCAACATAGCGGCAGCGAGGTCGTCTGGTGGGGATTCGATAAATGATCTCGCTTGAGCGTCAAAACTGAGAAGGGAATCGACCTCACGACGTAACTCCGCATCATCACCACATTTGCTCAGCACGAATGCATGACGTTGCTCCTCGGGTAGATCCAGAGCGGCGTGGTAGATCTCTTCAATTTTAGCCAGATCTTTCACATTACGTGTCGATCAAAGGAATACTCAAGACAATTGGTCACGTAAGCTGAGGTCGCGGCGAAAAGGCATTCGATCGGATCGGCGCTTAGTATGTTAACTCACGCATTAGCCATGATTTGGCAAAACGCCAGTCTCTTTGGACGGTCTGGTGCGAGACCTTGAGGATAGAGGCCGTCTCCTCGATACTGAGGCCGCCGAAATATCGCAGTTCCACGACACGCCCCTTTCGTGCGTCAAGTCTCTCGAGACCCTTTAGGGCTTCATCCAGAGCCACTATTTCTTCCGATCGCTCCATTGAAACAACCGAATTATCATTCAGTGTAACTTGTTGTCTATCCCCGCCACGCTTTTGTGATCGCTTTGAAAGAGCGTAATTAACAAGTATGTGACGCATTGCTAAAGCGGCGACGCCCAAAAAATGCGTACGGTTCTTCCAATCCTTCTTCTCTCCGCCCGCTAGCTTCAGATATGCCTCGTGTATAAGTTCGGTGGTCTGAAACGTATGCCCCTGGTTCTGCCCGCTCATATACCGCTTCGCCATGGTATGCAGCTCATCGTAGACAAGCGGCATTAATTCCTCAAGAGCGGCGTCGCTCCCGTCGCTCCATTGATTCAATAGTAGTGTCACTCGATGCGAATCGCCTTCAAGCATATACGTTAACTATGTGGAACGAAAAAGTGCCCAAATTGTAACGGAAAAACCCGAATAAATAAATCTCCCGATTATGTTCTCTTTAAGCGAAATATCTTGTTTATGTAGTTGAGAGCAAAAATTGTGAAGCGGAAAGCTGATCCGATCACAACGGGGCTTAACAGATCACCTGTGGCTTAGGCTCGTTTTATCAGGAAACCAGGAGGAAATATGAACAATAGATTTATGACAAGGTTGATTACGTTGGCGGGAATAGTCTTTCTGTCGTTGGTCACGAGCGCAGTAGTAGAGGTGAATGGCCAGACTAAACAACCTATCGGTTTCGATCCAGCGAGCGTAGTCTCCCCATCGACACCGGCAGAGAATGATGTAGAGGCGATCGAGAAGATCGTTCGCAACTACCTAATGAAGAATCCTGTCGTGATACGCGAGGCAATGCAGGCACTTCAAGCCCAGGAGCTTAAGGAGAAGCAAGAGCGTGCGGCCAATCAGATGAAAGAGCTTCGAACCGAGATCCTGTTCGATCCAGGTTCGCCAGTTGCTGGGAACGCAAAAGGGGACATTTCGATCGTGGTTTTCTTTGACTACAACTGCGGATACTGCAAGCAAACCGTTCCCAAACTTCAGAGTATTTCAGAAAAGGACCCGCTGGTTCGTATTGTCTTTAAGGAATTCCCGGTCCTTGGTCCGCAGTCTACGTTCGCCGCGAAGGCTGCTCTCGCCGCCTCCCGGCAAGGAAAATACGTCGAATTCCACAATGCTTTGATGACGGCCGAAACCACAGATGAGGATTCGATCAAGAGTATCTCCAAAACCCTCGGGATCGACTATTCCAAACTCCAAAAGGACATGGCCGACCCACAAATTGACGAACAGATCATACGGACCCAACAGCTTGCGGGATCTCTCGATATCAACGGCACGCCGGCTTATATCATTGGAGACCGGATAATTCCGGGTGCGATCGATGCAGCATCGATGACCAATATCCTAGCTGAGCAGCGTCAGTCGGCTAAGGCTGCCACGAAGGTGGCCGCAAGAGAAAAGTAATTCGTATTCCCTCGGCTAGAAATTTCCGAGGCTATATCTCAGAAAAACAGGAGGAAAAATGAACAAGATCTTTAGAACAGCATTGCTGGCATGCTCAGCCCTAACAATATGTGTGATTTTGCAGATAAGCGCCTTTGCACAAGCAAAGGGAATGGATGCTACCGAGATAACGATAGCTGCTTCAGGCTTGGCCCCTGAGACGATCTATCGTCAAGCCGGGGCGAGATCATGGCAGGTCATCTCTCGGGGCACCGTAACTCAAACATGCAGCGAAACCAACAGAGACGAGTGGTCAGTCTATTTGGCTTGCCGCGAAAATGTACAAGTCGTGTTGAACCTCTTCACTAGGGAACGGAGCCTTACTAGCGCCGCCGGAACCCTCAAGTCCCCGATAGCGAGGTCGAGCAATGCTCCCTTCGTGGCTCCACCGCCGCGCCCGTCGCCGCTGACGGTCAATGAAATGTCACGTGTGATGCAATGGATCTCAGTCAAGACGAGTGCGGCGAGGCTTCCGTTTTGCTGGAGGCAAAGCTACGGAAGAGGCGTCGGAAAAATAATGGAATGTCAGCCGGGATACGTTAAAGAAGGTTTGTTCTGTTTTACGCCCTGTAAGGCAAACGAGACAGGCGCGGACGAGTGGTGCTACCAAGATTGTCCGGCTGGGTTCCGCAATGATGGATTGTATTGCGGCAAGCCCGCTGCAAAAACAAGAGAGAGTTTTGAGTGGAGATCTGGAGATCCGTTATTGCCAAACTATTCAGGACCGACCGGTCGGTGCGAAGCGAAATATGGCAAAGGTAATTGTGAACAAGGCGGTGCTTTAATATTTCCGAAGTGTGGGACCGGTTTCACACCTGTTGCAGGAGGTAGTGTTTGCACCCCTATATGTCCAAGTGGATATTCTGATATTGGAGTTTCTTGTAAAAAGCCCGCTTCCAAAAGAGGGGTAGCGTATGCGTCGGTATGTCCGGCGGGAACGGTAAAAGATCCGACAGGTGAGATTTGCTATCCGGCTTGTGAGCCTGGAAGTGTTGCGGGAACCCAGGAAACGGTTATCAATGCGGGCCCCCCAAACAAATATAAGGGCGTAGGTCCGGTCTGCTGGCAGAACTGCCCCAGCCAACACGAGGTCGATTGTGGAGCGGGATGTGCAACGACTAAAGGTGAATGTGCAAAATCTGTTATCACCATGACCACCTCACCGATCATCGCAGCGGTGAAGATTGCTGCCCTGATCGTAACATTTGGAGGGTCCTCCGCTGCAACGGGTTCGGCTGGTGCTTCAGTCGGTGGAGGTAAGCTCGTCGCGAATTTTCCAAAGTTGGCTAGATTGGCTGATCAAGCGGAAAAATTACAGCGATTTTATAAAGCAAATGAAGTAGCCATCAAAGCAGCTATGGCCAACAAAACGATGTTTCTGGCATGGAAGTCGCAAATTGACATTTTTGCTACGGAATTCGCGGATAATTTTGGCGAGATGACATCACCTGAGATCGAAAAGGAAATTGACAAAGCATTTAGCGTAGACGCCGCTATCGAAATTAAGAAAGAGTGGGGTCGTCATCATGTCGGTTTGATGATGGAAGCAAATGCTATCGGCACAGTACAGAACGTTCTCAGTGTTGCAGGAATCGCCGACCCGACCGGTTTGGTTGGTGTCGTAAGTGCATTTACTAATCCGCTTTGTAAAGACGACACGCCATTCCCGAAGGTGAATCCCAAGTACTGAGAAGTCTGTGTAGTTAAACAGAAAAGGTAAGGGTCAAGACCGGCCCTTACCTCGCGAAGGCCGGATGTGCGGCACGGGATCTATCAATATCGGACGGGCGCAACTGGTCGCCGAACGTGTCGATATCCGGCGACGGTATGGCATTTAGCGGACGCTGGCTGTTGCGATCCAATAGTGATCGAGATCGATGATCTTAATATCGCTCGCGACCCGTGAAATGTGTTCGCGTAAATATTCGTTGGTCGGGAAGTTTTTTAGCACCAAATGCTTAGTGCCGTTGCGAAGCGTACGTGTCTGAAATGTGTTGCCAAAACTATCCGTTTGCGTGATATTCGCGAGGTCGTGCGTTGTGCCCTCGACCGCTTTTCCGTCGATCAAAACGAGCTTGCCGCCGGGTGCAACATGTGAGGCCACAGTACTGAGAAATTTATCCAGGTCCTGCAGCAAAATGTGGCTCCAGATGAATCCGGCGAACACCGCATCGAATCGTCCGTCGATCCGCAGCTCGTACATATCGGCGACTGACAACTTCACATTAGCCGGCATAGTCTTCTCGGCCGCGATGCTAATCATGCTCTCATTTATATCAGTCGCAAAAACCGCCCCCGCAACCCGCGCGATCCGCTGCGTCCAATATCCCGTTCCACAGGCGACCTCGAGCACGTTTTTCCCAGCCAATTGCCGCTGGAAAAACGCTTCGGCCGCCGCGAGATCGCCCTGTTCTTCCGCGCGAAGGTAGACATCTTCATATTCGGCGGCACGGTCAGAGTAATAAGAGACCAGGTCTGTATTCATAGTCGCAATTATCGTAGACGGAGTAGGGCCGAGCAAGCTTGGCCGGGTTGGATACAAAGGCCGGAAATTAGGATTGAAACCTGCTTTTGTGTGGTATAATCCGCCGCATCAAAATCCGGAGGCTCTGAACCCATGTACCGCCTTTTCCCTACCGCTGTTTTTGTTCTGATCATACTGTCGGCCGCGTTTCTCCGTGCTCAAGCGCCCGAAACCGCCGAGCAGCAAGCGAAAAAGGCTAAAGAACTTGAGGAAAAGGTCGTAACGCTGCTGGATAAGTCGCTCGCTGATGTTAACAGCCTGCGTTTACCGCAAAATCGGGCTTTGGTCAATGCGATGATCGGTGATCTATTCTGGAAGTTCGATCAGAACCGTGCACGGCAACTATTTCGTGAATCGGCTGCTGAGCTCGTCATAGTAGCGCAGCAAGGAGACCGGGAAATGGAAGAGAATGAAGGCGTTTATCGCCTTCTCTTCGGCATGTCGTCCCAGCAACGTACCGAGATCCTGTCGCTTATCGCAAAGCGCGATGCTGAGCTTGCTCTCGAACTGCTGACCCAAACACGACCCGCGAAACTTACCGAAGCGATCCTAAAATATACGCCCTCGAAGCCGGGCACGGCGATGAACGTCGATATGTCTCGTCAAGCCGTAACAGCCGAACTCAATCTGGAACAGCGTTTTGCATTGCTTGCGGCCGATGAAAATCCAGAGCTTGCTATAAAGCTGATCAAGGAAAGTCTAGCTAAGGGAATCTCACCCAACGTTTTGCCGCTGCTCGAGAAGATCCAGAAGAAAGATGAAAAGAAGGCATCGGAACTGGCGGCCGATGTTGTTAAAAAGATCGCGGACATGGACCTCACGAAAAGCCTGGAGGACCTGACGTCGGTTTCCGGCCTCCTCACAAGTTCGTCGAAGTTGGCGGGAGCCGCCGGGAAAAAGGCGGTCTTTACCGATGCCCAATTGAAGGAGATCGCAACGAAACTCGCGAATGCCTATTCCCAGCCGGGTGCTTCCTACACCATGATGAACTCACTGTCGGGAATAATGCCGGCGCTTGAAAAGTACGTTCCGGAGCGGGTGGCAACGCTCAAGCAGAAACAGGCGCAAGATCTAAATTCGCTGCCCGCCGATCTTAAGGCACTGCAGCAGCGGTCGAAGTTTTGGGCGCCGATGACTACCCCTGAGGAGATCATCGCCGAGCTGCCAAAATACAGCGACATCGAGAAGTTGTCAGCCTATCAGATACTCCAATCAAAGATCGCTGAGATCGACGATGAGTCGCGTGCGAAAAAGCTGATCGATCAGATACCCGATGAAAAACTCAAGACCTCGCTGCGAGAAACATTTGAGCTCTCGCAGATATCGGCAAAGGCTCGAAGCGGCAAGATCGAGGATGCTAGAAAATCAATAGCCGCGATGACGAAGCGGAAAGCGAAGGTACAGGGCCTTGTAAAGCTTGCCATGGAAGTTCATAAGTCCGGCAAGGAAAAAGATATCGAGATCGCGCGCGACCTGATGAAAGAGGCGAGATCGCTCGTGCCGGAGGCCATCGAGACGAACGATGACATGAATGACGTAATGGAAGTGGTTCGCGGCTACACGACGATCGATCCAGACGCGGCGTTCAAACTGTTCGACCCCGTAATTGATCAGATCAATGCCCATGTGGGTGCTTCGGCGGTACTGTCACGGTTCAGCCCGGAATACGCGAGTTTCAAGAAAGGCGAAATGGTTATGCGAATGTCTGCTGATTCGTGGGAGTCGCCGCTGTTTCGCTTCCTTCCGCATATGCAGGGGCTGGGCAAAGCGGATTTTGACCGAATGAACCTTTTGACTGATAGATTCGACCGCAGTGACACGCGAACTGTCGCACGGCTGTTTGTCCTGCAAGGGGTTGTTGCCGAAGAAAAGAAGGCCGAGCCCGCAAAGGCGGCGCAGCCGAAACAATGATCGGCACCTATTGATCCGGACCACTGTTTTCGCAGTTATATTAAGTGAAGAACAGTTTTGCTTAGGATCATTCGAGACCGACAAAATCTATATCTGTAAGGCTATTGGTGACGCTGAGCACGCGCGGGGCAAAGCGATACCTTTTCGACGAGACTGAGACCGTGTACATCGAACCCGCAGGAACACCTTCAAACGAATAGAATCCGAAAGATCCAGTCGTTACGGTCCGGCGGTTGCCCAGCGGATCGGTGATCATGACCGTGGCTGCGCGAAGGGGTCGGCCGTCGGGAGTGTTGACACGTCCTGAAACATCGGCATTCGAATCGCGGTCACAGGTAAAGTGGACCGTAAACGCTCTAACCGCTCCTGAATTAATAAGGTTGTGGCGGATCCTCAGCAGCCACGTGCCCCCGGCACTTTCTCCGTCAAATGCACTAAGCGGCGTGTTCGGTTTGTAGGTGCCAGGCGGAAAAGGCGCGGCACTACCGCCCGCCGTGTCGCAAACGGTGTCGATCGGCGGATGGCCGCCATCGTCATCAAACGTGACTTGTGAGAGGTGATTATTCCGGCATCCCGGGCCCGTCGTCGACCAGGATTTCAAGGTAACGGATGTCCGCGACGGCGAGACCAGCGAAATGTCCGCGAGCCCGATCCACGTTCGGTTGAGGCCGACATTTGTAGCATCGCCCGCACCGTTCACCGCACCGTCAAACCTGAAATTCACATCGGTGATAGTACACGCTGAACCGACCACGAAAGGCAGATCAAGTTGCCCCCCAATGCCCGGCCCGCCGGGAATAGTTACTGCGGGGCCCGTAAAACTGGTAAATACCCCTTCAGAGGGCGTTGGAGTCGGCGTGGGCGTGGGCAGCGGGGCTGCCGGCGTGCCGACAACATCGAAGGGGAGGTCCTGGTTTACATCAGGTGCGGTCAGCGGAGAGCCGAGATCAATGATCTGAGCCCAGCCTCCGGGAATAAATAGGGCCCGGGCATTGTCGCCCGCGACTCCTCGAGCACCGTCGACGGTACTCGTCGGAGCGAGGCTGGTGACATTTGAACCGTTCGATCCCGTTGCGGTCGCAGCCCATTCGAGCCAATAGGTTCCCGGTGAGAGCGTCACGCCTATATTCGCGGTGTTTCGCCATATTTTGCGGGTGGTCACGGGCACGACACCGGGCGGCGGCGCTACGGTGTTATGGATCCTGAGATAGCCGGTGTCGACCGAAGAGACGAGCCGGTTGGTCGACAGGTCGCCGAAAACGAGTGAACTGGTCAAGGCTTCCGGAACGCCCTGCCAGATACGGAGAGTAAGACTCGTAAATTGCGCCCCGGTAGAGTTTCCCGGGTCAATAATGCTGTAGAACGAGATGGTGCTGATCGTACAGGTGGTGCTGATCGTAAAGTCGTCGGCCAGGCGAGGACGATCAAAAACACCCGCGGTCACGTTAGCCTCAGCCAAATTTCCGGCATCGTGCTGGAGTTCGCTCCACATGTGCCCGGGCGGAGCGGGGACGCCACTTTCGGTAAAAGGCTTTGGATTAAGGCCGCCATTACTGAATGTACATGGCCCCGCCGCGAGATCCTTAAACGATTCCTTACCATTCAACATCACCGTTTCACGGTCAAGCGGCGATGTATCAGCTCTAAGTACGCGGTGAACAGAACTCGATGAGATCAAAACAAGCGGGAATACGATGAGGGCGAGAAACCTGTACTTCTTCATCAGCCTGAGGAGCGGCATTTTGATCCGATCGCCGCACTTTCGTCCGTTTTGTGGGTAAATAATACACCAATTCTTCGGCCTCGGTAAGTCTCAACTTTCGCAGTGGGGAGATCGAAACCCAAGTGTATGTTCGCACCGGCATTAGTTTGGAACAAAAAGCTTGACATTCCTGCGATTATGTGCTATCATTGAAACGTTGTCGCATAAACTGAAGTATGCGATTTGGATTTTTGATAATTTAGAAAAAAGTTTTGCGCGAAAATGCGGCAAAAAAGCGCTAATGAATGTCTGTAACCCATTCTAAAACATAGAGTTACGCTGTCTTACAGGATCGCGGACAAGGGTGCGGACAGGCCGCGGACAGGGTGCGGACAAGGTGTGGACAGATCGCGGTGATCTTGCCGTGGAAATTCGCTAAGAGCACCATATTTACTGGGCGAAATGAAGGGAAATAGCTGTCGAAGGCCGTTTTGTTGTCCGCGATCGGGGCCCCGGAAATAGCGGTTTTATTGGCGGTTTTTGCAACGAAATGGCTTGTTTCCGCAACAAACCGGGCATATAAACGACAGTTTTTAGCGGTTTCGACACTTATAATCGAGGTAAAGCTGTGGGGGCTCATCGGTTTTCTTCTTTGCGTTATCTTTGCGAATTTTGCGACTTTGCGTGAAACACGGTTTTACGTCACGCAGAGATGCCAAGATCGCAAAGAAGGCGCAAAGAACCGATGGCACTACCAGTTTAGGACACCGCCACTGATTGCTTAATTCTCCCGCGATCGGGTATTTTGTGCCGATCTTGTGATATAATCCGCCGCAACAAATCCTGCATTTCCTTCGGAGGTACCCATTAATGTTCCATCGTAGATCGATCGCCTTGTTCCTGATGTTTGCGCTTGTCGGAGTGCCTGTTTTCGGACAGACGGCGGCGGCTGAGGCGGCGGCGGAGCGGGCCAAGAAGCAGAAGGAGCTTGATGAGCAGATCGTGACTCTGCTCGACCGGACGATCGCGGAGATCGGGGCTTTGAAGCTGGCACAGAATCGGGCGGTCATTGGGGCTTTGGCGGGTGATATTTATTGGCGGTACGACTCGAAGCGTTCGCGTGAGATATTTCGCGGCGTGGCGGGCGAACTGATAAATCATCAGGCTGACTACGAGCGGGAAAAGCAGGAAAACCCGATGCCTGGGTTTGTTCAGCCGTTCGATCCTAACGATCCGCGGCTAGACGTCCTGAACCTTATCGGCCAGCGCGATCCTGAACTTGGGCTCGAGTTGATGGCGCAAACGCGGCCTGCGGCGATATCCGAAGCAATGGCGCGGATAGCTCAGCAAGCGGCGATGTATTCCATCGGAACGGTTTCGGGGCCGACGGTCATTGGCGGTACGGGAGGCGTTGGGGCAGGAGTTGCAGGTTCTGGAAGCGGCGTCGGCACCGGAATGCCGGATTTCGACCGGATGCGTGCTCAGCAGGAGATAAACCTGGAGCAATCGCTCACGATGCGTGCGGCGGCGAACGATCCGGAGAAACTCGTCAAGGTGATCAAAGATTCGCTGGCTAAGGGTATTTCTTACAACGTTTACGGCTCGCTGCAGCAGTTGATGATGAAGGACGAGAAGAAGGCTCTGGAAATGGGCGAAGAGGTGGTTTCGAAGATCACTTCGACCGATCTGACTCGTTCGCAGGATGACTTTAACGGGACGATCAGCTTTCTAAACATGATGGCCCGCCCCGCACCAACAACGCCGGCTAATGCAAGGGTGAAGATCTTTACTTTCACGCCCGCGCAGTCGAAAGATGTTGCGATCAAGCTGGCGAACACGTTTCTCCAGGCGGGAGTTCCGGCATTTGTGAATAGCTCGCTGAGCCGGGCACTACCTTCGATCGAGAAACTAGCACCGGAACGAGCCGCCCAATTGAAGCTTCGCGAGGCACAGATCAAAAAACCCGCCGGAAACAACGCGGCTGGTAATCGGGGGAACGCCGGGGCTCCGAAGTGGAATCCGAACGATACGCCCGAGGCGATAATCGCGGCGGCTTCAAAAATAAGCGATCAGCGTGACCGCTACAACGCCCTTCAGACTGCTTCGAACAAGATCGGCCAGATCGCCGATGAAGCGAGAGCCAAGAAGATAATAGATTCGATCCCCGACGAGCGGTTGAGGACCCAGGCCCGTGAGCGTTTTGAAGCGAACAGGGCAAACAAATTGACGTCAGAGGGGCGTTTGGAGGAAGCAAAAGCGGCAATCGCGGCTCAGCCCAACCCGCGGATGCGCGTTCAGCAAACGGTTTCGCTGGCGATGCAGTTTTTCCGGAAGAATACCGAGAAAGACCGCGAAGCCGCAGCGGAATTGATGATGAGCGCGAAGGGCCAGACAAATCCTTACATCGAGAATGAAGACGACCTGGCCGATCACATGCAGTTAATACAGGGTTACTCGCTGATCGAACCCGACACGGCGTTTCGCATGATGGAGCCGATCATGGACCAGTTCAACGACATGATCAACGCCTCGGCGGTGCTTGCAAGATATAACAAGAATGACCGGACGTTCAAAAAAGGCGAGCTTTCCATGCGAGTCAACGGTGCGGGTAACGGCATGCTGCCATTTCGATACATCATGCAGATCCAGTCGCTCGCCCGCGTCGATATCGACCGCATGAGTTTACTCGCCGACCGATACCAGCGAAATGATGCCCGGACGCTGATGAAGTTGTACGTTTTGCAAGGCTACCAACGCGGCGGGCCTGTACAGGCACCGCCCATGCCGGAGCGGACAGTCGTGATGGACTAACGGGAGCGGCGAGCTTACTGAATGCCTGATCGTTAGATCTAATTGCTCTCTAGCAGTATCCGTGGATGCCGTCGCGCAATATCGAGAAGGCGTAACGCGGCATCACTCGGCACACGAAGCCCTTGTTCCCAAGCTTGAAGCGTCTTAACTTTGACATTAAGCACATGAGCAAAGACAGACTGTGAACATTTTAATTTATGTCTCAATTCGACGATCTGCTCTTTCGTTAGCGGAGGGGGCGGCGCGGGCAATGTCGCGGTTCGCAAATCGCTACGCTCACCGCGAGAGTGTTGCAATGCTTCCGTAAGGGACTCTTTCAACTCTCCAAATGTCGCATCACTCATAAACTTTTGCTTTTTTTCGACTCTTTTATTCATATGGCATCTTTCTTAATTGCATCAACTAACTGAGCAACCACCTTTGTCTGCTCAGGCGACAAATTTGCCTGCTCTGTTTTTCCGAAAAGAAATAGCAGGTAGATAGAACCCCGGTGTTCGAGGAATAGATACAAGTAACGGAAGCTTCCACTCTTGCCTCGGCCCGAGAGCGGGTCTGCGACTCGTCCTTTCCTCGCTCCGTGCGTTCCTGGGACAACTGGCCGCCTTGCAGGGTTCGCCAATAGATCCGCCTGAATTGCCTCCAATGTTTCATGGGAAGCCAGTGCATCTAGCCGTTTCGAAAAGACGGAGGTTTCTACAAAGGAATAATAGACGGGCGGTTTCGTCATTATCTAAATATCCTACTAAGTGGGATAGATGTCAACCTCGAGTTGCCCTTTGAGTCGGGGTGAGATTCTCTGCGGGTTACTCGCCGCTCTGCTTCAGCAGCTTCGCGACTAGCCCCGTCCAGCCCGTTTGATGGCTTGCCCCTAATCCGGCGCCGTTGTCACCGTGGAAGTACTCGTAAAAGAGGATGTGGTCACGGAAATTGGGATCGGTCTGAAAGCGTTCCGTGCCTCCGTAGATGGCCCGGCGGCCATCGGCGTCGCGGAGGAACATATGCGAAAGGCGGCGCGAGATCTCTTGTGATACTTCCCACAGGTTCATTATCACGCCCGAGTCGGTCGGGCATTCCACCTTCAGGTCGTCGCCGTAGTAATGGTGAAATTTCTGCAGCGATTCGATCAGCAGGTAATTTACCGGGAACCAGACGGTTCCTCGCCAGTTCGAATTGCCGCCAAAAAGGCCGCTCGAGGATTCCGCCGGCTCGTAGTCTACGCGGTATTCGCGGCCGTCGACTTCGAGAATGTACGGACAATCCTTGTGAAATTTGGAAAGCGCTCTGATGCCGTACGGCGAAAGGAATTCTTCTTCATCGAGCATCACCTTGAGCACACGCTCGAGGCGTGAGCGAAATGCGATAGCAAGCAGAAGCCTTTCGCCCACGCCCGGAGTTCTCGCGCAGTTGATGTTTTCGGTAAGCTCCGGCCGGTTGTCGATGAACCAACGCATTCGCCGCTGAAAATCGGGCAGTGCCCGCAGAATATCGGGCTCGATGGTCGCCACCGCAAAGAGCGGTATCAGCCCGACCATCGATCGCACTTTCAGCGGGAAGCTGTGCCCTTCGGGCATTTCGAGCACGTCGTAATAAAACCCATCATGCTCATCCCACAGCGGCACGCTATCGTGACCTATGTTGTTCATCGCCTCGGCGATAAAGATGAAATGCTCCCAGAATTTACTCGCGACATCCTCGTAAGTGTCGTCTTCGATGGAGAGTTCAAGAGCGATCGCCAGCATGTTCAGGCAGTACATCGCCATCCAGCTCGTTCCGTCCGACTGGTCCAGCCGCCCACCGGTCGGCAAAGGCTGCGATCGGTCGAAAACGCCAATGTTGTCGAGCCCGAGAAAGCCGCCCTCGAAAACGTTTCGCCCCTCGGAGTCCTTGCGGTTGATCCACCATGTGAAGTTGATCAACAGCTTCTGGAAAACGCGGGCGAGGAATTTGCGGTCGCCCTTTCCTTTCGCTTTCTTTTCGATCTGGTAAACGCGAAGTGCGGCCCACGCGTGGACCGGCGGATTCACATCGCCGAACGCCCATTCGTACGCCGGGATCTGGCCGTTCGGATGCATGTACCATTCCCGCAGCATTAAAAGCAGTTGGTCTTTCGCGAATTTCGGATCGACCACCGCGATCGGGATGCAGTGAAACGCCAGATCCCATGCGGCGTACCACGGATACTCCCATTTGTCGGGCATCGAGATGATGTCGGAATTGTACAAATGCCGCCAATCGCAGTTGCGGGCTTTTTTCCGTCGTTCCGGCGGTTTTGGCATTGCCGGATCGCCGTCGAGCCATTCATCGACCACGTAATGATAAAACTGCTTCGACATCAGTAAACCGGCAAATGCTTGCCGCTGAACGTTCTTTGCGTCATCCGAAAGGGCATCGGTGTGCCCGGCATAAAACTCGTCAGCTTCCGCGATCCGAGCTGCGAACACACTGTCGGAACCATCCGGGTAAGCGGGCGGCGAAGCGGGATCGTCGTCGATCGATGCGTTCGGCGATCCGACCGCCTGTGCTTCGGACAATTGCATCCGCAGGACGACGGTTTCCCCGGCCGCGATCTCCAGCTTGTAATGTGCGGCGGCTTTGGTGCCTTGCGCGGCCGGATTTATGGCATCTTCGCGACCGTTGACGATATGATCCCTGATCCCGTCTTTTACGTATTTGGTCCGGTTCGGCGAACCGAAGAGGCGTTCGTTATTTGTTTCGTTTTCGGTAAACAAGAGCGACGGCGAACCTTCGAAACGAACGTAACGCTCGCCGAGCGTGCCCATTGCTATGCCGATCGTATTGGCATCGAGTGCTGTTAACGTATCAGCTGCTTCGCGGCCGAACCATACCCAATCATTGCGAAACCAGACTGTCGGCAGCACATGAAGTTCAGCCTTTTCGGGACCGCGATTTATTACGGTTATTCGTACGTGTATGTCCTCGACATCAGCCTTCGCGTATTCAACAAACACATCAAAATAACGGTCTTCGTTAAAAATTCCGGTGTCGATCAACTCGAATTCCGGATCCTTTCGAGACCGCCGCCGGTTCTCTTCAACAAGTTCTGAATAGGGAAAAGCGCCTTGCGGATACTTGTACAGGAACTTCATGTACGAGTGCGTAGGCGTCGAATCGAGATAGTAATAAAGCTCCTTTACATCTTCGCCGTGATTTCCCTCGTTGCCCGTCAGGCCGAAGAGGCGTTCTTTTAGGATGGGGTCGCGGCCATTCCACAGAGCGATAGAAAAACACAGATTCTGCCGCCGGTTGCTAATGCCTGCGATGCCGTCTTCGTTCCAGCGGTACGCGCGTGACCGGGCGTGATCGTGCGGAAAGTACTCCCACGCCGATCCGTCCGCCGAATAGTCCTCGCGGACTGTTCCCCAAGCGCGCTCGCTCAAATACGGTCCCCAGCGTTTCCAGTTCTTTTCCCGGGCGTCCGATTCGGCAAGGCGTTTCGCTTCGGCGTTCATGCTTGCAATGATAAATCAGAAGACGAAGTTAAACCACGAAAATACACGAAACACACGAATTTTCATGCTTCGTGCTGTTTCGTGTGTTTCGTGGTTTAAATTTTTAACGAGCTTCCCGAATTGGCTCCCAACGCGCGTACTTTTCGCCTTTGAGGAATTTGTAGAATGCTACGACCGAGGCTAGATTCGCCAGAACAAAGTAGAGCGGCATTGCCAGGATCCCGCTCCGGCGGCCCGTACGCTCAATGATCCAGCCGAGAATTGCGGTTACGTAAAATCCGGTTTGCAGAGCGAGGATAAGAGCGTAGACAGGCGACTGAGCGGCAAGAAATATGCTGGCGATGTATGCCGCGAGAAGGATAAATGGAACGGCATATCGCAGCAGTTTATGTGAGATAAGTTCGATCGCAAAAAATCCGCTCTTGAACGGATTGAGCATGTCGCGGTTTCGCCAAAGGTCGGTAAATGTCTGCGAAATGACACGGACTCGCATTCTAAGCTCGTGGTTGGCGTCGCGGTTGGTCTCCTCGGTGCAGACCGCTTCGGGAGCGAATACGCTGCGAAGCCCCTTGCGGAAAACGCTGGTACAGATCAGGAAATCGGAACAGGCCTCGGGATACAAAGGCTCGTACGCAGATCGGCGTACCGCATAAAGACATCCCGACGCTCCGATCAGCGAACACGTGCGGCTCTCGGCGATCTTGATGAAAGTCTCGTAACCCCAATAGCTCTGCGCTCCTTTGCCGACGTTCGTACTTTCGTCGTCGACATATATCAAACGCCCTGCGACGCAGCCCACAGTTTCGTCGGCAAAGTACGGCAGTAAGGTGCGAAATACATCGGGTTGATACGCGGTGGTCGCATCAGAGAAAAGCACTATCTCGCCGGTCGCCTTTTCAACAGCAGCGTTCTGCGTCGCGGTCTTCCCGACTCGGCCGTCCTTGCGGACAAGCTCTACGCCGCGCTCCGCAAATTCCCGAACAATGTCGTCGGTCCCATCGGTCGATCCGTCCGAGGCAACGATTATTTGAAACTTGTCTCGCGAATATTCGATCGCGAGGGTGTTTTCGAGCTTCTCACGGATCGCATTTTCTTCGTTGTAAGCGGTGATGAGGACCGTGACCGTGGGTTCGATCTCGCCCTTCACTACCGGCTTTGGAAATAGCCTGCTCGCCAGATAAACGAGCATGGGATACCCCACGTAGGCGTATCCCATCAGGGCGATGCTCACCCAGAAAACAACTTGCTCGATCGAAAAAATCATGTAGTAGCGACCGCCGAGCGGTCCCAGATCGGATCGGCTTTTACATCCTCGGCCAACCCATTCTCAATAGCGTATATTCGCCTGAAAGCAACCGCATACGCTATCAGGTAGTAGATGAACCAATTATAGGCCACGGAAGCAAAGAAACTCGTCACCAAATATCCGACGATGCTTGCCTGCAGCCCGATGGACATATAGTAAAACCAGTTGGTCTCACCGGCCCTATGTATGGTCCTCTCGATCGCTCCGAGCTTGCGGAACGGACTGACCATTAGCACAAGATACGCAATAAGCCCCAAAATCCCCAATTCTGCAGAAACTTGTGTATAAGCATTGTGAGTTTGCAGATTATGGGCTCCGAAGGTGGGCGAATTTCCGATTCCCACGCCCCACGGATTTCGAACGGTAACAAGCAGGGAAGTGATCAATCCTTCGCGTCGAGCCGTTGCGGAACCTACGGGGTCGAGCGAAGGAATGAAGATCGAGATCATGCGGAGCCCGTAGTTGCCCGGAGCCACCGCCAGGAATCCGGCCCCCGCGATCAATCCGCCGATCGTAACGTTCAGGCGGTGCTTGCGCCCCAACTTCCACAACAGTACCGCGGCAACCGCCATTAGCCCGAGGAAGCCGCCGCGTGAAAATGTGAACATCGTCGCGGCCACGAACAGCCCAAGCATCGAGAAATAAATGAGCCGCATGAAAAAGCTCTTCGATGCGACCCCGAGAGCCAGGACGATCGGCACCATTGTTACAAAATGGATCGCCATGTCGTTCGGATTTCCAAAGATGCCCTTGGTTTCGGAAACCGCAACGCGATAGCCTTCGACCGAAAATTCGCCGGCCAGATACAGCCTCGTTGTCTGGATCGAAAGATATATCCCGATGCCAAGTGCGAGCCACAGCAGTCCCATCAAACGCGCACGAGTGCGGACAACATTTATCAGAATGATAAATATGACGACGGCCTTTATGTACGTGTCGGAGAAGGTCTCCCACGCCATTCCGGGATTTCGGGCGAGCGGCATCGTGACCAGCGCAATTATTGTCAGGGCGAGTACAGCTTTAACTTCCGTCGTCAGCATCGACAGGTTGCCTTCGGTCACTAATTGGCTAGGAATATATAAGAGTATCGTTACGAGTGCGAAGTAGACCGTCGTCGCCGCCATGAAGCCCAGCCCTGGAACTAGTTCGTAGGGACGAAAAAGCACCATCGCCGTAAACAGGAAAAGCGCCGCGTAGGTAGCCGTGTGGCCATTTCGGACAAGCCAGCGGTCGCTCGATAACCGTTCTTTTTCCTGTCGGATCTTACGGGCCTTTGTTTGCGAAACTTCTGCTTCTGCCTTGTATTCAAACGGTTTGGCTGCAGGGGCGGGCTCGGCTGGGGCGTGGGCATTTAACTCGACTCGAGGTTTTTCGGGCACATTGATCGGTTCGATCTCGACCTCGGCCTCTTTCCTCGGCGGCCTGAGCGAAGAATAGCCGCCAACGCCAGTCGGTGGTTTGCCGCCGGGCGTCAGTGGTTGATAATCGGATCGTGTTGTTTTCCCCGTCGCCATTTGATCGATAAACGAAAACCGCCTGCATCACCGAGCGGCGATCGAGTTGCGGGTCAGCATTTCAAGACGCTGCCTGCACTCGTTTCGCACGCCTGACACAGGCAGTCTCAAGAATTTAAACGGCCAGCTCACGTTCAACCGTGATCATGGACTTGACCTTCACTTTGAGGGCCTTTTCGAACTGCCTCGCCTCGTTCACGCCGCTAAACGAAAGCTGCTGAAGATTAGCTTCGATACGTTTTCGATAGTCCGAAACCAGCGAATCCGAAACCCCGAGCATCTCGGCCACTTCCAGCTGCGTTCCCGAGTCCGAGATCAGATAGCAATGCCACAGAACATTGATCATCCGGTCGTACTGCTTGGCTTTTCCACGAACGGATTTGTTAAGGGTCTTCAAGAAATTGTCGACAAAACCAGCCGCCGCAAGTTCCGCCTCGTTTCTCAGCAGTTCCTGATCAGGCGTTTCGCGCGTGTCGGTGAATTCGAAAGGCATTCGATCATCATCGTCACTGTCCGTACCACTGCCTACAGGCACGAGATGAATGTCCATGATCGGTAGCCGCGACATAACAAAGGAACGAAGCGAGCGAACATCGACCGGCGAATCGATCGCCTTAAAGACCTTTATAATGAGTTTTTCCAGTTCCGGATTCGAGATAACGATCTGAGCATCGCCTGTGCAGCCGACCATGCGGGTGTCACGGCCGTAAAATGCGACCGCCTTTACACGCTCGTCCATTTCCTGCACGTCGCGGCGCATCTTCTTCACCGTCCAGTCCGAAAGGCCGTAGAGACGATCGGCAAGGCGGCGATGTGCTTCGGGGTAATCAAGATTGTCAAAACGCTTGAAAGTGGGGCTCGACTGAATGAGGGTCGAAATGCGACGCGCCAGGCGATAACTTTCCGGATATCGCTTGCGAAGCTCCGCCGTTAACATGTTCGTCAGTTCGATCTGGCTGATCTCCGCCTCGATCTCCGCGTCCGACATCTGGGTGTCGATGTAATGCTGAAACCTGTCCTTGCTCAGCAAGGCGACGAACAGCTCCTGCGTCAGGTCCGTATATGCGTTTTGTTTACCCTCTTCGACAAGGAAGCCGGCACGCTTCGAGGCCCGCACGAGCGGATGCGACGAAACTATGCGATGAAGCTCGGTCCATATCTGATTTACGTCAGACGTTTTGAGGGAGTCATTCCATTTTCCGACCTTGATCTGTCGGTGGGTTGCCGGGCGGGATTGCCTTTCCTTTGTTTTTACTTCATTCATAATCAGTTGCGTCCGGTCCAGTGGTACAAATCGCCGCTGATGATCAGATTAGATTTTCTGCTTGATTCCGTTACGAAGAGCGAGCACGTTCGTCGATGCGCACTCTAGCCCATCCGATTGCGGGTCAAGATTGATCTCTCGTGCGATTTGTCTTGGAGTAGAAAGTGGTGCGGGTTTCGGTCTTACCGAGCTTACAAGTAAATGCCGATCCGTAATTTGGGGTTGTGAGAGCGTCAATGCTTCTCACTTCCTACAGTTAAGATAGTAGCAAGAAATTTAACAATGCACAACCGTTTTTTCAATCGTTGTATACAAATTATACAGTTTTCGCAAGTATATGTCTTTGCAGTAGTTAGACGAATCTAGTGTGCGCTTTCGGGTGGTAATATCGCAGAAGTGCCTACGGATTTTTGGAGGAAATCCGACATTATTTGTTTACAACATCCGCCGTTCTCTCCATTGAAAAGCTTGAAGTATAGGTTGGGATAGATCCGATCGGGTCTCTGCCACCTTGGCTTAAGATGGGCCGATTCGCGGCTCCATCGATCAGAGAAAACTACCGCGATGGCTCATTTGAACCATAGCAATCATGTAGGCACCTTTTTTCAGATAGGTTTTGGAAGGAGCCGTGCATTATAGATTTACTTTTCTTGTAGCACGGAAAGCGTGAATGGTCGCGAATGATCGCGGCCTTGGTGCCAAGGGGGCCGAACTGTATCTTGCCCAAAGTATGAGCAACGGAATAATGACGGGTTTCTGTAAAAACGAAGATTGTCCAACGTCGAACGAACTGCTGGACTATCAAAACGGCGATCTTTCCCGGCAGCGTGCCGGCGAGATATCAAAACACACGGCGGCGTGCGAATTCTGCTCCGCCGAGGTTGAGTTCTATACACACTACCCGCAGGCAGAAGGCTCAGTCGAGCCGGCCGAGATCCCGGGCCCGCTTTACGAACTCGCCGAGGCACTGCTGAAGAACCGCCACTCGAGTCCGGATTCGCTGAATTCACTGCTAAAGGAAAATGAAGAAATGCTAGCGGATATTCGATAAGAGATCCGCGGGAGCCGCTGACTAGCATTCGAGATATAAAAAGAGAACCACCCGTGCGGGTGGTTCTCTTTTTAGGTTAGTGTCCTGGTCTATTCCAGTCCGATCATATCAACACCGGATAGGTTGCTGGCCAGGTTGATGGTTCGGGTGGCGAAGCGGAATCTTCGGCTGTTGACCGTGACCATGTAGTCGCGGCCTAGTTCGAGGTTTTCGAACTGGTAGTTGCCGAAGCTTCCTGTTGTTGCCGTCCAGCGGTTGCCGTTAGGGTCGATGAGGGTGACCGTCGCGTTTCTGAGGCCCTGGCCTGATGGGGTCAGGACTCGGCCGGCTATCGAACCGCCTTCTATGAGCGTGCCGCCTGTGAAGGCGACCTGTCCGTCGGTCCAGTACAAGACCGGCAGCGGGTTGTTCTCCGCGTTGCGGACACTCCTCGCCGTTGGGAAGTCACCGAACGTGACCGGTGTTCCCGTCAGGTTTGTCGGGAAGGTCGGGAAGGTTATCCTTGCTACCTGCACCGTTCCTGCAGCCAGCGGGGCCGTCGGGACGATCGTGATGCCGACCTTGCCGGGCGAGAAGATATCGACCGAAAGGTTGCATCCCGCAGCACCCGTTCCGCACGCGACCGTCGGTATGCCAAGTGTTCCGACCGCGAACTGCACCGTAAAGGCAACGCTCGACTCGACGCCCGTCGTTGTCATCAGCACAGGGATCGTGACAGCGGTTCCCGGTGTCGTGGTCTGGCTGACAACCCTTGCCGTACGCGGAATTGCGTTCGGGCCGGGGACGTCGTAGGCGAGGAAGTCGGCTCCCGAGATGTTGGTGTTGACGTTCGAGTAGCTGCGTGTTGTCGCCTCGTACGCTTTGCCGAGTCCGCTCGGGGTGATCGTGTAGTTCTGTCCAAGCGTAATCACTCCGAACGAGTAGTTGCCGTTGGCGTCCGTCGTGGTCGTGGTCGCCTGGTTGGTACCGGTATTGAGCAGAGTCAAAGTCACACCGGCAAGGTTCGTGTTAGTGCCGAATGCGATGAACTGCTTGACGTTTCCGGTTATGCCGATAGCGACGTTGTGCTGGACCGGTGACGACGTGCTGCCCGTAAAGTTCGCGTCACCGGAATAGGTGGCCGTGATGGTCTTTACTCCGACAGTGGTAGATGTCAGGCTGCACGTTCCGGCGGCGACAGCGGCCGAGCAGGTTGCTCCCGTTCCGTCACTGACCGTGACATTGCCTGTCGGTGTTCCTGTCGCGGGTGCGACAGGTGCGACCGACCAGTTGACCGCATAGCTCTGGCCAGGCGTTGTCGTGTTGGCAGCCAATGAGGCAGCATTTGTGATCGTGGTCGTCGTTGCGGCCTGTGTCACTGTCAAGGTTCCGTTAACGAATGCGAACGTGTAGTTCGGATTCGCGAGAGATCCTTGCGAGACTGTGATCGGGTATGTACCCGGGCCACTTGCCGCATTTGCCGTCGTCGAGATCGCCGGGCTGCCCGTAAGCACTCCGATGCCTTCGCCGTTGACAAATCCCGTCACCGTGAACGTCAGCGGCGGGTTCGGGGCTCCGAAGACCCTCGACTTATTGTCGGCCGTCACGGTCAGCTGCACACCCGTCACCGTCAGCGTCCCGTTGTTAAGCGGGCCGATCGAGTAGTTCGCCGAGGCCAGCGTTCCGAGCGTGATCGTGATCGGATAAGTTCCGACCGGCGATGTTGCTGTGGCTGTGGTGCTCAATCCCGGAGCACCAGTCGTGCTGTTCGCGAGGTTATCCCCTGGGATAAAGCCCGACGTGGTAAACGTTAGTGCAGGATTAGCGGCACCGTAAGCTCTCGACTTATTCTCAGCCGTCAGCGACAGTGCTTTCTTGTTGACCAGCACAGTTCCGTTTATGTAATTGAACTGGTAGTTCGCGGCTACTCCGCCCGAACACGATGTCGGATAAGGCGAACCCGCGACTCCCGAGCCTTGCGTATACGTCGTCGAACACGTCGGCTGGGTCGTCAGATTTCCCGTTCCCTCACCGGTTATAAAGCCTGTAATCGTCGGAGTGATCGCCGGAGCCGCATCGCCGTAAGTTACAGTATGCGAAGATGCAGTTATGTTCAGCACCTTCTTGTTCACCGTCTGTGTCGTCGAACCCGAGCTCGGGTTGAAGTTCGCATTGCCCGAGTAGTTCGCCGTGATGTTCCGAACCCCCGCGGGAAGCGGGCTCGTCGTCGTACAGGTCACCGAACCGAACGAGTTCAGATTCAGATTCTGACAACCCGCGATCGGCGAAGCCCCATCAAGGAACGAAACCGTCCCCTGCGGCGTCCCCGCACCCGGAGCCACTGCCGTCAAACTCGCCGTCAACTGCACCGTGTCGCCGTAAACCGAAGGATTGATAACCGGCTGAACGGTGGTATTCGAGTTTGCCTTGTTTACTATTTGTCCGCCGGCAAGAGTTCCGCTGCTTGCGGCGAATGGAACCTCTGGGTTGTAGTTTGCGGTCACGGTATGCGTTCCGACGGTTAATGCAGGAACACCGCCCGACACAAAGCACTGTGCAGATCCACCCGTATCGAGCGCAACGCTAGAGCATACCTGAATGCCGTCGACAAAGAATGTTACGGTTCCCGTTGGAACCAGGCCGCCCGTAACCGTCGCTGTGAACGTAACCGGCTGGCCGAAAACGGACGGGTTTGCCGACGACGTGATCGTAGTCGTAGTCGGAATGGTGTCTGTCTCGATACTGAAATACGATACCGGCGAACGGTTGGTGAACGTATACGTCCCCGCACCCGGGCCGTTACTCGTAAAGACGGTCCCCGTCGCACCGGTAAAGTCGATATTGCTGATCGTGTCGCCCGGAAGCGTCGGGAGAACTGGAACGCCGCCGTGCATAAATACCGCCACCGTCGGGCTCGGGACGACACTGAAAGTGTCATCGCCCGCAAAACCGAACATCCTAACGGCATCCAAATCGGCGACGCCTACTAGGCTGTTCACCGTCATATTCTCTGCCCCGCCTATGCCGACGGGAATTAAAGTTTCCGTTGTGCCGATGTCGAGCGTGAAAGGACCGGCACTGGTGCGTGCAAATGCCACGCGCCCGCCAACTCCGGCCCCGACCGTAAATGTATCCCCGTTGGTAACGTTTCCGTTTACTTGAACAAAGTCCTGAGCTGTGTGCGGCCCACCGTCCATAATGTCGCTTCCGTCGCCGTTGCTCCATACGAGAACATCGTTATCGTTGCCGCCGCTCATCGTGTCGCCGCCGGGCCCGCCGAGAAGCGTGTCCGATCCGGCAGCCCCATTGAGGATGTTTGCCGCGAAGTTCCCGACGATGCTGTCGTTTTGCGACCCGCCGTTCACGTTCTCAAAATTATTGGCGGTCGCCGCACCGGTAGCGGTTCCGACTGCGCCCGTATTCACGTTTGCTGTCGAGAAGACCTGTGCACGGATCAGTCCGCCAGGTGCGGCGGCTGTGTGGATGTTGACGTAGGTTATGCCCCCGAGGAAGGCCGCTTCATGAGCCGCGGGCAAGGCAACGCCGATTGCGTTAAACGTAAATCCGCTTCCCGCCGGGACAAACGGCGCGAGCGGCTGCAGATTGATGATAATGGGGCCGTTGACGCCGACTGGCGCCCGATGAATGTGGAAGCCGGTGACATCCGCCGGATTAAGATCGCTGACCGAAACGGCGATGTCGAAGGTTTTGGTAGCCACATTGTAGTTGCTGATCGCCACCGCCCCGGAGGCCGTCGCCGCAGTCTGCGGCGGAACCTCCTGAATCCCGTCCAAATTCCCCGTAAGGCCGTTCGTCCCTAAACCGAGATTTACCGAAACTGGCGTCGTAAACGCCGAGTAATCGAGGGTGTCGGTCGCCGCACCGCCATCTACATTGCCGCCATTCAGCGAGACGCCGTCGGCGATGCTGATCGTGTCGTCCCCGCCGCCAGTGCTCACCGATGTAGCGACGCCAGCGAGCGTGCTTGGAATATCGATCGCGTTCGCGCCCGATCCCGTTGCGAGCAACAGCGTCGTTAGGCCTGAGTACGCGACTCCGCCGAATCCCGCAGGCGTGGACCGGGTCACATTTGTGTTTGTGATCGAATAGTTCGCGATCACGGCGGCGCCGGAGCCGTCAACCGACAGATTAGCTCCTCCGGCTCCGCCAGCCACGCTAACCGGGCCTGCAACCGGGGTTAGGAGGCCGGGATTCCCTAGCCCGCTCGAAGTTCCGACAAATATATTGTCAAGTCCATCGCCTCCGTTTACGCCCGTGCCCGTAGCGTTGTTGGACGTTACATTAATAATGTCCACACCTTCGTCGCCATTCAGCGAAAGCGAAGTAAGCCCGGCTGGGGAGGCGGAATAATTGGCCGTCATTGTATCTGCCGCATCGCCGCCTGCAACGCCATCCCCGCCGTTGACCGTTACGATGCCTTTATTGTCGAAATCGATCGGCTCAAATGCATCGACCGATACGCGAAGTCTCGGCGAAACGGCTGCATCCGAGACGGTGATGTTATTCGCTGCGTCAGTTGCGTTGATGGTGAGACTGGCAGCAACGACCGTATCGACGATCGGTGCGAGGCCGGTAAAGCGAATATCGACGGTATTCGTACCTGTGAAACGGATCAATCCGTCGCCGTTGTTCCCCGGCCCAACGCCGATCGGCGGCGTAGTAGTTCCGACAAAATATGCTTCGCTAAAACCGGGGCCGCCGCCGCCGAGCAGATTCATATTGTCGCCCGGCTGGCCGCCGCCGTTGAAGTCGATGCCGCCAGTTGGCGCGAACAGGCCGCCCGCCGGATTATTGATCGTAAAGGTATCGTTACCGCCCAGTCCGTTGAATACAAAGCCTGTGATACCGCTAAAGGGTACAGGCGCTCCGCCGTTGAGCGAGTAGCTGCCGGTGTTTGGTCCAGTTGCGGTCACGACGAGAACATCATCGCCACCGGTTCCGTCAATGGTAGTCGTAGGCGAATCTTCGTTCAGGATCGTACCTTGTCCTTGTCCGTCGGCGACTGTGGCTCCCGTCACGTTGGTTACGTTAACGAAAAAGGTCTCGTTTGGTTCGATACCGTTATCGCCATTTACTGCTACCGTAAATAAAAATGGCCCGGCCGAACCAGCGGGAATTGTAAGCCCTGTGAGCGTTTGGGCCGCATAGTCATTATCTTCACTAGACGGGTTGTCATCTTGTGCCGTACCGTCAGCCGTCGCGAGATCGAAGGTCACGCCTCCGGCTGGAGCCGAGCCACTAAGCGAGACTCGAAATGTAAAATTCGTCGTGCCCGCATTACCTTCATTAAAAGTTACGTCGTCGATAAAGAGATTTGTTAGCGCGGACGGCGGAGGTAACGATACGTTCCAACCTATATCATTTAATAAGGGAACAGTTAGGTCCTGAGGAGGAACGACGCTCTGTGTAAGATCAGCGTTGATCGAGGGCTCCATCAATAGGTTCGGGAGTGCGACGGAATCAAAATGGGATACCGATGAGCCTCCCTGGAATGGATTTGGGGCGAACATTCGAATTGTTCCAGATGCGGCGTTTAATCCCGGTTTATTTGCCGGATCCGTTCGCATCGTGACAATGACGCCGGGCAACTGAGCTTTGATCGTGTTTCCGTCAGCCAAGGTTATTCGAACCGAAGGTATGGTGATCGTTGGGTCAGAGCCGGCCAATCCAGGCGGTGGCGACCCAGCAGTATTATCGACAATGATGACACCGATCGCTCCGGCATTTTGAGCGTTTTTTACTTTTATCGTAAAGCCGCACGTGCCTCGGTCGATCAGAGCGATGTTCCCGGCAACAGCGGCTGCGTTAGTTAGTGCAGAACAACCATCGGTCGTTATTGGGCCACTCACGTCAGCCGGATCAAGAGCCTGAACAACAACTCCGTTAGTGCCGGCTGGAGTCAGAGGAGGTCCAAAAGTGGCCGGACCTACAAGATAATCGCCGGCGATGCCGGCGGGCGCATTTACGGCTAATGACGGAGTTCCTGCGAGAACGGCGGGTGCGTAGGCACCTACGGACGGACCGCTCCAAACCAGATTGCCCGTATTTATCGCCGACGCAACCCGTTGGCCGGCGGTCATTGTGTTCCATGTCAAATTGCTTGAAGCGTCTGTCAGGAACTGATCCCATATCGAAGGGAAGCCTGCCAGAAGGGCTCCGGACGAGCCGTTCGTGAAAGTCTGAAACCCGAGGCCGTGGGCAAACTCGTGCTGCAGCACGGCTACAAAGTCGACTGCGGCACCGTGATTTCCGTCAAGCCCCCAATAAAAAGGCGTGCCTGTTAGGCATCCGGGCTGGCCTAGATTAACGTTGAAATTCGCATTGATGTCCGCCGTAGCGGGGTCCGGGTCAGCTCCAATCAGTTTGCCGGCTAGCGCAGCAGGATACCAGTGGCCCGCAACCGGAGCACCCGCGAAGTCCCTGTAAACCGATATAGCCCCGGCCGAACCGAGAACCGCGCCGGTAGCCGTACACGTTAACGCGGAGAATTGAGCATTCACCACGATCAAAGAGTTGCTGGTTATCGTAGCTCCCCACAAATTGGCCGCGTACTGAAAAGCGATCAGCCGTTGCTGGCCGAGCGTTACTCCGGAGTTGCCGCCAACGGGTGCGACCGGAGTCGGGTCGTTGAAGCCCACCCCGGCAGCGTTTAGGTTATTGATGACGATCGTGGCCGCACCGAACGCAGATGACGACGCGACCAAAGCAAGCACGAAGGACAGCGCTGTAAAAAGAAGTCGTCTAGATATCGTGTTTTTCATTTTATCTCCTTTTCTACGCTTAGCGCTCTTCAGCTTTTGTAGGCTTAAACTTTGTAACAGGACCTTCGAGACCCAAAAGGCTCGGGTCGATATCGAAGAATGCCGAAGCTGCCTTCAGATCATTGATACAGGAGTGTGTTAGAGTTCCATCGGCTTCCTTTCGGACGACCATTGCATTGTGGAAGTGCCCTTTTAGATCGATAGAAACCGTGCCGTCTTTCTGGGCTACCTCAACAAGCCCATCGGTTGAATTATTCAAGATCTGTTTGAGCCCTTCGGCCAACCTGCGAGACTCTTCCTGCGATAACTCGCGTTCCTCGTTCGTCTGTCGATCAAGTACGACCTTATTCCCCTGAGCGTTTATAGTTACAAATGGCCTTTGTTTTGGTCCATTCAGTGCCGGATTATTGGAGGGACCCGCTTCGACGTTCTTCGAAGAAAATGCCCCCTGCATCGAGAGCACCGTTAAAACAGTTAAAAGGAGCAAACCTATAACGATGATGCCCCCGCCGAATCTACTAACGCTCCGAAAAGTTGAAACTTTGTTCTCGTTGGTTTTCTTCTTCATTACTTCTCCTGTTTACGATTGAGGCTAGGGGCGAGGTTATGGAATCGCGCGACCATTGGTGATGGAAAACGCCCACGTTGTTTGTCCGGTACGTCATTTTGAGATAACAATATCGACGCCAAATTTACTTAGAGTGCCGAGATTATGAGTCGTTACCGTGGGATTTGTCAACCTGATAAATGTGTGGCGAGAGTTACGCAACTCTCAAACTCCAGGTCGGCGGGCCTTTCGTCGTTATCCACATTTGAATGGAGAGAGTCTGTCGATCTTGTATGCGTGTAAGTTGTTGATCTGTCAACAAAAGGGCTACGGACCGGCACGTCATATTAAGACGCAGATACGGTCGCCGGATTTTTTCTGATTTCGATCAAAAAGGGAGTGCTAGGTTTTGCAAACTCGGAGCACTTCCGCCACGCTCCAGGCTTGGGCGGCGGCTCCGCGTGGGGTGTGCGGGGCGTCGGCGTCGAATATTTCGGATATCTGGCCGATCATGGCTTCGGTGAGGTGGTTTTTGAAGTTCTCGATGATAGCTGCGACGGCTTTTTCGGCTTTAATGTCTTTCGAATGCACCTTTCGATAAGCATCGATGTACGGGCCGATCAGCCAGCCCCAGACGGTTCCCTGGTGGTAGCAGCCATCGCGTTCGAGCGGCGAGCCGATGTAGGTGCCGACGTATTGCGGATCGGACGCGGCCAGCGAGCGAAGGCCGACGGGGGTGAGAAGTTCAGCTTCAACACGATCGACCACCTTGCGGGCACGATCGGCGTCGAGCATCGTGTTCGGAAGACTGACGGCGAAGATCTGATTTGGCCGCAGCGACGCATCGCGGTTCTCGCCGTTCACGACGTCATATAAATAACCGGCCTTTTCGTTCCAAAATTGCCCAACAAAGCTCTCTTTTGCGATCTCGGCCATGTCGGCGTATTCGTCACGTTTTTCTTCATCGCCGAATTTTTCCGCGAATGATTCCATGATACGAAGTGCGTTGTACCAAAGGGCCTGTATCTCGACCGGCTTGCCGATCCGCGGCGTGACGACCCAATCGCCGATCTTCGCGTCCATCCACGTAAGTTGATGGCCTTCCTCGCCCGCAAAAAGTAGCCCGTCGGTGTCGAGATGAATATTGAAACGCGTGCCGCGTACGTGCCAGTTGATGACATCGACGAGTTTCGGGTAAAGCTCGTCGCGGATCAGATCGTAGTCTTCGGTCTTCTCAGCGTACGCGCGGATGGCCTCGAAATACCAGAGCGTCGCGTCAACCGTATTGTACTCAGGCGTTTCGCCCTCGTCGGGGAAGCGGTTCGGCAGCATTCCTTCGGAAATGTGGCGTGAGAATTCGAGAATTATCTGGCGGGCGATGTCGTCGCGGTTGACCGCGAGCGTCAGGCCGTTCAGCGCGATCATCGTGTCGCGGCCCCAGTCCGAAAACCAGTGATAACCCGCGATGACGGTCTTCCCCTCGCCGCGCTCGACTAGGAATTGATCGGCAGCGAGCACGAGCGGCCACAGAGATTCGTCCTTTATCTCGGACCGCACGACGATATCGGCACGGCGTTTCAATTCCGCTTTTTCGAGCTCGGCGGCATGGGAAGCGAGCTTTTGTGTGGTCGATGCGATGACGGTCGCGTCAGTTTTAAGGTCGAATGTAAGCAAAAAAGGCTGGAAAAGGTCTTCATGATAGTCGAACCCGCGTTCTTTCTCGATCGCGTATTCGAAGTTCCTGTACCAAACACCGGTGCGTTCGATGGCCGCTCCATTGTGAGCGAGATAGAGAGCGGGCATTTCCGCGTAAGGCGAAACCGCGAGCCAGCCGTTGCCGGTCGTAAAGCCGGTCTCGAATTCGGGCTCGGCCCGGCGGAGGTGATGATGGTCGCGGAAAGCCAACAGCGGCCGCAGTTCCAATCGGCAGTTGAAGTCGTCGCTTTGCGAACTCTCGGATCGATCGGTGATCTTCCAGCGGCAAACGGCGGTATTTTCGCCGTAAACCATAAATATCGACCGCTCGATCTCGATACCGCCGACCTCGAAGGTCCATCGTGGAAACGGATCGAGGCGGAACGACGTCAGATATTTGTAGCCTTCCGGATGGACCGCACCGGGATATTGATTGCACGAGAGCTCAAACCGCTCACCGTCGATGATGACGGCTTCATCGAAGCGCGAAAGCATATTCACGCGGCCAAGCGGAGGTTTAGTCGCCGCGACCAACAGGCCGTGATAACGGCGAGCCCCGTTTCCAGCGACCGTCCCGGAAGCGTAACCACCGATCCCATTGGTCTCAAGCCATTCACGCGACGATGCCGCGGCGAAGTCATTACAAATATCGGGGCCGAGTTGAAGCATTTTCTTGAACATTCATTATAGTATCAACCCGCAAGGCAGTTCGCTTATTCCACGACACAGCTTCCCTCCTTACGAAGGAGGGGTGGCAGCCGCTTCGGCTGACGGGGTGGTTCTCTACGCGCGAAGTTTGGATCGTGGAATAACGAACGAGTCGCGAGCATCCGAAAGTCGAGCAATGCGCGACTAGAGAACCACCCCGTCGCCCAAGGCGGCGACACCCCTCCTTTGTAAGAAGGGGAGCCGCGTTTTGTCACGAAACTATTCTATTCCTTCCAGATCGCGCCAATGCCGGCTTCCCATAGAAGCTTGTTTAGAGCGGGGATGTCCTTTGTCATCATCTCGTCCGAACGTGCTTTCAGGGCGTTCCATTGCGTGGTCAGCTCTTTCAGGCGGTCGAGATTCGCTTGATTGATGCGGGGGATATCGCTCTCGGTAGCGTTCAAATTGAACAAATAGTTGGCGGTGAACTTCTGCGGATAGTTCTCGACGTCGTCATAGGCACGCGATTTTCGCGAGACCATGTCGTCGTCCCAGGCTTTCATTTTCTTGACGAGAGCTTCGCCGTCGGTTTTGATCTTGGCGTACTTATCGCCCGCCGGGAGCGACGCGAGAATGGCTTCGATCTGCTTCTGCTTCTCGAACAGGCTGTTGACCGTGCGGTGCATTACGCCGACTTCGGCCTCCATCGACGACATCAGTGTGTGGTAGGCCTTGTAATCGGCGGCCGTTGTCGGATAAAGCGGGTTTGCAAGGATATCGGCCTCGGTCGCGACAGTTTGCGTGCCGTATTTCAGCGTGAATTTGTACTTTCCGGGCGAAGCCTTGTGGCCGCTGTAGCTGCTCTCAATATAAACGTCCGGGGCTCCCGGCATTGTCGGGTAACGCATGTTCCATACGAAGCGATTTAGGCCTTTGCCTTTCGGGATCGTTGGTTCCGGCCCCGGGCCTCCAGCCCAGCCGCGGAATTTCGGGTCGGATTTTGAAGACAACGAACGGACTATTTTGCCCTCGGCGTCGGTGATCTCAAGCGTGACGTGTTCGTCCTTTTTCAGCTCGGGAAGGTTGTAATAGAGCACGATGCCATTCGCCGGATTCACGCCGCGGTACGTATTCGCGCCAGAAAATTCCGGATCCGAACCGTTCAATTCGCTGCTGCCGTTCACGATGTAGGCATCGGACGGTTTATAGACGGAGAACGCCGGCATGTCCTTTCTGTATTGCCTGAGGACCGAAAGATCATCGAGGATCCAGAACGAACGGCCCGAGGTCGCGGCGATCAGGTTGCCTTTGTGCACGCGAAGATCGGTGATCGGCGTCACGGGCAGATTGAGCTGAAACGGCTCCCAATTCCTGCCGCCGTTCCACGAAATGAAAAGCCCGATCTCAGTTCCCGCAAACAGCAGATCGCGGCGAACTTCATCTTCACGCACGACTCGCGTGAAGGAGCCGGTTGGAATTCCATTGTCGATCTTTGTCCAGGTCGCTCCGTAGTCGGTCGTTTTATAAAGGCCCGGAGCGTGGTCGTTGAATTTGTAACGCGTGGTCGCGATGTAAGCGGTAGCTTTGTCGTGCGGCGAGACTTCGATCGCGTTGATCAGACATTCCGCGAGTCCTGTCGGAGTTACATTCTTCCAGGTCGCACCGCCGTCACGGGTGATGTGTACCAATCCATCGTCGCTGCCTGTCCAGATCACGCCTTTTTCGTGCTGCGAAACCGTAATGTAGGCAAGCGTGCCGTAATTTTCGGCACCGACCGCTTCGTTCGTATAGGGTTCGCCGCCTTTGCCCTGCTTTGCTTTCTCGTTTCGGGTCAGGTCGGGCGAAATTTCCTTCCACGTCTTCCCCATGTCGGTGGTTTTAAGAACCATCTGCGAGCCGTGATAGAAGGATTTGTCGTGCTTGTCCCAGACGATCGGGGCGTTCCAATTGTAGCGGTAACGCATGTCCTTCGCGTCCATGCCGAGGTACTGAATGGGCGACGCCATGATCTGCGTTCCGGCGCTCGCTTTGTCGTCGATCACCTCGATCGTGCCCTGATAGCTGCCGCCAAGAACGAACCGCGGATCGTCCGGATCGAACGCGAGAAACGCGCTCTCGCCGCCGGCCGAGGCCGTCCAATTTGTCTCGTCTATGCCGCTGCTGCCAAAAGCCCGGCTCGCGATCGAAACCGAAGTATTATCCTGCTGGCCGCCGTAAATGCGGTAAGGAAACTGGTTATCGACATTGATGCGGTAAAACTGAGCGGTCGGCATGTTCGCCTGCGTGCTCCACGTGCGGCCTTTGTTGAACGTGATCGCGGCTCCGCCGTCGTTCGAGATCACAAAATTGTTCGGGTTATCGGGGTTAAACCAAAGGTCGTGAAAGTCGCCATGTGTGCCGCCGAGCCGTTCCCAAGTCCGGCCGCCGTCGTTCGAACGCAGTGCCGGGGCACTTAATACATATATGGTGTTCTCGTTCTTCGGGTCGACGAAGAGTTCGATGTAGTACCACGCCCGCTGGACGAGTTCGGGCCGGTCGGTGACCTGGCTCCAGCTTTTGCCGGCGTTGTTAGAAACGTAAAGCCCGCGTTGATCTTTATATGAATCGCTCTCGATCAACGCATAGAC
Source organism: uncultured Chloracidobacterium sp. (assembly GCA_964410495.1). Lineage (GTDB taxonomy): Bacteria > Acidobacteriota > Blastocatellia > Pyrinomonadales > Pyrinomonadaceae > OLB17. The sequence goes on from CAYPGP010000011.1 coordinate 97,346, forward strand.
CTTATCCGAATTCGACGGCGCAACGGCGATCGCCATCTTGCCCATTTCCTCGGGCAAACCGTTCTTCATTCTCTCCCACGTCTCGCCCGAATCGACGGATTTATAAAGCCCGCTGCCTGGCCCGCCGCTGATCACTTTCCACGGAAGACGCCCGTGTTCCCACATCGCTGCGTACATTACCCGCGAGTTGTTCGCGTCCATCGAAAGCTCGACAACGCCGGTCTTATCGTCAACAAAAAGCGTCCGCTTCCAAGTCGCACCGCCGTCGATAGATTTGTACAGCCCACGCTGCTCCGAGCGGCTGTACAAAGCACCCTGAACCGCGACAAACAAAACGTCCGGATTCTTCGGGTTAACAATAATGCGTGAAACATGCTGCGACTGCTCGAGCCCGATGCGCTTCCACGTTCGCCCCGCGTCGGTCGATTTCCAAACCCCATCGCCGCTATGAGTCATCACGCCGCGTGGAGCGTGCTCGCCGGTGCCCACGTAAACGACATTCGGATCGCTCGGCGCCACTGCAATGGCACCGATCGTCGCCGTCTTGAAATACCCATCCGAGATATTTCGCCAACTCACGCCCATGTCCTCGGTCTTCCACACGCCGCCGCCCGTCGTGCCCATGTAATAGGTCTTCGGATCGCCGATCACGCCCGTACTGGCCACCGACCGCCCACCCCGAAACGGCCCAATTGAGCGCCATTTCACCGGCTTTAACGCCGAATTCAGATCATTCGCGTCCGGCACCGTTTGCGCGAACGAATACGAGAACAAAAGACATAGAGCCAGAATCAGTGAAGCGACAACGTGTTTCGACATAACTTATTGATGAGTTTTGAAATTGAACTATCGGATTATAACCGAAAGCGGCTGCAGACTCCACAGTCGATCGTCTGCGACTCTGACAGAGAAGATTGGCCCCCAATTTCAACGATAGACCATCCACCAGCGGGGCCTTGAATCGAGATAAACCAGCATCGCCTCTGTATTGCTTTTCGAGCGGGACTATGTTAGTTTTCTGATGATTTACCAACTACCCAGATCATTGGACTTAGTGTCGAACCGGCGCGGTTAGGCGTTTGGCGAGCAGGAATGATTGAATCCCGGTGGATGCGGTCCTTAAACTGAGTTTTAAACCATCACGGCTCAGTGATTAGATCGCACAGTTTTGCTATTGCTGTTGAGCTTGAATAAAGGAGAAAAGTATGTCGATGATCCGTCGTTTCGTTTTGTTTCTCGCTGTTATTGCAGCGGTCGGTGTTTACGGAAGAATGGTTTTTCCGGTCATGGCCCAGTCGCAAAAGCCGGATCCCATTCCGTCATCGATCCCGGAAAAACCCGAACCCGTCAATCTCAACACCGAGATGGGGCCCAATGTCTCGGGCTGGGATAAATCGGATAAAGGCGGGTCTGATCTGCGCCCGGATGCTCCTCTATTTGCGGGTTGCGCCCCGATCGTCTCGAATTACACGCAGAACACGCCGACTGCAATCCCGACCGGTCCGGCCGAGGTAACTTCTACCATCGTTGTGGCTGGCGCCGGATCTTACTTGATGGATGTAAATATTGTCACAAACCTCACGCACACCTTCGGAGCGGACCTAGATATCACCATCCAATCGCCCGCAGGGACGGTCGTAACACTTACGACCGACAACGGTACAGGAAACGATAATATTTTCAACGGCACGACTTGGGACGATGATGCCAATCCCGGCGGTCAGGTTCCATATACGACTAACAATGGCCTTGCGAATGATCATGCATACGTAAATTTAACGACGGCAACGCCGCTGGCCCCGGAAGAACCGTTGGGAGCCTTTATAGGAGAGAATCCTAATGGTGTATGGACCATTACGATTTCTGACGACCTCGCAGGCGACGGCGGCAGTCTGGATTCGTGGTCGCTTCAGCTTTCAACCCTTTCGGCGCCTCCGACCACAAATTCAGTTCCCTACAATAGCGCGGTCGCGACGGCCATCCCGACAGGGCCGGCGGTGGTGACATCGACTATTAACGTAGCCGGCGCCGGCACTTCGATATCAGATGTTAACCTGCTGACGAACCTCACGCACACTTTTGCGGCGGACCTTGATATCACTTTGCAATCACCCGCGGGAACGGTCGTAACCCTCACTACCGATAACGGGGCTGGAAATGATAATACCTTCAACGGCACACTCTGGGACGACGATGCCAATCCCGCCGGCCAAGTGCCGTACGTCACAAATAACGGCATCGCGACGGACCATGCTTACGTTAATTTAACTACGGCAAACCCTCTTGCCCCGGAAGAAGCCTTTGCAGCATTCATAGGTGAAAATCCGAATGGTACATGGACGATTACGATCTCTGACGATCTGGCCGGAGACGGGGGATCATTAGATTCCTGGACACTAACCATACAAACTGCGCAGTGTGCTTCGGGCCAGAATATGTACGGGGTCGATACAGCGAACCAGCTTCTCCTCATCGACAAATTCGCCCCAGGAGCTGTTAGCACCGTGGGTACGATCGCCCCTCTCGGAGCCGGTGAGCAGGTTCTTGGAATCGACGTCCGCCCGGCTACCGGCGAGCTTTTTGCTCTCGGGGTAACAGACAATGGAGCAACACGTACCGGCCGTATCCTTCGCATCAATCCGAGCGACGCCTCCGCGACGCCCGTTGGAGCCGGACCATTCAGCACTACGCTCGCGGATGTCGATTTCTGGAGCTTTGACTTTAACCCAAGGGTGGATCGGATACGGGTTATCAGTAACAGCGGCCAAAACCTGCGTGTAAATCCCAACGATGGCACACTCGCCGGTACCGATACTAATATCTCGGGTGCGACGAGTCCGAATGGCTTCGCCTACGACCGCAACGTCGGGCCTTCTACGACTACCACCCTCTATGGTTTTGATTTTAGTGTGGACCAATTTGGCACGATAGGTGGTATAAATGGAGCGCCGTCGCCTAATGGAGGGGTTTTCTCCAATATAGGCAACACCGGTATTATTGCGGGCGACGCGTACTACTTCGACATCGAATCGGGGACGGATATCGGCCGGGTGACTGCAAACGGCAGTTTACATACGGTAAATCTAGCAACCGGCCAATTAACGACCGTCGGACCGATCGGCGGTGCTCCCAATATTCGCGGAATTACCCATCCTCAAGCTCCGTTCAGCACCTCGACCGCGCTGACCTCCTCGGCAAATCCGTCTGTATTTGGCCAAAATGTCACCTTTACGGCAACGGTCACAACAACCCCGCTTGGCGGATCTCCAACCGGATTTATCAATTTCTCCGAGAATGGAAACTTTATCGCCGCATTGCCGGTCGTGAACGGTTCGGCTTCGGTGACACTTAATGCACTGTCAGTGGGCAACCACTCGGTAACGGCGAGCTTCAGTAGCAGCCTGCCGGGATTCCTAAATTCGAACGCAACACTGGCCGGCAACCCTCAGGTCGTTAACAAAGCGAACTCGAATACAACCGTCCAGCCGGTGATCAATCCGGCGACGTACGGTGACACGGTGCAGCTGACGGCTTCGTTGACGGCGGTGGCACCGGGGTCGGGGACTCCGCAGGGGACTGTTTCGTTCCTTGATGGGGCTTCGCCGATCGCGGGGTGTACTGGGTTGAACCTGAACTCGTTCGGTTCGGTGACTTGTACGACGACGAGTCCGCTTCCGGCGGGGGTTCGCAACATCACTGCGACGTATTCGGGCGACGGTAACTTCAATGGAAGCACTGGCGCTACGACTCAGACGGTGAACAAGAAGTCGCTGAACGTGACTGCCTCTTCGCATACTGTGACATACGGTGATGCGGCACCGGCGGTGACTTCGACGATCACCGGCTTTATCCCGGGTGAGGGAACAGGAAACCTAACGACCCAGCCGAACTGTTCGACTACGTACACACAAGGCTCGGGAGTAGCCGGTTCGCCGTATCCGACATCGTGTTCGGGCGGAGTAGCCGCGAACTACCAGTTCAATTACATAA
>CAYPGP010000012.1:0-88719 GCA_964410495.1 uncultured Chloracidobacterium sp.
CTTGCCTTCGTAGAGTTTGAGATTCGATATCTTTTCGTCAACAAAGTGAAACGGCACTGGGTTAGATGTCGGAAGCGGATTCGGCTCGCCGCTTTCGGCGTGTATCATTTCCTCGCAATTGCCGTGGGTCGAGGTCAGCAGCATCACGCCGCCGGCTTCGCGAACCTTTTCCTGAATTCCGCCGATGCATGTATCGATATACTGTATCGCCGCAACCGTTTTTGACAGGTCGCCGCTTTCTGCCATCAGCGAGGCCGCGGGGATGTTCACCACAAAAAAGCCATTCGGAGTAGACTCGAAAGCTTCTCGGAAGCTATCGGTTATCTTGAACGTCTGGGATTCAGGCCAATTCTCCGCATTCGGCAGTAACGGGCCGAGAATGATCTCACGTTCGGCTGGCTGGACCGCATCGGCACCGCCATCGAAGAAATATGTAAGATGCGGTGTTCGACCAGTCTCGGTGATCTTGACGTTTGGTATCTGAAGCGACGACAGCACTTCGGTAAGTGTGTTCGCCTCGGGCTCCTTGCGAAACGCAGCGGGCAGGTTGAAGGCTCTATCGTACTCAGTCAAACAAACGGTATCGACCGTTGGCTTCGCACTGATCGTGCCTTCCGGAATGCAGAGCGAGCGGACGAGCTGTTTAATGCCGTCGGGTCGATGATTAAAGAAAACTACGAGATCGCCATTACATATACTGGTAAGGGGAACGTCAGGGGCAGTTTCAACCACGATCGGCGAAATGAACTCGTCAGAAATACCACGCAGGAAAGAGTTTCTGATGGCGGTTACGGCATCGTGCGTTCGTTCGCCCTCAGAATGCACAAGCATCGTGAATGCTCTTGCCGTTCGCTCCCAACGCTCGCTTGCGTCCATAGCAAAGAACCGGCCGCATAGCGTTGCGATCCGGCCAATGCCGATGTCAGCGAGTTTAATCTCAAGAGCCTCGACGTATATGTCCGCCGTCCTTTCCGGAACATCACGGCCATCCAGGATGCAGTGGATGAATACATTTTCAAGGCCATGCTTCTTCGCCAGCCGCAGGCAAGCAAATAGGCTGTCGACCGACGAGTGCACTCCACCGTCGCTTAGCAGTCCGATCAAATGAACCGCACTTCCAGACTCCTTTGCTCGTTGATAGGCTCGATTCAGTACCGGGTTTTCAAGAAACTCGCCGGAAAAGATCGAATTGCGGATTCGCTCAACTTCCGTCTGGGCTGCCCGCCCCGTGCCGATGTTCAAATGCCCAACTTCCGGATTTCCCGGCTGATCTTCCGAAAGTCCAACCTTCTCGCCCGCCGCTGCAAGCGTTGTCATGGGGTATTTCCGGCAGATCTCGTCGTAATAAGGCGTGTGAGCGATGGCGATCGCATTGCCCTCGGTCCGCGGAGCGTAGCCCCAGCCATCTAAAATGACCAATGCCACCGGACGCCTACTGGATGTCGTTTTTTGAACCATTTAGGGTTTCTGAAGAACAACGGGATCCCGTTAATCAATTATAAACAGATTTACGAGCACGAAAGCAACAAATTACTTGCGCGGTCGAGTTTACTTCTCACCAGCGTCGGCGATCGCGTGCCCGCGACCAGAATTTTTGGCGAGCGATCTCTGTTTTTCGAAGTGGGCGACTATTTCGAGGGCGGCTTTTTTGCCTACGAACGGTGAGAGGGCTTGAACGGGGGCGGTGGCTATCCTTTCTATCGAGCCTAAGTTCTTGAGCAGCTTCATCTTACGCTTCTCGCCGATGCCGGGGATCTCGGAGAGTTCGGAGGTGAAGTCGCGTTTTTCGCGGCGTTTTCGGTGGAATTCGACGGCGGTCTTGTGGGTCTCTTCGCGGATCTGCAGGATGAGCCGGAAGGCGAGCGAGTTACGGTCGAACGGGATGGGTTCGTCCTCGCGGCCGCGGACGAGCAGGTGCGATATCTGGCTGTGCTGTTTTGGCGGTTTGACGAGGCCGACGAGCATTATCTGTTCGAGGTCGAGCATCTGCATCGCAGCGGCGGCAGCGGAGAGCTGGCCTTTGCCGCCGTCGATAAAGATGAGTTCGGGCAGCGGTTTTTCTTCGTCTAAAAGGCGTTTGTACCGACGAAAGACGGCCTCGTGCATGGATGCGAAATCGTTGGCTCCTTCGACCGATCTGATGATGAAACGGCGATACTGCGAGCGTGCGGGCTTGCCGTTCTCGAAGACGACGATGCCGGCGACGTTTTCCGAGCCGGAGATGTTCGAGATGTCGAAGGACTCGATGCGTTCGGGGAAATAGGCGAGTTCGAGCAGTTCCTGCAGCTCTTCGAGCACTTTCTGAGAGTCGGGTTTTAGCACGCGGAAGCGTTGTTCGAAGGCAATCTTGGCGTTCGTTTCGACCAGCTCGACCATGCTCCGTTTTGTCCCGCGTTTAGGGTCGAGAATGCGAACCTTGCGGCCTCGGCGTTCGGTCAGAAGCTCTTCGAGCACGGCACGGTCGTCAAAATCCTGCGGCACGTGTATCTCAAGCGGGACGTAGTCGGTCGAATAATATTGTGCCAGCACCTCACCAAGGAATTCGGATGCGTCGAACGTGTCGTCCTCGACCAGGTCTTCCCAGAAGAACTCTCGACGGCCGACGATGCGGCCCTCTCGCATCGTAAAAAGCTGGAGTGCGAGCCGCTGATTCTCGCGATAGAAGCCGATGATATCGACATCACGCTCGGCGGTCGTCGCCATTTTCTGCTGTTCGCTCAGGGCGAGGACGGTCTTACTCAGGTCGCGGTATTTGGCGGCCAGCTCGTACTTTCCTTCATCCGAGAACTGCCACATGCGGGCTTCGAGCGTCTTGGCGAGTTCCTTGTTCCGGCCTTCGAGCAGGATCTTTACATCGGCGGCGGCCTCCCTGTATTCCTCCTGCGTACACAGCCCCTTAACGCACGGGCCGAGGCAGCGTTTTAGGTGATATTCGAGACAAGGGCGGGGAAGCTTGCCGTCGATCTCGATGTCGCAGGTGCGGAGCTGGAACGCTCGATTGACCAGATTAAGCGTGTTCCTCGCGAGTGTCGCCGGCAGAAAAGGCCCGTAATAGCTTGAGCCATCGCGGACAATGCGGCGAGTTACAACGGCTTTTGGGTACGGCTCGTTTGTCAGCTTCAGGTGCGGATACGACTTGTCGTCCTTGAGGAAGACGTTGAACCGCGGCTTGTGCTTTTTGATCAGATTCGATTCGAGCACGAGGGCCTCGACCTCGTTGTGGACGACGATGAACTCGAAATCGGTGATGTTCTTGACGAGCTGCCGCGTTTTCGGATCGTGATTCCGGCTCGAATGAAAGTACGAGCGAACGCGGTTCCGCAGGTTCTTCGCCTTGCCTACGTAGATGATCTTGCCGGCGGAATTCTTGTGAATGTAGATCCCAGGGTCAGTGGGCAAGGTTTTGAGCTTTTCGGCGATCGTCACAGTGTTAGTTTATCGTTTGACCGTGCTGAATTCACGCAGAGCCGCAAAGATCGCAGAGAAGACGCTAAAGGCCAGTAGTCCGGCTTGCCCGACTTTGCTTTCTGAAGGACTATGCGTGAAACTTTTTCGGTGCAGACAAAGATCACAACTTCACCCGACGATGCGGCCGAATTTATTCGAGATGGCGGCATAGTCGCCTTTCCTACAGAGACGGTATACGGCTTAGGAGCGAATGTGTTTGATTTCGAAGCCGTTGCTAAGATATTCGCCGCCAAGAACCGCCCCGCGGACAATCCCCTGATCGCCCACGTTGCCAACCTCGAACAGATCGAACATTTGACTCTTGAGATAGGCGAAAACGCCCGGCATTTTATCGAAGCCTTTTTTCCTGGGCCGCTCACGCTTGTCCTTCGAAAGGCGGAACGAGTTCCGCTGATAGCAACGGCGGGGCTTGATACGATCGGCGTTCGGATGCCTCGGCATGAGTTGGCACGGGAGTTTCTGGCGGCATGCGGTGTGCCGGTCGTGGCACCTTCGGCAAATCTATCAGGGCGTCCGAGCCCGACAACCTGGCAAGCTGTCCTCGAAGACCTCGACGGAAGGATCGACTGCATTTTGCATGGCGAAGCGACGGAGATCGGGTTGGAGTCGACTGTTGTGGATTGCACTGGCGAGGTTCCGGCATTGCTGAGACAAGGATCGGTTTCATTGGAGGAATTGAGACGCGTCGTGCCAGGGACTGTCGCTTCTGGTCTGGATTCTGATGTTGTACGAAGCCCCGGGTTGAAGCATAAGCATTATTCGCCGCGGGCGAAAGTTGTTTTGATCGCTTCGGGATCTGAGATCTCAAATTTGAGATATGAGGATGCGGGTTACATCGGGATAAATGAGCCGCCAGCGGCGGTGCAGAGAAAGAAGATCTGCACTTCAATCGATGATTATGCGCATTCGCTGTTTGAATTTTTCCGCGAATGCGACCGGGAAGGCTTAACAGTAATTTATTGCGAAACGGTGGAAGAGAGGGGCATCGGGGCGGCACTGATGGACCGGCTGCGTCGGGCGGCGGAGTAAACTTACTGCGGATCGCGGATTTCTACGTGCCCGCAGCCGAAAGACTGATCGCGACTATGGCGTGTTCTGTATTGTCTTTTAGCACTTCGGCGTTCAGGCGACGGTCGGCGGTCAGTGTTGCTACGTGTTCGACGGGCGAGATGACAAGTGCTTTTCCCTCCGGTTCGGCGGCGAGAATGGTGAGCAAATCCTCGGTCTTATAGAAAACGCGTTGTTTTTCTGTGTCGTCGCGGAGCAGGCGGCCGGCGGCATAGAATTCGGCGTTGTGCGACAAGTGGTAGAACATGAGAACTCGCTGCGTTTTCATTCCTCGAGCATCCGCGGCGGCGATAAGCGTCCTGACAGAATCTCGATCGGCGAAACGCGGCAGAGCGAAGGCGAGCGTTAGAAACACGACCAGCAGCATCGCAACGCCGACCGCAGGTATAAGCCGTCGCCAGATGGCTTTTTTCGCGGCAAGCTGCCATGCGAAAAACGCCGAGATGATTATCGCCGGCGGCAGAGCGGGCAGGATATAACCGGGGAGCTTTGAGCCCGAGAACGAAAAGAAGACCAGCGGGACGAGAAGCCAAGCGATGGAGTAGAGGAGTAGAGGTGAAGAGGAGTTCGGCGTCGTGGTCGGCTGCTTTACATCATGGATTAAGGTTTTGATGCTTCGCCAGATGCCGCCGAAGAAGAATGGTATCCACGGGAATGTCATCAGCGGCAGGACCCACCAGAAAAAGTGAAATGGCTGTGGGTGTTGGTATTTGTTTGATGTAAACCGCTGAAAGTGGTGCTGGATGATGAACTCGTCGATGAATTCCCAGCCGTTTCTGAGGTACATGGGCAAGTACCATGTCGCAACTATCGCCGCTGATATTGGTATTCCCCAAAACACGCTGACGACGAATGATCGTGAAGGCATTCGCCGCGAGAGGACGTGATAGAACGTGACGATCGCAAACGGGAACAGGATGCCGATCAGGCCCTTGGCCAGTACAGCGAGACCGATGAAGAAATAGAATGCGACGAGACCACGCGGAAAGCCGGCCTTGCCGTTTCGATGGTCATGATCGTGGACAAAATATCCGACCATCGCCGCCGTCAGCGGAAATGTGACGATGATGTCGAAACTTGCTCCGCGGGCGAAAACGAGCAGGCCGAGCGAGGATGCGGCGACGAGGAAGAGCACATTGGCAAATGCTGGACCAGCCACAGAGGACACGGCGAGCGCTTGGCTTTTTCCCGAATCGCTTTTCGGAGATTCCTGATCTGAAATCTCCGTGTCATTTGTGCCCTCTTGGGCAAATCTTCTTCCGAGGATCCACAAAGCGGTCACTGTTCCCAAACCAAACAAAGCGGATCCCAGCCGGGCGGTGAATTCGCTGACCCCGAAAATGCTAAAGAATGTGATCTGGAGCCAGTAAAGCAGGGCCGGTTTTTCGAACCAGTTGTGCCCGCCCAGCGTCGGCGTGACCCAATCGCCCCGGAGAAACATCTCGCGGGCGACCTGAGCGTAGCGGGGTTCGTCGGGGCCGAGAAGAGGAACGGTCAGCCCGAACAAATACACGAAAACGACGAAGACCGCGAAAACTATCCATAGTCGGGAAGATCTTGCGTTGGTCGTTGTCATTTGAAACTGATGTTTTTCGATCTGCCCGATCGGGTGAAAAATTTAGTAAACCGCTAACAGTAAACGGTGAACAGGTTTGCGCAAATTGGAGCTTACCTAGAATAAAGGCTAATCTCAAGGTATGAGAGAAGGCAAACTTAGGGCGGCAGCTATCGGCGTTGGAAGCCTCGGGCGGCACCATGGGAGAAACTATGCGGAAATGGCACGCGAAGGCCGTGTCAAGATGGTCGGTGTGTGCGATGCGAACCCTGAAACTGCCGTTGAGGTAGCTGCGGCGAACGGATGTGCGAGCTTCACCGATTGGCGTGAGTTAATGGGTAAAGTCGATGTGGTTTCGATCGCGACGCCGACAGAAACGCATTGCGAGATCGCATGTGCGTTTTTGGATGCAGGCGTTCACGTGCTGGTCGAGAAGCCGATAGCCTTGACGCTCGCAGAAGCAGACAAAATGATCGCCGCGGCCGAAAAGTCGCGCGCGAAGCTGATGGTTGGCCAGCTTGAGCGATTCAACCCGGCGATGGTCGCGCTTCGTCCGCATGTGACGCAGCCGCTTTATTTCGAGATCCATCGCGTTTCACCGTTTCCAAACCGTTCGCTCGATGTCGATGTGGTGCTCGATGTGATGATCCACGATCTTGACGCGATCCAGTGGCTGGTCGGCGAGAGTGTGGGCGTTTCGGATATACGAGCGGTCGGAATCCCGGTTATTTCAGACAAAGTCGATGCGGCGAACGCGCGTATAGAATTTGAAAACGGAGCCGTCGCCAATATCACGGCGTCGCGGATCGGCACCGATAAGATACGAAAGACGCGTTTTTATCAGACCGGCTCTTACGTGGTTCTTGATTACGGGACGAAGTTTGCGTCGGTCACATCGCTGAACCCTGATGCGGCACATCCGCTGCTTGGAATTTCGATAAACAGGCTCGATATCAACGATGTGGAGCCGCTGAGGGCCGAGATCTCCGCTTTTTTGGATGCTATCGAAACAGACTCGACGACGCCCGTGACAGGAGAGGACGGACGACGGGCATTGGCTCTGGCGGTTGGAGTTCTTGATAAGATCGAACGGCACAGGAATCGGTTGAATGTTTAAGGCGGGAAACCTATACCCGTGAAAGTAGCGATAAATTGGCAAAAAAATTTAGCCGCGGATGAAGCGGATTGGGCGGATAAAACGGATCATTTCAAAGATCGTTGAATCCGCCCGATCTTTTAGATCCGCGGCTAGAATATTTCAGTTGATTCCAGCTCTTAACTATGCCGTCGCTTCGCTGGCTTGAGCGTTAATCGACTTAAGCCATTCTTGCGTTCGCTTGAACTTCTCAGGGCCGTTTTCCTGGGCGTTGATAAGCTTTTCGATATTCGAGAACGCCTTCGGCTCCTGCCACATTTCGCGAAGTTCAGCGATGAACGGCTCGATCTTGGCATATACCATCATGTATTCGCCGTTGGTTTCGGTGAACAGGTCGAGATCGATCGCACCGTGGTTGACCATCGCGGCAGCCATGTCCCAGTAAGAGATAACCATCCGTAACAAACCGCCAACTTCCGGGTCCATCATTGTGTTCATGACGTCCTGAGCACTTTGCGGGTTAAAAGAAAAGAACCAATCGCGGGCCTTTCGCATGGTCGCTTCGCGGCGGAGATCGTAAAGTTTTAGAATTAGATCAGCTGATTCTACTTTGCTCATAAATATTTGTACCTCGTTGGTAAGATTAGATTTGCTAGTCTAATTTCTGTGCAATTTGGTGTCAACGACCGGGCCGGGAAATGTAATATCGATCTAATGTCTCACGAAATTTCATCGTTTTTGTCAGAGCGTATCGCCGCTGGCGACTTTCCGTCAGCTGTGTATCTAGTCGCCGAAAAAGGTAAGATCGTCCTGCACGAAGCCCTCGGTCACGCGGTCGTCGAGCCGGAATTGATCGAAGCGAGGAAGGACACGATCTATGATCTGGCGAGTTTGACGAAGGTTTTGGTGACGGGGTTACTTTCGGCAAAGTTAGTCGAAAGTTCTGAAATTGGTTTAGAGGATGAGGTTGGGCGTTATTTAGTTCCGCTTGATGCCGGGGACAAGAAGTACATCTCGGTTCTTAGTTTGGTTCAGCACTGTTCCGGTTTTCAGCCGTGGGAGCCTCTCTATCTGGCCAAAGAAGCTCCCGAAGTCGACTCTCACAATTACATGGGATTGGTGGACGATCGGATTAAAAATTTTGTCCTCAAAGAGATCGCACGTCAGGAATTGGCCGATTCCAAGCATTCTTCTGTTGTCTATAGCGACCTCAATTTTATTACTCTTGGCTTTGTCGCAGAAGCTGTTGTCGGATCTTTCCTGAATGGCTTCTTTACATCCGAGGTCATGGAGAAACTGCAACTGACAAGGACATTCTTTGGCGGCGAGGAAAACCTTCGACGGGAAATCGCGGCGAGTGAGAAAGGCAACGCATTCGAATATCAAATGTGCGTAGAAAAGGGTTATATTCGCGATGGTGCGAGTAACCCGGTCGCTACCGCTCTCGGTTCTGACACGCTCCGCGTTCCGCACCCGACGTTCCGCACTGAGACGATCTGGGGCGAGGTTCATGACGGTAACGCTTATTTTATGGGCGGTGTTTCCGGTCATGCGGGACTTTTTTCGACCGCGGAAGAGGTATTTAAGGTCGCATTACAGTTTTTACCTAATTACACAACGCTTCTGAAACCGGAAACGTGCGAGCTTTTCCGGATGAATTTTACTCCGGGGATGAATGAGCATCGTTCATTCGCGTTTCAGCTTGCGACGACGCCTGGATCGACCGCCGGTGCGAAGATGTCGCCGGAAAGCTTTGGGCATCTTGGGTTTACGGGCACTTCGCTGTGGATCGACCCGGTGAAGGAACGCGTTTTTATTCTGCTCACGAACCGCACTCATAACCACTCGCTTCCGTTTGTAAATCTTGCATCGGTAAGGCGACGGTTTCACAACCTTGCAATCGACTATCTCGACAAAAATTTATAGCAACGAAAGGCGACACTAATCAATCAAAACGAAGCTTTCCCCAAAGTGAACAAATTTCGGCTCGGAGACTATTTGGTGCAATGAAAAATCTCGCTGCTTTATCGCTTCTCTTGGGGACGCTTGTAGTTGGAGCGTTCGGGCAGAATGATACGACGTCACGACCGCGCGTGGCTGTTACGCCGACGCCCGCGGCGCCGCCTCGAATTTTGAATGCTCCGGTGACGACCTCGACCGAGACCGGCCCGCCGGTCCTTCGCGGCGGCAATCGGCCGATGCCTGCGCCTACTGCAACTCCAGAAGGCGATGATGAAGTTATCCGTGTTGAGACCAATCTCGTTACGATGCCCGTTTCGGTGCTTGATCGCGACGGACGTTTTATTTCCGGCTTGCAGCAAAGGGACTTTAAGATCTTCGAGGATGGCGTTGAACAGAAGCTTGATTATTTCCAGTCGGTCGAACAGCCTTTTACGGTCATTTTGCTTATCGATGTCAGCCCTTCGACGCAGTTTCGTATCGACGAGATCCACAACGCGGCGATCACATTCGTGAATCAGCTGCGGCCTTCGGATAAGGTCATGGTCGTTGCTTTTGACCAGCGCGTGACGGTTATGTGCCCCGCAACGAATGACCGGCGGATCCTGCATGGAGCGATCCGGCAGGCGCAGTTTGGCGATGGTACCAGCCTTTACGAGGCGGTCGATTTCGTTATCGAACAGCAGCTAAGCCGCATCCAAGGACGAAAGGCAGTAGTTCTTTTTTCGGATGGTGTTGACACCACATCGCGACGGGCCAATTTCGAAAGCACACTTCGACAAACGGAAGAGGTAGATTCTCTTTTCTACACTATCCGCTACGATACCTCGACCGACATGTACGGCGGCAACCCGAATCAAGGGCCGACGCGGGGAACAGGACGCGGGGGCCGCGTGACCTGGGGCGATGTCTTGGGCGCCATCATGAGCGGCGGAAACGTTCAGATGGGTGGCGGACGCGGGCGTGGACGCGGCGGTGCGAATTCGCCCGAATACGTGAAAGGCCGCGAATATCTGGAACGTCTCGCCACAAGCAGCGGCGGCCGTACATTTGAAGCGCAATCGATCTATAACGTCGATGCCGCGTTTGCAGGTATTGCGGAAGAACTTCGAAGGCAGTACTCGATCGGATATTATCCTGAGGCGGTCGGAAAGGTCGGCGACCGTAAGCAGATCCGCATCCGCGTTATGCGGCCGAATGTGGTCGTGCGGGCAAAGAACAGCTATATAGTCGGGCAGACCGATAGGAATAGACCTGGCGTTTAGTCCTAAGCCCGAATAGAAAATAAAAATGGAAGTGGTATACCGCCGCTTCCATTTTTTCTGTTTTGCATCTTTAATTGTTCTATCGAGCATCGAAGCAACAGAAAAATAGCCCATGAGATCCGTTTTCCTCGCCATTTTCTTTCTTTCAGCCGTGTTCGCTGCGACCACCGTTTACGGCCAGGTGCGACGCGATCAAGGCCAAACAACGGGGAAAAAGAACCAGCGAACTGAGGCAGCGCCCACGCCGATCCCCACGCCGACCCCGATCCCGCCTGCCGGAAATCAGGCAGATGACGGCGAGATCATTAAGGTAAACACGCAGCTTGTGACCGTTCCTGTACGAGTGCTCGATCGAAAAGGCCGATTCATGAGCGGCTTGACGAGAGAGAATTTCAAGGTCTTTGAGAACGGCCGTGAGCAAACGATCGAGATGTTTTCGAACGAAAACGAGCCTTTCACGGTCGCGCTCGTGCTCGACATGAGCTATTCGACGAAATTCAAGATCGCAGACATTCAATCTGCAGCAATCGCGTTCATCGATCAGTTGCGGCCGCAGGACCAAGTGATGGTCGTCTCGTTTGATGGTGACGTTCACGTGAATTGTGAAACGACGAGCGACCGCAAGGAGATCTATCGGGCGATACGCTCAACAAAAATATCTACTGGTACGAGCCTTTATGAAGCGATCGATCTAGTCATCAACAATCGACTCGCTAGTATCGAAGGGCGAAAGGCCGTGATCCTCTTCAGCGACGGCGTCGATACGACCAGCCGGCGTGCGAATGACATGAATAACCTGCACGATGCCATGGAGCAGGAAGCGATCATTTACACGATCAGGTACGATACATTCAACGACGTTCAGAGCATGAGCAATGTGCCTATCGTCCAGAAGCCGAAGATATCGATCCCGACGAAGGAAGACCCGATCCCTAGCCTTATCCCGACGATCGCGATGCCGGGAACTCAGGGTACGACGCAGGCGGAATATGAAAAAGCGGCGGAATACCTTGACCAACTCGCCTTTCGCACCGGCGGAACAAAATACGACGCACTGAACCTGGGCAATCTTGCTGACGCCTACTCGAAGATCGCCTCAGAACTACGCGAATTTTACAGCGTCGGCTATTACCCATCCGAAGAGCGCTCGCCGGGCAAAACCAGCTCGGTGAAGGTTCGAGTCGACCGTGATGGCGTTGCTGTCAAGGCCCGCGAAAATTACACAAGGTCCCGCAAGCCCGTCGTCCGGAAATAGTTCCGTTCGGATAGCATTCCCAAATTATGAGCATTGTCGAATGCTAAAAGACACGAACAAGAAATTCTTGTTCGTGTCTCTGATAGTATTCGTTTTACCGTTCTACGGCGATCAGTTGAAGTTATGTTCGGTCGCGTCGCGGAATGCCTGGAAACCGATACCGCGAAGTCCGTCAGCCGAGATGTCTGGCGAGTTTGTGATCATCACCAGGTAGTAGTCCAACGGGAACTTGATCACGACCGTTCTCCAGCCTCCGGCGACGCCGTTGGTCCAGGAAACGTTCGGCATGCCGAAGTTATCGCCGAAGTAGGCACTCGAGCGGTTAAAGCTCCAGACCAGCTTGTCTGCCGGGGCCATGTTGTCGGTGTGCATTAGGTCACGGGCTTCCTGATTGACGATCAGATCGGTCGCGGCGAAGTGAGCCAGGTAGTTCGCCAGTCCGCGGCCGGAAAGGTAGTAACCGCCGTGTCCGCCGCAGTGCCCTTGAGTGTCGATCGAGCTCGTGATCTGACCTGCGGTGTTGTCGTTCGCGGAATCGTAACCATAGGCGGCAACGTTCTGTAGAGTGTTCGCTGCGTCGCAATTCGGGGAGATCTTTGGCGTCATCTTGTCCCAGATGCGTGTCTTCATCAGATTGTGCATGCCGGTACCCATCGCCTGGCGATACATCGCGTCGGTCTGTGCATCCGACCAGCCGTACATAGCCTGTGCATTGTTCCACGATTGTTTGAAGCTCGAGTTCGAATAAGCGTTCAGCAAATAGCCGTTGAGCACGTAGTTGATATTCGCGTATTCACGGTCGTCGAACTGCGAAAGAAGAAAGCCGTCGGCGTCTTTCAGGTATCCAAGCACCGTTCGGTTGTTGGCCTTATCCGTATCAAAGCCGGTCCGGTGCGACAGCATCTGACGGAACGAAATATTGCTGACGCCAAACATCAAGTCGTTTGTCCACGCGTTCGGCATGACCGTCGCAATCTTGCGATTTAGCTTTTGATTCAGAGTTAATCCGTTGTCGTACTGCGAGATCGTCTGCGGTTTCTGCATAAGGCCGAGCATTGCTGTGCCCGAAAGAAACTTTGAAACGCTGCCGATGTTCGAAGGTGTGTTGACGGTCATCGGGATGTTGCCGTCAGCCGCGTTCTGTGCCAGGCCGCCGGCGTCTTCGCTGACCACCTGGCCTTTCTTGATCAGAACGTACTGCCAGCCCATGACGTTACCGTCGAGATTTACGTTCATGGTCTGATCGAACGCCTGTTTGTTGAATGTGATCGAGGGTGTGGTAACGCCGCCCGGGCCGCCGCCGATCTGTGCCGTGGCGATGCTCGCCAGAATTACCATTGCTGCTATCGATGAAAGAAAATTCCTGAGTTTCATTTTATGTAAGACCGTTCCTGACTTTTATTGAATTTGCGACCATCCTCGCCGCTCACTTAAGAATGCGGAGGAAGACCGAGAAAACTATCATCCCGGAAAAGTTTTCACTTCGTGAGATTTTCCACGAAGGGTGTGAAGGTTACCGCGCGTCGGCACGCGTCAGTTACACGTTTCGTACGGCAGCTCAGTATTTACAAGGCCGCGAGACAGGTTGACGGATTTTGAGATTGGCATGCAGATTGTTTGTACAAAGGGCGTTGGTTCGACGGAATCTGTAGCGGGCCACGGAGGTTATCATGAAGGGTTTTATCCCGATCATTCTGCTGATGATTGTGCCGGCTATGGCCCAGGACGCTGCTCCTGCCGTAGGGCCGACGCCCGATGAATTAGAAACGGCATACGCCGTCAAGCCATTTAAACCGAAGTTCGCCGAGATCGCTGCTAGAGCCGAGCTCGAAAGTAATACTAAGTTCCATAAGTTCGTTCGATTGCCTAACCACATCAAGACGAAGGACGATCCGCTTCGCGGCGAGGCTAGTGACATTAGTGAGCGAGCTGACCGCTTCAACTGGCGGGGAGCGATGATCCAGTCTGGATTGTTCCTTGCCATTCAGCATGGCTATCGCATGACCGAAGAAAAGACGCGTACTGAACTCAACGGCCCCTTTTTTCGGGATTGGAAGGAATCCGTCGAGAATCTGCACGGGTGGTATGACGGCGGCAGATTATTTACCGACTACGTGGCTCACCCGATGCAGGGTGCGGTCACTGCCAGGATATTTATCAACAACAGCGGCAGATCCAAAGCGGTCGAATACGGCTTGAATAAAAGGTACTGGAAGACGCGTGTCAAGTCACTCGTATGGGCAACCGTATGGAGCACACAGTTCGAGATCGGTCCGCTTAGCGAAGCGTCCCTTGGCAACATCGGGCAACATCTTTATGACCGGCATAAGAGCAAGCTGACATATGGCGATATGATCGTCACCCCGATCGCAGGCGTCGCGTGGACTGTTGGCGAGGACGCAATGGATAAATTCGTTCTCAATAAATGGATAGAGAGGAAGGTCAAAAATAGGATCGTGATAAAGATGCTGCGAAGCATCTTAACGCCGACGACCAGTTTTGCGAACATCCTGCGCGGTAAAGCTCCCTGGCGACGCGACTACCGGAGGAACTGAGAGCCGCTACTTGCTGGCGAAATCGAGCTTGATCGAATTCATCCCGCGAAGTATAACTTTCTGCCGGCGGACGACGCGTTTGCGGTTTTTTGCGGGGTTGAAGATGTTTAGCGGCGATGGGATCATCGCTGAGAGAAATGCGGCCTCGTCACGGGTTAGATCAGAGGCAGATTTTTTGAAATACGTGCGAGCGGCGGCTTCGGCGCCGTAGATGCCGTCGCCCCATTCGATGACGTTAAGGTAGATCTCGAGGATGCGTTTCTTGTTCAGCTCACGTTCGAGGAAGTATGTGTACACGGCCTCGCGACCTTTGCGGAGGAAATTGCGATCCTCTGAGAGAAATAGATTCTTCGAAAGCTGCTGCGTTACGGTCGAGGCTCCGCGTTTGAAGCTAGGCATCGGCGGGATCCAGTCGTCCTCGCTCGGTTTACAGTCTTTTTTCGGCGTGCCGGCGGCCTTTGCTTCCGCCTCGCATTCCTCGCGGGCTTCCTTTTCACCTTCTTTTACAGCTTCGTCCCAAGCAGCCTGAATCGCATCCCAATCAAATCCGTTATGCTGGAAAAACCGTGAATCCTCACCGGCGAGGACTGCCCTTTGCAGATTCGGTGAGATTTGCTCGATCGGCATCCAGATCATGTACTTTCGAGGCTCTTTCCCTTCGGCTTTGGCTTCTGAAAGCCGAAACTCGATCATCGACGAGGTAGTCGGATTCTCGGTTCGCAGCCGCGAGATCGACGGAAACGTGATCAGCTCATACGCGAGCCAAACGACTATCGCACCGACAAAAACTAAGGTTAAAACTTTGATCCAATACCACATCGACTTCTAGAAATAGTAAACGGTTGACCGTTAATAGTAAATACGAAATCGCCGCCCTCTAGTTCGCCGGTTCGTCGCGAAAATGGACTATAATGCGGTGAGAAATCTCGCTGCTCAAAAGTTGGGTTGACCAATTTACTATTAACTATCAACAATTTACTATCCTAATATGGGCCAATACGATAACGTCGTCGCGGTTATTCTCGGTGGTGGTGCGGGTTCGCGGTTGTTCCCGCTGACGAGCGAGCGCTCGAAACCGGCCGTTCCGCTGGCGGGGAACTATCGCTTGATCGACGTTCCCGTATCGAACTGTATCAATTCTGAGATCACGCAGATCTTTGTCCTCACCCAATACAATTCGGCGTCGCTAAACCGTCATATATCACGGACTTACCGCTTTTCGAGCTTCTCGTCCGGCTTTGTTGAAGTGCTCGCCGCGGAACAAACGAAAGACAATCCCGAGTGGTTTCAGGGCACGGCCGACGCCGTCCGCCAGATGTTGCCGCACCTTCGCGACTGGCGTGTCGACACGCTCCTGATCCTCTCCGGCGATCATCTTTACCGGATGGATTATCGGAAATTTCTCGACCGGCATTTCTCAACTAATGCCGACCTGACGGTCTCGGTCATTCCGTGTCGCCCCGATGAAGCTCCGGAATTTGGATTGCTCAAAGCCAACGAAAAAGGCGAGATAGTCGAATTCAAGGAGAAACCAAAAGGCGATGCCCTCGAGGCGATGCGGGTCGATACAACCAACTTCGGCCTAAACGCGGACGAGGCTCAGGCGCGGCCGTTCTTAGCCTCGATGGGCATTTACGTTTTCAATTACGCAAAGTTGGTGGAACTCCTGAAGACCGACACATCGTGGGTTGATTTTGGTAAGGAGATCATTCCTTCGGCGATAGAGAAATATACGGTTCAGGCCCATTTGTTCAAGGATTATTGGGAAGACATTGGGACGATACGGGCCTTTTATGAGGCGAATCTCGAACTTGCCTCGCCGCTGCCGAAATTCAACTTTTTCGACGCGACCGCACCGATCTACACCCGCAGCCGCTATCTGCCGCCTTCCAAACTGATCGGCTGCGACATCGACCTTTCGATGGTCTCCGAAGGCTGCATTCTCAACGGTGTTAAGGTCAGCAAGTCGATCATTGGGCTGCGCAGCCGCATCGACGCTGGCACTCAAATTGATCAGTCCATCGTAATGGGCTCAGATGTATTTGAGTCTATCTCCGAGATCCGTTCAAATATCGAAACAGGAAGACCAAACATCGGCATCGGCGAAAATACCATCATCCGGCGCTCCATCATCGATAAGAACGTCCGCATCGGCCGCAACGTAAAGCTGCTGAACCGCAACAATATCGAAACTTACGATGCTCCCGACAGATCGGTCTATATTCGCGAAGGTATAATCATAGTTCCAAAAAATGCTGTGATCCCGGACGGAACCGAGATCTGATCTGACCACGAAAATACTAAAAGCACGAAATAACCGGAGTTCAGACCAGGTATTTCGTGCTTTTTGTGCCTTTCAGCGGCTCCCTACCTATTTCTTCCCGACGATCTTCATTTCATCGACTACCCACTTCGCGTTACCGAACTTTTCCGTTATGAAAAGGACATAGCGAATATCGACCGAGATGGTGCGATTCTTGTCTGGATCGTAGTAGAAATCGTTGCCTAGGCCTTCGTAGTTGCCGTCGAAGCACAGACCGACCTGTTCGCCATTGCCATTCAGGATAGGCGAACCGCTGTTGCCGCCAATGATGTCCGTCGTCGAAATGAAGTTGACTACGACGCTGTCACCCTGGCCATACGGGCCGAAGTCTTTCGCTGCATGCAGGTCCTTCAACTTCTGCGGCACGTCGAAGGGATTGACGCCAGTGTCTTTCTCGAGCATGCCTTTGATCGTCGTAAACGGCGTGCGAAACTCGGATTCACGCGGGCTGTAGCCCTTTATGTTTCCGTATGAAAAACGCAGGGTCGAGTTCGCGTCAGGATAAACCGCGGTGCCGCGCATTTCGGCGAGGCCTTGCTGATAAAGCAAACGGAGCCGGTCGATCTTCGATGCGAATTCGTTGGAGCGAGCAGTCGCTTCATTGCGAGCTTTCGCGAGAGCGGCCGCGAACGATTTAACGTCGTCGCGTTCCGGGCGATAGTCCATCGTCTGCGGGCCGTAAAGGGCGGCAAGGGTTTCAGCCTTCCAGTAGCTGCCCTCGGCGATGTTGTTCGCGAACGCTGTCTCAGCAGCCTGGCGATTCCCCTTGTCCTTGAAAAAGTTCTCCGCCCACTCAAACTTCTGGCCTTCCGGAAGCTGGGCGAACTGACGCAGGAAGAATTTGAGCATTTCTCGTTCGTAGATCGGCTCGCGGTCGGCGATGGCTTTCTTGATCTCTTCGAGCTTAGCGGCCCTTTCGTTGTCGGGCAGCATCTTGCCGGCGTTGACCGCAGTGTAAACCTGCGTGAAGATCGGCATCGTTGAAGGATCCGGAATGCGGCGCACGATCACATCGCGTTTCGCGAACTGGTTCGACGCGGCGGAAAGAGTCTTTAGTTCAGACAGAACGGTCCCGTATTTACGCTGGCGTTCCGGATTTTCGCTTATCCATTTTGTGAATCGGGCTTCCTCGGCGATACGCTGCTCAACGACATTAGAGCGACGCAGCCGAAGGCCGCCGCCGTCGAAGACCTTGAATGAGTTGTCAAAATTCGCGATGTCCGACTGCAATTCGATGCGTTTCTTTTCATCGGTCTCGCCGATCATCCGAAGCGCGTTGCTGCGGGCGGCAAGCCACGAAGCGAGGAAAGGGAAGTTTGCGTCGCGAGCGTATTCGATCGACTGCGATTCGCGATAACGCGTCGTGCCGCCCGGATAGCCCATGACAAAAACAAAATCGTCCTCCTTTACACCGCCGATATTCATTGTGAGGAACTTCTTCGGTTTGAACGGTACGTTGTTAGGCGAATAAGCCGCCGGCGAACCGTCAGGAGCCACATAGGCACGCAGGAACGTGAAATCGCCCGTGTGGCGCGTCCACTCGAAATTGTCCGGGTCGCCTCCAAAAACGCCGATGTTACGCGGCGGTGCGTAAACTACGCGGATGTCTTTTATTTGCTGTGTTTCGTACAAATAATAAAAGAACCCGTTGTTCAGCATCTGGATTCGAACCGTAGCACCGGGTTTCGCCTTTGCCTGCTCCGCGGCCTGAAGCGCGTCGGTATTCTGCTTGATCTTTGCCGCCAAGGCCTCGCCCGAAAGGCCGTCCGTTCCGGCCTTCACCTGTGCCGTAACGTCGTCCGCACGATTTGTGATAAAGATCGAGTATTCCTGAGCCGGGATCTCGCCGGCTTTGCTGTCGGTACGGAAACCGGTCTCCACCAGGTCTTTTTCAGGAGTCGAAGCTTTTACTAATGCATCGAAACCGCAGTGATGGTTGGTCAAGATGAGCCCTTCGGGCGAAACAAATTCAGCGGTACACCCGATCGAAAGCCGGATCACGGCATCGCTGAGCGAAACGCCGCCCGGATTGTAAATATCCGTCGGCTTGATCTTCAAACCGCGCTTGCCAAGCGGCAACTTCGCGACCTGATCAGGAGCGAACATGCCCTCGTCAAAGGCGAGAGCGAACGAAGACGTCGAGACCGCGATGGCGGCCATCATTAACAGTGAAATAAGACGGTTGTGTTTAAGCTTCATAACGGGATCCTTGTTCGAAAATAGCTTGTTAAATTTCAGTAATGGAAGTATAACTGATAGCATTACAAACCCGTAATTGGTTGGGAAAACGGCCTCGACCGTTGTCCGAAATGTTAATCTCCATCACCAATAGACAATAGGGGAGAATAGAATGGAAGCATTGCCGAAATAAAAAAGGCCGCCATTCGGGCAGCCTTTGTTTGTCTAGTTGTTTGCAAAAAACTACTTCTTAACGAGCTTTGTCAGGTCCGTCGGTTCCGTTGGGAGGAAGTGACGGGGGTTGATCGCTTTGTCGTTTAGGAGAAGTTCGTAGTGGAGGTGCGGGCCGGTTGAGCGACCGGTCGAGCCGACCTGGCCGATCATTTGTCCGCGGGTTATGGTTGCCCCGTTTTCAGTGTCGATCTTCGACATATGACCGTAGCGGGTCACGAGGCCGTTGCCGTGGTCGATCTCGACCATGTTGCCGTAGCCGCCTTTGTAGCCGGCCGCGATGACGGTGCCGTTCGCCGGTGCGACGATGATGTCGCCGCGTTCGCCATCGATATCCATGCCGGCGTGAAACTCATAAGTGCGTCCGCCGAACGGATTCCGGCGAAAACCAAATTCGTTGTTGATCTTGCCGAGGTGAGGCCAGATCGCCGGAAGATTCGCCGGGTTTGCTCCACGGCGGATGTCCAGCAATTGAGCTTCAATTGCTTCATCCTCACCATCTTCGTTCGATCCGTCCTCCGGGCCGCCGCTGTTAAATGCGAGTTCCGAAGGTGCCTGTGGACGCGTGTAATCGATCGTTTCTGATTGTTTCTGAGGTTGAGCGGGAGGCGATGCTAACTGTGCTGCGGGAGAAAGGCTTGCGGCTTTTTCGGCAAAGGCCGCGTTTCTAACAATGCCGCTCATGCCGATAGAGAGAGCGGAAATTCCAAATACTAATAAAATACCAACCGTTCCAAAATGCAGATAGCTCTTACGAACCGCTACCCGTTTAATATAAATGCTTGATTTTGTTTTATGCGATAAAAGAAAAGTATACGACTTATCGTTTTTCTGCATTATGCTGTAAAGCTCCTTTTAATGATCTTGCGCATGTGCAACATCCAGCGGTTGCACATACTTGGAATCACGCAAGAATAGCCGCGAGCGACTAACGCGAAACCTAGTCAAGCGTTTACCTTACGGAACAAACGCCTGCCGTCGTGGGGGAATAAATTATAACTTCCTAATAATTTAACTTACCGGAATTGTAATAGAAACATATCTAACGGCAAAAGGCAAGTATAAATAGGACAAATGCCCTGCATAACGAATTGCCGTCTTCGAGGTCTTTCCGTTAATCGCGTTTGCGACCGCTCTGCCACGCGCGAAAGACCATGTATCCGACGCCCGCAAAAACGGCGATGAAGACAAGCACGATAAGGACCTTGATCGCCATCGAGATGAATCCAACAAAGCCGACCAGGGCTTTGAGAAGGACGATGACAAGTGCGAGGATCGCTGCAATGCTGCCGACGATTGACGTAGCTTTTAACATAACACCTAAAAACTCCTTAAGAAGCGTCTCTCCAACTGCCGCTTCGCGACCGGTCGGCGTAGTTACCCTGCTGGGCATTGTAATCAGCTTCATTATAGCGCGGATTTGACAGCGCAAAGCTAGCTGATGACGACGCGCGATTCCAACTTGCGTCGTCGGTCTTCTGTTTGAAAATGTAGCCCTTGAGCAAATAGATGCCGAGGCCGATCAGCATCAGCGGCAGCAGGCCGCGCAAAAGCCCGCGCATCGGGAATAAATTCTGCAGAACGAACGCGAAACCGAGAACGAGCAGCACGCCACCCCAAAGCTTCGGATTTCCCGAAAATCGCCGCACGAGGATATCATCCGCAACATCCGGCGTCAGGCCCGATCGGATCATTTGAGCGGTACGGAACGAATCGAGTGCGGCAAAGCCCCACATGCCCATCATGCCGAAAAGGAACAGCGGTGTTCCAGTAAGCAGAGCCATCTGAAACAGTCCGATAAAAATACCGAAATAAACTAGTGCCTTTACCGTCTGGCCATTGTAAGCCGCTCCGAGTCCCGGACAGATAAAGGAAAGAAGAGTCGCTGCCCATGGGGACGTGCGCTTCTGAACGAACGGAATGCTGCCTGTCGAACGTGATTGTTGACGCAGAAGGTCAATGCCCGAAACGATACAGTCCTGGCAATACGGAAAGCCCTTGATCCGGTGATCGCACGCCGGACAGAGTGCCTTTCCGCATCCGTTGCAGCTAACTGTGGCCGCATTCTGACTGTGATAAGAACAATTCATTAATTATCGCCCCCGTTCGAAACCGGTACGGTGCCGGTGACCGGTTCCTGGTTAGGTGCCTGTTCGGTACTAACGGGTTTGCCGTTCCATGCGTCAGCGCCTTGCTGATAGGTCTGTTTTGCGAGCTCGACGCTTTCCTGATAGACGCCGGAGAGCGATCCGTCGGCCGAAACCGTCTGGCTTACCATGAAGAATGCGAACAGCATCATCATCGCAACCGGGGCAAGCTGCGGAATGCGGACCGGGAAACCGATGCTGCGGATCCATTCGCCAAGCTGTGCGGTCCACGAGGGTTTGACCTCTGCGGCCTTTTCGGTGCCAAGCGTCAGGTTCAAGATCCTTTCGTGAAGGCCCGCGGGGACTGCGAGCTCTTCAGTTTTATACGTATAAAGTGTAGCGATGGAGCGGACAACCATGCCCGGCAGGTCTTCGCAAGCATTGCAAAGGGCCGCGTGGCGTTCCCAGCGATGGAAAGCCGCCGCCGGCAAAAAGCCGTCGAGATAATCGGTCAGGTGCGATTCGAAATCTTCGCACGTCATCGCCGTTTCCGGCATCGTCATCGAAAGCACGCGCGCTTCAAGGCGTGTCATCGAAGCCTTCGGTGCCGAGATCTGGCGACACACTTCGAGCGAATCCTTTACATCGTTGAGCAGGGAATGACAAAGCGGGCACGCCAAAGCATGTGCCGCGACCGACCGGTGAGCACGGCTCTCAAGCGTTTTGTCGAGATAATCGGTCAACAGTTCTTCGAACGTCGAACAATTAATTATGTTTTCCTGCTCCTTTAACATCATTACTAACCCCTTGTGATATCAATGTCGACTTAAGCCACTGCCCTGAGAATCGCATATGTTGTGACTAAGATAAGAACTCCGATAATGATTAACAGTACTTCGCCAATTATTTCCGCGAGCAATCCTGGAATAACTTCGACCAGGACATTGAAAACAAACCAGCATATATAAACCACGCCCCTCAAGACCGAATCCGATGCAAACGCTAGAAATGCCATTAGATTCCGTCAAATATTCCCCCGATGAGAGACCCAGCGACGTCGAGTGCAGTCTCGCCAGCCGCACCGGCTAATTCAAACGCACCTTCAATAACTCCGTCTACCGCTAACTCGCCACCGACCTCGGCAACATCTCCGGCTATTGATTCTCGCTGTTCTTCTTTTGGATCGTTCATTACTTCCTCGGAAACCTCTCGCCTGAAGGCGAAACTCTTACGTTAGATCGTCACAACCCTCATTCGCCTTAATATCTTTGCTAGCTCGATCCGTCCACGATTGATCCTTGATTTAACTGTTCCTTCAGGGATTCTCAACACATCGACGATCTCTTGATACGTAAGCTCTTCGATGTCCCGAAGGATGACGCACGTCCTCAGATCTTCGGGCAGCTTATCAATTCCTTCCTGTACCTGCGACGCGAGTTCTTTCCGTTCGATCTCCTTGTGTGCCGAACTTCCGGCGGCACGAAGGTGATATTGGTGGTCGTCCACCGCGTCGGCCATCGTGTTTTGCGGGTTACGCTGGCGATGGCGGTAATCGTCAATTATCAAATTCCGGGCGAGTCGCATGAGCCAATTCGAAAGATCGCCCTGTTTGGAGTCATATTGCTCCAGACTCCGATAAACGCGAATAAAAACGTCCTGCGTCAGATCCTCAGCGGCGTCGATGTTCGATGTGAAGCGGTAAGCAAGGTTGAATATCCGCCGCGAGAACGCGGAGACAATTTCCTCCCACGCCGCGCCGTCACCGGCACGTGCACGCCTGACGAGGTCGGCCCCGTCAAATTCGGCGACAGTTTTTACTGCTTCCAACGCGATCTCCTGCAACCACCTTGCCCGTCACGGGCCAAAAAGCCACAAAGCACGAACCCTCGCCTTGTCATGAAGGTTTTACGAGGGGCTAAAAACAAAAGTTCCACCAAATTTCACGCGTCAGGCCGCTTTTTCGCGAACTATCGAAATGAATTTCGGTGAACAGCACACATTCGCCATCGTCTCGAGATCGGCCTTCATTTCCGGGTCCCGCGACAGCGTTTCTAGCAGCGAATCAAAAAGCAACGCTGCCTCCTTATTCTTAGGATGTGAAAGCCGGTAATGCATCCATTTTCCGTCGCGGCGTGCAACCACAAGGCCCGCCCGTTTCAAGTATGCCAAATGCCGCGAGATCTTCGGGTTGTTTGTCCCGAGTGTTTCCGCAAAAAAGCACACGCAGACCTCGCCATTGCGCATCAGGTTGATCAGCCGCAGCCTGGTTTTATCGGCAAGTGCCGCGAAGAATTCGTCAAGTTTTGGCTTTCCACCACCGTCCATAAAAAAATTATAACAAATTTTCAATTATGTGTTGACATAAATGTTTTTCGAGAGTAATCTCGGAATACAATTACGGATAAGCGTAATTGTTGAGATAAGGAAACACTTAGAAAGGAGAAAAGATCATGACCGCAATAAATACATTAAAAGCACATTTGGCGATCAACGTAAAAGATGTCGAAACGAGCATCGATTTCTACAAGAGGATGCTCGGGATCGAACCGAGCAAAGTCCGCACCGGGTACGCAAAGTTTGATGTCCAGAATCCGCCTCTAAATCTGACGTTGAATCAGGTGGCTTTCGACGGACCCGGGGCGTTGTCGCATCTCGGCATTCAGGTCGCAACTTCGGAGGATGTTATCGCGCTACGCGATCAATGGAAAGAAAGAGGCCTCGCACCGCGGGACGAAATGCAGACGGATTGCTGCTACGCATTGCAGGACAAGGCTTGGGTAAACGACCCAGACGGCAATGAGTGGGAAGTTTTCGTGGTTCTCAAAGACAACCTACCTGAAGCTTCAGAGCAAACTATCGGCTGCTGCGTCCCCGAACCAGTCGGCATCGGAGGGCTGGCAAAATCACAAGGAGGTTGCGGCTGTGCTTAATTCTAATTACTCGAACCCAACAGACCCGGGGCGAAGCCGCAGAACCTGTGCGATCCCGACGAAATGTCACACCAAGCAGGAAGGGAAGCTAATGGAGCGCGACTGGGAGGAGTTCGTTATCCGATGGGACGACAGAGCAGGGCGTTTTGTAACGAGCACCGTCTGCTGCGCGGGAGCGCCAGTCTGCTGCTAAAAATTAACAAAAATTTTTGCCTAAACGATTATGCATAGGCGTAAATGAGCGATAGAATGGAGGGGATGAAATGGAACACCTTGTGACTGCGAGTTTTGTTTTTCTGCAACTGTTCATGGTGCTGGGAGCGGTGGACCTGTTTTACTTTCACATTTGGAAGTACAAACTCCACACCCGGCCGGAGTCTCGGTATGAGCATAAGCTGCACATGGTATTTGCGTTTACGATGGTGCCGCTTGCGTTATTGCTCTATTACCAGAATTTCGGCGGCTGGGCGTTGTGGGCCGGAGCATTTTTCGTGGCTGCGGCACTTGGTACGGAACTTCTTGACGTCTTTAGTGAGAATGACAGCCGTGCATCGATCGGCGGACTTTCGACGCCGGAATATGCGTTGCATGTGGTTCTAACGATACTAAAAGTGGCGTCATTTGCATTGTTGTTTGGATCAAAGCCTCTTGCGGCTTGGGATCTTTCGTCGCCGCTCGTTCTCGGAAGTTACGGTTGGATGGGCGAGATGATCGCTCTTAAGGTCGCGATCGGAAGCGGACTGGTCGGAATACTTCATCTGGCATTGCTTAACAAGCGGGTTGCTGAAGTCAAGTGTTCTTCGATCGCTACTGTCGCACGATGCTCCGGATTCTCGTGCTGCACGGCAAAAGCTTAACGATGACTACAGAAAATAATTCGATCGCGGATCCGGTCAAGAGGCTTTCGTTTCTTGACCGGTTCCTCACGCTTTGGATCTTCGCGGCGATGGCTCTCGGCGTCGCTCTTGGGTATTTGATACCGGGAACGGCAGATTTTATCAACAGTTTTCAGGCGGGAACAACGAACATCCCTATCGCTATCGGGCTGATCCTGATGATGTATCCGCCGCTAGCCAAGGTGAAATACGAGGAACTGCCGTCGGTTTTTCGCAACGGCAAGATTCTCGCACTTTCTCTTGTGCAAAACTGGCTCGTCGGTCCGCTACTGATGTTCTTTCTGGCGATCTTGTTCCTTCCAGACAAGCCGGAATACATGATCGGGCTGATCATGATCGGCATCGCTCGCTGCATCGCGATGGTCATTGTGTGGAACGACCTGGCCGGCGGAGATACCGAGTACGCGGCTGGGCTTGTGGCATTCAACTCGATATTTCAGGTGCTGTTCTACAGCGTGTACGCGTATATATTTGTTACCGTGCTGCCGCCGCTATTTGGCGTGTCCGGTGCCGAAGTTAACGTCAATATCTGGCAGATCGCGGAGAGTGTTTTAATCTACCTCGGCATCCCGTTCTTTGCGGGAATGCTGACGCGATTCTTCTTGCTTCGCCTTCGCGGCCGCGAGTGGTACAACACGGTCTTTATCCCAAAGATCAGTCCGATCACGCTCGTCGCTTTGCTATTCACGATCGTAGTGATGTTTAGCTACAAGGGGCAGGTGATCGTAGAGATCCCGTTCGATGTGGTTCGGATCGCGATACCCCTTGTGCTGTATTTTGCGATCATGTTCTTCTCGGCGTTCTTCCTTGCGAAAAAGGCAGGGGCGGATTATCCGAAGAGCACGTCGCTCGCCTTTACGGCAGCGGGAAATAACTTTGAGCTTGGAATAGCGGTCGCGATAGCGGTTTTCGGAATTAACTCAGGCGTTGCATTCGCCGCAGTTATCGGGCCGCTTATCGAGGTGCCGGCACTTATTTTGCTGGTCCGGGTTGCGTTGAGATTTCGAAAAGGATTTGCGAGTGAACAAATATGAGCCAAAAATTACGGGCGTTGATCTTATGCACGGGAAACTCCGCACGCAGCCAGATGGCTGAAGGTCTTCTGCGGCATTTAGCTGGAGATAGGTTTGAGGTGGAGAGTGCTGGAACGATCGCGAGTTTCGTCAGGCCGCAGGCGATCGCGGCGATGGCTGAGATCGGGATCGACATTTCAGGGCATCGGTCGAAATGCCTGGATGAGTTTCTGGGCGAGCCTTTCGATTATGTGATTACCGTTTGCGATAACGCGGCAGAGAACTGCCCGGTTTTCCCCGGGCCCGCGAAGCGGATCCACTGGAGTTTCGACGACCCGGCGGAAGTGCAAGGGGATGAAGCGGATATCCAGGCGACGTTCGTTCGCGTAAGGAACGAGATATCGACGCGGCTCGAAGAATTTGTACGAGTAAACGTATAAGGCCGGCAACGCTCGAATGAGCGGCCGGCCCCGGTGATCAAAGGTTGCCGAAGGTTACTTGTCCTTGTTCGCGGCGGGATTGGGGTTCGACGGAGCGGTTGCCGTGTTTGCCGCGGTCTTAACGCCCTCGACGCTCGGGCTGCGGTTGGTCATTTTCCACTCACCGTTTTCCTGAACGAATTCGATCTTTATACCATTGGGCATGGTGTCAGTTTTGATCTCGGCAACGCCTTTGTCGCCGGTGATCGTTTCATTACGGATCTCACAAATATTGCCCGTAACAGCATCGTCCTCGAGGTACTTCAGCAGGCTCTTGACCTTTTCCGCCTTCATATCCTCTTCGAAGAGTTTGATCGTCTCGGAAGAGTACACCTTACGCAGTGCTGCCTCATCCTTCTTCGCCCATGCTTCGCAATAAGCCTTGAAAACCGGCGACAGCGTCGGTGCCTGATTTACCGTTTCATCTTTCTTCGCAACATTCGCCGCCGGTGCGTTGGCAGCGTTGGTGTTGGCCGTATTCGTGTTCGCCGCACCGCCGCAGCCGAGCGCGAAGAGCGTGCCGGAGATGATCGTTAGAGATAATAAATTACGTGCTTTCATAGGTCTCTCGTGTCCTCACAAATCGAAAGCAGAGTATAATAAATTCGGCAACAATGAACAAAACCGCACAAACCGAATTGCATCGGCTTTTCCTCGTAGAAAGGCTCCCCGATCCGCTAACACCCGCGAGCAGTCATTTGCAGATCTTCGATAATTACATCGCAGAAACTCGCATAAGGCTGCGGCAAATTCGCGATCCTTATTCGAAGTCGTGGACGCGAATCCTTCAGCAGCGTTTCCCGTTTGACGAGACGCACGGCACCGTTTCGAAGATCGCAGAAATGTACCTTAACGATGCGGAATATGCAGCTTTTGAGCGATTCGAGGGTAGGGAGATAAGGAAGAACCGATATTTTCACGAGATCGATCGCGTTTCGGTCGCGTTCGACATTTTTCTGGGGCCGCTTTGGGGATTGAACACGGCTAGGGTAGATTTCGAGACTGTTGAAGCAATGCAAAACTACTTGCCGCCGCCGATATTTATCTTTGAGGTATCTAACGATCCCTTTTTTGCGGGCGCGAGTTTGGTGGACAAGAAGTTTGCAGATGTCCAGGCCGAGGTTTCCA
Source organism: uncultured Chloracidobacterium sp. (assembly GCA_964410495.1). Lineage (GTDB taxonomy): Bacteria > Acidobacteriota > Blastocatellia > Pyrinomonadales > Pyrinomonadaceae > OLB17. Next base: position 27,487 of record CAYPGP010000012.1, read on the forward strand.
AGATAGGTGTTTCATCCTCATAAATCGTAGCGATCACAGAACGCGGGAATATTCTTAAAATAAGAATTCGAAACCTTTGTTATTGCTTTCTCGGCGCCATTGCCACAGCACTTTCAAGCGAATTCCAGATCTGTAAATATATTTTTGTTTCTCGTGGTATGAGTTCACGCCAGGCCGCACCGCCGCGGTTGATGTAGCCGGGAAGCTTTGCAGGGTTTGAATTGTAACCCGCGGCCATCAGGTGTTCCTGGGTGGCGATGCCCGTTAGCAAAGCATTCTGGACGGTCGGGCTTGCCGATAGGTCATTCCACGTCATCTGCATGTAGAGGAGCATAGCCTGTGTGGCGTTGACGTGATTTCGCATGCCCTCAACAAAATCGGGCATCAAGGCGGCATTAGGAAAGCGCGAGCGGACCATGCGATACGTCGGGGCGATCATCTGTACCATGCCGCCCGCTCCGGCCGAGCTGACGGAATATCGGTAAGTCTGCCCCTCGTTGAGTGCGTAAAGCGTGAATATGTCGTTGTAAATGTTTGGGTGAAACTCGGTTCGAAACCGTAGATGGTCAACGTGTTCAACCGTTGCCAGACGTTCCGCTATATCGGCGATCTTTGGTTGGATGAAGAAGCCTTTGTTCTTTAGTTGATCCCGGGCGATCTCGATCACATTATGAACATAAAATCGGCCTGCACTTACGACTTCGGGCGTTACAAGGCCCGGATGTGTTGATGTGTAATAGGCCATTTCCTGAAATATTCCGCGATTCTCCCGCGGATACTGCACGACCAACGGCAGATAAGTCTCGCCCTGCATGTCCGTAATTACTACCGGCGTATTGACGCCATTGCCGCGGATCGTACGGCTTGTAACCTGTTTTCCATTCGCTGAGATCAGCATCGTTTGGACGTCCGGCGTCAGGAACTGTTCCTTCGCCATGACAACTGAGTCCACGCGCTTGTCCTTCGAATCGTAGTACGCGACACGGATCAGGCTCAGAAAAGCGACCGGCTCGGCCGCGGCGGTCGTAAGCGGACGGGTCTGCAGATAGCGCTTAGCTTCCGCGAGCTTCGATTTTATCTGGGCAAAACTGAGGCCTTTGTAGGTCAGGTTGCTTGCCTGCGAAACGGGCATTGGCCCCGGTGCCCGGCCGACCACAACCGGAGTCGGTTCGCTTTTTAGCTGCGGCGTAGGTGTGGGGATCGGACGCGGAGGCGGAAGCGTGCTGGCGACGATCACGCGTTCGGGCCGCGTCTGCGTCGAGGCACCGGGCGTTTGTGAGAAAGCGGGGACAATTGAGACGGCGGCGAGCGCAAAGCCGAAAAAAGCTCGTGTATTCATACTACTTTTGGAGAGCTGCTTCGAAATGACCGATTTCTAAGCGACGCGGGTCTAACGCACACGTAAGATTCTCGCAAACTTTAAGCGGTTGTCAAGAGATTTCGATTAATTATTGCTTATACAAATATGGCTTATGCATTTTTAAGCTTGTTTGCCCCTAAACGGTAGGGTATAACTAATGTTTGCTGCTATTTACGGCGGCAGTTCCTTATGAAACAACTGTTTGGAACAGATGGCATTCGCGGCCTTGCGGGTGAGTTTCCGCTGGATGAGCGGACGGTTCGCATTATTGGCGCGTCGCTTGTCAGGTGTTTTCGCGAGCGACTCGGACGTGATCCTAAATTCGTTTGCGGTCGCGACACACGCGAGTCGGGCGCCTGGATCGAGAATGCTCTTTTTTCGGGGATCATTGCCGAAGGCGGACAGTGCCGATCCGCGGGCATTATCACTACTCCAGGGGTAGCATATGTCACAAAACAGTTTGAATATGACGCCGGCATTGTCATAAGTGCATCGCATAACCCATTTCGCGACAACGGGATAAAGGTATTCCTGCCTACCGGTACAAAGATCGACGAAGCTACCGAGCGTTCGATCGAAAAAGACATATACGCTGAACTTGTTCCGGCAGAAACTGATACTCCGGACGTCGACGCCGAAAGCGAGGCGTTCTTTCATTTGGCTTATCAGGCGCATCTTTCGGAGGCTGCCAGTCAGATAAAGCTGAATCATTATCGCCTCGTCATTGACTGTGCGAACGGCGCCGCATCGGCTTTCGCTCCGAGCGTCTTTACGAATTTTGGCGGCGGCGTTGTTGTCATAAATAATGAGCCGAACGGACGGAATATCAATGAGAACTGCGGCTCGCTTCATCTCGATGTCCTCCGCGAACGCGTCTTGGCCGAAAAGGCAGATATCGGAATTGCCTTTGACGGCGATGCCGATCGGGCACTGTTTGTCGATGCTGCGGGCAAAAATGTCGATGGCGACGCCACGCTCTGGATCTTGGCGCAATACCTTAAGAAGCACGGTAAACTCGCAAACTCGACGGTCGTCGCAACGGTAATGAGCAACATTGGGCTCGAGCTCGCTCTTAGGTCAAAAGATATCGACCTACTGCGTACGAGCGTAGGCGACAAATATGTGCTAGAAAAACTGGTCGAGACGGGCTCTGAAGTCGGCGGTGAGCAGTCCGGGCATATCATTCTCCCTGAGAAGAGCCTCGTCGGCGACGGGATGATGACGGCTCTGCTGCTGCTTCGGGCGATCAGCGAACGTGGCGTGTCGCTCGCGGAGGCCGTGGAAGGGTTTACCGCGTATCCGCAAACGCTACTCAACGTAAAGGTTGGCGAAAAGCGGCCTTTTGATGAAGTTCCGGCAATATCCAACGCAGCTTCGGAGGTCGAAAAAGAGCTCGAAGGGCAAGGCCGGCTTCTTTTGCGGTATTCAGGGACCGAAAATCTCGCCCGTGTGATGATCGAAGGGAAAGACCAAGCGGTCATCGAATCGCAGGCAGCCCGCATTGCTGAAGTTATCAAGGGCAGTCTCGGCTGATCGGGGCTTTCGATGAGATGGCAAATGTTAAGATCCGCATCGCCGGCCGCGATTCGGCTTACAAGATAAAGATCGGAAAGGGGCTTCTGTCCGGCGCCGGGTCGTGGGCGACGGCGTGTCTTAACGGAAAGCCCGGCCGGGTAACGATCGTCTCTAACCCGACCGTTTTCGATATTTACGGCGAGGCTGTCGAATGCTCGCTCACCGAAGCCGGCTTTTCCGTTTCGCGCTTCCTTATGAAGGATGGCGAGGTCCATAAAAGCCTTAAGACCGCCGAAGGAGCGTTGACGGCCTTCTCCGAGGCCGGATTGACCCGGACCGATGCGGTCGTGGCTCTTGGCGGCGGGGTGGTTGGCGACCTTGCGGGCTTTGCGGCCGCGATGTATCTCCGCGGCATTTCATTTCTCCAAATTCCGACCAGCCTGCTCGCTATGATCGACTCGTCGGTCGGCGGCAAAACGGGCGTGAACACCGCGTTCGGCAAGAATCTTGTCGGTGCATTCCATCAGCCGAGCGGCGTCCTGATCGATGTCGAAACGCTTTCGACGCTTCCTTCCCGCGAACTGACCGCCGGCCTCTGCGAGATCCTCAAGCACGGTGCCATTTCGGGCCGCTCGCTGCTAGGGCAGACTCATGAATTCCTGACCTCGACTTCGAAAGAATTTGAAATTCCCAATTTGAGATCTCAAATCGAGACAGAAAAAGAACTTAAGCCTGATCAAAAGCCCCGAAAGCCGAAGGCCAAAGACCGAAGCCGCAAAGCCAAAGACTTGATCGACCTGATCGCCGCGAACGTCGAATTCAAGGCAAAGATCGTCGCCGGTGATGAGCGGGAAGCGGCGTCCAATATGACCGGAAGATCGCGAAAGATTCTGAATTTTGGGCACACGCTGGCACACGCTCTTGAGAAGGTCACGAACTATAAATACTTCAAGCACGGAGAGGCTGTCGGCTATGGCGTTTTGTTTGCCGCGGAGCTTTCAAAATCTCTTGCACTTTGTGATGAAAAAGTTGTAAAATTGTTGGACGATGTTGTGCAATGCGTCGGCCCATTGCCGCCGCTCGCCAATATCGACGGAAACGAAGTTTTTGAGGCCTTCAAATTCGATAAAAAACAACTGTCCGGTTCGCTTCAGTTCATTCTTTTGAAGAACATCGGCAAGCCGGTGATTTTGACCGAAAGAGACATCCCCCGCACGACAGTGCAAAAAGTCCTCAAAAAGCTTCTGCAAAAATGGGCCTGATCTATTGGCCGCTACTTTTTCAGGAGTTACAGCAATGAACGAGAACAAAACTCTTCGAGAATCCGAGCGCGGAAGCGCCGGAACAAAGTTCGCTATAACGCTAGTGATCATTTTATTGGTCGCCAACGCCGGATATAACTACGTGCCCGTCGCCTACGAGGCTGAGAGCGTGAAAGCTGACATGCAGACGGCTGTGCTTCAGGGTCTGGCGACGGTTGGGAAATTGAGCCCGGTTGATAATGTCAAAGCGCGTATTCAACGCTCGTTTTCAATTAACCACGTCCCGGAAAATGCACTTCTCGATGTGAAAATGGCAGGCGCTTCAATAACTGCACGTGTCGCGTACACCAAGGAAGTCGGAATTCTGCCGTTCGGGATATACAACTACAAGTACGTCTTCGACCACACTGCTACGCCAAGCGGATTCCTGCTGGAACAGCAAAAAGAAACTAAATAGCCGCGGCAAGCGCCTCGCGAACCTTTAAAGGCTGGATCTGGATGAGCCCTTCGGGCGCGTCCGCGAGCCAGGTCGAGGGGCAAACGCCGCACGTCGTACATTTTTCAACCGCCGGACACGGAAGGCTCGAGAGCGATTCTCGGGCCTTTTCATGTTCGGTCTTAAGGAATTCGAACGAAAGGCCGCTGTCGACTATCGACCATGGCAGGAATTCGTCATAACTGCGATCACGTGAGATGTGAAAATCAGCATCAATGCCAGTTTCGCGAAGAGCACGATTGAGGTCGCCGTGTCGTGCGGCTTCGTTGATCACTTTCGCGACGGTGCGGTCGCCTGACGAATACAGTGCTTGCTCGTGAGCGATCTTCGCTGACATGAAACGGACCTCGACATTTGGTATTCGGCTCAGGCCCTTGCAGACATATTTGATGCGTCGTTTGAGTTCCTTTTCTTCGCAGATCGCGTCCCATTGGAGCGGCGTATTCGGCTTTGGCACGAAACCGTTGAGCGAGGGAATTATTTTGCCCGCACGGCCGAATTTCTTGCCGGCTTCGAGCATTCTATCCTTGATCCGCTCGACGAGGACGAACATTTCGTCGAGATCCTCATCGGTCTCCGTCGGCAGGCCAACCATCATGTAGAGCTTGATGGTCAGCATTCCACGGTCGAAAACCGCGCCGCAGATATCGACGATCTCGTCGTTGGTCAGATTCTTGTTGATGACTCGGCGAAGGCGATCCGATCCCGTCTCCGGAGCGACCGCGATCTGCTGATCTTTCGATTCGACCAGGGCGTCGAGCAGCTCGTCCGAGATCTGATCCAAACGGAGCGAAGAAACCGAGATCCGGTAGTCCATCGCCCGCAGTTCGCGAAGGATCGTCGATATCTCAGGGTGATCGCACACTGCGGTCGAAACGAGGCCTATCTTGTCCGTCTTGTGCCGCCATTCCTTTGCTTTCGCGAGGATGTCCTTTGCGGGCACAACTCTCGGCGGATAGTAGTTGTAACCGGCCCAGCAGAAGCGGCAGCCCTGCGAGCATCCACGTGATATCTCGACCAAAAGCCGATCGCCCATCTCGGCTTCGGGCGACCAGATCGATGTTGACGGGCAGAAAGTGTCTTGATTAACCAGGAATTCCGCGAGCTCCGTCTCACCTCGTTTCAAGGCCCTTCGAAGCGTTCCTTCCTTCGGATTTACGGACGCGAGTGCCCGTCCAACACGCTTCGGAACGCCAATCTGTCTTGGCAGATAATCGAAAACCGTTCCGTCGTCGTTATAAATGACGTCGTAGAGTGAAGGCACGTAAAAGCCGCGTCCTATCCTTGCGAGTTCGAGCAAAACGTCTTCCTTATTGGGCCGAAACTCCTCTTCCTCGCTTCCCAGGATCGCGTCTATCAGCTGATGTGCCAGTATCTCGCCCTCGCCGACAGCGATCACGTCCGTAAACTCAGCGATCGGTTCGGGGTTCAGAAAAGAAGCCGCTCCGCCCATGATCACGAGCGGATGATCCTCGCCGCGTTCGCTGGCCCAAACCGGGATGTCAGCAAGCTGGAGCATTTTCGCCATGTTGAGGTAATCGGTCTCGAACGAGATCGAAAACGCTACCACATCAAAATTCTTTACACGCGACTGAGTCTCAAGAGACATCAGCGGCGTTCCCGTCTTTTCGTATTCTGCGAGTTCGGCACTGTCCGGCAGGAAGACGCGCTCACACGCGACACCGGGGATGGAATTGAACAGCTCATACATGGTATGCAATCCCAGATTCGCCATCCCGATCGAGTGTGTATTCGGATAACAAAGAGCGATGCGCAGATCGCCGCCGCGCGCCATAACGTAACCTTCTTCGGCGGCAAGCTTCTTCCTGTAGCTTTCGATAATGCGTCTGCTCATAAGGACAATCTATTAGTATACAAAATTTGACGGTAACGATGTACGGAATCTTCGACCGCAATTTCTACCAATCCTCGCCGCGTCGTCGCTGTGGTAGTCTCTGGCTAAATGGCTTTTTTTAGGCTAAAAGTCCCGGATGGTTGTCTAGGGAAAAGGCCTTTATCGTTTCATCAGCACGACGTCGCGTGTGACGGTTATTCGGATGGTTGCGACATTCTTGCCGTCACGGGACCAGTCGAATGCTTGAATATTTGAAGAGTTGAGATCGGTCAGTCGCTTTGGGTTTCCGCCGGTGAGCGGCTGCAGCCAGATCTCGGAAGCGCCGTTAACTGTATTGGGGAATGCGATCGACCGGCCGTCAGGGGCGAACCGTACGTACCGCTCGAGGGAGGTGGGCGGGAAATCGAACCGCATCAACTGCGGCCCGCCATCAATGGACACGACGCCGATGCTCCAGCGTGAGCGTTCGAAGCTCGAATCTAAATACCTATACGCGACTAGTTTGCCGTCGCTCGAAACATCGGGACGCGAACCCGCTTTCTCCGTCAGCCGTCGAGGTTCGCCGCCGCCAGGCGCTACACGCCATATCGCGGGATCGAATTCGCCGCGTTGAAAGACGATCACCGTGCCGTCAGGCGAAAATTGCGGGTAGGTCTCATCGTCGCCGAAGGTTATTTGTGTTGGGTCCGAGCCGTCGCTGTTTATGCCCCAAATATTTGGCTTGCCGGAGCGGGTTGACGAGAAAACTATCCGGCCGCCGTCCGGCGAAACCGTCAAACCGGCAAAAGCTCGAGCACCGCTGGTCAGTTGCCGTGCGTTCGTGCCGTCGGAGTTAACCGTCCATATCTCGCTGGTCGCACCCGAGATGTACGCGATCCGTCCGCCGGGCAGCCAAGCGACGTCGTCGATATTTCCGACCTCGGCGGCGATCTGTTTTTGCTGATCGTTCGCCGTGCCGACCGCGATCTCGGAAAGTGTCTGCTGTTGGATCGCCGCGATCCGGGTGCCGTCTTGCGTAACGGTCAGGGCGAAATAATCGTTCAGGTCCTGCGTGATCCGCGACGTCTTACCGTCAACAGCGGAAACCTGCCAGATCTGTTGTGCGGACGGAGCCGTTTCGGATGCGGTCACGAAAACGCCATCTTTCGTCCATTTCGCCTGCCCGACATCGCTCCAACGGTTTGTCGTAAGCAGTTTTTCGCTTCCCGTGGCCGTATCCACAGCGACAACCGTCTCGTACTGGCCCGCCGAGTCGCCTAGGCTCGACGGGCACGCAATATATTTGCCGTCGGGCGACCACGAAGGTGCATTCCAGATCATTTTGAACCGTTCGGGTTCGTTCTTTGCGGCTATCGAACGCTCGTTCGTACCATCGGCGTTGGCGACGATCAAACGGGTTTCGTTGCCGTAAATTCTTACAAACGCTATCGATCCGCCGTCGGGTGAAAAGCCGACCGGTCCGGTATCGTACACGGCCATAACCGGCGGCCCGCCGAGCGTCGGCACGCGAAAAAGTTCGGTATCGCCCTTGTCGCGGTCGAGCGAGAGATAGTAAATGCTGTCGCCGCCAGGTGCGAAATCGACCCAAACGATCTCGCTCGTAATTGGCCCCGCCACGCGAACGTCGGACGAGGACGAAACTTGCCGCAGCCAAAGGTTTGAGCCGTTGGCATCTTCGCTAAGGAAAACAAGGTAGCGCCCATCGGGCGAAAGAGCTCCGAGCTTTGTCCGGCCCGATGTCGTCAATCGCTCGATAGAACGAATGGAAAATACTTCATTGGCTTTTTCTGCATCTGCCGAGCCGCGATAGAGAGCAAAGGCACCGACCGATAATGCGATCCCGAGAAGCAGGGTGACGGCGGCGATCGGCCATCGTAAGCGATGCGACGGTTGCATAACGGGGCGGTCGGCGCTCCACTCCGCGACGGAATAAATGTTGGCGACACGGTCGACCTTAAATGGCCGCGGCGATGTCGTGCTGTTTAGTGCTGGGGTACTTGAAAATTTAACGTTACCGCAAAACCGGTAACCGCGCCTTCTCAGCGTTTCTACGTAAGGATTTCCGTCGGCGTCGGTGCCGAGAGCTTTTCGCAGCATGTAGAGGTTTTGCGAGAGGTTCGATTCCTCGACCACGGTGTCGGGCCACAGCTCGCGCATTAATTCGTCTTTGGTGACGACGTCGCCCTCGCGGGAGATCAGGACGAGCAGAGTTTCGACGACCTTTGGCGTCAAGCGCATTTGCGCGCCGTCGCGAAACAGCAGCAAATGGTTCGCGTCGAGCCGGAAATTACCGAACTCATAGATCTTTTGCTCGCCAACCTCGCGCATTTTGAAGTTAATTTGAAGTTCTTTTGAAGTTAAACCCGAAGACATATCGCTCCCCGTCCGACAAGATCGTATTTAAGCGATCGGGCTGCGACGGAAAGAAGCGTGTTACAAATCGAAAACGTCCTAGGAAACGTAACTCGATTGTAGCGCCAAACGGCCTTTGGCCAACAACGGTTTTTTCGGGCGTCCGGTCGCTTTGCGGGAGGATTTTATGAAAAAGCGGGCGATCTTTTTGAGCTTATTTGCGGCAATCATTATGCATACGGCCATCGTCGGTTCTGCGCAGACGACGGCGTTCAAATATCAGGGGAAGCTGAACGACGGCGGAACGGCCGCGAGCGGCAGTTATTTGCTGCAGTTTAGGCTGTTCGACGCTCCATCGGGCGGAACGCAGATCGGTTCGACCATAAGCGACTTGAACGTAAACGTGGTCGAGGGAATATTCGCGGCCCAGCTCGATTTTGGCACGTCGCCGTTTACGGGAGCGGGACGATATCTCGAAATATCGGTTCGCCGCAACGCCGGCGAGTCGTACACGGCGCTTTTTCCACGTGAGCAGATAACGTCATCGCCGTATTCAGTCAGGACGCTCAGCGCACAGCAGGCCGATTTTGCGACAAACGCGGGGAATGCAAACACCGCGAACTCTGCGATCACGGCTACCAGCTTCACGGGCAACCTCGCCGGAGACGTAACGGGCCCGCAAACCGCATCGACAGTCGCACGATTGCAGGGCCGAAACGTCGCGAGCACGGCACCGGCCAACGGCCAGGTGTTGAAATACGACTCGGCAAGCGCGCAGTGGCGTCCGGATACGGACAACACAGGCAGCGGCGGCGGTGGCGGAACGATCACCGGCGTAACGGCCGGAACGGGCCTGACTGGCGGCGGAAGCAGCGGAACGGTAACCGTCGGCATTGCACCCGGCGGGGTCGGGCCGACCGAACTTGCGAACAACGCCGTAACAACTGCAAAGATCGCGGACGCGAACGTAACAAACTCGAAGATCGCCGACGTCGCCGGAAGCAAGATCACCGGCTCGATCACGACGGCAACGATCTCCGGTGCAAACGTCACGGGAGCGGTCGCAAACGCGACGACGGCGGTCAACTTAACCGGCTCTCTCGCGGGTGACGTTACCGGAACGCAATCGGCTACATCGATCGTAAATTCGGCGGTCACAACAGCGAAAATCGCCGATTCAGCAGTGACGGCACAAAAGATCGGCGCGGGTCAGGTCGTAAAAAGCGTAAACACGTTGAAAGATGACGTAACGCTCGCGGCCGGTACGAACATCACCATAACGCCCGCGGGAAACACGTTGACGATAGCGGCGACCGGTGCGGCAGGCGGCGTTACTGGTAGCGGCACAACTAACGCCGTTCCGCTTTGGAACGGAGCGACGGCAATAGGGAATTCATTGATTTCACAATCCGCGGGCGAGATTTTTATGCCGAGCGTCGTTAGGTTTGCCCCAAACTTTGGCTTTCAAACAAACATCGGAACGCCGAACAGCTCGACCGGGATCACATTCTCCAGCGTCAGTACAAGGGCTGACATTCGGTACAACGGTGTACTGACGATGGTCAACGGCCTGGGTGGTGTTCAGGGCCCTTCTAACGGAATATCGATCAATACGGCAGGTAACGTTGGTATCGGTGCCGAGCCGTTCGCGACCGGTAAACTACAGGTTCAGGGCGGTGTGGGACAGCCGGGCGTGTATGCGCAAACCGACAACCGAGCAATCTGGGGACGAAGCACCGGCGGAAGCTTCGGCGTGTACGGCGAAAGCGAAACCGGCATCGGCATCCAGGGCGTATCTTTGAACGGCGGAAATAACGGTGTGGTGGGACAGAGTTCTAATTTCAATGGGGTTTTCGGAAATAGCGTGACCGGATCAGGAGTTCGGGGAAATTCATCAGCAACAAATGCTTCCGTTGCTGGTGTTTACGGCGTCTCAACCGGAGCCGGAGGTGTTGGCGTAAAGGGCGAAGGAACAACAGGCGTTTATGGCACTTCGTCCACCGGAACAGGCGTCACCGGAGAATCTTTCTCGGCTACGGGTTACGGCGTTTATGCCTCGAATTCGTCCGGGACCGCAATCTATAGTAATGGCAATCTAGTTCAGCCGGGGAATTTTGGCGGGATTGCCAAAGCGATGCTGTATGTGAACCCATTTCTCCCGGCGAGCCAATACATCGTTCGTTGCTATAACGGCGTTACCGGCCAATCGACCGGAGGCTGTGGTTTCACCGTCACGAGACTCGATACCGGAAGTTACAGAATTTCATTAGGGGCCGGAATTGTCGCGTCTGAAAGGTTTTACTCGATCCAGGTGCGAAATCGAATCACAATGGCGACGAACCTTCTGCTGCGTGGTTACGTCGATTTCGTTGATAGTGATGTCAGCGTGTATATCAACTCATACGACGACGAGAATTGGGACACTCAATTCTGGATTATCGTCTACTGAAACCAAAACAGGTCCTATTTCTTTTTCTTCTCGTCTGGTTTCGGCACGGCGACGTAGGGGCGATGCTGAACTACGAAGTTCCTTTCGTCGGTCGTCCCGTCGCCATCGACATCGACTTTGACTTCGAGCTTATATTTTTTGCCGGGCTCGTGTTTTTCGGGCAGGTCGTAGGAGAGCGAGTATTGGCTGCGGAGCAGAGAATTTATCGAGTTGAGATAGCCCGGGGTCTCGCTTTCGAAGGTCATTGGGAAATGCATGCCGCCCGACTCCTTGGCGAAGGTGTTCATTGTGTTCTGAGCTTGTATGAACGTCAATCGGCCAGGCTGACCGATCAGGCCATCGGTTGCGGGTAGATAGGGTTCATAGCGTTTGAAAAACAGGTTTCCGGTGCTGATGATATAGATCGGCACCCCCGATTCCTGGATGATGCGGCGGATCGTGTCGTAGTTTATTTTGCTGAAAGTATCGATGCCCGAGGCAACTAGGATGATCGCCCGGCGTTTCGATTTAACATCGACCATTCCGCCGTAAACGCTCTTCTCGTTTTCGGAATTTTCGAGTATGACCGAATCTCCTACGCCACCGACAAGGGCAAATTTCAGGGCATCAAATAGATTATTCTCGCGGAACGCGGGACGGTTCCTGAACAATATGTTGACCGTCTCGTTCAGCCGCTTCGGATCGTTCGTGAAATCCGTGATCGGGGTCGGACGTATATCAAAGGCGATGACCGAGGCGTAGTCACTAGGCGGTTTAATAAATCGCGAGAGAAAATACGCGACGGGCTTGATCACCTCGTTAGCTCCCGGCTCGAAATAGCCGCCTGCGGCTGAGCCGAAAACCTCGGTCCACTTGCTGTATTCGACCACCAGCGAGACAGTGATAGGAGCTTCAGGCGTCGCAAAGCTGGAGAGGTTTTGCTTGACACCGTTTTCGTACACGATGAAGTTTTCCTTCTTCAGCCCCGAGATTATCTGCCCGGTCTTTTTGTTCATCACGACCGCATCGACGTTGACGATGTTAGCCTCAACCTTTTCGATCTCGGGATCGATGATGGCGTTCTTTTCCTCTTCGAGACGTTTTTTCTCCTCTTCGAGCTTCTTCTTCTCTTCCTCTGTCAGCGGCGTCGGGCGCTGATTCTTTTTTCCGGTTTCTGTCGGCGGAGTTCCTTTTTGCGGCTTGGATTGAGCAAAAACGGGCAATGTGATCGCGTTCAACAGCATTGCGATCGAAGCAAAAAAAGCGAATCCGATATTTCGAAGAGAATACTTGGTCATAGTCTTATTTGTGCCTACGATGTTAGATACCGATTGTGCGATTTTAGTTGGTTAAAAGCAATAAACTAACTCGACGGCTGCCATATCACAGAGATTTCGGCGATTTATGCAATAATTCGCTTGACTCTTTCCAATCTGTGCAAATACGTAAGATCACATGGATGCTCGTCATTGCTGCTATGCAGTTTGGCGTCGCCTTCGGAATTTCCGAAGGCTCAATACCGGTATTTCAGCGGTACAGCCAGGAGAGCGGGCTTTCTCATAATACGATCATCGCGATACTCGAGGACCGAAAAGGATTCCTATGGGTTGGCACCATCGGGGGATTGAATCGTTTTGACGGTTATCGCTTCGTCGTCTATAAAAACGACCCGCAGAATCCGCATTCGATATCAAACAACTACGTGACCGCCATCCTTGAAACGAGCTCCGGCGACCTTTGGATCGGGACCAACAAAGGGCTTTCCAGGTTCGATCCCTCGATCGACGGGTTTCATTCGTACGCTAACGACCCGACAAACTCGACAAGTCTCGTTCACGACGAGGTGCGGACGCTCTACGAGGATCAGGCAGGAGATCTGTGGATCGGTACGGAAGGCGGTATTTCTAAGTTCGACACGGCGACTAACAGCTTTACGAACTACGGTTCGTCATTATTTTCCGGCGCTCGTGGATTTCGCGGTATCGCTGAGGACTTGAGCGGGGGATTTTGGGTAGGAGCTGGCAATGGTCTAAACAAATTTGATCGACAGACGGGCAATGTCGTAAAGGTTTTCAAGGTGGAGCCGGCTGATCCCAAAGGCGTAATAACGAAGCCTGTTCGGGTGATGACACGTGACCGTGCGGGAATGCTTTGGATCGGGATGCTGGATGGCGGGTTGACGCGTCTGGATCCCAAAACAGAAGAGTTCACGCGTTACATGGCCGAAACGGGTAAACCGCAGTCGCTGAGGGACAACGGGGTTCGTTCAGTTTGCGAGACGGCCGACGGGACTATCTGGGTCGGGACCGAAAAGGCGGTTAGCCGCTACTCGAGGGACGTCGAGGGGTTTCGTCACTATAAGCATGACCCCAAAGATCCAAAAAGTCTCGGTGAGGGCGACATTCCCGCTATCGCCGACGGGCGAAATGACCAGCTTTGGGTGGGAACCTCGGTCGGCGGGTTGAGCAAGCTGAACCGGAAGGCGGACCGTTTTCAGAGATTTAGGCACGATCCCGAGGATCCGAACTCGCTGAGTGACGACTATTATGTGCACTCGATCCTTGAAGACGAAAACCGAATAGTGTGGATAGCGACCCAGCGGGGTGGGCTGAATAAGCTTGATCTCACGACCATGCGCTTCGAGACGGTAAAAACGCTCGGCGATCCGAGAGGGAATTCGGCCGTCCCTGTCGTAACGACCGTCCTACAGGACACCGACGGCGGTTTTTGGCTAGGGACGCCCTATAAAGGACTGCTCAAGTTCGATCGACGTAGTGGACTAGTCAAACAATATTCGAGCGATCAGGGTTATCTCCTACAAAGCATTGCTGAGGGGCGATCCGGTGAGCTGTGGTTCGGTACGGGCAAAGGTTTGAACCGATTCGACAGGTCTACTGAGAGTTTTTCGTTGTACCCCTTTGGTCCCAACAGCGGCGGTCGCCTGCCTGGTCAAAACGTCTGGCTTGTTTTTGCGGACAGTTATGGAATGGTTTGGGTCAGCACTAATCTGGGCCTTTCCAGATTTGATACGGTGACAGGCCGGTTTACTAATTATGAACCGGATCCAAACGACCCGACAGCGATCCGGCGAGACCTGGAGGTCGGTTCAATTGCCGAAGACAAAGAAGGAAATCTTTGGATGGGATCGGACAGCGGGCTTGCCAGATTTGTTCGGGCCACAGAAACTTTCGAATATCTCGGCGAGATCGACGGATTGCCATCGAGCAGTGTTGGCTCGATACTTATCGATGATGCAACCGGAAATTTATGGCTGGGAACGGGAAAAGGCCTGGTCCGCTTCGATCCAAGATCGAAGGCGATGCGAACGTATGATGTAAACGACGGCATAACGCATAGCGAGTTCACCGCCGATTCCGCGTTCAAGAGCAAGACTGGGGAAATGTACTTTGGCACGGTTCGCGGGTTTGTGAAATTTGATCCGCGAAGTATGTCGGACAGCGATTTTAGTCCTCCCATTTATCTGTCGGATATCCGGATCTTCGAGCAATCCATTCGGTTTGGTCAGGCAATTTCGGAGCTAAAGGAACTTGACATTACATGGCGCGAAAATGTTGTATCGTTCGATTTCGCGGCGCTCGATCTGACTGACGCCCGAAAGCTGAAATACCAATGGAAATTAGAGGGTTTCGACGATGACTGGATAAACGGTGGTACACGAAGGACGGCGACCTATTCGAATCTACCGGGCGGCGAATATGTTTTAAAAGTGAAGGCTACGAATGTGGACGGAGTTTGGGGCGACGAGATGGTTAATCTAATCGTTAGAATCCAGCCGCCGTTCTACCGGACATTTTGGTTTGCGGTATTGATCAGCGTCGCTGCATGCGTAATTATTTTTCTGCTTTATCGTTATCGGATCGGCCAATTACGGGCGATCAGCGACGCGCAGACCAGATTTACGCAGCAATTGATCACATCGCAGGAAGCGGAAAGAAAACGAATAGCCGCGGAATTGCATGACGGGCTTGGACAGAGTTTGGTGATCATAAAGAACCGGGCCACACTCGGTTTGACCAAGGGCGACGACAAGGAACGTGTGGCAAAGGAGCTTGGTAGTATTTCCGAGTCCGCATCGCAAGCCCTAGAAGAAGTTCGTGAGATAACCAATAACCTGCGTCCGCAACTGCTCGACCGGCTCGGCCTGACCAAGGCCATCGGTGCGATGCTTAAAAAGTATTCCGGAGTGATTGACATTCGAAGCGAGATTGACACGATCGACGGCCTGTTTCAGGAGCACGAAGAGATCAGCATTTATCGTATTATCCAAGAGTCTCTTAACAACGTGATCAAACATTCGAATGCGGCAAATGCTTCTGTGACCGTTAAGCGGCATGAAAACCGTATATGGGTCGAGATCAAAGACGATGGGGCGGGTTTTGATCTGCAAAACTTACCGTCGGAGAAGCGGAGTTTTGGTCTGACGGGCCTGCGAGAAAGGGCCCAGCTGCTGCGCGGCGAATTGACGGTCGAGTCAGCGATCGGTGCAGGAACATCAATAGCATTATCGATACCAGTCCCAGCCGATTGACGGGACTTCGCTTCAGTTTTTTAACTTATGGACGTGATAACCATCATGATCGCGGACGACCATCCTATAGTGCGGCAGGGCTTGCGGCAGGTGATCGAGGAGGATCGGCGGCTGCGGGTCGTTGCCGAAGCCGGGAACGGCGGCGAGGCGGTCGCGGCGGTTGAGGAGCATTCACCCGATGTGACTTTACTCGACGTCGATATGCCGGGAATGAATGGCTTTGACGCGGCCAGAGCGATTCGCGAAAAGAACTTGAAAACGGAGATCGTTTTTCTAACGATGCACCGCGATGAGGATATTTTTAACGAAGCGATAGACCTGGGGGCAAAAGGTTATGTGCTGAAGGATTCCGCGCTAACCGACATCATCGAATGCGTCAAAACCGTCGCCGCTAGCGGGCACTACGCCAGCCATGCCGTTACGTCGTTTCTGATCGATCGTACACGACGAGCTCTCGGCGTTGTCGAAAAACAACCTTCTATCAACGATCTGACCCCAACGGAACTTCGGGTTCTCAGACTCATCGCCGAAAACCTAACCACGAAAGAGATCGGCGAACAGCTTTTCATTAGCCCCCGAACCGTCGAAAAACACCGCGAGAATATCTGCCAGAAGCTGGGGCTTCAGGGCAGCCATTCGCTTCTTAAATTTGCTCTATCGCAAAAATTCTGACGGGATCGGTAATGATCCGCGTTTTCTTCGACGCTTCTCTCAAAATTCACTTATCGCAAAATACGTAGTTCTACGTACGCAAAATACGTAGAACTGCGAATTCCAACATCCCTGTTCCTCAACTACCCTCAGTGTACATTCCGGTTCTCTATTTAAATGAAAGTACTGATCGTCGATGACAACCCTAGGATCCGTCAGCTGCTGCGAGAATATTTGCCCGCGTCGGCGAGCGACGTTTTCGAGGGCGCGGACGGCAGTGAGGCCCTGAACTTATTCAGGGAGCACTTACCGGATTGGGTATTGATGGACCAGGACATGCCTGTCGTTGACGGCGTTACCGCAATACGTGAGATAAGGTCAGAATTTCCTGACGCACACATCTGCATGGTGACCGCCTTTGACGACGAAGAGCTTCGCAGCGAAGCCCTCGCCGCGGGTGCAAGCGGGTTTGTTGTAAAGGACAGTTTGTACGAGATCGAAGGGATATTGGTGAGTTCGTTGGAACATTGAATTCCTAGATCCAATAAGAGCGAGAAGAATCAGGGAGTTAGTCTAATGTCGATAAAGCGATCAACCGGGCGAGTAAGAGGATTTATGATGAGCAATCTGCGTGTAGTTTTAGGCCTTTTGGTTATCAGTGGTTTGGCTTTTGGCCTGTCCCAGTGGCGGGTCGAGATCGCTCAGGCCGTCGATCTGGGTTTTTCGGAAACTGCCACCCGAACGGTCGAGCCGCAACCGCAGCCCGCGGCCACCCCGCCCGCCGATGACCAGACAGAAGACATCATCCTCGACCTAAACGCTCCGAACGCCCTCGTCAGCGGCACGTTGACCACGGGCGACGCGACATTTAATCGCCCGAATATTGGCTGTGGATCCCTTTCGGGTACCACGACTCGCTATGACGCCATACCGTTTACTGTAGCTTCCGCCGGGAGCAAAACGCTCAGCTTCGAGACTTCGGATGGCGGTTCAATATCACCGAACGGAAGTGGCGGCACAGGCCCTGACACGTTCATGGTCCTCTATAGCGGAACATTCAATCCGGCCTCGCCGCTTATCAATTGTTCGACTGCCAGTGATGATATCAATGGTTCGTCGAATCGCCGGTCCCGCATCACCGCCAACCTGTCAGCAGGCACATATACTGCGGTTGTCACCTCTTTCGCCGCCACTCCGGCCAATGGCGTGGACGATGCTGCTCTGCCGTGGACATACACTCTGGCGATCAATGGCGGTGTAACACTTACGGTCAATTCCAACGCCGATCCCGGAACCGGCGGCTGCGACGCCGCCGAATGCACGCTACGCGAGGCGATCACGGCAGCGGCTTCGGGCGATACGATCGTATTTTCGTCGCTTTTTGATTCGTTCCGCATCATTCTGCCAACGGCCGGCCAGTTTTCGATCAACAAGGACCTGACCATAGTGGGGCCGGGGGCGAATCTGCTGACGATCGCGGGCGGTTTGAACGGCGGGAATAGGTTCTTCGAGGCACAGTCAGGTACTTTCAATCTGAGCGGTGTAACGTTACAAGGCGCAAATGTGCCCGGTTTCGGCGGGGCGATCAGAAATAATAGCGGTGCTACGACGAACATCACGAACTCGGTTATCACGGGCAACACCGCTCAGCTAGGCGGGGGCATTCTTGTTTTCGGCGGAACCGTTTCGATCACCAACTCGACCGTCTCCGGCAATACCTCAACGGCCGGTATTGGAGGCGGCATACACAATCAGTCTTTTTTAAATGTCACAAACTCTACTATTAGCGGGAACACAGCTTCCGATCAGGGCGGCGGTCTTACGAACACTGCGACCGCGACGATAGTAAACTCAACGATCGCGAATAATACGACAAACAACACCGGGGGCGGAATAGCGGCGGTCGGAAATCTCACTTTGAGAAACACGATCGTTGCGAACAACCTCGCCCCAAATTCGCCGAATAAGGACATCAGCGGTTCGGTCGTGTCTCAGGGATACAACCTGATAGGCAACTCGACCGGAGCGACCATCACCGGAACCACGACCGGAAATCAGCTCAATGTCGATGCGAAGTTAGGAGCACTCGCAAACAACGGCGGGCCGACGCTGACTCACGCACTGCTCGGCGGCAGTCCGGCGCTCGATAAGGGAAGCAATGCGGGGAGCGGCGTTACGGTCGATCAACGCGGGTTTTCTCGTCCGCAAGATCTGAGCATCGGCAACGCTGACGGCGGCGACGGGAGCGACATTGGGGCATTTGAGGCGGCGAGCCTGCCAAATTGCTCAACCGCGGCGACGCCTATAACGCTGGGACAGACTATCAACGGTACTCTGGGCGCGGGCGATTGTCACTACGTACTCACCGGCGGCGCTGTTGTCGGAAATGACGGATCGCTATACGACGCCTATACGTTCAGCGGAACCGCGGGCCAGCAGGTTGTGATCGGAATGACATCGCCTGCCGGAGCGGGGAATTTTGATACCGTTCTCAGGTTATACAGCGGCAGTTTTCCAGGCGGAACATTTGTGATCGAGGACGACGACGGCGGTGGGGGATTCAATGGCCGCGATTCTCGAATTCCGGCTACATCTGGCACGTTCTCCTTGCCGTCGACCGGAACCTACACGATCATCGCAAACGCATTTCATGTCGAGCCCACCGGTTTGGGCAATTATTCGGTGACATTTTCCGGCGGCGACACGACAGCTCCGACGGCCTTGGGCAGCGCGTCGAATGTGACGACCGGCGGCGGAAGTTCATTTACCGCGACGGCTACTTATTCGGATAACGTATCGGTGAATGTCAGCACGCTCGATACAAACGACATTCGCGTTACTGGCCCGAACGGCTTTAACGGGGTGCCAATCTCTTTCATTGGTCCGCCCATAAATGGTACGAACAGAATAGTGGATTACACACTTACGCCTCCAGGCGGCACGTGGGATGCTAACGACAACGGCACTTACAACATCGTCATGCAGGCGAATCAGGTCGCGGACACGTCAGGCAATTTCGTCGCGGCGGGAACGATCGGGACGTTTACGGTGAATATCGCGTCGCCCCAGACGTTTGTCGTAACGAATCTCAACAACGCCGGCCCGGGCAGCCTGCGTCAAGCGATCCTCGACGCCAACGCCAACAGCCCCGCCTCCGACACTATCAATTTCCAGGCGGGTTTGACGGGAACGATCTCGCTGACAAGTGTCGAACTAGCCATTACCGACAGTGTGACGATCAATGGGCCGGGTGCGAACTTAATTTCGGTGTCTGGAAACGGGGCTCGGCGCCACTTCAGCGTCGATACTGGCAGCCTGACGATCTCGATCAGCGGGCTGAGCCTGATAAACGGAAACGGCAATTTCGACGGCGGAAGTTCGATCGCCGCACGGAGCTCGTCGAGCACCGTAAACCTATCGAACTGCCAAGTGACCGGCGGCACAGCAGGTGTGGGCAGCATTTTTAATGTCGGAACGATGAATATTCTGGGTTGTACCATCGCAAGCAATACGCTCGGCGGTGACAGTGGCGGCTTCGGTGTGACAGCCGGCATCGCCAACTCAGGAACGTTGACTGTTACGAATTCAACTATTAGCGGTAATTCGATCACCTCAACAGGTGGAGGCAACCACGGAGGCGGGATTCTTACATTCGGCGGCTCAACGACCATCATAAACAGCACGATCACAAACAACTCTGTAGTTAATGCGGGAAGCGCAGGCGGTGCCTATCGCGAAAACGGAACGGTAACGATCAAAAACTCGATCATTGCCGCAAACGGGGGCAACTCAACTCAGCCTGATGTCGGTGCCAGTGGCAATACGGGGGTGACCTCGAACGGATTCAATTTGATTGGGAATAGGGGCAGCCTTACATTTGGCGGGACTGGCGACCAAAGCGGAACTGGAGCGTCGCCATTGAATCCGCTCCTCGGCCCGCTCGCAAACAACGGCGGCCCGACGCAGACCCATGCTTTGCTCGTGGGCAGTCCGGGGGTGGATAAGGGGAGCAATGCCGGTTCGGGTGTGACGATCGACCAACGCGGACTGACGCGTCCACGGAACTTGGCGGGGTATGACAATGCGCCCGGCGGAGACGGATCCGACATCGGAGCCTACGAGGAACAGTCCGAGCCGACCGCGCAGACGCTTGTTGTTACGAATCTTAATGATTCCGGTACGGGAAGCCTCCGACAGGCTATCCTGAATTCCAACGCGACCGTTGACGCTGTCGATACGATCAATTTCCAGCCGGGATTGACCGGAACGATCACGCTGACGACTGGAGAGCTTTTCATAACCCGCAGCGTTACTATCAACGGGCCCGGAGCAGGTGTGATCTCAGTTTCGGGCAACAACGCGAGCCGCGCGATCCAGTGTAGTTTCAATCCAACTTCAGGTGTGACAATTAGCGGACTAACCATCACCGGCGGCCTTTCAGGCTCCGGCGGCGGTATTCGCAACGGTTCGGAATTAACCCTAACCAATGTTGTGGTTTCGGGGAATGGTTCGACGGGTGGAGCGGGCGGCGGGATATTTAGCAATGGTCCGCTTACCATTATCAACTCAACAATCTCGGGGAACACGGCGCTGGAAGACGGCGGCGGTATTATTTTTGACAATACGTCTGCGAATCTTACTGTCTCCAACTCGACGATAAGCGGAAACACTGTGACCTTAGGCAGCAGCCAGGGCGGCGGCGTTTGGGTACAAGCCGCGGCGGCGAATATTACAAATTCGACGATCACGAACAATTCAATTGCCGGTACTGCCGCTGCAAGCGGTATTTACCGAAATGGTGGGTCAGTGACGCTCCGCAATACGATAGTCGCCGGGAATCAATCTAATTCGGCCAAGCCGGACGTCGTAGCCAACGGCGGTACGGGCATTACGTCGGGCGGCTTTAACCTGATCGGCAACCCGGGTTCGCTCACGATATTTAACCAGACGGGCGACCAGCCCGGCACTGCCGGATCGCCGCTCAATCCGCTACTCGGCCCGCTCGCAGGCAATGGCGGCCCGACGCAGACTCATGCTCTGCTCGCGGGCAGTCCGGCGATCGACAAGGGAAGCAATTCGGGAATCCCGCTGCCGACGACCGACCAGCGCGGACTGACGCGTCCGCGTGATCTGGTTGCGGTCGGCAACGCTGCGGGCGGAGACGGTTCGGACATCGGTGCGTTCGAAGAGCAGAACGAACCTGCCGCCACGCCGCCGACCGCCCTTGGTACATCACCGAACGTAACATCCGCATTGACCTCGCAGACGGTGACGGTTATGTACTCAGACGACATCGCGATCAACGCAAGCACGATCAGTACCGGCGATATTACGGTCGTTGGGCCAGTTGGTACAGTAACGCCGACATTGGTCAGCGTTAGCCCTGCTGGCGACGGAACACCGCGAACCGCGACCTATACCTTCACCCCACTGACCGGCAGGTGGCGGTCTGTGTTCAACGGTACCTACAACATCGTTATGCAAGCCAATCAGGTCGCCGACACGTCGGGCACCTTCGTCGCGGCGGGGACGATCGGCTCATTTACCGTCAACGTGCCTTCGGCTAGAATCGGCGACTTCCTTTGGAGCGATAATGACGCGGATGGCGTACAAGATCCGGGTGAGCCCGGGATCGATGGGGCTATTGTGTTTATCGATTCGAACGTGAACGGTGTGTTTGACACTGGCGAGCCTCAGTCTCAAACCAATTCTCAAGGGCTATATAGTTTTAGCGACCTTGATCCGGGAAACTACTCTATCCGGGTTCGAATTGTTCCGCTTGGGTTTGTCGCAACTACGCCAGCATCCCTTAACTTTGTGATAAGCACACCAACGCAAATTGTCGACACTGCCGATTTTGGCTTTAGGCTCGTGGTTACTGACCTGACAGATTCCGGTCCGGGCAGCCTGCGCCAAACGATCCTCACCGCAAATGCAAACACTCCTCCCGGAGCGGAAGTCATCAGTTTCCAGCCTGGGTTGACGGGCACGATCACGCTGACGAGCGATCAGCTTTCGATAACGGACAGCGTAACGATAAATGGACCGGGGCTCAGTGTTATATCAGTCTCGGGCAATAATGCTAGGCGCGTTTTTGAGACATCTGGCGGTACTACGGTGTCGATAAGCGGTCTGACGATAACAAACGGATCCGTAAACGGTGACGGAGGCGGCATCCGTGCTTTCGGCACACTGAACCTATCGAATTGTGCAGTCACCAATAATACGGCAACCGGGTTCAGCGGCGGGATCGACGTTAACCTTGCACTGACGGTGACGAATTGCACGATCTCGGGAAATACAGCGGCAAACGGCGGCGGTATTGCGAGTGTCGGGACGGTCAACATCATTGGAAGTACGATCAGCGGGAACACTGCGGCGTTTCAGGGCGGCGGCCTGAATTTGCAGCTTACGAATTCAACGATCACGAATTCCACCATAAGCGGAAATTCTGCTAACACACCGAACCCAAATGCGGGAGGCGGAATCTCGTTCGGAGGAGCAAGCGGTAGTTTTACACTGCAGATAAATAATTCCACAATAGCGAACAATCTAACTGCGACGGCGAACTCGGGCGGTGGTCTGTCGGTCACATCGGACGGAGGCGTTAACGTCGCGCAGCTTAGAAACAGCATTATAGCCGGTAACGCTGCGCCCAATCTGCGAACTCAGGCGGTCGGTGGAGGCACGGCGACGATAACCTCGCAAGGGTTTAGTCTAACGAACGATCCGACAAACGCGTTCTTGAATCAACCATCCGATCAATTCAACACAAATCCGCTCCTCGGCCCGCTCGCAAACAACGGCGGCTCGACGCAGACTCACGCTTTGCTCGCGGGCAGTCCTGCCATCGATAAGGGAAGCAACGCTGGTTCGGGCGTGACGACCGATCAGCGCGGTCTGACGCGTCCGCGTGATCTGGTTGCGGTCGGCAACGCCGCTGGCGGCGACGGCTCCGACATTGGTGCCTACGAAGAGCAAAACGAACCCGCGCCTTCGCCTTCGCCAACGCCAACGCCAACGCCAACGCCGACGCCAACACCAACACCAACTCCGACGCCAAGTCCGACGCCTTCAGCTACCCCGACGCCGACGCCGTCGATCACACCGACGCCGACACCGGCTCCGACGAATGTTGTCGTGACAAACACGAACGACAGCGGCCCGGGCAGTTTGCGGCAGGCGATCGCGGATGTAGCCGCAGGCGGAACGATCACGTTCTCGTCGCTATTCAGCGAACCCGATCCGGCCGATCCTGACAACCCGGACGCTCCGCAGACGATCACTTTGACGAGCGGTGAGCTGGTCATTTCGAAGAACTTGACGATCACCGGGCCGGGAGCAGGTAATCTGACCGTTAGCGGCAACAACGCGAGCCGCGTGTTCAGGGTTGTTAATGCGACCGTTAATATCACTGTCAATATCAGTGGTGTAACTATTACGAATGGAAACAGTGCTTTTGAAGGCGGTGGAGTCTTGCAGCAGACCGTCGGCACTCTAACTATCACTGACTCGGTCATTACGAATAATCTAGCTCAGAATAACGGCGGCGCAATGAGCATCGCCGGGGACGCAATTCTGCAAAGAGTTTCGATCAGCGGCAATTCGTCGGCGGGTGCTGGCGGCGGCATTTTTTGTGTGATCAGCTGTTCGCTAAGCATGTCGAGTTCGACCGTAAGCGGAAACTCGGCTGCCGGAGGCCTTAACGGAGGCGGCATACAGTACAACGGCAACGGGAATCTGACGATCACGAATTCCACGATATCAGGGAACGCCACCTCGGGACCGAACGCCGGTGGTCTCGGTTTGGCACGCGGCAACGTCACCATCATTAATTCGACTTTCACCGGAAACAGCGCCGCCACCGACGGCGGCGGTGTATCGAACTCCGGACCCGCGATAATTACGGTGAGAAGCTCGATCATCGCCGGAAATACCGCTCCGGCCAATCCCGACGTCAGAGGAACGTTTGCAACCGAGAGCTTTAACCTGATCGGAATAAACGGAACTTCAAGTTTTGTCGCCGGTACGCCGAATTCCAATAGCAGTCAGGTTGGAACGGCTGGAGCTCCGATAAACCCACGCCTCGGACCGCTCCAAAACAACGGCGGCCCTACATCGACGCATTCGCTGCAATCCGGCAGTCCGGCGATCGATGGCGGTAACAGCTTTGGATCGATAAACGATCAACGCGGGCTCGGGTTCCTGCGAGTCGTCGATCTGCTCGCTCCGAACGCCTCCGGCGGTGACGGTGCGGACATCGGGGCGTTTGAGCTGCAAACCGAACCGCCTCCGGTGACTGCCACCATAGCGGGCCGAGTGTTCCGACCGAGCGGTCAGGCCTTATCGAATCTGCGCGTTTTCCTGAACGATCAGCAAGGAGTTCGCGTCGGGCTTGCGACGACCAGCAGCTTTGGAGACTTCTCGTTCACTGGAGTTACGACTGGACAAACTTACTTTCTGACCGTCACGTCCAAGCGGTATCGCTTCACGCCGCAGCCCGTAACGGTAAACGGAAACATCTCGGGTTTGGTTTTGACGGGCCTCGAATGAGGCTTTCCAATGTGCGATAATCGTGTAGTTTGAACGGCAGTAATTACAAGATAGGTCGCATTTCAAAGATATCGATGGCCGCGTTCGTCCTCATGACGATATTCGCCGCGATCAACCTTACTGAACGCTCCGATGCCCGCAATTACGGGCTTCGGAGCGTTTTTGCTTGCTCGCCGATACCAATACTGATCGGCAGTTTGGTCAACGGAAGTCTTGCCGAAGGCGACTGTGTCGATACTAACACGGCGTTTTTTGACGGCTACACCTTCAGTGGAACGCCCGGTGAACTCATTGACATCACGCTCACGGGAGATGGCTTTGTGCCAAGCGTTCGGCTTGTGCAAGGTCCCTATCCAGGCGGCAACGTCATCGCGACCGGCATCGATCCGGGCAATGGAACCCGGCGGATCAACGCCTTTATGGTGCCGTCGGCTGGAACCTATGCCATCGTCGCGAGTTCGGCTTCCCCCGGCTCAACGGGCGGCTATACCCTCACGTTTGAATCCACAAATCCGCGGGTCGATCTCATCCAGCGAACCAGTCCCAATCCTGCGATCGCGGGCAGCACTGTCGGGTTCAGCGTATTTTTCACGTCGTCGGTTACCGGCGTTGATGCCGGCGACTTTGCCATCACAACGACCGGCGTTGCCGGGGCAGCGATCACAAACGTCATTGGTACGGGCAATGTCTTCACCGTCAGCGTGAACACAGGCAGCGGAGCCGGGACGGTCAGGCTCGATGTGATCGATAACGACACGATCCTCAGTTCCTCAGGCGTCCCTTTGGGTGGTGCGGGCCTCGGGAACGGCACTTTTACGGGCGGCCCGACATACACGATCACCGACCAGCCAACCGGAACCCCAACACCGACGCCCACGCCCTCCCTCAACATGGTCGTCACAAATACGAACGATAGCGGAGTCGGGAGCCTTCGCCAGGCGATCGCGGATGTTCTTCCGGGCGGGACGATCACTTTTTCGTCACTTTTCACGTCGCCCCAGACGATCACGCTCGCTTCGGGCGAGTTGAGAGTTTTAAAAGATCTAACGATCAACGGGCCGGGCCCCGAAATGCTCACCGTCTCGGGAGCGAACGCCGGCCGTGTCTTCAATATCGGGCAGAGCAGCCCCGGGTTTACGATCTCTATTTCCGGACTGAAGATCGCGAATGGCCGTGCGCCGGATAACGATTTCGGCGGCGGGATCGAGCAGAATTTCGGCACGCTGACGATCACCAACTGTGCATTTGCGGATAACTCGGCACCTCCTGAATCGACCGGGATCGGCGGCGGGATAGATTTTTTCGACGGAACGATCAACATAATCGATTCCTCTTTTTCGGACAACACGTCCGCGTTGAGCGGGGCAGGTGTCGCGTTCAGTAATGCGATGTTCACGGTTGTGAACTCGACCTTTACGGGAAATGCATCGGCCAGCGGTGGCGGACTGCACATTTTGGGCGGAAACGGGACGATCAGCGGTTCGACATTTACCACGAACACCGCCAGCAATCGTGGCGGAGCGATACTTGCCCAGAATTGCGGATTTTCTATCGTAAATTCGACCATCTCCGGCAACAGCGCCGACGCAGCTATCGGGATAGCCGGCGGGATCGCTTTTGAGTCGACATCAGGAGCGCGGACGGCCGAGATCACCAGTTCGACGATCGCCAACAACACGGCAACTCCCAACGAAGGGGGTGGGATCATTGTCATCGCCCGTCAGCGGGCCACCGCGTCAGCTTCGCTTTCGATCCGGAACTCGATCATCGCCGGAAATTCCGAGCCCAGCCTGCTGGCTCTCGCGTCGAATGGGGCAACTTCGGCTGTCGTTTCACAGGGCTTTAACCTATCGAACGGATCTGGCAACGGTTTCCTTACGCAGTCATCGGATCGCACAAATTCCGAACCCGGTCTCGGCCAGCTAGCCGATAATGGTGGCCGTACGTTGACTCATCGACTGCTCGCCGCGAGTGCGGCGATCGATGCCGGAAATAGTTTCGGGCTGGTGAGCGATCAGCGGGGAAGCGGATTTGCCCGCAACGTGGACCTGACTACGCCAAACGTGAGCGGCGGCGACGGAACCGACATCGGCTCTTTCGAACTGCAAACCGAACCGACAGCCACAAATGCGACGATAAGCGGACGAGTGACCACGCCGTCGGGCCTCGGCCTCCGTAATGCTATAGTTTCAATCACCGACCCTCAAGGCGTTCGAAGGACCGCCACCACAAGCTCATTCGGCATTTATTCATTTGCAAACGTTCAGACCGGCTTCACATACATCCTAAGCGTTTCCTCAAAACGCTATCGCTTCGCCGCCCAGACCATTCCGATAAACGGAAACCTCGCGAATATCGATTTCGTCGGACTCGAATGACGAGCAGATCCACGCGCGCAAAAAAAGCAGCCGACCACTGCCGACTGCCTCTTTTGGAAAGAATACGAAAAGCTATCTTGCTTCGTCCGGGATGATCTCGACCTTGACGTTGAACGAGCCGGAGTTGTCTTCGAGATATCCTTCGTTGATGCCCAAGAACAAGGCTCCGTCGCGGCTGGCAACGAACTCGCGTTCGGCTCCGATGTAGATAAAATCGTTGTTGTCATCGCCAATGACGGCTATCAAGGCTCCCGTGGCTACATTCTTGAGGAGTTTCTGCTCGTCGTTAAGGTTCGGTAGACCCGACGCTGTTGAGGAATTGCCGCGACCGAGATTTACCTTACCCTCTCCTGTGATCCTGATCCGCTGGCCCTTGCGAACTACCCAGCCCGAATTTGTCCAGCCGTTAGCGGTATTGTCGGCAAGCACTTTTACGCTCCACTCGATGGGCTTCATCGGCTCGCTCGAACGATTCGGCGTCTGACGAACAACATCGTCGCTGTCGTTTTTGCTTACCTTCGCCGGTACGATCGAAGGCTCCTTGACGGGTGGTTTGTAAGTTGCGTTGTTGTTCGTCGATTCGATCGGCGATGTCGTGTCGAATTGGATAGAGTCGACCTCATTTGCCTGGAAACTCAGCTGCTTCTTACGCGAACCCTCACCCATTGTCACGACGAACTTTCCATCGTCAAATTTAGTGATCTTTCCTTTGATAATGCTTCCATCTTTGAGCCGAAGCGTATCCGCCATCGCAAAGACCGAAAGGCTTAACATCAAAAGAAGCGAGCCAAAAAGCCGCAAATGCTTGTTATTAAACAACATATTTCCTCCGCTGAGTGTCGATCAGTGAACGAGCGTCCTGCTCACGCAGGAACCGCAGGTGCGTGATTGATGAATCTAAGATCGAGCGAGTTGCAAAATTTGCCCCGATTTTAAGCAAATTCTTTTGCGATGATACGAAATATTTTTAATGTTGTAAATGAATATTTATGGGGCAGGTTGTTGTGAATAGAGGAGATGCGGATTTGCAAGATTCTTAAGCGCCCTAACCGTAGCAGTCGAATATCTCCGCCGTTACCTTGCTGATTCTTCGTAACTCGCCACGAGATCGTCGTCGGACGGATCTATTGGTACCCGAACAAAAACCGTCGTTCCCTCATTTTTGGTGGATTCAACCTCGAATGAGCCGCCTATAAGCGCGGTACGCTCTCGCATGCTGACAAGGCCGAAACCGGATTTCCCCGACTGCTCGGCAAGCGCACCGTCTATATCGAAACCGATCCCATTGTCCTCGACGATCAAGAGTATCTCGTCGCCGCGACGCTCGACAAGAACGTTTACTTTTGTCGCTTTCGCATATTTTGCGGTATTGGTCAGAGCTTCCTGGGCTATACGGTAAAAATTATTCTCAATGCTGGCGGGCACTTTCACCTGATCCATCTGAATCGCATCGAATTCGGCGAATATCTCGTAATGGCGTGACCATTCGGTCACGTACTGCTGAAGCGCGGGAACAAAGTTGACTTCGTCGAGAACGGCGGGGCGCAACTCCCAGACGAGGAAGCTGATCTCCTGATCGATGCCTTCAGTTATCTCGCCGAGCCGCGTGACCCTGGCCTGTATCATCGGCTGATCGACGGCAAGTTCTTTCAGGGAAGCTATCTTGAGCCGCAGTGCAGTAAGCCTCTGGCCCAGTTGATCGTGAAGATCGCGGGCAATACGACCGCGCTCCTCTTCCTGAACTGTGAAAAGCCGCGTCAGAAGTCCGAGCCTTTCTTTTTCGAGTTCGGCCTGCGTTTCCATTTGCGTCAGCAGCCGAAGGTTCGCCGTCGCTAGCTCCGACGTACGTTGTTTGACACGTTCCTGAAGTTCTTCCTTGGCGGCGCGCAGTTCCGTCACATCCAGGTTTACGCCGTACATGCGGATCGGACGGCCATCCTGATCGCGGTCTATTGTGGCAATATCCTCGAGCCACCGGACTTCGCCGTCGGCCATCATGATCCGAAATGAGTCGTTGAATTGCCCTGCCGAGGAATCCAGGCCTCTCTTGAGATTTTTGATGGCTGTGCCGCGGTCTTCGGGGTGAACTCGCGATGACCAATAATCTATGTCTGGGTTCTCTACCTTTTCAGTGTCTTTGATGCCGTAAAGAGACCACATTTGATCCGACCA
Organism: uncultured Chloracidobacterium sp.; assembly: GCA_964410495.1. Lineage (GTDB taxonomy): Bacteria > Acidobacteriota > Blastocatellia > Pyrinomonadales > Pyrinomonadaceae > OLB17. The sequence goes on from CAYPGP010000012.1 coordinate 57,058, forward strand.
ATAGGTTTTGCCGGTTTGCAGGTCGGAATCCCAAATGCCGACATTGCCGGCGGCCTGGGCGAGTCGGAAGCGCCGCTCTGATTCGGACAAGGCGGCCTGAGCGAGCGAAAGTTCGAGTTGGGCTTCCTTGCTTTCATGAATGTCGATGCTGACTCCGTACCACGTTTCGATCTCGCCGTCGCCATTTCGCCTTGGCAGTGCGCGGAATCGGTGCCAGCGATATTCGCCATCGTGCCGCCGCGTCCTGACCTCGCCCTCGAAGACCTGGCCATCTTCCTTTCGCATCTGCCATGCACTCAGCATCCGGGGAAGGTCGTCAGGATGAACTGCATCGTGCCAGCCACTGGTACCTGTTCCACGGTCTAGGCCAGTGTAGCTGTACCACGATTCGTTCAAATAAATACTGTTTCCCTGATCGTTAAAGACCCAGATAAAAGCGGGTGAAGCATTAGCGATCGTACGAAAACGCTCTTCACTTTCCTTAAGAGCGGCGGCGATCATGCGCGATGCGGTTACATCGCGCATTACGCCGATCATTCTTATCGCTTCGCCGCTATCATCGTAAAAAAACTGTCCGTTCGCCGAAAGCCATTTAACAGCTCCGTCAGGGAGAAGCGAGCGAAAATCGTGCGCGTAGAATCCACCGCCGTTCTTAGCCTCTTCGAGTTTTTGCTTTGCGGAATCTCTATCGGCCGGATGTACGCGCGCAAGCCAGGCTTCGTTGCTGGCCCTTATCTCATCAACTTCATAACCCTGCATACGGTAGTGTTCGTTCGACCAGATAACTTCGCCCGTACGTATGTCCCAATCCCAGGTTGCGAGTTCGCCGACGTAAAGTGCCAGCTTTAGGCGTTCTTCACTTGCCTGAACCTGTCGAAGCTGCTGGTCGCGCTCGATCGCATCGGCGGCCTGACGTGCGAGTACGTCAAAAAGCGTAAAGTTGATCAGTGAAGTATGTTGTTCATCCTTCCAGTAGGTTGAGATGACCCCGATAATCCGTCCGTCCCTCGCAAGCAGTGGTGTCGATTGCAACGATCGCAGCTCACTACGACCGTATTCGACGGCGTCGGCGGTATCGACAAATCGTTCGTCGGTCTCGACATTGTTGGCCATCACTCGCCTTCCGGAATCGAACGCAATCGATGCAGTGCTGTTACCGCCGGCTTCGATCGATCGCCAGAAATTCGCGGACTCCGGATCCAGATTCCTGTAGGCGAGCAGACGGAGTGAATTGCTCTCCGGGTCAAAGATCTGCAGGCTGGCCGCGTCTGATTTCATCAAACGCATGGCTGCGAGGACGATGTGGTCAAATAGCTTCTCAGCCGAGTCATTCTCAAAAAGAGTGGTGCTGAGATCGTGAAGTGCTCTTGCGTCCTCGAGCTCGGCGGCGAGGGTGGCTTCGCTCAGTCGAAGTTTTTCTTCGTTGCGGAGCCGCTCGACGGCCGCCCAAGTGCGCTCCGCGACCTCTTCGACGAGGCCGATCTCGTTCGTTGACCACGTCCTGATCGTGTCACAGCTGCACCAAAGAGATGCTACCCAATCTCCGTCACGCATCATCGGGACCGCAATGTAGGCGATCTCTCCTCGCGGGCCGTAGGTCTGTTCAAAATAAGCGGCGGTTCGAGGGTCGGATCGGGAATCATTGTTAACGACTGATTTCCCTTGGCCCATTTCAGCGACCGCCTCTTTGCTGTATTCCGAGATCGCATATTCGACCGGCACCGTATCATCATCGTGCGAAAAATTAGCGGTAATTCGAGCTTGATCGGAGCCGGAGTAGATCTCGTTAAAGAGGCATCGGTTGAGGCTCAACTGGTTTCCCAACGCCGCAGAGACCTGAGCGAGTAGTGCTTCAGGATCACGGCTGGTTCGGATCAACTCCGATATCGAAAACAAAAAGCTTCGGCGGTCCTTTTCTTCCGCGTCGGCGGCTTCCGTTCGTTTTGCCGCGGAGGCGGCCCATGCGAGAAGTAGAAGCAGAATGGCTATTTCAGCCACCGTTCGTGCCGCGGTTCCAAACGCGAGATCATATAGACCAAGCCTTTCGCCGGTCAGTCGCAGCCAGCCGAGAGATATCGCGACGATAAAGATGCCGATCGTGGTTCGGCGGACAAATATGCCTGTGGAGCCACGGTCCATGAGGAGGCTCCCCGGTCCAACATCGGCCAACAGGGCGAGACATGCGGCAGATGCCGTCACAACGAAGGTTGAAGTCTGGACCGCAATGACCGTCATCCGTGGAAGGCTATAGAGGCTAGTCGCTCCAAACATGTAACCGATCAGCGAAAGCAGCCCGATCGCTAACGCGATCAGCGATAAGACAGACGCGAGTATTCGGACCCGTCTGGCGAGTTTACTCGACGGGTAAGGATATGTGGCGGCCAGAAGGATGGCGACTCCAATACATGTCCAGGCGATAGAGCTGGGGATGCCCATTCGACCCGGAACGTCAGTTCCGAACGAGCCCCATTGCCGCCCAAAGAGAAACAGGTCGTGAACCGCGATATCTATATCCGTGAGATTTCCAAGCAGAGCGCTTGCGGAGAAGAACGTTGTGATGATTACCAGCAAGATCGAAGTTCGGTGGTAGGCGAAAGCCGACGCAAGGATGGCAAACCCGATCCCGGCGGCAACAAGGGAGGTATTTGGTTGTATCGAGATCGCGGTATTGAACCAGTCAGTTAAGGCTCGTACGTCAAATACCCAACCGGAAAACGACAGCAATCCGCCGGCGATCAGGTAAACGCAGGCGAGCCAGACAAATTTGTCTGGGTGAAAATTAATAACTCCATTGCGGGAAACCATTAAATCTTCAAGGCAGATCGATCTTAAGCTAAGTATGTATGATGGAGTCAGCACGAGTATATCATCTTTCAAAGCTGCCGAATGCGACCGGATCGTTCCGCGTGACATTTCCCGATGATTGGGCAGCGAGAAACGTTTCAAATCAGAACGCCAAGGAAATAGCGGTAGCTTTCGCAAATGGTTCGATCAACGTGACGATCCCTGGCCGCGTGAAGACGCCATCGGTCCAGGGCCTGAGAAACGCTTAAGTGATCCAAACCGCTCCACGGCACGTGGTGAACGGCGGTTACTTTGTCGGCCTCGAGTGATCCAAATGAAAATGGCGGCCTCAATATGAAGCCGCCATTTTACTGCTGCGAATTATGTGCTGACAATAATACGTTTTTCCCATTGCTAGGCGTTGGCCGAACTGAACTTCTTTGCCTTCGATTTTTCAGCCTCCATTTCGGCTCCTAGTTCTTCGAGGGTAGACTTGTCGAATTGCTCCTCAACCATTTTGAACATTTCGCCTTCTTCTTCCATAACGTGATGTTCAATATCTTCCATTAGCACCTTCAACTTAGGCTCGAACTTCTCACTGTCTTCGGCCAGGGCCGAAATTTCACGTAATAAGATCTTCGCCTGGTGATGTTCCTCGATGCCTTCCTTTGTTATGTCCTGCAGCTCTTTATCGCCGTCCTGGAGCAGCCGCGGATAAAATATCTTTTCTTCGATGTGAGTGTGAACCTCAAGTTCAGCCTTGATCTGTTCGAACAGCGCAGGATGTTCGGATTCTTCAGTGGCTTTTACTTGTTGAAACAACTTGTCGACCACATCATGGTCTTTTTTTAGCAATTCAATAGCATTCATTTATGTTTCCTCCAGTTTTTTCCTAACAACGAGATTTTTACATGTACCCGAGTTGTCGATTGTCTGGGTACGTACAATAGATCGAAATGGAATATTAATTGACACCGGCAATCGCAGATTAATACACTTTAATTTCGGATCAATCGGAGTTAATTTGCATGACAAGATCTTTTCTTACGGGGCGTTCGGGTTTGTTTTTAGCGGTTTTATTGCTCTTGGTCGCTGGGTCTGCGTTGTTCGTTAGTACTGGCGAAGCTGGTTCGGTCCCGACGGAAAGAAATGAACTCTCGCAGATTCTCGGAACGAGCCTTACCGTGAGTGATCCATTTCCGTTACCGCCCGGTGAAAAGATCTCGCGAAACCTCTTGACGGAAACTGCCGATGGCAAATCAGCTTCGGTTGTCATCATGCTCGCAGAGCAAGCGGATGTTAGTGCAGCCTATTCGATCACCAATGAGGACGAACGCGGCTGGTTCGTTTACCGTACGCTTACCGGCGTAGCGGATAGAACGCAGGCCGGGTTACGCAACCTGCTCGACAACGAAGGTCGGAAGTACCAATCGTTTTGGGCGGCGAACATGCTCGTCACAACGGCAGATGCTGATCTGCTTACGAAACTTGCCGCTCGGCCCGATGTCGCACGAATAGACTCGAACCGGCCCACGCGCTGGATCGAAAAGCCGGAGGTCGCAAAATTCGGCGTGGAACCGCGACGGCCCGAAGAGCCTGCAGCTATCGAATGGGGTGTAACGAATGTCAACGCTCCGGCCGTCTGGGCAATGGGATTTACCGGACAGGGAATAGTCATCGGCGGGCTCGACACCGGAATTCGATGGACACACAACGTTCTCAAACCAAAATACCGCGGCTGGAACGGCACAACTGCCGACCACAACTACAATTGGTGGGATGCGATCCATACGGGCGGCGGAGTTTGCGGCCCGAATACCACGGCGCCGTGTGATGATGATGGGCACGGCACGCATACCGTCGGTACCGTGGTCGGCGATGACGGCACGGGGAATCAGGTCGGCGTCGCTCCCGGCGCGAAATGGATCGGGTGCCGGAATATGAACGTGGGCGACGGTACGCCGGCGACATATGCCGAGTGCTTTCAGTTCATGATCGCTCCGACGGATTCTGCGGGAGCCAACCCGAATCCCACCCTGCGACCACACGTCTTGAACAACTCGTGGAGCTGTCCAGTGAGCGAGGGTTGTACGACGCGGGCGGAACTGGAGACGATCATAAATAATACGCAGGCGGCGGGAATATTTGTCGCTTTCTCCGCAGGAAACTCTGGCCCGAGCTGCTCCTCGGTCAGTACGCCGGGAGCGATATATGACGCTTCATTTTCGGTCGGTGCATTCGACGTCAATAACACGATGGCGGGCTTCAGCAGCCGCGGGCCGAGCACTTTCTACACGCCGAACCTTCTAAAGCCGAACATCTCGGCCCCCGGGGTGAACGTTAGGTCAGCAACACGTTCGAGCGACACGGCGTTCGCAAGCCTGAGCGGCACGTCGATGGCTGGCCCGCATGTGTCGGGCGTTGTTGCACTTCTGTGGTCGGCAAATCCGGGTCTTGTCCGTAATGTTGCGGCGACAAAGACGTTGCTGCAAAATACGGCAAATCCGTCGGTAAACGTAAACGCGCAGACGTGCGGCGGCATTCCTTCGACGCAGGTTCCGAATAACTCATTCGGCTACGGCCGCGTGGATGCCTTAGCTGCCGTCAACGCCGCAAACGGCAGCAACCCGACGCCAACGCCGACACCGACTCCAACACCGACGCCAACTCCAACGCCGACTCCAACTCCAACGCCGACCCCAACACCGACGCCGGCTCCTACACCGACGCCGACTCCAACACCAACACCGACGCCGACTCCGACGCCAACTCCGACTCCGACGCCGACACCAACGCCGACTCCAACACCGACGCCGACACCGACACCGACACCGACACCGACGCCGACGCCAACACCGACGCCGACGCCAACTGCGACACCGACGCCATCTCCAACGCAGACGGTAACGCCAACTCCTACGCCGGTACCTTCGCCATCTCCATCACCCGCGCCTACCCCCTCGTTCTCGATCAATGACATTGAGAACGTGGAGGGCAATTTTGCAGGAACGACCACTCCCTTTACATTTACGATCACTCGTTCACTGAGTACTGCCGGAACGTCATCAGTTACCTACTCCACCGCTAATGGCTCGGCTATAACTCCTTCCGATTACGTTGCAATAACGGTGGGTACTCTGATGTTTGCACCGGGTGAGACATCCAAGAACGTGGTGGTCCAGGTTGCCCAAGAAACATTAGCTGAGTATGACGAAACCTTTACGGTCACCATCACGAGCGTGTCTGAAGGCGCGGTCTCGCGCGCAGTTGGAACGGCGACAATTCTCAGCGATGATCCGGTAGAATTTCCGCCTCCTGGTACGGAAGGGGACGTCATCGACTCCCAAGGAGGCCCTTTTCCTGATGGTCAGATACTCGCGAACGACATCACCATGATTCGGCTGTTCACGCTCGGACTCGCGTTACCTACCGGCAATCAGTTCCAGCGTGGTGATGTCAATGCGCCTTGCGGAAACGGCCAATTCGATGCAGGTGACGTAACTGTCATCAGACAGATGATCTTGGGGTTGATTCCTAGTAACACGCCTGCTTGCGGACCCTTCACACCAACTAGTTCCAATGTTAAAGGCAATATGAGGTCGAAATACCGTTGGGAATCGAGTGCCCTATTGAATACTGTGGGAATCTAAAAGAGGGCAAAAGTAGATGGTAAGGTCTCCCACGGACCAAATAAAAGTTAGTTTTTTTCCTGTTCGTTGTTAATATCTCTTCGCCGCGAGCGTTTAGAGTATGTAGATGACGATTTTGGGTAAAAATAATGTGATGCCGGCGACGAGCTTTGACTTGGCGGAAAAGCCGGCTCCGGCCTCTGTCGTTTCCGCTAATTCGGAACATCCCGAACTTGCTTCCCTCTTTCTAGACCACTACAAAGGCATCTTTCGCGTTGCGTACCGCATTACCGGAAGCCAGAGCGACGCGGAAGATGTGCTGCAGACCATCTTCATGCGCCTCACGCCGGGTTGGGCTACGCGCGACCTTTCGCCGAATCCGCGGGCTTTTTTGTATCGTGCGGCGATGAACGCTTCGCTCGATATTGTCAGGCGGCGAAATCGCGCAAACTCGGTTCCGCTCGATATTGTGGATTTCGATCAAAGTTTGAAGCATTCCAGCCCTAGCCCCGAAGACAATTTCAAAGACGACGAACTGCGAGATCTATTGAGGCAAGCCGTTGCCAAACTTGAAGGCCGGGCCGCTCAGGCGTTCGTGCTGAGATATTACGAAGGTCACGACAATGCCCGCATTGCCGAAATGCTCGGTACATCGCAAATGGTCGTCGCGGTCACGCTGCACCGAGCTCGGACGCGTCTGCGGAAAGAGATCGGCAATTATTTGGAGAAACATCATGAAGCACAGTAAGGAACAGTTGAACGAAATTATTGAACGCGCCGCGAAGGCGATTCGTGATGAAGCGATCGAAGATGCGGCACTTGACGCCGCGGCGACGCGTGCCTGGGCGAGGATCACCGATAAGGCAGGGAGCAAGATCTTATATTTGGAAGGAATTAATACTATGGAAACCAGCAATAATACCGAGCAAATACGCGGGTGTGACGATTTTCAGTCGCTCATCCCGTCATATCTTGACGGCAAACTTTCGAAGGCGCGGACGCTCCTGCTCGAAGATCATTCGAACGAGTGCATTCCGTGCCGACAGGAAATAAGGGCACAGAAGAATCTCGCGGCGGCGAAAACTGCTGTTTTCGTCTCGCCAACGGCGAGCCAGCGGAAAACGGCCAATGCGTCGCGTTCGTTCGTCGGGAGAATCAACCGTTCACATGTCGTTCGCGCCAGCGTCGCGGCTGCACTTGTGCTCTGCCTGGGCATCGGCGGGCTATTCCTCTATGAACGGGTCGATCTCTCGGGCACGACCCTGGCCGCGACGGTTGAGAATGCGGATGGCGAAGTCTTCGTCGTGTCCGATTCGCAGACGCGTCAGCTTGCCGCCGGCGAGCAGGTCAAGAAAGGCGAAAGTGTTCGCACCGCGAAGGATTCCAACGCGATGCTTCGTCTCGCTGATGGTTCCACGGTCGAAATGCGTGAGCGGTCGGAGTTTTCCGTAAGCCAGAACATGCGCGGCGTTACGCTGAATCTCGATCGCGGCGATGTGATCGTCGAGGCGGCCAAGCAGGATAAAGGCAAGCTTTTTGTTCAGACGCCCGATTCGCTGGTTTCCGTGAAAGGAACGATCTTCGCGGTCGAAAGCGGTACCAAAGGCTCGCGAGTCTCGGTCGTTGAAGGAGAAGTAAAGGTTAATCACGCTAACAAGGAAGAAACGCTTCTTCCCGGCGATCAGGCCACGACCAGCCCGAACATCGACAAAGCTCCGGTAAAAAACACCGTGGCATGGAGCCGTAATGCCGCGAAATATGCGGGATTGGTCACCGAACTGACAAAACTCCGCCGCGACGTAAATCAGCAGGTTGCCCGTCCGGGCGTTCGATATAGCTCGAAGCTTGTCGATCTCGTTCCCGCGAATTCAGTGTTCTACGCCGCACTTCCTAACCTGACCGAAACTCTTGCAGAATCGCGAAAGGTCATGCAGGAACGCATCAAACAGAATCCCGCTTTGGCCGAATGGGCGAAGAGCGCCAAAGGCAACGGCCCCGTGATGGATGATAAGACGCTCAATCGCATCCAGGAATTCGGCTCGCAGCTTGGTGATGAGATCGTCGTCAGTGCCGAAATGGACGCGAAAGGTGAGCCGAATGGAATTCTCGTACTTGGTGAACTGAAAAATGCAGCTACGTTCCGCACGTACCTAGATGGCGAACTTGCTCGGCCGGTAAATGGTCAGGGCGACATGCCGAAGGTCAAGGTTATCGAAGATCCGCTGACCGCGACCGTTGCAAAACCAGCAGCGACCGGCAAAGGAAATTCGGAAGTTTACGTCTGGATCCACGATAATATTCTCGCGGCTTCGCCTCAGATCGAAAGCCTTCGCGGCCTCGCGACCACATTCAAGACCCCGGATGCGAATCGCTTCGCGAATTCATCGTTCCATCAGCGTATCGCCGATGTCTACAAGGACGGCGTTGGACTGCTCGTCGCGGCGGATCTCGAAAAGATCGTCGCGAAAGCGATGACCAGCAACAAGTCGGCCGATTCCGAAAAGAATCTCGCCGGAATGCAGAAGCTCGGCGTTACGAGCCTGCGTCACTTTATCGTTGAGCAGAAAGAGGTTAAAGGTAAGACGCTTAGCCAGGCCGCGTTGACCTTCAGCGAATCGAATCGCGGCATTGCGTCGTGGCTCGCGGCTCCGGGTTCGATGGGAGCACTCGATTTCATCTCGCCTAATGCGAACGTCGCGACGGCTTTCGTCGTGAAAGAGCCGGCTTTGCTCGTTGACGACCTGCTCGGATTCATGGAAACGGTTCAGCCGGAAGTCAGAAGCCAGATGGCGGAGATCGAACGGACGCAGGGCATCAGCCTTCGCAATGATTTCGCGGCTCCGCTCGGTGGTGAATTCGCGTTCGCGATCGACGGCCCGCTGCTTCCGACGCCTTCGTGGAAGGTGATCATGGAAGTTTATGATCAGGCGAAATTGCAGAACACGTTTGAACGGGCTGTCGAAAAGCTCAACCAGTTCTCCGTCCTGCACGGCAAAGGCAAGCTGAATATCGAAACCGCAGCTTCGGGCGACCGAACTTTCCACGCGATCAAATCGTCTAACGCCGGACTCGAAGTTCACTACATGTTTGCCAACGGCTACATGGTCGTCGCTCCGACGCGTGCACTGCTGCAGCAGTCGCTCAGTAACCGTGACGCTGGAAATACGCTGGTTCGCTCGTCACGATTCATCAGCTCGCTGCCGCAGGATGGAAACACGAACTTCTCGGCGATCCTTTATCACGACCTTGCTCCGCTGGTCGGATCGCTCGGCGACAAGCTGAAGAACGTCGGAGGCGAAGAGGCCAAAAAGCTCGCGGCCCTCGACCCGAATGCACCGCCGACGCTCGTTTACGCCTACGCAAACGGCGACCGCATCACCCTCGCCGCCAACACCGAAGGCGGCGCCTTCGGCCTCAGCCCCGCAAGCCTTATAGGCCTGCCAAATTCATTTGAAATGCAACACATTTTAATGAACGCAATGGGGGATAAAGACGTACAGAAGAAGAGTGAGTAAATCCAACACAAACTAAGCTCAAAAAACCGGTGGACGCGAATGATGCGTCCGCCGGTTTTCGGCGTATTATGCAATTGTGATCTTCTCTTGCGGCTCCAGGTGTATATAAAGAATGGCAAAGGTCATCGAACTTGAACAACTAAGCGTAACCTTCGGCAAACGCCCGATCCTGAAATCGCTTACGGGCGAGTTGAACGGTCGTGCGATCGGGCTACTTGGGCCGAATGGGGCTGGAAAGACCACGCTTATTCATACCCTGCTCGGTTTTCATCCGCCGACATCGGGAACGGCGCATATTTTTGGCCAGGACATAACTCGGGATGCAAAAAAGCTGCGGGCGATGGTCGGTTATATGCCGGAGAGCGATTCGTTCATCGCGAAGATATCGTGTGTACATTTCGTAAGGCTGATGGCGGAGCTTTCTGGAATTCCGGCGAAACATGCTCTCGAGCGGGCACACGAGGCGTTGTTTTATGTCGGTCTTGGCGAGGCTCGTTACCGGCCGGTCGACAGTTATTCGCTCGGCATGAAGCAGCTTGCTAAACTCGCCCAGGCGATAGTCCACGGGCCGAAGCTTATCATTCTGGACGAACCGACAAACGGACTCGACCCGCCGACGCGGAGCCGGATGATCTCGCTGATCAGGCAAATTCGCGATGGCGGTCGTGCTCGTATTTTGTTGTCGTCGCATCTGCTACGTGATGTAGAGGAATGCTGCGATGAAATTCTCGTCCTGAAAGACGGCGAGATCGCGGCGAACTGCAATCTTGAAGAAGAACGCAAGGCGAACCGCAAGTTCATCGAACTCGAAACCCGCGGCGGCAATCGCCCGGCGTTCGCCGAGTCGATCGGCCAGCTGGGCTGCGATTATGCCCTGTCGGGCGAGCGGCGGATGAAGCTGATAATGCAGGACACGGTCGAGATCAGCGATCTGTACCGCCTGGCGATGCAGCACGAAGTGCAGATACGGCGGCTGAATTACAAACGTGACTCGCTCGAAGATATTTTCCTAAAGGCGATGGAAGGCGGAACGAACGGGAGGGCGAACGATGGCAGTTTATGAACATCTGTACGGTTCGTACGAGGGCGAATCGCAATCGGCCCTGTCGCGCTTTCTCGTCATACCGCGATACGCTCTGCGGGACGTTTTCAAATCGAAGCTCTTGACGACGTTTTTCGTTATCTGCTTTGTTTATCCGCTTATTGCGGCGATTCTCGTCTATCTTCGTCATAACGCAAATGCCCTCGCGTTGCTGCAGATCAATTTGAGCGAACTGATCCCGATCGATGCGACATTTTTTAAGACATTTATCGAGGTACAGGGCGTTTTTGCATTCCTGCTGACCGTTCTCGTCGGCCCGCCGCTGATCTCGCGAGACCTGGCGAACAACGCCCTGCCGCTTTATCTGTGCAGGCCGCTGTCGCGGACCGAATACGTCCTCGGCAAGATGACGGTGATCGGTTTCCTGCTTTCCACTATCACCTGGATCCCCGGGTTGATCATTTTCTTTTTCCAATCGTCGCTTGCCGGTTTCGAGTGGTTTATCGAGAACATTTGGATGATCTGGGCGATATTTTTCAGCAGTTTTGTCTGGATCCTTCTGCTTTCGTTGCTCGCGCTCGCCGTTTCGTCGCTGGTCAAATGGCGCGTCGTGGCGAGCGGCGCTTTGCTGGGGATGTTCTTTATCCCGAGTGCTTTTGGCGAGATCATTAACAATCTTTTCCTGACGCGCGTCGGTCATCTGGTCAGCATCTGGGCGTCGATCAATAGCGTTTGGGACGGGCTGTTTGGCTTATTTGAGCGACAGAGCGGACAGATAAAAGGCACCGTCTCTAATCCGATCTACAGCAAACAGTTCTTCGACATCGTTCTGCTCGAACCGCCGCTTTGGGCGTCTTGGCTCGTGCTCGCAGCGGTTGGCGGCATCGCAATTCTTCTGCTTTCCCGAAAGGTGCGGGCTTATGAGGTGATCAAATGAACGATGCAGTGACCATCTCAAACGCCAGCTCCGTTGGGACGCAAACTACCGCTGCTTCGGACGCGAACAAATTGATCGTTTTCGAGGATGTCTCGAAATTTTACGGCGAGGTTCTCGGCATCAACCGCGTAAATCTGCAGATCGCCTCCGGGATCACAAGCCTCGTCGGCCCGAACGGTTCGGGCAAGACAACCGTAATGAATCTAATGTGCGGCCTGCTCAGGCCCTCTAGCGGTCGCGTCAGCGTTCTGGGACTCTCGCCTGACGATCCGCAGACGATGTTTCGCAAACTCGGCTACTGTTCGCAGTTCGATTCATTCCCGCGGGGAGCGACGGCACGCGAGTTTATCGAGTTTTACCTTAACGTCCACGGCTATTCGCGTCAGCAAACCCGCGAACTAGCCCACGCCGCGCTCGAACGCGTTTCGATGCTCGACGCGGCGGATCGAAAAGTTTCGGGCTTCAGCAAAGGCATGCGTCAGCGCGTTCGCCTCGCCCAATCCATCGCCCACGGCCCCGAAGTTCTCATCCTTGACGAGCCGCTCAACGGACTCGATCCGATGGCCAGGGCCGAGATCATTCGGCTGTTCCGCGCTCTGGCGGACGAGGGACTTTACCTGATCATCTCGAGCCACATTTTGCACGAAGTGGACATGATGTCTGACAGCGTCGTGCTGCTCAGTAACGGTTACGTCGTGGCCGAAGGCGAGGTCCGCGGTGTTCGCGATGAGATCGATGAGCATCCGATCCAAATTTTGATTCGCTGCGACCGTCCGCAAATGCTCGCGGCAAAACTGTTCGAACACGAATACACGGTCGAAGCCCGTATCCATACCGACCGGCGAGGGCTGTTCGTCAAAACGCGTCGGCCCGACGACTTTTATCTTTTGCTGAACAAAGTGATAACCGAAAACAAGCTCGATGTGGAGTCGGTCGCCCCGGTGGATGACGACTTGAATGCCGTTTATCAATATCTGATCACATCCGAAGGAGGCCAGCCGTCATGAGTTCGACAACTGCCGCCGCGCGGCCGATCGCCGAAAATCCCTCGAAATGGAGTCTCTGGCTTCGCCAGACACTTGCGATAATGCGGCTAGAAATATCGAAGAATTTCCTGGGCCGCCGAGCTCTCCTGCTTTATCTGATCGCGATCGCTCCGTTGGTCTTGCTTTCCATGCTCGCTCTTTTTCCACCGCCGACCGACGAGATGGAAAATTTCGGAGAACTGAGTATCGTTTACGCCGGGATTTACGGTGGCCTGATCCTGCGAACGCTCGTCTTCTTCGGCTGCGCGTGGGTCTTCATGAACCTTTTCCGCGGCGAGGTAGTCGATCGGAGCCTGCACTATTATTTTCTGGTTCCGGTCCGGCGAGAGGTTCTGGTTATCGGCAAATACCTGTCCGGGCTGGCGGCGACGGTCTCCCTATTCAGTCTAACGACCGTCGGTTCCATGCTGATCCTTTATTTTTGGCTGTTTCCATCGGAATCGGTCACTTTCTTCACGGCCGGTGCGGGAGCGAGTCAGTTGCTGTCGTACGTCGGCGTTACGATCCTGGCGTGCTTCGGTTACGGAGCGATGTTTCTGATACTCGGGCTATTTTTCAGAAATCCGATCGTGCCGGGACTTTTTCTTTACGGCTGGGAATGGATCAACTTCCTGCTGCCGCCAGGATTGAAAAAGGTCAGCGTCATCCATTATTTACACTCGCTCGTTCCGGTTGCCATGGACGAAGGCCCGTTCGCGGTGCTGGCCGAGCCGACGCCGGCATGGATCTCGGTTCCGAGCTTGGTGCTTTTTACGGCCGTAGTTCTATTCCTCGCCGGGCTTCATATCAGGCGGATGGAGATCAGTTACGCCGGAGATTAGGAACATGCATAAGCGTGCGTTCATTTTTGGATTTTTTGTTGTCGTCGTTTCGCTTTCGCTGGCGTGCGCGCCGCAGGTTGGGAAGAACCGTGGCGGTTCCGCATCGGCCGAACGGCCCGAATTGACGGAGGATACGATCCGCGAACGATTGATGTTTACGCGCGTCTTCGATATTCCCGAAGAAACCGGAGCGGGCGAAACCATCAGCTGGGGATTCTACGGGGATGAGCCGAAAGAGATAACGGTGATTGAACGGGTTGACGAAGGCGATCGGTCAACAATCGTCATGGACATCAAAACCCAGTCTTCGCCGCGTGCTCGCGAGCCAAAATACCTCTCGGGCCAGGTAAGAACCTTTTGGGAACTCGAAACCGGCTGGGTGCTGCGAAAATGGCGGATCGTGAATACTGAAAACATCTCGATGAAATATAAGAAGCTGCCGAAGCCGCCGGAACAAGATTCCAATCGCCCGCCGGCGTAATTAGCTTTTTTGCCGCCATGTGAAAGTGGTAGAAACCTCTGCAATCAGCGGAGCGTACTAAAAGTACTTGCGGCCCATCGGGCCGAATAATTGTCATGAAAACAATCTTCGCTCTTTTTATCGCTGCCGCAGCGGCCGCTTCGGCTTTTGCTCAATCGAACGCTTCGTGGTTTCGTTATCCCGCGATATCACCTGACGGACAAACGCTAGTTTTCTCCTATAAAGGCGATATCTGGTCCGTCCCGTCCTCAGGCGGCACGGCGATCCCTATGACCTTGAGCGAGAGTTACGAGTTCGCTCCGGTTTGGAGCCATGATGGCAAAAGCATCGCGTTCGCTTCGGACCGTTTCGGTAATTTCGATGTTTTCGTAATGCCAGCGTCAGGGGGCGAAGCGAAGCGGCTGACTTTTCACTCGACACGCGAGATCCCTAGCAGTTTTACCGCCAATGACTCGGCGATACTCTTTAACGCGACGCGGCAGGATCTAGCAACCCACGCGCAATTCCCGACCGGCGGCATGAGCGAGCTATACAGCGTTCCCGTCGCGGGAGGCCGCGTTTCGCAAATCCTGACTACGCCTGCTCTGGACGCGACCGTTAGTTCGACCGGCGACAAGATCATTTTTCATGACTACAAGGGCTATGAGAGCGACTGGCGCAAGCACCACACCTCGTCAGTGACGCGCGATGTTTGGGTTTACGACGTTCCGTCGCAGAAATACACACAGCTTTCAACCTTCAACGGTGAGGACCGCAATCCCGTCTTTGATTCGAACAATAACGACTTTTACTACCTCAGTGAGCAGAGTGGCAGTTTCAATGTTTACAAAAGCAGCCTTGCAAATCCGTCCCGTTCGACCGCGATAACGAAGTTTACCCGGCATCCGGTGCGATTCTTAACGCGGTCGAAGTCCGGGGTCCTCGCCTACAGCTACGACGGTGAACTCTATACTCAAAAAGCCGGTTCCGACCCGGCAAAAGTCAACATCCGCGTTGCCGCTGACGGGCGTGAGGCTATCGAACGGATAGTCCCTGTAAATGGTGGATTTACCGAGGCATCACTCGCTCCAAGCGGAAAAGAATTTGCATTCGTTTTCCGCGGTGAGATCTTTGTATCAAGCATCGATGGCAAGATGGTGAAACGCATCACCAATACTCCGTGGCAGGAACGCTCGGTCAGTTTTAGCCCGGACGGACGCTCGTTGGTGTACGCGGCCGAAAAGGATAACAACTGGAATATTTACACCGTCGCATTGACGAGGAAAGAAGAGCCGTATCTCTTTGCATCGACTGTGGTTAAGGAAGAGGCGGCGATCGCTACCGGGGCGGAGGAGTTTCAGCCAGCATTCTCGCCGGACGGCAAAGAGATCGCGTATCTCGAAAACCGCGATACCCTGAAGGTTTACAACATCGCTTCGAAACAAAGCCGAGTCGTACTGCCCGCCGACAAGAATTACTCTTATGCGGACGGTGATCAGTATTTTCAATGGTCGCCTGACAGCAAATGGCTGCTCGTTTCATTCGGCCTTGAAGGTCGCATCTTCAATCCAGAGGTCGGCCTCGTAGCGGCTGATGGGAAGAGCGAGGTTCGTAACCTGACCCAAAGCGGATACGACGATTTCGTCCCGAAATTTGCAATGGATGGAAAGATGATCATCTGGGGTTCGACTCGCGAAGGTGCTCTTGCACAGGGCGGTGGGCCGACGTCGGGCGATGTTTTTGGACTTTACCTTACGAAAGCCGCGTTTGACCGAGCTAAGCTGTCGAAAGAAGAATTGGCCCTGACGAAAGACATCGAAGAACGGGAAAAGAAAGATGCCGAGGAAAAAGCAAAAGCCGCCGGAGCTTCGCCGAGCCCATCACCCTCGCCGAAACCTGCGGAATCCAAGGATATCAAGATCGATTGGAACGGTATTACGGACCGAAAGGCTCGCCTGACCGTGCACACTTCGGGGATCGGCGATTGGGTGCTTTCGAAGGATGGGGAAAAGCTTTTTTATCTGACGAATTTCGAGAAAGGAAACGATCTGTGGGTCACCGAACTGAGAACACGCGACACAAAGATATTTAACAAACTTGGAGCAAACAGCGCCGGGATGGAACTTTCGGCTGACGGGAAGTTTCTTTTCGTCGTCGCCGATGGCCGAGCGATGAAGATCGACGCTGAAAGCGGTAAGGTCGAGCCGGCGGCGGTCAACACCGAGATGGTGCTGAACTACTCAGCGGAAAAAGCCTACATTTTCGACCACAGCTGGCGACAGTTCAAACAGAAGCTAATCTTCCCCGATCTTCAAAAGGTCGACTGGGATTTCTACTATGGCGCGTATAAGAAGTTTCTCCCATCTATAAACAATAACTACGATTTTGCAGAGATGCTCAGTGAGATGCTCGGTGAGATGAACGTTTCGCATACTGGCGCATATTATCGAGCGGTTTTCCCGAACACAGACGCGACAGCGTCGCTTGGCGTCCTGTACGATCACGGCCACATGGGGATCGGAGCAAAGGTAGCCGAGGTGATCGAAGGGGGGCCAGTTGATCTTGCAGCCTCATCGATCAAAGCTGGCCACGTAATCGAGAAGATCGACGGGACGGAGATCGACGCGTCGACGGACATTTACAAGCTGCTAAACCGTCGCGCTGGAAAATTCACACTTCTAAGCGTCTTTGACCCGACGGCGAATCGGCGGTGGGACGAGACCGTAAAGCCGATCAGCGGCGGCGAAGAGGGCGAACTGCTCTATCGTCGATGGGTACGGCTTCGACGTGCCGAGGTGGACCGGCTGTCGGGCGGCAAGATTGGCTACGTTCACGTTCGCTCGAACAACGACGCCAGCATGCGTGTCGTTTTCGATGAATCCCTGGGTCTGAATCTCGGCAAGGAAGCGATCATCGTCGACACACGATTCAACGGAGGCGGGAACATCCACGAACAGCTTTCCGATTTCCTTAGCGGCAAGAAATACTTCGACGTTTTACCTCACGGGAAATATATTGGCTACCAACCCGGCGACAAATGGGTCAAACCTTCGATCGTTCTGATGGGCGAGAGTAACTATTCGGACGCACATCTTTTCCCGATCGCTTATAAGGCGAAAGGACTCGGTAAACTCGTCGGAATGCCGGTCCCCGGGACAGGAACGTTCGTCTGGTGGGAAAATCAGATCGATCCAACTCTCCGCTTCGGGATCCCGATGGGATGTTGGCGAACGTTGGACGGCAAATGCGCCGAAAACGTTCAGACCGAACCCGACATTCGAGTCGCGAACGAACCGGCTGTCATGGCGTCGGGACGTGATCAACAGATCGAGGCAGCGGTAAAAGAGCTACTAGCAGCAAAGCGATGATCCGAGGCCAGGACGAACCTTATTTTTATGTTGATAAAGGTGCCGTTCTGGAGTAAGCTTCACTCTATTAATTTCGCAGGTGTTATCCGGACGAACGGGCTAGTAATTACGCTAGATTCGTTCAAGTCCGTTTGCGCAATAAATGGAACGGTAGCAGATAATGGCATCTTCGATACCCGACACTTTTGCGGAGCCCCCTCAAGAGAACGAAAAAAGCGCGGCTCCCACCGAGATACCCGCGGGACTTCAGGAGCGCACGACGATCGATTTTGATAATCCTGACCGGCTCGTGGGACAGGTCCTCGAGGGACGCTTCTTTATTGAAAAAAATCTAAAAGAGAGCGGCGGCGACATCGGTGGAATAGGTGTCGTTTACCTTGCGAGGGACACAAAGCTCATGGGGAAGGACGTCGTGGTCAAGATCCTCAACGAGACTGCTCTTCAGCATCCAGACATAATTCGAAAATTTGAGCATGAGAAAGAGGCTCTAGTGCGTCTCGACCATCCCGGCATCGTTCGCATCCTGGATTCAGGAAAACTAGCTGACGGTAATCCATTCATGGTGATGGATCACATAAAAGGCCACTCCCTCCGGAAAGCTATACAGATGTCGGGCCGCATTCCCATCGGCACAGTCGCGCGTATTGTTGAAGAAGTAACGGATGCCCTGACTGCGGCTCACAAGGAAAAGATACTTCACCGCGACATTAAGCCCGAGAACATAATGCTCACCCCGATCGACGATGGCATGTATCGCGTGCGGATAATCGATTTTGGGATCGCGAGAGTGGAGGAATCAAAACTGGCTCCGGTCACGGAGATCTCGAGGGCTATCGGCTCGGTTCACTACATTGCACCCGAGCAGTTGATCGGAAAGCTTGATCTTACTCCGGCGGCCGATATCTATTCCTTTGCGATCGTCATCTACGAGATGCTGACCGGAGAACTTCCGTTCAAACCGCGTACATTTGCCGAAATGTACCAACTCGAGAGCGAAGGTGTAAAGGTCCGCCCGAGTGCTATCCTTCCCAACATGCCGCGTGAAGCCGAGCGTATTCTCATGCAGGCGCTTGAGTTCGACCGTGAGAAACGACCGCAGATAGCCAAACCCTTTGGACGTTTACTCGCTCACGAGCTGATGATCGATGAGAATGACACTGATCGGTTCTACGCTTCTATTAAAACCGAGTTCTACTCGTCCCCAACGACTGCAATGCCAGTACCGGACCTCGCTGAGGTCCAGACGGTAAAGCGTGAAAAGGTGCCTGATCCGCCGCAGCCGCGTCCCTCGGTTTTGAAGTGGCTGGCACTTGCTGTCGTTCTGCTGGGCTCGATATCCGTGGGAGGTTATTTGTTCGTTCAGAACATCGGTCAGGCCCCAAACACTCCGGTGCCGGCGGCGGCTGCCACAGATCCCGGTCCCGAACGGACTGTTTCCTATTACCTTCTCATACAGAAGATGCGAGACGGAAAAACGTTTCAGGACCCTTTTCGTTCATCAGGCAGGGCAAGTGTAGAAAGGGGTTACAAGGTCGGGATCAACTTTGTGCCGCAATTCGGCGGTAATTTTTACATCTTTAACTTCGGGGCGAACGATAAAGGGAAAGATCAGTTCAATATTCTTTTCCCGACGCCCCAGCGCAATGGCGGCCGTTCGCGAATTGAAGCCGGACAGCTTATAGAAACAGCTTCAAACACGGTTGAGGGGAAAAGCGGCACTGAGTCTATATGGATGATCTGGACGGCGGAAACTAATCCCGATCTCGAGGCGGCAGTCACCGCCGCATTCCAGAATGGTGGAGTAGTGCCGGATGTGGCCTCTCAAGCCTTGCAGAATTTCCTCGACAAGCCGAGACCGTCGGGGCCCACGGCGGCCGAAGATACGCAAAACCAGCAGACTATCGTGACCGGCCGAGGTGACGAGTTGGTCTATAAATTCAAAATCGAACATCAATGAGTGTATATAGCTACATCCGAATCGATGACCGCGGCGAAATACCCTTCGCTTTTTGAACACTAGCTATTGGAGATCGAAAAATGATCAACGGATTTTTTAGAGGCTTAGCGGTTTCAGCATTTGTCTTCGCTGCTTCGGCGGTGGCTCAGGACGGTGCACAGACCCGTTCCATCACATCTGACGACTTCAAAAGCAAGAGGCCTGCGGCTCCGGCTAACTCGACGCGTAACCCTAACAGAACATCCTCGAAATATGGTTTTCTTCGGATCGAGCGAAAGGCTCCGCGACCCGCGAAACCAACTCCAGCGAAGCCGCCAAGATCCAAAACGCTGGTAAAAGAGCCCGAGAAGGCCGTAACGGAGATCGGGTTAACAATGTGGCGATTGCGTCCCCCAATGCCGAATGAGGCGGGATTTTATTTCGTACATAACAAGAAAGACAATTCAAGCGAAAATCTGATCGCCGAACGCGTCAGCGCAACGTCTGGTTTTCGTGTAGGTGACAAGGTGCGGTTCGCGGTTGAATCATCTGTGGAAGGATATCTCTACGTTGTGGATCGTGAAACACATTCCGACGGATCTTTCGGACCCGCTTACGTTGTCTTTCCCGAAACACCTGACGAAAACAATAAGGTCGGCCCCGGCCTCTTGTTTGACATCCCGTACGCGATGGAATCTAACCCGTGGTTCAATTTCGTGCTCCGCCCCGACACCAAGCCGAACTGGAACGGGGAACTGATGACGATCATCATTTCGCCGACGCCGCTTCGGTGGTTCACGGCCGATGCTGATTACAAACTCATTAACACGGCAGCACTCGAAAAGCTCGAGGAAAATGCTGAAAACGACGTCTTCGATCGCATCGACATGGGCGACAAGATATTCTCGCGAACTGAAGCCGACGCATCGTGCGGGGTTGTAACACGCGGTATCGAACGTGAAAAACGCGTCGAATCACCCTGCGGCAGCCGGGCGAAACAACTAAATCGCGACGAACCCGAGCCGCAGTCGATCTTCCGTGTAAGATCTGACATCGGACAACCGATCGTAGCCTTCGCAAGGATCGAAGTGCGGCGATAGCAAAATATATTTTTTCAATTGGTGGTTTCCATCACAGAAGCTGATTGATATGAAACAAAAACTCTCTCTCTGCATGCTCATGTCAGCCGTCTTTACGTCTGTTCTCGTATTTCCTGTTAACGCTCAGGATGCGCCCAAACCAGCCGATACGGCCAAACCAGCCGACCCCCGTCCCGCTATGTACACGCGGGGAATGACACCGGGCCTTGTTCGCCATGTCGATGAGACCGGAAAAGTTAAAGAGATCCCGCGGCTTTACGACAGCAGTCATGCGCTGGTAATAGGGATGACCGATTATGTGCATTGGAAACCGCTGAAAGGCCCAAAACAAGATGTTGATGACGTCAAGGCGGTACTTACCGAGCATGGCTTCGACGTCACGGTCAAAATGAACCTTAAATCGGAACAGCTTGAAAAGACCATAAGCGATTACCTAAAGGCTTTCGGCCGGGACGGGAATAAACGCATCATTGTCTACTTTGCTGGCCATGGCCACACGATGAGATCAGCCGATGGGCGCGATTTCGGTTACATAGTCCCAGTCGACGCGCCGGATCCCCGAGTTGACGAGAACAAATTCAAGGACATGGCCCTCGACTTTAAAGCGATCACGTCGATGGCCGACCGCATGGGAACCAAGCATTCGCTCTTCATTTTCGATAGCTGCTTTTCGGGGCACTTGACCACACGTTCCGACTCCGAGATGATCCCGCCAGCTATATCGTTGGTAGCCGAAAAGCCAGCCAGGCAGTTCATTACCTCCGGCAGTTCAGATCAAACTGTCAACGACGAAAGTCTTTTCCGACGGCTCTTCGTTGAGGGCCTGCGTGGGCGTGCGGATACTGATAAGGACTCTTACATCACCGCTTCCGAACTGTTTACATTCCTAAGCCGAGGCGTGATCAATGCGAGCGAGCGAAAGCAGACGCCGACATCCGGCCGTATCGACGATGCGAATCTGCGGCACGGAGACATGGTCTTCGCCCTCAAGCGTGATGTTCCGGCCGACTATTCGGAAGACAAGATGTTCGAGGACGCGAAAGCAGAGGATACGGTCGCAGGATATCTGTTGTTTCTTAGCACTCAAAGATCAAATAAATACACTCAGCAAGTGTCCGTTCTCTTAAAAGACGTTATCACTCGCGAAAAAGGCTCTTCTTCTGTATCCGCATCTCCGACTGTTAGCGTTAATTCGCCTAAGGTGGAGTCTTCGGCCGTGAGAGCGGCATCTCTGATACGCAAGCCCTTTGAGTTCAACACCGTAACGCTCGACAGCGCTGGCGCGGAAGTGACCAAAAAGCGGCCCAGCGTCGATTCCGTAGAAATTGACCTCGGTGGCGGCACAATGATGCGGTTGGTAAATATTCCCCACGGCAAGTTCAAGATGGGAGGCAATCAGGCCGAAGAGAAGCCCGTTCATGATGTGGAGATCCAGTCGTTTTTCATGGGGATAAATGAGGTCACGAAAAAACAATGGGCAGCCGTGTCGCGTCTGCCGCGTGAAAGGATCGGATTAGCTGTGGATCCGGCTCCCGGTGTTATCGGAGACGACCGGCCCATAGTAAATGTGACCTGGGAACAGGCAGTTGAGTTTTGCGAACGGTTATCCAAACACACCGGATACCGTTTTACCCTCCCTTCGGAGTCTCAATGGGAATACGCCGCTCGTGCAGGCTCAACGACAATGTTCGCCTTCGGTCCTAAATTAAAAGACGGCGTGGCTAATTTTAAGGCGAATATGACGTCTGGAGTTTCGGTAACCGGCCAGTTTCGCAACCAATTGACGCCAGTCGGCAGCTTTCCCGCAAATGAATTCGGCCTGTTCGACATGCACGGCAATGCGGCCGAATGGATACATGATAGTTGGGCAACTGATTACACCGGAGCTCCGTCGGACGGTTTTCCCCGGGTGACCGCCGGTGATCAAAAAGTTGTCAGAGGTGGGAACTACGCCTCTCCCGCATTGCGGGTTTGCTCGGCGTGCCGGGCGAATTCAGATGTAGCTAGTCCTTTTATCGGCTTCAGGGTAGTCCTGCAATCGGGTTTGACTCAGCCTTGAACTTCACGAATATGCTTACTCACGGAGCTTACGGTCTATTATTCGTTCTAATGTTGCTCGGGACCTTCACGGGTTTCGTCCGATCACAATCCAGAGCTGAGTCTGAAGAAATAAAGGTCACCACGTTCTTCCGCGACAAGACCGTAGAGGTCTCGATGGCCCCCGACCCCGACTTCGCTAAAGTACAAGGTAAGTACAAAGTCGAATTGAAAGAGCGTAATGTCGCCTCTATCAATGCTGAATTCAAGAATCTTCCGTCGGTTTTCGAGTTACAGGGAACGTATTCGACGTATGTTTTGTGGGCTATCCGCGATGATGGCTCAACGGTGCGACTAGCGCAGATACCATCCTCCAGAGAGGGTGTCACCAACCGCGAATATAAAGACGAAGTTCAGCTTACCGCGAGTTTTGGCCTCATATTAACGGCCGAACCCCACCATCTCGTCGATCGACCAAGTCAGGCTATCGTCTTAAAAAGCGGAGCAGCAACCGGAAGTAATGCAGTCCGAACAACTGAGAAGCGAGTCCTTTTCCCTCTAAACCAAACGGATTATTTTGAGAAACGGCCCAAGCCGAACAAGAAGGATAAGGCCTACAAAGAGTTTATTAAAACGCCGTTCTCGCTGCTTGCCGCACAGTATGCAATTAGATACGCACGGCTCGCCGGCGCTGACAACCTAGCACCCGATAAATTGAGCGACGCTGAGTCAGCTTTCGAGCAGGCGACCAAGCTCTTCCAATCCAAAGCGAATGAAAAAGAGCTGGACGTAAAGGCAAACGATGCGATCGGCTTCGCAGCAAATGCCGAAAAACTCTCGGTCGAAGCGCGCAAAACACAAAAAATCGAGCAGGAAAAGACGACCGCCGCCTCAACTCTGGATGAACTCCGCGAAGAGCTTCGCGAAACCAAGTCTGCATTGCAGCAAATGACCGACAGGTACGAAAAGGCTCAGAGCAGTGCAAACACGTATCTCGCCAATTTCAATGATAAAGAGTCACAGAATCGCCGTTTTCAGGATCAGGCGGCAGAGGCTATCGAGAAAGCAAATCGGCTTGATGCCGAGAATAGGAAGCTTCAATTCGAGATAGAGAAACTGAAAGATGATGTCAGCCGGCTTCGTTCCGTCAAGGAATTCGCCGACGAACTCCCGGTCCTTGAGGTATTTTTGAAGAATTTCGGAACCGTTCAGCGTAAGCCGAACAGTGTGGTGGTCGTGTTGCCGGAAAACTACTGGCGAAGTCCGGAATCTGCGGAGTTCTCCGACGCAAATCTTGAGAATTTAGATGCGCTCATTAAAAAGTTGACGTCTGCGCGCTTCATTCAAGTACGGATTTTGTCATCGGCAATATCGATCGGAAATGACGCAACCACCGCGTTGGCCTGGGCTGACGCTCGTTCAGCGGCGCTCGCCGACCATTTGAAGAAAAGCGGTGTCGAAGAGTCGCGGGTGTCCGCGAGTTCCACCGTAGTGCCTCCTGTCGCTCCGGCCCGCAAAACAAGTGCGGCAACGGCGACACGCGGGCGGATCGAGATCGAATTCATGGCGGTAGGCCAATAAATTTCAAACAAGGGGTCGTAAGAATTTAAAGTAATGAGTCAATAAGTTTTGAAGGCAAAAAAAGGAGTCCTCATGTCGTTTCCCTTTTCGGGCATTCGTTTACTTTCGCTCCGCAACTTTCTCCCGCTTCTCTCGATCTGTATTTTCATAAATATCAGTGCCGTATCTGCTCAAGATACCGTGACCGGCGGTTTTCAGGGTGACGTTACAAATAACAGTACCGGAACCCCCATTGCCGGAGCTGTTATCACGATCACAAGCGAGCGGTCGGGCGTCGTCTATACCAAAATAACTGACTCGAAAGGAGTTTTTTTTCAGGGTGGGCTTCTTCCGGGATTTTACGGGATACGCATCACGATAGCCGGATTTAAGGAAAGATTTCTTCGCCGCGAGATCCGTATAACAGCGACAGGAGAGATCGTGCCCGTCCCAGTCTCGCTCGAGCCGGAAACTACACCGACAGCCTCGCCGAGCACGGCTGAGGCTCCAGACGATATTCGCGTGATCATCAATACGACGGATGCACGCCGGCCTGATTCGAAAAAGCATGAGGAGATCGCGTCGGTGCCGATCACGTCGCCGGCCAGTTCGAGGACCTTTGACGAGATAGCGACCCTCGCTCCGGGAGTCGCTCCGCCTCCGCAAACGATCGGTGATGTAGCCGGGCCCGGCGTTGGGCCGGGCGTGGGTTCCGCCGGTCAGTTTTCGGTAAATGGCCTCCGTTCTCGTGCCAACAACTTTACGGTCGACGGTTCCGATAACAACGACGAGGACATCGGAGTACGGCGCCAGGGTTTTGTCGCCTTGATCCCGCAGCCGATCGACTCGATCGAAGAATTCAGCATCATCACGTTACTTCCTCCTGCGCAATTCGGACGAAACCTCGGCGCTCAGGTCAATGCCGTTTCGCGGGCGGGTGGAAACAATGTTAGGGGAACACTTTACGGCTTTCTCGGCTCAAGCAGGCTAAACGCTCGTAACGCCTTCGATTCAGCACGAGGCAGCGAAACCTCGCCGTATCGTACCCTTTCCGGCCAGACGGTTTTGCTCGACGGGCAGCCGATAACAGTCCGGAATCAGAGCGGCGGCGAAGACCCATTTACCATGACCCAATCGGGCGGAACGCTCGGCGGACCGTTCGCCGCGAATCGCTCGTTCTATTTTTTCTCGGGCGAGTATCAGCGTATCAACGCGCTCCGCGAGAAAAACTTCGCCGTACCCACAGTAGAAGAACGCGGTCCGTTTCGCACGGGGGCAACCGGGCTTGCGACCAATCCTTTCACTGGTACGGCGATCAATCTTTTTCCATCCGGGCCCACCGCAAACGCGGTTTTCAGCCTGTTTCCTTTCCCCAACGACCCAAACGGCGTTTACGGGCCTAACACTTTCACGCAATCTCTTCAGGCGGATGGCCGCGGCGTGATCCTTTCCGGACGCGGCGATCACAACTTTTCCATCGGCGGCCGAAAACAGTCGATCACGGCGCGCTACAATTTTACGGACGATAATAAAGATATCCCCGCCGTCGGCGAAGCGATCTTCTCCAATATACGATCCGACATTGGTACGCACAATCTATCGCTTTTTCTAAACAGTGACCTCAATAAGGATGATTCTGCTGGACGGCTGTTCAATCAGATCCGATTTTCATTCGGACATTCGAGGCTCCGTTTCGAAGAGATCCGGAACAATGAATTCCTTATCCCAAGCGACGAACTTCCGAACGAGCAGTTCTTGCTCAATCGCCCAGCGATTTTTAACGTTTCGCTGCCACAATCGAACGCTCGTTATACGCGCATCCAGCCGGGTTTCGGCGTGGTTCCCGAATCGACCGAAAATGTCATCGGCCCTGTTGGGCAGGTCGTGATCGCGGGGTTCAGCCCACTGGGCGTCGATGTATACAACTTCCCGCAAGACAGGACCAACAAAACTTTTCAGATAGCCGACGATCTGACGCTCAGAACCGGCGGCCACACGTTTGTTTTTGGGGCCGATATTCGACGAACGACCCTCGACAGCGACCTGCCGAGGCTCGCCAGAACGCTTTTGACATTTAACGGCGCTCCACGGCTGGTTGACCGGGTCGGGACTTGTCCGAACGGCGGCATCGGCGATTATTGCTTCCTGCCTCGCACCGACCCTCGTGCGGTCATTCGCCCCGAAGACCTTGTTGGCTTTAGCATTGCGAGCAATTCGCTGCTTACGCTTAGCGTTGACCGTCCCGGTTCGCGTGCGGTTTTGGGCTATGAGCAACTGAACTTTTTTGCACAAGATACCTGGCGCCCGAGGCCGGATCTGTCGCTTTCATATGGCCTTCGCTATGAATACAATACGCCGGTCTCAGAACGGGATCGTTTGATCGAGAATACGTTTTCCGATCAGAGGCTTGCACTTCTGCCCGTCCTTCGTGACCTGATCGGCGACCGCCGGGACTTGTACGATGCTGATCGAAACAATTTTGGTCCGCGTGTCGGGCTAGCATACTCACCGAAGATTTTCGGGAGTCGTGTAACCGTATTTCGAGCCGGATATGGACTTTATTACGACCAGATCCTAGGGGCCGTCGCGAATCAATCGAGAAACGTTTTTCCGTCCTTCCTAACGGTTAACTTCGCGGCGACGATCTTCCCCTTCTTTGGACTCGATATCGGCAATCCGGCCTCGGCAACGATCAATAATGTGCCGCTTCGACGACCGGGAACACTAAATTCTTATAACTCGCAGGGCCTTGGAACCAGTACAAGCAGCTTTGCGGATGTGCTCTCGATAATCACGGGAAATCTGTACGCGAACGCCATCACCGTCACACTTCCGTCACGGGAAATGCCGACGCCGATGGCTCATCACTACTCGTTTTCATTCGAACAACAGCTGAGCCGAAATTACACCTTCTCAGCGGCATACGTCGGCACAACCGGCCGGCATTTGCTCAGATTTACAACCCCAAACCTTGGTTCGAGCCTCACCGTTTCACCAACCAGCATCTCGCAGAGTCCTTTCGCGACGTTGCCCGTTGCGACCGGTGTGCTTTTCGTCCCGGATCGTCCGCTTGACCGCACGACAACTGTAGGGCCGGAGTCTCTTGGAGCGGTCAATCAATTCGAAACGACGGCACCGTCGCAGTATCATTCGCTCCAAACGCAACTGCGGGCTCGATTTTTGGGTAAATTCGACGCGCAGGTTTCATACACGTTCTCGAAAGCTACGGATGAGGTTTCTGACGTTTTTGACCTTGCCGGGGCGTACGTGCTGCCGCAAAACAGCCTTGATCTCGAAGCCGAAAGCGGGCCCGCGAATTTCGATATCCGCCACCGTGTGACCTACAACCTTACATACAGCATTCCGCAAAAAGACGGCGGGCTAGGAAGAAAGCTGCTCAATGGCCTGCAACTGTCGACGACGGGCCGCTTGTCATCAGGCCAGCCGTTTACGGTAAACAGCGTGATAGACGTCAACCTCGACGGCAACACGACCGACCGCCTGAACACGCTTTCCGGCCTCGAAATAACCGGCAACCGCGCCCAGCCGCTGCGGCTCACGACCACAAACACGACTTCGCTACTCGCCCCATTCGGCCAAAACGGCCAGATCGGCCGCAACACCTTCCGAGCCGGAAACGTGATCGAACTCGACGCATCAATCATCAAACGCTTCTCGATCGGCTTGCACAAACTAGGCGTGCGGACCGATATCTTCAATTTCATAAACCGCACCAACTACGGCATCCCCGTAAGGATTTTGGAAGCCCCAGGCTTCGGCAAAGCGGTGAACACAGTAACACTCGGACGGCGGGTGCAGTTTTCGGTGAAGTATGAGTTTTAACAAGCCGGCCTCCTAGCCAAAGCGAGGTGGAGTTATGAAATATTTTCGGCAATTGATCGCATTTTCGACGATAAGCTTTTTTGTCATCTTTTCGATCTCAGACTCTACGATCGAGGCGCAGAAGAACAAAGATCCTAACGCACCTGGCGCCGTTTTTCAGGTTACGACTACGAACGACTCCGGCCCTGGTAGCCTCCGGCAGGCCATTATAGACGCGAACAATACCGCCGGTACAGATACGGTTACATTCAACATTGCCGGGGTAGGACTTCGAACTATTACGCTCTCAAGCGGAACCCCGCCAATTATAAGTCCTATAGTGATAGACGGAACATCACAGCCGGGTTATTCTGGGACGCCGATCATTGAGCTTACTGGCGGCCCCTCAGGGATTGCTGGCGATGGCCTGTGGATCCAAGCCGGAAACAGCATCGTGCGTGGATTGATCATAAACAAGTGTGCAAAGGGAATAACCATCGGTAACGCGGGCGGTAACACTATCGAAGGTAATTACATTGGAACCGACGCGAGCGGAAACGTCGCCCAGGGAAATCAATTCATGGGCATCGAGATCAACCTCGGTTCAAACAACAACACGATCGGGGGGACGACGCCCGGACAACGGAATGTTATTTCGGGAAACGGATTTGAGGGAATTAGAATTTACAACTCAAACGGCAATTCGATCCGTGGAAACTATATCGGAACAAGCGCCGACGGCACAGCCGCCATTCCAAATGCCGGTGGAGGAGTTCTCATCGGTTTCGGCGGAACACCGGCGGCGTCCTCAAACAACGTTATCGGGGGAGCGGATCCAGGTTCGGGAAACGTTATATCCGGAAACGCACCGTATGGCATTCAGGTACAGGACGCCGGATCCACTGGAAACGCGATCGTCGGCAACTTCATAGGTTCGAGCGTGTCAGGAAACGCTCCCCTTGGCGGAGGCGGAGTGATAATTTCGAGCCCGAATAATCGCATTGGCGGATTAGTGCCCGGGGAGCGAAATGTGATCTCTGGCAATACAACGAGCGGAATACGAATAACCGGGACAAACGCGACGGGAAATGTCGTGTGGGGGAACTACGTCGGAACTAATGCCGCAGGTACAGCGCAACTAAAGAATAACGGTGGCGGGGTGAGTATTTTTTCCCCTGCGAGTAATAACACTATTGGAGGTTCGACGCCAGCCCATCGCAATGTCATAAGTGGAAACGACATCGTCGGCGTTGCTATACAGTCCGCGGCGGCAACGCCACCCGCCACCGGCAACCGCGTGCAGGGTAATTTCATCGGAGTCGCGGCAGATGGCACAACGCCTCTCGGAAATACCCCCGGCTCCCAAGTTGGTTGGGGCGTTGTGATCCTGAGACGCTCCAGCGGAAACATAATTGGCGGCTTGGGAGCTGGTGAAGGTAATGTGATCGCAAATAATGCGGGCCCTGGTATCACTCTATTAACTGGGGCCGAGCCGCCAACTTCAACAGTCAGCAATAGCCTCGTGGCGAACAGCATTTTCAATAACGGAGGCCTTGGAATCGACTTGGAAACAAGCGGTCCAACGCAGAACGATGCAGGTGACCCCGACGCGGGAGCAAATAATCTTCAGAATTTCCCATTGCTCCAGGCTGTTACACCCAATTCAAGCGGTGCGGTTATCACTGGTACGCTCAATTCAATAGCCAGCACGAATTTCCGCATTGAATTCTTCAGCAATAGTATTTGCGACCAATCGGGACATGGCGAAGGAAAAACCCTCATCGGATCGACGAACGTTACGACGAACGCTTCGGGCGACGCAATGATCAATGCATCCGTTTCCGCTCCGGTCGGCGGCTTCTTGACTTCGACCGCAACTCGGCTTGATGGGGCTGGAAATCCGACCGATACGTCGGAGTTTTCGGCATGTCTCGCCGTATTGGGTGCTCCTCCGCCGACGAATGGTAAGATCGCGTTTATCCAGAACAGCCAGATATTCGTGATGAATCCGGATGGAACAGAGCAGCAGCTTCTGTTCGCGGGAAATGCGACCGATCCGGAATGGTCACCTGATGGCACAAGACTCGTTTTTGGATCTGACACGGGAATAAAAATAATAAACGCCAACGGATTCGGGTTGGTCTCAGTGCCCAATACGAGTACTATCGACAATTCCCCCTCGTGGGCGCCAAATGGTACGCAGATCATTTTTGACCGAAACCGCGATGATTGTCCGACGGCTGGCAGCTTCTGCAATGAGATATTTCGGATCAATTCCGACGGAACCGGTCTTACATCACTAACCACGCTTAATCGTGACTCAGCAGCCAATTTTTCTCCGGATGGAACGAAGGTCGCGTTCTCGCGCACATCGATTGCAACTGGAATGTCGAATATATTTGTGATGAACGCGGATGGGACCGGTGTGACTGCCCTAACCTCAGGCGATAACAATTTTTTCCATCCAGACTGGTCGCCGAACGGGCAGCAAATTGTGTTTAGCGGAAGTCAGATCACGACGGGAATAAGCGTAATCTGGAAGATAAATGCGAATGGTACGGGCCTGACTCCGGTAACATCGCATCCTGATGCAGATGACAGCGATCCAGTCTGGTCGCCCGATGGGACCAAGATAGCCTACTATGCAGAACACGGAGCGACTGTGGGAGAAGACATATATGTTGTGAACGCGGACGGTACGGGCGAAACGAACATTACGAACACGCCGAACGGTCCGAACGATTATTATCCAACCTGGCAATCCATCGCCGGATCTTGCCCGGAAGTACAAATAGCTTTCTCACAATCAGTAGGCGAAGTCCTCAACGCGGCATCGTGCACCTTGGGTACCGATAAAGTTGATCTTTATACGTTCGCAGGGGCAGCGAACCAGCAGATTGCGGTGTCGATTGAGACCGCGCAGTTTTTCTCAAAGATCGAACTTCTGAATCCGTCCGGAGCGATGATAGCGACGGCGGGTGGGGTTAATGGGGTGAACAATTCTCGGCTGCCGGCGGATGGGTTCTTTACTTTGCCGGTGACGGGGACGTATACGATACGGGCTATTGCGGCTTTTGGGGGAAGCGGGGCGTATACTTTGTCGCTTTATGAGGCGCCTGTCGGGGGGCCAGGTTCGTGTACCTATTCCCTGTCTCGGTCACGGATCGAGGCTCCCCAAGGAGGCGGGATTTTTTCGTTCGACATCGTTACTCCGCCGGGTTGTCCACCCACGTCGGCCCCGGCCCCGAGCGGGTTGTTCTACACCAATGCTACTTACTCGGGCGGGCGGGTAACCTTTGCCTTGCCGCCGCATCCGGGTAACGCCGATAGGCAGGAAGTAATGAGTGTTGCCGGTCAGCAGCTAACGATATATCAATATTGCATACTGGCGCCGATCAACGACTCTATCAACAGCCCCACGCTCCTGCAGGGTGCTAACAGCCCGCCTAATCAGCCGAGGCTTGGTACGAATGCTACTGCTACAGCCCAGTCGGGCGAGCCTGCTCACGCCGGGAATCCAGCAACCAGATCGGTGTGGTATTTTTGGACGGCACCTTCGAATGGATTGTGGAGCTTTTCGACCTCGGGGTCGTCGTTCGATACGG
>CAYPGP010000013.1:0-23367 GCA_964410495.1 uncultured Chloracidobacterium sp.
AGACCTAAGACCAAAGCCCGAACCCCCGTATTTACTGCCTAAAATGTATTTTATTTGCAAAGAGCATGCGCGAGGCCGTGAGAGAACTACCCAAACCACACGGATCAGGAGCAAATCCGCGGCCCCGCAATGCTAAAACTGGAAATTGATAAAGGTTTTGCAGGAGTTTCGAACAGAACTTGAGAGGTTCGAATTTCAGCGTCTCTCAACGCTGTTTGCTTAAATACGGATAACTCAAATTCCACAGGAAAACTCCCACGAAACCCGAACCATTTACCCGTTTAAGCGAGGAAATTGTAGACCGATTCACCAACAAATTGCAAGCGGAGATGCGATGCTGACTCAAGCTCGTCGAATTAGAACTCGATCTTGTCGATTTCCTTCATTATTCGATCGGTTTCGGTCAGGGCGACGATGATCTTTTGGTAATGCATGATGTCCTCGTAGCTCAGATTCCTGTCCTTGCGATCCTTTAGCCACTTTTGGGCGGGCTGATAGCCGCCAATGTAGAATTTCCACGCGGCTTCAGGAACGTTTGCGAAATGCTGAACCGGATTGATGTAAACACTGCCGTTTTTGTATTCGGGTTTCATTACAAGATTCGGCCCGGGTGCGTTGTACTGAGTAATAAGCTCCCCGACCTTCGGCGATTGCAGTAAATGTATCTGCCGCAGCTCTCCGCCGAGTGCCACGAGTTCCCAAAACGTCGCTGCATCCTGTGGATACGGAACACGCGGAAAGTCTATCTTCAAAAGTTCATTATATTTCTCCCGATAAGTGGGCGAATGCAGAACCGCGTAGACGTAATCGAGAATATCTATCGGGGCAAAAGTATCGGCCGCATCCTCTTTCTCATTCGTAAATATCAGCCCGAGAGCTGCGGCGATCTTTTCGATAATCTCGGAGTTTAGATTCGGAACCCGCTCGTCTCTAGTATCAAAGCTGGGCTGTACTTCATCAGGATAAAGATATAGCGGAGAGACGCTTTCCCCCCCTTTGTTGTCGGAGCGAACATAACCGTCTGCGATCATCTTCTGTGAGCAAAAGATATAGAGGTCGCGCGAATCGGGTTGCTGTCTTCTGTAAACGAGGCCTAAGTTATTATGACCAATGAAATGTTTCATGACCTTTTGCCGGGATCGTTCAAGGAGACTGTTGTCGTAATAAACGAATCTATCATCAAAAGGCCGGTAAGAAATTAGTTCTACGTAGTCGTTAGAACATTCCCTTTCATAATGGTTCGCGACCTTTTTAACAAGAGATTCCTTGGTATTAGACACGAGGACTGGATCATTAGCAGTTACAACGCCAATCGTACTTACAGGGAATAAATTTGATAGCGAAAACCCTTTCGAATAAACCGAATCAAGTTCGCGATCCCTCGGCACCATAAAGTAGTTAGGTGCAACATTAGAAAGAGTCTCAAACTGAATATTTCCAAGAGAGTGGTTTAGAAGAAAATCATATTTATGTTCCCTCGTGCCGTACACGTCGGTATGCTTGACTTCGGCGAGATTGATCTTTGGCTTTTGCTTCTTTACGAAAATATTGATAGAAACTCCCTGCAAGATGTCGAAAACGTTTTCATCGACAGAACCGTCAGGCGATCTTTCCATTTTGTTTGCATTTCCATGCAAATCAACGATAAAGATCTTGTCGTAGGTGTTCATTAAATGCCAGCGCATTCCGCGCAAGGTTGGATGGTCAAGAAAACCGTGCGGCGTAATTAGAGCCAGGATGCCTTCATGATTCTTCTGAATCATGTGCTGTCCTAATCGAATGAATTTATTCTCATCTGCATTTATCCATTTAGGATTACGTTCCTTTAGCTTTTCAATCCCACCGGGTTCTTTTTTATAGTCGTCCATTAAGGACATTATCCAGTTACCCTTATTCTTACTTTCGCCGCTATACGGCGGATTACCTAAGACGACCATAACTGGCGTGTCACGTTTGATATGATTTGCTTCGTTCGCTTCATTCGCAAGCCACATACTCCACAGTCTGCCGGTGTCAGGATGAAATTCTTCGAGCGCGTTGGTTAGATATATTTGGAAACGTTTAGATTCTTTTCCTGTGACGGCAGCACTCGCGGAGGCACGGCCCGACAACTCTGTCAGCAGGAGGTCCAACTTTAGATGAGCCATTGCATAGGACGCCATGAGGAGTTCGAAACCGTTAATTCGCGGGATAAGGTGCTCGTCGACGTATTGATCCCAGATACCCTGCTGGCCTTCGAATCGCTTATGGATGTATTTTATAACGGACGCGAGAAACGTGCCGGTGCCGGTCGCGGGGTCGAGTATCTGTACCTTGTGGACCTCTTTCTCATCTTCACGGTAACCGCTTTTGGTCCGGTCGTCTTTTACCGTTGATTTAACGGTGATCTTTGTCTTACTCGTATCGGCTAAACCGTCCGGTAAACTGAACTCTGTCTTTAAGATGTCATCCACTGCCCGAACAATAAAGTCTACGACTGGCTCCGGAGTATAGAAAACACCACGAGACATACGAAGTTTCGGGTCGTATTCGGCTAGAAACGTCTCGTAGAAATGCATTATCGGGTCATGCGTC
Organism: uncultured Chloracidobacterium sp.; assembly: GCA_964410495.1. Taxonomy (GTDB): domain Bacteria; phylum Acidobacteriota; class Blastocatellia; order Pyrinomonadales; family Pyrinomonadaceae; genus OLB17. The sequence goes on from CAYPGP010000013.1 coordinate 2,575, forward strand.
TGCGTGCTGCGGCCAAAGTTCTTGAGAATCGAGCCGATGTCCGCCGCCCGGAAGAGGTCCGCAAGAGCATCGACGATCCAGTCGATTCGCGTATCCAGATCGTAAGTCGCGATGAACTGGAAAAGCTTCCGCAGGAAAGGATTTGTCTTGGGGATAAGCTCCGCTGCCTCCTGCCGCGAGAACGTCGGCAGCGTCGGATCGTGCAGCCTCGCAGCAAACATCCCGTAAGCGATCGTCTGCGCGTAAATATCGGCGAACGCCTTGGCGTCGATGTCATGGATCAGGATATCTTTGAAGGCTTTTAGCTGATTTGTCAGGTCTGTCTCGACTTCCTTTGCCAAATCTTCTTCAAGCGCGTTCTTAATTATGTAGGCGAGTATCTTCGCCTTGTCCGCCATCAGCACAGCAAGTCGCTGAGAGCTGCGGATCGTAACCGTTTGCCGGTTGCAGAAGTCTTTGAGCAGGTTTGTGAACTGAGCGAAGTTCTCAGGCAAGGGAACAATACGCCCGTTTACCACTTCGCCGATCTTGATCTTGGTCGTCGGCGCCCCTTGTAGATAAAAATGAAAGTCGAGATAGTCCGTAAAGACAAGATTCTCGAGAGACGAGCGATAACGGTCGAATTGTTCCCTGAGATTCTTCCCGCCAAGATCGACACCGACGTCCTTTGCCTCGATATATCCGACTGGAACATCTCGCCGCGTTAAAACATAGTCCGGAGCCCCGCACTCGATTCGCTTCGGCTCATTCGTCGCGGTGATATCCGGAACGATCTCTTCGAGAAGCGCTTTCAATGCGGGACGAAACGTATGCTCGGTGGCTATTCCCCTAGCAAAATCTTTCGCGATGTTATCGAGATAGGAGTCAATCGACATAAATTGTTGAAAAGTGACGAATCGAAAGATAGCATGAATTGCATTTTGCTGGAAACAAACATCGGGTTGGGCCGGAAAATTACCGGACGCTCAGGAAGGCTTCTAGTCAGGAAAGACGTAGACCCATTGGTTGTTGTCGTCGAGGTAGCAGTAGCCCTCGATATTGCCTTTGCCGGGGACGGATCTGGTAGCGGGGATGCCGGGCGGTTTGTTTTGCCACATGTTCCGGTGCTTTTCTCCGTACATCTTCTCCCACTCGGCCTGGTTGCGTCGAGTCGGCTGGGATTGTAAACGCCTCCGTACCTCAATGATATTCTCTTCATAACAAAGTTATGACTGAAGGAACTAAACTGCAGGATTTGTTTCACGACTGGGTGGATACTGACGAAGCTCTTTATTACATCGCCGGAATTCTTGGAATAATGGACCTGGACACATCCCACGAAGCTTGGGTACGCGTTAAGGGAGTTTTCAATACCAGGAACCCGATCTCAGATTCGATGTGGGTTATCTGCCAAGAACTGATAAAGCTCGGGGTTTTAGAAGAAACTGACGTTGGTCTGATCCGGTGGAACGCATCAAACCCGAACATACGTCACGACGCCGTTTAAACCTGACGCAACACAAACATGATAAGGCCGGCAGTGTATTGCTCAATACATTTTGGTTTGTTCGGCAAGGTTATCGTCTTTCTGGACGGGAACGTCCGGTTCTTTTTGGTCGGAACCCAAAAGGCGGCTGTGCTTCTTTGGTAGGTGCAGCCGAGTTTTTTGTCTTTTGTGTGTCGGCGTACAGTGCGGTAGGTGCGCGAGGGTGTATGCTTGTTATATTGCAGCTTTCTGCTGCCGTTGCGTGTCGGACATAACAGGGTATTCGGCCGTACCAATCGTTGCCTTATTTCAATCTGAGCAGCATTTCTTGCTCTCTTTCGTGATTTCGCAATTTTCCTGAACCAGGGGACAACGCGTTATGGACGGAGGAACTGCGTCATTCGAGCTGGAATTTAAATTATTGTTGGAACGTTCCGAGAAAGCGTTCGAGCTGTTCAACGAAGTAGCCAGATCCGCGGACTGCAATATACGACAACTGCGAGAAATTGCCGAAGAGGGCAAGATGATCGCGGACCAAATGCAGGTACTGTGGAACGAAAAGAACGAACAACACACCGCGAACGCTCCGCACCGCGATCATGCTCCGGTCGCGGAGCAACTGTCGAATTAACTTGCTATTCCGGCAAATTGATGTCACAGTAAAAAAGTCAATCCTTCTCTCGCGTCAGGCAGCAGTGCCTTTCGCGCTTCGTCTTAAACGGTTTTTGGATAAGTTGGAGAGCAGGCCCTAATAAAAACACTTGAAGTGTTGCTCTCTGTATTTTTGAGTATCCAAATTCCGGCCGCCCCTTTCTACAAAGGTTCCGCCCGAATAAAAACGCTTCGCTAAACGAATCTCCGCCGGGCGGGGAAAGGAAAATAAAATGAAACTATACGTAGGAAATCTCTCTTTCAATACCAGTAATCAAGACCTCACCGAATTATTCGGCGCATGCGGAACGGTCAGTTCGGCAAACATCATCGAAGATCGTGAAACGGGCCGTGCCCGTGGATTCGCATTTGTCGAGATGTCCAGCGCTGAAGAAGGCAATGCCGCGATCGCACAGCTCGACGGCAAAGAAGTCGACGGACGCACGATCAAGGTCAATGAAGCCAAACCGCAGACCCGCGATAATCGCGGCGGTGGTGGTGGTGGACGCGGCGGCTACGGCGGCGGCGGCGGCGGTGGCCGAAGCAGCGGCGGTGGCTACGGCGGCAACAGCCGTTGGTAGTCCCGGGTTATTGATCCAAAAGAAAAGGCCGCGAGTTAACTCTCGCGGCCTTTCTTTTTCGAAGATCACTGGATCTTAATCTTCCACGAATTCAAACGATTTAATAGCTTCGGCGATCATCTTCTGCACCTCGGCACTTTTTGATTCCGAAGTGCCGATAAGGATCACCGCCATTTTTTCGTAGACGAGGTAGATTATCAGATTCTTTGCTCCGTCCTTTTCCGTTACAAAGGTCACGCCGTCGTATTCGCCGATCGACGCCGGCGATTCGGAGAGGATCTTATCGCCTTTCAGCCTCGCTGCCTTGTATTCGGCGATCGCCGCGGCAACGTCGGCCTCGCTGCTTACCGCTTTTGTACGACTCTCGACACTAACTACGACAGCGGCGTCAGAAAATTCCCACAGATAGGCCCGGGCTTTTACGCCGTTTTCGTTAATATTCTTCCGCTGGACCATTTTGGCCGGCAGATCTATGTTGAAACCGTCGTCTTCCGAATGAAAGTGCGCATCGTCGGGCAGGGTCTTGATAGAAGGAGCCTGCGAAAACGCGGCGACGGACAGAAGACAAATGAAAAGTGCGACAAGTGAAGTTCGTGTGATGGTTTTCATTTGCAAAGCTTACGACAAAACCCTCTTATTCGCAAAGAAATAGCGGCCATCCGTGAGCCTATTTCAGCATAGCCTTTACTTTTTCCAGATCACCATCATTCTTGGCTGGTTTCAAGCCCAGGATCTTGCACATGATGTTATAAACCTCGATGTTTTCAAACGGTTCGGCAACAAAGCCTTTCCTGAAAGCGGGGCCGTGGGCGATGAAGGTGGCCTGCATTTCCTGGAGTGCATTGTCGTAACCGTGGGCACCGCGTGGGTGTTCGGGGTCGGGGAGATTCTTGTACCAGTTGTCGTACCACTTGCGGTCGGTGACCATCCAGTTGTTGTCGGCGAGGCAAAGGATCGGGGCAATGCGGCTGCTGTTTCGATAGTTGAAGCGGGCGGGAATATCGGCCTTCTTCCAGCATTTCACCTTGTCCACGTCCTTGATCCGGTCGTATATCGCGTCGAGCTTGCCCGGTTTCGGAAAGATCTGCACCACAGGACTTGACCACAGGACCTGCTCGGCATCTTCTACATTGAATTTATCATCGAGAATGACCGCGTTCCTGGGCAAAACGTTGGTCATCCCGTGATCGGCGGTGATGATGATATTCACCTTGTCGTCTATCCCGCGTTTTTTTAGGCCGCTCATCAGCCGCTCGATAAGTTCATCGACTTCCGCGACCGAATAACGTGTTTCTTCCGCGTCCGGGCCAAAGGCGTGGCCGACATCGTCCGTGTGCGAGAAGTAGAGCGTGATAAGCGTAGGCCGTTCGGAAGCGGGCTTGTCGAGGTAGCTTAGAACGCGATCGACGCGAAACGTGTTCGGGACATCGCCGTTGTATTGGCGCGATATCCAGGGCATGGTGCCTTGTATGGCGGTTTCGGTGCCGGGCCAAAAATAGCTTGCCGTGCGCTGGCCCTGCTTTTCCGCCGTCACCCATATAGGCTCACCGCCCCACCATCGGGGATTCTGCACCTCGGCCCGCTTTGACATCGAGAAGGTCGTGCCGAAATCGTACACGTTGTTTTCGACAATGCCGTGATTCTGCGGATAGAGCCCAGTTACGACCGTGTAATGGTTCGGAAACGTCTTGGTCGGAAATGACGGGATCATCCACTTCGCCCGCACGCCATTTTTTGCCAGCCGCGAGATAGTCTGAGGTTTGAATTTGTCAATATAATCCCAACGAAATCCGTCCAGCGAGATGAGGATAACGGTAGGTTGTATCTCGCTTTCACTTAGCTTTTGCGAACTGATCGCTAGCGAAAGATGAAGGAGTAAAAGAGCAGCAAGCAAAAGCGAAGGTCGGCGGTAGATGTTCATGGCTTTGTCGCTTATCATAATCGCATTAAAGCTTTACTAAAAACTTAAATCAAAGGAGTTCTATTGAACATGTTACGAAAAGATCGGATGCCGCTTGGTGCGCTTCTCATTGCCGCGGCTGCAGCGGCCGTTAGCGTTGGTTGTAATTTCAGCGTTGGAACCAATACGGGAACCAGTACAGCTTCAAATACAAGTACAGCAGCAAACACCGGGGCGAACACTGCTCCGGCCAATACGGCTGCTCCGTCCGCTCCAAAGAATATTGCCGGAAGTTACAAAGCAAACGGAACGAATCCGGATAACGGAACTCCTTACGATGCCGACCTTACCGTTACACAGCGCGACGATGTGTATCAATTCTCATGGAAATCCGCGGGTTCTGATTACGACGGTGTCGGTGTTCAGAGCGGAAACGCAGTTGCTGTTGCCTATACAACCGGAAAGAACGGCGAAGGTTGCGGCGTAGTGCTCTATAAGGTCAATCCGGACGGCTCCATGGAAGGCAAAGTCGGCTACTGGGGCGAGAACAAGATGGAAACCGAGAAAGCCATTCGTAAAAGCGGTACTGACGTCGAGGGCGAGTACGAGATCTCGGGCAAAAATCCCGATGGCCAGGAATACAAGGGAACTCTCAAGGTCAAAAAAGAGGGCCTTGGCTACGATTTCCTTTGGTCGGCTCCCGATACGCTCCAAGGCTTTGGCATCAAGGCCGGTGATATGATCGCTGTCGGCTTTGGCGGAAAACAATGCGCGTTTGTCGGTTATGACGTCAAATCGGACGGCACGCTCGACGGTACCTGGGGCGGCCGCGGCGTCAAAAAGCTTGGCACCGAAGTCGCGAAGAAGAAGTAAAACCTACTTCTCGTCAAACCTGACGCCGTTATCGCGCATGAATTCCTTGATCGGGTCGATGTGGATACAGCCGCCCGCATGAAGGAATGCGCTGTCCTGGACGCGTTTTACTTTGGTTCCGCGTTGTACTTCGACATCGATGTCGAAATCCAGATCGAGATGGCGGGTCAGCGATTGCATGCCCCAAACTCGTCCATCCACACCAAACGCCGGGCCGCCACTCTGACCGCGGATGCCCGGCGTACTTAGTTCAAATGCGATGATCTTGCCGCTCGTGTCCGCGACGTGTCGCGTCAACATGCCGTCCATCGGAAAACGCGGCGTGAACTCCTGGCCCTGGTTGTTCCAGCCGATCGAATCCGTCAGCTGGTTGTAGCCGTAATTCGTAAACTCAGGAAACGGGAAACCGAGCCGGCAGATGGACATTCCTTGTTTCAGTTCGGAGCTATCTTTGCCAAAAACCGGAAAATTATCGCAGATCAATCTGGTCACGTCTCGAAAATGGATCAGGGCCAGGTCGAGCGTTCCATGGATCTTGATGTCCATGTTCACGTTCCCCTCGACGCAGTCGATGAGGCGTGTGTGAAGCTCGACAACTTCGCCCGCCTTATAGCCATATTTGCGTTCTAGCTGATTGATCGCGTTGCGTTGATTGCGGTCGTTGGGGATCTCGGCACGCTCTGTGCGAAAGGCATCGAACTTCTCAGCGATCTGGCCGGCGTCGATAAAGTGCTTCGCAACATGAGCACAGGTGAGAGCCCAGCCATCGGAATTAACGAAAAACAGCGTCGCGGAACCGGGAACGATGCGGCTTGCTCCCCAAACTCGTGTGAGAACATGGATCGCCTTTGTATATCCCGCCGCTTCTTCTATCGCTTTAACAAACATGGGGCAAGTTTATCAATAATAACGACTAACAGCGAATACGATCGATCGTCGATGATCCGGTTTTATTAACCGCAGATAAACGCTGATAACGCAGATCTCAATCGATTTTTCTCGATTTATCCGGGCTTGTTTGATCATCCGCGGTTGAATTTCTAACTATCACGGGTTCGTTCCGACCAGTTTAAGGCCGGTTGTCTCGTCGAGGCCGAACATAAGGTTCATATTTTGAACCGCCTGACCTGCCGCGCCTTTGACCAGATTGTCGATAGCTGAGAAAACGACGACGTTTCGGCCGTTTGAGTGGACCGCGATCTCACAGAAATTCGTGGTCTTGACCCAGTTGATGTCAGGCGAACCCTCGACCAGACGAACGAAGAATGAACCTTCGTAAAAATGCTGGTAAAGATTCTTGAGATCCTCATTGGTCAGCTCGACCTTCGTTTCGAAATAGCACGAAGCAAATATTCCGCGGGCGACGGGCAGGCTGTGGGTCATGAACACGAGTTTTTGGGTAAAATCGCCAACCTGAGCCAAGTGCTGCTCGATCTCAGGAACGTGCTGATGAGCGAATGGTTTGTATGCGTAAAACGACGTCATCCGCTGCGGATGATGCGTGTTTGCCGCCGGTTTTGCTCCCGAACCGCTCGAACCGGTTTTTGCGTCAACAACGATCTGCCCGCTCAGCAGACCGCTTTTCACCATCGGAGCCGTAGCCAGAAGCGTTGCCGTAGCAAAGCAGCCCGGATTTGCGATGTATTTCGCCATTTTGATCGCCTCACGGTTGGTTTCCGTTAGGCCGTAAACGAACTCCGACTGCACTCCGCCGGCGTGATCGAGTCCGTAGTATTTCTTGAATACTTCAGGATCGTCGATTCGAAAATCACCCGATAGATCGATCGCTTTCGTGTTCCCAGGCAGCCGCGGGATCATGTTCAACGCCTGTCCATGCGGGAGCGCGAAAAATGCGACATCGACGTCGGAAAGCGACGACAGATCTTCGGGTGCCGGCACAAATGCGAGGTCGGTCAGGCCGAAAAGGTTCTTGTGCACGCTCGCGACCGGCTTTCCGGCGTGCTCGTTTGCGGTGACCAGTACGATCTCCGCATTTGGATGCGCAAGTAGAATGCGCAGCAATTCGCTGCCTCCGTAACCCGATCCGCCAAATATCGCTATCTTTATTTTGCTCATGCTGCCAGGGGAAGTTCCGCTGCTCTATCGGAAAACTCCGTCTTATCGGCGTCCACGCCTTCCATCACAAGATCGAATAGCCGTTTGCCGTCCCGCCGAGCATTGCCGGCCCTAACGCCAAACTTTTCGACCAGAAAGTCTTCGCCCATCTGCGCATCGGTCACAGAACCGGCGATCACATCGATATCGATCCCCATCCCGTCCAGCACAGACATTCCGCCGATCACGCCGACGTAATCCGAAGCACAGAACACAAACGATGCGATCGCCCCGCGGATCTCTTCGTCACGCAGAACCGAATCGACGCTGTACCCGCCGACAATGCCGTCGCCCAGTTCGACGACGATCAGCTCCGGATCGAAGCTGTTCAGATGGTTCAATATCGCTTTCGCGACCGGCGCAAGATCGCCGTAATCGACTGTCGAAGGCAGACCGCAATCGAGAAAACTTGCTGTCGCGATCGCTCCGTGGTCCTGCATATGAAGCGTGTCGCGCAGGCACGCGATCCCGGACATCTTGGCTCCGGCGACTCGCAGCCCGGCATTTGCGGCCTGCTTGATGATCTCGGTCGCGGCGACGGTTTTGCCGGAATTCATGCAGGTTCCGGCAACAATCACGATCGGAGCCGTCGGTCGAAGCGAGTTCGTCGGTTTGAGGGCTGAATCGGCGATGTTTAGAACGCTTCCGTTCTCGTCGCACGCGAGTCCCAGCACTTCGACCTCGATCGCGTCCGAGAACGATGAATGATGGCCTTTGCAAAGCCCGATCACGCCGCCCATGTTCAGCAGATGAAGTTTATCGCCCGCGTCAACACTTTCCGGAACGTCGCCGACAAAGCCCTTTAGAGCCTTGCGTTTGCCGAGGACGCCGAGCAGCGTGTCGCCGGCGTTGATCTTGGCGAGACGTCCGGAGGGAAGTTCGAGATTGCCGTAGGTCGAGCTTTCGGTCAAAGCCCGAACGACGACCACATCGCCGACGCGCGGCGAATCGGATTTTTCGATCACGGCCACGCGCCGCGTCAACATCAGATTCGACACCGAAGATCCCATTTTTTCTATGTCAACGTACTTCATCTTTATTATCCACCAAACATTTCATTCAACCGGTCGAGTGCGGCCGCTTGAGCTTCGGCTGATCTGACCGCGATCATTATCGTGTCGTCACCAGCGATAGTGCCGACGATCTCGGGAAACTTCATACTGTCGATCCGCACGGTGATCGCTGACGCGAGCCCCGATGCGCATTTCCCAACGATCATGTGCGGACCCGCGGTTTCAAACGTCGCCCGGGCGGCGATCCCGTTACTGAGTCCCGGAACACTCCGCACGTAACGACCGCCGATCTTTGTAACACCCAGCACGTCGAGATCTCGCGAAACGCTGGCCTGCGTCACGCTGTAGCCTCGCGCCGCAAGCATCGCCGCAAGCTCCGACTGACTCCTGACCGGAGTGGCCGAGATCATCTCGATGATCGAATCATGACGGGCTTTCTTTTGCATAGTGTCAACCGAATATGCATCTGGTATGCATATTATGCAGTCAAACGGATAATATACAGTTTTCGTTGCAATAAAACAAATGCGTCCCAAAAAGTTGCTCCTCACGTCTTCTGTAAAAACCGGGAAATGAATGAGTACACGATTGCGTCCCAGGATTCCGGCTTCGCCGCTGACGCATGCCGGAGTGGCTTGCCTCGCGTCCCGGCGGCGAGGCAAGCCACGCCGACGTGCATTCGGGGCCAAGCCCCGATGTCTTTTGCGAAAGCCCGCAGCACCAGAGCAAAGACGATCCGCAAAAGGATGCGGGGTAACGCGAATGCGTCCCAAGATCCGCGGGAAGACCTTTTCTCGCGACGTTGGCAGAATCGCCCTTGCTGACGCGCGGGCTTTTGCATCGGAATGCGTCCCAGGTTTCGAGCTAAGTTGGCGTAGTTTGTGAGAGCCCCGGTCACTGCCGTTCCCGGTACTGACAGTTCTCTCCGCAAAAGCCCACACGCTAGCAAGTGTGATTCGCAGAAGGTTGAGGCTGGAGCAGCTGTCACACACGGCACACATATGCATGTGTACAACCTACATGATATGCGTCAAAAAATAAATACACTTATGCCGACATCGGCATAGAATGCTCAAATTGATGCAAAATGCTTAAAATGACGTCTTTTGCCGATTTGGAAAGCCGAAGCTAGAAAATCGCGAGCTTGATCCTCAGGTATTTCTTTGGGTTTTTTCGAAAATCGTCGAGCAGTTTCGTGCCTTCACCCGTGAAGGTGGCGACGTTGTTGGCTGTGACGTTGATGCTGTTGTAGAGAGTTTCGTCGTTCAGGAGTTTGCCGACGGTACCCTTGCCGCTTTGGGCGTCGGCGAGCATCTTGTCCAGACGTTCGACCGTGGCACTAAAGCGGGCGATTGCCTGATTTGTGTCAGTGTAGAATTTGTCGTCGGTAAACAGTTTGCCGACAGTTCCTTTTCCGGCTCGCACGTCCCCTGTCAGCAATTTCACATCGTCAGCGATCGACGAGATCTTGTCGGCCGATTTTCGAAGTTCCGCTACCGTCTCGCGGGTCTCGTTATAAAAGGCGTCGTCATTGAGAAATTTGCCAGCCGAGCCCCGGCCTGCGCGAATATCGGCGGAGATCGCCTCAAGCTGCTTAACGGTAGAATTGAGGCTTCGATAGAGCTCCGGATCATTTATAAGCTGGCCGGCTGTACCGTCGCCTCGGTTTATTTTATCGATCGTATTCTGAAGCTTTGTCATCGTCAGCTTTGTTTCGCCGACGGCCCCTTCGAGACTGTCGTAAAGCTGCGGATCGTTTATCACACGGCCGAGCGTGCCTTCGCCATGATTTGCCTTGTTCAGGATCTCGTTTGCGGGAACTGCGAGCCGGTTTATCTGTGCCAGCAGGTCGTTGCCTGTGGCAGTCAACTGATTGAGGCCAATGGCCGAACTCGACTGCAGGACGGCGCCTTCATCTACCGGATTTCCGTTTGTCGTGCCGGGAATGATGTTGACCATCTTGTCGTTGCCGAGAATGGATGTTGCGACAAGCTGTGCCTTTGAATCAGTGCGAATAAGTTCGGTGATGGGTTTTTTATCGAGAATTTGAACGACGCTCAAAGTTGCCTCGATCCGCTCGTCCTTTTTCGAGTCGGGCGGCATGAACTTTACGTCCTCGACCTTGCCGATCGAAACGCCGGCAAGCTGAACGTCGGCTCCAGGGTTCAAACCGTCAGCGCTTTCGAAGCGGATCTTAAGCTGTATTCTTTTTTCGAAGGGGTTGAAGTTTCCGCTCGAGTTCAGAATGAGAAAACCGGTCACGACCAGCGCCGCGAGCATAAAGATGCCGACTCGCAGTTCGCTGAATTTCAGTTTTTGGTGGCTTCTCGGCATATTTGGTTATTTTCCGCGCAAGAATCTTTGAATGTAAGGATCGGTCGACTCTCTCAGCGGTTCGTCGCGCCCGCTAAAAACGATCTGGCCTTTGCGAAGCATTATGACTTCGGTGTTCAACTGACATCTTGAAACTCCCTCATCCTCGAAGTGAACGTTGCCTTCGCGGTCGAGGATCGCATATTCGGTTGAAATATACTCGAGATTGTTCATCTCATGAGTTACAAATATCGACGATACATCTTCGATGTCCCTTAGTTTAATCGCAAGTTCGCAGATCGTCCTAGCCGTCGGCGGGTCAAGTCCGGCCGTCGGCTCATCAAAAAGCACGATGCTGGGATTTCCGACCAGAGCACGGGCGATGCCGACGCGGCGACGCATGCCGCCTGAAAGTTCGCTCGGCATCTTGTCGATGGCGGCTTCGAGGTCGACGAAACGCAGCATTCGACGAACTTCGTGCTCGACCTCGTCTTCGGGCGTTTTGGTTTCGTGCAGGCGATACGCCACATTATCGTAAACCGAAAGTGAATCGAAAAGAGCTCCTTCCTGAAAGATCATCCCGATGTTCTTGCGGATGCGCATCAACTCGACATCGTCGAAATGGGTGATGTCTTCGCCCTCGATCAAGATCTGCCCGGCATCGGGCTTTAGCAAGCCCAGGATCATGTTGATGATCGTAGATTTTCCGGTACCGGAACCGCCGAGCACGAACTTTGTCTCACCACGACGAACGGAAAAGCTCACCTTGTCCAGAATTATCTGATCATCAAACGCCAGTTCGACATCTCGAAACTCGATGGCGGGAAGCTGTCGACGTTTATTGACGGCACTTGCGTGGTCGCGCAGAAACTCCTCGTCGCCCCGGATCTCACTGTTTTTGAGCTCATCAAACATCGATCAGAATAGCGTGCTCTCCAACATGCTCTGGAGAAGTTTCGACAGAAAAAAGTCCGATATGATAACGCAGATCGACGAAAGCACAACGGCCTGCGTTGTCGAAACCCCAACTCCCGCCGTACCGCCCTTGGTCGTAAGCCCCTTGTGACACGAGATCAAGGCGATCAGCAGAGCAAAGAAAATGGGCTTTATGATGCCCGTTAAAAGGGCGTTGATGTCGGTACCGGTGCGGACCGAGGATACATAAACATTAGTATCGAGGCCGTAGATCTGATTTGCGACAATGCCGCCGCCGATCAGACCGAAAAGGTCCGCTGCAATAGTAAGCAGCGGTAGCGAAACGAGCATTGCAATAAGTCGTGGGGTAACGAGCTTACGGGCCGGCGAGGTTCCTAGTGCACGCATTGCGTCGATCTGCTGTGAAACCACCATTGCCCCAAGTTCCGCCGAGATCGCCGATCCTACTCGTCCCGCCACCATCAGCGCCGTCAAAACGGGCCCGAGTTCGCGTATAAGCGATGTTGCGACGCCTTGTCCCGCATTACTTTGCGCACCATAATAAGCGAGAGTCGGATAAGCCTGGAGTATCAGCACGCCGCCCGTGAAGAATCCGGTCAGCACGACGATCCCCAGCGAACCAACGCCGATCTGGTCCATTTGAAGAATTATATCTCCGAAATAGCGCGGCTTTTTGGTCAACCCTTTGATCGAGCGCCACAGAAGATTTGTGATCGCCTGCAATTCGAATAGAAATTGTGTGATCAGATTCATCCCGCGGCAAAATTATGCAAATTATTTACGTAGAAGGATATACCGAACTGGTTTGAACCGCAAAGGAAAAGAAAAAACGCGGCGAAACTGCCGCGTTCTATGAGAAATGCAAACCTACCTCAGCCTGATCCTTACGGCTTCTTCGCGCCTGACTTGATCAACTGAGTCTGCGGTACTCCGCGATTTGCGGCAGGGCTTACTGGCATATCTTTAACTGGCGTAGAGTTCGCTCGCGATTGCTCGAATCTCTGACGCATAACCCGAAAACGCATTAACTGTTCGGGTGTGAGTATCCTGCGAACGCCGAGTTCGCCCATAAATCGAATTCGAACGACCGCCGCCTGAGCCGCTTGAAATTCCTTCAGCCGCTCCTCGATCTCGGCGTCGGTCGCGCTATCGGAATAAATCGCTTCGTCAAGAGCACGGTTGGCACGGCGAAGACGAATCTGGGCTTCGTCCATGCGCGGTTTGCGTTCCTGATTTAAGCGGCGGATACGCTGGAGCTGATCTCGGGTAAGGCCGAGTTGTCGAAGCGCGTTAGCCCTGAAATCAGGCTGTTTCGCGGCATTTGCCTGCGGGTCGTCGAGTTCTTGAGCATTTGCCGGAACAAACGCAGCGAACATCAAGGCAACGAGAAGAAGGATGTGATAGTTTTTCATACTAGTTAATGCCTCCGATCTCACCTTCAAAAAGGTCGGTCAAACGCAATGACCGGTCGTCGGATTCTTCAAAATCACTCAATGCGGGGGCTTTTCTGAGCCTATTAGGCACCACCCGACGCTCGGCGGTCTGAGCCGTAGCCGGGCGGACCGCTCTCGTCCGTTTGGACTCTGCGGCCTTTACCGGAACAAACTCGCGTTCCGCCATAATTTCGCTGTCGTTGTTACCAGCTACAGGCTGAGAAGCGGGAACCGTAACATCAGGTACAGCGACCGGTTTTTGATCAATGACTGGCGGCCGATCGGCCTCGAGATTCGCGGCGATCTGCGGTTCCGGCCTGTCTACCAGCATGACAGCTGCAAAACCGAGCCCGAGAACCAGCAACACACCGGCGGTCGCAGCGATAGGAATTCGAAAACCTGCGAATACACCTTGAAGCGTCGCAAGCCAACCAAGATCACTACCCGCATTCGCTCGATCATAAGGGATCTCGAATCGTGGTGTTTCAAGTTCGGCAAAATCTTCTTTCTGCCACTCGAAAACCGACAACCGGGCGTTCGAAAGCGATGCAAACTCATCGGTGCACACAGAGCAGTCGAGCAAATGGCCCTCAAAACGGCGCCGTTCGGCCGACGTTGCCTCATCATAGATATAGGCAACCATCAGTTCGTCAAACCCGCAATTTTCTCTCTCGCTTTTCATTTTTCTTCGTCAAACGACCTCTACCGGCGTTCGTTCGAGCCTCATCTTTAGCTGTTTCAGTGCCGTATACAAGCGGCTTTTTACCGTGCTTAGCGGTAATTCGAGAGTTTCCGATATCTCCTGAAATGTCATCTCCTCAAATTCCTTCATGACGATGACCTCACGAAGGTCGGTCGGCAACGCTCCAACGGCTTGTCTTACCAGTTTCAAACGCTCGGCCTGCTCGGTCTTTCTGGCCGGCGAAAGCAGCGGCGAAGCCACGAACGTTCGTTCTTCTTCGCCATTCTCATCATCGAGAAATTCCTCCGCCCGCGTTTTCTGGCGCCGTTTTATTGTCAAACACTGATTGACCGCGATCCGGTGGAGCCATGATGATACCTTTGCGTCGCCGCGAAAATTCCCGATGTTACGATAGGCGGCAATAAAGGCTTCCTGAGCGGCGTCGCGAGCATCGTCCTCGCGACCCATCATACCGAAGCAGAGTGCAAAGATCTTTCGCTCCCACCGCCTGACGATCTCACCGAAAGCGTCGGGATCATTCCCGATCGCCCTCTCGACCAGCTGCTCATCCGTCAGATCTATCATCAGCAAGTGCCAGCATCACTCCCGCGTACGAGAATCTTAGCGCGTGATCCGAAGCGTTACACGCATTCTCCGAAGCTAAGACGCTCGGCAACTCGAAAAAGTCTTAAATATGCAATAATTTCGCCGGTTGTTAACACTTTTTTGTCTGGGTCGTCTTTACCGGTGAGATCAAGTGGAACGCGGCTCTCTCCGAAGACGTAGACAATATTTTTACCCTAATGCCTGACAGAGAGATCGCAGGAAATTCATTCTTTTTCTCAACGCCGGCCGCGGCGAGTTCGGCGAAGCCTTCGCCCCGATCGCAGATGATCGCGGCGATAAGGGCGGGTGATAACGAGGCGTTCGGGCAGTTTTATAAGGAATTTGCTCCGTTAGTTCACGGGATCCTGTTAGCAAGATTGCCCCGCGATGAGGTACAGGATGCGGTTCAGGAAGTATTTCTCGCCGCCTATCGACATATTGGAAATTTGAGAGACCAAAACGCGATCGGCGGTTGGGTAGCGAGAATTGCGAGAAACCACGTTGTCGATCATTACCGTTCGTCAAAGAAAACCGACGAACTGCCGGAGGAGATCGACGGCGGACGGGACCGACGGGCTGAAGCCGAAGAAGTTTTGGATGCAATACGGTCTTTGCCAACAGCGTACAGGGAAACTCTGGTCCTGAGACTCGTCGAAGGGATGACCGGAAACGAGATCGCCGAAAAGACGGGGCTTTCGCCGGATTCGGTGAGAGTAAATCTTCATCGCGGGATGAATTTGTTGAGAAAATCGCTCGGGATCGCCGGAGCAAAATGATGAAACACGACTATCTCTGGGACAAAACAGGCGGTGATGCCGAGATCGAAGGGCTTGAAAATATGCTCTCCGGTTTGAAATATGAACCGGCCGCTCCGCCGAGACTTCCGGTTGCTGAAGTTTTGAACGAATCTGCGAAAACGCCATGGTGGAAGTTTTCGATCGCGTTTGCTGTTCCCGCATGCTTGCTGCTCGCAGTCGCGGTCGGATTCTGGACCATGAGCTTGGGTGGCGACCCAGTAGCATCGCTCGCGGGAAGCGATAATCCCGCTTTCGCTGCACCGGCGGAACAGAGATCCTCTGAAGTTTCGCCTGAAGCGAAAACGGCCACGCCGGAACCGGAAAAGCCGGAAATTGCGAAACCATTGAAAACGATATTTACACAGAGAACAAGATCGAACGACGTCCGGCCGGTTCGCGCTAAGTACCGTCAAAAGAGACAACGTTTTGAAACCCTGACCAGCGAAGAACGCTTCGCTTACGACCAACTAAAACTCGCACTGTCCATCACGGGTGCGAAGCTGAAAGTTGTTTCCGATACTGTAAATCGGACCGAAGATTAAATTCAACTCTCGGCGGCTTTCTTTGCGTCCTTTGCGTCTCTGCGTGAAAAAAGATCTTTATCTGACGCAAAGGCGCCAAGATCGCAGAGAAAACGCAAAGAAAATAGAACCATGAAATTACCAATAATAACCACACGCCCCCTTTTCGCTCTCCTTGTTCTAATACTCGCCGGAATAGCGGTAAACGCTCAGGATGCGGCTCGGCTGCAGTTCGATCGGTTGAACCGTCTCGAAACGAAAGCCCGTGACGTTGTCGAGGTAAATATCGATGGCAAGCTGCTCGATCTCGCGAAACGCGTTACCGCGAAAGTGAAGGACGAGGACGCAAAGAAGGTCGCTCTCGCGATCAACGGCCTTCGCGGCATTTACGTTCGCGTCTATAACTTCGAGAAGGAAAACGAGTACGAACCAAACGACATTGATGAGATTCGAACTCAGCTCAATTCTCCCGGCTGGGAAAAACTCGCGAACGTCCGCAGCAAGCGAAATAATCAGAAAGTCGATGTCTTCACGATGTTTTCGGGCGACAAGATGGACGGCCTCGCCGTTGTTCTTTCCGAAGCGAAAACGGTTGCGGTAGTGAACGTCATTGGCATGGTCGATATTGAAACGCTCGTGGAACTTAGCGGTAAGATGAATATCCCAAAGATCGATATCCTGCGTGACGATAAGCCTAAAAACGAAAAGGAGGATTGATCATGCGTAACCGGAAGTTCCTATTCATGGCATCGATCGCTCTGTTTTCAGTTCTGACATTTACGGCAGTTCCGGCTGAAGCCAAACCTAACGAGTTCGATCGCATCGCGAAGCATCTGAAAACAAACTACAAGGCGAAGAAGATAAGCTTCGGCTTCATGTGGCTCGCACGTGCGGCGGTCAAGATCGTGAGGCCCGCCGGGGTCAAAAGCTTCAATCTGACCCTCTACAAAGACCTCGAGTTTTCAAAGGAAAATCTCGATCTCGAAATGCAGCAGGCGATGCGGGAATCATTCGGCAGCGAGTGGTCTTCGGTTCTACGTGTACGGGCAAACCAGGGTGGCGACCAGGTCTATATGTATATGCGTGAGGACGGAAAGAACGTAAAGATCGCTCTTGTGACCGTCAACAAGGAAAATGCCGCGGTCGTGCGGGCAACCTTTAGCCCTGAGAAGCTGGCGGAGTTTATTAACGATCCGAAGATCTTTGGCATCTCTCTTAAGGATAATGATAGTTTCAGTTCTAAAAACGCGTCGGTTGTGGATCACGATAAATAAGCAGAAAGGTTCGATTCACACTAAATAGTATCTTCTTTGGCACCCGATCGTACCGGGTGCTTTTTTACTTGATCGAAGTAGTTTCTCTTGCAATAGACCTACGAACGGTGATAGTTTTTTCCTGTTCAATCCGCATTATCCGCGAAACTTGGAAAAAATTAGATGACCGAAGATAAGCCTTACAAACTAACGCTTATTGATCGAGAACTGTACGTCTACGCTCATATCAAAGCGGACACCGTTACGCGCGAGATCAGCTCTCAGTATTTGCTTGAGATCGTCGAAGCATGTAAAGGATATGGAAAATCGCGTTTGATGATCTACCGCGATATTCCGGAGATGCTGTCGGCGGAGAACATCAAGGGTGTGGGTACCAAATTTCTTGAGATCATCGGCGGGATACGAACGGCAGCGGTGAATCCATATCTTTCCGAAGTAGAAATCCGGGATGCGGTTGACCATTTACCCGATGCCGAAAACTTTCGGATATTCACTAATTTTCGAGAAGCCGAAGCATGGTTGCTTAACGATGGTGTGCTTTGAATATACAACGGGGCGGTAAAAACGAATTCGCCGCTAAAGCCATTATACGGGTGCGTGATACGATATCAATTTACCGATGCCCACCGAAAAGCTGTACCAATTAACGTTTACTGATCGGGGCGAATACTTGTACGTCGAACTCAAGGCATCGACGATCTCCGTCAAGATAATTGAGCAGTACGTGAGTGAGATCATTGCCAAAAGCAGCGAGACCGGTAAAGATCGTATTCTTCTTTACCGTGATATTCCTGAGATCCTGTCGGGCGGCGAGGTTTATTTTACAATAAACAAGTCGCTCAAGGCATTCGCCGGCAAGAAGGTTGCTTTGGTCAATCCGCATAAGGAACTGGATTCCAGCATTGACTTTGGTATGACCGTCGGGCGAAACCGCGGTGCGAACTATCAGAGCTTTGATAGCGTCGACGATGCTGAAAAATGGCTTCTTGCTAGTTCCTGAGACCCAAATTCGTTGACCAGCAAGATAGCCCTGCGCTGAAGATGCTCCACTCGCAGTACCTCCTTGACCTAACCTTTGAACGCAGCCGCGTCGTTTCGTTTGACGAGTATCCATTTAACCTCGGCGTACTAAAGAATTTCGACCGACTGAAGCTTCATCCGAAGGTCACTTATTTTATTGGTGAGAACGGAAGCGGGAAGTCGACTCTTTTAGAGGCGGTGGCCGTGGCTCTAGGCTTTAATGCCGAGGGCGGGACGAAGAACTTCAACTTTGTAACGCGTGACGAACGTTACGACCTGTCGCGCGCCTTATGGGTAACGAAAAGCTCTCTTCAGGCTCGTGACGGGTTCTTCCTTCGAGCCGAAAGCTTCTTCAATGTCGCTACCCAGATCGATGAACTTGATCTTAAAGGCTGGTACGGCGGCAAGTCGCTGCACGAGCAGTCTCATGGCGAGTCGTTTCTGACGCTAATGACAACACGGTTTCGCGGTGACGGCATTTACATCCTCGACGAACCGGAGGCCGCTCTTTCGCCTGCCCGCCAGTTGGCGATCCTCTCGCGGATCCACGACCTCGTTCGCGACAGCTCACAATTCATTATCGCAACTCATTCACCGATCCTTATGGCATATCCGGACGCCACCATTTACGAGTGCACTGCGGACGGAATATTCGAAACTTCCTACGAAGAAACCGAGCACTACCAGGTAACGCGGGATTTTTTAATGAATCGTGAGAGGATGCTAGACATCCTTTTAGAAGATTCTGATTAGTGGTGCATCCTGCATCGAGGTTGACGCGGCACGGATTCGGCGCCATGGTATTGATATAGCTTTTCCCTGATATCCGTTAATTTGCACATATTTATGGGAGTTCGTCGTTCTGCGCAGCGGGTTCTTGTCGGTCTTCTGATAGCCTTAGCTCATTCAATGACGTCGGCTCAGTCCGGTGTTCTTTTTATCCCATCAACTACAATTCAGGACCGGCGAACCTTCCATCTTAGCCTCGAGACCTATCATCATTTTGATCGGCTTCAAAAGGGAGGTTTTCAAAGTGTAGGACCTGCCGTGGTGTATGGCCTGAGCAAAGATGTCGAGCTAGGTCTAAACTACTATGCGACTCGCACGGCAGACGGCTGGTACCATCATGCCGAGCCGCATATCAAATGGCGGGTCCACAACAACGATGACGCGGGTACCGCCGTCGCTTTCGGGGCACTCGCGTTCGTACCGCTGAATAAGCGTTCTGTTTCCAAAGACTCGGTGCAGTTGTATGCTGTCGCAAGTAAACAGTTCAAACGGGCTGGAGAGTTAAAGGTAACGGGCGGGTTCTATGGCGTTGCGACTTCCGACAATGACTACGGAACTAGAGGCGGTATTATGGCCGGCGTAGAGAAGCCAATCACCAAAAAACTCACGATCCTGGCGGACTGGACCAGCGGGAATAACGCTTTAGGCACTTCAAACGTTGGACTCAGCTACAAAACAAAGGAGTCGCAAACGTTAACATTTGCGTACTCCTTTGGAAACACCGGACGCGGAAACAACTTCTTCTCGGCGTATTACGGGATCGTCTTCTGACCCTATTTGAAAAGAAAGACCGCGACCATATACCATTTCCCGTCACTGCCTTTCGAGATACCATAGCCCAGGTGCGTCGTCGTCTTGCCGTCGAGGTCCCACCAAGGGCGATAGTGAGTTTCGCTTTTCATCCAGGCCGTCGGATACTCCTGAAGGGAACCGGCTCCGGCGGCTTCGGCGTGGCCCGGATTTGGGCCGTAGAATTTGTCCATCCGCTTACCTAGCGTTGAGAATTGGGCGACGTTTTGGTCGTGAGTCACCGTGCGGGTTCGTGCCATGTAATCGGACTGGTTTTGGGCCGCCGCGTTGAGCTTTTCATTCAATTGCAGCGGGGTCAGGCCGACACGTAGCGAACGAGCTGTCTTATTACTTTGACGATAGTTCGTGTTTGCGCGGCCATCATTTGCGACGTCGAGCATGAGCTTGCGAACAGCTGCCAGATCGCCCGGGGAAAGACTCGGTTTCGCGTTCATCTCTGCCAACTTCCACTGAGCCAGCGTTCCGGCCGATGGTTTACCGACCGAGCCATCGAGATTGAGTTTGCCAGCCGGCGGGGCAGTTCCCGTGCTTTCAGCCATGATGACGCTCGCCCGGCTCCAATTCTGATCTCCAATCGAAAGCTTGATCAAGGCATTTGTGAAGTTATTCCAGAGCGGATCTTTTGCGTTTACGTTACGCCAATCAGCTCCCCAGCCAACGTCGACGAACCATGTTAACGCTCCGCTGGTCTTCATTTTCTGAGTTTCCCAGCCCAGATCATTGGCATGAAAGGTCATTGCCTTGCCGCCGACGTTTTGTGAAAAGCGACGGTAGCGAGGTTTGGTGTCATTGCCGCGACGCGGGGCGGGTTTATCGTGCATGATAACCGCCGCCACATCGTCCGGAACGCGGACATTAAATGTTAATTCGTAACCCGTCTTGGTGCCGAGCCAGTAGGTTTTCTGAGCACTAACGGCCTCAGTCAAACCAAATACAAGTACGGCAATAGCTATAAAGTGTATTTTATTTAGGTTCATAGTTAATTCTCCGTGAGCTGACGCATCACCTGCTAGG
>CAYPGP010000013.1:23377-88330 GCA_964410495.1 uncultured Chloracidobacterium sp.
TGGCCGTGGATGCGCGGCTCGGCGTGTCGGCCGCGCACGAAAACGTCGCGCGCGCGGTGAAGAAGCCCTTCAGAAAGGATTCCTCTTTTGGCGAAACGGCTACGTGGTCGAGGTTGGGTGTCCGAAACCACTGCTGAAGCCGATATGGGAAGCTCTCGAGCGGCGTCAGCCAATTGGTGGGTCCGTTCGGAAACTTAAAAGTACTGTTAACGATCTGATCGGTAAGCAGGTTGGAGTGAAGGGAGTGGCCGAATTCATGAACAACCTGGTCGAATAACCTGTTCGTGTTATCAGAGTTCGGCTTCCTGGCGTTTCGGGTCGCAACCCCTTGTTTGCAGATCATTTGTTCAGTGATCCATAAGTTATCAGGGTTTCCGTAACCGCGAAGCCAATCTCCGCTGCTTTCATATGGCGTTTGGGGATACGCCATCCCGATCGGTGCGAGGTTGATCAATTCCGACCACGGCTCTGCGTTGGTCATGTGAACTATGAAAGTGTCGAGCTTGTTCTTCGGATACTTCGAGCTAAGACGTCTCATCATCTCGGAATAGACGTTCGCGACGCCGTTCATTGCTGATTGGCTGACGGCTTTCGTCGCCATGATCCTGATCGTCGGCTCGGCCAACTGGATACATTTCGCCCAACCGGGATTGGGTGTGCAGTTGGTGACGTTTGCCTTGTTCTTGAAAACATAGATCACCTCGTCGGTCGGCGGCGGCAGGTTCGACGGCGGGGCTCCGGCGGTGATCGTTATGTTAGGCGTCTTTGGGTCCATAGAGATCTCTTTGAGGATCTTATTTGTACCTGCCTCACGAACCCGATATGCCCGGCCGTTCTGTCCATCAACGTTAATGGTCTCACCCGGTTTGGCTGTGAAAACCGGTCTGTCGAGAAATTCCTCACATGTGTCGTAATTTACAAAATATAGATTGATGGTGCTCTTAGTATTATTCAGCACCCTGGCCGTGAAATCGACCCGGGGGAAAATATCCATCGAGCAGAATTTCCCCGGATTTGGGGGATTCTGTGCGGAGACGTTTCCGCCCGTGATGATAATGAGACCGAGAAATAGTGGAGCAATTTTTAATAGTTTCATATTTACTTCCTTAGGCTGATTTGGGCAGCTATCTGCCCTCATCGCTTTTTCTTCGTTACCGCCTTCGTGGTAGTGCCGGAGCGTTTGTAATTAAACGATTCGTTGGTCGCCGGATTGGTCGAGGACAGGACAGTATTGATCCACTACTTCCAGGTGAGCTTGATAGTTTGATTGTTCCCGCGTGTAAATGTGAGCGTTAGATTTTTCCCGTCAATAGCCACCTTATCGCCTTTGATTATGTCGACATTTTTTGCGTTCTCGACTTTCGAGATCTTAAAGTCGTCTCGCCATTTCATCGCTTTGGTGCAATCCAGGCTTACAAGCACACTTGCCTGTTGGCCGCCGTTGAAAATGCCGATCAAACACACCTTCTGCCCCTTCTTTATGCCAATTTCGGGACTATCGCTCTGCGGAACGTGAGATGCGGCCACGATACGTTCTCCCACTTTGGGTTTTAACCCTCCAGAACCGTTAACATTCACAACTACACCTTTGAGTTGAGCTGAGGCACTGCCGCTAAAGACCATCATTAGTCCAAACATCATCGTTAAAAACACTATCTTTTTCATTTTTATCTCCTATAAATTTGTCTGTTTATTTTCAAGGGAGACTCGAACGGGAAGTTGTTCGAGTCTCCGATCCTCATCGGTAACGGTTTACCTTTCTATGGCCTGTTGCTTACAACAAAACTTACGCACTGGCCCTGGTTGCGGAATGTTGGGTTGTTAAAACGCATCCAGCCGCCGTTTTTGCATTGCTCCTTGTCAACCGGCGGCCCGATCGAGGTGTCGCACGCCGAGCTGTCGACGATGCCGTCACGGTCGAAGTCTTGCGCACCCGGAGCGGCCTGATCGATATCGCAGATATCGGGAACACCATCGCCGTCCGAATCAAGTACCTCAAACGAGCCCATATCCGACCCATTTCCACCGAAGGCGTTGGATACAGAAGGATTGTCGACAGGACGTGTTGAGCCGCGCTGGTCGCTCGTCAGCGTAGAATTACCCGCGTCAATGGCGATACTTCCAACAAGCAGAGCGTGCGTGAAGGTTGGGCCACCGTTGTTCTGCAACGGGCCAAGATTTGGGTCGCCCGTCAGATTGTTCGAGTTGATTCCGTTGACGCAAGCCAGGCCGTCTTCGATCAGCGAGTAAGCGGCGTTGATCGTGCTATCGAAATTGAAACAATCGCCGCCCGCGGGACTGTCGGCGATGATCGTGTTGTTCAAGTTAGCGGTGCTGCCTACAACAACCGAGATTCCGCCGCCGGACTGCGTCGCCGGATTATGGCTGATGGTCGAATTGTTCAGATTAGCCGTGCCGCCGCCTTCGATGCGAATGCCGCCGCCGCCAAAGCCCGATCCAGTATTACCGCTGATGGTCGAGTTATTGACCGTAAGCGAACTGCGGTTGTAGATTCCCGCACCAGTGTTGGTCGTCGAGTTGCCGTTAATGGTTGAACTGTTGACGGTCAACATGCCGCCGTTAATGTTGTACAATCCGCCTCCCGCGTTGGTCGCGGGATTTCCGGTCGATGTTGAGTTTCCGCTGATCGTTGAGCCGGTTACGCTAAGCGAGCTGCCGGCGTTGAGGTTAGCGGCCCCGGCGCCGTTGTTCGCCGTGTTGTCGCTCACAAGCGAGTTTGATATCGTTGCGACGCCCGAATTCGAGATCCCGCCGCCGTTTCCGTTCGCAGTATTACCGCTGACAGTCGAATTGCTAAACGTTGCGGTCCCGTTGAAGATACGAACGCCACCGCCGTTGCCGACTGTCGAATTACCGGAGATCGTAGAATCTGTAACCGTTAACGATCCACCACTCGTGCTGTAAATGCCGCCGCCGCTGTTGCCGGGAGCAGAATTATTGCGGATAGTCGAGCCGTTTATCGTAGCCGTTCCGAAGTTCCCTATCCCGCCGCCGGTGAAGCCGACGGCTCGGTTGTCGCTGAAAATTGAGTCATTAGCGATCAGGGTGCCGGTGTTAGCGACTCCACCACTCGCGTTTGATGCGGTGTTTCCGCTCACGGTCGAATCGTTTATATTGATCGCGGCGTTTCCAAACGAGTCAATTCCGCCGCCGTTTACCGATGAGTTGTTACTTACGATCGAGCTGTTGATAGTCGTGGTGCTGTTTGGCTCGACTCTGAAACCTCCACCTCCATTGACGCTAGTATTTCCAGTTACCGTTACATTATTGACGGTCAGATCACCCAAATTAACAAAGCCCCCGCCAAAATTGCTGCTACCGCTGGTGATCTTGACCGTATTAATGACCGCGTTTGCTCCTGCGTTGATCAAAAACACTCGGGTAACATTGTTCCCCGAAATGGTAAGCTCGCTGGCCTCGGGACCGTTGATAGTCAGTGTTCCGTTATTCGAAACGATCAACTGCATGCCTGCGAGGATGATCGTCTGCGGGGCCGCGAAAACCCCCGCGTCGAATTCAACAGTGTCGTTGTCGGCGGTCGCATTTGCCGCCGCTACGGCTTCTCGAAGCGAACAGTCTGCGTCGCAAGTGCCGTCATTTGTATCGGCTGTTTTTGTGACTGTGTAAGTCGCCGCGTTTGCTGCTGCGACAAAAACCAGATTCGCGAATATCGCGAGAAGTGTAAGGCTGATTGTTTTCATTTTATTTCGTTTTCTTTTCCCTTGTTTTGTTGTTTTCTATGCTGTTCGCTTTCTATAAACGGGCCAGAACCGACAGGCATATCATTACTGCACCAGTAGCCATTTCGGTAGCATGAGCAGCGTCTTGTTCGATCATGCGAAACATTCTTCGCTGGGGTATGCCGGATACACGGGCGGCCTGTTCTGTCGTTACCATGGGGGCACCACAGGCGTTGCAGGCCATTCGCACAGACACGTCTGGCTCTCGAATAACGAAGTGGCGATTGGAGATCACGGTCATTTCAAACTCCCGCTTGATTTGCATAGTGTTTGTTCCTAGAATGCGGTTTGCATGCAACGAATCTAGATCTTTCGGACACTATCTGTCTGGAGTTTTTTTGGATATTTTCTGGATGTTTAATGGATATGGGGAAAAATCCCTGGATTAGGGGTTTTTCCAAAGCGATTTAAGTAATGCATAGATTCGGAAAGTTCAGGC
The DNA here is from genome assembly GCA_964410495.1 of uncultured Chloracidobacterium sp. Lineage (GTDB taxonomy): Bacteria > Acidobacteriota > Blastocatellia > Pyrinomonadales > Pyrinomonadaceae > OLB17. Next base: position 27,578 of record CAYPGP010000013.1, read on the forward strand.
TTGATGCAGCGGACCGTCGGTTGTGGTGTGAAAATGAACCTGTTTCGCTTACGCCGAAGCAATTCGACCTGCTTTTCTATTTTGTCAAGAACGCGGGCCGCTCAACCAGGAAGAGCGAATTGCTTGACGCAATCTGGGCGGATACTTACGTCGAGGAAACTACGCTTGCTCGGAACGTTTCATGGCTAAGGGAGAAACTCGGTAGCCGCTCCGACGGCGGCTCGTATATCGAAACGGTGCCGAAGGTCGGCTATAGATTCACACCAGATGTAACCTTCGAAGACGTCAACTCGGATACGCTGATCGTCGAAGAACACATCGTCCAGCACGTTCGTGCGACGGAGACTATCACCGTTGAACCGTCCCCCAAGCACGAGACGGTACTAGGAACAAGGTCAAGACTGTTCACATCATCCGGGTTCGTCGCTGCTTCACTTTTACTTATCGCCTTTATAGGGAGCGGCCTGTTTATTTACACAAATAGCTTTCAGGGCAGGGGCGTCAGCAGCGCGCCGAATATTGAAAAAGAAGGTGCCCATGCAAGCAATAACCCGGCCGCTGTTGCACGTCAATCTGAGCATCCCCAGATAAAGATCGGTTCGATAGTTAATCTTCAGAATCGATATCCAAATGACGGTTCCTATTTGGACGCATGGGGTGCGGTATGGAGCAAGCCGGAATTTAGACAAGTGCCAACCCAGACAATGTTTGTTTCAACCCACATTAAACCAAACCGCGATAACGGTTCGGGAAGCTGGGAAATTGTCTCCGCAAACGGTAAAGAGGCGGGGGAACAGCTTGTTATCGGTGACCGGATACATCTCAGAAACATGTATCCGAACGCGGGTTATCTTGATGCTTGTGGGTGGACCGAACATTTGCGAGTGTTTGAGAAATTCCGCGATCAATCCGGCGCGGTTTTTACCACCCGATCGCCAAACCGCGACAACGGGACTGGGATCTGGACGATCAGGTCGGCCACCCTGACGGACGGCACACCAATATTCGAGGGCGACAGCATCGCTATCGAAAGCAGCTATTTCATCAATGACGCCGGAAAAAATCGCGTTTCCGGTTTTCTAAATGTGGCAGGGAAAGTTAGCGATATCCCGGTATTTGACGAGTATAACGGTTCAAAACTGGTTTTCACTAAGACCATCTCGTACGACCAACCTATCCCAGATATCTGGACGATCACCGTCAGCAAGGCTGGGGTAACTGCGAAAAAATAGATCGTAGATCGAAAAATGCCCACGAATCGTTCGACTCGCTGGCAAATCGCTTCGGCGGTGATCTAGCGATCCGTGCCTTGGCTTTGTCCACCGCCTTGTCCTTGGCGTTTCTGACCGCCCTGTTCGCCGCCCGATCCTGGCGACCTAATATGCGATATTAGCGGCAAAGTAATGGGCAATTCGATGCCTTTGCCGCGATTCGATATACTTGATATTCGAACTGGTCAAACCCCTATGAAAAAACGTGTTGGAGTTATTTTTGGTGGACGTTCCGGCGAACATGAGATATCCATCAGATCGGCAAAAACTGTCATTGAGAATATCGACAGCAGCAAGTACGATGTCGTACCTATCGCGATCATGAACGATGGCCGATGGCTTAGCCCAGCTGAATCGCTCCGTCAATTTCCCGAGCACACTCAAAAGATATTCATTGATGGGCAAGGTGAAGTGTCCTCTGCAGCAATAGCATTAGCGGGCGATACAGCTTCAAACGGTTTGACCGTACTCGACGGATCGGGCGGAACGATGCCGCTTGATGTAATATTTCCTGTCCTGCACGGCACATACGGCGAAGACGGTACGATCCAGGGCCTTTTTGAAATGGCCGACATTCCTTACGTGGGCTGCGGAGTGCTGGCTTCATCGTGCGGAATGGACAAGGTTTTTATGAAGACATTGTTCCGCGATGCGGGCCTTCCGATGTGCGATTACGTTTGGTTTTTGCGCAATGAATGGCGTGCAAAACGTGATCGTGTCCTCGAACAGGTAGGAGCTAAACTTGGATTCCCATGTTTTGTAAAGCCTGCAAATCTGGGCTCATCAGTCGGCGTCTCAAAAGCTACTGATCCTGATTCGCTAGCAGCCGGCATCGATCTGGCGGCACAGTACGACCGCAAGATCATCGTCGAAGAAGGCCTCGAAATGCGCGAGATCGAATGCGCGGTCATGGGGAACGACGAGCCTCAGGCAAGCCTCCCGGGAGAGTACATCATCCGCGACGACAGCAAAAAGTTCCTCGATTACACCGAGAAGTATTCGGGTACGGGGAATAATGAATTCGTCGTACCGGCTCCGATATCGGACGAATTATCAGACAAGATCCGTGCTCTCGCGATAAACGCCTACAAAGCGATCGACGCAAGCGGGCTGGCGAGGGTCGATTTCTTTTTGCGGAGCGATAATGGGGCTTTGCTGGTCAATGAAATAAATACAATGCCTGGACTGACCGATGCTTCGGGTTTTCCAAAGATGTGGCAGGGAAGCGGGCGATCATTTCCTTCGATCATCGACGAACTGATAGATCTGGCGATCGAACGGCATCAGGACAAGCTTCAGAATCGGACGAGCAAGGACTAGTTTTTAGGAGGTTTGTACCCCTTTCGGGTGCGAATGGTCAGTCCGGGTTTGGCAACGGTCAGTTCGAGGTTTCGCCACTTACCGTCTTTTTTTGTATTTGAAGGATGGAACGCGATCGTGTATTGCACCCCAAGTTCCTCGACGATTCGCTTGAACGCGTCCCGCATTGCGAGCCCGCCGGGAGTTGCGACGAATTTTCCGCCGGTCTTTTCGGCAAAATTCTTTAACACGCCCTGATTCTGGATCCTCGTTTTGGAATTGTCGTTGATCGCGGACATATCAACCGTGTAGATGGTCGCATTCACCGCGGACGCCGCCTGCAGAGCCTTGTCAGAATTTTTCTTACTGATCGTGTCTGCTCCGTCAGAAAGCACGATAATGGCACGTCGCTTTTCGGGCCGCTTTGATAGCAGCTCGGCCGCCTGAAAAACAGCATCGTTCAGCGCTGTCATCCCATTGGCTTTTAGATCGTAAAAAACATCTCTCAGATCGCGGCTGTTTGAAAAATCCTGCACCAGCGTTACTTTCGAGTCGAAATTATAAATGGCGGCGTTATCGTCTATCCGCAAACCGTTCAGGAACTGGATCGCGGCCGAACGAGCCAGGCTGACCCGCTGCTCCATACTGCCTGAAGTGTCCAGTAAAATGACTGCCGCAAACGGCGTCTCTTCCGCCGAGAAGGAAACGATCTCCTGTTCTTTTCCGTCCTCAAAAACCTTAAAGAGTTTCTGAGACAGGCCGTTAACGGCTTTGCCCGACGCATCTGTGATCGTGGCGTTCATGACCACGATCGACGAGTCGACCGATATTATTTCGTCGTCTGATTGAGCACGGGCCGAAGTGAAAAGCAGGAGCAGGACAAGACCGGAAAGGATTCGAGTGTGAAACGACCTCATCTAAGATTTTATGGATTATTTGGAGATCCTCAGGAATTTGGCGATCTTCAAAACGGCGTTCGAGGCCTGTATAGCCGCCGCAGAAACCGTGAATCGCGTGGTTTTCTTCAGCTCCTCGAGAAGGTGCACAGCGTTTGAACGAAAAGACTTTATGGCAGACCCTTTTTCCAGCGGCATGGCCGCCGCTTTATCCTCATCGCTATCGTCGTCATCGCCGCCCAGTTCGTTGCGGATCTTTTTGACAAGCTTCTCGACGGCAACCAACTTGTTCATCTCGCCGGAATCAAGCCGGCCGTTCCTTTCATACGACTTTTCCAGCTCCTCGGCCAGTTTTAGGGCTTCCTCACCGCGCTCGAGCATTGCCGCGTATTCTTTCTTTTCTTTTTCGATACGCAGTTTTTCGAGAGTCTCGCGGAAACTCTTCGGCTGGTCGCTTTTATCCTCCTGGGTTTTGGGAATAAGGCTGCCTTGGTTATCCGCGCCTTGAGCATTAGCCGCAGACGGCATCAGAAAAAGCGCGATCGCGATGAACCCGAGAAATGTAAGCCTGTAAGCCATTACTACAAAAAACTAAGGTTTATCTGAAACTGGATCGGGCGATTGCCCGGTAACCATCTCAACCAGCTTCGCCATGAACTCATCCTCAGCAGTACCGGAACTTCTAACCGTAACCCATTCTGAAGTCAACCCGTTACCAGCCCTGCCTTCAACCTTTGCATTAACTGAAACGTTGTTCTGTATCCCGTCTATCGCCTGGACTTCGATAGTCAATGTGTATTGCGCTCGGGTCCATGACGAATATGACGCTTCAAGGATGCCGTACCGGTTGAGTTCATTTTGTGTGATCACCGCCCCCTTCGCAAAAACGAACGGTTGTGTGATGATGATCCCGTCTTTCGGCCGAGACGCCGCCTCGTCAACAACGAGCTTCTTCTCGCGAAGAGCGTCGACGACCATCCCGATCAAAACATCTCGCCGCGAGGTGAATTTGTAAGGATTTGGAAGTTGTTCGCGAACCCTTGTCTTACCCTTTCCCCAATCGAAAGAGCGCGACACATCGTTTCCGCGCGTCGTCACCTTATTTCCTTCGTCTTTTATTGTTTTGGTCTGCGTATCTACGCCTTTTTGGGCCGAGGCGGCGATAGCGAATACGAGTAGGGCGATGACCGGGAAAAGTCTTTTCATTACACTCCGAAATATAGCAAAAAACGTGGTTTAATCCAACGACTATGATGTGAGAGTACTCAAAGTCGTTGCATTATTCCGATCTATCGCCAGTTCGCCCTATACCAATCGATCGTTTTTGCGAGCCCCGTTTCGATATCGACCATGGGATACCAGCCAAAACGTGTCGAGACCCTTTCGGACGAAAGATACTGAGCGTCGATCTCGTTCTTGATCTTTGACGAAAGCATTATCTCTGGTGCCAGGTCGCCGCTGCGATCCATTAACTCGACGATCTTGTTGACGAGGTCGAGCATCGATATCGGCTCGCCTGATCCAAAATTGAATGCCTCGCCCATCGCATCTTCGATATTCTCGGCCAGCAGAAGGTAGCCGGCGACGATATCCGTTGTATAGATAAAGTCACGAACCGGCGTGCCGTCCGAGCGAATAATCGGCCGTTCGCCGGCGAGCACCGAGAGGATGGTGCCCGGAATTATCCGCGATAGATTGGCATCAGCCGGGCCGTAAATATTCGCCGACCGAGTCGTCGCGACTGGAAGGTCGAACGTTTTCGCGTAGGATGCTGTGATCAGATCGGTGCACGCCTTCGACACGTCATACGGATAGACAGCGTTAAGCTTAAAGTCTTCCGAATAGGGAAGTTCGTCGTGCGAACCATAGGCTTTATCGCTCGACGCGACGACGATGCGTTTTACCGTCGGACTTAACCTGCACGCCTCCATCAGTAGATACGTTCCGCGGATGTTCGATTCAAAAGTCGAGACCGGAGAACGATTTGCTGCGCCGACCAAAGCCTGTGCGGCAAGATGAAAAACGGCGTCGATCTCGTATTCGTTCAAAATTCGTGACATTAGCGGCAAATCGTCAACCGAACCCCGAACGACCGTAACGCGATCACGTAAGCTCAACAGGTCCAGTGAATTACGTTGGGACTCGTCGCGTTCGAGACAGACGACGGCCGCACCTTTTTCCAGAAGGCCTAAAACCAGATTCGCCCCCACAAAGCCGCTGGCGCCCGTCACAAATGCTGTTCTCTTTTTCCAAAAATCGCTCATTGACTTACCAAACTTTCCACGGAGCAGATCGCTGCCATATTTCTTCAAACTCGAGATTATCCTTGAAGGTGTCCATGCATTTCCAAAATCCTTCGTGCCGAAACGCCAACATCTCGCCCCGATTTGCCAAACTTTCGAAAGGTTCCCGTTCTAAAACCGAATCGTCACCTAAAACCTCGAAAATTCGGTGATCAAAGACAAAAAATCCACCATTTATCCATTCCTTGAGCAATGGCTTTTCACGAAATTGTATTACGCGGCCATCGTCAGCGAGGTCAACGAGCCCAAAATTCGAGAACGGATGCACAGTCGTTATAGTCGCCGTTTTCCCGTGCTCTCTATGAAATCGCAGCAGGTCCGCGATATTTACATCCGATAGCCCGTCGCCATAGGTTACAAAAAAATCGCTCTCGCCAGCCAGATTCTCCTGCACTCGTTTGAGTCTACCGCCGGTATTCGTATCGAGGCCCGTGTCGACGCAGGTCACACTCCAATTGTGGTCGAGTTCATCAAAATAGCCCCGGATCTCGTCGCCCAGATATCCCAGACACAGAACAAAATCCTTTACGCCATAATGGGCGAAAATACTCAGCAAATGCCAAATGATCGGCTTCCCGCCGATCTGGATCAAGGCCTTTGGCACCGAGCGGCCATGTTCGCCGAGCCGTGTGCCGCGTCCGCCGCAAAGTATGACAGCTTTCATTTTTTGCTGTTGTTCAACTCCCAAACTTTTGCGTATTTAAGAAAAACTCCGTACGCCGTCATTCCCGCAATTATCATCCCGCGAACACCGTCGCGGAAGCCCTGTTTCAAAAGGTACGTTCGGACAAATGCCGCAATCGCTTTTATTAGCAAGCCGCCGGAACCTATCGATCTGCCTTTAGATACAAGATGTTCGGCGGCGAGGCTGGCGTACGAATCCGTGACGCGATGGTGTTCGCTTAGATCTCGCTTTGTGTAGTGGAGCAATTCCCCGGTTAGGGTAGCAACCTCGCCGTTAACGCGGGCCGTCTGATGCGGAGCCACGCCGTCCCAATAGCTCTTATCTTTGCGATAGAGCCGCATCTGATAGTCAGGATACCAGCCGGAATGTTTGATCCAAGCCCCGAGATATTCGGTCTTTCGTGCGATCCGATATCCGGCCGCGAGCTTTTCCTCCGGCAGCGAACGCAGATGTTCGATGGAAGACCGGAGTTCGGGCGTCACCCGTTCATCGGCATCGATCCAAAATATCCAGTCGCCCGTTGTTTTGGAATCCGCGAACTCGTGCTTGTCCTTATAGCCGTTCCATTCGCGATTATAGATATTTTGGGTGTAGCGACGGGCGATCTCGACGGTGTTGTCGGTCGAGTCAGAATCGACGATAACGATCTCATCGGCCCACGCGACCGTTTCGCACACCTCGGCCACGTTGTGCTCTTCGTTACGAACGATTATCTTGGCCGAGATCTTCATCTCGGAAGATTTTCGCAGACTTACGATAAAAGCGGAAATCTATCGCGGCAATGGAACCGGTGAATTGACCGTAATGTTATTTGCCCGGAAAACCGTCGAAGTTGCCCGCTGTATTTCTGCCAGAGCTTTGCTGTGATCAGTTTCAGCACGGATCTCGGCGTTTCGGGCGTTCGTCAATGCATTCTCTCGTTGAAACAGGAGAAAGGTAGTCGAGCGGCCTGCTTCAAAGAGCCTACGTTCGCCTTCGAGTTGGATCTCGGCGTTTTCGCGGGCCCGGCGAGCGGTCAGAACACGCTGTCGCGTGGTTTCGACAGCTTGTACGGCGTTGCGAACCTCAACGATCACGACCTGTTCCTGACCGCGGGTTTGTGCCTGAAGTTGATTTTCAGTGATCAGTGCGCCGTCAAGATTAGCCTTTGCGGTGCGATTTCGCAGCGGAAAGGAAATCGTAACGCCTACGGAGAAATTCGGAGCGTCAGACCGAAAAATGTTCGCTAGCGACCTTCCGAATCCCCCGAAAAGATAACCGGGCGAGGCAGGGATGACTACGCTAGGATTAGTGATCAGCGGCAGTCCCAGCGAAGCTCGAGTCGAATTTAAGCCATTTAGCAAAAGTAACTCGCTCTGTGATGTGATCAGGTTGGTCGTCACAGTCGAACTGCTTCCGCTTCGAGCCAGTCCGTCGAGCGAAAACGTTGTATTGAGGTCGATCTGGGGCTTGATCTGATTTCGAAAGTACTTGATATCTTCGTTATTGATCTCCCGCTGCAGCTTAAGCCTGCGAAGCTCAAAGCGATTGTCCATCGCATCATTCATCGCCTGATCGAGGCTCGGCGGCCCCGGGGTTATCACTGGAGCATCGGTCGGGACCAGCGTCTGCGACCAATCGGGCGATGTCGGTTCACGAAGAATGAGCTGCTTCAAAGCATTTTCCGAACTTGCGACCGTCTGTGTCGCGAGCAGCAGTTCGCCCTCGCGATTGGCGAGTTCCGTCGCCACTTGGGCACGGTCAAGCGGAGCGGCCGCTCCGGCATCGATACGTGCTTCCACCTGCCGCAGATTCTCGCGTGCAAGGTTCACGTTCGCTACCTGATTCTGCTGATTTCGCAAAGCAAAGACAAAATCCCAGTATGCCCGCTGAACCGCCGTGATCGTCTCGGTCGCACGCAGGCGAAAATCGGCATCGGTCTGTTCGAGTCGTCGCCGGGCGATGATCAATTGCCGCCGAGTGTTGTCGACGCGGAAATTCCGGGCGAGTGGCTGAATGTACTGAAATCCGAAGGACGACGAATAGATAGCGCTTCCGCTGCTTGAAAGCGAGCCCGAACTGACCTGAGCCTGAGCAAAAGCATTCTCAGTTCGCTGATTGTTAAAGAAAACCTGATAATTTCCGCCGCCGCGTTCGAGATTCTTAGAAAAGCTGGAATTCACCCGAAAATCGTTCGTAGCCGAAGAACCTGTGGTCGAGTTTCGCGAATAATTTGGATTAATCGAGAAAACCGGATCGTATGTGCCGAGGATCGATCTTATCTGGGTTTCCTGAAAGCGTACGTCATCACGCGAAACTTCAATGTCGTTGTTGCTTTCAAGTGCGCGGCGGATCGCGTCATTTAGCGTCAATGTCAGCGTCTGTGCCGACTGCACACCGATGCGGGTCAGGTTTGGCGCTTCATACTTCACGATGACCGTCTTCGCTGGCTCGGCCACGGGCTTTTCCACGGTCTTGGCCGGCTGAGGCTCGGGAAGATTCTTTGCTACCTGCGTCACATCCTGTGCGGCCGCGAGTGTGGCCGTCGCTGATGCGCATACGGTCAGGGCAAATATTGAAAGAAAGCGAGATCGCAAAAATGGCATTATAGAGGGCTCCGACGTAAGTTCCTGATTTTATTAGTTATCGCGAAAAACTCAAAACCGTACTACGACATTCAAAATGCCTTTGTTTCAACTATCTGTCGCGCGGTGATTCGTTGTGTTATCCCGTGTTTTCGATTATCCTCTAACTTCATCATATACGCATTTTTTCGGAGGAAAATATTAAGAAATGGCTATAAAAGTAGGCATAAATGGATTTGGACGCATCGGCCGTGCAGTAGTTCGGACATGGCTTAATGACGATAATTTTGACCTCGTCGCGGTCAACGACCTGACTGATACAAAGACGCTCGCTCACCTGCTCAAATACGACTCGGTGATGGGTAATCTCGGTAATGACATTTCGGCCGAAGGGGATTCTATCACCGTCGACGGAGATAAATTCAAGGTCTTTTCCGAGAAAGATCCTTCGTTGATTCCGTGGGACGAGGTTGGCGCCGATATCGTGATCGAATCAACCGGCCGGTTTACCAAGGCTGAAGATGCCGGAAAACACCTGCGAGGCAGCGTCAAGAAGGTGATCATTTCGGCTCCCGCCAAGGGTGAAGACGTAACGGTCGTTCTCGGCGTTAACGAGCAGATGTACGATCCCGCGAACCACAAGATCATCTCGAACGCATCATGCACTACCAACTGCCTCGCACCGGTCGCAAAGGTGATCCATGAGAACTTCGGCATCAAGAATGCTCTCATGAACACCATCCACAGCTACACGAACGATCAGCAATTGCTCGACCTGCCGCACAAAGACCTACGTCGGGCTCGTGCCGCAGCGCTGTCGATGATCCCGACTTCGACCGGAGCGGCGAAGGCCGTGGCTCTGGTTATTCCTGAGCTCAAGGGCAAATTTGACGGCATTTCCGTTCGTGTTCCGACGCCGAACGTATCGCTGGTCGACGTCGTCATGAACGTCGAAAAAGCGACATCCGCTGAAGAGGTCAACCAAACTCTTAAGAACGCGGCGAACGGGGCTCTGAAAGGCATCCTCGCAGTGTCAGAAGAACCACTTGTGTCGATCGATTTTAAGGGAAACTCTAACTCATCCATCGTCGATGCGGAGAATACAAAGGTCATCGACGGAACATGTATCAAGATCCTGTCGTGGTATGACAACGAATGGGGCTATTCGTGCCGCGTTCGCGATCTCGTTAAATACGTTGCGGATAAAGGGCTCTAAAGCCTAAAGCCCGCTCAACCGAAGTAATTCCAGTTGATCAAGGAGGAAGTGACAATGAGAAGATTCAGTTCATTTATCGTTTTTGGTTTTGCAATTTCGTTCGGTGCGATCCTGTTCGCCGATCGGGCCGCCGCTCAAGGGTGGGGTTACGGGCCGGTCGTGGTTTTTGATGAACGCGACGGCCGCGGACGCAGTCAGGGTTTTGACGAAGGCGTTTTTCTAAACAACCGTGGACAACTCGGTACGATCGGTAACGACCGAGCTACCTCGGTACATGTTTCGGCTGGTTACCGCGTCAGGTTCTGTGAGAATGAAGGTACCGGCAATGGTGCTGGACGGTGCGAAGAGTTCGGCGAAGGAAACTTTAATCTTCGCTACCCGCGGTCTGCTTCCTACATCCGAGTTACCGGCCGTTTTGGCGGCGGTAGCGGCGGCGGTTGGGGCGGTGGCGGCGGGCTAGGCCGTCAGGGCGTCACGGTTTATGACGATCGCGATTTCAAGGGCCGATCACAGAATTTTGGCCCCGGACGATATCTCAACAGCCGCGGACAACTTGGAGCCATTCGTAATGATGAAGCTTCGTCGGTCGTAGTTCAGCGTGGCTATCGCGTACGCTTTTGCGAGAGCGAAGGCTCCGGCAACGGCGAGGGAAAATGCGATGAGTACGGAGAAGGCCGTTATAACCTTCGTCTTAACGACGAAGCATCGTACATCGAGGTCCGACGCTCGGGCGGATGGGGCGGTGGCCCGCCGGTTTGGGGCGGCGGAGGCGATGAAGGTTGGGGCAGCGGAAATCCGGGACCCGGATTTAACGCTGTTGTCACGGTTTATTCCGAAAGAAATCAACGCGGTGACCGACAAACGTTCGGCGTCGGCACGTTTCGTAACGACCGCAACCAGCTCGGCAATATCAAGAATGACGACGCAACGTCGATCTCAGTACCTCGCGGAATGAGAGCTCGCGTTTGTTCTGATGACGGAAACGCCTGGGGCGGAGGTCGCTGCGACGAATATGGCCCGGGTAACTACAACCTTCGGGTCAATGACGAAATGTCGTTCATCACAGTTTGGTGGACCGGATATTAGTAGATGAGAAGCTGGCACGATCTTGTTCTTGTTGGAGCGATCCTCGTGGGGTTGGCATGTTCATGCCCGACTCGCCTCAAGGAAATTACCGAAAAACGTGATGGCCCGAGCACTAGCCCGACGCCCTCACGATCCTCGACACCATCGAGCACCCCGGTCTCAACAAAGGCGGAGTACACGCTGACGATGGAGAAGTACAACAAGATCAAGATCGGAATGGCCCGATCCGATGTTGAAAACACCCTCGGCGGGAAGGGAACTGAGATAAGCAGTTCAAGCGGCGGCGGCACGACCTTCTCGGTAAATAAGTGGGAAGGTGAGAACTATAAATCGATAATTCTCACCTTCAAGAACGACAAGGTGATGACCAGATCACAGGTCGGATTGAAATAAAGCTTAAAGATCAAGAACCACGAAAATACACGAATAGACACGAATGTTTATTTCTACTTCGTGTTGGCAGCGTGCGAGTTCGTGGTTCATTTTTTATCGACCTCAAATTGACGAAGAAATGAACAAGAAAACGATAAAAGATATTGAGATCGGCGGGAAACGGGTCTTCATCCGCGTCGATTTCAATGTGCCGATCAAAAATGGCCAGATAACGGACGATACGCGAATAGCGGGCGCTCTGCCGACGATCAAATATGCAGTGGAGAACGGTGCAAAAGTGATCCTCGCTTCGCACCTAGGTCGCCCGTTAAAGGATAAGAAGAAAGCTGAGGAGAAGGGAATGCCGTATGACGAGGCAAAGTACTCGCTCCGTCCCGTATTCGATCACCTCGCTGGTTTAGGTGGCCTGAAGGTTGAGTTCGCGGAAGATTGTATCGGCGAGACAGCGACCGAAAAGGCATCGGCACTTGCCGATGGTGAAATACTGCTTCTGGAAAACCTTCGGCTGCACGCGGGAGAGGAGAAGAATGATCCGGAGTTTGCCAAACAGTTAGCCGACCTCGCCGAAGTTTACGTAAACGACGCCTTTGGCACCGCGCATCGGGCCCACGCTTCGACAGAGGGGATCACGCATTATGTAGATGACTGCGTTGCGGGCTTGCTCATGGAAAAAGAGCTTAACTTTCTCGGCAAGGCATTGAACGATCCCGACCGGCCGTTCGTCGCGATACTTGGCGGAGCTAAGGTTTCGGACAAGATATCGGTCATCGAATCTCTGATAAAGCGAAAGGTTGACAAGCTTTTGATCGGCGGAGCGATGGCCTACACATTCTTTAAGGCTCAGGGTTTCACTGTCGGAAAATCGCTGGTCGAAGACGACATGATGCCGAAAGCACTCGAAATGGAGCAGATGGCAAAAAATGAAGGTGTTGAATTACTGCTGCCAACCGATCATCAGGTTGTTGATTCGTTCGACCCGCTGAATTCGCGAAAGACCATTCCTATCGATTTCACTAATGCGGGATTGGTCGGCCTGGACATAGGCGTCGAAACGGCTGCCATCTTTGCAAAAGCTCTCGAAGGGGCAAAAACGATAGTTTGGAATGGCCCGATGGGAATGTTCGAAGAAAAACCATTCGATGAGGGAACAGTAGCGATCGCAGAAGCGGTAGCTGAGGCGACCGATGCCGGTGCAATCTCGATCGTTGGCGGAGGCGATTCGGTTTCCGCGGTGAATCAAGCCGGATTGAACGACCGCATCAGCCATATCTCGACAGGCGGCGGTGCGACGCTCGAATTTCTTGCCGGTGACGACCTGCCGGGCGTCAGTGCCCTCGACGACAATGCTTGACCGACAGTGGTCTTTTAAAGATACGCGTATAGACGACTCATGGAGCCGGAAGAGGAGAAAACCGAAAAACAGAACATCGCTTCCGCGATTCGCGACGAAAGCTCATTGCTTATCATTGTCGCGACTTCCGGCCTGTTTTTCATATTTGGAAGTAGCTGGCTAGCCGATCTTTCCAATCCACTTTGGTTTGGTTTTATATTCCTTTGGCTCTTCACGGTCATCCTGATGTCGGCGTTCGCGATCGTTCGGCACGCAGAAAGTCTGGCGATAATCCTTGGCGAACCGCTCGGCACGCTGATTCTTACACTTTCTGTTATCGGGGTTGAGGTCCTTATGATCTCAGCCGTAATGCTTACAGGGGCCGACAATCCAACGATCGCCCGCGACACAATGTTTTCGGTCGTGATGACATTGCTGGGCGGAATGACGGGCGTTTCGCTGCTCCTCGGCGGATTACGCCACCACGAACAGTCTTACAACCTACAGGGAGCGAATGCGTACCTCGCGCTGATCATTCCACTCGCCGTCATCGGCATGGTGCTGCCGAATTTTACCACGACGACCGAAGGCCCGACCTTCTCCATTTTTCAGAGCATTTTCGCTGTGATTATATCGATCGGGATCTACGCGATCTTCCTCGGTGTTCAAACGAGCCGCCATCGAGAGTACTTTATCTCGCCTGACGACACACAGGCACCGGAAGTAGCCGGGATGGAACCGGACCTGCACGGAGAACACGAGATCCGTTCGACCCGATATCATGGGCTCCTATTGCTTGCATATATTCTCCCGCTGGTGCTGCTCGCCAAGCAATTGGCTGTCCCGCTAGATTACGCAAGCCGATCGCTCGGTACACCGACTGTTTTGAGCGGATTTCTCGTCGCTATACTTATTCTTTCGCCTGAGGCGATGAGCGCCGTCAGGGCCGCGGTACGAAATCAGCTCCAACGCTCGATCAATATCCTTCTCGGGTCGGTGCTTGCGACCATCGCGTTGACCATTCCGGCGGTATTAATGATCAGTTTGATGCTCGGGAAAACGATCTTCCTTGGACTCAGCTCCGTCAATACGATCCTTCTGCTTTTGCTCTTGGCGCTTAGCACAATTACTTTTTCGAATAATCGAACCAATGCGTTGCTCGGAGCAGTTCATTTGCTTCTCTTTTTGGCTTTCTTGATGATGATGTTCGAAAGCTGAGGTATTTTCCCGGATGACAACGCGAAAAAAAATAACGGCCGAGATCTTCAGTTCGCTCTTGGTGGCGCTGGGTGTTTTTTCGGCGGCGTTCGGGCTTAAGGGTTTTTTGCTTTCTGCAAAATTCATCGATGGCGGCGTGACGGGCATTTCGATGCTCCTGGCGAACGTTTTAGGAACGTCTCTGGCTCCGCTTCTTTTGGTGATCAATCTGCCTTTCGTCGCGCTCGGTTTTCGTCAGATCGGCAAACGGTTTGCGATAAAAAGCGCGATCGCGATCGCCGGCCTTGCTTTATGCTTGTTCGCCATCAGCTTTCCCGTGGCGACCGAGGACAAGCTTTTGACCGCGGTATTCGGTGGGCTGTTTATCGGTGCAGGAATTGGTCTCGCTATTCGCGGCGGAGCAGTGCTGGACGGAACTGAGATCGCAGCGCTGCTGATCAGCAGGAAAAGTCACCTGTTTCGCGTCGGCGACATCATTTTGATCCTCAATGTCTTCATCTTCCTTTCAGCGGCGTTCGCACTGGGCGTCGAATCGGCGATGTATTCCATCCTGACCTACGCCGCCGCCTCGAAAACCATCGAGTTCCTGCTTCACGGCGTTGAGGAGTATACCGCGATCACAATAATCTCAACACGAAACGACGAGATCAAGGAAGCGATCATCAACAGGCTTCGTCGCGGAGTTACCGTATTCAAGGGCCACGGAGGAATGGGAAGCACGGGTGTCAACGACGAAGAACGAGAGATCCTTTACTGCGTGATAACTCGACTTGAGATCGGAACGATCAAGTCACTTGTGATCAATATCGACGATCAGGCTTTCATCACGCAACATTCGCTCTCGGACGTTCAAGGCGGCCTGCTGAAGCGAAATATCATCCATTAGGAGCGAGTTGCCTGTGCAACGCGGGTCCGCAAATAGCTGCTGGCATTAAGAGCGGCGACCGCGACCTCGGCTATTCTGGTCGATCTCGACGCGTAACGGAGTAAATTGGAGTATCGCAGCCGGGTCGAGAATTTCTCGTCGTATGCCCGCAGATATTCGCGTCGCAATGAGGCAGGATCGTCCGGACATTTTTGGATGACTCCGGCCGCGAGACGCGCGCTTTCCATTGCCATCACCATGCCGCTTCCCGTAAAAGGATCGATGAAAGACGCCGCGTCGCCGATGGCTATCACACCGTCAATCGGCGCGGGCTCGACGGCACCAAAGCGTTCGATCGCGACAGCCAGCCAAGGCTCGACCGCTTCGGCTTGAGCGAGTGTTTCAGATGCTCGCGGGTTTTGCATGACCAACTGACGCATCAAGGCGGCCGGGTCATTTCCTAGCTGCTTGACCGAATCGGCCGAAGCGATAAAGCAGATGTTTGAGAGTTCGCCGACTGAATTCAAGCCGCCGTAACCGGCGGGATATGAATATATTTCGCAAACGCCATCTTTTGGCTTTGCACCTGCAAGATGGGTTTTGAATGCGGTCAAGGCGGGCTTCTGGTGCTCAGGCGGATGTATCTTTTTAACGAGCATTCGCGAGCGTCCGGTCGCATCGACCAAGATGGGCGAGAAAACCTCGCGTTTTTGCATTCCTTGATCACGAAGTTCGATCCCGACTATCCGTATGCCGTCAAAGATCAGCCCTATCGCCGTGGTTTCCTCAAATACCACGACTCCGGCGGAACGAGCACGATCGAGGAGGATCTCGTCCATTTCCGAGCGGCTTAATCCGATTGCGACCGCTCCGCTTCTAAAAACATCGCTTCGGATCGAAACCGATCGGCCAGCAAGGGAATAGAAGACCGTTTCGCGAAGCTCTGCTCCATTAGCCGCGGCGATCTTTTCCGAAACGCCGATCTCGGAAAAATGGACCAGGCATTCGGGCGAAATGAATTCGCCGCAGAGTTTGTGACGCGGAAATTTCTTTTGCTCGGCTAGCGCGACACGGAATCCGGCCATTGCGAGCCGGATCGCAAGCGACGAACCAGCCGGCCCTGCGCCGACTATCATTACGTCAAACTTCTCCGATCCGTCCATTATTTTTTACCGCTCAGGATAAGCCGAAAGGGTGCCGACCTCCTCACACTAATTTCCCGCAGTTCCGCCCGTTCGGCGATCGCACGCAGTTCGTCGTCCGTGAATCCACGCCGCACCGACAGTGCGCCGTCCTCCTGAGTCAAACTCTGAAAAAGAAAAAACGATAACGCACAATAGCCCAAATAGGCGTTGACGCTTCGCCTCAAGTCAATAACGAATATTCTACCTCGAGCAACGCGCATCATCTCCCGCAGGACCGCGACAGCGACATCGTCTGATAGATGATGGAATACAAGTGAGGACACTGCATGATCAAAGGAATTATCGGCAAACGGCAAGTGCGAACCGCTGCACACCATGCCTGAAAATCCACGTTTTGACACGGTTTTTGCCGCCTCGATCTCCAGATCGACACCGCACAGGAATCGCCGGATTTGCGACTTTTTGCTGATCGTATTGATCAACTCTCCAGAACCCGCACCAACATCCAGAACAGAGTCACCTTCGCTAAAGATCGGAATTAGCGATCGCCGGATCGCTCTTGTTTCGCCGAGCCATCGGTGGATAAATACCATTTCACGCTGCCAAAGTTCGTACTCAGCAGGCGTGTAGTCGCCCGTATCGATGCGTTCAAGCTGTCGGCTTCTAGTCCTGAATGTTCCAAACATCAGTCGATTAATCTCTTCAAAATAAGAGCACTATTTTTGGACCCGAACCCGATGCAGTTGCACAATGCTGTATTTATCTCGGCTTTGCGCCCCACCTGCGGCGTGTAATCTAGGTCGCACTCAGGATCCGGTTCGTCCAGATTTATCGTCGAAGGAAGCACGCCGGTTTCAATAGCGAACAGCGTCGCAAGCAAGCCTGCCGCTCCGCTCGCCCCTTGCGGATGGCCGACCTGTGACTTGGTCGCAGACATTGGGATCTCGAAAGCCCGCTCGCCTAGCGCGATCTTTACCGCTTTTGTCTCGATCCGATCGTTCAGTTGTGTGGAAGTGCCGTGAAGGTTGACGTGGTCAATGTCCTCCGGCCGCAGCCCTGCGTCTGCTAGCGCAAGCGTCATCGCCCTCGCGGGCTCAATACCGCTATCATCAAGCCGAACGCGGTGATACGCGTCACACGTCGAGCCATAACCGGCGATCTCGGCGTAGATCTTCGCCCCTCGACTTTGTGCGGATTCAAGCGACTCCAAAACGAAAAGATACGAACCTTCGGCAAGGACGATCCCTGAACGACGCACATCAAACGGCCTCGAAGCTCGGGACGGCTCATCATTCCAATCCCGCGTCAGCACTGTCATCAAATTGAACCCTGCAAAAATCCCGGGAGCAAGCGGGGCATCTACGCCGCCCGCGATCATGATGTCCTGACGGCCGAGAGCTATATGTTCGGCGGCATAGAATATCGCGTCGGTCGAGCTCGTGCATCCTGTCGAAACTACATGGGAGAGCCCGCGAAGGCCGAGTGCCATTGAGATCTCGGAAGACAATCCGCCGTGAGTCGAAGCGGGAATTATGTAAACGCTGGCGTGGGTCTTCGGGCCGAGATACCAGTATTCGTAGTGTTTCTCGGCAAAAGCTAGCCCGCCGCCTCCGGTACCGATCTGCACGCCGAATTTCCTTCGCTGTTCCAGATCTAGAGACTCGGTCGCAATATTTGCATCTCGAACAGCTTCGCGAGCCGCCGCCAATGCGAGGGGAACGGTTCGAGGTACGTGCTTTCGATCCTTAGGATCGAGTTCGGCCTGCCAATCAAAATCCCGAACCTCGGCAGCGATCTTCACAGGCGAATTCGAAACATCAAAACCTTCGATCTGCCGCACACCGCTCGTGCCATCTGCAAATGAACGCCAAACAGCGTCCCGCCCAACGCCGATCGGGCTGACACAGCCTATACCGGTGATGACGACCCTTCGCGGCACGGAAAAGTTTTTAAGCATTTTTATCCCCTTGTTGTTTAGATGAGCATAGCATGAGGCGAAGAGCCGCCCAATTCCGCCGACTGCTTAGCGTTTCGATCGAGATTTTGGTAATTTTAGACGAGCAAATCGCGTTCGCCGCTCGACGTTTAAGAATCTATGAGAAAACCTGTAATTGCTGGCAACTGGAAAATGTACAAACTCCTTTCGGAGGCGGTCGATACGGCACTTGAACTAAAACCGCTTGTCGCTAACGCAAATCATTGCGAAGTGATCATTGCTCCGGTTTTTACAGCTTTGAAGACAGTAGCGGACCGGCTTGAAGGTTCTAATGTTAAGGTAGCGGCCCAAAACTGTGCGTCACAGAACGATTTCGGTGCTCACACTGGCGAGATAGCTCCCTCTATACTGAAGGATGCCGGATGTTCGCATGTGATCATCGGCCACTCCGAACGACGCCAGTTTTACGGCGAGACAGACACATCGGTCAACAAGAAAGCGAAAGCGGCACTCGCGGCTGGCCTGGGGGCGATCGTCTGCGTAGGGGAAACGCTCGATGAGCGGGAAGCCGGAAATGCCGAATCAGTTGTTCAAGACCAGCTAAAAAGCGGCCTCGATGGTTTGACAGTTTCGGACATGGAACGTATTCTAATTGCTTACGAGCCTGTCTGGGCAATTGGTACGGGTAAAACCGCCACGCCCGAACAGGCTCAAGACATGCATAGCTCGGTTAGAAAAACCGTTGCTGAAACGCATGGGTCTGACATGGCGGACCGGGTTCGGATCCTGTACGGCGGGTCGGTAAAACCGGATAACATATCGTCGATAATGGCTAAGCCAGACGTCGACGGAGCACTCGTCGGTGGAGCGAGTCTCGAAGCCGAAAGCTTTGCTCGCATTGTTAATTTTGACAGATAGACTCGGTTCTGAAGATGGTTTTGTGCATTTCGTGCTGACCACCGGCCACTGTCCACTGTCCACTGTTTATAATGGTTTACGTTCTGTACGCACTTTTCTTTCTTTCGTGTCTGGTCCTGGTCGCGGCAGTTTTGCTGCAGCCGGGGAAAACGGACGCGGGAGCATTGTTCACGAGTAACGTTTCGAGCTCGGCTCTGGCGCCGCGCGGCACGGCGACCGTTCTATCTAAGATTACGATCGTCGCGGCCTCGACATTCATGCTGTCCGCTCTGCTATTGTCGATGCCGGCTCTGACGGGTAACGTTTCTGTCCTGTCGAGCAACCCGGAAACTCCGGTTGAAGCACCAGCCACGACCGACGCAAACGCAAACACTGCACCGGTTGACGCTAACGCAAACACGGCCCCGGATGCGAACGCAAACTCGGCCGCTAACGCAAACACCGCCCCAGCTGCGAACACAGCACCTGCGGCGAATGCACCCGCGAATGCTGCACCCGCGGCAAACGCTCCGGCTAATAAGTAGCAGTGAGTTTATTTCAGATTTGAGATCTCAAATCTGAGATGCTTCCAAACTTCAGGCTTTTTGAAAATCAAGCTCAGGTGGCGTAATTGGTAGCCGCGCACGTTTGAGGGGCGTGTGGAGCAATCCGTGCGGGTTCGAGTCCCGCCCTGAGCACCATTTAATAAGGCGAAAGGATAAAGGCGAAAGCTTGATCCTTTCGCCTTTTTGCTTTTACCTTTTACCTTTCGCCTTACCTAGTCTTTGACTAGCATCGTTCCAGTACCTTCGTCGGTGAAAACCTCAGCCAGGACTGCATTTCGATTCTTGCCGCTGATTATATGGGCAGAGGCGACGCCGCGGTTCAGTAGGGATATCAAGTTTTCAAGTTTCGGTATCATTCCGCCCGTCGCCTGGCCATCTTCGATCATCCTCTTGGCCTCCGCTACCGATAGGCGAGAGATCTTCGTCGACTCATCGTTCGCTTCCAGGTAAATGCCATTTACATCAGTGAGTAAGATCAACTTCTCCGCGCCCAGGCTAACGGCGATCTCTGCGGCGATCGTGTCTGCATTGATGTTAAAGATCCGCCCATCATCGTCGGCTCCGAGTGACGAAATGATCGGAAGGTAATTGCTGTCGAGCAGATTGTTTATCAGCGATACATCGACATTAACTACATCGCCCACGTGCCCGAAATCGACGATCTTCGTTTCGCCGGTTTCCTTATTCAGCACATCTCGCGGGGGCCTTTTTACAGCGGTCACCACGCCGCCATCGATCCCGGAAAGCCCAACCGCATGAATGCCGCGACGGCGAAACTGTGCGAGTATCTCGGTGTTGATCTTGCCGCGAAAGATCATCTTGGCGAGATCCAGCGTATCGTCATCGGTCACCCGTCGTCCGCCGACGATCGTCTGAACGACGCCAAGCTTTTCGGCTAACTCATTCAACTGCTTACCGCCGCCGTGAATCACGCATACACGTATTCCAACCTCATGCAGCAAAGCGAGTTCTTCGGCAAGTGACGCCAAGTTTTCCTTTTCTTCGGTAACCTTGCCCGAGAATTTTACAACGAAAGTCTTACCTTGAAACCGCTGAATATAAGGCAAAGCCTCGCGAAGAAGGTCCAGTTTTTCCTGGTTCATAAGTCTAGATAATGTACCAATTTATCGAACAAATCGCTATGACATCTTGCTTCGAGATATTGCTGACAAAGCAACTTATTAGAGATATAGGAAATGAGGACTATAATCTTACATTATTGTAACAAGATATAAATAAGATTTGTCTATACATAAATCTATGCTTCAATACCGTTAAGAGTACAAATGCGCGAAGCGGATAAGACCACGATAATTTTTCTTATTTGATGAAAGACGACCGGACTTTCGATGAAGACTATGGTTTATACGATCCGCAATTTGAACACGACTCTTGCGGCGTAGGACTCATTGCGGACATTCGCGGCCGCAGATCCCACCAAATTGTAAAAGATAGCCTTAGCATCCTCTGCCGAATGGAACATCGCGGAGCCCGCGGTGCTGAGGAGAGGACCGGCGACGGAGCCGGGATCCTTACCCAAATTCCACACAGTTTCTTCGCCGAAGAATGCTCACGTCTCGGTATCGACCTTCCTGAGCCCGGCAATTACGCAGTTGGAATGTTCTTCATGCCGCAGGATGAAGAAAAACGAACGTTCTGCCAGAACATCCTGCTCAAAACCATCGATGAGGAAGGCCAACGGTTTCTCGGTTGGCGCGATGTACCGACGGACAACTCAACGCTGGGCGAAACCGCGAAAAGTTCGCAGCCGTTCATCCGTCAGATCTTCATCGGCAAGGGCGACAACATTGCTGATAACGCACATTTCGAACGCAAACTCTTCGTCATACGTCGTTGGGCGAAGGAGTTGATCACGAGGACGGAGAAGAATCTTGCCGAGCGTTTTTACGCGGCGAGCTTTTCATCTAAGACCATTGTTTACAAGGGCATGCTCACAACCGAGCAAGTTCTAGAGTTCTATCCCGATCTGATCGACGAACGGTTTGAGAGCGGTCTTGCTCTTGTTCATTCGCGTTTCAGCACGAACACGCTACCGAACTGGAACCGTGCTCAACCGCTGCGCTACATCGCTCACAACGGGGAGATAAACACTCTGCGCGGAAACGTAAACTGGATGCACGCTCGCGAAAAACGAATGCGTTCGACGCTTTTTGGCGACGATCTGCAGAAGGTTTTGCACGTTGTCGATGACGACACTAGCGATTCCGGAGCGTTCGACAACTCGCTTGAAATGTTCACCCTAGCGGGCCGCGAATTGCCGCACGCGATCATTATGATGATCCCGGAACCGATGTTCGACGGTGACCGGATGAGCGATGAAAAACGGGCGTTTTACGAATTTCACTCATGCCTGATCGAACCGTGGGACGGCCCGGCTTCGATCACCTTCACTGACGGCGAGATCATCGGCGGTGTTCTGGATCGCAACGGCCTGCGGCCCTCGCGCTACTGCGTGACGAAGGACGGTTTGGTCGTGATGGCTTCAGAAGCCGGCGTGCTTGAGATCGATCAGTCGGAGATCGTAAAGAAAGGACGGCTGCAGCCGGGGAAGATGTTCCTCATCGACACGCGAGCGGGCCGCATCATCGATGACCAAGAGATCAAACATAAGGTTGCGAGCGGCGAACCGTATCGCCAATGGCTCGACGATAACCTCATCCGTATCAACGATATACCGCATCCGCCGTTCGTTCATGAACCGGATCATGAGACGGTTTTGGCTCGCCAACGGGCTTTTGGATATACCGACGAAGAACTGAGAATTCTCCTTGCTCCAATGTTCGAAAAAGGCGAGGAAGCGATCGGCTCGATGGGGAATGACACGCCTCTCGCTGTGTTATCTAAAAAACCGCAGCTCATCTACAACTATTTCAAACAGCTATTCGCACAGGTCACCAATCCGCCGATCGACGCGATCCGCGAAGAGATCGTCACGTCAACCGACACAATGATCGGGCCGGAGAACAACCTGCTCGAACCGATCCCGGAGTGTGCCAAGCAGATAAAGCTCAATTCGTTCATTCTGAACAATGTCGAACTCGAAAAGTTACGGCTGCTCGGCGAATCTGAAAGCGAATTCGGCAAATTCGGCTTCAAATCGATCACGCTGCCGATGCTTTTCGACCGCGAACACGGCGCGAAAGGACTCGAATGGGCTCTCGATGGACTTTGCCACCTCGCAAGCAAGGCGATCGAGGATGGTTACGACATCTTGATTCTTTCGGACCGCCAAATGAGCGAGTATCGCGTTCCGATCCCGGCATTGCTCGCCGTGTCCGCCGTCCATCATAATCTCATCCGCGAAGGCACTCGGACGCATTGCGGATTTGTTTTAGAGAGCGGTGAACCGCGTGAAGTTCATCATTTTGCATTGCTTCTCGGTTATGGGGCAACGGCGATAAATCCATATCTCGCATTCGAAACGATCCACGATCAGATCCTCAACCGCGAACTGGAGATCGATGAAGCGAAAGCTGAAAAGAACTACACCAAGGCCGTTAATAAGGGCGTTGTAAAGATCCTGTCGAAGATGGGCATCTCGACCATACAAAGCTATCTGGGGGCACAAGTCTTCGAGATTCTTGGGCTTGAAAAGAGCTTCGTCAAACGCTATTTTACCCGCACACCGACACGCATCGGCGGTATCGGCCTCGGCGAGATCGCGGCGGCATCGCTCGAACGGCACGATCGTGCTTTCTTTCCCGACGCTAACGGCAAGAACCTCGAACTTGGGGGAAATTATCAGTGGCGTGCTAATGGCGAGTCTCATCGGTACAGCCCGCAATCGATCCATCTGCTGCAAAAAGCGTGTCGAACGGGCGATTTCTCACTGTTCCGTCAATATAGCGAGTTGCTCAACGATCAAACTAGAGAGCGGGGAACCCTGCGCGGACATTTAAACTTTAAGGCAGAAACAAACGCGGTGCCGATCGATGAGGTCGAATCGGTTGAAGAGATCCTGAAACGCTTCAAAACCGGTGCGATGTCCTACGGCTCCATCAGCGCCGAAGCCCACGAATCTCTCGCCATCGCCATGAACCGCATTGGCGGTCGCAGCAATACTGGCGAAGGCGGCGAGGACGAGGAACGTTACACGCCAGCCGAAAACGGCGACAGTAAGGTAAGCAAGATCAAACAGGTCGCGTCTGGCCGTTTTGGTGTCACGAGCCACTATCTCGTCAATGCAGAAGAAATGCAGATAAAGATCGCCCAGGGAGCAAAACCCGGCGAAGGAGGACAATTACCCGGCAACAAGGTCTATCCGTGGATCGCAAAAACGCGTCATTCGACACCGGGCGTTGGCTTGATCTCGCCGCCGCCGCATCATGATATCTATTCGATCGAAGATCTTTCGCAGCTCATCTTCGATCTCAAGAACGCCAATGAAAAGGCCCGGATCAGTGTAAAACTCGTGTCCGAAGCCGGAGTCGGGACCGTTGCTGCCGGCGTCGCAAAGGCAAAAGCCGAGGTCATCCTCATCAGCGGACACGACGGCGGCACCGGAGCGGCAGCACAGACGAGTATCAAACACGCGGGTGTTCCGTGGGAGTTGGGCCTCGCTGAGACGCATCAGACTTTGATTCGAAACAAGCTTCGCGGCCGCGTTCGGCTCGAAACAGATGGGCAGTTGATGACCGGACGCGATGTGGTCATCGCTGCACTACTCGGTGCCGAAGAATACGGCTTTTCGACCGCCCCGCTCGTCACGCTCGGGTGCGTGCTGATGCGTGTCTGTCATCTGAATACGTGCCCGGTTGGAGTCGCGACGCAGGACCCGCGACTGCGTGCCAAATTCTCCGGTGACCCGCAATACGTGGTGAATTTCATGAAGTTCATCGCCGAAGAAATGCGTGAGCTGATGGCGGAACTCGGCTTCCGCACCGTCAACGAAATGATAGGACGCGTGGACGTACTAGAAGAGGCCGAGGGAAGCGGCCTCGACCTTTCGAAGATATTGTTCACACCAGAAATCGCTGCGGACACGCCACATTTTCAGCAGACTCAGCAGTATTTCGCGCTTGAGAATACGCTTGATAAACGTGAATTGCTCGAAATCTGTCTCCCTGCGTTGATGCATGATGCGAAGGTCGAAGCGAGCCTCAGGATCGAGAACACTGACCGTGCGGTAGGAACGATAGTCGGCAGCCACATCTCGCGAAAATTCGGAGCGAAAGGACTCGTCGATGACACGATCAAACTGAAGTTTACGGGATCAGCTGGGCAAAGCTTTGGAGCATTCGTTCCACATGGAATGACATTGACTCTCGAGGGCGATTCGAACGATTACATCGGGAAAGGATTGTCGGGCGGGAAGATCGTCGTGTTTCCTGACAGATCCGCGACGTTTGCGCCGGAGGAAAACATCATCATCGGCAATACCGCATTTTACGGGGCCACAAGCGGTTCGGCTTATATTTCCGGAGTCAGCGGCGAGCGTTTTGCGGTGCGTAACAGCGGAGTCGATCTCGTGATCGAGGGCGTCGGCGACCACGCCTGCGAATACATGACCGGCGGCTCCGTCATCATTCTCGGCCCGACAGGCAAGAATTTTGCGGCGGGAATGTCGGGCGGCATTGCTTACGTTTTTGACGATTTCGGCGCGTTTCCTGACCTCTGCAACAAACAGATGGTCGAGTTGACAGCGCTCGATGATGCGGACGAGATCGAGTTTGTTAAGGATCAGGTCTTTCGCCACATCGAATTGACGGGCAGCCCGCTCGCGACTGCGATATTGCTCTATTGGGACAAGAGCGTTAGTAAATTCGTGCGTGTGATTCCGACTGATTACCGCTTAGTCCTCGAAACTCATAAACGCCTGATCGCTAATGGATTATCGAAAGAAGAAGCGGAACTAGCCGCGTTTGGGGAGGTGACGGTGTAATGGGAAAATCCACCGGCTTCATGGAATATTCCCGCACGCTCCCAGTGCTAGACGATCCTCGCTCGCGTATCCGGAACTGGTCAGAATTCCACGATCATCTGCCCGAGGGTGAGCTACAAAAACAGGGTTCGAGATGCATGAACTGCGGGATTCCGTTTTGTCACACTGGCTCGATGATGAACGGCGTATCGATCGGTTGCCCATTGCACAACCTGATACCCGAATGGAATGATTTCGTATATCGCGGCAAATGGCGGGAGGCATACGATCGACTTGCTCTGACCAATAATTTCCCCGAGTTCACCGGCCGCGTCTGTCCGGCACCGTGCGAATCATCTTGCGTTCTGGGCATCAACGAAGACCCGGTGATGATCAAGGAGATCGAAATCTCGATCGTCGACCGGGCATTCGAGGAAGGCTGGATCGTCGCACGTCCGCCGGTTAACAGAACAGGAAAACGCGTCGCCATAATCGGATCGGGCCCCGCGGGCCTCGCGTGTGCCGACGAACTCAACAAACACGGTCACTCCGTAACGGTCTTCGAACGCGAAGACCGCATCGGCGGCCTGCTGATGTATGGCATTCCGAACATGAAGCTCGAAAAGTCGCTCGTGCAGAGACGGGTCGATCTAATGACGGCGGAGGGAATTGAGTTTCGAACGAACGTCAGCGTCGGCCGCGATATTTCTACGGCTGACTTAAAGCAAAACTTCGATGCCATCGTCCTTTGTTGTGGAGCACCGAAGCCGCGTGATCTGAATATCGAGGGCAGGAAGCTAGACGGGATCCATTTTGCGATGGAATTCCTGACTGACGCTACAAAAACTCTTTTGGCGAACGACGGATCGAGTTCGTCGATAGACGTTAAAGACAAAAATGTCATCGTCATCGGCGGCGGCGATACCGGAACGGATTGCGTCGGAACGTCGGTGAGGCAAGGGTGTAAAAGCCTCGTGCAGTTCGAAATAATGCCCCGCCCGGCTGACAGGACCGCGACACACGACGGCTGGCTAAGCACCGTCAGGACGTTCCAGACCGATTACGGACAGAGTGAAGCCGAGGCGGTCTTCGGCCGCGATCCGCGTGAATATTCCATCTTTACAAAGCGATTCACAAGTAATAGTGAGGGAAAGCTCAATGGACTTGAAACAGTCGCGGTCAGATGGCAAGACGGACAATTGGCTGAAATTACCGGTATCGAGAAATTCTGGCCGGCTGACACGGTCTTCCTCGCGATGGGCTTTGCAGGCGGCGAGGACACGTCGTTCTTTCACGAACTAGACGTCGAGATCGATAAGAACAGCATCGTTATCGTTGGCGAAAACAAGCAAACTAACGTCGAAAATATCTTCGCCGCGGGTGATTGTGAACGTGGCCAGTCCTTGATCGTTTGGGCCATCGCGGACGGACGGCGGGCAGCTGCTGGGGTGAACGCTTTCCTGGTACAGCACAAAACCGATATTGCTTCTACGGTTTCGGTGGGCTCTTAACAGGTCTCTGCGACTCGAGAAGATAGTCTTCCAGATGCACCTTGTACGTCTTCGAACAGCCCCCGAAATGATCGCCGAGAAGATAAACGGGCTTATAGTTATCGGCGAATATCTTCAGCAGCATCGGTCGGTCATACAATTCCCCGGTGTTAAACCTTATCTCGGCGAATCTGATCTCACCCGAATAATTGTTCTCACGAAACCACCGCTCGTCGGGATCCTTCTCGTACTTGTCAGCGCTATGATCCTTGATAAATTTCTCAGCAACTTCGGCCTTCACGCGCAGGGGCTCATGGATCCAGAACCTCGATGAGCGCATTTCACTGTTGGGAAAAAAAGTTTTTGAGACGAACGCGGCCGTCGTCTCGTGATCATCCTTCGCTCCGCGAGGAATGATCGCAAAAAGCTCGTAGCGAGGATTCAGGGTATTCAATCCGTCGCGTACGTATATGCGATAAGTACGATAACCGCCACCGCAGACTTGGGATAGTACCGGCTGCACAGAAATGAAACCCGCGATCAAAATTGCCCAAAACAAAATCTTCATAGCAATTGAACCGTCGGCAGGGGCAATTCTTGCAAGAGATGGTCAGGAGAACAGCTTCGACAATATTGCTTTCTGAATATGCAGCCGGTTTTCAGCTTCATCGATCACCACCGAATTGGCCGAATCGATCACGCCGTCCGTCACGATCACGTTTCGGCGAACTGGCAAACAGTGCATGAACAGGCCGTTGTCCGTGCGGGACATTTTCGTCTCATCAACGATCCAGGCGTCGCGCATGCCGGCACGATGGACGATATCGGCGTCCAAATCTCCGTAGAATTTCTTGCTTCCGTAACTCTTTGCATAAACGACCTCAACGCCGTCGTAAGCCGTTTCGGAGTCGTTTGTGTATTCGACGCTCCCACCATTTTCGGCGGTTTGACGTTCTATCTCTCCCAATAGCTCGTCATCGAGCTCGTAGCCTTTCGGATGGGCGATACGAAGATCGTGGCCGAATTGAGCCGCCGTCAATGCGAACGAATTCGGCACCGCCATTGGCAGCGGTTTCGGATGCCAAGCCCACGTCATCAGCACCTTTTTCCGTCCCACTCCGAGCTTTTCGCGGATCGTCATCATGTCCGCCATTGACTGACAAGGGTGATGCATTGCCGACTCCAGATTTATTACCGGAACGCTCGCATATTTGGCAAAAGCGTTCAATATCGGATCGGTTCGCTCCGTTTCCCAGTCCTTCAACTCGGCAAATGTACGAACTCCGATTGCCGAAACGTAGCGTTCGAGTACGCGAACAAATTCGGCTAGGTGCTCGGTCTTATTGCCATCCATGACCACGCCTTCGCGATGCTCCAAAGTCCACGAAGTGCCGCCCGGCTCAAGGATAACTGCGTTGCCGCCGAGCTCGTAGATACCAACCTGCATCGACGCACGAGTCCGCAAGCTCGGATTAAAGAACACAAGGGCGATCGATCTTCCCTCAAGCGGGCGTTCGTTGGTCTCGCCGCTCTTGATCTTTAACGCGG
Organism: uncultured Chloracidobacterium sp.; assembly: GCA_964410495.1. GTDB lineage: Bacteria > Acidobacteriota > Blastocatellia > Pyrinomonadales > Pyrinomonadaceae > OLB17. The sequence continues at coordinate 56,167 of CAYPGP010000013.1, forward strand.
AGTCGATCAGCGAGTCCAACTCGGCGGTAGAGAAGTCAGAAGTCTTTAGGTAATTCTTCAATTTGAAAGCACCTCGACCATTGAATTGATATCGTCGATCTCGACACAAAGCGGCGGCAGCAGCCTCAAAACATTCGGATTGCTCGAGGTTCCCGTAATTATATTCTCAGATAGAAGCTGTTTGTGGATCGCCGCGCACGGCCCCTCAAACTCGATACCTAGCAGACATCCTTTGCCGTGCACCGCGACCACACCCGGAACTCCCGCGATCGAGTCACGAAGGTGATGTTCGACACGCCGAGCGTTAGCGATCATATCGTCGCTTTCTATCGCCTCGAGCGTCGCGACCACGGCGGCCATCGCGAGCATTCCGCCGCCAAAGGTTGTTCCGAGATCGTTCAGTTTGATCCCAGTCGAAACATGTTCGTTGACCAGGCAGGCACCGACCGGAACGCCGCTGCCCAGCGATTTCGCGAGCGTAATGATATCCGGCTCGACACCGCCGGAAAGCGGGCTGCCGCCAAAGAACCAGTTTCCCGTGCGTCCGATGCCCGTCTGAACCTCGTCGAATATCAGAATGATGCCAAGCTCATCACAGATGGAACGCAACTCTTGGAAAAACTCCGGTTCGGCCTCGGTTACGCCAGCCATGGACTGGATCGGCTCCAACATAATTGCGGCCGTTTCAGAATCCGCGACGGATCGTACGCTTTCGATATCGCCGAACACCGCAGAAACGTGTCCCGGAACGTTCGGCTTACCGATCTCACGATACTTGCCAAGGAACGTTGCCGAGATCGAATCCGCGGTCCTGCCATGAAAACCGCCCGTGAATGTGATCACTTTTTCGCGGCCGGTGGCCATTCTCGCCATTCGCATAGCGTTTTCGTTGGCTTCGGTTCCCGAATTACAGAAAAAGGCTTTCGTCAGCGACGGAGGAGCGACGGAAACCAGCTTTTCGGCTGCTCGAGCTCGAATACCTGAGTACACCAGGTTCGAATAGAACAACACCTGCTCGGCCTGCTCCTGTATCGCTTTCACAACATGCGGATGCGAATGGCCCGTTGCGCACACGGCGTGGCCGCCGTACAGATCGAGATACTCGACGCCTTCGCTCGTCCAGATCCGGGCTCCGCGGCCGCGCTCGACGGAAATGCCCATCTTCGCGTAGGTCTCAACCTGATATTCGTCTTCTATCGACTTTATTTGTTCAAAATCCATGTTCGGCAAGAAAAATAGAATTATAGTTCACAGCGGTCGTGAGAAAAACCTGAATTTCGAAACAATACAAAAATGCACGAGACGCCCTATCCGTCTCGTGCAATTTAGAAAGCCGTTCGTTCGAAGCTAGAAACTCTTTCGGAACAGATACGACATCTTGATAAAGAAGCTGCGGCCGTTTCCGGCAAAGCCAGGCTCGCGCCGTCCCGTGTACGGATTAAATCCGTTGAGATTCATATCGTCATTGTAACCGGCATAAACCGCGGTTCCCGGACTCGGCGTCCATCCGAATACGAATTGCGGCCGGACTCGGGTGGAGATGTTCGAATAATCGAGCCGCATGCGAGCAAAGACGTTCCTTGTGAACTGGTATGTGGAACGCAGGCTCAAAATGTTGTCGTCGAACGCAACGCGGTCCGTATCGTGCCGCGTTAATCTGGAACGATTGTAATTGAGCTGGATCTGAAAAGCGGTCGTCGGCTGATACCGGACAGATGATTCGATGTAGGTCAGGTCACCGGCTCCTGGATCCTGCTTCGGCGGCGGTGTCGTACAAACGCTGCCGAATTGTCCGCAAGTTTCGAACCATTGAACATAGGGAGCCGACACGCGCGGATATTTCGGCCCCGCTCCGAAATCATAATCGAGGCTGCCGAAGTTCTGGCTCAGCACGAATAAGACGAACCATTGCTTCGCCGGCGAAGCTTCGATAAATCCATACACCTCTTTGCGGTGAGCCGAGCGTTCGGGGCTGTTTCCAAAGAATGCACCTTGTGTGGGCCGCGCCGCTGTCCGGCGGGCTCCGAATTCGTGCTCGAAAACTCGTTCATACCCATATTCGAATCCGCCGCCGATAAAGATCTGCTTCTGGAATGCGAGCATTCCCTGGGTATTCGACTGAGCTCCCTGCGAACGACCGACCCAATCGTAGGTTATCTGCGAATTATTAAATAGACGCTTGAAAATGATCGTCTTCTTGGCGTCGCGGTCCGTTTGGTACTGAACGAATGTTCCAGCATTATTCGTATCGGTACGGCTCGTAAATCCAACATCCGCACGATAATCGCGGGTTCGTCCGCTTCCGAATGCCTCCATGAAGAGGTTTCGATCGGTCCGCTGAATATAGTACCGATAGCCAAAACCGTTTCCTGTCCGGTATTGGTTCTGATTTAGGTCGGGATCGTAAAAACTGCGGCGTGAGTTGGTGCCAAGCACCTGAAATTCGGCAACTATCTTTGGCGTCAGCTTAAACCTTCCGTCAAAGCCAGCGGTATTGTTGTGCCGGTCAACAAAATTGTAAGTCGTCGCGGTAAATCCGAGGTTATGAAATCGGCCAACGTCCCGCTTGACACGAAGCACACCGATGTCGGCGTTTTGGTCCATCGACCGCTCGTTCGGACAAAAAGCCGAGGTCGTCCGAGCTCGCTGGCAAATAAGCAGTGACTCTCGCTCATCGACTGAGAAATTTCCGGGAGCATTGTCCGACGCGTACATGATCCCGAAAGTATTCTTTCCGCGTCGCCCGGTCAGCTTCAAGGCGATGTCAGGATCGACGATCGCACGGGTATTGACCACGTTCATCCCGGTCTGAAAAATATCTATGCGTTCCAGAAAGAACGGCCGCTTTTCCGCGAAGAAGATAGGAAATCGAACGTTGGCCGTACTGACCGGAGCATCGGCCTCGACCTGAGCGAAGTCAGGATTATAAGCAAAATCCAGGGTGACCGTCGGCGAAAGACTGAATTTCGCGGTCATCCCAAAATCCGCCTTCACGCCCTCATTTACATATCGCCCGTCAGGATTCCCGTCAAACGTATGCCGCGAGCGCCGTCCCGTCTGGCTGACGGTAAGGCTCGGATTTATCTCGAGTTGGCGGGTCGTCTCGACGCCTTCGAGTCCCGTAATGTGGCCCGACTGGATCAGCGAACCGTTGATGCTGCGATTGTTCGGCATCCAGGAATCGAGCTCGTTGTTGTTGTACTTCACCCGGCGAAATACGTGCAGGCCCCAGTTCTTGTTCTTTCCCGCCTCGTAGCGAAGCGACTTGAAGGGAATTGCGACCTCAATATTAAACCCGTCCTCGGTCACAACTCCTTTCGATTCCATGATGATATCTACGCTGTAATCTTCGCCGCGTCCCTCGGTCATCGTTCCGTCCGCCTGGATCCCGAGCGGATTCCACCCGAGCGCATATGCCTGGCGTTTATCGTTGAACGTGTCCATATAGAGGATGAAGTAATCATCATTCCAGATGTTGTCACGCCGGGCCACGGTCGCCCGAATCGTGTTGCGGTCCTGTTTGGCACGAAACGCGAAGTAGATGTTCTTCGAATCGTACGCCATTAGGAAATCCGTATGGTGTTTGGGTGCAACGTTGTCCCCGGGCTGCGTCTGGATAAAATCACCAAATACAGCTGCTTCCTGCCATATAGGGTCGTTCAGCACGCCGTCTATCACCGGCGGGGCTGTCGATTTCGGTATCCTGACCGGGGCTTTTTTGTTTACGTAAGGCGAAGCGGGCGAATCGCTATTCGACTTGGTCTCGGGCTTGGGATCATCAACCTTCGCTACCTCGATCGGGTCGGGCGACGAAGTCTGGGCTAAAACGTGATGGCAACAAAAAGAAATGCAAATGATTGCAAATAAAAGGGATCGGTACAACATTTGGGCTCAGCTCCACTGGTATAAAACTTACTGCAAATAAAGGGTACGAAGGCTACTTCTTGTACAAAGAACACCGCAGTGCGGCAATTCGTGACAAAAGGTATACGGAAATTGACCGGAATTGTTTTCTGGTCAAACCTTTGTTTGGGATTCCAGACGTTTGAAGGATCGATTTTGAAATGCCGTTCCCCGGCCGGTCTTGCTTTTACCAACAAAAACTTCCGGATTTCACCGCACGTGCGGAAACGTTTGAAGCAGACTACAATATGTCAGGATCCGCTAAATACAATTTATGAAAAGGTCAATTTTCTCGACTCTAGTCTTGTTCGTCATCGTTTCTACCGTTTTGGCTCAGGGAACCGAGCGGGAGCGCTGGGATCAAACTGCTAAGAACGTTACGATCACCCGCGATCATTGGGGAATCGCCCATGTTAAGGGCAAAACGGACGCTGACGCAGTCTTCGGAGCGATCTATGCGCAAGCCGAAGACGACTTCAACCGGATCGAGGTTAATTACCTGAATTCAATAGGACGAATGGCCGAAGCGGAGGGCGAACGAGCCATCTGGAGCGACCTGCGGCAAAAACTTTTCATCGACGAGCAGGAGATGAAAAGACTTTATCTCGAAAGCCCAGAGTGGCTGCGAAAGCTAATGAACGCCTGGGCCGACGGGCTGAATTACTATCTTGCGACACATCCAAACGTAAAGCCCCGAGTGATCACGAAATTCGAACCGTGGATGCCGTTAACATTTAGCGAGGGAAGCATCGGCGGCGATATCGAATCCGTAAATCTCGAACAGCTACGTCAGGTTTACGACACCGGTTTCATTGCGAAAGCCGAAGAGATCGACCCGATGAAGGAACCGCTCGGCTCGAACGGCATCGCGATCGCTCCCGCAAATACTAAGAATAAGAACGCTTTGCTGCTGATCAATCCGCATACATCGTTCTTCTTCCGTTCCGAACTGCAGATGACGAGCGACGAAGGGCTGAATGCCTACGGAGCTTCGACGTGGGGTCAATTCTTTATCTATCAAGGGTTTAACGAACGCCTGGGATGGATGCACACATCGAGTTCCGTCGATTCGATCGACGAATGGGCCGAAACGATAGTTCGCAAGATGGACGGCAAGATGTTTTACAAACACGGCCCGGCCGAAAAGCCTTTGATCGCGAAGGAGATAACTGTCAAATATAAAGCCGCTAACGGCAGCCTGGCAGAGCGAAAGTTCAACGCGATGTTCACGCACCACGGCCCGATCGTCCGCAAAGAAGGTGAAAAATGGATATCCGTCGGGCTGATGAACGACCCCGTCAAGGCCCTGATGCAGTCGTATGGCCGCACCAAGGCGAAAAACTATGCCGAGTTCGTCAAGGTCATGGAGCTGCGGGCAAATTCCTCAAATGCAACGCTTTACGCAGACGCCGACGGAAATATCGCGTATATTCACCCGAATTTCGTGCCGCGTCGTGATCCGAAATTCGACTGGGAAAAGCCCGTCGACGGCAGCGATCCGGCTACGGATTGGAAGGGAATTCATGATTTTGCTGAGCTTCCAAACCTGAAAAATCCATCGAACGGCTGGGTTTACAATTCGAACAACTGGCCTTGGTCAGCCGCAGGCGATCAGAGTCTGAAGCAGTCGAATTACGCACCGTACATCGACAGCGGCACCGAAAACGCCCGCGGGATCCACGCCCTGCGCGTTCTAACGGGGCGGAAAGACTTCACGCTCGAATCGCTAAACTCCGCTGCGTACAGCACTTACATGCCGTGGTTTGAGAAAACGATCCCAGCTCTAATAAAGGCGTGGGATGGTCTTGCCGACATCAATCCATCGAAGGGGAAACTCGCCGAACAGATCAAGATGCTTCGTGAATGGGACCAGCGTTGGTCTACTTCGTCAGTAGCGACTTCGTTGGGTGTCTTTTGGGCAGATGACGTTTTACGCAAAAACGCGGCGGCGGCTCGAACGGCTGGTTTGTCGAATGAAGACTATCTGGCCACGCGGGCTCCGGCCGACGCATTGCTCGCCTCTCTTCAGGCAGCCAGCGACAAACTCCAAGCCGATTTCGGCACCTGGAAAACGCCCTGGGGCGAGATAAACCGATTCCAACGAATCTCGAATGAGATCGTTCACCCGTTCGACGATGCAAAACCGAGCATTCCGGTTGGGTTTGTCTCGGGTAACTTTGGTTCGCTGGCGTCGTTCGGTGCGAGGCCGTTCCGAGGTTCGAAAAAATGGTATGGAACCTATGGAAACAGCTTTGTCGCGGTGGTCGAATTCGGCAAGAAAGTCCGTGCGAAGGCCGTAACAGCGGGCGGCGAAAGCGGCGATCCGAAATCGCCCAATTTTAACGATCAGGCAGTGCGATATTCTACCGGAAGCCTAAGGGATGTCTATTTTTATCCCGAGCAGCTAAAAGGGAAGACACAGCGGGTTTATAGCCCGGGGAAATGACTTGGCGCAGGCATTCTGCCTGCACGCGGCGGTCAGGCCGCGATGATTGCTTGCCGGTCACGAGCTGTATCGCCCAGTATAACCGCCAACCGTTTTTGGAATTCCATGCGGCTTTTTGACAAGATTTCTGACCGAGAGAAGGCTTCGCTCAAACGCTTCCTCGTCATTCTGAGGATCACAATGAACTGCCCGATCGTCGATGAATGCGGCCGCTCGGGGTTTGCCTTGGCCGGTGTAGACGTCGGTAAAAGGGAATTTGTGCTTCTCGAGCCAGTCGATCACTTTTATCCGAAGTTGAGCCGGCGTGATACGCGAGCCTTCGAGAACGTCCTGAGCACATCGCGAAGTAAACACCGTGATGTCAGCGATCTTTGACAGTTTAATAGCAAATTCGAGCGCACCGGGAACGGGATCGCCAAAATGATCGACGCCTTTCCACTTGTCGTATTGGGCGAGGACGCCGTCGAGATCTACGCAGACTCTCGGCTTCTGCGTCACCGCTGGCTGCTTCGGCTTGGGAGCGGGAACGACGGTTTCCTTGATCTTCTTCCTTTTTATTTTCGGAAGTTTAGAAGTTCTCGTCTGAAGTATTACTTCAATAGCCTCTCCGCCCTCTAGCCACTCATTTTCGCCGTCGATCGCGTCGAAATTGTACACACGCGTGTAGTGGTGCCGTGTATGGTGGCGTCCGGGAGTTCTTAGTGTGTATGGCAGATCGTCCGGCCCGACGACGCGTTTCGGCGGAAACTGTTCCGGCTTTCGTTCGAGGTCGAGTTCCTGCCAGTTTGACCGCAAACTATCGGCAAAGTCGTAAACGTCAGGTAACGGATACTCCTTATCGAGCAACACCCAAACGTGATAACCGCCTGCACCGTTCGAATCGAACAACAGCGGATCCATTCCCAACTCACGAAGCTGCTCGGCCCACTCGAGGGCCGCGTTGAAATTAGCTTCGGCGATCTCGTCCGCGTTCGGAACGCTCGGATCGTGCAGATCAACGTCGATCGCAAACCACTTCGCCGTCGAATGATCGCTGATCGAATGCAGCCCGATCAGGTGGGCTGGCGATTTGCCGGAGAAATGGCGGTTAAGCTTGTTCAGCGTCACCATATCGGTGCCAAGCTTTCGCCGCTCCGCGACCGGCAGCATAACGACGCTGATCTTACCGTCCTTCAGCGTGTACTGGCTCCAAACATCCCGCCGGTTCACCAGCCGCTCCATCGCCCACTCCGCCAGATCATCGGCATACCGCACCCACTCCTGCGCGATCCACATCAGGCGTTTGTTGTCGGCAAATTCGTAGAAGGGTGCGGGCATTTATTGGTAACGAGCTTAATCCTTTTTGGTTCTATGATGAAAGATAAACTACTAATTTATGTCTTTTTAAGGACGACAGTTTCTTCAAACTTGCTTGCAATTATCTCGTAAAAGTTATCGTGTCCGGATACCACGAAATGCCGGTAGACCCGTTCATCCCAGGTCTTCCACTGAGGATAAATGTTAAGGCGCTGCTGGGTAACCTGACAGAGCCACGTGGAGTTCTCGACCTCATAGATGCATGAGGGCAGATCTTCGCGAATTTTGTATGGAAAGATCTCTAAACATAGGCCTCTAACCGCCCACGCGTGAAGAAAAGTCAGTTTTCCGAAGTGATCGGCGGGCCTACGATCGTCATTCCAACAATCAAATAAAACCTCGCACATAAGGTCAGAATGGCAAAGTTTGACCGTGCCTTGCGGGTCTTGATAAGCCTTTAATTCAATAGGAACGGCTATATCCTGATTGGGTATCATGCTATTATCCGACCTTCTCCCAGCCCGTTATAAATATCTTCCGAGCCCAGTCGTCGAACATCTGTTTTGCGGTCCGCTCAGTATTGCTGATCTTGATCTCGCGTTCGAGCGGATTCTGTCGATTTGGCGAGAAATCCGTTAGGTAAACGACGTAGCCCGGATAGTCGTTCCGGTCTTTCTTGTTGGTTTTCCAAAGCAGGAGTTTCCGCACCATCGTGTTGCCTTTCATTACCTTTGTGTAGACCTGGCGTTCGAGCAATTCACTCGGCGGATCATCGTCCTCGTGGACCGAACGTTCGGTATCTATGACGGGAACAAGGTCGGTTACCTGGCTGATGTTGACATCGTCAACCACCGCTTCTTTATCGTCTCGAATGCGGATGAATTGCGGCGAAATGACGCTGACCGATGGCATTCGAACGGTTGCCGAATAACGCTTTCCATCCCAATCGAGCACCATTCGTTTGACCGGGCCCCCGCGGGCACGTTCGGCGATCATATCGAGGCAATTTATCTCGATCACCACGCCCGGTTTGATCATTTCATAGGCGACGTAGTCGTTATTTACAGCCACGTAGTCCGAAGGCACAACCCGCTTTTTTAGGTCAGCGAGAATCGTTTTCCGGTCTTCCTCAGTGAAGCCGCCGCCGACGCGTGTAAATTCGTGGAACGAGCCGTCACTTCGCATCACGGCCACCAGCAAATCATGCAGCAGGCCTTTTCGATGATCCGTGCCTTCGCTGTAGCCGATCACGGCCACATCGAGCGTGTGCCGCAGCTTTACCTTGAACCAACCGGCCTGATCGTGGCGAACGACGACGCCTTCGGCACCTTCTCCGATCACCCAATCGGTAAAGCGCTCCATGATCGTTTCGATGGAATCTGCTTTTTCGAACTCGACTACGTGTACGCTCTTTGCCTTATCGAACCACTTTTTGAGCTGCGGGTAAACTTTATCCGAAGCCACGACTGGCTTTTCGTCCAGCTCGACTATGTCGTAAACAGCGACACCGAGGCGGTCAAGTTCTTCCCTGGACGGCGGGGAACGCAGTATTCGAACAACCTGCTGTACCGGGTGAGCTTTCGTGGGATCATCCTTGACGTAGATCTCAGCGCCAAGAACGCATGAGCCAACCTTTGCCTTTTTCAGGATCTCGGCGGCTTCTTCGAATGCGGGCAATCCAACCCGTGCGGTTCCGCCCGGATTGACCGATATCATCTGCTCGCCATCGAAAAACAGCATCGCCATTTCGCCGTCATATTTACGGCTGACGAAATAATTCTTTGCTTTTGGGAGTTTATAGATCTCTTCCGAGGGAAGGGCCCGCATGTTACCGCTCACGCGTCGCTTGTAGTCCTGAGCTTTGACGTGAAGCGATGGATCGTTCAGATCCGGAGCCTTGCCCGTGCAATAGCCGAACTTGCAGGAGAATTTCTTTTTGTCGAATCCTATGTCCACAGTTTTCTTTTTTTCAACGCAAAGACGCTAAGAGCAAAACCGCACAATCCTATTTCCGTAACAAGCGAACTGGCCGTCCGCTTACGCAGGCGGTTCTGACACACCTTTCGGCCGTTTCAACTCCATATTCGAAAGATGCAAGATCAAACAATATGAATCATCTTTCACGCGGCCCTCGAGAAACGCGTTGTACGGCTTTCCGCCACGGTTCATCACCAGCGGTTCGTTTCCTTTCTCACCGCCGCGAACGAGTAGAAGAGCATCTCGCTCCGCAAGGTCTTTGGCCATTTCGTAGAGAAAATCGAACGTCAGGCCATTGATATGAACAAGCTGTTTTTTATTAGTAAAAACGAACCGATGCGCTGCTTCTTCCTTCTTAATGAATTTGCCGGTCCACCTCATCGGGAACTCGCCGTTCATGTTCTGCTGCTCTTTTTTTCGCGGCCGTCGTTCTCGAACTGTGCCGTCGGCGTTGTAAATGACCTCGATCTCTTCAACAAGATGAATGATGCCCTTTTTCGTCACGTAGACGCGCGACATGTCGGTCAGAAACATTCCGAACCGCTCGATGTCCACTTCGGGATCGCCCTTGATCAAACTATCGCCGACCTTGTCTAGTTTCTTTTCTTTTTTCAGAAGTTCGGCGAGGTCGTGATCGACGTCTGTCTTCAGCAGCTTACGCGTCGATATGGGCCGCCCCTTCTTATCAGTGTACCGCATGACTCGCGTCGGATTCAGTGCCTCAGCCGCCACGACCGCGTCACGATTGTTCGAGTTGGAAATGTTTATGGGCATCTTGTAGGCTAAGGTCTACTGACTACTGACTACTGACTACTGAGCAACCTCACATCAGATCAAAATCCAGATCATCAGCCGATATTTCTTCCTCTTCTCCGGCATCAAGCACGGCGGCTTGGTTAAGTTTTACGTACTGAAAATCGGCTTGTTTCCCAACAACCATAAAAATATCGCCGCCCGAGCCGATCAGATATGCGTTATCGTATTCGATCCCGCCCCGCCAGCTGAAAGGAAACCAATAAATGCGGCCGTCTGATAAATAATCGTGCAGTGCCGAAATATCGTTGGTCGCGAAAGTTCCGACCAGATAAACGCTCTTAACGATCTGCGTGAAGTAATCCTCGACCGTTGCCCGCGAAAGTTCGTTTTTCTGGCCAAACGAAGATGGCACCTGTGCGATCGGTTCACCATCGGGAGTTATTGGGATCAGCTCATTGCGCTCGACCGAATCCCCCTTATCGGTTACGGTCGCGAGCGCCGTGCCGCCCTTGTCTATCAAAGTTTTCCCGTCCGCCGCCAATATGCGCAGCGAGGCCTCACGGCCTTTCTCGTCAAATGCCTCGATCTCGACACGGCCATAGAGTTTCTCCCGGTCGATCTTGACGATCGAGACCGGAAATTCCTCACCATCGATGGTCAGAATAAGAGGCCTTGCCATACCACGTCTTATGCGAGCAAAGCTCTAAAATAACCGATAAATCTTTGCAAGTAAATAAGATGCCTAAGATGCGATAAGGCGGCTGCCGCATCGGACGGCAACCGCCATTAAGTTAGAAACTAGTATGTTTAACCGTTTGGGTCTTCGACTTCGGTTATACTCTGCGGACTCAAATTTAGCGTATTGTCTCCCGCGATCACCGAAACGCGCGAATTCCAAAGTGCAAATCCGCGTCCGATCCTCGCGACCCCAAACAGGTAATAACCGTCCGGCTCAACTCCGGAAAGGCTCGCTCCGCCGCTGCCATTGGTCGTGCCGGAGTACTTCGCCTTGGCTGCTATAGCACGCATCGCAGCACGCTGAAAATCGCCGTAAAGGTTTGGGTAAACTGCCGCGAGCCCCAAGCTTGCCGTTAGCGTGTTACCTTCTATCGGTTCCACACGAGCCTCGCGCAGGATCGTCTCAACGTCTTCCTCGAGCAGGTAAAACTTCGTCCCGCTCACCGCGCGTGTCGAACCCGCATTCGTCGTAGCTTTCGCATTCAAAACGACGGTACCCTTACTCGGAGCGGGAGCGACTGGTGGTGCGGTTGAGGTACCAGGTACGGTTGTCGTCTGCGAAGGCGGCGGCGGTGGCGGTAGACTGACATCAGTTGTGCTGGTCGACGGCACGGTCGTTGTCGTGGCCGGTCGGTCGGCAGTGGTCGTGGATGGCCGCCGTGAAGCAACGTTCACGTTTACGTTGGTATTTGCAGTGTCTTCGCCGTCGCGAAAGGCTATGTATATAACGAACAAAAGTAAGAGCGAAAGCAAACCGATCGGGATAAAGGCCCATGTCGGAAACCCGTCCCGCTCTACGGGCGGCGCAACAATTACCTTCTTCTCAACGACCGGGATCGGCTGCATTGGGTGAGCGCAGTTCGGACATGCAACAGCATTGGCCGAAACCTCATGACCGCATTCTGGACAGAAAATTAGCGACATAACAGATCATCTCCTCTGATTATGGATAAATACTCCAGTCAAATGGTAGAAGGATCTGGATCGCCGGACTGTTTACTAGCGCACATTACAAACCGGAATCATATCCGGTGATAACGTTACTAGAACTCACTTCCTAACGACCGAAATGACAACTTCGGCCGGATATTGCTTCGAGTGATGTACCGAATTCGTTGCGACCACGCCTTTCGCTTCATCCCAGTTGTTACCGCCCGTATTCATATTTCGGTCGAAGCGAGGGAAGTTGCTCGACGAGATCTCGATACGCAGACGATGGCCGGGGGCAAAATAGTTGCTGGTGGTCATTGGCTGAAACCTGACCTTGTAAACCTTGCCTTTTTCCATCCACACGATCGGTTTGTCGTAGCCGTCACGGTACCGCATTCGCTGGATCGTTTCGTCGAGGTTCCATGCCTTGCCATTCTCGTCAACGTCGATGAGTTTCACCGTGAAATCGGTATCTTTTGCATCGGAGGAAACGTACAGCGTTACCTCGATCGGGCCACTTAGCTCAAATCCTTCTTTCAGTACATCGGTCGAGTAAACAAGAATATCGTTCCGCTCTTCCATCTTGCTCTGGTCGAACGAACCGGCCTGGATCGCGTTTCCCGTACAGCAAACATTTCCACCGTAGGACGGAACGGGATTCATCGGGTCATAGGTGAACGTGTCTGGCATGTGGGTCGCCGGAGGCTCGCTGACGAGTCTGCCGTCGCCGTTCAGTGTGTTCGCCTTGCCCCCGCTGGCCAGGTAAAACTTCATCGGTTGAGCACCGACGGGCGGCCACTGTTCGGACGACTGCCATTTATTGCTGCCCATCGTAAAGTATTGGACTTTCGGGCTTTTGAGGATGTCGTTCTGCTCGCCTTTCAGAAAATGATCGAACCAGTCATAGGTCATTTTGCTGTAATCGAGCCGCGCGTCGCCCATGCTTCGCGCACCGACGATAGTGTTTTCGGTGGCGCGGGTGTAGCTGCAGTGAGCAACCGGAGCGATAACAGCGTATTGCTTATCGGCCATCGCTGGGCTAGCGGTCTTGCGAATGTGGTTGTACATCGCCAAATTCGGCCCTACCGAAACGTCGTACCACGACATGAAATAGAAGCCCGGAATGTCGATCTTCATGTTGTCATGCCACAGGCCGCCTTTGTACCAAGCCGGATCATTCGGAGTGCGTTTTATCATCGCTCCGCCTGTCGGCACGGGCATTTCATCCGCAAATATACCTTTCGGCCCATCGACCGCCTTGAAAATATCCTTGACCGGCAAATGCCGCAGAGCCTTTGACCAATCGACCGAGGGTGCCTGCTGTGCAAGATCGAATGATTTAGAGGCCCGGATAAGGTCCTCCTGCGACGTCTTGGGGTCGAACATCGGCCGCACTTGATTCTGCTGGCCATAAAGCCACGCGATGAATAGCATCTGAACCGCTCCGCCGCGGTACCAGTTGCCTTGCTCGTAATACGGAGCAACGCGTCCAACCCCGGCTCCAAATCCCTGTGCGATCATCGTCGTAAACGCCGGATTTCCCTGAGCAGCCACGGCCATCTGCCACTCAGCGGTCGAGGAGCAGCCGATCGCCCCGACCTTTTTGTTGGACCATGGCTGTGAAGACATCCACGTCAGCGCGTCGTCACCGTCGGTCACCGGCGGCCCAAGAATGTCGTAGTTTCCCTCGGAGAAGAACCGCCCGCGTTCGTTCATGATGATGTACGCGTATCCGCGTTTGACCGCATCGAGAACCGTGCTCATGTCACGCGGAGCCCCGAGTCGAACGTCCCACCAGTTGAAGTTATATGGTGTCCGCGAAAGGATGATGGGATATTTTTTGCCGGGATCTTTCGGACGATAGACATCTGCCTGAACTCGGATGCCGTCACGCATCCGAACCATTACCTTCCGCTCGACCACCGCTAGCGACTGAAGCTCCGCCTCGATCGCGTTGCGACGGGCGATCATCTCCGGAGTCGAAGTGGGCTGCGGTTGAGCTAAAGCCGCGGTAACGGCAATACAAGAAACTACAGCGGTCAACAACAATTTATATATCGTTTTCATCTTCATGAGCGTCTCCAGAAACCTCTATATCTATTGAACTCGTCGCAGTTCCAGGCGCTGAATGCCTTTCGCCTGCATCGGCTGCACACCAGATGTCGCCGGTTTGTCGTCGGCCGTAATTATCTCTTCTTCAAGGACTTCGCCGCGAAGACGAACGGTCGAGATAAGCAGAGTGTTGTCATACTTGAACGGCGAAACGAGCGAATCACCCAGAACGCGGGCGGGCAGCTTGATACCATTGCCTTCATCCACAAAAAGATCAGCGGCTCCCGTACCACGGCACAGCTTGTAGTCCTTCACCTGCTTGACCACACCGGCCTCCGAATAGGTCGTCTTCCACATCGAACATGTATTGTCCGCTGACGGGAACGCGCCTATCTCACGCGTGACTTCGACCGCCGGTGCATCAGGCCGAGCCGGAAGATTCGTAAGCTTTCCGCTCCATTTTCCTTCCCATGCAGCCAGCGGGGAAGTCGGCGTCGGCGTTATTTTCTTAACGTATTTGTCGTACCAAGCCAGATAGCGCTCATATCGGTCGCGAACATAGCTCGGCCGGGAGATGCCGTGAAACTCATTTGGGTAGATGATCAGCTGCGTATCGATCCCGAGGCTTCTCAGAGCCTGATACATCTGCTCGCTGCCCGAGATGGGGACATTGAAATCCTTCTCGCCGCCGAGGAAAAGCGTCGGGGTCTTTATGCGATCGGCTTTGAGAAACGGATAAGAGAGCTTCTGATAGGTCTCCCAGGCCTTCGGGTCCCACGGCGGCCCGATCTCGTTATCATATTGCGTGATGTAGTGGTCAACGCCGTAATAGGACACAGTGAACGCTGTGCCGGCTCCGCTCGTCGCCGCCTTGAAGCGGTTATCGCTCGCGATCAGATAATTCGTCAGAATTCCGCCATAGCTCCAGCCTCCGACGCCAAGCTTGTCCGGGTCGGCAACGCCCATTTTTAGGACGTGATCGACACCGGCGTGCAAATCCTGAACTTCCAGATTGCCCCAATCGGCATATATCGCCCGCGAAAATTTCTGCCCACGGCCCGAACCGCCGCGATAATTTACCGCGAGCACCGCATAACCATTCGCAGCAAAAAACTGCCGCTCGGCCGCAAAAGAATGCTGGTCTTGCCCATTCGGCCCGCCGTGGATGCGAAGCAGCATCGGCACTTTCGTACCTTTGACATAACCCGTCGGATAAGTGAGCAGGGCACTGACCGACGTCCCGTCTTTACTGGTAAAGCGCACTTCCTCGGTCGCCGGCCAGTTTATCTCGGCAAACAGGGCGTCGTTTTGCCGCGTTAACTGCCTGAGCGTCCCATTCTCAAAGGCATAAACCTCATTCGCTCTGCTATCGCCGCCCGATATCGCCACGGCCCGGCCGCCCGCGCTGTTGACGTTCGATATCACAACAGGCGACGACATCAGTCGCTCATATTTTCCGTCCGCAACGCCAATTCTCGCCGGATAAACCGACATATCGTCGGTCACAAGGAAATATATGTACTTTCCGTCGACTGAAAAATCCGCATTCGAAACCCCTCGGTCAAGATCCTCGGCCGCTTTAACTCGAACCGGGGCGGAACTTCCGTCCGAAGCCACCGTCGTTAGGTGGTTCATGTTATAAGCGTTGTATTTCAGCTCGTCTGATTCAAGGAAAACCAGCGTCTTTCCATCCGGGCTCCATCCGGGGCGGCTGCCGCGGCTTGTATTCGGCGTGACCTGTTTCTCAGTTGCTCCGGCCTTAGCTTCTGCGACGTATATCTGCGAGCCCGGATCGCGGTCGGGATCGGCCTTTTTATTACTCGTGAACGCAATGCGGCTGCCGTCCGGCGACCAAACGGGCGTGCCTTCATCAACTTTTCCTTTCGTCAGCCTTTCGAGTTTCTTGCTGGCGATGTCGTAGAGATAGACGTAGCTCTTGCGGTTCCCACTCAAATAACCCTGGCCGTCCTGCTTGAAGCGGTATCGATCGAGGACTATCGGCTTCGGCGGCGGAGCACTTGCTCCTGCTCCCGTAGCCGGTTCGTTAGGATCCGCATCGCCAATGACCATCGCGAGACGTTTAGAATCAGGCGACCATTCGTAACCCTGCAAACGCCCCTTCACCTCGGTCAACTGCATTGCCTCGCCGCCGTTCCGATCGAGCAACCAGACCTGGCTCCCGCGATTCGGCCCAGGTCGCGACGAAACGAACGAAAGATACTTCCCATCCGGGCTCCAACGCGGCGATGTCTCGCTATCAGCCGAAAAAGTGATCTGCCGCTCGGTCTTCCCGTCGTAGCTGATCATCCAGATATTCGTGTCCGACTTATCGGCCTTCACATCGACCGTCGAAACGGTATAAGCGACCCATTGGCCATCGGGCGAGATCTGCGGATCGCCGACGTTCTTGATCTTGAAAAGATCGTCTAGCTTCAGCGGCCGCAAACCCGGTTGAGCCGCGACCGAAGCGACGAATAATAACAGCAACAGCGGCAAGAAATGCAGTCTTTTGATCTTCATAGGTAGGATGCGGTAGCGTGATTCGGACGACAAATAGCGCTTCCGTCACTTCTCGGAAAGAAACGCTGCGTCCGGCACAATTTAATTTTTAAGTTAGAGTGAATCGAGACAAAGATTATCACCGCATCCACCACAAATCAACGCGTGCAAGACGCGTTTTCCACGAACCCGTCACACTCGCATCACAATATTTTCAAGCGACCGACCATATTCGTGATATCGTTGCAAATCGGGAAATGATGATCGACGGTGACCAAATAAGGGACGAATGCAAATGTATGACGCCGCCGTTCCATTACCTCGATTTCGAAACCGAATCGATCGGCGTCGATGAAAAGAACGGGCGTTTCGGCGAGGTTACCGTCGATACTTGTAAGGCATGCGGGACCAAATGGCTAAGGTACTTTGTTGAATTCGAATCATTCTCCGAATCAGGACGCTGGTACCGCGGCCTCGTACCCCCGGAGGTCATCGCGACCATAACGCCCGAGACAGCGCTCGAAGCGATCAACAGCCTTCCGTGGCACTTCTACGGAGGCAGCTACTTTCGCACGACTGGAGCGAGGTCCGCGGGTTCGGGATCGATCTCAATATAGAGTTTCTCATCGTTCGCGGAACGTGATCTCTTCGACTAAAGGCATGATCGCAAATAAATCTATGCTGCAGCTGCAACGGAAGGAAGCAATTGAACTCTTATCGTTCGTTCGGATGTTCGCATTATCGGATGAAACCCGCCTTAGTACCGTCGAGGACGCGCTTGCAGAGGCTGAGGTATCGGAAGCTACCGATGACGTAAGGAACCGGTATCTTCGTCAGTATCTTCAGGAGGAACTAGAGCTAGTCACCAATAACTATCTGGAGCAAAGCCTACGGTCCGCTGGATACGAGGTGTCGATCTTCGACCTCGAGCCGCTGCTGCACGCGTGCCCAATTTGTAGCTTCGAGACGCTTGAGAAAAGAGGGGAATACTTCATATGCGACGTTTGTTTTTGGGAGGACGACGGAATAAGCGAGCTTGAACCAGAACGATACAGTGGAGCAAATAGGATGACTTTTAGTGAGGCCCGAGAGCATTTTCGAACGAACGGAACGACTCGGAATAGGTCATTGCCAGCCTATGATGACCGTCAAGCGAGATTTCGAAAGCAGGGCAGTTCTACTCTCGACATTCCGGATCCGCTCAATTAAGTTAAAGTCGACGAATATTGAAATCATGAGAATCATCGCAATCTTTGTTGTCACGTTCCTTTGTTCCGTTTTCCCTACAGCCGGACAAGACGCCACCTTCACTCCTATGAAAGGCTCGGCCACACCGGAATTCGAGATGGCAAGTAACGACGGCCGCTGCCTCGTCTTTGGCAAAAATATCGTTAAGACCGCAAATAATGACGAGGGCGGCGAGAACGTTGCGGTCTTTCACCGTGAAGACACCGCGAAAGGTGCCGAAGCGTGCAGATCAACCGCTAAACCGTACGCGAGGATCCTAAGCTCAGATAACCACTCCTTCTTCGGCATCTCAGCCAACTACTTCTTCATCGACGCCGGCACATCCGCTGGCTCGCGAACGCTGCTCGTCTACAAGACCGGCGTCGGCACCAAGGTGACCGAGATCGAATATTATGCCAGCACAAGCGAACCCCGCGTCGAAGCCGCCCGCTACCTCTACTACGACGCCCTGTCCACCCAAAAAGGGAAGTCCTGCCCCGAAGCCGCCAAATGGCGAAAACAAGGCGGCAGCGTAGCCTGGCTCCAAGGCAAGAAAATGGATCTGGACACTCAAGCGGCAACCAACGTCGGATCACTCCGATGTGCATATCAGGAATAAGACCGGCAAACTATGGATCGGCTCACATCAAGTCGCTTTGACCATCAGCCCTAAAACCGCGATGATCACCTCGGTTTGCGACTTTCTTATCTCTGCATTGCGAGTGCGCCTTCGGTGAGATGCGGATGTTTCGGAGTTCGAGGATCAGTTTGCCGTCGCCGTCGATCTTGGGTTGCTGGAACTCTATTGTGTCGGCCGGGCGGATGCCCCATTCGGTTAGGAGGCGGACGGCTCGGACGACTTTGGCTCCACGACGGCCCTGGACGCGGGCCGGATAGGCGTTCGCGTCGTCCAACTTCGCCGGTTCGAGGGCGAGGCGTTCGTTCATCACATCCATTTTTATCCGAAAGGCTTCGGGCGAGCCGAGGCGAGCGTGGGTTGTCGCGCTCATGGCGAAAGTACCCTTTTTATTGAGAGTCACGTACAAACCTGACCAATGCGGAGCAAAATCGCCCCGCGGCAAGGTCAACCAACTGGGTTCAGCGATACCTTTGTTTTCCATGAAAGAGAATGTATCATCGCTGCAACACGCTGTCAAGCCTGTTTCCCATTTTTTGACTGAATCGCGAACCTTGATCTGCCGCACAAAACTCTGTGATCAGAGCTAGCATCCGAGGTCTCCGCAATTGTTGTCTAAAATTCGATCAAATGACCATGGCACGCTATTCACGACCAATTAGCTGATAGGAGATCGGTGGTTTCCAATACGATTGATCAGGCGCCAGACAATACAAAGGTTAGCCTGATCGCAGTTCAGACAACTGCATTACGCATAGCTGACAACGTAAGCCGCCCGACAGACTGACCATGCTTGCCTATGACAAGATCTCTACCAACAGGAGGCAAACGAGAATGAGAAACACTATTCACAAAACTGTCCTGTTGGCATTGGCCTTTGTGATACTGAACATGGGAATTGCAGCCCAGGAGCGAGCAAAGATCAAGGTTGGTACTCGCGGCGGCGGTGTTGGAACGGCGTCAGGAGCCGGGATCGGCAGTTCAAACGGTTCCGGGACCGGAATTATCGGTCGTTCACCGATAATCGTTTCAGGCCGTAAGGGAATTGGTGCGGCACGGGGAAACGGTGTCGGATCGGCAGGGAATTCGACGGACATCGCGGTGACGCAGATTCGTGGGGTCGAGACTCCTGTCGTTTCGGGTTTTGATCCGGCCGCAGTCTCTAGCCCGTTTATCCTCGACATGAAGTTCCGATGCTATTACCTTACCCCGAGTGGAGCAAAGCGGTTCGTAGCCCAAAGTTTGTGCTACTGACGCGGGCTTAAACACTTGGTGTAAATAAAGTTAAAAGCACAAGGTCTTCCGTTTTACGGTCGATCTTGTGCTTTTTGTTTAGCCTAAAGCAGTTTCTAGGTTCCGGTTTCCCAGCTCGACATGTATTCGAGCATCTCCGGCGTGAGCGTGTCGATGTTGACGCCCATTGCGCGGAGCTTGAGGGAAGCGATCTCCTGATCAACCTCGGCCGGCAGGACGTGAACACCAGCGGCCAAAGAGCCTTTGTTTTTAACAAGATACTCGGCCGAAAGTGCCTGATTAGCAAAGGACATGTCCATCACCGATGCCGGATGGCCTTCGGCTGCAGCAAGGTTGATCAGACGGCCTTCGCCCAGAACGATAACTGATTTCTTATCGTCGATCGATCGATATTCTTCGACGAATGGACGACGCGTCACCGCCGGCTGCGACATTT
Source organism: uncultured Chloracidobacterium sp. (assembly GCA_964410495.1). GTDB lineage: Bacteria > Acidobacteriota > Blastocatellia > Pyrinomonadales > Pyrinomonadaceae > OLB17. Next base: position 76,318 of record CAYPGP010000013.1, read on the forward strand.
CGCGAAGAGCGTCGAGGTTGAGCTCGAGGTCAAAGTGCCCGCTGTTGCAGACGATCGCTCCGTCCTTCATTACTTCAAAATGCTCTTTGTCGATCACGTGGCGGTTGCCCGTTACAGTCACAAAGAAATCACCGATCTTCGCCGCTTCCTTCATCGGAAGCACGCGGAAACCGTCCATAACAGCTTCGATGGCCTTGATCGGGTCGATCTCGGTAACTACAACGTTCGCTCCTAAACCGCGAGCACGCATCGCAACGCCTTTACCACACCAGCCGTAACCGACTGTAACCAAAGTCTTTCCGGCGAGCAGGATGTTGGTCGCACGGATAACGCCGTCGAGCGTCGATTGGCCCGTACCGTAGCGATTATCAAAGAAATGCTTCGTCTGCGCGTCATTAACAGCAATCGAAGGGAAGGTGAGGACGCCGGCGTTCACCATCGCTTTTAGGCGAACGATACCGGTCGTGGTCTCTTCCGTCGTTCCGATAAGGTTCGGGATCAGCTCCGGCTTTTCCTTGATCATCGTGGCCACAACGTCTGAGCCGTCGTCGATGATGAGGTTCGGATTTGTATCAAGTGCTGCTTTAACGTGGCGAACGTAAGTGTCTGTAGATTCACCCTTTATCGCCATGACCGGAATTCCCCAATCGGCAACGAGCGAAGCGGCAACGTCGTCCTGCGTCGAGAGCGGGTTCGACGCGATAAGCAGGGCCTCAGCTCCGCCGGCCTGAAATGTACGAGCAAGATTGGCTGTTTCGGTCGTGATATGAGCACAAGCGACCATCCGAACGCCGGTTAAGGGCTTCTCAGCCTCAAAACGCTCACGGATCTGGCGAAGAACCGGCATTTCGCGGTCAGCCCACTCTATCCGCTGCTTACCTTGCGGAGCAAGGTTAATGTCTTTGATATCGTAATCCATTGAAGTTGCTGGAGTTGTCATAATTTCCTGATTGCGGCTGGTTGCCGGCGAATTTCAACAAAAAGCTCGCGAGTTTTGGGCTCGCGAGCAGTTTCCCTTATGCGTTTGTCGCTATCTTGTGCTCTTCGGCCGCCGAACGCAGTGCCTCAGCCTTATCAGTCTTCTCCCACGAAAACTCATCATTCACACGACCAAAGTGGCCAAAACGGGCCGTTGCTTTGTAGATCGGGCGGCGGAGATCGAGAGTTTCGATGATTGCCTTCGGCGTCAGCGTGAAGTTCTCGCGAACGATGTCTGCGATACGTTCGTCGTCGATCGTTCCGGTGCCGTGCGAGTCGATAAGAACTGAAACCGGTTCCGCAACTCCGATCGCGTAAGCTAACTGAACAGTACACTTATCGGCGAGGCCTGCGGCAACAACGTTCTTCGCAATGTAGCGAGCCATATATGCAGCCGAGCGATCGACCTTTGTCGGATCCTTACCCGAAAAAGCACCGCCGCCATGCGGGGCATATCCGCCGTAAGTGTCGACAATGATCTTGCGGCCCGTGACACCGGCATCACCCATCGGCCCGCCGATCACAAATTTGCCGGTCGGATTGATGTGGTATTTCGTATTTTCATCAAGCAGATCAGCCGGAATAACCGGCTTGATTACGTGCTCCATGATGTCCGCTCGGATCTGTTCGATCGGAAGGTCCGCTGTCTGCGACGAGATAACGACCGCTTCAACGCGAAATGGCTGGCCGTCACGATATTCGATCGAAACCTGCGATTTGCCGTCCGGGCGAAGGTAGGGAACTGTTCCATCGCGACGAACCTGGCTCAAACGACGCGTCAGATTGTGCGCCATCTGGATCGGCATCGGCATCAACTCCGGCGTCTCCTTACAAGCGTAACCAAACATCAATCCCTGGTCGCCCGCTCCGCCCGTGTCAACTCCTTGGGCAATATCAGGCGATTGAGTACCAATAGCGTCAATTACAGAACAGGTATTGGCATCATAGCCATACTCAGCATCGCTATAACCGATCTCTTCGATAGTCTCGCGAATGATCTGTTTGTAGTTGACCGTCGCACTTGTGGTGATCTCACCGGCAACAACCGCAAGCCCCGTAGTTACAAGGGTTTCGCAGGCTACACGGGCAGTCGGATCCTGTGCGATGATCGCGTCTAATATTGCGTCGCTGATATTATCGGCGATCTTGTCGGGGTGACCCTCGGTCACAGACTCGGATGTGAATAGAAAATTACCGTTGCTCAATTTTACGTTGCTCCTTTTTGAGGCTTCTAGATAAACTATCTGACGTTTAACAAAACCATAATAATAGCCTTTTACCAGAGTCATGTCAAAAGCATGCATCCACTCACTCGGCGGCAGACAGCTTTCTGAGCAAGAAACGCCTCGCGATGGCTTTGAACAGGTGTTTCATTTTTCATACCAATAAACAGGGCCTAAGCCATGTGAATGCAACAGTTAGGTGTTTCATTTTTTAGTTTCAAACACAGTGCGGCAAATGAACACTTTGTAACGCTAAACCGGACGTTTTCAGAGATTTACACCGACGATCCGGTTCCCCGGCCAAATCCGGACGGCGACGAAATATCTCCTACACCTATCAAGAGGAAAGTGTACCATATATGCAACGCGTTGTCAAGTGAAAAAGCTGGTACCCGGTCGAGCGAAAATATCTATTCGATGGTTGGTTGGGTAAGTGGCTTGTAGATAATGTTCAGCACGACGCCGAGTACAAGCGTTCCCGCCGTAATACCGATAAGCAGCAAGAACGCCGTCTGGTAGTCACCGCTATTGGCGTCAGCTATCCGACTGGTGATGTAGGTTCCGGCGGCTCCGCCCATCGTCTCGATGACGGTTATCGCTCCGAGTATCTTTCCGTATTCCTTCTGCCCAAAATAATCCGCGATAAGAAGCTGCAGCAGTACGAACGTTCCGCCATAATTCAGTCCGAAGAGTGCCGCAAAAACGTACACCGTCACGTCATCCAACGATAGAAATGCAAGGGTCGACAGGAACATCGTCGTGACCGAGATGAGCAGTACACGGATCGCCGAGAATCTATCGGCAAGTAAACCATAGACGAATTTGCCGATTATGCTTAAGAGAAACAGCAAGGACTGAACGCCTGCAGCCTCCGACGGGCTGAAGCCGACCTTCGGGCTTTGTAAATATAAATTCAGCTGCTGAGTTACGACGAATAGCGCGTAAAAAACCAGGGCCGCACAGAGTGAGAAGATCCAGAAAAATGGCGTCTGAATTGCTTGCGGAAGGGAATAGCCGGGTAGTTCTTCCGGACCTGCTGCTGTGTTAGCCGCAACCAAGGCTGGTGGATCCTTGACCAGAAAAACCACGGCCGGCAGTAGCACAAGCCAAACAACCAGGCTGACTGCGACCATCGAAAAACGCCATCCATATGCGGCGGTTAATGGAGTTGCGATCTGGGGCACAAGCACGCCGCCGAAGCTGGTACCCGTTAAAACAATGCCGAGCGCAAGCCCTCGATTACGGCTGAACCAACCTGAAACCAGCACGGTATTAACCAGAACACCAACAAAACCAAGTGAAATTCCGAGCAAAGCGTGTGACAGATAGACCATCATCGCCGACGATGCCTGCGAATAAACGATCAACCCGGCTCCGAGAATAAAACAGCCGATGATCATCATCAGGCGGGGCCTTAAGCGTTCTACAAGGAAGCCCGCGAAAGGAGCTAAGAATCCCGCGAGCAGGAAGGTGAGAGCAGGCGCCGTGCCGTAGACAGATTGGATGTGAGCTTCAGGAACAGCCCCCGAAGCGACTAGGTCCTGCTGAACAAACTTGTAATAAACGGGAATGCCGCCTATCGAAAGCCCGTTACTTATCAAAAGGGCCAGCGTTGCGACAGCAACGATGACCCAGCCGTAAGAGATGTTATCTTGTTTCAAATGATTCATAGGGGATACCGGGAACTGACACTGTCCTTGATGTTAAATTATCCCGCTAGTGACCAATTCTTCATATTCGGTCGTCGACATTCCTAAAAGACCGCGAAATACTTCCTCGTTATGTTCGCCGAGCTCTGGTCCGATCCACTCAGTTCCACCGGGCGAGGCTGATAACTTTGGCACAACGGCTGGTATCTTTACGGTGTCTCCCGGTTCTATCTCGACGGTCTCAAATATGCCGCGAGCAATGTATTGCGGATCGTTGACGATGTCGGCGATAGAGTACACGGGCCCGGTCGGTACGTCCGCCGCTACAAGCTCGCGGTATGCTTCGTCGTATGATTTGGTCAAGGTCCAATCGGTTATCGCCTGGTCGATCTCTGGTTCGTGGACAACACGGCCCGCGTTGTTCTGCATTTCCGGATTCCCGGCTAAATCTGCCCGACCAATGACGTGCATGAGCCGTTTGAAGATTGAATCTCCATTTGCTCCGATGATGATGAATTTTTCATCCTTCGTAGGATAGGTTGAGGTCGGAACGATGCCTTCGATCTTGGCTCCGAGACGTTCACGGATCACACCGAGCTTGTCATACTCGGCTAGAGTCGATTCCATCATGTTAAAAATCGATTCATAGATGGCTACGTCAACAATTTGTCCGGCGCCGCCGTTAACATCCCTGTGATAAACTGCGGTCAAGGCTCCGAGAGCCGCGTGCAGACCAGCTAATGTATCGCCGAGAGAAGTTCCGGTACGGACTGGAGGGCGATCGGGAAATCCCGTGGTATAGCGAATCCCGCCTATTCCTTCGGCGACGTTCGCAAATCCCGGCCGTGCGGCGTAGGGGCCAGTCTGGCCCCAGCCGGAAACGCGGACCATTATAAGCCGGGGGTTGATCTTTCTTAGGTCTTCAAAACCCAAACCCCACTTTTCCATAGTGCCCGGCTTGAAGTTTTCTACCAGGATATCGACACTTTTTGCTAGCCTCCGTGCTATCTGCTGCCCCTCGGGCCGCGTCATGTCCAGCGTTATCGACTTCTTATTCCGGCCCATCGAAAGCCACCAGAGGGAAGTTCCCTTATAGAGCTTTCGCCAGCCGCGAAGCGGGTCTCCGGTTCCAGGCTTCTCGATCTTGATCACCTCGGCACCAAACCCGGCCAGGATAGCACCACAAAATGGCCCGGCGATCAGTTGCCCCATCTCGAGGACCTTTAGGCCTTTCAACGGCTTTTCGGACATAAGATATTTAGTTACAGCTTAATTAGCAGACAGCATCGCATAATATAAGTCGATGCTTAAATATCGCTTGCGTAAACGAAATTCACGAAATCGTTTTTCCCGTCGTTGAACGTGGTCGTACCAACCCTGGTCATCCCAACCTTTTCGTAGAACGCCTGTGCAACCTTGTTTTCATTCCAAACCCCGAGCCAGATCTGGCGATAGCCGCGTTCACGACCGATCCTTTTGCATTCATCCAGCAGAGCCTTGCCAACGCCCATTCCTTTTACGCGTTCGAGCAAGTAGATACGCTGCAGTTCGATCGCAAATTCGCTGTCGACGCATTCGACCGGTTTATTCTCGCGAAGCTTCGCAAATCCGACGGCCCTATCATTTATTTCGGCGATCAGAAAAGTAGAGTCCCGATCCTGGTACTCAGCCCGAACATTTTCCGGGCTATAGATACGGGCACAGTAATCGGCCAGATCGGCCGATGGATCCAATTCGAAATACGCTTCGTAACACGTCGCAGTACCTAACGCTGCCAAAATATTAATATCGGCGGCATGTGCGAATCTTATCCGTGGTTCCATTCACGTGTATGGTACCGCGTCACGAAGGGAGTTTCGAAATCGAGCGACCAAGGAGTCTGAACATACTAAATCTACTGAATTGTCCGCGTTTGGCGGGAAGTCGATTACGACCAATAATGGCTAAACGTCGAATGTTGAACTACATATCTTGCGTCCGATAATAGAGATTATGTAATATCTGGTTCAGAAATTCAGAGCCCGTTCCTGACAATGTCATGCAATCTCAACAATCCTACACAAGCACCGTCGTCATTGACTACGGGCAGCACCGATATCTGAGACGGACGATTTTCCATTAAACCCAGGGCTTCGAACGCAAGCATCTCCGGCGTGGTACAGATCGGCTTAGCTGTCATCATGTCACGCGAGCTGAGTCCGGCAAGGTCGGCTGCCGGCGTTCGCTCGATCGTTCGTCGCAGATCGCCGTCAGTAATGATCCCGATCAATTTGCTCTTATCGTCCACAACGTTGACGGCACCAAGCGCATTATTTGAGATCGCCTTGACCACCTCAAGCCAACCCGCCGTCGGTGAAACGCTAGGGCTCGGATGCATGAGATCTAAAACGCGAAGCGTCAATCGCTTACCGAGCCGCCCCGCAGGGTGATTTGCAGCGAAATCTTCCTCGGTAACGCCCTTCGCCCCCATTAAAGCCATTGCGATGGCGTCACCGATGGCAAGGCTTACAGTTGTCGATGTCGTTGGAGCTAGATTGAGTGGACAAGCTTCCTGGTCTACTGAGGCGTCAAGGAAAACATCGGATTGGCGAGCGAGCGTCGAATTCACGTTTCCGACGACAGCGATCAGCCCCGAGGCCCGCTGCTTGATCGCAGGCAGGATTGCGAGAACTTCATCAGTTTCACCGGAATTGCTCAGCGCGATCACTACATCTTTATCCGTAATTACGCCCAGGCTGCCGTGCAGCGCATCGGACGGGTGCAGATAGATCGCCATGGTACCGGTGCTCGTCATCGTCTGAGCGATCTTCTGAGCGATCACGCCAGATTTCCCTACTCCGATCACGACGACCTTCCCGGTGCAAGCCATCAATCGATCCAGAACATTCTCGATCGCCTGTTCCTCTAAATTTCGAGCCGCACGCTTTATCGCGTCCGATTCCAGCAGCAATATCTGGGTGATCACATCTGAATGCGATCCCTTTTTTTGAGCGGTCGAGTCCATTATTTCGATGCTTTCGTCACTGGAACCTGAACGTCGGCCACTATCTGCCAGCGGCCGCCGAGTAGTTTCCAAACCTGCATAAAATTGCCACGCTCGATCTCTTTCCCGGCCCGATCCGCAACAGAGTAGCCGCTATGAACATAGGCAAGATCGGCCGCTTCGAAGAAGGATTTTCGCTTTGCGAATGCCAGCGTTCCCTTTGCTCTTTTCAGCAGATCCATTGCAGCCCGTTTCCCCCGAGCGGGTTCGATTCCTTCTCGCATCAATACCGCATCATCGGCAAGGTACCGCGAATATGCCTTTGCTGCGCTTTCCGGCACCGTTTGGTAAAAGCCAGTTGAAGAATCGGCTGCCGAGATATTTTTCGGATTTCCTTCGCCGGCGATGGGCGGCCTCCTCCATTCCGTAGGAGCGGTCGCGGGCGTTGGGTGATTGATGCCTGTGTCGAATACAGCACGATACGAGCCGTCCGGGCGGCGAAGCCAGACCGATATGTAGTGCCCGGCGTATGCCGCTGAGTCATTCTTTCCATTGGCACGATAAAGCGAATTGCCTATGCTGTATCCAAGCACCTCGTTGGCGGAAACATCTATCAATATCGGATTCCAGGTCAAGTATGCGGGCGATGGAGGCCGCAACTTCCACTTTTCCCGCGCATTCTCAGCTTCCGGAAAGAACATGATCCCATCCGGAGCCATAAACTCAATGAACGCGGCATTTATACCCTTATCGGCGGCCATTATTTCAAACGCACGTTCGGTCGCATATATCTTTTCCGCTGCAGATTGCGCGTACAACGGCGCTGCTGCACACACGATCAGAAATAGGAAAATGAAGCGTTTCATCGTATGCGAGTTTACCACAACCGAACGTGAGTCTCATGTAGAATAGTCGTATGGCGAAAGGTGGCTTGATCACGTTGACTCCGCGCGGATTATTTTGCAGGAAAGGTGGTTTCTACGTTGATCCGTGGCTGCCGGTGGATCGGGCGGTGATCACTCACGCGCATGCCGACCATGCGTATCGCGGAAGCAAAAACTATCTTTTTGCGGCCGAGGGCGAGGCTCTTGCACGGATCCGGCTCGACGCGGGCGCTACGATAATCGGCCAGGGATACGGCGAAACTGTCGATATTGATGGGGTAAAGGTGTCTTTTCATCCCGCCGGACATATTCTCGGTTCGGCACAAGTCCGGATTGAGTATAAAGGCGAGGTGTGGGTCATATCGGGCGATTACAAACTCACTCCGGATCCGACTTGTGCCCCATTTGAACCGGTTCGTTGCCATCATTTCGTGACTGAAGCAACATTTGGGCTGCCGATCTACCGCTGGCCTGATCCAAAAGAGGTTTTTGCGGAGATAGATGACTGGTGGCGACGAAATCGTGAAAACGGCAAAGCATCGGTAATATTTGCGTATTCCCTCGGCAAAGCACAGCGGATCCTAAATGGGACCGATCGGTCGATAGGCAGCATATTCACGCACGGCTCCGTCGAACGCCTCACGCAGGCTTACCGCCAGGCAGGGATCGATCTTCCGGAAACAACCTACGTTGGGAATGTAACGAATAAGAAAGACTTCGCCGGTTCTCTGATCGTTGCTCCGCCATCGGCCCAGATGTCGACATGGATGCGGCGCTTCGGACCGCAATCGACGGGATTTGCTTCGGGCTGGATGATGGTCCGCGGTGCGCGGCGGCAGCGTGCCGTCGACCGCGGATTTGTTCTAAGCGATCACGCCGATTGGCCGGAACTCAACACCGCGATCAGGGCCACGGAGGCAGAAACCGTATACGTAACACATGGATTCTCGGAAGAAGTAGTCCGCTGGCTCAACGATACGGGAATGAACGCCGTGCCGTTAAAAACGAAATTTGTAGGCGACGACCACGAGTCAGAACCGCCTGAATAAGCGGGCGATACGGCCGTTGGGTTTATTATGAAGCTTTTCACTGACCTCTACGTCGAGCTCGACCAAACCAACAAGACCAATGAAAAGGTCGAGGCGATGAGGTTTTATTTTGAGCGGGCGGATCCGCACGACGCGGCGTGGGCTTTATATTTTCTTTCCGGACGAAAGCCGCGACAGATCGTGCCGTCGAAAAAGCTTCGAGAACTAGCTCTCGAACTTTCAGGGATTCCCGAATGGCTATTTCAGGAATCACGCGACACCGTGGGCGACAGTGCGGAAACCATGGCGTTGCTATTGCCTAATAACCGCGAAACAGACGAAACGCCTCTCCACGTTCTGGTTGAAGACCAACTGCTGCCGCTTCGCTCGTCGGATGAGGAAACACAGAGGATAGCGGTAACCGAAGCATGGGCGCGAATGAACTATTCTCAGCGGCTCGTTTACAACAAACTGATCACCGGAGCGTTCCGAGTAGGAGTTTCACAACTATTGGTAATGCGCGCATTATCCCAGCTCTCCGAACTGCCGACCGACGTGATCGCAATGCGCCTAATGGGCGAGTGGACGCCGTCGGCCCAGTTTTTCAAACAGCTCTTGGATCCCGAGCTAGACACCGACGAAACACCAATAGCCCGGCCATTTCCCTTTCACCTGGCACATCAGGCAGATTTCCCGATCGAGGAACTCGGCAATATTCTGGATTGGCAAGCTGAGTGGAAATGGGATGGAATTCGAGCTCAGGTCATAAAACGGGCGGATGAGGTCTTCATTTGGTCACGCGGCGAGGATCTGATGACCGAGCGGTTTCCAGAAATAGAGAATGCTGCTCGGGATCTGCCAAATGGAACCGTTTTAGACGGCGAAATTCTCCCGTGGTTAGACGACCGCGTGCTTCCCTTCACTGAGCTGCAAAAGCGGATCGGCCGAAAGAACCTCTCTGCAAAGATCCTCAGCGAGGTGCCGGTGATACTTCAGGCCTACGACCTGCTCGAGTACGAAAGCAGCGATATCCGATCAATGGAATTTAGCATTCGACGCGAATTTCTTGGCAAGGTTTTGACTGATATTTCGGATGAAGCTAGTAAAATCATTTTTCCGACAACAGCCGTTGAAGCGGCATCATGGGATCATCTAACCGAGATACGTGAGCAGAGCCGTTCGCTGGGCGTTGAGGGCTTTATGCTCAAACAGCGAAGCTCGCCCTACCGCGTTGGCCGACATCGCGGCGACTGGTGGAAATGGAAGATCGATCCGCTGACGATCGATTGCGTCCTGATCTACGCCCAAAAGGGTTCAGGCAAACGGTCTAACCTGTTTACTGACTATACTTTCGCCGTTTGGAAAGGCGACGAATTGGTTCCGTTCGCGAAAGCTTACTCCGGGCTAACTGACGCCGAGATAAGAAAGGTCGACCGCTTCATCCGCGACAATACGATCGAAACTTTTGGGCCCGTTCGAAGCGTGAAACCCGAGCTGGTTTTCGAATTAGCCTTTGAAGCCATCCAGCGGTCAACAAGGCACAAATCAGGAGTCGCTGTCAGATTTCCGCGGATCTCACGGTGGCGTGAGGATAAGAGCGTTAAGGATGCTGATTCGCTCGACACCATTCACCAAATGCTCGAGACAATGCACAAGCCCGCTCAATGAGGTTATGAAAAACGATCGCCCAGTCAACGATCTGGCCGACCTCGCCGGAAATCGTTATCCGCATTTCAAGCTGACTGCAGAGCGGTACCCGCGTTTGCTTGCCACGCGGCGGGTCGAGAACGATGATCCGGACGAGTATTTCGGGGCGTTCCTTCCCAAGACCGGAGTCCGGATCCTGATCGATCTGCTGAATAAGACGTTTCGGCTGCGAAGCTGCGAGCTCGACATCGAGGGCTCTTTTCCGATGCCTTGCACACAGTATTTCCGCCGTCGTTGTGCGGCTCCGTGCGTGGCAAGTTTATGTTCGTCCGAAGAGTATGCAGAACTTGTCGGCCTAGTTCGATTTATTCTTGCAAACGAACAAGTTCTCTTCCGCAAAGCGATCGGTGCGATCATCGAAAGGTACTCTGACGAACTTGAATTCGAAAAAGCTGCCCGATTCCGCGACATGGCGTTTGCGATCGACAAATTCTGGGCTAACAAACGTGTGCAGGTTTGGCTCGACGATGCTGTGGACACTTTTGCGGTAGAAGATACGCCCGAGGGCACGTCTATCTTTCTCGTCACCCATCGCGGCCGCCGCGTGCTCGGCCGCAAGGTTTTCGCTGTAGACCGCGAGGATTATGAAGCGTCCGACCTCGCTCTCGCTCGCCTCATCGATTCGTTCTATTTGTTCCATCTTCCGCGGGAGATACGCGTTTCGCGAGATTTTCAAGGCAGAAAGACGCTTGAGCAACAGCTGACGGATCGCCATGGTCGTCTGGCCAAAATAATAGTTGTGAATCCACGATCAAAGGGCATTAACGCCTATCGCGGCCTTCTGCTGAGCCATGACGAACATGAGCTGGATAAAGCGAAGCCTCTGGCATCGGCTGAAACAATTTCTGCGAAGCTCCGCAGGATCTTCGATCTTGAAAAGCGTCCGCTGCGGATCGAGGCATTTGACGTGGCCCATATCTCCGGCACGGGGTTTGTTTGGGCATCGGCCGTCTGGCTTCAAGGAAAATTTGTCTCCAACGAATATAAATTTCAGATCTCAGATCTAACATCTGAAATTTCTGTACTTGCCGAGGGCGTTCGAAATGCGTTGCTTACTCGCCCACCTAACCTTCATCCCGACCTGATAGTCCTCGACGGAGGCAAAGGCCAATTGAATGCCGTTATCTCTGCGCTGGCCGATCTTCCCGAACGTCCGCCGATCATCGCAGCTGTGAAACCTGCAAATAAACACTCATCGATCGCCTCATTCCTAACCGAGAGCGGACGATCGATCTCTTTCAATGTTGATTCGCCCGCTCATACGACGCTGCAGATCCTGCGTGATGAAGCCCATAATCTCGCGAACAGAATACATCGCGATTACCGCGAAATGAAGCCCTTTTACGAAGCCGCCGGAAACGCGGAACCCCTGATCGTACCGATCCGTCTGCACGAACAGAACGGCGGGGCCGAAGACCTGATACCGATCAATTCGCGCTAGGCTTGACAATCATATTGGAGAATGTAGAATTATGGTTTGCCACAAGCGGGAGTAGCTCAGTGGTAGAGCGCGACCTTGCCAAGGTCGAAGTCGCGAGTTCGACCCTCGTCTCCCGCTCCA
>CAYPGP010000014.1:0-2983 GCA_964410495.1 uncultured Chloracidobacterium sp.
GTTGGTTGGGGTGCGAGAGGTCGTGAGTTCAAATCTCGCCGTCCCGACCATAACGAAGGGCTTTCGGGTAATGCCGGGAGCCCTTTTTTCAATTTTCTGCTCATAAAATAGTCCTTGAAGTACGACAAACAGCGTTGTACAATATTTAACGCGGCGTTGCGGCCCATTCATTATTTCACCCTCGGCTTAATTTATCTTCGAGCAAAACATTGAACCTGACCGACACCAAGCGAGGCCCCTTTTCGATCGTCGTCGCCGGCACTGCGGGGCCTATAGGGCGCGGTGTGCTGGGGCTGCTGCGGTATGCGTTTGCTGGGTTTCTGAGCGTGCTCATACTTTATCTCTCGCTGGTCACGACCTCGGCGCCGATGACGGCGGACGACCGGCGTGCTGTCGAGCGGGCGATCGTCTTTCTCGAGAGCCGCGGATTTGAGCGCGAGGCATTTTTGCTTAATAACGTCGCGACCTTTCGCAGCAGCGACAACTGGCTGAACCAGGCCGTCGGTGCCGAGAACGCATATGCCGCGACGAACTATCCATTCGGGATCATCACGATCTATCCCGATTTCGCCGGAAAAGCGGTGGATGACACCGAGCGGGCGATGGTGCTGCTGCACGAGGCCCGCCACCTGATGAACGAGACCGAGGCCGAAGCCTACGCCTACGTCTGGCGTGAGCGTCAGCGGCTCGGCTGGACCCAGCTCTCGCACGGCACCACCGAAACCTTCATCACCGTCGAACTCCAAACCCGCGAACACGCCCCCGAACTCTTCACCTGCCGATCGCAAGCGTGGAATGACTGCACTGAGACGATGACCGCGAGAAGAGTGAAGGAGTAGGGGAGTGGAGGAGTAGAGGAACTCGATCTCTCCTCTACTCCCCCATTCTTCCACTCCTCCACTTCGCTAGGTGAGACTTTTTCTTACTTTTGGTGAGAGAAGGTCTCACTTTTTTGTGCTCGGCGGCGGATGAACGCGAGTGGCCGTGAGTGGCGTAAACTGTTCTGCTGCAATCAGATGTGAGCGAGAGGTGATGTGCGTCGGCGGATTGGCACGGGCGTTGCACTTACGGTCACCATACGTAACAAGGTACGCCGGGTGAGCGCCATTCTCTGGTATTCAGAGTATCAATGTGCGCCGATGTGCCCCCTAGATATACCGAGGCAGCGTAATATTTGTCCACACTTAAAAGGAAACTTAGGAGAACTAAAGTAATGAAGAATCAAAAAGGATTTTCACTCATCGAACTTCTCGTCGTCGTGATCATCATCGCGATCGTCGCAGCGATCGCCATCCCGAACCTGCTCGCCTCACGTCGTGCCGCGAACCAGGCGACTGCAGTAGCCAACCTTAGAACGGTGTCATCGGCGCAGGTTACTTACTCTGCGACTACAGGGGGCGGAGCTTTCGCGGCGGCATTTGCCGACTTGTCAGCTGCGGCTGGTGGCGATCTTCTTGACGATACCTGGACAGGCTCGCCAGTGAAGAATGGCTACACATTTGCGATCACCGGCGGCGGTGCCGCATATTGTGTTACCGCTACTCGCGTGAGCGCCTCGACGGGAGACTTTTCCTACGCAGTATCGAGCCAGAACGTTGTTTACCAACTAGCGGGAGCCGCTGCTCCAACCTGTGTTGCGGCGACTGGTGTGATTTCAACGGGCGTTCCGGTCGGTTCCGTATAAGAACGATTTGAAGGTCATATAGGAGAAATACAATGAAGAATCAAAAAGGATTTTCACTAATCGAACTTCTTGTCGTCGTGATCATTATTGCTATCGTTGCTGCAATCGCGATTCCAAACCTTCTCGCATCGCGGCGAGCGGCCAATCAAGCAACAGCGATTTCGAATCTGCGTACGATTTCGTCGGCACAGGTTACATACTCTGCAACCGCTGGTGGCGGAGCTTTTGCCGGGGATTTTGCGGACGTCTCGGCGGCAGCAGCAGGTGATTTGCTCGATGATACATGGACCGGATCGCCAGTTAAGAACGGATATACGTTCGCTATAACCGGAGGCGGTGCTGCGTATTGCGTTACGGCTACTCGCGTCAGCGCTTCCACTGGCGACTTCTCGTATGCAGTCTCCAGCCAGAATGTGGTGTATCAACTTGCTGGGGCTGTTGCACCTACATGTGCTGCAGGCACTGGAGTAATCTCAACTGGCGTGCCAGTTGGTTCGGTCTAGGCATAGGTTAGCCTGGTAACCAAAATTCCTGTCTCCATCACTCTAAAAGAACGGGCCCATCCCGTTCTTTTTTTTCGTTTAAAGAGCGGGGCCGAGCAAATCAAATAGAGCGATCGAGCGGGATCTTGTTTAGCCGCGAACGGTACGAATGACACGGATCGATCCTTGATCGTGACATCCGTATCTATCGCTGGCCGAGTCGCCTTTCACGCGGCTCGCCTCGAGGGGGAACTGCCCCAAAACTGCCCCAAGATCTTAATTCCGGGGCACCCTAAGTGTAAGCGAACAAGGATGTTAACGCTCTTTCGGCTCCCCCGAACAAAGGCGTTGGGAACGCCGTCCCAGTTTGTCCCATCTTGTCCGGCCGCGGGACAAGATGGGACACGTAAGTATAAAGAAACAAAGTGGTTACGCTTTGTCCCGTTGTCCGGCCTAAATTTGATCGCTCCAGGCGGACAGATCGCGTTTGGACAAAAAAGATTAGATTTTCAAAGAACCGAGCATAGCCGTCTATGCATAACGGTTTCAAGTGTAGCACAAAATTGCGCAAAAGTCAAGGGAAATCTGCGGGGCGACGCAGTTTTTTGGCTTCGCTTAGCCACGGCGGACCCTGAAACGCCGTAAACGGCGTCGGAATCAATTGCTCGTCAACCCACGCCCTAAAGGGCGTGGCTAAGCGAGGCCATCGGAGCGACCCGTCCCTTCGCCTTTGCGTACGGCAATTCGGCGCGGTCAGGAGCCGTTCCTCGGCTTCGCTTAGCCACGGCCTTCAGGCCGTGGTTATGATCGCGTTGAG
>CAYPGP010000014.1:3083-85506 GCA_964410495.1 uncultured Chloracidobacterium sp.
AACGCCGTAAACGGCGTCGGAATCATTTGCTCGTCTACCCACGCCCTAAAGGACGTGGCTAAGCGAAGCCGAAGAAATTATTGAATATAGAACGCGTGACCCTAAAACGCCGTAAACGGCGTCGGAATCATTTGCTCGTCTACCCACGCCCTAAAGGACGTGGCTAAGCGAGGCCGAAGAAATTATCGAATATAGAACGCGTGACCCTGAAACGTCGTAAACAGCGTTAGAATCATTTGCCGTCTACCACGCACTAAAAGGCGTGGCTAAGCGAGGCCATCGGAGCGACCCGTTCCTTCGCCTTTGCGTACGGCAATTCGGCGCGGTCAGGATCCGTTCCTCGGCTTCGCTTAGCCACGGCCTTCAGGCCGTGGTTATGATCGCGTTGAGGCTCGGAGCCCGTTCACGGGCTTACAAAAACGTCGTCCGAGCCTTCGCAACGCTCCAGCCGTTCGTGGATCGTTCCTTTTACATGGTGTTCTCGTTGATCGTGGATATATCTAACGACCCAATCCAGATCTCGCGTTCCGAAGCTGACGATCCCGTACCCGGCTTGCCACTACAGCCCTTAAATGCGTAAAGCTCAGGCTGCATCGCGGGCGTAATTAGCGGCAGGTCGTTTTTTGTATGCCATGTTACGTGGAGATTGATCTCGGAATAGACTCGAATTGACATAATTTTAGGGAACGCCGTGAACGGCGTTGAGATTTTTGATTGCTACGGTACCACGCCCTAAAGGGCGTGGCTAAGCGAGGCCGAAGAAATTGCGCAGACGGGAAACGCCGTGAACGGCGTGGAAATGGTACGGACGGCCCTACCACGCCCTAAAGGGCGTGGTTAAGCGAAGCCCGAAGAAATTATCGAATACAGAATGCGGACCTTTGCGCGATTTCCCGGATTTTTTCCGCGGCCTCGCTTAGCCACGGCCTTTAGGCCGTGGTCAGGAACGCGATGCCGCCGGAGCCCGTTCACGGGCTTATGATAACCGCGAACGGAGAAACGCCGTAAACGGCGTCGGAATCATTTGCTCGTCTATCCACGCCCTAAAGGGCGTGGCTAAGCGAAGCCGAAGAAATTATCGAACACAGAACGCGGACCTCTGAAACGCCGTAAACGCGATCTCGCGGATTTTTTTCCGCGGACTCGCTTAGCCACAGCCTTTTACCGCAGCCCGTGCTTATCAAGCAAATGCCTTAGCGCATGCACTGGCATTTGGAGCAGGGCGGCGGCGCGGGTTTGGGAGCCTCCGGATGTGGCGAGGGCTTCTTCGACGTACTCTTTTTCGAGGCAGTTGAGGAATGTCGGCAGGTGCATTCCCTCGGCCGGGATCTGAGGGCGGCGGAACGGTGCGGCGGCGGCCGTGTCGGAGCAGTGGTCGGGGCTGATAGGCTCGCCATCGGGAGTGAGCGCGACGGCGCGTTCGATGGTGTGCTCGAGTTCGCGAACGTTGCCGTTCCACCTGCGGTTCTTCAGTATCTCGACCGCTTCGGCGGAAAGCGTGACGTCCTTGCCCGAGCGGGTCGAGAATTTCCGTATAAAATGCTCCGCCAGCCGAGCGATATCGTCACGGCGTTCGCGAAGAGATGGAACATGGAGCGGGATGACCGAGATGCGATAGAAAAGGTCGCGGCGAAACGTCCCTTCCTCGACCATCGGTTCGAGGTCGCGGTGTGTTGCGGCGATAACGCGAGTGTTGACAGGCGTTTCGTCAGCCGCACCTACGCGGCGAACGCGCTGTTCCTGCAGAACGCGGAGGATCTTCACCTGCATCGCGAGCGACATGTCGCCGATCTCGTCGAGAAAGATCGTGCCGTTGTTGGCGGATTCGAACACGCCCGGCCGGCTCTCGCCCGCACCGGTGAAGGCGCCTTTGACGTAGCCGAACAGTTCGGATTCGAGCAGAGTTTCGGTCAGAGCACCGCAGTTAATCGGGATGAACGGCTTATCGGAGCGGTCCGACATATCATGAAGAGCGCGGGCGACGAGTTCTTTTCCCGTGCCGGATTCGCCGGTGATCAGAATGGTCGACTGCTCGCGGGCGACCGTTTCGATGGTTCGAAAAAGCTCTGCCATCTTCTCGCTCTCGCCGATGATGTTGGCGAGGCCGCCCATGTTCTTCTGAGCGGCACGGAAAGCGCGGTTCTCGCGTACGATCGCCTGTTTTTCGATCGCACGTTTGACGATGACCTTGAGTTCGTCGTTATTGAACGGTTTTTGTATGAAATCGTCAGCACCGAGCTTGAACGCTTCGCGGGCGGTCGTCAGCGTGCCGAACGCCGTCATCAGCACCACGCCGACATCAGGATGCGCTTCGCGGGCCTCTTTCAGCAGGGCAATGCCGTCGATGTCCGGCATTCGAACGTCCGAGACGATGAGGTTGCACTTGTGGGCCTTAAGATGCGCGAGGGCAGCACGCCCGTCTTTAGCGGTCGCGACCGAATAGCCTTCGTCTTCGAAGATCGTCTTAAGAACTTCGCGATAGGCGGCTTCGTCATCGACGATCAGTAGTTTTGACATAAATTAAAAGCGCATGCTTATGCAGGGAATTTTCAAAGCAAAGTCGCAAAGATGCAAAGGCCGCAAAGTTCGATCATAAAATGCCGTCGGTGTCCCATGTTTAGCAAAACCTTGGCGTCTTTGCCCCTTCGCGACTTTGCGTTGAAAGATCTCTTTTCACGAAACAAGATCGACGGTCACGGTTGTGCCGGAGCCGGGTTCGCTTTGGACGTCGATGCGGCCGCCGGATTCGGTGACGATGCGGTGGACGATCGACAGGCCGAGGCCCGTGCCGTGCGAACCGCTCTGGAACGGTTCAAAAATGCGGTCGATGTTCTCTTTCTGGATGCCGCAGCCCGTGTCGGTTACCACAACGCGGATCTCGCCGCCCGCGGGCTGAAGCAGGTCGACCGAAAGCAAACCGCCTTCGGGCATCGCCTGGATCGAATTGCGAAACAGGTTCCATAGCACCTGTTTTAGCTGGGCATCGTCGGCCTGAACTTTGACAGGCTCTGCCGGCGGTTCGAAGTCGAATTCGTGCGTCTCGCTGACCGACGGATCATGACGGAGCAATGCGAGGCAGTTGTTTATTGCTTCGCCGACATCGATCTCTTCGAAGCGGCTTCGCTCGGCGTCGCCGCGGGCCTGCGGCCGGGCGTACTCGAGAAACTCGGTGATGATCGCGTTCAGCCTGTCCGATTCGTTGAGTACGACGCCCATCAAAGCCGCATCGGGGTCGTCTGGTTTGGCTTTCGCCGCCATGAACTGCAGTGCCGAACTCATCGCCCCGAGTGGATTGCGGATCTCGTGAGCAAGCCCCGCGGCAAGCCGTCCGACGGCGGCGAGACGGTCGGAACGGCGAAGCTTTTCCTCGATCGCTCGCAGTTCGGTCGTATCGTGAAAGGCGATGATCAGGCCGGTAACTCCTTGTGAACCGCCGACGAGCGGCAGCACGGTGCAGGCGATAGTGATCGGCCGTCCGTTCGACGTTTTCAGCCGCGAAGGGCGAACGCTGATCTCGAAATTCGGCGGCGAAAATTCGACCGTTTGCGTGCCGCTCAGACAAAGTTCGACCGGGCGGCGGATCTCATCGCCGAAGACGGAAAATATGCTTTTTCCGATCGCCTCCTTCGAAGAAATGCCGGTGATCTCGCGGGCGGCGTTGTTAAAGGCGTATATCTTGCCCTGCAGGTCGGTCGTGATGAGGCCGGAATTGATCGAGCCGAGAATACGTTCGTGCAAGACGCTGAGATTTGAAAAATTTGACTCGGCACGTTTAAGGTCGTCACCGATCTTTCGCCGGTCGGCTATGCGGGCCGCGAGCAGGCCAACAAGGAGGAAGGCGGCGTCATGAAAAGCGATCGTCTGCAGCGTTCGCGATGGTACGACCTCGCCCGTGACCGAATACGTCAGGACATCGCCCGTAACGAGCGGCAACGCCGTAAAGCAAACCGCGCACACGGCCGAAACGACGATCGCATCGGTCTTGCCAAGGAAAAAACCGGCAAGGCTGATCAGGATGATGTAGAGCGTGATGTACGGCGAGATAAAATCGCCGGTTTCCCACACGAGCCACGTGATCAGCAGCGTGTCGAAGAAATACTGGATGCGGATCTGCCAAAGAAGCGTCCTCGCAAACTGGAGCATCACCGCGTAAAAGACCGAGAGAGCCACGATGACGGCCAGAAACACGCCTGGCGTCGAAAGACCGTCATTCGACCGTACGCCGAAAGAAGTCTGGCCCCACCACCAGCCGCCGACGACTATGAGAATGGCAAGCGTCAAACGCCCGCCGATCAGCCACCAAACCTTGGCGGCCAACGCAGGATCGTACAAAAACGCAGGCGATCTCTGATGGAACATAGGGCGCTCGACTACACTCGCAAAGCGAGCGAGAAACCCGAATTGTTTCGATGAGGCGCGCGAAACTTGGCTCAACCTACATGATGGCGCGGTGAGCTAAAAGGCAAGCGGCAGACAAGGAAATTCCGGGTTCCATTTGCTACTGCAACACCGAAGGTAACACACTTTAACTATATGTAAATGGGACATTTGTCCGTATAAAAAGTCTTGACATGCTCATTCAATCTCGCTAAAACTGTAGGACGCCAAATCAAGGGGTCGCGCGTGGCGTGGTGTAGGTCCAACGTAAATTAGCGGTCAAAAAACGTGGCTGAACAGCCCGTCGATCCGGCTTGTTCGAGGCCGCGAATCGCAGCTTAGCAGAAGATACCGACCTCGTCGCGCAAAAGGTCAAGATCGGAGATACGTTCCGACAAATTGCAGTATCCGCTGTTTTACGATCTGGAATTCAAGTATTGACGAAAATGGACTTTTCAGGGGAACCACGAGCAACTCTCACGCGCCTTCTTAGCAGAATGGTTGAGATGGGGGCATCCGATCTGCATCTGCGGGTCGATAGCCCGCCGCAAGTCCGCCTGCACGGGCAAATGATGCCGCTCGAGGGTTTTGCGCGTCTGACAGACGGAGATACGCGTGCTTTGGCGTTCTCCTTTCTATCCGACCGGCAGAAGGAGAGTTTTGCGGCGAAGCGTGAGCTGGACTTTTCGATCGGGCTCGAGGGAGTTTCCCGTTTTCGCGTGAATATTTTTAACCAGAAGGAAACGGTCGGTGCCGTTTATCGTGCGATACCGTATCAGATCCAGTCGTTTGACGATCTCGGGCTGCCGCACGTCGTAGCAGATCTTTGCAGAAAGCCCCGCGGGCTGATACTCGTCACCGGGCCGACTGGCTCGGGAAAATCGACGACGCTGGCGACGATGATCGACCGGATAAATACGTCGCGGCATCAGCACATAATCACGATCGAAGACCCGATCGAATTTCTCCACACGCATAAGAATTGTGTGGTGAGCCAGCGGGAGTTGGGTGTTGACACAGATTCATTTGCGGAAGCCCTGCGTTCCGGCCTTCGCCAGGATCCGGACGTCGTACTGGTGGGCGAGATGCGCGACCTGGAGACGATCGAGATGGCATTGCGAGTAGCGGAAACCGGGCATTTGACGTTCGCGACGCTGCATACAAATACAGCCGCATCGACGATCACAAGGATCATCGACGTATTTCCTGCCGAACAGCAGGGACAGATACGGACGCAGCTATCGAACGTTTTGGAAGGAATTATGTGCCAGGCTTTGCTGCCGAATGCGATGGGTAACGGGCGAGTAATGGCGATGGAAATACTCGTGCCGAATTCGGCGATCCGCAACCTTATTCGCGAAGACAAAGTGCACCAGATCTACTCGATGATGCAGACGGGCTCCGACAAATACGGCATGCAGACGCTGAATCAATCGCTGGCGGCGCTTTACCGAAAACGGGACGTTACTTTTGAGACTGCGGCGGCGATCTCGTCGAATGTTGAGGAGCTAAAAGACCTTTGCGGCCAGCGCGGTGTGCAGAACGGAACGGGCTTTGGAGCGGAGACGACCGGTTTCCGGCGGCCCGAGCCGAACCGTTAAACAGTGGAATTATGCCGCCTTTAGTGGTTTAAGCGAGGCGAAAGCAGAGAATTATGCGAAACAGACTCGGATCACCTGTTGAGGGCGATTTCGACTTTGGAGTCGAATTTGACCCGAGATTTGCCGAAACCGCGGCGTCGCCCGATCAGTTGGCGGCGGTTTGGAACGCGGCCGGCGAAGTGGTGACGGTGTCGCCAGTCGAGGGTTCCCGCGGGGCTATCAACATGGACGTCGTTCGCCATCCGTCCGAGGTAAGAGTACCGGCGATCGTCAACGCCCAACGAACGAGGGACCTGAATCTGCCGCCGCTGGGCCCGGCGACGCATTATCTGACCGCCGCTAACGAATATTCAGAGCGAACACGCATCCTTGCTCTCGACGGCGAAAAACTCAGCATGTCGGACGACGAACTGCTCGAATGGCTGATGAATGCCGAGAAGCAGATGTCGCTTGGTACGGATAATCATCCGGTCTTCGAAACGTCGCTCGAGGAAACTGCGTGCAGTATACGGCGGCTGCCAAATGGGCAGATCTCGATGACCGAAGTCTCGAGGCAGCATATCGATTCGCTTGGGCAGAAGCTCCGCTCGCTGACCGGAGAACGCCCGAATACGCCGGTCCGCATCACCATCGAGACGCCGATCCGCTGTTCGGCACGCTATTTTCTGACATCCACCAGAGAGGGCAAGGAAACGTTGCGGCCGGGCAAGGCAGCGGAAGTGACCGCTTTTATGGTAGTCACGAGCGCTGGCTACAGCCTGGGCCTGTGGAGTCCGCGGGTCGGTTTGTTCAGCGAATACGCATTTCTTGCCCCTGACGAAATACGTGGGCAAATGCGCGGTGCAAGGCCGCCCGGTTACGGAGCTGCAGAGCCCGCAACGTCGGCGAGCGGGAACGCGATGCAGTCGTATTTGAAGCAGACATTCGAGCAGCTTTTGCTGCAGATGTCGGCGGACAAGCTTGAAAATCTGCAGTTGTCGAGCTACGCGCAGGTCGTTTGGGCGGCGGAACGCGGGATGTCGGAAATGATGGCACCTGTCGCGGCGGCGTATGCGGCGAAGACAGGACTGGAATTTGTTCCGATAAACGTGCCGGTTGACGAGGCTGTTGCGGCGGGATTGCTGCTCGGATCTTATGCGTTTGGCGACACTTCCGTCGCGGGTGCTGAAAATCTGCCGCCGATAAACCTGGCTCACGACATCCTAGCGGCGGCGAGTACCGAAGAGATGGAACGCCATCGCGAAACCGAGGCCCGTGCCCAGGCGCGGCGAAGCCAGGCAGCGTTCAGCCTTCTCGCGGCTCCGGTTTTGGTGGCGGCGTGCATTCTGGCACTGGTTGCGAATCTTATCGTCTCGAATCTGATGACTGCCTGGGCCGAATCGCAGGCGGAGGCCAAAACGGTTGAATTGAAACCAGCTCTCGATCGGCGACGTTCGTATGAGGCCAATCTCAAGTGGTATCAGGAATTTATCACCGAGGTCAGTAAGCTTCGTCGGCAGCAGCCCGTGGGGATAGGGCTTTTGTATCAGCTGAACTCCAATTATCCGCTTGCGACAGATCCGTCGTTTTTCGTATCCGATATGAAATTGACGCCTGCCGGCGAGGTCGAGATGAAAGGTCTTTCGCGGAACAAGGACGCCGTTGCCTCGTTTCTGAAGGCACTTGAGTTTGCGGGCGGCGATCAAAGCGGGGCCCGGTTGTTTACCGATCTTGCGTACGAAGTGCAGGAGGCCGCACCAATAACCGCTGCCGGGCAGACCAAAGTGCCAACGCTGACGGGCACAACGCTTGGCGGCCAAACGGCGGTTGCGCCGGGCGTCGTTGTCTGGAGCATGCGCGGAAAATATGTTCCGCTTGCGGAATTTGCACCAAAACCAGCCGCACCGGCGGCTCCGGGAGCGGCCACTCCGCCGGCACCGGCGGCCCCGGCAGCAGTAAAACCGGCGGCTTGATGAGGAATTGAACGGCTATGAACCGACAAAGAAATCCTAACGCCGCTCAGAGCGGGCTCGACACCATCTATCTCGAGGCGATGCGCCGCGGGCCGGTCGTGACGTTTCTGGTGATGGCCGTTATTTCGGGCGGGATCGGGTATTTGCTGTACGGGTTTTTGCTCGAAGGCTGGACTGCCTCAAACCGCGAATACCGGCAGAAAGTTGCGGCGAAGGAGCTTGAAAATAAGAAAACTGAAGCGATGCTGGCGGGCGAGACTCAATTTCGGGCCCAGTTCAAGAAGGTCGCTGACCTTTACGGCGATGCAAAGCCATTGTTACCGGAGGAAACGGAAATTTCCGACGTTCTCGGCCAGGTGGAATCGGCTGCACAGCGAAATAACGTCACGCTGACCGGCTTGCAAGCCGTAAAACAGTCGGTAAAGTCGCCTCAGGCGGCAAAGTTATACGAGCGGGAAATACCGGCCGTCGTGAGCGGGTCATATCCAAATGTCGTGCGTTTTTATGCGGATATTTCGCGAATGCCGCGTATTTTGCTGATCCGCGATTACTCGGTGGTTTCGCTCAAGAACCAGGTTTCGGCAGGCTTTACACTGGTCGCGTATCACGCGCCGCCGCCGGCTGAAATGCCTGGGCTTCCGAAGGACCTGGCGTTAAATGAGGGGATACAGCCATGATGAACCCGGGCAAGCAGATATCTAACGCAAGACCGGCTTCCAGTCGTCTGCCGTTGAAGCTCGCGGCGCTTTTTGCGATCTCGTTCGGGCTGTTTTTCGTCCTGTTCATGGCGTATGACCTGTTGTCGGGATACGCCGAACGATCGGCGATGGCGGTTCAGGCGAACGAACAGACAAAGCCGATCGTCATCGATCCGAAACTTTCTGAGGACCTAGCAAAAGTGCTTGCATTCGATCCGAACTCCAACACGGAAGAGGTTCGCGACGCATTTACCGACCGCGGCGGGCTAAGCGGAACAGTGGCGTCGGGCACGTTGTACACGCCGCAAAGCGGTTCGGTGACGACCAGTGTTCCGGCGTCGGCGGCTCCGAGCGTCGTTTCGCCGGGGACTCGCCCCTCGTCTTCGGGACAGGTTCCTTCCGGAACGAATCTGGTGCCTGCGGCTCCGCTTGTCTCGGCTAAGGAAGCGACGAAGCAGCGGTACGAATCATGGCTAGAACGGGCGGCAGCCAATGGCGACGCCACGCTTGACCCGCGGGTCTTTGCGATCGAAGACCTCTTGCCGGTCGGCATCGTCGATGGCGGCAGCGGGCAGCAGGAAGTGATGTTTTTCTCGGAAGCGGCTGGCAAAACGCTTAGTTTTCCGGTCGGCACGATGTTTTTTGACGGAATGCTGGCCGAACTGCGGCCGGAAGGCGTCATTTTTAGTTTCAATGACGTCGGGCGGACGATAAGAATGCGTTCGTGGGCACGCTCAATTAGAAATAATGGCTAATGGTAATAAGTGAAAGTTTTTCACGTACTTTGTCATTAGAGATAGGTGGTTTATGGCGATTAAGAAAATTGTTTTGACATCGTTTGCGGCGCTTGCGTCGTTTACGGTGATCGCGAACAACATGATGCCCGTCTCGGCTCCGCCGATCTGGGAAGAACCGGCCGAAGTTGCGCGGCGCGATGAGCCGCGTGCGGCCGATACGCGAAACGAACCACTTTCTCCGTCTCGATTTGTTCCTGTTCAGGTTGAAACGACAATACCGGCATCGGGGCCGATGCCTCAGCAGATGCCTGTCGCAATGCCTCGCGTGGTAACGGCGGAAGAACTTATCGCGATCGTTGATGCCGAGGTTCCGGCAGTTCCTGAGGCTCCGGTCGTTGCTGCGGAAACCGCGACAGCGATTCCCGTCGCTTCGTCGAACAGCTCGCTGTTCAGCGAGTGGCTTGACGTGCCACGGGATGTGATCGAGCGTCTGAGTCGTGCGAAATCTCCGGCAGCGTGGCAGCCACAGGTAGCAAAAACTGCTGCCAAACCACAGTCTTTGGTCGAATATGTCGCCGTAAGTATCTCGGATTCGATATATGGCCGCGCACCCGAGGCGGTTCCTGTAGAGGCTCCAAATCGGGCGGAAACTTTGATGACCGCAGAGCCGCCGAGGCCGATCGAAATGCCGCGTGCCGAGGTAACAGCCTCCGTCGAGCAGCGAGAAATTCTCCAATTGCCCGTACAAATGGCAGTCGCGGCCCCTGAGATCCCGGTCGCCAAACCGGCCCCGGCCCCGATCGTCGCGGAGACCGCATTTCTAGGCATTTCGTCGGTGATCGCTCGTCATTTGCTTCTTCCGGCTCCGGCGGAACCCTTGGTTGAGGCGCCAAGATTCGCGACCATCGAACAGCCTGTTTCTGAGGTGTCGTCAGCGGTAGTCGAGCGCGAAATGCTGAGCGTTCCCGCTGCTCCGGTCGTTCCCGAGAGGGCGGTGGCCCAGTTCGTTCCGGCGGTCGAAACTGCTCCGGTAGTTGAAAACGACAGCGTTAAGCCTTTTTCGCGTTCGCTGCAGGTGGTCGAGGCGGTATTTATGCCGGTCGCGATGGCAGTTTATCGTCGGGCGACGCTTCCGGCCCCGGCTGAACCGGTGGTTGAAGCACCCGCACTTGAACGGCGCGAGGTTGCGACAAACGAAATCCCGCGTCCGACGGCGGTGAACTCTGAGATCGAAAACATTCCGTCTGAAGTCTCGACGGCAGTCGCACAGCGACAGCTTTTAACGGCTCCAGCGGAACCGGCGGTCCAGGCTCCGGAGGTCAAGACTGAAGCTCCTTATAAGTTTCTTCCGTTCATCGAGACGGCTATCGCCCAGGTTTCGGCGGCAGTTTATGGCCGGCCGCAGGCAGCGGCACCGAGTGAACCACTCGTGAGAGCAGAAGAGATCGTGGTAAAAACCGAGCCCCCGAAACCTACGCCTTCTTTTGTCGAGAATGCATTTGCTCAACTGTCAACTGCAGTCTTCGGGCGTCCCGTCGCTCCAGTGCCGACGGCTCCGCCGGTTGCTCAAGCCTTGCCTGTGAACCAGACTGTCGCAGCTGCACCGAGCAAGCAGTCGGTCACGCTCGGCAAAATGCCTTCGGATGAAGTTTACGCTGCCCGAACTCCGGCGGCTCCCGTGTTGATCAGCTCGCAGCCAGCGTATTCGCCGTCGATGGTAATGCCCTTCGACCTCGGTCCACAGCCCGAGATGAAAATGTCACCCGCTTCGCCGGACAGAGGCCCAACGGTCGAGGCAGCGGCTGTAAAGGACACGTACGCCAACCTAAAGGCCGTCGAAAAAGCAAAGGCCGTGACGGTTCCAGTGATGATCTCACCCACAGCCGCATTCTCAGCCGACATGCTCAAGCCGATGAACACCAGCCCGGTTTATCCGCCGAATCCGTTTTCGGTAGTGGCACAACAGGCAGTGCAGGGAAGTTTTTGCGATCCGAAGTTTGTCGGTGCTCCTATCCGTTTCGCTCAGACCGTTGACTTAAAACTTGACGACCTTCTGAGCCAGCTGAATGCGCGGTTTGGTGTGAATTTTATTGTTGGTCCAGGGATTGGATCATTACCACTGAATGTGAAGGCCGGGAGCATACCCTGGAACGTTCTATTGCGCTCCCAACTCTATATTTCGGGTGTTAAGGCGAACTGTATTGACGGCAATACTGTTGAACTTATCCTCAATAATAGGGTCGCCGAGTTAGAGAAAGCTAAAGTCGAGGCAGAAGTGCTTCAGACACGATACATCAAGCTGAAGTATCTCTACCCAACAAGCGGCGGTAACAAGAACATCGCCGGACAGAGCACGGGCGGAGGCGGGAACACTCAGAACGCCGGAGCCGGTCAAGATTGCAATTCATCGGCGTTAGGTCAAGCGGTTACGGGTGGTGCTCAGGGTGGTGGGCAGGATAAGCCACAACGATGTAAGTTTGAGCGTCTATATACCGAGATCCAAAAGATTTTAGGCGTCCTCAATATAACGGGGCAAGCGAGGCCACAGACCGCGAGCCAGAGCGACGATGGTGGAAGCTCGACGATTAGTAGCCGGATTGTTCCCGTGATAGTGCCCACCGATGAGACGGTTTCACAGGTTCCCGGCAGAAACATGTTCTTTGTCCGTGCAACTGCGAGTCACATGCGAGAAATCGAGGAGCTGATCCGGCACGCTGACGTTCCGCCATTCCAAGTGGTAATTAAAGGGCTCGTTTATACGGCTAATCAAGACAAACTCCAAGACGTAGGGGTCCAAACAACCATTACCGAAAACAGCGGAACCACCACCGGTGGAATCTTAGGTCACACGCTAGGAAACCTCGGAACTTTATTCGATTTTTCAACGGTTATTGGTACGTTCGATTTCAACGTACAAGCCTCCGCACTTCAACGCGACGGCGTTATTTCGATAAAGTCGAGGCCGTTCGCGACGGTACTAGACGGGGATACCACTGACCTAACCGTCGGACGTCAGGTTCCCGTCCTAATCCAGGCTGTCAATCCAATTGGCGGTACGCCGGGTACTCTTCAGATTCTTCAAGCTGCAAACCTGCTGTCCGTGACACCACACGTAATTGACGATGAAAATGGAAATCCTACCGCGGTGAAACTGGAGTTGCAGCTCGAATCCAACGATGTTGACCAGACGGTAAACAGTCAAGGCGTGCCGGCAATATCCGTGCGGTCTATTCAGTCGAATATTATCTTGAACCAGGAACAGACTGCGATACTTGGAGGGTTTACCGTAGACTCTGATGGGAAAACCGTTACGAAGACTCCGCTCCTTGGAGATATACCGATTCTCGGAGAGCTGTTTAAGCGTCGCGTGCGGTCGAGCCAGGTGAATCGACTATATTTCGCTATCTCGGTAACTGTGATCCCATATGGCGGAGTTATCGAGCCGGTTAAGGTGCCTGGGGCGAATCCCGACCCACCGACCATAACCAAGCAAATGCTGGAACGGGCGAAAGCTATCGAGCCGAAGCCGTTGCCGACGCCTTCGCCGACGCCGCGGACGAAGACCGGCAATTAAAAGAATCTTGAGGGGCGTTTAAAGCGTCTTAGTTATAGTCGTTTTTTGGAGAATTGGGGTTTCGTCGTGTTTTGTTGTGACGCCGGGTCGTGGCTGTGGATAAAACCACGGCTTTGATCCGGCTGTCGCGACGCCGATGAGCGGGCCGGTTTGGCAGTATCCAGGGAAGTAGTAAGCAGTATGAAAGCGGATGAATTGGAAGATGTCAACGGCAATGGATTTGTTGAGACAAACCTTAGCCGGGTTTGGGACCAGCTCGATGGGGCCGAGGACGAAGCTGAGTTTACTGAGGACGAGATACAGGCGAACCTGTCGCTGATCGCCCCGAGCCCTGAGAAAAAATACAGTGTCGACAGCTCGCAGCAGTTCTCTCAATATCTAAATAAAGACGCATCGAGCCGCTATCAGGCTATAGTCCTGAATGCATGGACCGAGGAGAACGACTCGCCGCATTACGACGTCGGCCTCGTTCACCTAAAGAATTCCGATCATCGAAACGGCGTCATTCATGCTCTTCGAGTTGCGCCGAACTACGTGAATTTCATCGCGCTCGACGAGGCTTTCTTCGAGTACATGCACTCGCACATCTACGACGCCCAGACGCAGGTGCGCGTGCTAGAACACAAGCAGAAAAAGCTTTCGCAAAAAACGAAGAACTGGGGCGAAGGCAAGACCTCGCTGACCGAGGAACAGGCCTACGCCGCTCAGGCGACATCCGATGCCGACCAGCAGGAGGCCGCCGAAGAGTGGATCGACCTCACCGATCTGACCGAATACAACGAGAACATCAAGCGTAACGAAGCCGAGCTGACGACACAGGAGTTCATTCGCCTGATCCTCACCGAATTTTTGCGTTCCGGGTCGAGCGACATGCACATCGAGGCGGGCCAGCCGACGGGCCGTATTCGTTTTCGCTATGACAACGAGATGTTCGTCCGCTGGGATAATATTCCTTTCGTAAAGATCAAGCAGATCTGCATGGGCATGGCCGAGACTTCCGGCAAAGATGCCACGCAGATGAAGTTCAAGGATATCGATTCGACGGTCAAGGTCCGCGCTCTTCGCGACGGACGGGCGGCCGAGGTCGAGCTGCGATTCGTGTCGCAGCCTACGCTTTATGCGCCGTCGATCGTTCTGCGTTCGCAGTTGAAACCGATCCGCGACCTCAACGCCGTCGGATTCCTTCCGCAGCAGATCGCCGACTTGAAAGCCGCTTATTCACAAAAACGCGGCATCCTGATCGTCACAGGTGCGACAGGTTCGGGTAAAACGAACACGCTAGAAGCCATCTTCGCGGCACTCGAAGAGCCCGACACGCACAAGATAATCGAGATAGGCGAACCGATCGAGATCCGCAGTGCGCATCGCACGCAGATGAGTTTGCGGCCGAATACTCCGTTTACATGGTGGGACGCCTTCTACTCGTGCCTGCGTGCCGACCCTGACATCATCGGCATCGGGGAGCTTCGTTCGGGCGAACATGCGTCGGTCGCGATAAACGCGGCGCTCACCGGGCACTTAGTTTTGTCGACATTTCACGCTGCAAACGTCGAAGATACGCTGACACGTCTATTCCAGCTCGGGCTGCCGAGAGAAAATCTGTCGACCGCGATGAACATGATCCTTGCCCAGTCGCTGATCAAAAAGCTGTGCGAAAAATGCAAGGTCGTTGATCCGCACCCGTCTGAGGAGTACGACCAGCCGGTTTACAAGGCCGTCGGTTGTCCGGAGTGTTTCCGCAAGGGAACTCGCGGCCGAACCGCAATGGCTGAAATGCTCTATTTTAACGACGAGGTCAAGGAATGGGTCGAAGATCGCAGCATGACCGCCCGCGACGTTGTACAAAGGGCGATCCAGGCCGGGTACATGATCCCGATGAAGGAGGTCGCCCGCGAGAAGGTGCTTGCGGGGATAACCTCGGAGCTCGAAGTCGCCGCGGTGCTCGGCTTGGTCGAGAGCAAGCGGCAATACTCCAACACGATGTTCGAAGAAGCCGCGGCCGCATCATTGTCAGCAAAACGCAGCAGCAGCCACCACGAAAAGATAATCGAGAGCGAAATAGTCGGGTAAGTAACTTTTTATGGAAGAGCAACGAAATCCATTTTCCGCCGCACCCGCAACGCTTCGCGGCCGGGGCTCGTTTTCACCTGCGGGCGGTCGTCCGGGGGCGGTTACG
The DNA here is from genome assembly GCA_964410495.1 of uncultured Chloracidobacterium sp. Taxonomy (GTDB): domain Bacteria; phylum Acidobacteriota; class Blastocatellia; order Pyrinomonadales; family Pyrinomonadaceae; genus OLB17. The sequence continues at coordinate 18,199 of CAYPGP010000014.1, forward strand.
TACGAGAACCAGTTTGACGGCAATCATTCGGAGAACGGATTCAGCTTTGTCGGTGAGGATTCGCTGGGCGAGATAGTAAAAGGGTTCGTGCAAACGACCGAGATCAATCTTGCTGAAAAGGAACTCGAGCGGGCCGGCATCAGCGTTAGGTCGATAACGGCAAATCGCGGTGTAAAGAAGAAAAATCGCCGCCCGACGGGGATCGAGTTCGCGACGCTCGCCGAGCAGTTCGGCGACCTGATGGAGATCGGCGAAAGCCCGACGCAAGTTTGCCGCCTACTGTCGTACGCCCAGACGAATACAATGCTGGCCGATGCGCTGATGAACGCGAGCGACCTCGTGATGAACGGGCGTTCGCTCTCGGAAGCCTTTGCGGCACAACGCGATAATAATGGCGATCCGCTGTTTCCGATCACCTTCATATGCGCTTTGAGGATCGGCGAAGAGGTCGGAACCGCGTCTGATTTTGAGAGCGGGACAAGCAAGAGCGCGTTTTTACTTACGCTTCAGCGTTTCGCCGAGGCCGAGAAGAAAGCGGAGGCGATCCGTTCGAGCATTCGTTCGGCTTTGATGTATCCGATCGCGGTCATCGTTTTTTGCGTCGTCGCCGTGGGCGTGGTCGAGTATTACGTCATGCCGAAGATGGTCGAGCTGTACACGACGCTACTTTCCGGCGACGCGGCACAGTTGCCGCTGCTGACGCGGATAATGATCGCCGGGTCGGATTTTCTGGTCAGCTGGTGGGGAATCGGCACGATGGGCCTGATCGTTATCGCCGCGGTGATGTTTTACCGCTGGTCTCGGTCGAAGGCGGGTATGGACACACTTAAGGTTTGGGCGCTGCGGCTGCCGATATTCGGCTCGTTCTTTCGTCATTACTTTGCCGCCCAGACTCTGCGTACTCTCGCAATGCTGGCTTCCGGCATTCCGTCGATGACCGAACGCTTTGCGGTCGCCGCGCAGACGTCGACAAATCCGGAATACGCCAAGATGCTGCTGCACGTCCGGCACCGGTTCATGACCGAATCGACCGACCTTCATAAGCTTTTTGTGCCGTATCCGTTTCTGATGGGCAAGGAATTCGGCGGCGTACTGATGACGTACGAAAAGACCGCCGATATGCAGGGCACTTTTCATAATTACGCCAAGGTCGTCGAGACCCGGGCCGAACGCGAACTCGAACGTGTGCTGTTCTTTTTCCAGAATTTTGCCATCGTGCCGGTAGGCATTTTTGTCGGATTCATCATCGCCGCCCTCTACAGCCCAATGTTCGAGATCGCCGGCAAGCTGGGTAGGTAAAATGTCCCGATGTTAGCGGGAGAAATGTCCCTATTGACAAGAAGCGGAAAATGTTATAGTTGGCGCACGAGATGATGTTTAAGTTGCAAATTCGGGGCTCCGAAGCCGGACTATCAGTGGTTGAAATGCTCATAGTGGCCGTAATTATCTCGGTCATTGGCGGCATTGCGGTCATGCAGTTCCGCGCGCCGGATACGCAGCTTAAGCGGCAGAACGTCGCGAGGGAATTGAAGGTCGCGCTCGAGAGGGCTCGTTTTGATTCGGTGAAAAGGCGCGCACTGGCGGATGTGGATCCGGGCGGTTCATTTTCTCTGAGCGACGACAACCGTGCGAGGGTGATAGTCACGGCGACTTCGTACACGCTGGTGACGGACAACGATCGGAATGGCGTTGTAGCCAACAGCGACGGTACGCCCGCATCAGGGGATGGAGCTGTAACAGATTTCGCGGGGCAGAATATCGTTATCGCGGGAAGCGGGATCGCTTTGCCGGCAACTGTTTATTTCAATCAGCGTGGCGAAGCAACAGCGGTAAGTTCAAGCGGCACGAGCCCCGTCTTTTACATTTGTAATGTGAATTGTGACGCCCCGTCCAACAGTAACGCGAACCTGCTGATGGTAACTCCTACGGGTACGGTGAATTTGCTCGGCGGAGGCGCGTCGCCGCCGTCATTTGCCGCCGCAAACGTTACGACGGTGCCGACATCTACCGGACTTAGTAACACGGTGGCCCTGCCTTAGAAAAGGATCTTGATGAACACTGCGGGCAAAAATGGGTTTACGCTGATCGAGGTTATGATCGCCGCGTCGATAATGATCATCCTCGCGGTGGGAACGCTAGCCGTTTTCAGCCATGCGGCAAGGATAAATGCGGGTAATAACATGCGCTCGCAGGCTCAGTCGGTTTTGCAGCAAGAGATCGAGTATTACCGCAGTTTGAGATTTGTTCCTGGAGCTGAAACGACAGCGGATCTATCGAATCATCGGAGTGCGGACCTCTACGCGGGAACCGTATCTCGTCCTGCTCGAACATCGTCGGACGGACAGGTTTTCAATATGTCCGTGACGATAACCAACCTTACGCCAAGCACCGAGGAGCGGCTGGTTCGTTACAAGGAGATCAGGATAACGGCCACGCCGGTGATACCGGAGGGCTCGCGTCCCGGATGGCTTTCCGATGCGAATTTGCGGACGGATGTTACGTTTCAACGGGTGAGGGCGAATTAGCTATATGTGTGGGAGCGATACGACCAGGATTCACGATGCGCGAGCGAGGGCGGCTTCGAGCCGTGGTTTCTCGCTTATCGAACTGATCATGGCGATGGCTTTGACTCTGATCATCCTTGGCATTGCAGTCGCGGCCTTTACAGGTGCTCTCGGCTCGCGTGAGCGTGAGGGAAGTCGCACGGATGCTTTGACCTCAGCTCAGGCCGCGCTCAACATTATGTCGCGTGAGATCGGTAACGCGGGTTACGGGCTGACGACCAATGGCCTTGTTTATGCCGATTCTAACGCCAACCAGATACATTTTCGTGCGAACGTCGAAAACACCGGCAGTTCGCGTCTCGTGACCGATCAGCCAGGCGAGGATGTGACATTCTACTGCGAGGCCTGCAACGGGACGACGTCGGGATCGGTCGTAAAATACGACGCCGTGTCCGGAACGTCCGGCATCATCAACCGTATAAGCGACGTTGATTTTACTTACTATAACTACGTTTACGACCCGATAACGCGGCAGGTGACTGTGACCCCAGGTGCACCGGGGCCAGACACCGGGCGGGTGAATATTGTATTAAAGGTAATTCTCGCAGACGTTCAGGGACAGCCCTCGGGACGAATCGAACGGCTCAGTTCGGACGTGACGCTGCGAAATTCGACCTATATGTTGGGGCTTTACTAGATCAAGCCAGTTCGGCTGGAGTGGAGGGAAATTATGTCAACAAAAACAATCAAGGACATCAACCAGAGCGGTGCCGCTCTTGTTACTGTCATCCTAATTTCCTTCATGCTCCTGACCGCCTGCGTCGCAGTCCTAACTGCCGTCGGAGCGAATTCGAGAAATACGAGCGATGTTCTGTCGGAAACCAAGGCTTATTATGCTGCGGAGACCGGGATACAGGCGAGCATTAATGTGCTCAGAAATTACGATGAAGATGCGGGGGCTACCTTCGACCCGGTAACCTACACCGAAGCTCTAAGTGGGAATCAGGATCTCGCAGCTTGGATTTCCTACAATTACACTGCGAGCGACCCGGATAGAGTAACTGTTGGCCCTGGAAGCTATGATCCGAACACCGGAACTGCGTACAGCGTAAAGGTAAGCGATCCTGACAATTCCTCGGTTTCAACTACCTTCAGAACAGCAGGAGCTTTCCAACCTGCGACTGGCGACGTATTCGTAGCGTCCAGAACTTTTGGAACCGGAGCGGACACTCTAACTGTAACGTTTTCTGGGATAACCACGGCCACGACCATAACGCATCCTGACACATCCGAACTACTAGGCAACGTCACTGTTACTCGTGGAACGGGTACGCCGCCGGTTATCCCGAACACGAGATTTAGGATCGATTACACGATGACGTTGCCTCGATCAACGACGGTATCGATTTGGGGCGAAATAAAGCCGGGTACCACCGCCGGAACATACAGGCTGTATTTCGATGTTCCCTCGAGCCCGGCGAATCCTACCTATGTTGACTATGCGGTATTGGGGGGGAATGTTCGGGTCACAGGGCTCACCTCTGGCTACAAAGATCTCGTCATGCCCACGACACCGAGCGGAGTCACGTCGACGCCGATCAATGCGATAATCAGCCCAACGCCACCTTATCGCTTGAAGCTTTTGTCGACCGGCTACGGGCCTAATGGGGCTCGTAAACAGCTTGAGGCCATAATTCAGCAGGATATTTTTGATGGTTTGGTGGCCGGGGCGGCAACTAGTCTGATTGGTGCTCCGTGCCCCGTCGGACAGACTTGTTTTGCGCCGGGAACTTCGAACGGGATCACCTATAATGGGTGCTCGTCTTCGGGCTGCGTCCCGTCATTCGGCGTTACCGATCAATCGAATCTTGATTATGTGCAGGCGCATCCGCCCGGTGGTGATCCAAGTCAAATGACGCCTCCGCCCGCGTTATTGGGCGGTTCCGGTGTTCCATCGTGGCAATCGACACCGGCTCAGTTGGATATTCTCATTGACCAACTTCGAGTCGTTGCTCAGAACTCCGGTCGTTATTTCGTTTCGCCGGGCGGCAATCTTTCAAACCCTGGAAATTTCACCGCGGGCACGGGCATCACGTTCTGCGAAGGGAGCTGTCAGGTCGGCGGTCAGGGTGGAGGCATCCTGGTTGTAACTGGCCAATTGACGAATCTGGGCGGTTTCGATTTCAAAGGTATGATCATCGTCACCGGCGAAGGAGGCTGGGATAGGAACGGTGGCGGTAACGGTCAGGTGATCGGTAATGTCGTGATCGCGCCGTATAATCGCAGTACTTACGTTCCTGAAAATCTATCCTCTACATTTTTGCCTCCGCGATATCAGATTTCCGGCGGTGGTGGATCGGATGTCATTTACGGTGATATCGCCGCCAGCTTTAGCACAACCGGCGGCGTTAGCGATTTTATTGCGGGCGTAGCTGAGAAATAGATCTTCTATTTTAAGTTCAGGCGAGCGGCTTGCCGCTCTATTTGCGGAGAAGCTTGCTTCTCCGTTCGTCATGTTTTGGAGCTGCGGCTATGCCGCCGCTGACTCTGAATCCGGGAAGCAGCCAAACCGGCGGCAAGCCGCGAACGGAGTAAGAGACGTTATCGGAGAAGTGAACTTCTCCGCAAATAGGCAGGCAAGCCCGAAGAACATTCGCGGGTGGCTACAAGTTTCTGCTATTCGGTTTCCGACGGTTCGGGGGATTCGGCCTGAGTTGGGTACATTTTCTCTAACATTCTCAGTACAAAAAACTGATCGAAAAAGACGATCGCGGCGATGACTACTATCATTATGGCGGCGAAGAAAGGGCCGAATGATATTGCCGGGGCGGCGAGGTTGTTGGTGGTTTGGAACGCGGCGAATGAGCGGTCGAGCCAGAAGAATTTGGCGGCGATAAAGCCCGCGAGGTAAAGGAACGTCACCCACATCGCCCACGAACGCCGGGTCGTGCAGAGCACCGCGTTCGCTAGTACCAACAGCACTATCGAACTTATCCACAGTACCGGCCACGAGAGTGCGGAGTGATATTCAAAACCGGCCGCCGCGGCTCGCGGGTCGCCGATGCTCTGCAGCCAGCTCAGGCCGTAGAACGTAAAAAACGCCATTACGGCGAGCGATATCGCCAGACACGCGAGGTAAATTTTGCTCCACATACGGGAAGTTTGTAGCACGGAGCCGTGAGGGATTCAAGCGGCTGGCTTCCTCTGCGATCTTTTTTGCGTACTTTGCGGCTCTGCGTGAATTTTTTAACGCAATGGCGCAAAGGCCGCAAAGGTAGACGCAAAGAAGAAATTCGCCGAATTTACTCAGGGCGAACCGTGACGTAGCTCGTCTGACCGCGGCGGTTGACGAGCAGCAGGATCGGGCGGTCGCTGGTGCCTTCGAGGGCGGTGCGAACATCGGCGATCGAATTTACGGGCTTCCGATTGATCTCGACGATCACGTCGCCCCGCGAGATGCCCGCTTCCGCGGCGGGCCCGCCTGCGTCGACATCGGTCACGACCATTCCTTCATTCTCAGATTCCAACCCTAGCCGCTTGGCGTTCTGCGGGGTGACCGGTTCGAGCCCCAGGCCGAGTTTGCCCGACTCTTTCTGCGGGCCGGGAGCATTCTCGCTGCCCGTGCTGCCGGTCTCGCGGTCTGAATCGAGCTTGAATTCGTCGAGCGTCGCGGTCAGGTCGACTTGTTTACCTTCACGCATTACCGTGATCTTTATCTCGCTGCCCGGTGTCGAGCCCGCGACCTTGTTACGCAGCACGTTGCTGTCGTCGATCTTTTCGCCGTTGATGGCGACGATCAGGTCGTTTCGCTTGAGTCCGGCCTTCTCAGCCGCACTTCCTGTTCGAACATTGCTGACTATCACGCCGCTACGCTGTTCGAGCTCGAGCGATTTTGCGAGTTCGTCGGTGACGTTCTGGATGTTGATGCCGAGCATGCCGCGGCGGACCTTGCCGTCTTTGATCAGCTGGTCCATCACAGATTTCGCCATGTTCGACGGGATCGAGAACGCGATGCCGATATTGCCGCCGCCGGCTCCACCGGAAAGTATCTGCGAATTGATGCCGATGAGTTCGCCGTTAAGGTTGACGAGCGCACCGCCCGAGTTTCCGCGGTTGATCGGAGCGTCAGTCTGCAGGAAATCCTCAAAACTGCCGTCGCTCAAGCCGGTCCTGCGGCCTTTCGCCGAGATGATACCGGCCGTCACGGTCTGGCCGATGCCCAGCGGGTTACCTATCGCCAGGACGATGTCACCGACGCGGACCGAATCGGAATTTCCGAGATTCAGGAAGGGAAGATTAGTGCCTTCGATCTTGAGGACCGCGAGGTCGCTCGGTTGGTCGGAGCCGACGATCTTCGCGTCATACGATTTGTTGTCGCTCATTAGCACTTTGATCTTGGTCGCCCCATCAACCACGTGGTGATTCGTCAGGATCGAACCGTCCGCCGAAACAAGGACGCCCGATCCGACGCCGCGCTCGATCTGCGGACGGCGTTCCTGCTGCTGCGGGATCTGGAATTGACGGAAAAAATCGTCCGCCGGGCCCTGCACCGTAGGCCTCGCCTGCTGTTTCTGTTCGGCCTCGATCCGCACGACCGCGGGTGATGTGCGTTCCACAACGTCAGCGTATGAGGTCCGCGTGCCGTCGACAACGAGCGGAATTGCCGGTGCAGCAGGCTGATTGACCGGCGGCGTTTCCGCCCCGTTCAACAGACCGGTCTTGCAGCCGGCGGTGATGGTTGAAATTCCGATGGCGGAGATGATGACAAACTTTTTAATGCCCATGAATTGAATGACTCCAGATTACTAGTCAATATTACGGCAGTTTACTGGGGATTGTCAGCCGAATATATAGTGTCTGTTACGACAAAAAGGTTGTCGATGTTCAGGAAAACGGCCTTTTTGCGTTAGTTCAACTGAACGAAACATTGAAAAAGACCGCCCGTATCGATCCCGGACGGTCTTCTTAATTACATCTGCGGCTTCGATCTACGGTACATCGATATTCATCTCGCGGCCCGAGAAGCTGAACGTCGGGCGTTTGCGGCCTTTCATGAACTTCGCGGCTGTTTGCGAAAGCGCGGTGATTATCATCGGGAGAGCGATCGAAGGATCGCACGGAACGTAGGCCGTGGTTGCTCCTTTCGCGAGTTTCCCGAAGATCGACGTGTGGCAGCCGCCGTAGGACGGAGTGCGAATTTCGAGCGGAGCGCTGTCGGTCGAGATCGAAATGGCGTACTTGTGGCCGCGTGGCGTCGTGCGTGTAATGTAGGACGAAAGCTCGGTCATGTTGACGAGTGCCTGACTGTCCATGTTGCCGAGTGCGATGACGCCCGAATGTCGGGTTCGCTGGGCGATGGTGTTGAGTTCCATCGTATCCTGCGTTGTATCGAACATGATCTGGATCTTCTTCTCAAACTTCGCACGGGCGATGCCCACGGCGAGTTCCGAACCCGGAAGATCGGGGCAGAAAACCGGGATGCGAGCCTTGAACGCCGAGGTCAGAATGCCGTCTTCGTGCGCGATCTCGGACAATTCACGGCCGAGCAGGTGCAAAAACTCACGGATCGAGTAAGAACGCGTAAGTTCAAGCTGATTGATCACGCTGCCGATCCATTCGTCGGCTTCCTGATATTCCTCGCGATTGACTATAACGTCGCCGATGCGATAAACATCCGAGGATTCGAGCTCTTCGTCGCTCATGCTCGGATGAGCCTGGTAATGATTGCGGCCGAGGATCTCGTGAATATCGTTATAGAGCACGCTGCCCGACATTACGATAACGTCCACAAAGCGATTCTTGATCACATAAGCGATCAACCGGCGCATGCCCGATGTGATCAAATTGCCCGATCCGCATAGATAGATCGTCGAGTTGTCATCGAGCATGTCGAGCCAAATGCGATGTGCCTCAGCCAACTGTTTAGCGCCAAACCCGGCGCCTTCCATTTTTTCCAAAAGGCCCGCGACCGAGCGGTCACGATCGATCGGAACCGGACGTGTCGGAACCGTTAAAAACTTCGAAGCCTTAGCCTTCTTCTGTGCAACCATAAGTTCTATTTCCCATTCGGGGTCAGGTATGTGTAACTTTCGACCTGATCCTCATAAAATTCGATCACTTTGCTGCCCTCACTGTTCGACAGCTTGCCTTCCTTGATCCTTTGCAGCACGGACTTTCTGAACGTGTCGTGCAGCCCTTCCGGGTCGAACCTCACCGAGCCGACAGCCTGGCCGAGGGTCGCTCCGTAGATAACTTTCTTAATTATGTAACCGTCTTCGCCAATAAAAATATGCGCTTCGTGCGGCATGCCGAAAAGGTTATGGTTATTTCCCATAACTTCCTGGTAGGCACCGACCAGCATCATTGCCAGATAATAGGGCTCATTTTTGACGAGCTTGTGAAGTTCGAGAACGGGCTTAACATCGTGCAGATCAACGAACTTGTCTACGATCCCATCGGAATCACAGGTTATATCACAAAGCGTAGCATATTCTGTCGGCTTTTTGTTGAGTTTATGAATTGGGATGATCGGAAATAGTTGTTCCAACGCCCAATTGTCCGGCATGGAGCGAAAAACCGAGAAATTGGTGAGATATTTCGCGCACATCAACTGACGGAGTTCGTCGAATTCCTCAGCGACATATTTCTTAAGCTGGGCGAATTTGTCTGCCGCTTCACAAATGTCCCAGAACAGGACCTCGCCTTTGCCTTTCGCTTCGAGCGATATGAGCCCGAGATTGAACATCGTGAACAGCTCATCTCGATTCTCGAGTGCGTCGTGATAATACTCACGATAGTTCTTTGCGTTGATCGTATCGCGAAGGTCGTGGAGTTCGTGAACGATCTGTGGATCGTTCGCGTCGAGCTTCATTTCGGCCTCATGATGTTCGACAACGGTTTCGATCTCGTCCTGCACGTTGGTTACCAGGATCGCATGATAAGCCGATAAGTAACGGCCCGATTCCTGAATGATGGTCGGGTGAGGAACGTTCTCGTCATCGCAGACGGTCTTGATCACGTAAATCACGTCGTTTGCGAATTCGCGGGCGTTGTAATTGGCCGAAGATTCGAATGAAGTCCGCGAGCCGTCGTAATCGACCGCCATGCCGCCGCCGACGTCGAGAAATTCTATGGGGATCTTCATCTGGCGGATCTTCGCGTAAGTGCGTGCCGCCTCTTTCATCGCGTTCTTGATCCGCTTGATGTCGGTTAGCTGCGATCCGATGTGAAAGTGAAGCAGCTTGAGCATGTCGATTCGGCCCGCTTCCTGCAGGCGCCGAATGACTTCAAGTATCTCGGTCGTGGTCAGGCCGAATTTCGCCGCCTCGCCGCCGGACTTTTCCCATTTTCCCGAGCCTTTTGAGTAGAGTTTTACGCGGACGCCGATCGTCGGTATCTCGGTATCGGGGTTCTCGGAATGCAGTTTTTCGGCAAGATCGAGCGTATGATCGAGTTCGCTCAATTTTTCGATAACTATTACGACATTCTTTCCGGCGGCGGCTCCGGCAAAGGCGAGCTCAATAAACTCTCGATCTTTGAAGCCATTCAGCACCAGCAAACTGTCTTTGGCCTGCTCGAGTCCCAGGGCGGCGTACAATTCGGCTTTTGAGCCCGCTTCAAGTCCGAAATTGTAGCGCGTTCCTTCGCGTAGATATTCTTCGATCACGGCGCGGTTCGAATTGACCTTCATAGGGAATACACAAAGGTGTCCGCCCTGATATTCGAATTCTTTTATGGATTTGCGAAAGGCTGTCTGAAGCTTACGGATCTGGCCAAAAAGTAGCTGGGGGAAACGCAGGAGAACGGGCGTGTTAACTCCGCGTTTTCTAAGATCGTCGATGATCTCTTTTACGTCGGCAGTTAGATTCTCGTTCTCGGGAGCATGAACAACAAGGTTTCCTTTCTTATTGACACCAAAATAATCGGCCCCCCAATTATCGATGCCGTAGGTTTCGATGCTCTGTTCAATGACTGTGCTCAATGGTTGTCGTAACCCCCTCTCGATCCGTCTAGTGAAAACACGACCAACAAAAACGATTAGTTTATTAAATAACGCGGAAAAAACCAATAGGGATGTTGAAAATCGTTCCGGGTCGGTGATCGCGTTCCGAACGACCGTAGTTGTGCCGAGTTCTCTGGCACATTGCTTGCAAATTGACCGATTGCGAAAGGCTTAACCGCCTGATAAATGGGGAAACAATGAGAAATTGGAGTGACACGACGATCTGATGGCTCGGCTAATGCCGAATCTTGTCAAAAATCGAGTGCCAAAAAGTGTCACTTTCTCTCGACATCATCATTGTAAAGAGGTTTAACGGTCATGAAGAATAAGGTTCAAAGCGGATTTTCGTTGATCGAGCTCCTGCTCGTGGTCGCAGTCATCGGGATCGTCGCCACTATAGCGATCCCTTATCTGCGAAAGGCCGTCCACGCGACTGAGAACCGAGGCATGTCCGCGACCCTTCGAACGGTCGCATCTACGCAGCTTAGCTACGCGACCACGAACGGTCGTTATGGGCGGCTCAATGAACTGAATAGCTTCATGGGCGGCGGTATCGGAACCACAGCCGGAACGGACGTTATTCGCGGACCATTCACGGTGACCATGATCGGCCCAACGGCGGACTCCGATCTGCGAACCGGTTATACCATCAATGCTTCGCGCACGATCCCCGGCGAAGGCGTCTATTTGTACGAGCTGACCGAGGCCGGCCAGGTGAAACAAGTTTTACCGGCGTGCGGCTCCAATTGCGATTAAACTTCCCGTTACTATCCTGCCCCGATAAGTACACGTCATGAATGTTTTTGAAGATCTAATAGTTGAACTCAAGCAGGAGAACCTTCTCGAAGAGTCCGTTATCGACGATCATCTCGCCGAGATGGATACTTCAGATCTTGAAGAGACCGCGGTTCCGAACGCTGACGAGCCGGCGGCATTCGAGCGCTTTGGAACGACTGACGAGATCGAAAGCGGGACTGACGAGGCCGTGGAGGAAGATTACACGGCCCACCTTGAAGACACCGTCGTCCCTGACGTCAGGCCGGAGGAGCCACAACTCCACAGAAAGCCCCGCAACGGACAAGAATTTTATCGAAAACGCGCGATGGCGGAGGTTTCAAACCTTCAAATGGTCGAGCACGTGCTGACCGGCGTCGAGCGTGAGTACATGAAGATCAAACCCAGGATCTTCGACGATTTCGAGGCGAAGAAGGCCTTAAATACATTTCTACAAGTAACCGAGAACGAAAACTCGAACGAGCATAAGGAAGCGGAATTTCGGCTGATGACCGAAACTGAGGCATGGTGTACCGCGCTCTCGGAGCGGGATAAGGCAATTTCAGTCGCAAACCTGCGCCAGTATTGTGAGAGTTCGCGTCCGCCGCTATCATCGCAGGCCCTTGTCGCACTCGGACGGTTTTACAGGAATTTGCCGTATTCCGAGGCGGTCCGTTCGAAGTTCGATTTTGTGATCACACGGTTGTTCTCACGAGCGACTGAAAACGAAGTGAGGATCTCGCTTTTCAACCGCGAGGAAACGCTAACGCATATCCACACGCTCTACCGTGACTGGTCAAGCATCGCTTTATATGGGGCCGAAGAAGACGATTCAAATATTTCGCTCGCGGCCTTAAGCTTTGAGGACCTTGCGATCGAGGCTGAGAATGCCGGCAGCTTTGATCAATTGATCGAGAAGGACTTTTTCGGCCGTGTCAGGACCTTCAAGGAAAGCATCGGTGAGCTGTTTTATGCGCCGACGGTTTTGGCCTCCGCGATAGACGCGAACGTTCGAATTGGGAACGCATACGTCAGGCTCATCGATATTGAACGCCATAAAATGGATGCCGACTCCGTCCAGTCCAAGTACGGAGATCTGTACGACGACACCGTTGCTGAAGGGATCGGCCGAACGTTGGAACTGGTTGATATATTAAAACGACCACTTACTGAGCCGGAGCAGGACCCCGAAACAGAGGCAGCCGAAGAACGGATACATACGACTCCTATCCCGTATGAGCCCGCGAAGGTCGCGACGGCCGCGGCTCCGACCCGTCATCCGATAGTCGAGAAAGTGCTGGTCAGCATTAGTTCGATGAATAAATGGCTGGTAGGCGTGTGTTTCTTGCTTATCGCTGCATCTCTAGGGATCTACGTTTACGCAAACTACTTCGCGAGCGAACCGGTAAAAACGAGTGACGTCCGTCAGATGACGATCGACGATCCCGTGTATAAGGATCATGTCACCACGGGCCGAATAACCGACCAAACGTTTTATGGCTTGTTACTTCCATCATGGGAAACTTTGCCGAAGGAGAAGAAAACCGAGATACTAAACAAGATCCTGGCGAGTGGAAAAGACAACGGCTTTACGCAGGTGAGCTTGATAACACATGACGGGAAACAGGCAGGATTTGCCTCGGCAACACGAGTAGATGTGATCAAGTGATTCGAAACCCGTATTCAACAGAAAAAGCCGCCAGAATGTTATCCTGGCGGCTTTTTGCTTCGTGTGACTGGCGTTAGAATTCGGCTCCCGCAGCCCGATCTGCCTTGGCTCCGCGCGATCGGAACTTACGTTCGAAATTCTGGTGCATTTCTGCCGCTTTCGCTTTCTGTTCGTCGGTTAGGATCGCGAAGATCTGAGCCTTCGTTCGCTCTTTTTCCACGATCAGTTTCGTCATTGCTCCGCTCTGCTCGGCAGCTATCGCCTCGATGTGTACCTCGTCGAAATTACCGTCTTTGCCAAGATCCCGAAGCTTCTCGCGGCCCGCGCGTACTTGTTCACGCAGCGGATCTATGGTTGTCTTACCTGCTTCGAAGATCTTCTTGACCTTGGATCGCTGTTCCTCGGTCAGATCGATCCCGCGAAGGAGCATTCCCGCTTTGCCGAAACCACCCTGACGAAAGCCTCCGTGTTCGTGGCTGCGTGATCTTTGTGCGAAGACGAAGATCGTCCCCGTTATAAACAGTGCCGCCGCGGCGACACCGACTATTACTTTTTTCATGGTCAACTCCTTAAGTATCATTCCGTATAAATTCAGGCGGCATTCTTGGTCCGCCGAAGTGAGAAACGAAAGAGAATCCCGCTTGAATGTAGGTAAAGCGTTAGGATGTGTAAAGAATTGTAAAACCGTAACAAAAGGGTAGTTAATTAGATTAGAATGCTATCGACATGGACAAGATCCTTATCATCGACGACGACGAAGAGCTTTGCGAACTGGTATCAGAATACCTGACGGTCGAAGGCTTCGACATCGCCTGCGTCAACGACGGCGCGTCGGGGCTAGAACGAGCGCTGACCGGCGAATATGACATGGCGATCCTGGACGTCATGCTCCCGAAGATGAACGGATTCGACGTCCTGCGAAATCTGCGTGAGCAGTCGAAGCTTCCTGTTATCATGCTTACCGCTCGCGGTGATGATATGGAGAGGATAGTCGGGCTTGAGATCGGTGCGGATGATTATCTGCCGAAGCCGTTCAATCCGCGTGAACTTGCGGCGAGGCTCCGCGCTATCCTCCGACGAACCGCGACGACAGAAGCCGACGGCGAAGGCAATGAAAAACTAGACGTCGATGGCATTCAAATATCACCCGCGTCCCGGATCGCGACACTTGACGGTACCGAACTAAACCTGACTTCGGTTGAGTTCGGATTGCTTTTCGAACTGCTGAAGGAAGCAGGAAAGATAGTTAAGAAGGAAGACTTAAGCGAAACCGTTCTTGAAAGAAAGCTGTCGCCGTATGACCGCAGTCTCGATATGCACATCAGCAATCTGCGGAAAAAGCTGGGCGAGCGGGCGGACGGTACCGAGCGGATAAAGACTATTCGATCGGTAGGCTACATTTACACGTTGGTATGAAGTTATTCGTCAAGATCTTTTTGTGGTTTTTAGCGGCGGTCGGCCTGATGATCGGCGTGATGATGTTTGTCACGCGAACATTCCAAACCGAGCCGACGGTGAGCCGCTTCGAGCGGAATACGCGAAACCAGATGACGATCTATGGTGGAACGGCGACGCAGATCGTAGGTGCTGAGGGCGAACCCGGCTTGAGAACGTTTTTGACGCGACTTAAAAACCTCGAGCCGCCACGCCAGGTCAGTCTCGTTGGTCCAAATAACGTCCTCTGGTCGGGCGATCCGATCGTCTCAAAAGATGTTAACGACTTGGTCGACAAAACACTAGCAAGCGGCCAGGTTGAAACGGATTTTTCAACTGAGGAACGGACTCTAGGTGCCGCTCCCGTTGATTTTCCGGACGGCCGACGGCTGGTGCTTATCTTCCAGTGGGAACGTTCGGCTCCACCATCTTTGTTTTGGGGTTCGACAGCTGCGTATGGCCGCTTGATCGGATTATTACTTACTGCGATAGCTCTCTGTTATCTTCTTGCCCGCTACTTGACGTCACCGATACGCAAATTGCGGGAAGCGACGAATCAGCTGGCTGATGGCGACCTGCAGACTCGCGTTATCCCGAGACTTGGACGCAGACGCGACGAGATCGGCGATCTGGCCCGCGATTTCAACGTCATGGCCGAGCGGATCGAAAATCTGATCATCACTCAGCAGCGGCTGAACAGCGATATCTCGCATGAACTTCGCTCACCTCTTGCGCGAATGAACGTCGCTCTCGAGATCGCGAAGAAAAAGGCGAACGAAAGTACCCTTCCCATCCTGGACCGGATCGAGAACGAATCCAACCGTTTGAACGAAATGATCGGCCGTTTGCTCACGCTTGCGAGGCTTGAAAGTGGCTCGGAAGAGGTTGAGCGAAAGCGTGTTGACCTTGCTGAGATCGTCAAAGACGTCGCCGCTGACGCCGATTTTGAGGCGCAGGCGAAAGGCAAATTTGTCGAAGTCTCGGCTGTGGACAGCTGTCCGTTGATGGGGAGCGAGAACCTTTTGAGAAGCGCTGTGGAAAATGTGCTTAGAAATGCGGTCCGATACACCAAAGAACGGACAGCCGTCGACGTATCGCTGACCCGCCAAAACGGCCACGCGATCCTCCGAATCTCCGACCATGGCGGCGGCGTTCCTGAGGATGAACTTGCAAATCTTTTCCGGCCTTTTTACCGCGTCGGAGAAGCGAGGGAACGCAAAACCGGGGGTACGGGGCTCGGCCTCGCAATAGCGGAACGCGCCGTTAAAGCCCATAAAGGAACAATAACGGCACAAAACTACAACGGCGGCCTGCTGATCGAGATCGGTCTCGATACGATCAAAAAAGGCGAAAATTAAGGATTTTGCCGAGCAGCGATAAACGACCTAACCGCGAGAATAACAAAAACAAGACAAACGAGCGACATTGCGATCTGCGACAAGACGGCTGCCGACATCGTCAGGTTGCCGATGTTCGGCAGCAGGCGGCCAAGCGGAGCTAGAAAGCCGAGCAGGGCTATGACGACCGCTGCGTGCATCAGATGCTTGCGTAATCCTTCATTTCCTTTAGCGACAAATCCTAACGCCTCGAGCACCGTTCCGAAAAAGAATGGGATCAGAGCGGTAACACTCGCCGAGTCGTTCATCATTCCGTACGCATAACCAGCGATCCCGATCAGCGACAACAGCATTCCACAGACGATTGCGATAGTTGGCATATCAGTTTGTTTCTGGTTATTTCCCCCAGAAAAGCCCTATACTAGCTCAAAAGCAGTTCAAAACAAATTAAACGCCGGAGAATGAGGGGGTTGCGGAGCACAAAGCTCTCGCGTGTCGGTCGTATTCTACGCAGAATACGTGGACCTAAGCTTATGGAAGATCCAACACAGCTATCGGGCAACGAGAACAAGACCGCGATCAAGGGCAATACGACCGGCGGGTCGCTGAAAGGTGATTTTGTCGCCGGGACCGTGCTCGCAAGCCGTTACCGCATAATAAGCCTTGTAGGCAAGGGCGGGATGGGCGAGGTTTATAAGGCCGAGGACATCAAGCTCTCGCAGATGGTCGCGCTCAAATTCCTGCCCGACCATTACCAAAACGACAGCGAAATGCTCGAACGTTTTCACGCGGAGGTGCGCAACGCGCGACAGGTTTCTCATGTGAACGTTTGCCGTGTATTCGACATTGGTGAGATCGACGGGCGGCATTTTTTGTCGATGGAGTTTGTTGATGGCGACGATCTGTCCGAACTGCTGACAAGGGTTGGAAGGTTTACGCACGAAAGGGCGGTCGAGATATCGCGGCAGCTGTGCGTCGGGATGGAGGCGATACATAAGGCCGGGATACTGCACCGCGACTTCAAACCCGCAAACATCATCATTGATAAGAAGGGCGTCGCCCGAATCACCGACTTCGGCATCGCCGGGATCGAATCGGAGATCGCCAAGGACGGCATTCGAGCCGGGACGCCGGCCTACATGGCTCCCGAACAGATCACGGGAAAGGAAGTCTCAACACGCAGTGACATTTACGCTCTCGGCCTCGTGATCTACGAGATCTTCACCGGCAAACAGGCGTTCATAGCGGCGACCATTCCGGAGCTGATCAAAAAGCACCAGAGTGAGACGCCGACCAATCCATCCGAGATCGTCAAGGGCATCGATCCACTGGTCGAGAGTGTTATCGCTCAATGCCTCGAGAAAGATCCGAAAGATCGTCCGCAGTCCGCATTGCAGGTTGCGATGGCATTGCCCGGCGGCAACCCGATGCAGATCGCACTCGACGCCGGACAAACGCCGACGCCTGAGATGGTCGCGGCCTCGCCGAAGAAAGGCTCGCTCCGCCCGGCTGTTGCTTTTGCTATGCTCGCCGCTGTCATTTTTTGCATAATTTTTGGCACGTTGACGTCGAAGTACACACAGATGTACCGGTTTGTTCCGCTCGATAAATCGGGCGAGGTTCTGCGGGAACGCGGCCGTGAACTGGTCGAGAAATACGGTTATCGCCAGAGCGATTCTTATTCCAGCTTTTATGGAAACTACGAGTTCCTAAATCATACCGAGAAAAACGACCAGTCCCCTGACCGATGGGAGCAACTTGCGACGGGACAGCCTGCGGGCGTGTACTTTTGGTATCGGACCAGTCCCTTGTCACTAGTTCCCAGCGGAGACTGGAAGGTGTCCGAGCAGGATCCACCGCAAACCGAGCCCGGGATGGCACGGCTCCGTCTCGATACAAAAGGGCGGTTGATGTATTTTAGCGGCGTTCCACCGAGAGTCGATGAGCCGGCGGCAGAGAAAGGAGAGTTTGACTGGGCCGGCGTATTCAAAGATGCCGGGTTTGACATAGGGGCTTTCGAATCCGTCGAGCCGCAGTGGACGCCGCCGGATGCATTCGACGATCGGCGTGCCTTCTCCGGCACGTATCCCGATAACAGCGAGGTCGCGATCCGGATCGAAGCCGCCGCGTATCGCGGCAAACTCGTCAGCTTTGAGATAGTTGAGCCGTGGAGCAAGCCGCCGGGGCAATCGCCCAGCGGCCCTCAAAGCGTCGCAGAAATGAGCGTAATTGGCATAATGATCTCGTTTTATTTCGGAGTTCTTTTCATCAGCGGATGGCTGGCTGTCAAGAATATCCGCGCCGGCCGCAGCGATGTCAGGGGCGCATTTCGCATAATGCTGTTCTTGTTCGTTGTGCGTATGCTCTTCTGGGCTTTTACTACCCACCACGTCGCAGGTCTCGAAGAGGGCGAATTGATCATCACCGGACTCCAAAGCGCTCTCTATTGGTCGGTCTTCCCGGGCTTGATGTATCTCGCCTTTGAACCCTATATGCGAAAAAGCGTGCCCGAACGCGTCATCTCGTGGAACCGGTTGCTTGCCGGCGATTTGCGCGACCCGCTGGTCGGGCGTGATGTGCTGATCGGGGCTGTTACAGGTTCGGTCCTTATCTTGGCAGATAGGCTCTTGACGTATCTCGTTCCTATTTCGATGGGCGAACCGACCAAGGCTCCGTCCATTCGGATATCTGCCCTCGCAGGCGTAAGCGGATTTCCGGCAGATCTTCTGGATCAGCTTAGCCTCGGCCTGTTCGCTGCCTTTCTTATTTCTTTTGTCATCTTGTTTTCCGGCCTGCTGATGAGGCGAAAGTGGCTTGGAACGGCGGTGGTTCTGTTGATATTTTCGGGCATTATGGTGGTAGATTCAGTAACCTATGGCGGTGGCACGCCGCGAATTGTTTCGGACCTGCTTTTTGCGGCTGTCGTGATCCTGTTGCCGGCTCGATTCGGCGTGCTCGCTATGATCACTTTCTGGCTGTTCGCGTTTGATGGAGCCATTCCATTTGGGACATGGTACACAGGCGGCTATGCTGCATGGATTCTGACGCTGCTCGCTCTCGCCGTCTTCGGCTTCTACACCTCGACCGCCGGGCAGAAACTTTGGCAGGGCAAGCTCCTTGGCGACGGGGATTGATGTCACGCGTGGGTTGATCAAGTCGGAGTTTTATTTACGCATTTCTTCGATCATATCAGCGATCGTTTGTTTGAGGTGTGCGGTGACGCGTTCGTACGCGACGTCCTTTGACTGGGAAACAACATACTCTCCAGAGAACTCGCCTGAATCCAGAGCTGGTAATTCGGCGATCTTTTTGGCGTAGATGGGTTCGCCGATGGTGATCTTTACCTTTGCCGGGCGAATTCTCCATGAGTTTCGCGGCCAGACTTTGTACAGGCCGTCGATGGCAACGGGTATGATCGGCATGTCGAGCTCGGTCGCTAGGATCGCGGCGCCTTTCTTGAAGCCGTGGAGTTCGCCGTCGAAGGCTCGTTCGCCTTCGGGATAGATGTTCAGCACCCGCCCGTTTTTCAGGCCTATCGCCCCGGCTTTCATTGCTCGCATCAATTCTGTATCCGGGTTGACGGGCACGACATTTAGCATCTTCGCGATGTTTTTCATAAGCGAACCCTCGAAAAACTCGCTTGCGCCGACGTGGAAGATGTTCTTGAACAGTCGATAGGGATAGTTGGAACAAATGACGAATGGGTCGAGGAAGCTCTGGTGATTCGGGCAAATGAGAAATGGCTCCGCGATACTTCCATTCTCAGCTAAATTAAGCCGTGACTTAAGGTTTTCCATGCCGCGAACCTCAAGTCTCATGAAAACCAAAAAGATCAGATAAAACAGCTTGTAAACAAGGAAGGCGAATACCGAAAAGATCGGCCTCGGTTTCAGTACGCCGCGTACCTCGGGGAAATCGTCATCCGCCGTGCGAACGATCTCGCCCCAGTTCAGTGCGACATCGGCGGCACTTGCATCTTCGCCCGCGTTCTTTTTGATGAGGTCGATGACATTGCCAACAGTCAGAGCCTGTGCAGCCTCTTCGCCGTCGAACTCGGTGGAGAATGCCTGTTCGAGAGCAGCGAAGGTCTCCGCACGAGCAAGGCTGTCGAGTCCGAGGTCGATCTCGAGATTCATCTTCGGATGGACCACGCCGACGTCTTTTGCATTTGCTTTTATGGCGTTCGCCACAGCCCGTCCGATGTTCGACTCGACCAGTTCCTGCTCTTCAGGGGACATGTCCCAAGCCTTGATCTCCTTGGCCTCGGTAGCAACGACCCCCGATTCTATCTCTTTCTTCAGTTGAAATCGCTTGATCTTGTTCGTCGCGGTGCGGGGAAGCGGTTCGACGCGGATGATGTAATCACGCACGCGTTGATACTCTGGCAGTTCGCGGCCGATGCTGTCGAGGTTATGGCGGACGGCCTCCTTTGAATTAGCGATGCCCTGGGCTTTCAGATATTCGAAATCAGGCACGACCACCGCAGCCAGCTTCTCAGCTCCTGCTCTCGCTTCGGATTCGTCCGCAAGGCCGATTACGGCCAGTTCACCGACCAGCGGCGATTTCAGATAGTGAACCTCGAGATCTTCGGGGTGAACGTTCTTGCCCGAAGGAAGAACGATCACATCTTTGCCGCGCCCGACGATGTAGAGAAAGCCGTCTTTATCGATCTTTCCGAGGTCGCCGGAGCGGAACCATCCGTCTTCGGTAAATGCCTCAGCAGTCGCGGTGGGGTTCTGATAGTACCCGTCGAAGACCATGGTCCCGCGGATCAAAACCTCGCCGACTCCTTCAGCGTCCGGGTTGTCGATCTTGATCTCGGCACCGCGCATCGGCTTTCCGACGGAACCGACGCGATTGTCGTCTTCGGGCGTTGCCGTCGCTGCGCCGCTCGTCTCTGTCAGTCCGTAGCCCTGAATGATCGTGAATCCGAGCCGATGAAAATCCTCTGCGACTGCTTCATCAAACCGCGAACCCGCCGAAATGGCGACACGAAGGTTCCCGCCGAACGACTCGTGTACTTGAGCGAACATTTTCTTGCCGAGGTTTACCTTGAACGTATCGCGGAGAAATCCGTTGGTCGCAAGCATCGTGCGAAACAACATCTGCACCGGTTTCGGCTTTGCCTCGACGGCGTCGAATATTTTCTTGTGAAAAATGTACCAAAGGCGCGGCACCGTCGTGAGAATGGTCGGTTTGAACACCTTCATCGATTCGGAAAGTTCCGCCGGCGTGAGTTCCTTTAGGTACCCAACCTGCGGCCCGAATGTAGTTGCGACCCAAAGGTTTACGATCTGAAGATAAGCATGAAAGAGCGGCAGCAGGCTTAAGATCCGCTCTTTATCGTCGAGTTTCAGCACGTCGTTGACGCCGGAAAGCTCGCCCACGATGTTACCGTGCGTCAGCGGAACGCCTTTTGGTTTTCCTGTCGTTCCGCTGGTGTATATAAGCAAAGCGGTGTCATCGCCCGCGGCTTTGGGCACTTCTTTCGCGAAACTTTCAGGAAAATCGGTCGATGTCCATTCATCGAACTTGCGAAAACCGTTGGTCGAATTTTCGAGATTCCATACGACAGCCGGAATATGACGGCCGAGCTTTTCTTCGATCTGCGAGAATTTCTTGGTTTGATCAGGCGAAAGGAAGGCGATCTTTGCTTCTGAATTTTCGAGGAAATTGGTGATCGTCTCGATCTCGCCGTGCGGGTCCATCGGGACGCAGACCGCTCCGTGATAGAGCGTTCCGAGGTATGCGATAGCCCACGAAGGGTGATTTTCGCCGATCAGGGCGACGCGGTCGCCGAACTCGACGTTTTCCTGGCCAAGCTTATAGGCGACCGAACGGACCTTCTGCAGCATCTCGGCAAAGGTGTAAACCTCGTCGTCGTTACCTACGATCCTCATTGCGACCTTCTCAGGACGCTTTTCGAAGGAGTCGATGAGCATTTTTAGGAATGATTCGGGCATAAGGTTATCGCGAGCCGGACGTCATTGGCGAACCGCCGTTATTGTGTGCTAATCGGCCAGCAGATTCAAGGCGAGGTCACGCGCCTGGACGCGGATCTCAGGTATTGCAGTTGATTCCCACAAAATTCCTTTGAGCGCCGTGCCCAACGTTCTGACGACCTTCGAAGGCTCGCCGTCCTTCCCGATCACACGGCCGTCCGGCGTCGCGTCGATGCCGAGTCTCAGTTCGTCGGGCCGGATATGACAACGAGAAATCAGGTTTTGAACGAACGGCGAATCGATTTTGCTGAAATCGGCCTCCGAGCCAATGCAGTTAATGAGAACATTGGCTACCGTTTTGCCCTCCGCCTCGATCGTTCGATATCGCGCGTCAAATCTGCCGTCTTCGTCGAGGGTAATGGACGTCAGCCGTCCTTTCAGTATCTCGAGGGTGCCATTTGCCTGCATTTCCGCTAAAACGTCCGCTGCTTCTACCGGCATTCTGTGGCGGGCAACGTTCCAGTAGCGGCTGAGGTGCTGCTTAAAGTATCGCTTTTCGGCTATGGGCAGGCTCAGCCACATTTTTTGAGTGACCGGGCGCAAGCTATCGATCACAGCACGCCAGTTGCTGTCGCCGCTCTCAACGTGTGCAATGTGGCGGCGAACCGTTTTGAGAACGTCGGTGATGCGTTCGGGCGAATCAACTTCATCGGCAAATGAAGGGTATGTGTATCCAAGCTTGTGGACTGCGGGGAGCATTCCGCGGGTTGAAATAGCGCTGATCTTCCCGCGATGACCGAGCCGATTAAAGTGCAGAGCCACATCGACCATAGATAGTCCCGTTCCGACGATGAACATTGAGTCGTCAGGCCCGACGTTTTCATAGAGTTTCGGGCCCCACGGATCCTGAAAATAATTCGGCGATCCGGTGAACGCAAGGTCCCCCACGCTTGGGTGCGGCGGCTTAAAATTGCCGAACGCAAAAATGACGTGATTGGAGGGCAGGATCTCGCCGGAGCGAAGCATCACTTCGGCAGATGATCCATTTACGGAAAGGTCGACAGCTTCGTCATCGATCAGGTTTACTTGAGCAGCTGGCGAGCGGGCCTCGACGGCATTTGTAAATGTATCGCGTAGGTAAGCACCGTATTTAACGCGCGGGACGAAGTCATCGGGGCCGTAAGCTTCGCCGTTCTGGTTCAGCCATCGGTGAAAACCATCCACCTCCTCGGGAAATGCTCCCATTCGGCCCGCCGGAACATTGAGTAGGTGTGACATTTGCGTCGTACCAAACGCGACGCCGCGGCCTACCCTGGAGCGTTTCTCAACCAGGTTTACCTCGACCGGACGCGTTCCGGCATGTTTCAGCAGATTTGCCGCCAGCAGTGTCCCACTAGCTCCGCCGCCAATTATCGTGATTCGCTTCATATGTTTGTTTAAAGCAGTTGCTTTGTTTAAAGCGACTGTTTTTTGGTTTAAAGCGGACTTGTGTTTAAAGCGATTTCTTGTTTAAAGCGTTTAATTAGTGTTCCCGAGTTTAAAGCAAGCGATTTAAAGCGTTTGCTTTTTAAAGCAAGTGCTTTTGTTTCGCATAGTGCGGCCTATGCCGGCAGCGACCGCATAGCCGTCGCAAAAGACAAAGAGAGGTTGTGAAGCACACTTTCACAACCTCTCGATACCTAGTGCCCTTCTTCTTCAATGCCTACGAAGTTAGCTGTCGGGCTGGAAGCGAAGAAGTCTTCTTCTGAAGAATCAGATACGCCCCGGTTCCGTTCTCACGGAACTTTTGGTTCCCCCGTGCCGCCGCATGCTTATCGGCGTCTTCGGCAAGTTTTGTTAAGACATATTAACGAAATGATGTGGAAACAAGCAAGGAAAATCCGCTCCGCGAGATCGTCTATCTAGAGCTTGATCTTCCATCCAGTTCCGATCACGTGTGCGACCTTTAAAGTCGAATTACGATCGTCCTGGCGCAGATAGTATAGGTCAAGCGAAAGGTGGTCGGACAGGGTCTTGTTTACGCCGAAAGTGAGCCGGTTCCGCGAAAATCTTCCCGCGGCGGAGTCGTAGAAGGGATCCTCGGTAATGTATGCTTTTAGACCCTTCGCCCATCTTTCCGGAAGCTGCTTTTCGAGAGTTATGGATGGGCGATATCGCCAGGTATACCGGTTCGGCCGAAAACGAAACTCGAACATGTTTCGATGCGATAACCCTACGACCTTTACAGGGAATTTATAGGTAACACCCGCGGTAACTCGATTCTCAGTGGCAAATCGCCCAGCCGCATCTCGTGATTTGATATACAAATAGGTCGGGCTGATCGTGACACGGGAATGCGGTTTGAAGGCAAGCCCGATACCGATGCGTCCCTCGTTAAGTCGGCTGATGTTCTTGCCAAACCTGAACGTGACCGGGACTACAACGTCCACTTTCTCGTGGATCGCCTTTGAAATACTGATATCGTTCCACGACTGGACATCGGTATCATCGACCGGCGTCGGGGAAGGAGTTTGGGCAACGGAAGAAAGTGCCGCCGAAAGTAAAAGAATGAAAGTCCAGGTAAAACGTTTCATCGGATCGCGTTACAAAAGTGTAACGAAAATGTTACAGATTCGCACGGCGGCGTTGGCGATCGTTACGAACGGGGTACGCGAATTCGAAGTGTTTTGGGCATGATCTCGAACTTCGCCGGAAGCCGGCCCGGCAGTTCACCGTCGGTTTCGATCAGAATTCCTTCGCCCTCAACAGCAGGTTCGATCTCGATCGATCGAATCAGTCTACTCTGTACCTCATTAAGTGATAAATGCGTGCCGCGATAAAGCGAGAGGGAATTCATCAGTATCTTCGCGGTCGGCATATCGCCAACGTTCACAAGGTCGAGATAGCCGTCGTTTACCTTCGCTTCGGGGGCGATCATCATACCGCCGCCGAAGAACCGGGAGTTTGCCACGCAAAGGCAGATGGTCTGAAGCGAAGTTTGTTGCCCGCCGTCGACGCTGATCTTGACCGTCACCGGCTCGATATCCATAACTTCCTGAAGAGCCGATATGGCAAAATTTGCCTTTCCGCGAACGCCGTCGAGCGGCACCCAATCAAAAACCTTCGCGGCCTTTACGCGTTTGATCACTGAGGCGGCGAGGCCGACCGAGGAGATATTCAGGAAATAGCGGCTTTCGGTTTTTCCATCATTCGACAAAAACGTGACCTTCCCGACGTCCATTATCTCGGTGTTTCCATCGCGAAGAGCCACCGCAGCTTCGCGATTCGATAGCGGCAAGCCGAGTGCCCGGCGAAAGTCCCCGCCCGTACCCGAGGGAAGAACCCCGAGTTCGACATCCTCGCCGGTGCGGATAATTCCATTTGCAACCTCATTGATCGTTCCATCGCCGCCGCAGGCGATAATGAACCTGCGACCCGAACGAGCGGCACGTTCCGCAAGAGTGATCCCATCGCCCTGAGCTTTTGTGAACGCAACAGAAAACGGCCCGAAATGGGAGCGAAGTTCACTCGCCGTAAGCGACCATTTTTCACGCGTAGACCCCGAAGCCGATCTCGGGTTAACGATGATCAGCGGCAGGCTTGGATCCGGTTTTTCGGTACTTTTTGGCAATCTGGTCGAGACGGGTGACGGTGTATTCGTCACCCGTACCACTAGATTACAGAGTGAGGCGGGTTTTGTCTTGTTTCGTGCCTGTTAATGCGTTCCGTGGTCTAAGGTGATCAAGGCATATAGACCACGGAACTCAGGAAATGTCGGTACCTAGTGCGAGTGCTTTTGGCTGGCGACCGCGTACGAATTATTCATAAATATGCTCGACGGGACGCGCTTGCTCAGCGGTACCTGCTTCGGAGCCACGGCCATAAAAGCCTCGATGTCGGCGATCGTACGGGGAAGTTTTCCGCTCATCCAGGTAACGCCGGTTTCTGTCACAAGCATATCGTCTTCGATACGGACGCCGATATTCTTGTACTTTTCAAACATCGGGCGAACTTTTTCCTTGAATGCCTTGTTTTCGGGAGTGTCCGGCAGATTGTCGAGGGCGTCCTCGCGAATGTAGATACCGGGCTCATTAGTGTAGATCATTCCCGGTTTAAGCGGCGCCTGATAGCTGCCGACGTCGTGGACATTCATCCCCAGCCAGTGGCCGAGACCGTGAATGCTCCAAACAGCTACCTGTCGCGAATCTTTATCGGTAACCAGGCCGAGTTTGAATAATCCTTCATTTATCGTGTTGCGAGCGATCGCACTCAACTGGCCGAACGTAACGCCAGGTTTTGTAGCTTTCGCGACCGCTTCCTGAGCATCGAATACGATCTGATATATTTCAGCCTGCTCTTTGGTAAATTTTCCGTTAACCGGATAAGTTCGTGTGATATCGGCGGTGTAATGCTCGTATTCGGCGGCAGCGTCGATCAGCATAAGATCGCCCTTTTTGACGGGGCTTTGCGACTCGACGTAGTGAAGCGTCGTAGCGTTCGGCCCGCAGCCGACGATCGAGGGATAGCCCCAGAAGTCTGCGTTACGTCGGCGGAATGTATATTCTAGCTCCGCGTGAACCTCGTATTCCCATTCGGCACGACCGACCGTTGCCATAGCGCGCATGTGAGCTTCATTCGAGATGTCGACCGCGTGCTGCATCATTTTCAACTCGTAGGGCGATTTGACATGGCGAAGTTCAGCAAAGATCGGTTGTGCATTTACGAATTTGAGACCCGAGTTTTCCTTTGCGAACTGAGCTTCGACGCGAAACTCGCGGTGCCCATTTTCATCTCGTTCGCCGTGCGGCAAAAGCATATAGATCGATTCCGGCGAGGTCGGGATGCTTATCGAACCTTCTTTTGACGCAAAAGCTGCCTTCGATTTGAGAGCCTGAAGAAATGCGGGTTGTTCGGACGAATCGACGATGGTTTTGATCCCTGAGATCTGAGTCACCTGCTCGCGAGAGTACATTTTACCTTCCCAAGCTTCCCGCAGCGGAACGCGTTTCGGAATGAAAAGCGTTTCGGAGACATTTGCACCGTCTTTCGAAATTACGAGGGTCGCTCCGTCCTGCTTTAGAGCGGTCAGGTAAAAGAGATTGTTCTCCTGGCGATATACGTAGTCAACGTCGTTGGTATAAAGCCGCGGCTCGGCGCTAAAGAGCACGAGGATGCTTTTGTCAGCCATCTTTGCAGCAACTGCCGCGCGGCGTCTCGCCAGCTCAGCGTGACGCTCGGCGTCCGAGAACTTCGGAGCCTTCGGGGCAACCAAAATCGATGTCGGCCCGCCTTTGGCGGTTTCGGACGGAAGGGCCGGCATTGCGAAAGCCGACAACAGCAAAAGCGACGTAAAGATCCTCATTTTATTACCTCGAAGTCAATTTCTTTTTTAGATACATTGCCGAAATAGTCGGCC
Organism: uncultured Chloracidobacterium sp.; assembly: GCA_964410495.1. Classification (GTDB taxonomy): domain Bacteria; phylum Acidobacteriota; class Blastocatellia; order Pyrinomonadales; family Pyrinomonadaceae; genus OLB17. Next base: position 45,256 of record CAYPGP010000014.1, read on the forward strand.
GCCGAAATGGTTAAAGTGTATAGCCCCGCACTCAATGCATTTGCATCGACGAACGCTTCGCGGAACTCATCCCCGGAAACTATGTTGGTGACGATGTAGTTAAAGATCGTCTCGCCGGTCGCCCCCGAATGGCTTTTCTCCGCGTATGCGAACTTTACAGCCTCGTTCGATGGCATCCGGTCGAAACGGATCGTCCAGTTTGGCTCAACGGCGGATTCGCCTTTTCGGTTTATCGAGTAGCCAAGCTTGTAAACGCCGAGGCGTCTACGTTCCGCGTTGCCGTCCATCTGATCGTACGCCTTCGCGACGATCCTTACGTTTCCAATGAGTTTAATACGCGATTCGCCGCCGGAGGTTTCGACCGGGAGCCAACTTTGGTCATAAAACGCGACTTTTTCGATCACGGGCGGCCGCGAATCACCGATCCCTGGAAGCGCCAAGGCATCAAGAGCATTCATTTCCGAACCGCTTCGGCCGGCGACGAGGTGGACATGGTTCATCGGATTCAGCGTACCGATCGCCTCGCCCGCGCTGAAGTTAGCCCCGCGAGGAACGCGGACGTCGATCATCTTACCGCTTGCGTCTGTCTCGAACAGAAACCGCTCGTCGTTGAATGACTTCCCGTCCGAACTTCGCCCGAGCCTTATGTGAATGTAGCCAAGCGTCGGCATGCGGATGAGTTCACGAAGCGTTCCAAAATTCTCAGCCGCAATCGGCCGCAGCACCTTCTCATCGCGAATAAATCTCGCCGTCTCGCCGTATCCACCGGCAATATCGAGCCCGTTGTGAAACCAGACATTCTCCGCCGATCGTGTCATTTCGCCGCGGATCTCGCCTAGTGTGCCAGCAATATCTCGCGGTGTTGTCGGCGGATCGTATGGCCAGCGAGCCGGGGCAGCGTTTCGAAAATCGGACGGCTTATCGCGAAGTGTGTCAATCTCGGAAGTGGTGATGGAATGACCGTCCTTTTTGCTTGAGAAGCGCCGAACAAGCCGATTTTCGCTGTCCGCGACAATCAGTTCACCAGCACTGTTTAGGGCAAGTCCCGACGGACGATTGAACCTTGATTTTGATCGAAGGCCATCGGCTAATCCGCGATGCCCATCCGAGATGGTCGTAACAGTAGGCACAGCACCGGAGATAGTCCTGATCGCGTTGCCATCCCCGACAAATATCGAACCAAGATTGTCAACGGCTAGCGCAACGGGTTGGACGAATGATGCTGACAATAGGGTTCCATTCGATAAGTCGCCCTCGCCGTTCCCGGCCAGCGTCCAAACGTCGCCATGAGCCTCGACCACTCGAATTCGATTATTTCCCGTGTCGGCGACCAAAAGCTTGTCGCCCCAAACGGCGAGCCCTGTAGGCGTATCAAAACGAGCATCGTGAACACTGCCTTCCATAAATCCCCTGGAAGCTTTCTCGGCGGCAAACGTGGTTACTTGACCTTTTTCTATAACGCACACTCGATCGTTATATGTGTCGGTAAAGTAGATCGCGTTGTCAGCACCAACGGCAACACCCGTCGGTCCCTTTAGCGGCGTCTTTTCCGTCATATCCATTTCAAGTGCTACATGGCGGCTGTATCCACAGCCTGTTGTGAGAATCGTTGCGACGCCCTTAGCGTCGATCGATTTGATAGCATTCGCACCCGTATCAGCTACGATCAGATTCCCGCTATGATCAAACGCGATGCCGGACGGTGTGTCCAAGCCTTCGGCAAAAACACTGAGGTTACCAGCTGTCAACTTCCAGATCTTTCCCTTCTGGCCGTCGGAGACGAAGACTGAGTCGCCGTTAATCGCGACACCGAACGGCTCGCCGATCTCGCCATTCAGACCGGCAATGGTCGTTACATACTTTAAAGCCCGATCCTCGGTAGTTCGCGGAAGGGACAACCAAAGCACAGCTGCGAGTGCTGCTAGGATCGCCACGCCGACCACGGCGGTTATGATCGTAGATCGTCTGTTAATACGCGGATAATTCATTTACTGGAAAGCGGGAACTTGTATGTTAATATTATCGACACGCCGAACAATTTAAAACTTAGGGGGATAATTATTATGTTTTCATTGCAGGATCTACTCGGACAGCAGCAAGGCGAACAGGCGGTCAACGAGATCAGCAGCACGGTGGGTGCTGACCGTTCGATGGTCAATACGGCGATCCAAATGGCTTTGCCGGCCCTGATAAACGGGCTTGCCAATAACGCATCTACACCGCAGGGAGCCGAGAGTCTCAACGCGGCGCTCGACAACGATCACAGCGATGGCAGCGTGCTCAATAATCTCGGTGGGTTGGCGGGAATGATATTCGGCGGGCAGCAGGAAGTGGCCCCGCCGCCGCCGCAAGCCAATGCGGGTGGGATTCTTAGCCATATCCTCGGCGGTAATCAGGGAGCCGTTGCTCAGGAAGTTAGCCAAAAGAGTGGCTTGAACATAGGTCAGGTCGCACAGATCCTGATGTTTCTCGCGCCGATCGTTATGAGCTATCTAGGTCAAAAGAAACAGCAGGAAAATGTTGGTCCCGACGGCCTGGGCGGATTGCTCGGGGGCCTTCTCGGCGGCGGCCAAAGCCAGTCGGCGGCACCGCAGTCATCGGGTAACGCTATGATCGACATGGCTTCAAATATGCTCGACAGCGACCGCGACGGAAGCGCTATGGACGATATCGCCTCAATGGCGTTCAAATATATGACTGGCAAATAACAAACGACCCGTGAAGATCTTATATCTCCACGGGACAAAACCTTGAGGTAAGTGTTTTGGACCGACGAGGCGATCACCGATCGCCTCGTTTCTTTTTTATGAACTAGTTCTTTGCGGCTTTCCAATCCGCGATCCTTTTTTCAAGGGCCGCGGTATCGACCTTTTCGGCCTTGCCGGCGACAACTGCCTGTTCAGCGGTCGAGATCGCTTCCTGCGTCTTTCCCGCGGCGACGAGGATGTTCACGCGGCGATTGAGGTTAGCAAAACTCGACTTTGCTTTGATCTGCTCGTCGGAAGCTTTCAATGCCATGTCGTACCATTTTGCCGCGGCCTCCATCTGCTTGGCACCTTTGGCATAGTTCGCGGCGGCGAGTGCGGGGGCCGGATCGTCTGATTTCGCACCTGCTACGTAGGCGCTCAGACGAGCCATTGTCGAGCCGACCACATCTTTGATCTCGACCGTGAACGGAACTTTTACTTTCTCCCAGCGAAGATAAACGGTTCCGGCGTTATCCGTAATGTTATCGATGCCGTAATAGAGTTGTTCCTTACTCTCCGCAACCCAGGTCGGTTTGGTTTTTACGCGGAGTGCATCTTTCTTCGAATCATACGAAAAACTGCCCCACTGACCGTCATCTTTGTTGAAGATCACGGTCCATTCTTCCTTTCCGGGGATCATGTGAAGACTGTATTTTCCAGCAGCAAGCGGCTGACCATTGACCAGCACATCGTCATTCACCGTGAATAGGGTCGCTTCGTTGGCACCCGCACGCCAGACCTTTCCGTAAAACACTACCGGGCTGTTAGCCGGGCGCGAACGCCCGTCATCCAAAGTCGCCTCGCCGGCCGGCGTTCCCGGAGGTGGATCGCCCCAGATCGTGCGGCCTTTTACGCCGGGACGGCTGTAGGTAACGCTTACGTCGGTCGTGCCGATGGTTTGCATAACACTGGCCTTCGAACTCGGACGCGGCAGCGGCGGCCGCGATTGAGCAGTAACCGCCAGCCCGAAAGCCGCGATGACCGCACAGGATAAAAACGCGAGGGTAATTCTATTCTTCATCGAAAAATCTCCTTAATAGCGAATTGATATCAGGATTATACGCCGAAAAGGACATTTTTGTTACTGCAGGCCAATTACTCAAGCCCCAGCTACAAAAGTCGACCTAACCGATAATATCCGCGACCGGCAGGGAGAGTGCAGGAAATATCTCCGAAACAGCATTCTCACCGCGGAGATAGATCTTTACCAATCCGTAAGCCGATTCCTTTGGAACCGTGTGAACCTCGACATGACCCGACTCGAGATCGATGAGCCACGTTTCGGGTATTCCTGCGGAAGCGTACTTTGGGATCTTACGTGAACGATCGAAGCCAACGGTCGAGTCCGAGACTTCGATCACCAGGACCACATCATGCCCCGTTGGATGTGACTCACCGTAAAAGTCGCTGCGAAATCTAAGTACGGCAACATCAGGTTGGGGTTCGCTTAAGTCGCCGGCGATGATCGGGCTCTGGATACGAATTATGTAATCCGTTCCCAGCTCCGCTAAGACGCGGTTTAGAAAATCCACGACTCGTGCATGCCTGCTTCCAATTGGCGACATTTCGATGATCTCTCCATCAATGAGTTCGACTCGGTCATCAGGAGCAAAGGCTCCATTTTCCGCCATCATGTGATACATCTCGACGGAGATCGGATAATGTTTTCTCGCAGGATCCATGGTCGGAATTATACACCAAAAGCAAAGCCGTAAAATCAGAGTAATCGCCATTCTCGCCCGTTTTCAAGTGCGTGTCGTCGGTCATTAACCAGAATATAAACGGCCACGGGAATCGGGGTCGCAGCGAAAATGCCCAGCGCTACAATATCGGAATACGACCCGTTACGGTACCCGCCGATTATCAGAGCTCCAACCGGAATTGTTAGCAAATCTCTAAAGATTAGTACCCATGGCGATTCCCAACCGCGGTTTCTTTCCCCGGAAACCGCGAGTGCAATCCCGATCGCAGGCCCTACAATTCCATTAAGGACCCAGATCATGAAAACCGCGTAGATAAGTATTTCCATGCGACTACTTATTCATCCTCATCATGAGCTCTTACCCTTCCGGCGGCGACGGCTTCGTCTATCACCTTCTGGGCGAGGTTGCCGGGCAGCGGGTCATAGTGCGAAAACTGCATATGATACGAGCCCCGTGCCTGCGTGACCGAGTTCAGCTTTGACTGATAATCGAGCATTTCTGAGAGCGGCACTTTTGCCTTGATCACCTGCTGCTTGCCGCGCATTTCCATGCCGCCCACGCGGCCCCGGCGACTGTTGAGGTCGCCCATGATGTCACCTGAGACTTCCTGCGGTGTAAAGACCTCGACATCCATGATCGGTTCGAGCAGAGTCGGCTTTACCTTCTCCATCGCAGCACGGAAGGCCTTTCGTCCGGCGGCGCGGAAGCTGTGTTCGTCGCTGTCGACTGTGTGGTAGCTTCCGTCGACGAGCGTTACCTTGAAATCGACCATCGGATAACCGGCAACGGCTCCGCTGGCAGCTGCCTCGACAATGCCTTTTTCGATCGCGGGTCGGAAATTCTGCGGAACGGCGCCGCCGAAGATCTTGTCGACCCACTCGAAGCCCGCACCGCGTTCGAGCGGCTCGAAGATGACCTTGCAATCACCGAACTGCCCGCGTCCGCCCGACTGTTTCTTGTGTCTGCCCTGCACCTCTGCCGTTCCAGTGATCGTTTCCTTGTACGGAACCTTCGGCGGATGAAGAGCTACTTCAACGTGATAACGATCCGCGAGTTTCTTGACGACCGTTTCGATATGAAGCTGGCCGGAACCAGATAAAATAAACTCCTTGGTCTGCGCGTCGCGGTCGAAATGCAGCGACGGATCTTCTTCGAGGATCTTGTGCAGCGCGACGGAGATCTTGTCTTCGTCAGCCCGGGATTTCGGCTCGATGGCGAAGGCGATCGCCGCTTCCGGATATTCGACCGGCGGATAAACGATCGGATTTGCCTTGTCGGAAAGCGTGTCGCCAGTTTGAGTATCTTTCAGCTTTACGACTGCGATGATGTCGCCTGTCGATGCCTCCTGAACCTTATCGAGCGTTTTGCCCGAGATCACATGCAGCGATCCGAGCCTTTCAGCCGTATCACGCGATGTGTTTTGCACGGTGGCGTCGGACGATACTTTTCCGCTAACGACCTTCATCACGTTGATACGGCCCGCAAATGGATCGGCGATCGTGCGAAAAACGTATGCGGAAAACGGCTCGTCGTTCGAGTATTTTCGCGAAATACGGTCTCCGGCCATGTCGTTATCCTTAAAGCCGTACTCGGCCTCGTGTGTTGCCGGATTCGGAGCGAATTCCACAATGTGGTCGAGCAATATCTGCAAACCAACCAGAGTGTTCGCCGAAACCGCATAAACGGGGCACAGTTTGCTGCTGGCGATCGCCTTGGCGAGATTCGGATAGATCTCTTCTTCGTCGAGAGTGCCGGTCTCAAAATACTTTTCCATCAGAGCGTCGTCTGATTCGGCAACGATCTCGATAAGGCGTTCGCGGGTCCGGTCGAAGACGTCGCGGCCGCTTTCGGGCATTGGTATCTCTTTCGCTTTGCCATTTGCGTCGAATTCGTAAGCCTTTTGGTGAACAACGTCGACAACGCCTTTGAAGTCGCCTTCTGCACCTATTGGCAGCGTGAAAGGCACTATTGATCGGGCAAAAGAGGATGTAGCGGTTTCGAGCGCGTGGCCGAAATCGGCGTGTTCCTTGTCGATCTTGTTGATCACCATGAAACGCGGAAGGAGAAATTCGTTCGCATACTGCCATGTTTTTTCGGTCTGGACCTCTATCCCATGAACGCCATCCACGACCACTAATGCGCAATCGGCAACCCGCAGGGCCGGTCGAGCGTGTGAGACAAACGCTGCATACCCGGGCGTATCAATGAAATTAACCTTCGTGTCTTTGTATTCGAGGTGGGCGAAATTGTTGTTCAGCGAGACTTTGCGGGCTATCGAATCTTCTTCGTAATCGGTGATGGTGGTTCCTTCATCAACCTTGCCCCAGCGGGCGGCCCCCGCGACGTAAAGCAGCGAACTAACGAGTTGGGTTTTACCCGCGTCGCCGTGTCCAATGACAGCCATATTCCTGATATTCTCAGTTGCGAATGCTTTCATGTTCGGCAATCTCTCCTTTTAGTTGTTTGGTAACCTAAAGTTTACGGCGAACACCCAAAAGTTTAAAGCGCCAATTGCAGAAGCCCGCGTGTAATCACAAGCGATTCGCCCTCCGTTGCAAAAGCCCGCGCTTGAGTAAGGGCGATTCCACCAACCGAGAAAGACGGAAGATTTTTTCGCCACGAATCACACGAATCGGAAAACAGGACCCTCGCTCTCCTCTGAGCCTCAGCGTCTCTGCGGTAAAAAATGCGTTGCCGAAAACCCTCATTTCCTTGTCGAAAGAGCCGGTTTTCTTGCGCAAAAGCCGCGTTTTTGGGTCAAAAACGGCCATTTTATTGCGGAAACACACCTAAAATCGCGGACAGGAATTTCGCATTTTCGGGCACCAAACGCCCATAAACACTGGCCCGGAGCGGTATTTTAGCTTCATTTTGTCCACACCTTGTCCGCGGGCTGTCCGCGGCCTGTCCGCACCCTTGTCCGCGATCCTGTAAGACACGTAAACCATTGAACACGAACGTGTTACAGCATTTTCGGTGCAAAAATCTCGTCAATTTTGCAAAAAACTTTTTTCGTTTGTCAAAGATCAAAATATGTGGCAAGTGTAGCACAAATGACACAAAAAGTCAAGAAAAAAATGCGATCGCCGAGCCGCAAAGTTCAATGCCGCAAAGCCGCCAAGGGCTTGCTACGCCCTCGACCGCCCAAACCATCAGGCCGATCCAGGAGCACGCGGCGAACGCCGGGCGATAGCAGCCGGTTGGGTCGGCTTTGCGTTTCGGCGGTGGTTTTCCTAAGATTTGGGTGCGAATGACCGAAGCCGACGTCGAAAAAAAACTGAACGAGCTGGATACGGAGCTTTTTGCACAGATCCGAAGCGAATCGACCGAGCTGGACAAGCGTTCGCTGCTAGCGATCCAGGCCGCAATGCGCGGGTTGGTTCCAGGCTACACGTATCTCGAGATCGGCTCGTATCTTGGCGGCAGTATTCAGCCGCATTTGCTTGATCCGAAATGCAAAACGATCTGGTCTATCGACAAACGCCCACCGTCCCAGCCGGATGCTCGTGGGTATGATTGGACTTATAACAATAATTCGACCCAAAGAATGCTCGAAATGCTCAGTGGAGTGGCTGATGACATTTCCAAGGTCAAAACGCTCGACGGCGATACGCGATCGATTTCCGCTGAAAGCGTTACGGACACGATCGATCTTTGTTTTATCGACGGCGAACACACGGATGCGGCAGCACTAGCTGATTTCAGGTTTTGCCTCGATCTACTAGCCCGGAACGGCGCTATCGTATTCCACGACGCACATATCGTATATAATGCGATTGCCGAGGCATTGGACATCCTGCGGGAACGGGGAAAGGATTTTAGGTCATACGTTCTGCCGCACACGGCTTTTGTTATCGAGATCGGAGATCTTCCGCTGCTTTCGGACGAACGGGTCTTAAAGTTGGCAGCGGACAACAGTCACAGTTTTCTGTTCGCTCTGAAGGATAACGATCGATTCCGCCGGTTTGCCAACCGTTTTCCATTCGGGGCTCTGCGCCGGACGATCACTCGGCTCCGTTCGCAGAATGTCAGCGAGTGATGAGCATTAAATAGAAAACGCATCGGCACGGCATCGGCATCTTAGCGGCGTACGGCTTATCCCGCCCGGCTTCAACTTTTTGGCACTGGAGAACCTGATGTGTAGAAAATCGCGGCGACTTCATTTCTTCGTTTCCTTGCTCTTGACGGTGGTCATGGCTGCACAGCCGGTTGTCACGGCAGCGCAGGCCTTGGTGCCGGTCAGCAGCATCACCGGCGGATCCAGCGTTTTTGTGTTTCGAAATACCGCCAAAGCGATTCGACGTATTGTGGCTGTGGTGAAACCCACACGAACAAAGGTTCAGCGTGTCGAGACGGCTAAGAAGATCAAGAAGCAATACGAAACCCTCGCGAAGGTCACTCCGCGCCGTCCGAAGGCCGTTCAGGTGGATCCGGTCAAGAATCCGGTGTCGCGGACACTGCCGCCGGCTCAGGGAGCTTTGCGTTTCGCCGGCGTAGGCGAATTTTATCTTGCGAAGGGAGATCTGGAATTATCGCTCGCGGCGTTTCGCGACGCGCTTGAGCTCGACGCGAACAACGAATTTGCCAAGAACGGCTACAGCGAAGCACTCGCCGCGAAAGGCAACGAACTTCTCGATAAAGAACAGTTTGCCCCGGCTAAAGGAATGTTCCTTGAGGCTCTGAAGTTCAATTCGCGGAACTCCGAGGCCTATTTCGGGCTCGCGGAGGCGTACACGGAGCTCAACGAGATCGATCAGGCGATAGCAAACTACGAAAAAGCGCTGGAAAGCGACAAAGATCTGACCGAGATATTTGTTCCCCTTGGCATCCTCTATTTCCAGAACAACCAGATGGACAAGGCTGACGATTATCTTTCCCGAGCGATCGCTAAAACTCCCGATTCCGCGGAAGGCCATTTCTTCCTCGGCCTCGTTCGGGTCAATCAGAAGCGCGACGAAGACGCTCTGGCGGAATTTGAGAAAGCGAAGCGGCTTGATCCGACCAATGCCGATGCCTTCTTCAATTCAGCCGAAACGCTTGTACGGCTGAAGCGGATCGAAGCCGCGATCCCCGATTATGAAAAAGCGACCGAGCTTCGTCCGGCATTCTTCGATGCGTGGTTTGGGCTCGGCGAGGTCTATTTCGAACTAGGTAACCACGAGAAGGCGATAAAAGCGTACAAGGCCGCGTCGAAATTAAAAAATAACGAGTGGGAAGTCTACGCGGGATTGGCCGAGAGCTATCGGATCACCAAAGACTACGCGAATGCCGAGGCAAATTACGGGCTCGCGAGCGTTTTTCTCACTCGTATACCTGATTACGACAAGAACAAGATCGCTGAATTTAGAAGCAAGATCGGCTTTATGATCGGCCAGGACTGCGACATCAAGATCCAGCAACGAATTCGGTGTGACTGGAACGGCGCGATCGACGCCCTGCAAAAGGCTGTTGATATCACGCAGGATCCGATCGACCGAGTAAATCTCGGATGGGCATATTTCCGCGCCGGACATACCGAGGCTGAGAACAAGAATATGACAGCCGCGCGTCCATTCCTTGAAAAAGCGGTCGTGGCGTTCGAGATCGCGGTCAAGGCTGGGCCGCCGGCCGAGGATTTTGCTCTGCAGAATCTCGCTTCCGCGTACATTGATCTGGGAGATAACAAGAACGCTATCGATACTCTGAACCGTTTGATCCAAAAACGCCCGGATCTCGATTTTGCTCGATATGCGCTTGGCGTGGCATATTTCAAGAGCAATGATTTCGCGAACGCGGAAAAGTGGTTTCGACAGGCTATCGACAAAGATCCCAAGAACGTCGTATATCACATGGCCCTCGGCAATGCTTTGATCAGCAGAAAGGACGGCAAGGGCCTTAAGGCTCTGATCGAAAAGCTAAAAGGGATCGACATGGCCTCAGCCGACGAACTCGAGAAAAAGCGTCAACTATTCAGAATGTAACCATCCGTTTTGGAGCCCGAACTCAAGATACAGAACAATGTGCCGCTCGCTCCGTTCACAACCCTGGGCGTTGGCGGAGCGGCGCGTTATTTTGTGCGTGCCGAATCGGAGGATGTTGTCAGGGCGGCGATCGAATATGCCGATGCTAATAAGCTTCCGTTATTTGTGCTGGGCGGTGGCAGCAACGTTTTAATAGCCGATCATGGATTTGACGGCTTGGTTCTTCAGATCGCGATCGGCGGCATTAATGAGATATCTCGCGACGGATCGAAGGTCATCCTCGATGTTGGAGCGGGCGAAGATTGGGATCGGTTTGTAGCATATTGTGTTGAACGAGATCTGGCGGGTGTCGAATGCCTTAGCGGTATTCCCGGACTTGTAGGCGGTACTCCCGTCCAAAATGTGGGGGCTTATGGCCAAGAGGTTTCTGAGGTTATCACTGAGGTTCGCTGCTTTGACCGGGCGCAGGAAATTACGGTAGCCCTTTCAAACTCCGAGTGTGACTTCTCGTATCGAAAAAGCACCTTTAATTCTACGAGCCGAGACAGATATGTTGTTTTGAGCGTCAGGTTTTCCTTAGACGCTGCCGGTTCTCCACGGATCGCATATCGCGATCTGGTCGAATACTTCCAAGATCGCACGCCGACTCTCGCCGATGTTCGTGCCGCGGTGCTGGCGATCCGAAAGGGCAAATCTATGGTGATCGACGCGAATGATCCGAACTCACGAAGCGCCGGATCGTTCTTTAAGAATCCTTTGGTCAGCCGTGATCGATTTGCGGAGATCGAGCGGATCTATCCGGAAATCCCGCATTTTGATGCCGGCGAGATGGTCAAGATACCGGCAGCATGGTTGATCGAGAAAGCGGGTTTTAGTAAGGGCTTTGTTCTCGGGCGGGCGGGAATTTCCACTAACCACACTTTGGCGTTAATTAATCGCGGAGATGCAAGTGCTGGCGACATCCTCGTTCTGAAGGATATGATCCGCGACGCCGTTGCGGAAAAGTTTGACATTGATCTCGTTCCGGAGCCTGTTTTTATTGGGTTTTGAAGCGAAACAATTATATTCCAGGTTGGGTGGCATTGTTATATAATCTTGAGGGATTTTGATTGACCGTCATGTTAAAGCTAAAAGATCTTTCGATTTTTCTTATTTTTTCTGTTTTCCTCACCACGATACCCTTACCGCGCAGCGTGAAGGCTCAGGATCTGGTCGCGAGCGAAGAGTTCACGGGCGGATCGAGCGTTTTCGCGTTTCGTGAGTCGAGGAAAAAGCCGCAGTCGAGATCGGGTGCAGGAAGCGTCAGCACGGCGGGTTCCGGTAAGACCCGAGCCCCGAAGAGCGCCGCTCAGACGTCGTCGCAGATCGCAACCGTGGCAAAGAAACGCCGTGCTGCTGCCGTCGCTAAGCGACAGGCGGCAAAAGCCGAGGCGAATAGGAAGCTCGCTCTTTCAAATACTTTAACGGTAAAAGCCGAGGGGCTTCTGGATACGAACCAGACCGATCTAGCGATCAAGAATTATCGCGACGCCTTGGTGCAGAATCCAAAAAATGCGCGGGCTATCGAAGGCCTGAGCAACGCTCTAACGGCCAAAGGCATTGACGTAGCTGGTGACCAAAACAGTGAGTCGGCCGCGGTGCATTTTGAAGAGGCGATAAAGCTCGACGCGAACAACGATGTGGCATATGCCAAGCTCGGAGCGATCCACGATACCTACGGGCGAAAGGATAAAGCGCTTGTGAACTACGAAAAAGCGATCGCGATAAATCCGGAATATTCGACACTGTATCCGATCCTCGGAATTGCTTATGCCGACCGCGGCGAAATAGCTAAAGCTGAGGGATACATGCAGAAGTCGGATGCTGCGGGAGTAGATAATGTCGATTCCCGATTCCTCAAGGGCGTCCTTCTGTATAAACAGAACAAGGATAACGAAGCTCTTGCCGCCCTGAACAAGGCACTCGAACTGGACGGCCGGTTTGTCGAAGCCCAGTATTACAAGGGCCAGATACTCGACCGGACCGGAAAATCTGCGGAGGCAATTGCTTCGTACAAGAAGACTCTGGAATGGGAACCCGCATTCACACCGGCAGCATTCGAGATCGGTGTTGCGTCCTACAATGCAGGCGATTACGCGGGTGCGGCGGCTGCTTATGAACAGGTTGTGAGAACCCAGAAAGGAAACTTTCAGGCACACGCGAACCTGGCGAGTTCTTATCGTCAGCTTGAACGCTACGCCGACGCAAACGCCCAATATTTGCTTGCTTCCGAAGGGATCAAGACCGCGGATCTTTATAGCGAATGGGGTTATTGCTTAGGAAAGACCGGCGAATGGGATAAGGCGACCGCACGGCTTCAAACCGCAAGGGAAATGAGCCCGACGGCCATCGACAATTCAAACGTCGGATGGGCTCACTACAACGCCGGGCAGGCCCAGACTGCCGCGAAAGAGCCAGAAAAGGCCAAAGCGAGCTACACGGCTGCTAAGGCAGCATTGGAAGTAGCCGTGCAGATGGACCCGCGCTTCGATGCGGCGCTCTTGAATCTGGGTTCGACGCATAACGGCCTTGGTGAATTTCAGCTTGCTGTTACAGTGCTGAAAACCGTTCTTGGTTTAAGGCGAGACTGGGCGATAGCGGCGAATCAGCTGGGGTTGGGATACCGCGGCCTGGGCGATATGAAGAATGCGATCGCGACCTTCAAACGCATTGTCGACCTCGATAAGAACAGTGTTGCCGGCCTGTTTAACCTCGGTGCGACATATCAGATCAGCGGGAACGCTAAAGAGGCCAAGAAGATCAACGATCAGTTGCGGAAGGTCAACCCGGCTGCGGCCTCAAGACTGGATGATGTGATCTCCGGCAAGATCGTTCTGGATGGCGTAACAAATAAGATCAACCAGAAAATACCGTCGATCCCCAAAGTCCCGAGATTTCCTTTCTAGGGCCAATCTAGGTAGTTATTTAACCGTGCGGTTCGAGAGGGCCGCACTTTTCTTGTATAATTGCGAGTTTAAGCAAATGCCTAGACGTGACGATATACACAAGATCCTGATCATCGGTTCCGGGCCGATCGTTATTGGACAAGCGTGCGAGTTTGATTATTCGGGAACCCAAGCCTGCCGGGCCCTGAAGCAGGAAGGTTACGAGGTGGTTCTGGTCAATTCCAATCCCGCCACCATCATGACCGATCCGGAGATCGCCGACCGGACCTACGTCGAACCGCTGACTGTCGAGACCGCGACTGCGATCATCGAAAAAGAGCGTCCGGACGCGTTGCTGCCCACCGTTGGAGGTCAGACCGGGCTGAATCTTTCGGTCGAGCTTTACGAAAAGGGCATTCTCGAAAAATACGGCGTTAAACTTATCGGTGCCAACATCGACGCGATCAAGGTCGGCGAAGACCGCGAACTGTTCAAGGCGGCGATGGACGAGATCGGCATTCAAAGCCCGCTCGGCGGTTTCGCTCACACTTGGGAAGAGGCGCAAAAGATCGTCGAGGAAGTTGGATATCCGGCGATCATTCGTCCGGCTTTTACGCTGGGCGGAACGGGCGGCGGAACGGCATTTAACCCGGACGAATTCGAAACCATAGCCAAGAGCGGCCTCGCCGCATCGCCAGTTTCGCAGATCCTTATCGAGGAATCGATCCTCGGCTGGAAGGAGTACGAACTCGAGGTCATGCGCGACCTCAATGACAATGTCGTCATTATCTGCTCAATTGAGAACTTCGACCCGATGGGAGTTCATACCGGCGATTCGATCACGGTAGCACCGGCCCAGACGCTGACCGACGTTGAGTATCAGCGGCTTCGCGACATGTCGAAAGCCTGTATTCGAAAAGTAGGTGTGGAAACGGGCGGTTCGAACATCCAGTTTGCGGTAAATCCTGAGAACGGGGATGTGCGGATAATCGAAATGAATCCGCGTGTATCGCGATCGTCAGCTCTCGCTTCGAAAGCGACAGGGTTCCCAATTGCCAAGATCGCGGCCAAGCTCGCAGTCGGTTACACACTCGACGAAATTCCGAACGACATCACGAAAAAAACACCCGCTTCGTTTGAGCCGACTATTGATTACGTAGTCACTAAAATACCGAAATGGGCGTTCGAGAAGTTTCCCGGAGCCGAAGACGTGCTCGGCACTCAAATGAAATCGGTCGGCGAGGTGATGGCGATCGGGCGGACCTTTAAGGAAAGCCTCTTTAAAGGCCTGCGTTCGCTCGAGGCGGTAAAACCGTTGCGACTCGTCGATGTGCCGCACGCAGAACTTCAACGGAAGCTTGCGAGGCCCAACTCGCAAAGGTTTTCGTATCTGACTTACGCTTTGCAAAACGGGTACTCGCTCGAGGAACTTCATCGCCTGACGCGTATCGACCCGTGGTTTCTTGACCAACTAAAGCAGGTCATGGAACTCCAGGCGGAGATCGATTCGAAGCCGCTGTCACAGCTCTCAGACGATATTGTCCGGGCAGCTAAGGAATTTGGCCTGTCGGATCGACGCATGTTCTTCCTGACAGGCAGTCCGGAAGTCGAGGTTCGAGCCGATCGCAAACGGCGTTCGATAACACCCGTTTACAAGCGCGTCGACACATGCGGAGCCGAGTTCGAATCGTTTACGCCGTACCTATATTCGACGTACGAAGAAGAATGCGAAGCTCAACCGACGGATCGGCGGAAAATAATGATCCTGGGTTCGGGGCCGAACCGGATCGGACAGGGAATCGAGTTCGATTACTGCTGCTGCCACGCTTCGTTTGCACTCCGCGACGCGGATTTTGAGACCATCATGGTCAACTGCAATCCCGAGACGGTTTCGACCGATTACGATACTTCGGATCGCTTGTATTTTGAGCCGCTTACCTTCGAGGATGTGATGAACATCGTCGATGTCGAAAAGCCGGAGGGAGTTATCGTCCAGTTCGGCGGCCAAACGCCGCTTAACCTCGCCGATAGGCTTCACGAAGCCGGGGTTCCGATCATCGGAACATCGCCCGACTCAATAGATCTGGCTGAGGATCGAAAGCGATTTGGTGCGTTGCTCGACGAACTAAATATTCCGTGCCCCGAGAATTCGAGCGTTACATCAGCTGAGGCGGCTAAAGCTGTTGCAAATACAATAGGTTATCCGATCGTCGTTCGTCCGAGTTTTGTTCTCGGGGGCCGGGCGATGGCGATTGTTTACGATGAGCAATCGCTCGACGAATACATGCGCTCGGCGGTGGACGCATCCCCTGAAAAGCCTATCTTGATCGACAAGTTCCTGGAAAGAGCGTCGGAGATCGACGTCGATGCTTTGGCTGACGAAGACACGGTGGTTATTGCGGGTATCCAAGGTCATATCGAAGAAGCGGGAATACACTCGGGCGATTCGTCCAGTGTGCTTCCGGCTCAGAAGATCGCTCCGGAACATTTGGAAACGATCAAGCACTACACGCGTCTGCTCGCGAACGGTTTGAAGGTTAAAGGGTTGATGAATATTCAGTTCGCGATCCAGGACGATCGGGTTTATGTGATCGAGGTTAATCCGCGAGCATCTCGGACCGTGCCCTTCGTCGCAAAAGCTACCGGCGTGCCAATAGCAAAGATCGCTTCGCTGGTTATGGCGGGTGCGAAAAAGCTCGCGGATTTTGATCTTCCTGACGTACTGCCGGTCCCCCAAATATTTGTAAAATCGCCGGTGTTTCCGTTCAAGAAGTTTGCCGGGGTCGACCCGATACTCGGCCCCGAAATGCATTCGACCGGTGAGGTCATGGGCGTCGGCGAAACTTTTGGCGAAGCATACGGCAAGGCAATGGAAGGAGCCGGCCTCGCTCTTCCACTTAGCGGAAAAGCATTCATATCGGTCAACAATAGCGATAAGGGGCAAGCCGTCGTTCTGGCTCGTCGCCTCAGCAACCTTGGTTTTTCACTCGTCGCGACCTACGGCACGGCAAATCGCCTTCGCGAGGTTGGCCTTGAATGCGATTCGGTTTTTAAGGTAAATGAAGGCCGTCCTAACATCGCCGATCTGATCAAACAGGGTGAGATCGCTTTGATCATCAACACACCGCTCGGCAAGACATCCTTTTACGACGAGCAGGCTATTCGAAAGGCTGCACTACAATTCAACGTGCCTTGCGTGACCACAATTACGGGAGCCGAAGCGCTTGTCGAGGCGATCGCGGCCAAGCAGGGCGAGAATTCAGTGACCGTTAGGAGTTTGCAGGAGATCCACGCTTCGAAACAGGTGAAGGCGGAATCGAACAGTTTGAACTAGGTTAGCGAAAACAAAAATGAGTGAATCGCACGACCGCGAGATCATTGGAGGGCATTTGCTCGTCATTGGCGGAGCGGAAGACAAATATAACGAGCGGCGGATCCTGCGGAAGTTTCTTGAACTTGCCGGCGGGCCCGAGAATGCTGAAGTGCTGATCGTTCCGGTCGCATCGGACTATCCTGAATTTGCGGCGGACGTTTACACGCAAGCCTTTCGCAATCTTGGTGTCGCAAATCCGCGTGTTTTGCGGGCGACCTCACGTCAGGATGTCGTTAATGCGGACGTAGAAAAGCTTCTGGACGGCGTGACCGGGATCATCATGACGGGCGGAGATCAGATGCGGCTGGTCTCTATTTTAGGCGGGACTAAATTAGCTGCGGGAATACGCAAGTTGGTACACGATACCGATGTTGTTCTTGCTGGAACCAGCGCCGGGGCGGCTGCGATGAGCACTTCGATGATCGTGCGCGGCGAACCAACTTCTCACCCGCATAAGAATGCCGTTCGGCTTTCCCCGGGGCTCGGATTCCTCAAGAACATCATCATCGACCAGCATTTCACTGAACGCGGACGCATCAGCCGTTTGATCACTGCTGTCTCATTCAATCCGTACAATCTTGGCATCGGGATCGACGAGAATACGGCGATCATTCTGGACGGCAAAGGCATTCTGGAAGTCTATGGACAGGGCACAACAACCATCGTTGACGGTTCACAGATCAGCTTCAATGAAATAGCCGAAGTTGCTGACCATGAAGCGTTTAGCGTTTGCGGGGTGCAGTTTCATGTCTTGAGAGACGGACTGATCTACAACTACCTGGATCGTCACCCGATCCAGCCGCCTAACGAATTCCTACTTCCCGATCTGGGATGATGCTTCGCTTACAATTCGCAAATTGAAATGGATCGAATAGATGTTAGAATCTTATCGATCCATTTCACTTTCAGAACACAGGTTTTTGTTGCTACACCCTATGGAAATATTAGAGATCCGTACACTTCGAGGTCCGAACTACTGGAGCGGCTATTGGAAGAGACTCATCATCATGCGGCTCGACATCGCCGATTATGAGCAGAAGCCGACCAATAAAATAAAGGGCTTCTACGACCGAATGGTCGAGATCATGCCAACGCTGAAGTCGCACGGGTGCAGCTACGGCGAGGAAGGCGGATTTTTGAAGCGGGTGAAAGAGGGCACCTGGGCTGGGCACGCGATCGAGCATTTTGCTCTTGAGCTTCAGACTCTTGCGGGAATGGATACGGGCTACGGGCGGACCCGTGAGACTGGGCAGAAGGGCATCTATAACGTCGTTTTCAGCTACCTGGAAGAAGAGGTCGGACGTTTTGCTGGACGTGCGGGGGTTAGGTTATGGCTGGATATTGCGGAGGGCCGTGATATCAACGAGATCAAAGCCGACCTTGCAAAAGACATCCAGCAGATGCGAGAGATCCGGGAAGACGTGCGATTCGGGCCGTCAACGGGATCGCTGGTCGAGGAGGCTGAGAATCGCGGTATTCCGTTTATTCGATTGAACGACCAATCGCTTGTGCAGCTGGGTTACGGCGTGAACCAGAAGCGTATCCAGGCTACCACGACCGTTAATACGAACATGATCTCGGTCGACATCGCCGGCGACAAATCGGCGACGAAGAAACTGCTTGGCGACATGGGCGTTCCGGTGCCGAAGGGATACCGGATTCGCGAGATCGAAGACCTCGAAGATACTATAGATCGCATCGGTTATCCTGTTGTAATTAAACCACTTGACGGCAATCATGGGAAAGGTGCAACGGTTGGTATCAAATCGCTTGACGACGCAAAGATCGCCTGGGAAAAGGCTAAGGAATATTCGCGTTGGGTGATCGTTGAAAAGCAATTGATCGGCTCGGATTTCCGCGCTTTGGTCGTTAACAACCGTCTGATCGCCGTCGCCGAACGCGTTCCTGCGCACGTTAAGGGTGATGGCAAGAGCACGATCCAGCAGTTGATCGATAAAACCAACGAGGACCCGCGGCGCGGTTACGGCCATGAGAACGTTCTAACGCAGATCTCGATCGACAATCAGACGATGCGGTGCATCACCAAAGCGGGTTATACACTGGAAACAAAACTCAAGAAAGGTGAGGTGCTGCACCTGAAGACGACCGCCAATATTTCGACTGGCGGAACTGCGATCGATTGTACCGATGAGGTGCATCCCGAAAACGTATTTTTGTTCGAGCGAATTGCGAAGATAATAGGGTTAGATGTTGCAGGCATTGATGTTATCGCTCCGAATGTCAGCGAACCTCTGCATGCAAACGGTGGCGGTATCATTGAGGTCAACGCTGCTCCCGGATTCCGAATGCATCTCGCCCCGAGCGAGGGCATCGGGCGAAACGTGGCGGAGCATGTAATTGACATGCTTTTTCCTCCGGGAACACCGTCGCGGATACCGATCTTTTCCATCACCGGTACGAACGGCAAAACCACCACGACGAGGCTTATCGCCCATATCCTGAAGAATAGCGGTCGAACAGTTGGCTTTACTACTACCGACGGCACTTACATCGGCAACCAACAGATCACTGCTGGTGACAATACGGGGCCTGTTTCGGCCCAGCTCGTTTTGAAAGATCCGACCGTGGATGTTGCCGTGCTGGAAACCGCTCGAGGCGGCATTATTCGCAGCGGTTTGGGCTTCGATCACTGCGACATCGGCGTCGTCCTGAACATCGCGGCTGATCATCTTGGACTGAAGGATGTAAACACGCTCGAGGACCTCGCTCGTGTGAAATCGGTCGTTCCGCGTGCCGTTTCCAAGAAAGGTTTTGCTGTGCTAAATGCTGAGGACAAACTGGTTTACGAGATGAAAGAGCTGACGGACGGACAGGTCGTTTGCTTTTCGATGAACGAGAATCATCCGAACATAAAGAAGCGGGCTGAGCGCGGCCGGATCTCGTGCGTATATGAGAACGGTTATGTGACCATACTGAAAGGCAAGTGGAAGGTTCGCGTTGAAAAGGTCACGAATATTCCTATCACATATGGCGGGCGTGCGGAGTTCATGATCCAGAATGTACTTGCGGCAACGCTCGCATGTTTTGTCCACGGCGTTTCACTGGAAGACCTTCGAGTGGGACTGACCACATTCAATGCCGGCACCGCTCAGACGCCGGGACGACTGAACTTTGTCGAGATCGGCGATGTAACAGTTTTAATGGACTACGCCCATAACCCGGCTGGACTCAGAGGATTAGCGAGCTTTATCTCGAAACTACCTAATAAATATCGTACGGTCGTTATTAACGGAACGGGTGACCGCCGCGACGAAGACATCGTCGAATTCGGCCAGGTGGCGGGCGAAACTTTCGACCGCATCGTGATCCGCCGCGGCCACTACCTGCGCGGCCGAGACGAACAGCAAACATACGATCTGCTTAAAAAAGGTATCGCCAAGAGCAAAAAAGATCCAGCCGTCCGCATAATCCCCGAAAGCCGGGACGCCATCCACCACGCGATCAAATACGGCCGTAAAGGTGAATTGGTCGTGACTCTAGCGGATCGGGTGCCCGATGATATCGCTTATGTGCAGGAATATCGTGACGGGGCATCAAAATAGACCGCGAACGGCTATCCGTAGATTTGGATCGTCGAGCCGGACTCTGCCACAGAGCCCCGGTACATGCCTTCCGAATTAAAGGGAAGCGTAACATTTCCATGACTGTCGACCGCGATCAGGCCGCCTTCGCCTTGGATGTGGGTTAGGTGGTCGATGGTTTCGCGGGCGGCCTTCTCCAACGACAGTCCTTTGTATTTCATCCGGGCGGCGACGTCGTAGGCGGTGACGCCTAGCATGAAGTATTCGCCGTGGCCCGTGCAGGAGACGGCGACGGTTCCGTCGGCATAGGTTCCGGCCCCGATCAGCGGCGTGTCGCCTACTCGGCCGAATTTTTTGTTGGTCATCCCGCCGGTCGATGTGGCGGCGGCGAGGTGGCCGTTTTTGTCGCAGGCGACGGCGCCGACGGTGCCGAGCGATTTGCGATTTGCAATTTGCGATTTGCGATCGTCAGATGACCCGGTCGCTACCGCTACCGCTCCCGGTTCTGACAAATCTCGGCGTCTCTGCGTCTCTGCGGTGAAGTGATCTAGTTGAATTCGCCCGGCCCCGATGGCTTCCTGGAGTTGGAGCCAGCGGTGTTCGGTGAAGAAGTATTCGTCGGGCTCGGTTTCGATGCCGAGTTGTTCGGCGAATTGGTTAGCACCTTCACCGGCTAGAAGAACGTGCTCTGTCTTTTCCATTACAAGCCGCGCCAGACGGATAGGGTTTCGAATGTTTTTGACAAACGCTACCGCTCCGGCTTTCAGCGTTGAGCCATCCATGATGGAGGCGTCCATCTCCTGTGCGCCTTCGTGGGTGAAAACGCTGCCGCGGCCCGCGTTAAAGAGCGGGAAATCTTCGAGACAGATCACTGCTGCTTCGACGGCGTCAAGCGATGAACCGCCCGATTCAAGGATCGAGTAGCCCGTTTTCAAAGCCGTTTCGAGGCCGCCGCGATATTCGCGTTCGAGGTCGGGCGTCATTTTTGACTTGAGGATCGTGCCGGCTCCGCCGTGGATCGCTAGGGCTATTTTGCTCATGGGTTGATTTTACCGCAGAGACGCCGAGACTCGGAGAGGAAGAAGAGTGTTCGCCCACGAATAGCACGAATAATACGAATCAAGACCCGACCCTTATTCGCTTAATTGCGTCATGCATCTGCAAAAATCTCGCTTTCTCTGAGTCTCAGCGTCTCTGCGGTTAAGAGATTCGGTCGGAACTGGCCGCCCGCTTAAGCAGGCGGTTCTGACAGTTTTGCGTTCCGCAGCCTTAGGGCGTTCACGATCACGGAGACCGAGCTGAAAGTCATCGCGGCGCTTGCGATCATCGGCGACAGCAGAACGCCGAGGACCGGGAATAGGACGCCGGCGGCGATCGGTACGCCGATGACGTTGTAAACAAAGGCGAAAAATAGATTTTGCCTAATGTTCTTCATAGTCGCACGGCTCAGGTTTCGGGCCCGCAGAATTCCGCCCAAGTCAGGTTTCAGCAGCGTGATGTCGGCAGATTCGATCGCGACGTCGGTTCCGCTCGCGAAGGCGATGCCGACATTGGCCTGGGCGAGGGCGGGAGCGTCGTTCACGCCGTCGCCGGCCATGGCGACGATCTTGCCGCGGGCTTGCAGAGATCTGACCTTTTCGGCTTTGTGCTCAGGCATTACCTCGGCAATGATCTGGCTGATACCGAGTTCGCGGGCGACCGCTTCGGCGGTGGCCTTTGCGTCGCCGGTCATCATTACGACTTCGATGCCTTGTTTTTTCAGGCTGTCGATCGCGGCTTTTGCTGACGGTTTTATCGGGTCAGAAATGTGGATCGACGCAGCGGGAAGCCCTTCTATACGCAGCTCAATATTTGAACGGCCCGCCGGAAGAGCAGACAGTCCTGCGAGTGCCGAGCGGCCGACGTATATCTTCGCACCGTCAACCGTTCCGGTCACACCGATGCCTGTTTCCGAAGCAAAATCGATGACTTCGAGCAATTCTATGCCGCGTTTTTCGGCCTCGGCGACGATCGCGGCGGCCAGAGGGTGCTCGCTGTGACGTTCGAGCGAAGCGGCTAGCTGCAGCACTTTGTCGGTCGAAAGGTCGTCAGATCGGCCTTCGGCTCCGCGGGCGACCTTTCCGATGATCCGAATGTCAGTGATCGTCGGTTTTCCTTCGGTCAGCGTGCCGGTTTTGTCGATCACAAGGGCGTTAACTTTTTCCAGCGTTTCGAGGGCTTCGGCCTTCTTGATCAGCACGCCATTCTTTGCGCCGTGGCCGGTACCGACCATTATCGACATCGGCGTCGCGAGCCCGAGGGCACAGGGGCAGGCGATGATGAGCACCGAAACCGCCGCGACGATCGCATACGCCAAGCTCCCGAAAACCAGAAGCCAGACTGCGAACGCCACGATCGCGACCACGATAACGGCGGGTACAAAATACGCCGAAACCACATCGGCCAGCCGCTGGATCGGAGCACGGCTTCGAGCCGCTTCGCCGACCATCTTCACGATCTGTGCAAGAAGCGTTTCGCCGCCGACTTTTTCGGCTCGCATCGTGAACGAACGGTTTCCGTTGATCGTGCCTCCGATCACTTTTGCTCCGACGGTTTTTTCGACCGGCATCGATTCGCCGGTTACCATCGATTCGTCGATCGCTGTCTCGCCGTCGACTATCTCACCATCCGTTGGAACCTTCTCGTTAGCCTTTACGCGCAGCGTTTGTCCCACGTGAACATGCCTGAGGTCGATGACCTCATCGCTGCCGTCATCGCGGATCACTGTCGCGGTTTCCGGGGCGAGCCGGAGCAATTCCTTGATCGCCGAAGACGTTTGTGACCTCGCCCGAAGTTCGAGCACCTGGCCGAGCAGGACGAGAGTCGTGATCACAGCGGCAGATTCAAAATAGCCCGGTATCAAACCCGTATGCGAGTCGCGCATAGCTTCAGGAAACCAATCGGAAGCAAACAACGCCGCGATGCTCAGCAAATACGCCGCTCCCGTGCCGATCGCGATGAGCGTGAACATATTTGGGCTGACGTTCTTGACCGACTGCACTGCCCGGACAAAGAATGGCCAGCCGCCCCAAAGTACTACCGGCGTCGACAGCGCGAACTGGATCCACATCGAGATCGCCGACGCTCGGTCGTGCGGCCATGACGGAAACAATCCATTGAAGTCGACGAACATCTCCGCCATTGCCAGCACGAAGATCGGCAATGTTAATACTGCGGACACAGCGAACCGCCGTTTCATGTCGATGAGCTCGGGATCGGGCTTGTCGTCGAGCGATATTTCTTTCGGTTCCAGCGCCATGCCGCATTTAGGACATGAGCCGGGGCCGATCTGGACAACTTCCGGATGCATCGGGCAGGTGTATTCGACATCCAGCGGCATGTCCTGAACCTTCTTGGGCGAAAGGTATTTTTTTGGATCGGTCTTAAACTTATCGAGACATCCTACCGAGCAGAAGTGAAAGGTGATCCCGTCGTGACTGTGTGAACCGGCTGAATAGCCCGGATCGACCGTCATCCCGCAAACCGGGTCGATTGACGGCTTATCGATCTCCCGCTCATTAGGGAAATAGTGTTCCGGGCTCGTGTGGCCAGTATCGCAGCAAGAACCGGCAACGGTTTCGGTCGAATCGAACAAGTACTTTTCCGGCGCAGCCACGAATTTTTCTTTGCAGCCGGGATTGCAGAAATAAAAGGTGGTTCCGTCGTGCTCATGGCTTGCCGCTGCCGACTCTGGTGTCACGAACATCTTACACACGGGATCCGTGTGAACTTCGCGCAGTGGTTCGCTATTGCGGCCTATTCCCACCGGCGTTTGTTGTTTTGATTCTTGATCTTTCATGTTTTCGTCCCTCCGAAAACAAGTTTACAACCTGATAGTTAGTGTCAGGTCAAGTGCTAATTTTGCGTATCCGAAAATGATTCGATCAGTTGGCATACGGAATGGCCGTCGGGTTCAGAATTCTTCATCTTTTTCCACATTTCGGCGGCCGATTCGAGACGTTTTTGCAGGCGTTTCATTTCGCGAATCTTCTCGCGGTTCTCCTCGATCCGCTTTTCGACCACATCGCGGACCATCGGGCAAGGGGAATCGCCATGCGCGGCGTGGCCAAGTATTTCTTCTATTTCAGCCAACGTAAACCCGAGTTCCTTTGCCGCCGCGATGAATTTCAGGCGGTCTCGGTCCGAAGTTTTATAGACCTTGTAACCATTTCGCAGGTCGCGGGACGGTTTAAGCAGGCCGATGCGAGTGTAATAGCGAACGGTGAACAGCGGAACGTCGGCGCGTTTTGCAAGTACGGACGCGGTCATCATAAGAAATATTTTAATCCTTAATCCGAGTTTCCGGAATCCGCGGCCAATTACAAATTTGTTTAACCAGACAAAACTCGTTGTTTTGTCACCTTAACCGAAAAGGCAAGTGCTCGATGGAAGAGCACGCGCAAAGCCAGGAGGCCATAGATCAAGGCTCGTCCGGCTGCCGAAGTGAGGATACATGTTAAATAGACTCTACCTGATGCTGGGCTTGCTCGCCATTTTTGGCGGAATTTCGAGTGCCCAGAATGCTTCGCTCCCGAATCCCACCCAAACCGCGATCAAACTCGCGACCGGCAACGATGTTTCCGACCCTTTCGGTCTGCTCGAACCGGACGATGAAGAACCGTCGGCCGACGACAAGAAAAAGAAAGCGGCCGGCGTTAAGGCTTCGGTCGTAGTTAACATGGCATCCGCCGAACAGTCAGCGTTTGAGGTGATCAATCAGATCCGTGCCGAAAAAGGCCTCGAACCACTCACTTGGAGCAACGAGCTGGCGGCGGTCGCCCGGCTGCATTCGCAAAACATGGCGGAGTTTCGCTTCTTCTCGCATCGCGGCCTCGACAACAAACTCGTATCCGACCGCGCCGACCAGCTAAAGGTCGGCCGCTGGCGTTCGATCGGCGAAAACATCGCCTTCAACCGCGGCTACGCCGACCCAGTCGCCATGGCCGTCGAACTCTGGCTCGAATCGCCCACACACAAGCGAAACATGATGGACCCGAACTGGAAAGAATCCGCCATCGGCGTAGCAAAAGCCGCGGACGGGTCGGTTTATTTTACGCAGGTGTTCTTGGTTCGGAGATAGGCAGCGTCCAGTCTTGTACTGCCAAATCCGGTACCAATTCGAAATCGGCGAGGTTGCGCGATAGGAGAATTGCGTCGTTCGCAATTGCGATAGAGGCGATCTTTAAGTCCATCGTTCCGATTCGGACTTTATTCGCTTTTAGCTCCTTGAAAACATCGGCAGCCTTCTTATCGAAATCGAGCAGCGGCAACTTCTTGAAGTAATCAAAGTGCATTCTGAGAGTTTCATACGCCCAGATCTGATCATCGATTGAGCGCAGCTTGCTCAAATATGCGAGCCACCCGCGCATCTGTTCTTCGTAGGTTATGATGGTGGTCGTTATTTCGTGACTTGGAAGTTCGTCTAACCGCGATTGGAGTCGAAGGTATTCGGTGCCCGATTGCCTTTCAAGCAAACTAAGGCAATCGGTATCAAGAATTATCATCGGAATCCTCTTGGTTTCTCAGCGATTCTCGATACTCGCGGCCTAACCTCATCGCCTCCTCATACGCGTGGTTGCCACCGAACTTTGGGATCTGTCGGTACCAGGGTTTTTCATCGGCAGCTACGGTTTGCTTTAAGGCAGCGACTTCGGCTTCCAGAGTTTTTAGCCTTTTTTCAATCTCGATATTTGTCATTTTTACCGCTCCGTTGATGACATAATATCAGAACCGCCGAAGGTCGGAATAGCTAATTGTTGAGTATCGCAGCAAAACTCTTTAGGGAATCCAAATACGCGTCTCGGCCAACCGAAAACACGTTGTTGTGACCAGCTTCGTCGAGCCACAAATATTTCTTTGGACTGTGGGCACTATTGAAGAGTGTTTCGCCCTGTTGGAAAGAAATGGTTTTGTCTTTCTTTCCATGGATCACAAGAACAGGGCAAGTGACATTCTGCAGCTTGCTGAGGTTATCGAAGATATCGAACGGAAATAATCTAAAGTTTGTCAGAACCCTTCCAGCCGATGTGAATGTGCTCTCAAGAATCAACCCTGCGACCTTGTTCTTTGAAGCAAGTTCGGTCGACGGGCCGCCGCCGAGTGAGCGGCCATGTAGGATGATCCTATCTGGCGAGACTTGCTTCGTGTTGACCAGATACTCGTACGCGGCCTGGATGTCGGCGTAAGAATTCTTCTCTGACGGAGAGCCTTCGCTTGTGCCGTAGCCCCGATAATCGTAAGTAAGTACGGAGAAGCCGCTGTTACGGATATTTTCGGCAAAACTGTCGATCGAACCAATATCTTCGGCGTTGCCATGGCTAAATAAGATCGTGTACCGTGCGTTTTCATTAGGGTAAAACCTCGCCGAGATCTTTTGCCCATCGTTCGTCGACAGTTTAATTATGTTTTGGTCATCACGATATAATGAAGGTTGAGGATGAAAAAGCAATTTGTACGGGAAAAACCACGCGAGGAAAAAGAGGCCGAAGTAAACAGCGACCGGTATCAAAATTAGGGACCGCAAGACTCGTTTTATCGAGAATTCGCCGACAAACAGCTTGTGTAGGATGGCTCTCATGTTTCGTAAACGTGTTTAGGTGACCCGAGGTTGCATTTATCGAAGCAGAAGTTTTTTTGGAAACGAACTAGTGACTTTCTCATTGCCATCATTTGCAAAAATAAACTGGACGCTCCGCGTTTTGGGGCGGCGGGATGATGGGTTTCATGAGTTGTTTACGGTTTTTCAGACTGTTTCGCTGCACGACACGCTGCATTTTGAGCTTGCGGATAGCGTGAAGTTTGACTGCGACGATCCGGCCATCCCTGAGGACGAGAGTAATCTCGTTGTAAAGGCCGCGTATTTGCTGAAAAATAAATATCGGATTGACGAAGGAGCGAAGATATTCCTCGAAAAAAGGATCCCGGCGCCCGGTGGTCTTGGCGGCGGGTCGTCGAATGCGGCGGTCACTTTGCGGGCTTTGAATCGATTGTGGGAGCTTGATCTGCCGCAGTTTGAACTGCATTCGATCGCCGAAGAACTGGGTTCGGACGTACCCTTCTTTCTTTATGGCGGAACGGCGATCGGCATTGGGCGAGGTGAGTTGATCGAGCCGATCCAGGATGTTTCGGCCGAAAATATGCTGATCGTCACACCGCCGATCGCGGTTTCGACGCGGGATGCGTTTGCCGATATGAACGCCGCGACCTTGACAAGCGACGCCCGGAATAATATTCTTCCTGTTTGCCGTACTGAAGCACTGACGCTCGATCCGCGACAGACGGCCTTGAAAAACGACTTTGAGCGAACGGTTTTCGCCGCTCACCCCGAGATCGCATGGGTGAAAACGTCCTTGCTTGAACTTGGAGCAGTTAATGCCGCATTGAGCGGCAGCGGAGCATCGATCTTCGCAGTTTTTGACAATACAGAGACACGGCAAACAGCTATAAAAGCCCTCGACGAAAAATCGACCTGGCGAAAGTTTGCCGTAGCGACCGTTGGACGTAATGAATACGTCGAAGCCCTCGGGCTTTAGGTCGCTTCCGCGTCACGTACAGAATAAGGAATACGCATTGGGGCGTAGCCAAGTGGTAAGGCACCGGTTTTTGGATCCGGCATTCGTAGGTTCGAGTCCTCCCGCCCCAGCCATCTTCGACTGATCTGTGAAACGGACTGTCTCTTGTTTGAGGTAGTCCGTTTTTTATTGGTTTCGCGGTTTTCGGGCTTCGCTCTTTGGTCTTCGCTAAGACCTAAAGCCGAAGACCCAGGACCGAATAAAGATGAGCGTCAACGGAAAGATTAAGGTATTTGCGGGAAACGCACATCCGGCCCTGGCGGCGGAAATTTGCGAGCACCTTGGGATCGAGGTTGGCAAGGCGGTCGCGAATCGCTTTTCTGACGGCGAATTCAATTTCCAGATCGGCGAGAACGTCCGCGGGCACGATGTTTTCATTGTCCAGCCGACATGCCCGCCGAGCGACACGCACCTGATGGAGCTGCTGATAATGCTCGACGCGTTTATCAGGGCTTCGGCGGAACGGGTAACGGCGGTGATTCCTTACTTCGGTTACGCGCGGTCCGACAAAAAAGATCGCCCGCGTGTTCCGATCTCGGCAAAGATGGTGTCGAACATCATCACGAAAGCCGGTGCACAGCGAGTTTTGACTATCGACCTGCACGCTTCGCAGATACAAGGGTTCTTTGATATTCCGGTCGATCACTTATACGCCGCACCTGTGGTGGTCGATTATTTCCGGCGAAACCCGATCGAGAATCTGATCGTTGTCGCTCCGGATACAGGCGGCGCGGAACGTGCGAGAGCTTACGCAAAACGGCTCGATGCCGGGCTCGCTCTTTGCGACAAGCGGCGCGAACGGGCAAATGAAGCTGATGTGATGAACATCGTCGGCGATGTTCGCGGAAAGAATTGTTTGATAATCGACGATATGTGCGACACCGGCGGCACCATTTGTAAGGTTGCCGAAGCGCTGCACAAAGCGGGTGCGAATGAAATATCGGCGTGTTTTACGCACGGCGTGCTGAGTGGTAAGGCGGCCGAGAATATTTCGACCTCGCATTTGAAAAAGGTGATCGTCACGAATACGATCCCGACAGGTCCTGAGGCGCAGAAATTGGTCGCCACCGGACAGATAGAAGTTTTGAGCGTCGCCGGCCTATTGGCTTCGGCGATCAGGTCGATACATGACGAGACGAGCGTTTCGTCGTTGTTTATTTGAACAGTTGTCGGTCTTCAGTTGTCAGTTGTCAGACTTCGTTCTGGATAACTAACCACCGACCACCGACCACTGACCACTGAAAAAGGTTATGGCTGATAAAATTGTAGTGAAAGGCGAGGTGCGAGACACCCGCGGAAAGAACGAAAATCGAAGGTTGCGCGTTGCGGGCAAGATCCCCGTCGTCGTTTACGGCGGTGGAAGCGAAAGTCTCGCAGCGGCGGCGGAACTGCGTGATCTCGCAGCCGTTTTGAGAACGGACAGCGGAGTCAATTCGGTTTTCTCGCTCGATATTCCAGGCGTCGGCGTCAATGACGTGATCTTTCAGGCACGTCAGATCCACCCGATCACCGGCCGTCTGATCCATGCCGATCTTCGACGTTTTTCGAAGGGCGAGAAGATCGAGATGACGGTGCCTGTTGTACTGACTGGTACAGCAAAAGGCCTGCAGGTTGAGGGTGCCGTGCTGTCACAGGCGATGCGTGAGGTAAAAGTTTTGTGCGAGCCGGCGAATACACCTGATTCGATCGAGGTCGACATTACTGATCTCGACGCCGGGCACTCGCTACACATTTCGGACCTTAAGGTTGGAGCTGGCATGGAGATCATGGAAGATGCGGAAGCGGTCGTCGCTTCGATCGTATCCATCAGCGAAAGCGATCTCGAGCCGCAGCTTGATGCCGCCGAACCGGAAGTGGCGGGTGAAACACCAGCTGCAGAGGCTGAGTAGTCGTCTGACCGCAGCCATTTATGCTGCGTCCATTTATGACTAACTGGCTGATCGTCGGGCTCGGAAATCCGGGAGCAGAATATGCAAAAACCCGGCACAACCTTGGCTTCATGGTCATCGACCTGCTCGCTTCGCGGATGCAAACGCAGGTAAAGCGCGACGAGTGCCGGTCGTTGATCGGAAGAGGGGAATTTGACAATCAGGTGATCGAACTCGCGAAACCGCAGACCTACATGAACGTCAGCGGAGAGGCGGTAAGCTGTTTGATCTCAAAAGATAGCCGCGAAGTTAAAAAGCTCGTGGTTATCTCGGATGACCTGGCATTGCCTTTTGGTTCCATACGTATTCGAACGAAGGGCAGCCACGGCGGTCAAAACGGCTTGCGGTCGATCATCGATTGTTTGAAAACACAGGAATTTACGCGACTGCGTATCGGCATTCAGCCCGAACATCCGATAGGCGATGCGAAACGATTTGTTTTGGACGGCTTTGCAAAAAGCGACGTTGAAACGCTTGAAAATGTACTGAACGACGCGGCGAATGCCGTCGAAGCCATTATTAAAGATGGTGTTGACGCGGCAATGGCCCGGTTTAACTAGAAGGAATTCTAGATCTGAGATCTGGAATTGGAGACAAGAAGAATGGCAAATAGAACGTACGAAGTAATGTATATCGTCAATCCGGATACGGATGGCGATCGCATAGGCAAGCTGAACGAGGCCGTTGGCAAGCTGATCGAAAAAGAGGGCGGATCGGTTGTCCGTATGGACGACATCGGCATCAGAAACCTTGCTTATCCGATCGCGAAGAAAGAACAGGGCCACTACGTCTTGTTCGAGATCGAAGGAAGCGGACAGGAGATCGCTGAACTCGAACGCCGTATGCGTGTTAACGACATGATCATGCGATACATCACTGTTCGCGTCGACGAAGACCGTAAGAAAGCCGATAAACTGCGTGCAAAACGCGAAGCCCGCTCGGCAAAACGCGCTTCTTTCCGCAACACGGAAGCCGCTGAAGCCCCTGCGGAAGCGTAGAAGCATTGGTCAATGACCGTTGGTCAGTGACCTGTTTAATATTTGGAAATGGAGTAGAAGTTGGCAGTCGCCCCGGTCTTTTAACTGACCACCGGCCACTGACCACTGACCACTAATTATGGCAGAAAACGATTTGGATATTTTGAATGACAGAGATCTGGGAGTTGGCGAGGACGTCATCGGTGATCGTCCGCGTCGCTATCAGCGCCGTCGCCCGCGTCAGGTTGTGCCTGACTATCTCGATTGGAAAGATGTAGATCTGCTTCGGCAGTTTATCCCGGAGCGTGGCAAGATCATGCCGCGACGCATATCGGGCATCTCGGCAAAGGATCAACGCCGCCTTGCGAAAGCTATCAAACGAGCACGCTCAATGGCGATGCTGCCTTTTGTGGCGGACTAATTGCGATTTATTCATTGATTCATTGGACCATTTATTCATTGGAATGGCTCAATGAACTAATGGATCAATGAAAAAATAAGGATTCATTTATCATGGCAAACACAACAGTTTTATTGCGCGAGGACTTGGAGCACGTTGGCGGACGCGGCGAGATCGTTAAGGTCAAGGCCGGTTATGCCCGCAATTTCCTGCTGCCGCAGGGTTTTGCAACGCTCGCGACGAAAGGAAACATCAAACAGATCGAACAGGAACGGGCGGCACTCTTGAAGAAAGCTGCGATCGAAAAAGCGACGGCAGAGGCTCAGAAAGAGCAGATGGAGAGCATCAACCTGACCTTCGCACGCAAGGTCGGCGAGCACGGTCACCTCTTCGGCTCGGTCACTTCGATGGACATTGCCGAAGCTTTGCAGGCTAAGGGCTACGAGATCGACCGCCGCAAGATCGCACTCAAGGAAGCTATCAAGGACACCGGCGAATATACGGTCAATGTAAAGCTCCACCGCGAAGTCGTTCTCTCGGTTCCCGTTACCGTAACCGGCGAAGATGGCGAAATGCCGGTGAAGGAAGAGAAACAGGCCGAACCACCGAGGGCCGAAGCCCCTGCTCCGGTTGAAACGCCGGCCGAGGAAGCGACCCCGGCGGAATCCGAAACGGACGAAGCGGCAGCCTGACCTATTCTGTTTGCGACGGAACCGTCCACGATGCCGTTCGCGTGCATCGTAGACGGTTTTTTCATTTTCATGGTTCGGCGACTACCCTAAGACAGAGACATAATTAGATCAAGATGAGTGTTGTTCAGCGTCGATTATCCCGGTCATTCAAGGAGTTTTTTGATTCCGAGAAATCTAGCGGCATTTTGCTGATCATCTGCACGGTGATCTCGCTCATCCTCGCGAATCTGATCCTTGGCGAGCCGTACGTTAAGTTTTGGCACCAATACCTAGGCGGCCTGAGTATCGAGCATTGGATCAACGATGCTCTGATGGCCATTTTTTTCCTGCTGATCGGCCTCGAACTCCAGCGCGAAATATACAATGGCGAACTCTCCAATTTGAAGAACGCTATGCTGCCGATCTTTGCGGCGATCGGCGGAGTGGCTTTTCCCGCAGGGATCCACTTTGCCCTAAACGGGGGCACTCCGACGCAAGCCGGTGTCGGCATTCCGATGGCGACCGACATCGCTTTTGCCCTCGGCGCACTTGCCCTGCTCGGCAGCCGTGTTCCGGCGTCGCTCAAAGTCTTTCTCACCGCCTTGGCAGTTATAGACGATCTGATGGCGATAATCGTCATCGCGGTTTTCTATACATCCAATCTCGCGATACTGTATCTCGCCCTCTCGCTGATCGTCTGGGCGGTTCTAATGATCCTCAACCGCTACTTTCGCGTTATCTCGCTGATCCCGTATCTGATCGGCGGCGTGATCATGTGGTATCTAATGCTCAAATCCGGCGTCCACGCAACGATCGCTGGGGTGTTGCTGGCATTTGCCATACCGTTTTCCGCCAAGGAAGATGACGAAGATTCGCCGGCACACATTCTCGAACATCTTCTTCATAAACCTGTCGCTTTCATCATTCTGCCCATATTTGCACTTGCGAATACCGGAATAATTATCGGAGCGGACGCCATACAAACGCTTATGAACCCCAATGAGATCGGGATCATGGCAGGTCTGGTCTTCGGCAAACCCATTGGGATAACGCTATTTTGTTTTGTCGTTGTGACGATTGGCATTTGCCGGCTTCCGCTCGACCTCGCCTGGCGCCACGTCCTCGGGGCGGGAATGCTCGGCGGCATCGGTTTTACGATGTCTATTTTCATAACGAACCTTGCCTTCGCGACAAATCCGGTTGAGATCAACGGCTCTAAAATGGCAATTCTGATCGCGTCGCTGACTGCCGGAACCATCGGATTTCTATGGCTTAAGTTCTTCGGCCGCCCGCGTGATATTGATCACGACATGGATACGATGGATTTTGACATGTCCGAAGCCCCT
The DNA here is from genome assembly GCA_964410495.1 of uncultured Chloracidobacterium sp. Classification (GTDB taxonomy): domain Bacteria; phylum Acidobacteriota; class Blastocatellia; order Pyrinomonadales; family Pyrinomonadaceae; genus OLB17. The sequence continues at coordinate 78,437 of CAYPGP010000014.1, forward strand.
AATTAGCGGCATGACTTTGAATCGATCTTTCGGTTTTTACACGACGCCCGGAAGCATCTAAAATAGGTGATTCCACCAAGACAATGGCTAGCGTTTTTCCTGACAACCGGCGAGATCAATATCTCGAAAAACCGCTTCCGAGCAGTGATGACAGCGAGCGTGTCATACTCGGTGCGATCCTGCTCGACAATTCGTTGATCGCCCAAGCCGTCGAGCATCTTAAACCCGAAGATTTCTATTCGCCGCTCAATCGCCGTGTATTCGCGGCGATGATCGCCCTTTTCGAAAAGCAGAAGCAGATCGACCCTATTCTGATCGGCGAAGAGCTCAAGAAAGAAGGTGCTCTTGAGCCGATCGGCGGGATTTCGACGATCACAAACCTTACGTTCGGCCTGCCGCACTTCTCCGACCTGACTGAATACGTCAAGGTCGTTCACGACAAATCGGTCGTTCGAAACCTGATCCGAACCTGCAATTCGATCACGAGCGAAGCCCTGGCCGAAGAGGAAGATGCTGACGTCATCCTTGACCGTGCGGAACAGGCGATCTTTGCCCTTGCCGAAGCGCGTACCAACCAAAGCTTTTCCCGCATCGCCCCCGTCGCCGACCGCGTTCTCGCACGTGTACGTGAATATGCGAAAGGTGAGGGCACTGGAATCACAGGCCTTTCGACCGGTTTTCGCGAGATCGACGAAATGACTTCGGGGCTGCAGCGTACTGATCTGGTGATCATCGCAGGTCGCCCGTCGATGGGCAAAACCGCTTTTTGTCTGACGCTCGCTCAGAACGCCGCATTATATTCAAGAGCCGTCGTCGCGGTCTTCTCGCTTGAAATGTCGAAAGAACAGCTCGTCACTCGTATGCTCGCGAGCGAAGCCCATATTAACGCACACCGCTTTCGAACCGGCCACCTGATGGGCAACGAGTGGGAACGGCTCGCAAACGCGATCGGCACGCTGTCGGAAGCCCGTATGTTCATTGACGATACGCCTGGTATCTCCGTTCTCGAAATGCGTGCCAAATGCCGCCGCCTCGCCGCCGAACAGAAGCAGATCGACCTGATCGTTATCGATTACCTCCAACTGATGGGCGGAAACTCTGGCCGTCGAAGCGAGAACCGTCAACAGGAAGTCTCGCAGATATCGCGTGAACTCAAGGCACTCGCGAAGGAAATGGATGTTCCGGTCGTCGCCCTTTCGCAGCTATCGCGCGCACCCGAAGCCCGAAATCCGCCAAAACCGCTCATGTCCGACCTTCGCGAATCTGGTTCGATCGAACAGGACGCCGACGTCGTAGGCTTCATTTTCCGCGAGGACTACTACAAAGAAACCGAAGAAAACAAAGGGCTTGCTGAGCTGATTATCGCCAAACAGCGTAACGGCCCGACAGGCACTGTTAAATTGGCGTTTTTGAAGGAGTTTACCCGTTTTGAGAATTACTATAGCGGCTAGAAACTCTCCAGGCGCCTCGAGATCTGCTTGTGTTACCGCGATTTTTTTATTCGCGACGCTGATGACTTCATGTGGATTGAAAGTGTCAAAAGGCGATGCCAATTTTGGAATCGGAAAGAACATTCACCCGGGTTTAGAAAAAGCGGAAGTCACCAGGCGCTTAAATTCGTTAGAGATCGGGGGGGTAAAGCCCGAAATATCGGATATTGCAGAGGTTCCGATACTCAAGATCTTGGCGCCCGATGGTAAGACCGAGGTCGAAGCGGTCGAAAAACTCTCTATTTCGTTTAGCAATGGCAGTGTGGGCCGTTTATATCTGTGCGAGAGAGTGGTCTCAACCTTTTACTTCGATAAAATGGGTAAGCTGATTACATGGATGACTGACTGTTAGCACCTTTCCTATGAAATCCCGCCTCTTGGGCCGGGAGTTTTTATGATGCAATTATGAACCAAGACCTGAGCTATCCCATTGGGAAATTTGAATTGAGCAATTTCGGTGAACGTATCCAAAACCTTAAAACTATTGCCGAACTGCCTTCGAAGCTGCGGGCCGCGGTTGACGGGCTGAACGCAGCCCAGATCGACACGCCTTATCGCCCCGGCGGTTGGACGGTGCGGCAGACGGTTCATCACATAGCGGACAGCCATATGAATTCGCAGATCCGGTTTAAGCTTGCCCTGACCGAGGACGAGCCACCGACGATCAAGCCGTATTACGAAGACCGCTGGGCCGAACTCGGCGACAACAAACTGCCCGTCGATGTCTCGCTAAAGATCATCGATGGCATCCACACGCGCTGGATAGGTTTTTTAGAATCGATGACCGAAGCCGATTTTCAGCGGACGTTCATCCATCCCGAAACCGGCGAATGGACGCTGGAGAAAGCGTTGGCACTTTATGCTTGGCATTCGCTTCACCACACCGCTCATATAACGAGCCTCCGCGAACGCTCGGGCTGGTAAGAACCACACGAAAAGTTGCGCAAAACGATACGTCCGTGGTCGTAAGATAGTTGATTTCTGCGCTTTTGGGGTCATTTTCAGGTGATTTCGGCCTGAAAACGACCCTTCTCAGCGCGGACAAGATCTTCGGCCAAGGACTCAAGTTAGGCAAAAGCTGATCGTATAAACTCCATCGAATCATATAGTTGCCGCGTCCCCACGTAGCTCACAGACGACGAATCCCAGAACTTTTGTCCACAGCTGTCCGCCGCCTGTCCGCGGCTTGTCCGCAGGGTTGTCCGCGATTTTCGTATGAATGTAAGTGACTGTAAAGAGTGCACTTAAGCCATTTGTCCGCACTAATTTGGTAAAAATTGCGAAAAAAATACTTTGCCAAAAAATATAAATGTCAAAGATCGAAAAATGTTGCAAGGATAACACAAAAATCCAAAAAAGTCAAGTATTTTTTTCAGCTGCCCGTGTAATATTTGTTAGAGCGTAAACGCCTTCACCGAGCGATCGAGGCAGGCGCGAATCGATCCGAAATCTAGCCACGCGAAGAAGCGGGCTTCACGGGCGACTGCCATAAATTCAGTTTTGTGTTAAAACATTCTGAATGGCCGAAAAATCTGAACGCCTGATATCGCTCGACGTGTTTCGCGGCATGACTATCGCGGGGATGGTGCTTGTCAACAATCCGGGCACGTGGGCCCACATTTACGATCCGCTCGAACACGCATCATGGCATGGGCTGACGCCGACGGACTGGATATTTCCGTTTTTTCTTTTCATCGTCGGCATCGCAATTCCGATCGCCTTAGGGAAGTATGTCAGCACCAGGAACGATAGTGACCGTGGATATTCGTTCGGCATTTATAAGAAGATCATCACCCGAGCCGCTCTCATCTTCGCACTCGGCATAGCCATGTCCGCGATCCCATTTTTCCAGTTCGCCGCGACCGACGCGCCCGACTGGCTGAAGATGCTGACCTGGATGGCGATGACGGCGGGGCTTTTCCTGCTTCTGCTTCGGAATTTCAAAGCGGCCGGGGTAGCGATCGGCCTGGGCGTAATTGGAGTGGTTGCGATGAACCTCGCGGGCTACAATGTAGTGCCCTACAGCGTCGGGACCATGCGGATACCCGGCGTTTTGCAGCGCATCGCTGTTTGCTACCTGATCGTTTCGATCGTTTTCCTGCATACGAACTGGAAGCAGCAGCTCGGCATCGGCGGTGCGTTGCTGCTCATCTATTGGGCACTAATGACGCTCGTCCCGGTGCCCGGCTGTGATGTGACGACGGTGGACGACAAGGCATGCAACCTCGCCGCCTGGCTCGACCGAACGATCCTGACCGAAAACCACATCTGGCGTTCGGCCAAGGTTTACGACCCGGAAGGCATTTTGTCCACGATCCCTGCTCTGGTCACGACCATAGCGGGCGTGCTGACGGGAACGTGGCTCAGGTCGAATAGCGAATATCGAATGAAGAATAATGAATCGCCCGATTTGAGCCATTCGACATTCGATATTCAATATTCTGCATTGCACAAAGTTTCCGGCCTCTTCTTCTTCGGCACCGTCCTTCTCGCCGTCGGCTATGTCTGGTCGAGCTATTTTCCGCTCAACAAGGCCCTTTGGACGAGTAGCTATGTGCTTGTCACGGCCGGGATAGCTTTGCTTGTCCTCGCGGCGTGTTATTGGCTGATCGACATCAAAGGCTACAAACGCTGGGCGTGGCCCTTCGTAGTTTTCGGCGTAAACGCGCTGCCTCTGTTCGTCTTCTCCGGTATCATGGCGCGCATGCTCGGGGCGTACCGCGTGACCGGAGCGGACGGGAAGCCGGTCGCAGTGCAAAAATGGATCTTTGACAATATCTACCTATCGATCGCCCAACCTGTGGACGCATCGCTGATGTACGCTATCAGCTTCATCCTCGTCTGGCTCTTTCTGATGTGGCTGCTGTATAGGCGTGGTATATTTGTGAAGGTCTAACTATCCTTTCTAACTCTCAAGCAATTATGGGATTCCTAAACAAGATCTTTGGCAAACAAGACTCGGTGATAAACAACTATCAGGATTTCTGGGATTGGTTCGACAAGAATAAAAAGGAATTTCATGGGATCGTGGCGACAAAGGACGCGAATTTGATCGAAAAGAAGTTCTTCCCGGCGCTCGCTGCTAAGCTCGCTCAGTTGAATGACGGTATATTCTATTTGACCGGCATGGCCGATCCACTGACCGCGGAACTTGTTCTAACCGCCGACGGAAACCCGAGGAACATTGTATTTGTCGAGGAACTTGCAGACTCAGCCCCGACGATGCCTGGGTGGCTTATCACTAAATTGAAGCAGCCTTCGCAAGGTTTTGGAGTACGTATGAACGGTCATACCTACGACCTCGACAACCTTTCCTTTTATCCGAATGCCCATGAGGAGATGCCCGATCTCATTGATATTACGATCGTTCATGAAGCATTCGCCTCCGGCGACGATTCCGCGAACTCAGGAGCTTACATTTTTCTTGACAACTTTCTAGGTGAGCTAAATTTTGTCTCGCAGATTGATGAACTCACCTTTCGTGGGCCGAATCACGCCGAGAAGCCAACAATTCCGATGGAAAACCTGCCCAATTTTTTAGAAACCCAGCAGGCTCTTTTTGTCGAGAAATACGACGGCGTTCGCGTCTCTACGGAAAGTGACTCCTATTCGCTCATGCGGGGAACTGACCGTGACGGGATGCCTCTTTTTGCGACGATCAATAATGATCTGCTTGGTTGGGATAAGAAGGCTTCGCATCCTTGGATGATGGTCGTCAGCCTTGATTACGACGGCTCAAGCAATAATGGTTTACCCGACAACACAACCGCCGAGATGCTTAATGATTTTGAACACGCGCTTCTGGAGCAGCTGCGGGACGCGGACGGCTACCTAAATATTGGTCGTCAAGCCAGTAGTAACAGGCGCGATATCTTCTTTGCCTGCATCGATTTTCGCTTACCGGCGAAGGTCGCTGTTCAGGTTGCGAAGTCAAAGAAACATTTGGGTTTCGACTATCAAATATTTAAGGACAAGTACTGGCAGTCGGTAAGTCATTTCGCCGAAAGGGGATAGTGCAACTGACAAACCAATATTAATTCCTTCACAGGCCCGCGAGATCCCATTTCTTAACCGTATCGATGATCAGGGCCGCGACCTTGTCCGTGACCTTTTTGTAGTAGAGATCGGCTTTAACCTGGTCGAATTTCGGGAAGCCCTGACCTTTTTGGTAGAGGCCGATCGATGACGGGAAGGGAACTGCGGTGTACGTGCCCGGGGGCGGGTACGGCGTGGTCATTTCCGGGCCGGTGTACTTTTCGGGGTGGACGAGCGTTTTGTCTATTGCCTGGATGAACGCAGTCTCGTTCCAGCCAGCGTGGCCGCCGTCTTCGCCAAAAACCTCTTTTGTCTCGTCCGAAGCGAACGACCACCAGTTGATCACGAGCGTTCGCACGCGTTTTTCAACAGCAACCTCGGCAGCAACAGATTGGAGCACGGCGGTTTGGCCGCCCCCGTGGCCGTTGACGATGATTATGTTCTTAAAGCCGTTTTTGACGAGGCCTTCGAGGATCTGTTTCACAAATGGCCGATACGCGGCCTCGCTGATCTGAAAAGCCCCGGGATATGCCTCCATCGAGCCAGTAATGCCGTAGGGAAGCGTCGGAGCGATCATCGCGTTGGTTCGCTGTGCGATGGTTCTCGCGATCGCTGTCGGGGCTGTGTTATCGGCACCGTTGTTCCCGACGCCATGCGGCTCGAGCGTGCCCGTGGGCAACAGAACGGTGTTGATCTTCGACGGGACCGCTGCCTTGAAATCCATCCAGTTGATGCGGTCCATTTCACGGGTCGGGACGGGATCGGATTGGCTCAGCGTGACAACGCTTGAGATGAGCAAAATGAATGTGACCAAAGAGATACGCATTAGATAAGGCTCCTTCAGTGAATAGTGATAGGTTGATAGTGGATAGTTATAAACTAATCACTCGTAACTTGCCACTAACCACTGAAGTAGCCGTACAGGTGCTAGTTGAAGTACTTTCGCCCGCGTAATTTTGTGGGCAGCAGATCGCCATCTGGGTCATTGCCTTCGTCTTTTCCGTAGCCGAGATTCTTCATCAGCTTCGTCGGGGCGTTTCGGATCTTCATGGGAACGGGCAGGTTGCCGTATTTTTTTGCTTCTTCCATTGCCTCGCCGATGGCGTTGGTCGTCGAGCGGTCTTTGGCGGCGTTAGCGAGGTATGCGACTCCGTGGGCTAAATTAAGTGTGCATTCGGGATAGCCGATCGTTTCGACGGCACGGAAAACGGCGTTCGCTACTACGAGAGCGGTCGGCTGGGCAAGGCCGATGTCTTCGCTTGCAAAGATGACCATGCGGCGGGCGATGAACTTTGGGTCCTCGCCGGCTTCGATCATTCGGGCGAGGTAGTACATCGCCGCGTCGGGCTTGCTCGCCCGCATTGATTTGATGAAGGCTGAAATAACGTTGTAATGCTCCTCGCCTTTTTTGTCGTACCGGAGGAATTTCGACTGCAGGGTTTCCTTCAGGGTTTCGAGAGTGATCTCGTCATAGAGCCGCGAGGTGTTCTCGATCATCGTGATCGCTTGGCGCGCGTCGCCGTTGGCCATCTCGATCAGCCATTC
>CAYPGP010000015.1:0-83461 GCA_964410495.1 uncultured Chloracidobacterium sp.
CTTTCTTGTTGACCAGCACAGTTCCGTTTATGTAGTTGAACTGGTAGTTAGCAGCCGCCGCTCCCGAACAGCTTGTCGGATAAGGCGAACCCGCGACTCCCGAGCCCTGCGTATAAGTCGTCGAACACGTCGGCTGGGTAGTGAGATTTCCCGTTCCCTCGCCTGTGATAAAGCCAGTGATCGTCGAAGTGACCGCCGGAGCAGCATCACCGTACGTAACCGTGTGAGATGAAGCAGTGATGTTCAGCGACTTCTTGTTGATCGTCTGAGTCGTCGCACCAGTGCTTCCATTGAAGTTACCGTCGCCCGAATACGTCGCAGTGATGTTGCGAACCCCAGCCGGCAGCGGCGTCGTTGTCGTACACGTCACGGAACCGAACGAGTTCAAGGTCAGGGCCGGAGCACTGCACCCTGCGATCGGATTCCCACCGTCAAAGAACGTCACCGTCCCCTGCGGGGTCCCGGCCCCCGGAGCAACAGCCGTCAGACTCGCCGTCAACTGCACTGTTTCTCCATAAATCGAAGGATTCACCACAGGCTGCACCGTCGTCTGACTGTCAGCCTTGTTGACCGTGTGCCCTTCGGTATCCGAACTGCCGTTGAAGTTACCGTCTCCCGCGTAGGTCGCGGTCAGCGTCTTCGGTCCAACACTTGTAGAAGGAAGTACGCAGCTCGTCGCAGGCAGCGTGATCACGCAAGTGTTGCCTCCGCCGTCGCTAACCGTCACGATTCCCGTCGGCGTCCCATTACTCGGTGCTACGGCCGTCAGTGCCGCAGTTACTGTATAGTTCTGCCCAAACACCGACGGATCCGGAGCATCGCTAATCGTCATTGTTGTATCAGCCTTGATTATCGTTGAAACCACGGTCGATAGATTGTTACCCGAGACCGCGCCTGCGTTCGGCGGAAGGATGTTGGGTGGCTGGCTGCCGCCGTTCAAATCGCGACGGATTCCGGCGGCCAACGGATCGGCGTCGATAGCGGCCGAATTGTCGATGGTCGAGCCCGCGTTGGCATTCGGGCCGGTTCTAACCGTTATTGTCATAACCGAGATCGGGCCCGATCCCGGAGCCAAACCGTTCGCACCTGTATGGGCGCAGATGACCCTATTTGGGGCATTTGCTCCGCCGAACGGCAGTACTCCTGGTGCAGGAGTACAAGTAAAGTTCGCGGACGGAACTATGGAAATAAGCTCCGAAACACCTTCCGCAGGCGTCGGTAAAACGTCAAGAAGATCGGTGACAAGGAACCCAAACGCGTTGCTTGATGCCGCCGCATTTCCACCCGCCTGCGAAAACACCCCCACATTAGCCACGTTGATGATGTAACTTGCGGTTCCGGCGTAAATGATGTTGACCGGGCCGGTTTTTGTTACCGAAAGGTCATGAACGTTAGCGACCGTATGCGTTATCGTTGCCGAGGAATTGTTACCAGCTGCAGGGTCCGTCGCGGGGCTAACCGCCTGCGATGTTGCCGAAATATTAATCGTCGTCCCAGCTACATTCTGCGAGCCGACGGTAACTCGGACAACGACGGGAACCGACGAACCGACAGCGAGGGTGTTCGTGTTCAAACAGCCGGCAGCACTGCCAACCTGCGCGACCGTGCAGCCGGCGAAGGTATTGCCTGCGGCGTTGCCGCTAATGATCGACACTCCTAAGTTCGGATTCGTCGACAGACTAGCCAGGGCGGGCATCGTTAGCCGCACCGTGCCCGCTTCGGCGACCGAGGGGCCCGCATTGTTAACCGTCGCTGAGTATTCGAGAATGCCGGGTCCTGCGATAACGATCGAATTAGCTGCCGGATTAGGCAAGATACCACTTCCGGTGCCCGATCCCTGAGTGATCGTTCCCGTCAACGTCGTTGATAGATCGATCACAGGGATATTGTTCTCATAAGCGCCGATGTCGAACCCGCCGAGAGCCGGGCGAGCAACGCCACGCTGATCGGTCGCCAGCGAAGTCGCGCCGTCCGCCGCGTTGCTCGCAGAGCTTGTAGGCGTGATCGCCATCGTCGGCGTCAGGCCCGGCGTGTTTATTGCCGGAGCCGCGAGATTTGGATCGACCGAGGTTACAACGCCCGGACATGGATCGCCCAGCGCGTCATCTATTCCGTTCACCTCGATCAGGTTTCCGCTACCACTCGGAACTATGGAGCCGCCATTGATTACCGTTAGCTGACAATTGCGGGGATTTCCATTTGTATTGTTGGCAAGTATCGAGTTGCGGAGCTCAAATGTACTGGGCGCTCCATCGCCAACCATCTCGACGTCGTTGATGCCGATGCCCGTGTTGCTAAACGTCGAATTAAATATTCGCAAGGTACCGTTCCGCGAAAAAACCGCACCACGACGCACGCCAATGTTACCGCCGCCCGCGGCGGCTCCAAAGTCAACGGTATTGCCGAAAAAGGTGCTGTTTCTAATAATTACCGTACCGCGGTCATTGAATATGGCACCTCCCAACGCCGAGCCGCTCGCACCGGCGCTGGCTGTTCCCACGCCACCATAGAAGTTGGAAGTCGAAGCGCCGCCGGGACTTCCCGCGCCGCCACCGCCGCCGAAACCGCCGTTACCTCCAGCAGTTCCGCCAGCGGGAGCCCGGGCTCCCCCGCCGCCGCCAAAGCCGCCGTTGCCGGGCGTACCTGGAGCCGGTCCGTCGGCACCCGCGCCGCCGCCTCCGCCGCCGTAGTCGCCATTACCGCCGTTGCCGCCGTTGAACCCGTTAGCGAATTGGCCGCGAGCACCGCCGCCGCCGCCGCCGCCCGAGCAGAAGCCGTTGGCGCCGTGTGTTGCCGCCGCCGAAACGTTATGATCGCCGCCGCCTCCGCCGCAGTTAAAGCCGCCATTGCCTCCCACATCACCAACTGCGTTGATACCGTTATTCGTTGTTCCGCCGCCGCCGCCGCCGGCATTGCCGCTGCCGTTTCCGCCGATACCGCGCGATCCGCCGCCGCCGCCGCCCGCGTTTACGGGGGCGTCACCGCCCGGCCCTCCGAGCCCGCCACCGCCACCGCCCGCGGTGCCAGCCGCGGTCGAGCCGTTGCCCCCGGTCGCGGAGTTGTTTTGGAATGTACACCGTTCGACCGTGAGCGAAGGCGTCCCGATCACAGGCCCCAATGAACCGGCCCCGGCGTTCACATAGATGGCCCCACCGGCACCCAAGCCACCACCGCCTCCGGCCATACCGTCACCCCCGCGAGCCGCGAAGTTGTTAATTTGAAGGTCACGGAGCGTCAGCACGCCAGTACCGGAATAGGTCGGACCGCCTCCCGGATGATCGAACTGCCCCGAGCTTACCGTAAACGCGCGCACGTTCGCCGCAGTAGTGCGCTGCAGCACGGCGCCGTTTCCCTCAATGGTTATGTCGGTGAATATATGCGGATTTGCAGTCAGGCCGGGAACAGCGAACTGGTCCTGGACGATTCCGTTCTGTGCACCCGAGGCCAGGGTGCCGTCTGTCTGGTAAACACCGGGTTGGAGCACGATGGTGTCGGCTCCATTGCCCGCCGTGCAGCCGGTCGTTATCGGCGGTCCGTTCAGACTGTTCGGATCGATCGCGATGTTGTCGTCGAAATTGGCCGAAAAGATCGCCTCCTGCAGTGAGCAGTCGGCGTCGTCATTTACCTCTTGGCTGGTGGTGTTGACGTTGATGATATTAGCATTGGAAGTGTAGGCAAAGTCGTCGATGCTGATGATGTCCGAATTTGCTCCCGACGGCCCGCCGTTAGCGACAAAGTAGCGAAACGCCGCCCTTCCGCTCGTGGTGCCGCCGAGACCTGAGATAGTGCCGGTAAACTGCGTAAATGTCGTTGGATAAACTCCGGTTGTCAGCGTCGGGTTTATGTCTACCAGAACCGTTGTGTAATTTTGCACATCCGCCGAGTTGGCAAAGTCGCCGTTGGTCGTTCCGCAGGTCGCCCCCGTCAAACAAACAAGCAATTGCAGGCGGTCTGGAAATGTGTCCGGCGACGCCTTTCGCGTCCAAAACGTTATCGTGTCGCCGTTCTTGAAGTCGATCAATGGAGTTATCAGCCAGCCGCTGATCGTATTCCCCCCGCTCGTGCAGTTGAAATTAGCACCCGTATGCCCAACCCCGGTGCGAGGGCTCCACGGTGTACCCGTGAACCGATTCCAGCACTGTGTGTTAGTGCCGATTACGGAGCTTTCGTTTAACGCAAACCATCCGGTAGGAGGATACGCCACGTTCTCAAAGCCCTCGGCAAAACTGGCCGTTTGCGGCGCGTCCTGTTCCCAAAACGGCGGAACCGCTTCCATGCTTTTGTCGGAAATGACGAACGATGCTCCGGCGGCTTGATCGGCCCGCGTCTGCGTACTCGGATCCGCGGGCGGCGGGGTCGCTGCAGGCCGCGTGTTTGCCGTTTCGTTAGGGGCGTCAAGAATTCCACGACTCGCCATTGCCGTTGGCAAGAGTAGTGCGAATGCCCCCACAATTCCTATTGCGGATAGCGTGACGCAGAGAATCGCTCGTATCGGCCTGGTTGCTTAAGATTTTTGCCAGATCTTCTTTTGGTGCTCATAGTTTTCGATCTCCTAGTTCAAACAGTAGGGATCGCCTTTCGAGGTGATCCGAGTTTTTTGCTTTGTGGTGTAGCAAGAATATAGCACCACTACCGAATCATTCTTTAGATTCTTATGATTTTTTTGTGAAATCTGGCTGAGTAAAAGATGTCGGGAACGGCGAGCGGCGAGGATATGAGCTAGAGCGCGAAAATGACTCGATGAAATAAGAAAAGACCGCTCGATCCTGATTCGAGCGGTCTTGTTTTGCTTTTCGGACTATTTTGGCCTTAAGAACTCAGGCCAACGAGCCTCGGATTCGCCTTTTTCTGCAGCAGCTTCTGCAGTTTCAGCCTCGCCTTGTGAAGCTGTGACTTCGACGTGCCGACCGAGCAGCCCAAAATGCGGGCGACTTCTTCGTGTTCAAAACCTTCGACATCGTGCAGGACGAAGACGTTTTTGTAGCCCGTCGGCAACTGCTGGATCGCGTTGTCGAGAGCGATCTTGTCGACGATCCTCATTTTGTTCGGATCGCTGGTGCCGGTGACCATCTGGTCGGGCGTTTCACCTTCCTCCGTGGTCTTCTCGTACTTTACCGTCCGCTTGCGGAAGTGCATCAGTACCTGGTTTACTGTCATCCTATGCAGCCAGGTTGTAAATGCCGAGTCGCCGCGAAAACTGCCGATCTTTCGATAAAGCTGGATGAAAACATCCTGCGTAAGATCTTCTGCCTCCGAAGGGCTCTGGAGCATTCTCAAGCAGATCGAGTAAACACGGCGGTGATGCCGTTTGTAGATCTCCTCGAAGGCTCCCATATCGCCTTCAGCGGCAACTTTTGCAAGTACAATATCTTTGGCCGTGCCTAGGTCCAAAGCCGCGTTCGCATTTGCGGCAAAAACTACGTTATCTGTGTCAATACCTTGTTCGCTATGAAAAACCGGAAAATTTAATGTATCTGTTGTCATTTTATTTCCCCCCTCGTTCTGTCTAATCCTCAATTGTCGTGCCAAACAACTGAAATGTGATTTCCGATCAGTATTTAGACGCCCAAACGCGATTTTTGTTCCAATTTTCGGGCATATTTCTTATTTCGGACAACATCAAAGGACAGATGCAACGTCTCAGACCTTTTTGCCTATGCGGTATGGTGTATACGATTTGGTATATCCGCGGTTTTGCCAATGTTTCGGCCAAAAAGTGCTAAGATGTCCTCAAAATAAGAGGTTTATGTTCGAACTAAGTCAGGCATTTCTTGCTGATCGCAAACGTCAATGGTTCTCATTCCCCGCCGCGGTAATTCTGGCGTCCATCTTAAGCTTATCCGCTCTCGCCCAGGACGTTGGTCAGGTGCAATACCGAAGTCAGGAAGTATCGGAGGTGGACGGCCTACCGGTATTGATAAAACATCTGCCCGATTGGGAGAATAAGAAGGACGTTGCCCGGCTTGTTACAAATCAAACCGAGTTGAAGACGCTGCTCGGAGAACGGTCTTTGACCGACGCGATCGAATTTGCTCCGGCCAGCGAAGCGGTGGTTGCTGATTATGACGTGGGCCGACTTATTATCGTTGAACATGCAAGCCCGCAGGTCTCGATCGAAACAGATCAGAAGATCGCCGCTGCGATCGCCGCCGAGAATGACGGCAGAACCTTTAGTCGCAGGATCGGGAATTACAACGTCGTGGTGCTCGACGCACCGCGGAGGGGGCCAGCCGAAGCTCTCATAGATCAGGTGAAGTATGAGAAAAAGATAACCTGGCTCGGCAACAATCCCTTTGCCATCAGCGCGGAACGAGCGTTTGTTATCACGACTTCCGATATCTTCATGTCCACGCTGATGGTGATAGTCGGCGGAGTGGTTTTTTCGATCTTCGGCGGGCTTGTGGTTGGATATGTATTCTTCAGCCGCCGTGACCGTCGAAGAGCTGCTGTAACGAACTTTACCGATGGCGGCGGAATGACGCGGCTAAATCTGGACGGTTTCACGCCTGATATCGCCACGGACCGGCTGCTTGGCGACTGATCACGGCAGATTCTTGATCAACCGGTCGACATCTTCAGAATTGTTGTAAAAATGCGGCGCGATCCTAAGCCGATCGCCGCGTGGGCTGACTATCACATCATTTGACTCAAGCTGTGCAGCGATCTGGCTCGAAGTGAGTCCGCTGCGGTGCTTAATGCAAACTATCGATGAGTTTTCGCCCGGTGTACGTGAGCTGATCATTTCGTAATCGAGCCCCGCGAGACTGTCACAGAGCTCATCGGTCAAGGTTTCTAGGTAATTCTGAATATTTTCAGGGTCGGCGGCTATGAGCAGTTTCAAGCTCTGTTCCAGTCCGTAGAACAGTGCCGCGGGACCGGTTCCGCTTTCCCAGGCAAGAGCGGTTGGTTTGAATGATTGATCGCGGTCTTCAAAATCCCACGGTTCGTCTACGCTGATCCAACCGACGAGCGTTGGCCTCACACGTTCTCTCGCTCGGTCTGACAGATAAATGATCCCGCAGCCTTCCGGGGCACACAGCCATTTGTGGCTCGCCCCGCAAGCTGCATCAACAAACTGTGCTGGAAGGTCGAAGGGCATAGCACCGAAGCCCTGAATGATATCAACACAAAACAGAGCATCGACGGCACGAGCCGCACGTCCTACCCGCTCCAGATCGACCTTGAATCCGGACGCGAACTGAACGGCAGAAAGGGCAACGACCTTGGTGTTCGAATCGATCATGTTGATCAGTTCGTCCTGATCAATTCGTCCGTCTCTTTCCGGACAAAGACGGAGTTCTACTCCGTACTCGTCGCGGATACGCCGCCATGCATAAAAGTTTGCCGGGAACTCGCGTTCGAAACTGACGATGTTGTCGCCAGACTTCCACGCGAGGCCGTTCGCTATTGATGCCATGCCGTCGGAAGTATTTCTGATAAAAGCGACCTGCTCCGGAAGAACTTTTAGCATCTGAGCTACGAGGGAACGTGCGCGGCCTTTCGTGGCGACCCAGTCGCTGAAATGAAGGGTCCCGTTTGCGGCGACGTCGTTCAGCTGCCAATTTATTGCCTCGATTGCGGTGGACGGGATCGGTGATACGGCAGCACTGTTAAGATAGGCGTGCGTTTCCGTCACTTTGAAGAGTTTGCGGATGTCAGGGCGCATAGAATTCTTTTGACAAAGGGACTGTAATAGTCGGATTATAAAAGGTTGGAGAGCGAAGGGCTAATCGCTCGTGTTTATGCTGGATCTGCGGAAAAGAAATCAAGTTGAGTTCGGGTTGGTATCAGTCTTTGACGACACCGACATCGAGGTCACGCATATTGCGAAAGAATCGCGACAAGGGCTTTGGACAGAAGGATTTAAGCTCGTTCGAGATATTTTCTTGATCATTATCGTCTTTATTCTTTTCGGAGTCTTCTTCGTCCAGCCGGTCGTTGTCGAAGGAACATCGATGCTGCCGCAGCTACACGACGGCGAGCGGCTTCTCGTCAACAAACTCGTCTATTACCGCATCCAGAGCGTTCGTTGGGGGCACATCGAGCGGGGTGATATCGTTGTTTTCTGGTTCCCGAACGATCCTGACAAATCCTACGTTAAACGCGTCATCGGCCTTCCCGGCGAAACAGTCGAACTTAAGAACGGGCGTGTTTTTGTCGACGGAAGGGAACTTAAGGAAGATTATCTCGACAAAGAGTTCACCCAGACGATGCCGCCGCCGATGACAAGAAAGGTAGACGAACATCACTACTTCGTAATGGGTGACAACCGCGACAACTCGTCCGACTCCCGTTACTGGGGCCTGGTGCCGGAGAAATACATCTACGGCAAAGCCTTCTTCCGATACTGGAAACCGGGCAATATCGGGTTTCTGGAGCACGGGGAATACGATAACTCAGTGCCGGTCACCGCGAATAAAAAGTAAATACCAACGTAATCTGTCGTTTGCCGCCCGCTTCATGCGGGCGGTTCTTATTTTACGGCTCCATGCGTTAAAATCTAGGCTAATGGGCAAGGCGATTTTAGTACTCGAGGACGGACGCACTTTTGAAGGTGCGTCTTTTGGCGCTGACGGCGAAGCATTTGGCGAGATGGTTTTTAACACGTCGATGTCCGGCTATCAGGAGATATTGACCGACCCGAGCTACGCCGGACAGATAGTCGCAATGACCTATCCGCTAATAGGCAATTACGGCGTCAACGAGGAAGATGTCGAATCGCGACGACCGTGGGTCGAAGGCTTTGTCGTCCGTGAGGCGAGCCGCGTACGCTCCAATTTTCGCTCTACGAAGTCGCTTCAGGATTACCTCAAGGAAAATCACATTGTCGGAATAGAACAGATCGATACACGAGCCCTAGTTCGTCACATCCGCGACAAAGGTGCGATGCGGGCCGGAATTTCAACCATTGAGACCGACGCCAATGCACTTCTTGAAAAGGTCCTTGCTTCGCCAGAAATGGCAAATCGTGAGCTTGCGAGCGTGGTGACCGTTGATGATGATTACAGCTATCCAGCCTCAACCCACGAGAAGTTCCACGTCGTCGCCTACGATTTTGGAGTAAAAACGAACAGTCTTCGCGAGTTTGCGAAGTTCGGCTGCCGGATAACGGTGGTTCCTGCCGAAACGACGGCGGACGAAGTGCTTGCTCTTCAGCCAGACGGGATATTCCTCTCAAACGGCCCCGGTGACCCGGCCTCGATGACAACGGTGGTTGATCAGATCAAGAAACTTGCCGCGTCGCAAAAGCCGATGTTTGGCATTTGCCTTGGTCATCAACTCATCGGCGAAGCCTTTGGCGGAAAGACATACAAGCTGAAATTCGGACATCGCGGCGGAAATCAACCGATCAAGGATCTGACAACGGGCAAGATCGAAATAACCTCGCACAACCACGGCTTCGCCGTCGATGCCGAAAGTCTGCCGCCCGACGTCGAGGTGACCCACATCAACCTTAATGATCAAACCGTTGCCGGCCTTAGGCACAAGACGCTGCCGGTCTTCAGCGTCCAATATCATCCGGAATCGGCTCCCGGACCGCACGACAGCGAATATTTATTTGAAAGGTTTATCGAATTAATGAAGAAATAGGACATATAGGTCGTATTCGACATATATGTCCTATTGATCTGTTAAAGGTACATCTTACTGGCCGATCCCGTAAATATAAGGTGCAATTACGAGCGAGACGATCGACATCAGCTTGATAAGGATGTTCATCGACGGGCCTGAAGTATCTTTGAAAGGATCGCCAACGGTGTCGCCGGTTACTGATGCTTTGTGAGCTTCGGAACCTTTGTAGACCATTTCGCCGTTGATCTCAACGCCTTTCTCAAATGATTTCTTAGCGTTGTCCCACGCGCCGCCGGCGTTGTTCTGGAAGATGCCCATTAAAACACCCGATACCGTCACACCCGCGAGCAAGCCGCCAAGAACTTCCGGGCCGAATGTGAAGCCTACAATGACGGGCGTGATCAGCGCGATCGCTCCGGGCAGGATCATTTCACGAAGTGATGCCTGGGTTGAGATCGCTACGCACTTTTCATATTCGGGCTTTGCTTTGTACTCCATGATGCCGGGTATCTCGCGGAACTGGCGGCGAACTTCCTGCACCATGTCCATCGCGGCCTTGCCGACCGCCTGAATGCAAAGGGCGGAGAAGATGAACGGTATCATACCCCCAACAAACAATCCGGCGAGTACAGTTGCCTTGTAAATATCGATCCGATCGATCCCTGCCATGCCAACAAAAGCTGCGAAAAGGGCAAGAGATGTTAGGGCTGCTGAGGCAATAGCGAAACCCTTTCCGGTGGCCGCGGTCGTGTTGCCCACGGCATCGAGATTATCGGTGCGTTCACGAACTTCCGGCGGAAGCTGGCTCATCTCGGCAATGCCCCCGGCGTTGTCGGCGATCGGTCCGAAGGCATCGATGGCTAATTGCATAGCTGTGGTCGCCATCATGCCGGCCGCCGCGATCGCTACGCCGTAGAGGCCGGCGAAGTAGTACGATGCCACGATACCGCCCGCGAGAGTGATGATGGGGATGACAGTCGACTTCATTCCGACTGATAGGCCGCCGATGATGTTTGTTGCGTGGCCCGTGGCTGATTGCTGGATGATCGAATTGACGGGTTTTTTGCCCATCGCGGTGTAGTATTCGGTCACGTAACTCATTATCGCCCCAACGATGGTGCCGACAACGATGGCGGCGAAAACGCCGTTACGGGTGAACGAGACCGACCGCAGCGTGATGTTCCCTTCCGGCAAGAGCATTATCACGGCGAAATATGCCGCGACCACGGTGAGGATCATCGACGACCAGTTGCCGAGGTTCAGTGCCGTCTGCACGCTCGAAGACTCATCCTTAATGCGAACAAAGAACGTTCCCGCGATCGAAAACAGCAGCCCGAGGCCGCAGATGATCATCGGCAGCAGAATGGGCGACATCCCGCCGAAATTGTCATTGACGCGGATCTCCTGGCCCAAAACCATCGTCGCGAGGATAGTCGCCACATACGAACCAAAAAGGTCCGCTCCCATGCCGGCCACGTCGCCGACGTTGTCGCCAACGTTATCGGCGATAGTCGCAGGATTTCGAACGTCGTCTTCAGGGATCCCCGCTTCGACCTTACCCACGAGATCGGCTCCTACGTCAGCGGCCTTGGTATAAATACCGCCGCCCACGCGGGCAAAAAGGGCGATAGATTCTGCCCCGAGCGAGAAGCCGGTCAGGACTTCGATCGCCGTCTTGACTTGATTCGCACCAAGCCCGGCGAAAACTGCGAGAAATACGATAAACAATCCGCCGAGGCCAAGCACCGCAAGGCCCGCAACGCCTAATCCCATGACCGTTCCGCCCGTGAACGAGACTTTCAAAGCCTGTTTCAGCGAGGTTCGGGCGGCCTGGGTCGTGCGGACGTTGGCCTTGGTCGCGACTTTCATGCCGATATAACCGGCCGTTGCCGAGAAAACGGCACCGATGATGAACGCAACCGCGATCAGCCAGTGCGAGTGGATCTGCCGCCCGCCGATCTCGTGGATCGTGCCCGAATAAGCGAGCAAAGCGGCCGTTATCAGCACAAAAATGCTCAGGACCTTCCACTCCGCCTTCAAAAAGGCCATTGCGCCGTCGGCGATGTAGCCGGCGAGTTCCTTCATCTTGTCGTCGCCAGCGTCCTGCTTGCTGATCCAGGCAGACTGGATCGCCATCACTATGAGGCCCAAAATACCGAGGGCGGGGACTAAATAAATAACGTAATTGTTCATTGTTCTCTATCTTTTCCGCGAGTCAGCGATGACACTACGCGGATGTTAAAATTCTCTTAGATACCAAAACTCACAATTATCCGATAACAGCTCGATTTAATCAATCAGGAAGCCCGCCAATTTAGGGACGCGTCCCCGTCACGTATGACCAAACCGTCCCAAAACGAACCACTTTCCCACTTTTCCGAACCCCTTTTCGCCGCAATATCGCAAAAGTGACAATATCGCCCATCGCAGCCATCGCGGTGCCATCGCGGCGAAAGCGATCGTGGCACCCAAGGCAAAAGGCTAAAGGCGGACGCAAGGCGAAAGGCAAAAGGCGAAAGGCAAAATAGAGAAGCGTGCTGTCGAGTCTTGTAAAAATGCTTGACAGGGATGCATGACTGCGCTATTTATGAAACAACTAGATTGGCTTCTGGCCCAAAGCCCAAAGTCCGAAGACCAAAGACCAAACCGACGACCGACGACCGACTACTGACTACCGATGATGAACACCCTAGACAGACAATGCGAAAAATTTCTTGGCGGGCCGACCATCCCTTACTCGGAGCGAGCGCATGCCACTATCCGATTTGACGGGCGAATACTTATCAACCAGAAGGTCCACGCCATGATGGGCCGGCCGCAGGCGGTTTATCTCTACTTCAACCGCCAGAAGGACACGATCATCCTCGAACCGACGCTCGCGACCACCTCGAGCGAGGCCTTCACCCTAAAAGACGGCCAGCACGGCTCCCGCATCGTCTACGCCAACCCGTTCTGCAAACACTTTGGCATCAAAGCCCAAGGCACCCAACGCTTCCTCGACCCCCAAACCGACGCCGCCGGCCGCCTCTACCTAAAACTAAACGAAACCGTCACGGTCACGCGGGGGCCTAAAAAAGGTAGAATATCCAAGGCAAAATAATTTTCGGATTAATCGGGAACGGCTTTCTGCCACATCAATATTGATGTTGCCACTGCATGGAATTTAGCATAGAATTGTACGAGACTACGGCGGGCGTAAACCCTGTCCTGGAGTTTTTGGAAGAACTGAAGCGGACCGATCCTGACGATCACGCGTCAGTCGTTGCCGGGCTCGCAAAGTTGCGTAATCGTCAGTACCATCGCGAACCGCTGAGCAAAGCGATCGGCGATGGTCTTTTCGAACTTCGGCACGTAGGAAAGTTAAATACCCGAGTGCTTTGGTTCTTCATGAAAGGTAAAAGGATCATTGCAGTGCACGGCATTAGAAATAAGGCTCAGACAATCGCCAAAAGCGATCTTCAAACGGCACGCGACCGAATGGCCGATTGGTTGGAGAGGGATAAATGAAGAGAACGAATTTTGATACGTATCTGGACGAGCAGTTGAAAGACCCTGAATTCGCCGCGAGATTTGAAAACGCGGGCGATGCCTGGGACGTAGCGGTTCAGCTGGCCGCGCTTCGGCAGAAGGCGGGACTTTCGCAAAAAGAACTCGCCCGCCGCCTCAACACCTCGCAACAGCAGATCAGCCGACTTGAATCTCCCGCATACGAAGGCCATTCCCTAGCCAACCTCCGCCGAGTCGCCGAAGCACTCAACGCCCGAGTCCGCGTCACATTCGAGCCGGAGGCTACGAAACGCCGCTAAGGGAGCGACGACCCAGAAATAAGCTTCCCAGATACCGGGAAAGCCCTGAATAACCGCAACCCACGACCAGCAGTCTGCCATTGTATGAAAATAAGGACCTGTGGGTGTTCATTCGAAGTCGATGGACAAACGCTTTCGGTCTATTGCCATCTAATTTAAGCTATTCCAGAGCAAGGGGATTATTTCTATGCAGGGTGTTCGCTCCCTTTTTATCACTTTGAGATCAGTATTGACTATTTCCTTTCTAGTTTCTGCTACTGCGTATTCGTTGTTTGCGACGGTTAGAGATGGCCGTGTTGATGAGGACTTTAGGGTTACGCCGATACGAGTCGACAACTTATCGAAAATCGAGTGTGTGGCCAAGCTGCCGGACGGTCGAAAGCTCGTCGGCGGATCCATCCGGAATATCAGCGGAGGCGAAACATCCTTCATCGCCCGTCTTCTGCCGGATGGCAGTTTTGATCCGACATTTGCAGGACAGGCAGATGCACCGGTTCTCGGTATCTTCCCTTTGAGCAACGGAAAGATTTTGATCTCGGGAGATTTCCTGCAATATGCCGGTGTTAGCAGACGAAGGATCGCGAGATTAAATGAGGACGGAAGTCTTGATATGTCATTTACGCCGTCATTCGGAAGTGATTTTGTTGAAATTCTGGTCGTGCAGGGCGACGAGAAGATCATCATTCGAAGGGTCGTACAGGTCGGCGGGAATCCTTCGAACCGTCTTGTCAGGCTCCTCCCGGACGGAACCGTTGATTCAACCTTCGATGGCGGCTCGGGTTTTCCTGCTGGAGCACCCACGAAGGGCGTTGTGCAACCCGACGGAAAGATCCTCCTTATCGGAAGCTTTAACATGTACAACGGTGCCGATCGCCAGGGAATTGTCCGTGTCAACAGCGACGGGAGTAACGACACTTCATTCGTGCCGATCTCGAGTTCTGCCGGGTCTATTACCTATTTCGACATCGCTTTGAATAGTGATGGCCGGATATACATTGTTGGTGATTCGGTAATGTCCGATCTAACCGTTCTTAATAGTGACGGCACAAAATACTCAGGTTTCCCTCCAAATTCAGTAGAAGCGTCCGGCGGGAGAATTTACAGTGTTGCTTTACAAGGCAACAAGGTCATTGTGGGAGGTGATTTTGATCGGTTCGTGATCGATGGAGTCTCCGCTACGGGACTCTATGGATTGGCGCGATTCAATCCGGACGGAACGATTGATCGTTCGTTCGTTGGCTCCACAGGTTCATCCGGCGATGGACGTGTCGAAGTGATCTCTGAGGACGAGGGACAAATGTTTTTGCTTGCCGGCGATTTTTCATCCCTGAACAGTGAATCCCGCGGCGGGATCGGTCGAGTGACTATTGACGGATCTAGTGACCCAGCGTTTCAAGGATTCCTTGGATCGCCCAGTTTCATATATGCGACGCACGTTTTTGCGGATGGCCGCGTACTCGTTGGCGGGGACTTTAGCGCGATCAACGGCGTGTTTTCGGCAAATGCTGCGATGCTAACCCCAGGCGGGCTCGTTGACCCGACTTTCATTGTCGATTCGCAAGTAAACAGTCGGATATCAGTTATCGCGGTCCAGCCGGACGGGAAAATTCTCTTAGGCGGGTATGCGGATACATTCGGTACGTTGAGAAAAGGGATATGGCGCATTCATCCTAATGGAACCCTCGATAACAGTTTTGACGCACGGCTTGACTCTGCAACGTCCCTTAATGCTATCGCGATCGAACCGGACGGCAAGATCCTTATTGGCGGAAACTTTACCCGAGTTAACGGCGTCGAACGGCGATGTCTGGCACGACTAAATAGCAATGGAAGTCTCGATGCCAGCTATGACGCACGAATTGGAGCGCTCAGGATAACGTCGATACTGAGAAAGCCGGATGGCAAAGTGCTAATAGCCGGAGCATCGTTTACATCGATCAACGGAACTCCTGTTGGACATATAGCGCAGCTAAACTCCGACGGGTCACATAGTACCGAGTTTAATACCGGTACGGGTGCAAATAGCGACATTTGGGCGATATCGATCCGTGCGGACGGGCGCATCTATGCCGCGGGTTCTTTCACCAGCTTCGATCAGGGGTCCTACCACAAGGTTGTACGTTTGAACGCTAACGGTTCTGTCGATCCGTCGTTCCGCAGCAACTTCTTTTCATTTACAGCCTATTCACTGGCCGAACTGTCAAACGGAAAGGTCCTCGTCGGAGGATCTCTCGCCTCTTCAGTTAATGCGGCCCCAAGGCGCGGTATCGTCCGTCTCCTGGATAACGGCCGCGTAGATTTTAGTTTTGAAGTATCGGACGTTCGTGTTGGAACATCTTCCGGCGAGGTCTATGGCCTAAGGCCGCTGTCCAACGGCAATGTGTTGGTAAACGGACAATTTAGTTCAATAAACGGAACGGCACGGAGTGGAATAGCTCGCCTTGGGTCGTTTGCAAAACCGACAAGGGGTTCTTTCGACTTTGACGGCGACGGTATTTCGGACCTGTCAGTTTATCGGCCGTCAACCGGAAATTGGATCATGCGTCGATCGCAGGTAACGGCTTTACTTTCTATTGCCAACGGGTTGTCGACGGATATTCCGGCTCCGGGAGATTACCATGGTGACTATCTCAGTGACCAGGCGGTATATCGCCCCAGCGACGGTACATGGCGGATATATGATGCCGAGGCTCGCACAATTTCGACCCGTACCCTCGGGGCCGGAAATGATAAGCCCGTTCCAGCTGATTACGATGGAGACGGCGCAACTGACGTTGCGGTATTTCGTCAGGCAGATGGAAACTGGATAATACAGCAGAGCCGCGATGGATTAGTTGCAGTTCAGTATGGTGCCTATGGCGACCTTCCTGTACCGGGAGATTACGATGGCGACGGGAGGGCCGACCTTGCGGTCTTTCGAGCATTGACGAACGAATGGCGTATTCTTCGTTCGACTTCAGGCGAAACCGTGTACGGACTTGGCGGTGTGAATGACATGACGGTCCCCGCAGATTATGACGGTGACGGAAAAACTGATCCAGGAGTTTTTAATCCGGCAACCGCTTCCTGGCAAATTGTTTACAGTTCGACATCCCAGCTCGGTTCTTTTGTCCACGGGTCTCCGGGAGAGATTCCAGTACCTGCGGATTACGACGGTGACGAAGAGGCCGATCCCGCCACCTTCCGTGCGTCGGATGGGTCGTGGCGGATCTTATCGAGTTCGGGCGGATCGCTTGACCAAACTTTAGGCCAAAATGGTGACAAACCTGTTCCAGCGGCGTTCGTGCGGCAAGCTAACTTTGTGTCGATCTCGGGTCGGGTGACCACGCCGGCTGGATCAGCACTAAGAAATTTGATCGTCTCGGTGTTTGATGGGGCAACCAAGGTTAGGTCTGCAACGACAAGCTCATTCGGGACTTACAGTTTGAATAATTTGGTGCCCGGCAATTATTCGATACAGGTAACATCAAAACGCTATCGATTTACACCGCAGATTTTGCAACTAACATCGAATCAGGGCAACGTCGATTTCATTGGCCTTGAATAGGAGAGCACGATTTCTGAACACTATCACGATCAGATCAAATGCTAGGGAAGAGATGATCGACATCACACGGCAGGTCGAGGAGGCTGTGGCTGGTGGTGATGGGGTTGTTGTGCTTTTTGTGCAGCATACTACTTGTGGGCTGACGGTGAATGAGAATGCGGACCCGGATGTGCAGGTGGATATGTTGGCGTGGCTGCGTCATGTTGTTCCGCAGTTTCCTTCTACACCTCAGTTCAGACATTTTGAGCATAATTCGGATGCGCATATTAAGGCTTCTTTGATGGGGTCGAGTGTGACGGTGCCGTTTGAGGATGGGCGGCTCTGTTTGGGGCGTTGGCAGGGGATATATTTGTGCGAGTTCGACGGGCCGCGGGAGAGGACGGTGGTTGTGCAAAGGATAAAGGCTAAAGGATAAGGGATAAAGGGGAACGAATGGTGAATAACGGATAACGGATAACGGATAACGAATGAAGGCTATTCGCTGCCCACTGCCCACTGCCCACTGCCCACTGCCCACTGCCCACCGACCACTGACCACTGCTTATGACTACTGGATATTCTGGAACGCCTTTGGGGAAGAAGTTGGGGATCAAGGATGGGTTTGTCGTGCTTACCGTTAATGCGCCGGGGAACTATGGTGAGTTGGTTGAGCCTTTGCCGGGTGGGGTTGTGATCGAGGCGGCGGGGAGTGGTACGCCCTTGCTCACGCGTGAGCTTTCGCAAGATTGGGACATCGTGCATCTTTTTACTAACAGTCGTGATGAGCTTTTTTCGGAGCTGGCACGTTTGCGGAATGTTATAAAGCAGGACGGGGCGATCTGGGTTTCGTGGTACAAGAAGGCGGCGAAATTGCCGACCGAGATAACTGAGGATACGGTCCGCGAGGCGGCGTTTCCACTAGGGTTAGTGGACGTAAAGGTCTGCGCCGTGGACGAGCGATGGTCGGGGTTAAAGGTGGTTATTCGAAGAGAAAATCGGCGGAAATGATGAATGTCGAATGATGAATATCGATCTCAGAAAAATGAATTTTCTTGGATCTGAGTATTCGTAATTCGATATTCATAATTCGATATTCCTGATATATTATCGCTATGCCGACCATGGACGCGCGCGTTGATGCGTATATCGATAAAGCGAACGACTTTGCGAAGCCGGTTTTGAGGCATCTGCGGGAGCTTGTGCACGAGACTTGTCCGGAGGTCGTCGAAACCATGAAATGGAGCATGCCGAGCTTTGAATATAAGGGCATTCTTTGCCGGTTTGCTTCGTTCAAGGAGCACTGCACGTTCGGATTCTGGAAGCAGACGCTCATGGAGACCGACGAATTTTCGAAAACACGGACCGCGATGGGAAGCTTTGGTCGGCTCACATCTTTGAAGGACCTGCCGAGCGACGCCGTTATGAAAAAGCTCATCAAGCAGGCGATGAAGCTCAATGACGACGGGGTAAAAGTAGTAAAGCCGAAGCATGAGAATAAGGAACTCGTGATCCCGCAGATACTGCTCGAAGTGCTTGCGCAGAATGAGAAAGCGGCCGAGACATTCGACAAGTTTCCTGCGAGCTGCAAGCGAGATTACGCTGAATGGATATCCGAAGCCAAGACAGTTTCGACACGAGATAAACGCCTCGCCACGACCATCGAATGGCTGAGCGAAGGAAAGAAACGTAACTGGAAATACGAGAAATGCTGAGGAAGTAGTAGTCAGTAGCCGGTAGTCAGTAGTCAGCATACTGATCTCCGACTCCTGACCTCTGACTACTGACTATTGCCTACTGACTACAGACTACTGAATATGAGCGAACCAATTTTAGTTGCAAAAACCACTGAGGCCGATTTCTTTCTTCTTCCGCAGATGGCTAACCGCCACGGCGTGATCACCGGGGCGACCGGAACGGGCAAGACCGTGACGCTGCAAAAGCTGGCCGAGGGATTTAGCTCTCGCGGCGTGCCGGTCTTTATGGCCGACATCAAGGGCGACCTAACTGGCGTTACGCAGCCCGGCGGCGGGAATCCGAAGATCGACGCTCGGAATCAACTGCTTGGCATCACCCCGACATTCGAGGGCTTTCCGGCAACCGTTTGGGATGTTTTTGGCAAGCAGGGCCATCCGCTGCGGGCGACCGTAAGCGAAATGGGTCCGCTGCTTTTGTCACGGCTGCTTCAGCTCAACGATACGCAGGAAGGCGTGCTGTCGATCGCGTTCAAATACGCTGACGACAACGGAATGCTGCTGCTCGACCTGAAGGATCTGCAGGCCCTGATGACCTGGGTCGGCCAGAATGCGCAGGAATTGACGCTGCAATACGGCAATGTTTCGACAGCTTCCGTGGGCGCTATCCAACGCGGGCTTTTGCAGCTAGACGAACAGGGCGGTGATCTGTTTTTTGGCGAACCGGCCGTGAAGCTCGAAGATTTTATGCAGACTGTGGGCGGCAAAGGTGTGCTGAATCTGCTCGCTGCCGATCAGTTGATCAACGCGCCGAAGCTTTATTCGACATTTCTGCTTTGGCTGTTGAGCGAACTCTTCGAATCGCTGCCCGAAGCCGGAGATCTCGAAAAGCCGAAGCTCGTGTTCTTTTTCGACGAAGCTCATTTGCTCTTTTCGGATGCTCCGACCGCACTCGTCGAAAAGGTCGAGCAGGTCGTTCGGCTTATTCGTTCAAAAGGCGTCGGCGTTTATTTTGTCACGCAGAATCCGGCGGACATTCCCGAAAAGGTTCTCGCTCAGCTTGGAAATCGAATGCAGCATGCATTGCGTGCGTACACGCCGCAGGAGCAAAAAGGCGTGAAGGCTGCCGCATCGTCGTTCAGGGTCAATCCGAAACTCGATACCGAAACCGTTATTACCGAACTCGGGGTCGGCGAAGTGCTGATCTCGACGCTCGACGAAAAGGGCGTACCGACTATGGTTGACCGTGCATTCGTCGTGCCGCCGGTCGGCAAGATCGGCCCGATCACGCCTGAGCAGAGGCAGCAATTGATCGCTAATTCGCTCGTTGCCGGAGCTTATGAGAACGCCATCGATCGCGAATCGGCTTACGAAATGTTGAAAGTCGCCGCGGACGCTCGCTTTGCTGAACAGCAGCGTCTCGCCGAAGCTGAGGCCCAAGCCAAGGTCGCGGAAGAACAGGCAAAAGCCGAGGCCCGCGAACAACGAGCGAGCAGCCGGAAGGATTCGGTCCTCGACGCCGTCGTAAAAAGCGCCGCCCGCTCCGCTTCAACCTCGATCGGCCGCCAGATCGGCAATTCGATAGTCCGCGGCGTTTTGGGCAGCATCTTTGGCGGGAAGAGCAAGAGCAGCTGGTTTTAGTCACAATGAGCAGCACATTACTGTTAGTTGGAACGGCAAAAGGCCTCTTCATCCTTCGGGGGGAAGGCGGCAAGTGGGCGATCGATGGGCCGCATTTTCCGGGGCTCGCGGTTTATTCCGCGTTTTTCGATCAGCGGAAGGGGCGGAATGAGATGTGGGCGGCGCCCGCTAGCTGGCATTTTGGTGCCGAGCTTTGCAAGAGCACGGACATGGGCAAGACTTGGGACCAGCCCGAGAAGCGGCGGATCAAGATGCCCGCGAATACGAAAAAGTCGCTTGAGAACATTTGGCAGATCGCGGCTGGCGGCGATAGTGATTCGCTCTATGTTGGCGTCGCTCCGGCGGCCTTGTTCGAATCGCATGACCGCGGCGAGACCTGGAAGCTGAACAGCGGGCTCTGGAAGCATCCGCATCGGAAGAAATGGGAACCCGGTTTTGGCGGGCTTTGCCTGCACACGATCGTTACCGATCTTAAAGACAAGAACGATATTAAGATAGCGATCTCGACGGGCGGTGTTTATCAATCGTCAGATGGCGGTGAGAGTTGGCACGTGACGAACAAAGGCGTTAAGGCATATTTCCTTCCCGATCCTTACCCGGAATTCGGTCAATGCGTTCACAAGATCGCACGGCATCCTAAAAAGAAAAAGACATTTTTCCTTCAAAATCATCACGGCGTTTACCGAAGTCGCGATGGGGCGGTCACCTGGGAAGAGATCGAGGAAGGTTTGCCGTCGAACTTTGGTTTTGGCCTGACGGTCAGCGAGGCGGGTTCGGTATTCATCGTCCCCCTTCAGGCCGACGCTCAACGATTCACCTGCGACGGAAAGCTCCGCGTTTATCGCAGCCGTGACGAAGGCAAATCTTGGGAACCGCTTACAAAAGGCTTGCCGCAGAAGAATGCGTACGAGGTCGTGCTCCGCGACGGTGTATCGTCAGTCGGCAATAACATTTTCTTCGGCACCAAAAATGGTAAGCTTTTTGGCTCGACCGACGACGGTGATTCCTGGAAGTTGATCGAAGGTTCACTGCCCGAGATCTGCTGCGTCAAAGCGTATCAGATCGAAGACGAGAAATAATGTCCGTGACAATCCACCTAAGCGGTCATCTTAAACAGTTCGCAAACGGCGAGTTAGAGATCGGTTTACCGGGCGATTTTGCGACGGTTTCCGATGCTCTGGAATCGCTGTGGAAACGTCATAAAGGCTTGCGTGACCGTGTTCTGAACGAGCAGGGCGAGATACGGCAGCATGTAAATATCTTCGCTGGAACTTACGACATCAAGCGAAAAGGCGGCTTAGCCACAAAGTTGTCGAGCGGTGAGATCTACATTTTCAACGCCGTCAGCGGCGGCTGATCAGCTTCCAGAGTATTGGCTATTTCTATCATGCTTATTAAGGACGAAATTATTGAGAAGATCAGATCGGGCGAGATAACCGTGCTGTTTCGCCGCTGGTCGCGACCTGGCGCTAAGGCGGGCGGGACGCAGATGACTCAGGGTGGTGTAGTTGGCATCGATGCCGTGGATGTTATCGAGCCCCACGAGATAACGGAACTCGATGCACGTGATGCGGGCTATGCGTCGGTAAGCGAGCTGCTCGAGCACCTGGCGTATCGCACCGATCCGATCTATCGCCTTCGCGTTTACTGGATCGGCGAAGACCCGCGGATCGCTCTGCGTGAAAATGCGGAACTTTCCGAATCCGAACTGGCTGAGCTTCTATCGAAGCTTGAAAAAATGGACCGTGCAAGCAAGAGCGGGGAATGGACGCTGACCTTCCTTAAGCTCATAAAGGAGTTTCCCGCCACCTATTCTGGGCGTCTTGCGAAGAAGGTCGGCATGGATATCCCGAAGTTCAAGCCCATGGTCCGCAAGCTAAAAGCTCTCGGGCTGACTGAAAGCCTCGAGGTTGGGTATCGTTTGTCGCCGCGTGGTGAAAGAGTGCTTTCCGAGCTAAGCAAGCCGACGGTATGAAACTTCGCTCCAACGAACCATTTTGGTTGGTCAAGAATGGGATCATTCGTTCGTATCCTTCTCTGGACCACGACTTGTCGACCGATGTTCTCATCGTCGGCGGAGGCATAACGGGCAGCTTGATCGCACATCAATGCGTGGCGGACGGCTACCGTACGGTGCTGATGGACAAACTTGAGATCGCCCATGGAAGTTCGTCTGCTACGACATCGATGCTTCAGTACGAGATCGACGTTCCGCTGCACAAGTTGATCGAAATGATCGGCGAAGATGGAGCTGTGGCGAGCTATCGCGCTTGTTTTGACTCGATCGATACACTAGGGAAACTGTCTAAGAAGATAAGGTCCAAATGCGGGTTCACAAAGAAGCGATCGCTTTATTTCGCCACGTTTAAGAAAGACGTTGCAAGTCTGCGGGTCGAGTTTTCCGCGCGAAAACAGCATGGTTTTCCCGTTGAATGGATCGAAGCTGATGAGATCGAAAGGTCATTTGGGTTAGTTGGTTCGCACGGTGGAATATTGTCGGACCAAGGCGGCAGTTTTGACGCGTTTCAATTTACGCATGACCTGTTCAGTTACAACACCAAACTTGGGCTCGAGATTTTCGATAAGACCGAGGTCAAGAAAGTAGTTACTCGCGGATCGGGAATCGCGGCGACGACCGAACATGGCAACACGATCAAAGCCCGCAAGATCATATATTGTACGGGCTTCGAAAGCGTCAATACGATCAAAGACAAGTTTGTCGATCTGCTATCGACTTATGCGATCGTTGGCGAAGTTGACGAGACCAGTCCCTCTGAAGTAAACGAAACCCTTTTCTGGAACACGGCCGAACCATATTTGTACATGCGAACGACCGACGACGGCCGATTCCTGATCGGTGGCGAAGACGAGGAGTTCGTGGATGCCGCAAAACGAGATTCGATGCTGGCAGCAAAGGCAGAGAAGCTCGAAAGACAGGCAAAGAAGCTCTTTCCGAAACGACCCTTTCGCACCGATTTCGCGTGGGCAGGAACGTTTGGATTGACCAAGGACGGGCTGCCATATATCGGCGAACACCCGAATTTCCCCCATTCGTATTTTGTTCTCGGCTTTGGCGGGAACGGAATAACCTTCTCCATTGTAGGAATGGATATGGTCTCGCAAATGATGAAACGAAAGCCCCATCCGCTTGCGCATTATTTTAGATTTAGGCGCTAGCTCACTTTTGGGGCAGATATTGGAACGATGCATGTTCCAGCCACCCGAACTAAAACTTGACCTTCGGGTGAAGCTTTCGGACGGAGTAGTATCAACGACGACAAAAGTTTGGGAAGTACTGAAGGCCAGCTACGAAGGCGATATTGGGCGAGTAAGGAAACTCGGCGACGAATGCCCGGAGTTGCTTTACGCACCAGTACAACTAGCGCCTCCGATCCATTTTGCCGTTCGCGAAGGGCATGTTGACCTTGTTCGATACTTGCTCAACAAGGAAGCTCACGATCCAACCTACTTGTTTTATCCGTTTCAGAATCGCTGCAGACAGTTGCCGCAGATCCCGGATTTCATGAGATCGTTGCGATGCTCGATGAGTATCAGGCCGATTCGCGAGGAAAAAAAATTCGTGGCGACAACGGGTAGGTGATGTACAACCGCCGCGAACTAGAAGTGGAATTTTAGTGTGTCGTTGATGAAGAGAATCTCGCCCGAGCCGAGGAGATCCTAGAGGAACATCCCGAATTTGTTCTCGACGACACGTTTTTCTGGGGCGAGGGCATCCTGCTCTTTGCTGCAAAAGAGAATAATCGAGCGATGGTCGACCTGCTGATGAGCTACGGAGCTAAGGTGCCGAAGGTACTAAATGGACCCAGTTCTACTACTTCGAACGCCTCGACACCGCGACCTACATGATGGAAAAGGTCATGGACCCGAACACCATGAGCTGGCAGCACGTGACAATCCTCCACGACATGGCCCAGAAAGGCCTCATCGACAAAGCCGCACTCCTAATCAAACACGGAGCCGACCTAAATCCCATCGACGAAGCATATCAGTCAACACCGTTAGGACTCGCCGGCACGTTGGGGAAATCTTGAGATGGTCGAGTTCCTACTCGAAAAAGGAGCCGATCCAACCGCCGCAGGAGCCGAGTGGGCAACGCCGCTGGCGTGGGCAACGTGTAAAGGTCATTTACAGATGGCAAACGCTATTAAAAGTCAGCATTCATGTGTGCGAAATGCTTCAATCGGATAAGGTTATTCACGACAACCCGGCCATCAAGAATGTTCTTTCCTTTTACCAACGAAGCTTTCTATAATCTAGTCGATGAGATACGTCACAAGTGCATTCCTCCTGATTTTCCTCACTTCCTTAACGAGTGGGATGTCCCTCGACGTAACGATGATCCGACAGGGTCAGGACTTTAAATTCCCGATTCTCTCTTCGACAAACAATTCGTCTTCGGCATCAAGGATCAATCGTTTTCTACAGCTGTCTGAGTTGTATGCGATAGCCAAACCACCTTACTCGGCGTCGATCTTTGATCAGGTGCAGACAAATGATGGAAGCATTTATGGAGGAAAACACGCCCTAGTATCGACAGTCTATACGAACAACGCCAGTATTTTTTCCTTAGGGATTGCAAACTCGTCATGCGGGGCGACTTGTACATGGTGGAGCAGCTATTACACGTTTAACCTAGCCAGCGGTGACAGGATCGAACTGCAGGACCTTTTCTCAAAAGATGACTATGATCGCTTCTTCAAATATATATCGAGAAAGCGATCAGATAAATACAAACGCGAGGTAGTAAAAAAGGTTGATCCTGAATATCAAGAAGCCTTCCTTGATACGCTTGGCTGCTTTGAAAATGACCGGAAGCCAGACTTCTTTGTTAAGGGCTCCTCACTAGTCATCGACGGAGATAGCTGTCTGATAAAAAGCCAGGTGTTTGAAGGGCTTGACATGCGTGTTACCTTCAAGTTTCCGACGATCAAGCAATACCTTAATTCGTATGGTCGGGCGGCATTCGAAAACCGACCCCGGAAAATGAAAACATTTCGATCAAGGCAGCTTCCACAGCTCTTCGAAGGAAAGGTTGATGATAAATTTCCGATCGCGATGATTCTCAAACGAGAATACGAAGGCAGTTTCTGGGGTATGTACGCGTACTTGCGATACGGAAAGGGCCTCTCTCTGCGAGGAGAGGAAAAAAATGGTGAGATCAGTCTAACCGAATATATGCTGTCACCCGAGATTATCGATAACGAACTGGGTGAGCATCAGCGAGTAGAAAGCAACGGTTACATATCGGGGCGATTGACCAAAGATAGATTTGACGCACAATGGACCGACGTTGGCAAGACCAGATCACTTACGTTCACTGCCGCTATACGTTAGCAAGCTTGTCCCTGGAAGGTCGGTCGTCGACGATTCTTTACATTTCTTAAGGAAAACTAACGCATCTCCGTCATTACGATGTTCGAGTTCATCACCAGCTCTTAGGTCGAGGATGTCCCTGATAGACTTTGGGATAGTAACGCGTCCGTCCTTGTTTACCTTTTTTCTTAACTCCGATTTATTCATGTTATCTAGATATACGATCAATAGAGTAAAAACCGCTTTCGGGCTTCCCCGAAGTCACTTTCGCCCATGGTCCAGCTTTCTTTAATTGCGTTAAGCTCCAATCCGCTCTCGATAGCCTTTCTAATCATATCCGTGCCGCAAACCACATCAAAAGGATTCTGATCGAAGACATACTCGTACGGATCGCGTTTCCATTCGAATTGATCTGTGTAGAGATCATATGCCGTTTTGATCATCGCGATGCCCACGATGACCGGTGTGAAGGCTTCGCGGTCGGTGACGTGGATCTGGACGCCGCCGCAGGTGCGTTCTGCACATTTTTGGAAGGTCGGGCGGAAGAAGACGTGGCGGAATTTCACACCTTCGAATTTAAAAGCATCGAGAGCTTCGACCCATTCGTAGGGATCGATGAACGGTGCGCCGTTCAGTTCGAAAGGCTTCGTCGTGCCGCGGCCTTCGCTTAGTTCGGTTCCTTCGACGTGGACGGTTGCGGGGAAAACGACACAGCT
Organism: uncultured Chloracidobacterium sp.; assembly: GCA_964410495.1. Classification (GTDB taxonomy): domain Bacteria; phylum Acidobacteriota; class Blastocatellia; order Pyrinomonadales; family Pyrinomonadaceae; genus OLB17. The sequence goes on from CAYPGP010000015.1 coordinate 26,288, forward strand.
ATCAACCGTCGGAATGTTTGGGCTGGGGAGTATCCATTGCAGGCCGGTTTCGTCGCCCCACATCTCTCGGGTCCAGTTCTGCATCTCGACGACCTCGAGCTCGCAGCCGATGCCGAAATGGTCGTTGAACATCAGGGCAAGTTCGCCGATGGTCATGCCGTGACGCGTCGGGAGTTCGAACTGGCCGACGAAGGATTTGAACTCGTGCTCGGTGATGTTCCCCTCGATCGCGTTGCCGTTGATCGGATTAGGACGGTCGCAGACGACTACCTTTTTACCGAATTGCTTTGCGGCACGCATGCAGTTCGCCATCGTGTAAACAAAGGTGTAGATGCGGCAGCCGACGTCCTGCAGGTCGATAACAAAAGTATCGATGTCGCGCACCATTTCCTCCGTCGGCACGCGCGTTTCGCTGTAGAGCGAATAGACCATGATGCCGGTCCGCTCATCGACTGCGTGCGGCGTCTCGATCATGTTGTCCTGAACATCGCCGCGAATACCGTGTTGCGGGCCGAAAAGCGTGGTCAGGTTTATCGCATCGTGGTCACGAAAAGCATCTGCCGAATGAGCAAAACTGTCGGGCAGGACAGAGGCTTGATTGCAAACGAGGCCTATTCGCTGGCCGCGAATGACATCGATCTTGTCATTAATGAGGCGTTCAACGCCGAGGATCGTTCTAGACATGGTTCACATACATATGCGAAAGCCCGCGCGTCAGCAAGGGCGAAAAGCGATACTCGAAGGCATCGCCCTTGCTTACGCGCGGGCTTTTGCAAATTGAAATTAAACTTCGACTGTCGGCGCATCGGGAGCGTTTTTCTTTACCGATTCGATGCCGTTTTCCATGGCGGAAGTCGATTCGTACATCTCGCTCTTGCCAATGACCTGGCCGTTCGAGGCCTTCAGGTTGAAATATGGCTTCCCGCTGGACGACTCCTTACGGTCGTACCGGCCATCATCGCCGGCGTTCTTCTGAACTGAAGCGATGCCGTTCTCGGCCGCCGATTTCGATTCATACATCTCACTCGAAAGTATTATCTGGCCGTTTCCGGCTTTCAAATTGAAGTAATATTTACCGTTTGTCGAAGTTTTTAACTCAAATTTTCCTGCCATGATAATTGTCTCCTTTACAGAACTGAAAATAGAACAACTTTAGATAAAACAAGCACTTAAGAATATCGCACAGCCCGCGGGCGACCGACAACCGGAGCTACTCGATAAAGTCGTTCGGCATATCACGCGGCTGGAGGTTGTTGCGAGTTATCACCCGAGCACAGCCGTTCCAACGCAGGATAGCGTCATCGTTGCCGGCGGGCCGCATAGCTTCTGCGGTTTCGAAGCAATCCATCGCCTGGCGAAATAGCTCGTATGCTCCGATGCCGTTCTTGGCGAGCGTCGCTTTCGCACGGCGTTCGTACATTATGCCCGTGTAGTAGGTGCGTTCGTAGTCGCTTTTGATCCGGGTGATATATTCCGTGATGCGGGCGTCGCCGATGGCGTAATCCTTTCCAAAGCGGTCGCTCATGGCAAGGACGATATTCTTGATCGCTTCCTGATTGTCGGGGTCGATCTCAAGAATGTCGAGGTAGATGCTCTCAGCGGCACCAGGCTCGTTGAGCAGACGGTACCGATTGGCCTTTTCGAGTGCGGCCGGGATCGCGTCGAGATGTAGAGGTTTTAGATCGAACATATTTGTAAGCAATTCGCCAGGGAGAACTACTCAGCACTGTGACCTACAGCGGCAAGGTATGCCTTTTCATACCGACGCCACTTTACAAAACCCATGATTCCACCGAACAGCGTACCATGAAAAAAGAACGTCATCCAAGTTCTGGAGGCGGTGAAATACTGCCCAAAAGTCTGGCCTTCGTCGGCCAATAAAAAGAAGCCAACGACCTGTAAGATCACCGCGAACGGACCGCCCGTAAACAACACTCCGTCTATTATCAGAAACCGGACCAATCCTTGCTCCCGCTTTTTCGCCCAGCCTTCTAACGTATAACCCATCTATTTCTTTCTAAACAACTTAACAAGTTTCCCGATCGGGTCGTAATGCTCATCGACGACACGTTCCTTTAACGGAATGATGGCGTTGTCGGTGATCGTAATATGCTCCGGGCAGACCTTTGTACAGCATTTGGTGATGTTGCAATAGCCGATTCCGTGAGCGTCCTTTAGTTCCTGTGTGCGATTTTCCGTGTCGAGCGGGTGCATCTCGAGTGCCGCCGTGTAAACCAGGAACCGCGGGCCGATGAATTCGGCATGTTTTTCGTGATCGCGGAGTACATGGCAGACGTCCTGACACAGGAAGCACTCGATGCACTTGCGAAATTCCTGTACGCGGTCGACATCTTCCTGCTGCATTCGCCACGTACCGTCTTCGGCATCGGGCTTTCGCGGCTTGAATTTCTTGATCCGCTTTTTGACCTCGTAATTCCACGTGACGTCGGTGATCAGGTCCTTGATCGGCGGAAAGGCACGCATCGGTTCGATCGTCACCTTTTGCGTCAGGTCGATGGTATCGAGCCGCGTCATGCACATCAGCTTCGGCATGCCGTTGATCTCAGCCGAGCACGAACCGCATTTCCCGGCCTTGCAGTTCCAGCGACAAGCCAGATCCGGCGCCGACTCGGCCTGTATCTGATGCACCGCATCAAGCACGACCATCCCCTCGGTCACGTCGGTCGAATAATCAACCAACTCCGCCGTCTCGCGGCCACCTCGTCTGATACTGAATGTAGCTTGTGCCATAAGAGATAGAAACCACGAAAATACACGAAAAATCACTAAAGAACATATCGCTTCCACTCAAGATGTGGAGTGCTTCCGAAGTTGGCCATTAGGCCGAGTTTCATTTTCGTGATCTTTAAATAATTTATCAGCTGTGCGACCTCGATGTTTGTGATCTTCGGTAAAACCTTCAGTTCCAAAATGATTTGACCAAAACACACGAAATCAGGAGCATATCTTTTATCAAGCTGAACATCTTTGTAAAAGATCGACAGCTTATGTTCTCGTTCAAACGGAATGCTACGATGCGTAAATTCGACAGCTAAGGCTTCTTGATAAACGGCTTCGAGATAACCTGTCCCCAAAGTCTTGTAGACTTCAAACATCGCCCCAACAATCGCGTAAACTTCATCTTTGAATACTAGTTCCGCCATCGTTTTTTTAACCACTAAGGGATACGAGAAGGTCACGAAATAATTGACGAAGTTTAGTGCTTTTTCGTGTAATTTAGTGGTTTCTCTATTTCTTACCCCATCTCCTCGATCACCTTCTTCAACTCCTCCGGCATTTCCGGGATCGGGATCTGCGAGATCGACATTGCTCCGTCCTCGGTCTTTTTGACGGCGAAATTGAACTTTGCAAACGCCGGGTCTTTGTCCGGAAAATCTTCGCGGAAATGGCCGCCGCGGCTTTCCTGGCGTTCGATGGCGGAGCGGGCGATCGCTTCGCTGACGATCAGAAGATTTTTCAGGTCGAGAGCGGTGTGCCACCCCGGATTGAAATCGATGTTGCCGGGGACGAACGTTCGATGAGCACGGTTTCGCAGAACGTCGAGGTGGTTCAGTGCCTCGATCATTTCGTCTTGCGTGCGGACAATGCCGACATTTGCCTGCATCATTTCCTGTAGGTCGTGTTGGATCGCGTACGGATTTTCGCCGCCGTCGCGTTCGAACGGCTCCAAGGCTTCACGAGCTATTTTCTCGACCTGGGCTTTGTCGATAGTACCGTGGCCGTTCTCTTTTGCGAAGATCGCGGCGTATTCGCCGGCACGTTTGCCGAAAACTATGAGATCCGAGAGCGAATTTCCGCCAAGGCGATTTGCTCCGTTGATACCGGCCGCGCATTCGCCGGCGGCAAAGAGTCCGGGAACGCTCGATTCCTGCGTATCCGCATTTACTCGAATTCCGCCCATGACATAATGTGTGGTCGGCCCGACTTCCATCGGCGTGGTCGTGATGTCGAGATTGGCGAGCTGCATGAACTGGTGATACATGCTCGGCAATTTTTTCTTGATATGCTCGGCCGCGTTAGGCAGTTTCTCTTTGATCCAGGCGATGTCGAGATAAACTCCGCCGTGCGGCGAACCGCGTCCAGCCTTTACTTCGCGATTGATACAGCGGGCGACGTGGTCGCGAGTCAATAATTCGGGTGGACGTCGGGCGTTCTTATCTCCCGTGACATAACGCCAACCTTCCTCTTCATTGTCTGATGTCTGATCTTTGTAGTTGTCCGGGATGTCGTCGAACATGAAGCGCTTGCCTTCGCTGTTCTTAAGAATTCCCCCTTCGCCACGGACGCCCTCGGTGACGAGAATGCCGCGAACCGACGGCGGCCAGACCATGCCGGTCGGATGGAACTGGATAAATTCCATATCGATCAGCTCGGCCCCGGCGTCATAAGCCAGAGCATGGCCGTCGCCCGTTCCCTCCCACGAGTTCGAAGTGATCTTGTATGCTCGTCCGATTCCGCCGGTCGCGAGGACGAGAGCTTTGCATTTGAATATGCGAAAACGTCCGTGTTCACGCTCGTAGGCGAGACAGCCGACAACTCGATCGCCGTCTTTCAGCAGCGAAACGACGGTGACCTCCATGTAAACCTCGATACCCTGATGGATGCCGTGGTCCTGGAGCGTGCGGATGAGTTCTAAACCTGTGCGATCGCCGACGTGTGCGAGCCGCGGATAGCGGTGGCCGCCGAAGTTTCGCTGGTTGATGCGGCCATCCTTCGTTCGGTCGAAAACCGCTCCCCAGGCTTCGAGCTCGCGAACGCGATCCGGAGCCTCTTTGGCGTGCAGCTCGGCCATTCGCCAGTTGTTTACGTACTGGCCGCCGCGCATCGTGTCAGAAAAATGGACCTTCCAGTTATCACGATCGTCATTGTGCCCCATCGCCGCCGCCATTCCGCCCTCGGCCATTACTGTATGGGCCTTACCGAGCAGAGACTTGCAGATCAGCCCAACGCTGACGCCGGAACCTGATGCTTCGATAGCAGCTCGCAGACCAGCACCGCCGGCACCGATGACGATAACGTCGTGTTCAAACTGTGGATAATCGGTCATTACTGTCCCAAAACTGCCTATTCTTGTCCCATTTGTCCCGCCGCGGGACAAAAGTGGGACACGTCTATATTATTGATAAATAACAACTTAACCTCACTTTTCCGCCTTGTCCCGTTGTCCCGCACAAATTGAATTCCGTTCATATTTCGTTCGCATTATACGAATCATCTCTTCTCAGAGCATTGCAAGGATAGCACAAAGTTGCACAAATGTCAAGATTTTTCTGCTTCCTAGTTCAGGCTATTTGGCAATACATTGTCAGTTGCCACTAGCTTCAGCTAGTGGTTCAAGACATCTTAGAGATCAGGCTTTAGCCGAAATCCGCTCTCGGTAACTTACACATTAAAGCAATCGTCCAGTATTTCGGCTAAAGCCACGACTATTTTTTGCGTCAACCACTAGCTAAAGCTAGTGCAACTGATCTGGATAGTTCCCTCTAATTCGAATCAGAAAACCTCTGAAAACCCGCTCGAAAAAGAAAACCATCGAACTCCTGCTTAAAAGTCGTCTGTCTATGATGTTCTTCCTGCTTTGCAATATAGCGGCGAACGCTATTTAACCCTGAGGGATTAACAGAGACTACAAAATACTCGTCTTGCCATGCAAACCTATGCTTCGTCAGCTCGCTTTTGTTTAGCCAAAACGAGGACTCGCCTTTGATAAGCTGCATTATCTTCTCGATCGTCTGATCATTGCCGAGCGATATCAGGCAGTGAACGTGGTCGAGGTACCCGTTGATGTGATCAATATAAATACCCTTAGATCTTGCATTCTCTCTTATGTGCTGAAAAACCTTGGGTCTGATCTCGTCAGTCAGAAATGGAAAATGGTCCTTAGTTGCCCAAACGAAGTGCAGCCAAACTTTAATCCACGGCATATTACTCAGATTCACGAGCTGTAGCTAGTGGTTTGGGCATTGACCTGAACTCTGGCTCTAACTAAAAACTCGCGACGCAGGTCAAGCTTACGACACTTAAACATTTATTCACTTCAGGCAAAGTTCGGCTAAAGCCTTCTTCTCTTTACACTTTTTCCACTAGCTAAAGCTAGTGGCAACTGATCTCATACCTGCTAACTTTCAGACCCGACGAAGGATATCAAAAAAACCTAAAATCCTTCCAAATACCCATCGAAACCAGCCGAACGTAAATATCCGAAAAACCCACGACGAACAGGGATATCCACGCGAAGAGCATGTGGCGTTTATTCAGCCCGCTGACGCAGCCGTAGGCTTTTTTGCGGATTGGTTTGTTTGATAGCACGTCCCACGCACCGCCGACCAGGTGGCGAAGTGAGTGGCAGCTGAACGTATACAAACCTAAGCAAATCACGTTTGCGGTCAGCACCAGCGTGCCGACTCCTACGCCGAATTTCCACGCCCCGCTCGCATCCTGAAACCACATCGCACTCCACGCGTCGTAGGCTAGGAAAAAGAGGAAAACGATCGCGAGATACAGGAAATATCGGTGGATGTTCTGAATGATAAGCGGGAACCAGTTCTCGCCGCGATAGCCTTTTCGCGGTTCGCCGACGGCGCAGGCTATGGGGTCAGCCCACATTGCCTTGTAATAGGCTCCGCGATAGTAGTAGCACGTGAACCGAAAGCCGCCCGGAGCCCAAAGGATCAGCAGAGCGGGCGAGAAGGGTAGCCACGATGGGATCCAGTCGGGTTTTGCTCCGAGCAACGCGTGCCCTGAGACCTGGCCAGCCGCGTCAAACAGGACTGGTGAGTAGAACGGCGACAAATATCCGGTTCCGGGAACCCAGTAATGATTGCCCTGAAACGCCGCCCATGTAGAGTAAACAACAAACGCCCCGAGGCCGAGAAAGGTCAACGCGGGTGCGACCCACCAATTGTCCTTTCGCATCGTCTGTCCAAACCCACGCCGCTGTATCGAAACCAGATTAGATGCCATAGGTCGAGCCGTTTAACCGCCTTGGTTTTTCCAAATTTTTCGTTGCTGAAACTGCTAAAGTTGTACGCGAAAACGGGGAGCAAGTCAAGGAAAACAGGGAGTTTAGCGCCTCGTTGATCGCAGTACGCATCGCATTGATCGGCAGCTATCCTCAGGTTTCCACTTTGCGATCTTTGCGTCTTTGCGTTAAGAAATTCCTGGCTCGCGTCGAGCATCTCAGGCTTATCAGAAATTTTTAACGCAAAGACGCAAAGGACGCAAAGAAAACGCAAAATAAAAAAAGGCCGCCGACGACATGTCAGGCGGCCTTTAATTTCAGATAGTGTAAACAGTTATCACTTCTTGTTCACATTCGTATTCTTGTTAGCCGAAGCGGTGTTGCCGTTGACCATCTGATTGGTCATCGAATCTTTCGGCTTGATCTGAAGTTCATTCTTAACGCCTTTCTGGCCTTCGATCGTTTTTGCGATCTTCTCGGCAGATGCTTTTTGGGCGGCCGTTCCGACCGTTCCCTTGAGCGTGATCATGTCATCGACGACGTCGACGTTGATGGTCGAGTCGCGCAGATCTTCGGCGGTCGCAAGAGCAGCACGCGTCTTGAACCAGATCCAGCTGTCATTCAAGCCCTGTCCGATGGTGCTCGAACCGCGGTCTTTTTCGTATTCGGCCCGATTCTTGTCGTAATCCGAGCGTGAAATGTTCGAGTTCGAACGATCGATCGTCGGAGCGGGCGACGGGACCGTGCGGTTAACATTGGTATTTGCATTGGCATTACGGACCGTGACGTTTGTGTTCGCACTGTCGCCGCAGGCCGCACCCGCCGCTGCGACGGCGGCAATGGCAGTTGTTATTACTAGTTTTTTCATTCTTCCCTCCGGAATTCTTCTCAAAGATGTGCGCCGCAAAATGCACCGCATTTCAAGATTCTAGAGAAGGGATGAATTTTTTATCGTTAGCTGGATTACAAACGATAGCGATTCGTCGTGAACCAGATTGTCTCGGCGGGTATATTGGGTACAGAATCCTCTATTTGGAGGGCTCCGCTCGGATCACCATTTTTAGCTGGTTCGGTATCGTTCCAGACTTGAAGAAGATTCGTTCCGAATAGGCCCTGATCGTTGGGTGATTATTTCCGGCGATGAACTCGTAATCGAATTCATCGAAGATCTCCAGCGAAAATGATCCGTCTTCTTTCGTCATCGCGTAACGCGAGGAAAGGCTGTTTCCCGTTTTGGGCGTATACGTGACCATCGCGCTTCCAGGTACCGTCCCGTCTTCCAAGGTGACAGTGCCCGTAATCGTCCGTCGCTTTGGAAACGGCGGCATTTGGAGGCGGATATCGCTTCTTTTCTCATTATTGCCCAGTCGTATCTTTACCGTTTCTCTTTGGTGGAATGTACCAGGAAAAAACCAGGTCCAATACGGATACGATGTGTCAAAAGGACTATCTTTGCTCGAATCTACTCGATACCCATGCAGATAAACGCTCAGCTCGTAGTCGCCGGACGACAGGCCGTTAAAAACGAAGTTTCCATCTCGATCGGAACGTGTTTCGGATCCATAGAACGGAAAAGGACTTCCCACGCGCGAAATCCTTAGGCTTGTAAAGACAGGGCTGCCGTCGGATGTTGTCACCTTACCAGCTATGGAGCCGTTCGCATAGGCTATTAACGCGTAGGAATCGCAAGAAGGGAGTCCTCCCGTAGTTATCTCGCGCGACTCAGGCATCCACAAGTCTTTCGAAATGTCTGCATTTACCCGGTATCTGCCCCTCGGAAGATTCTCAAACTTGTACTCACCTTTTTCGTTCGTCCGCGTACTAAGTTCTTTCTCGTTTTTTCGCGGCGTGGAAGATTTTCCATTGTTATCTATCGTCCATATTGTCCTAAGAACCACTTTAACGTCGGGCAGCGGCATGAGTTGATTGTTCGCATCGACGCTTGCCGATTGAACTTTACCGAAAAGAACGGAGACATTCTTGCCGTCCCTCAATTGCCGCAAGAAACCGATAGCTTCGGTAGCCTTTTCGACCAGTTGGGTGCCACTACAAAGCCCAACGGGTACGATGTTGGTCGTATTATCAAGTACACCCTTTGTGTACACAAGGTAACTTTTGCCAAGAGCGAAAGGAAAATTGTCACACGAAAATCCGTCATCGGACGTCTCCACCACACTGGGCAAATTGCCTTTAAAGATCTCATCAACTTTAATCGTTATTTTCCTAGTGCCGCCTTTCGTAACTTTCCCGTATTTCTCGTTCGAGGAAATTACGTCGGTAACCGTTCCGATAAACGCAGCCCCGTTCGGCGCGTTGAAAAAGCCGCATGGGTTTGCTCCACCCACGCAGCTACAAGCTTTGGCGGCACTTGATCCTAGAAGAAGAAAAAAAGCCAGATAGACTATCGAGAGTTTATTCTTCACAATTTGCGGCTCCTCGACTTGTTAGAGCGACGTTACGGTCCGAAGGTTTGCCAGCCAATCAAGGCTGGGACATTTCATCTCATTCCTCGGACATAGCGGTCGTAAACGATCTGCGGGGTGTCGAGGTTGCGGCCAGCTTTTAGGTTGGTGGCGAGGCGGATGAATTGGGCCATAGACCACGCCAGCGGAGTTGCCGAGCCGGTGCCTTCGCCGAATTTTAGTTCGGGGATGAACTGTTTGTCGACGTTCCTGGGGATCTCTATTTTGTCCCAGACTTGTTCGGGGATCATAAGGCCTTCGTTCGCGAAGGCGTCCATGTGGGTCAGCCGATTTCTACCCGCTGTGCATGCCCAATCAAACCGAGCGGCTGCGAGGGCGCAGGCCGCTAGTTCATACTGTCCGCGTTCGCCGCTCAGCAGCACCCACAGCCGTCCTTTTCCGCTGTATTTCCCGTCCCAATTCCAACGCCGGCCGTCGTCCATTTCGCCGTAGCCGTCGTTGTTGTAGCGGTAGAAGCCGGGGCCGTTAGGCGTTTCGACCTTGATGACCTGGTCGATGACCTTGACGGACTTTGCGATCAGCGGGTCGTCGGCGCGTTTGAGGCCGAGGCGGACCAGTTCGAGGAAGCCGGCATCGACGATGTCGCGTTCGTCGAATGTCCCGGCCCCATTATTAAGCTCGATCTTTTCGCCGGCGTCCGGCTTGCCGTTTTGGGTGATGCGGAGGTAGTAGTTACCGTCGCCGTACTTGCCGGTTTTGGTGGCGGTCCATTTTTCGATGTTGGTGTGCCAATCGTCGGCGGTGGCGAGGTATTTGGCGGCTGATGCCGCGTCGCCGTTTCGCTTTGCGATGTCCGCTGCACAGACGAGGCCGGCGATCTCGGCGGCGATGGTCGAGGGCGAATAGCCCGACTCTTCTTCCCAACGCTCCTGCGGTGTCGCGGGGCCATTTTTGACTATAAAATCAGCCGCCTTTTTCAGGTGGTTTTCGTACGTCGCCTTATCAAAACGTCCGAGCTGCCACGCCATTATCAGCGGATAGGCAACCTCGTCCATCTGCAGCGAACCCCAAAAGGGCCGCCCGTCGAGCCACGAATTCTGCGGAAAACTGCCGTCCGGTTTTTGCTGCACTTTAAGCAAAAAATCAAGAGCTCGCTCCGCCGCCGCCCGGTCGCCAATCGCCATGTAGGCCGTAAAAACCTGATAAAGATCACGCGACCAGACCAGATGATAACCGCCGACGGTGTTCTCGTTAGCGTTCTCGCCCCCGCCCCACGGCACGGTCAAACTAGCAATATTCGCCCCCCGAGCCGTCTTGTCCTCAAGGATCTTCAACTGCATCGCCGCCATGTTGAACTGGGCTTGATGCTTCGGATCGACTTTGGGAAGGGTTTTGACATAATCGGCCCAGCCTTTTTCGTACTCCCTCCGAATTTCAGCGAAGCCTTTCTTCAGCGGTTCAAACGGGACAACTGTTCCAGGGCCCTTGAAAGCAAGTACGGCGGTAAATCTCTTCGGCGAGTTAATCCTCGCCATTTGAACAATATTCCCGCCATTCGAAATGCGGCTTTCGGAATTTAGTTTTCCTAGCCGTTTCAGATCTCGTAGATCATCGTCGAGTTTGTATTCGGTGTATAACTCGCTGATCTGACTCGAGAAAAAAAGATATGAAGCTTTGCCCATCTTAGGGTCAGTAGCTTCGAGATACTGGAGGTCAAGATCGGCAACGCCTCCACGATAACCCACATCACCCATCCCGCTGTTACCGATCGACGGATCGTAATAAACGTACAAACTTAGGCTCGGATCTTTCGTGTCAAAGCTAACATCGATCAGAACTGCATCGCTTTTCGGGTCGGTGACGTACGTCTTTGTGATCTTCCATTTCCCCGATTTGGCGGTATTCACCTGCTGAAAGGTCAGTGAATCGGGCCTCAGGACTTTGATCTCGTGGATCGCGTCGTCTTGCTCGGTTTCGACCTTTTTTGTTTTCGGGTCAACGACGACGAATTGGAGAAGGTGAACGTTGGCGACGGTTACGTCAGGGTAATAGACCTCGGTCATCACACCCTGAGCGAGGGTGAACCAGACCTTGCTTTCGAGCGTGGCTGATGAGCCGACGGCCTGCTTTCCGGCAGTCGCCCACTGTGCATCTTTCCCCGGGCCGCCGGGAGCGATCGATTGAGCCGGAATTTTTAACGCAAAGACGCAAAGGAGCAAAGTCGCAGAGGAAAAATAGACCAACTTCGTCGTTAATATCTTCATTTTCTTACCTTTGCGTCTTTGCTCCTTTGCGTCTTTGCGTTGAAAAAATCCTCGTGTAAGGCCAAATCTGAGCGGGCGAGGAGAACGTTTACTTCTTGGCCGTTTTCGTAAACTTCCCGTCTTTCCAGATCAACTCGTAAAGCATCTTGCCGCGATCGCCGATCTGGGCCTCGCTTTCGCCGTCGATGCCTACTTTTTCATAGACGGTGACGGTCGTGCCGACGCGGGGGAACTCGTAATAGAATTTTTTCCGGTCGTATTCGGGAACGATCCGGGCTCCGACATCGGTCCATGCACCGCCGGCGTAGTCGACAAAATAGGACTCGCTCGAGAGTTCACCGTCGCCGCGAACCCCTACAATATATGTCCCGTCGGGCTTTTTGAAGACAGCCATTTCGAGACAGCTTTGGGCACCGTCGCAGCCTGCTTTGAGATAACCGTTGGCCGTATCCTCGACCTCGACGAAGGTTTTCAGATACTCGGCCCGGGCTTTTCTACAGCCCTTGTCTTTGGAGCGGTCGCAGCCTTCGAGTGTGAAGTATTTATCGGGCAGGGCCGTGAAATACTCCCGAACTGTCCGCGGGGCCGACTGCTGAGCGGCATCGGGGGTTTCGATCGCCGGAGTCGACGCGGCGGGTTTTTCGACGGCGTTTGCGGGCACGTTGCCGTTTCCGGCTTGCGGCTCGCGGAGATAGTTACAGGAAACGCACGTTGCCAGCAGAAGCAGCAGCGGCGCGGCGGTCAATGTCTTCATAGTTCGTAATCGCTCCTCGGCGAATTTTATCGCTTCCTGAATATTCTGAAGCCGAACGAATCGAGACTCAATGACGGAAGAGCGGCTGCCCGCGACGGATTTAAATTCGCGTTGATTGGGTCGCCGATATTAGGCGTGATGTCTTCGTAATTTCCGCTCGCTTCGACCGACCCGAAGAACGGAGCGTTCGTCATGTTGATCGCAACGAGCATTTCTTCATTTCCGGCTTTGCGTGAAAAGGTGAGAACGCGGTCCTCATCCGAATTTTTAAGCCAAGTGAGATCACCGCGGCGAAGTGCTGCCGAACTTTTTCTGAGGGCGATCATCGAGCTGTAAAACCTTGGAAACTCCGGCCGTCGTTCTTTCGTGCCCCAAAATATAGGCATTTTTTCAAATAAGGCGGGCCAGCCGCTCTCGGTCGTGTCGCCGACCTCCATGCCGTTAAAAACAAGCGGAACGCCATCCATTGTGAACATCAGGGCCTGAGCCGCGAGAGCCCCTTTTTCGCCGAAGCGGGCGATGGCCCGGCGTTCGTCATGATTGTCAGAAAAACGCATGCGGATGGCGTTTTTCGGGAATACTTTGACCTGTTCTTCCCATACTTTTCGCACGACCGACGCAGGAGCGGTCCCGTGAACGGCCTTATCCATCGCGTGATGAAATTCCCAGCCGTAATCGAGGTCGAACGCTTTGACGAGCAGGTCGGGCTTTTCGGCTTCGGCGAGCCAGATAGTGTTCGATTTGATCTTATCGACTTCGGCACGAGCCTCTTCCCAGAAATCGGTCGGGATCATCAGGGCAACGTCGCAGCGAAAGCCGTCAAGGTCGTAATCGCGGACCCAGCTTTTCAAATTCTCGATCATGTATTTGCGGACCGATGGCTTCGAGTAATCGAGCCCCGCGACGTCGGCCCAGTCGGCGACAGGCGGGACGATCTCGCCTTTTTCGTTTCTCTTATAGAACTCGGGGTTGGACGTGATCAGCTTGTTGTCCCAGGCGGTGTGGTTGGCGACGATGTCGATGATGACCTTCTGCCCGCGTTTGTGGGCTTCGGCGACGAGGCGCTTTAGATCGGCGGGCGTGCCGTAATCGGGATTGACGCCGTAATAATCCTGTACCGCGTAGGGCGAACCGATCGTGCCTTTTTTCTTCAACTGCCCGATCGGATGCACCGGCATTAGCCAAAGCACATCAACGCCGAGCGTTTTCAAGCGGTCGAGGTCGGCCGTGATCGAGTTAAAATCGCCCTTTTGCGAGTACGCTCGCTGCCAGATCTGATAAATAACGGCGTCGCGAACCCAATCCTGCGAGCTGCGTGCGGTTTCCTTAAAAACATCACGCGATGGTTGCTGGCCAAAAACGCAGCTCGCAAGAAAGACTGTTAGTATGATCGACTTGAAATTCATAGGATCTATTGAATTCAGTGGGTAGTTGATAGTGAAAAGTGGATAGTGCACTGTCCAACTAATCACTATCCACTGTGGTTGGCTAATGCCCGCCGCCGCCCGCGACTTCGATATTTGCGGCACCAATATCTTTAACGATCAAAACGCTCACGGCCGCGACGAGCATTGATGCTCCGCCGAGCATGACGGCGTTTAAAGGGTTGTCAGCAAGGACGGATCTATATATCTGCGGGGTCAGGAAACTTTGGACTACCTGCGGAATGACGATAAATAAATTGAAAACGCCCATGTAAACGCCCATGCGTTCGGGCTTTATCGCACCGGCGAGGATGACGTACGGCATCGAAAGGATGGAGGCCCAGGCGATCCCGACGCCGGCCATTCCGATCCAGAGGAAATACGGATTTCCGGCAAAGTAAGTCGAGATCAGGCCCAGTCCACCGCATGTGAGGCAAAGAATATGAACGCCTTTGCGGCCGATCTTGTTTGCCAGCGGCGGGATCGCGAACGCCACTAGAAAGCAGACGAGATTATAAATAGCGAAACACACGCCGCCCCATTCGGTACCCTGTTTGAAGAGGTCAGATTTGTCATCGACCGAGCCAAAGACGTGTCTCGCTACAGTCAGCCCGTAGAACTGCCACATAAAAGGCAATGCAAACCACGTGAAAAACTGCACGACAGCAAGCTGTTTCATCGTAGTCGGCATATCACGAAATGCTTCGCCGACCTCTTTTGCAATGTTGCCTACGATGCTGCCTTCGGCGTTTTTCTTGCGAAAACTCTCGATATCGTCGGGCGGGAATTCATCGGTCGTGTAAACGGTCCAAAGTACCGCAGTTAGAAACGCAACCGCACCGACAATAAACGCGATGAGCGTCGAATACGGAATGCCGCTTTTCATCACGCCGACTACGCCTAGGAATGTGAGGATATAAGGAAGAGCGTTGGCGAGCGTCGAGCCGATTCCGATAAAGAACGACTGCATCACGAAACCGAGAGTTCGCTGCTCTTCGGGCAGTTTGTCACCGACGAAGGCCCGGAACGGTTCCATCGTGATGTTGATCGATGCGTCCATTATCCAGAGCAGGCTCGCGGCCATCCATAGTGCCGAGGAATTTGGCATCATCAGCAGACAGATACTCGCAATAACCGCACCGACCAGAAAGAACGGCCTTCGGCGCCCGAGCCGCGTCCATGTCCGGTCGCTCATCGCCCCCACGATCGGCTGAACAAGCAAGCCCGTAAGCGGTCCCGCGAGCCAGAGATACGGCAGCGAGCTTTCGTCGGCACCGAGGTATTTATAGATCGGCGACATATTCGCCATCTGCAATCCCCAGCCAAACTGGATGCCAAGAAAGCCGAAGCTCATGTTCCAGATCTGCCAAAATGTCAGCCTTGGTTTGTTCTGCATAAGATCAGTGGTCGGTGGTCAGTGGTCAGTGGTCAGAGGCGGGCTTGCCCGCCGTTGAACGGTCGCGTTAACTAATTTGATAAGATCACGGCTTTTCTTGCCGGTACCGTAAATTCGACGCGGCCGTCGTCGGCGACCTTTACATTGCTAATGATCCCGAGCTTGTCGACGAGTGACGATGAACGAGCGATCTGTTTGATCATGCCGACATCAAAGCTCAGCTTTGCCGGTTTTGTATCATTATTAAATGCAACAATTACGGCCTGATTCGCGGTCACGCGGGCGTAGGCCACTTGCTGCTCTTCGTCGTGAAGGTCGAGCGATCTGCCGCGGCGTAGCGGTTCGAGACTCGCGCGAAGGCTTCCGAGTTTGGCGAGGTGATTCCAAACGTCGTTCTCCTTCGCGCTTCGCCCCGATGCTGCAAATTTGTCGATCCCGTCGGCGGGAAAACCGCCCGGGAAATCGCGGCGATTGTCGGGGTCGTTGCCGCCGGGCATTGCGATCTCGTCACCGTAATAGAGCAACGGCGTGCCGCGCGAGGTCATGATCAGTGTTTGAGCGAGCTTCAGCCCGTCGGTAGTCGCACCTTGTTCGTTCATGAACCGAAGCATGTCGTGGACGCCGATGAACGATGTCAGCACCTCCGGGTTGGGATACAGCCAATCTCTCGCAAAAGCCTGCGAAACCGAGCGGATAGAACCGCCCTTGCCAAAAGCGTCACGGATGGCGTAAAAGAGTGTGAAATCGAACAGCGTATCGATCTGAGTATCGATGCCGTCATGGCCCTTTCTGCCAGTTTGAAAGTATGCGAGCAAGGCCGGATCGCCGTCGTAGAGTTCGCCGAGGATATTTACTTTCGGGTATTGCTTCTTGATCGCCGAACCCCATTTCGACCAAAACGAGCGCGGAACGTGCGGCAGCGTGTCCATGCGGATAGCGTCGTAGCCGATGGTTTCGATCCACCAAATACTGTTCTGGATAAGGTAACGCTCGACCTCGATGTCGTCCTGATTGAAGTCGGGCAGGATGTCGACGAACCAGCCTTCGAGGTTGCGTCGCTGGGTCTGGTACGTGGCTCGCGGGTTCATCGCGGTCCATTTTTGCCAGTTGTTTGAGAGGTGATCTTTTGCGGTGCCGTTCCACCATGTCGGCGTTGGCGGATCTTCGGCCCAGACGTGGTAAGGGCCGGTGTGGTTGGCGACCTGGTCCTGGATCATCTTGATACCCATCGCCCGCGCTTTGTCGGTCAACTCCTTGAGCTTTGCGATGTCGCCGAAATGCTCGTCGGTGTTATACATATCGACGGCCCCGTAGCCGTGGTAGCCGGTCGTCTTTTCACCGTCATAAACCTCCTTTTCGTCGAGCTTGTTGTTGTTGTCGTAGATCGGCGTCGTCCAGATCGCTGTCACGCCGAGGCTTTTTAAGTACGGAAGCTTGTTGATAATGCCCTGAAGATCGCCGCCGTGGTAGCGGCGTGTTTTCGAGCGGTCGAACAGACCTTTCGATATCGCCGGATCGTTGTTCGACGGGTCGCCGTCGGCGAAACGGTCGGGCATCATCATATAAATAACGTCGTCCGTCGAGTAGCCCTGATATTTGCCGGTCGGGTTTGGCCTTGCCTTGATCTCGAAGTCGAATGCTGCACCGCCGACTTTTAGTTTTTGAATGCCGAGTTTTGCGGTGCGAGCGATCGTCAGATCAAAAAACAGATAGTGGCCGTTCTCGCTGTAACGATAATTGCTCGCGGCAAGTCCGCTGCCCGCCGGAACCGTGACGCGGGCGTTTTTCAGGTCTTTCCCCTGAAGCAAAACGCGAACGGGATTTACCGTCATACCGGTCCACCAATTCGGCGGCTCGACCTTGTTGACCGACTGGGCGAGAGTCGTGAACGCCAGGAAGAGGATTACAACGCAAAGTCGCAAAGGGGCAAAGACGCAAAGGGAAGATATTAAGCGAGCTATATTAATTTCGACACGTGATGTCGAGACATAATGATCAAAAAACCTTCGCGTCTTTGCCCCTTTGCGACTTTGCGTTAAAAATCCCATTTCGTTAACGTGCAACTCGTCCATAAACTTCACTCAACTCCCTTAACCTTTTCGTTATCTCTTCCGTCAACGACCCCGCGGCCATTCGCCATTGCCAGTTGCCGCCGGTTGAGGCGGGCAGGTTCATGCGTCCTTCGGTACCGATGCCGAGGATGTCCTGGACCGGAGCCATCGCCGTATCCGCGACCGAGGCCCAAACTGCGCGGATCATGTCCCAATGGATCTCGCTGCCGTCAGAATTCAGATATTTCAGGCTGTATTCGCGTTCGCGGCTGATCGCTGCGTCGTCGCGAGTCGAACCCGCTCCGGCTTGTGACAACCACCATCCGACGGTCGTGTCGTTATCGTGCGTGCCGGTGTATGCGGCGCAGTTCCTTATGTAGTTGTGCGGCAGGTCGTGATTGGCTGCGTCACCGCCAAAGGCAAACTGAAGGATTCGCATGCCCGGGAAGCCGAAGCCGTCGCGAAGCTCCTCGACGTCCGGCGTGATCACGCCGAGGTCTTCGGCGATCACGGGAAGCTCGCCGATCGCCCGCTGGAGAAGCGAAAACAAAGCCTTTCCGGGCACATCGACCCAACGGCCGTTCTCCGCGGTTTCGTCGCCGCCCGGAACTTCCCACGATGCGGCGAAGCCGCGAAAATGATCGACGCGGACGATATCGACCATCTGCAACGTCGCGTACATCCTTGCCGCCCACCAGCGGAAGCCATCATTTCGCATCGCATCCCAATCGTAGATCGGGTTTCCCCAGAGCTGGCCTGTTTTCGAGAAATAATCTGGCGGAACGCCCGCGACGACCTTCGCGGAACCGTCGGGGTTTAATTTGAACTTACTCTGATTGCACCAAACGTCGCTCGAATCGAGCGCGACAAAGATCGGGATGTCGCCGATGATCTTTATGCCGTTTGCATGAGCGTATTCCTTGACCGCTGCCCATTGCCGAAAGAATAGGAATTGATAAAATTTCTCGGCTTGGATCTGCTCGAAAAGGCGTTCCGAAGCAGCGGCGAGGGTGTCGCGATCGCGGAGTCTTAGCTTTTCGGGCCATTCGTACCACGCGACTTGCCCGTTGTCGGCTTTGATCGCTCGGTAAAGTGCGTAATCGTCGAGCCAGAAGCCGTTCTCCTGCATGAACCGCTCGAACCGACCGCGAAGATCGACGCTCGTCACGTGGTGAAAGCCTTCGTAGGCCTTTGCGAGCAATTGGGTTTTCCAATTGTAAACGCCGCCGTAATCGACCTTGTGATCGTCAAAAGCCGGTGTGTCAGCGAGATCCGCGTCGGTGATGAGATCGTCTTCGATCAGCTTCTCGGGCGAGATCAGCAAGGTATTTCCGGCAAACGCGGAGAAACATTGATACGGCGAATCGCCATAACCCGTAGGCCCAAGCGGTAATATTTGCCAGTACGTCTGCCCCGCCGCCGCGAGAAAATCGACAAACTCAAAAGCCGCCTCGCCCAAGTCGCCGATGCCGTACGGGCCCGGAAGCGATGTCGGGTGAAGGATAAGTCCTGATGCTCGTTCGAGTTTGGTCGGCATAAAAAGTTAGTTCAACAGCGGATTCAGCGGCCCATCGGCGATCTCACCGGGGTTTCGCGGCGCAAGCCATGTTTCGAGGTCGGCCCGCTGGTGCTCGTTTTTCGGCTCGGTCGCGCGTGCTCCATCAGCAAAATAGATGATCGTCATCACCTCGCGCAGCCGCTCCGATCGATTCTCGCCGGCGGTGTGTATGGTCATGCCGAGATGAAACGTCGCATCTCCTGCCTTCATCGCGTCGGCTCGTTTTATCTTAAATCCCTCATTTTCAACGTATCCGGCAAGTACCGAATCGCTTTCGTCTGATATCGCAAGGCCATCGACCACGCCGCCGCGATGCGAGCCTGAGGCGAACGTAAGCATCCCCATTTCAGTGTCGATATCCATAAGCGGCATCCACATTGTTACCGTTCGGTCTGTGTCCAGCGGCCAGTAATATTGATCCTGATGCCAAGGCGTCGGGCCACCTCCCGGCTCCTTGAAAAGGGCCTGATCGTGGTAGAGCCGTACTCGCTCGACACCCAATAGCTGCGCCGCGATAACCGCGAACTTCTTCTCAAAAACGAACTGTTTGACTGCCTCGTCATGCCGCCAAATATTCATCGTCTGAAGAAACGCCTTTCCGTACGTGTCGCGGTCCTCAAGTTTAGGCGATGCCGAGTTCAGCCGTTCGCTCGCTGCGCGGATCGGGCCGCGAGATCTCTCTAACGTGACGGCTTCGGCCACACTTTTGATGAGAATGTGCCCATCGAGGTCGAACTGTCGCTTTTGCTCCTTTGAGATCATTGATATTGCTATTTTCCCTTTTTCCGGAGCAGGAATTCCAGCGGAATATCCAGCCGTTTCGCCCAGGCTTTTTCCGAATGATCTTCACCTGGAAAGGCTCTGGTCATCCACATTTTGTCCGAATATCCGCGTTCCTTCATTATCTGGTCGACTAGCTTTTGATGCGGCGGATAAAAGGCATCGAGCGTTTGATCTCCGTAGTCGAGGTAGATCTTTCGCGAGTCGGCCGGGGGCAGATCTTTTCGCAGGTATGTCCTGAAAGCCGCCGCCGCGTCGTCCGCGATCGCCATTCCGGTACCATCGGCCGCTACGAGCGGCCAGTGAGTCGAAAGCCCAGCCGCACCGCCAAAAACGGACGGATATTCGCACAAAGCGTATATCGAAATTACCCCGCCCATGCTTGCGCCCATGGTAAACGTGTTTGCGCGGTCTCTCAGTGTCGAGTATTTGTTGTCAACGAATGGCTTCAGTTCTGAAACGAGAAACCGTAGATAATCGTCAGCCCGCCCGCTGCCCTTCAGGTAACGTTGCTCGACGGTCGTTTTGATATCCGGCTTCAATAATGAAAGCGTTTTGGCGGCATAATACTCCGAGTGACGAAGTTCGCCGTTGTTCCAAATTGCAACGACAATCGTGTCGCGTACCCGGCCGTCGGCGATCATCGACCCCAAGACCTCATCAACTCGCCATTCCTGTTTGTTCCAGGTCGTCGCTGCATCGAACAGCATTTGACCGTCGTGCATGTAGAGAACAGCGTATTTTTTCTTCTTCGAGTAGCCGTCCGGCAGCCAAACGTCCACCGTTCGCGGATCGACATATTTCGATTGAAATTTCTCGATACGTTCGATGGTTCCGCTTGATACCTTGGGCTGCCCCAAAACGGTTGTCATACCTGCCCCTAGAACGAAAAGTGCTATAGCAAGCCGCGAATATAGGCTGATTCCGAACATTTGATCTTTTAAAAAGAGGGCGTGAAAACATTATGTTTCACGCCCTTAAAAACGACAACTAAGGTTAGTACAGCGTGACGCTAACCTAGAATTGCAGACGTGCCCCGAACTGGACCTGACGGTTCGTAAACGCATACGTCGAACGGATCGTACCGAATCCGTTGACGGTGCTCGTATTGTTCAGATCGGTGTTCGGCGGCGTGAGCTGCGGGGTGTTGGTTATGTTGAAGAACTCAGCACGGAACTGGAATTTGACACGTTCCGTAATGCCGAAATCTTTAAGCAGACCAAGGTTCAGCTGACTACCCGAAGGACCGCGAAGCCCGTTGCGTTCGAGGTTGCCGAAGCGACCCGCCGGTGCATTGGTAAACGCGGCACGATTCAAGTACAAGTCGTTGTTTCCCGTGTACGGATCGCCGGTCAGGTCGACGCGAACCCCGTCGCGGCGAACGTCGAAGGTCTGGCCGCTTTGAGCACGGAAGATCCCGTTCAGCTGCCATCCGCCGAGGATCAGATCGACCGCCTTGCTTACATCTGAACCATATTTACGTCCACGTCCGAACGGAATTTCATACACTGACTCGAACGAGAAGACATGCGGAAAATCGAGACGCGAGGTCGCGAATGGTTCCACAAAATTCAGGTTTAGGTCGGCAACGCTGTCGAATGCACCTTCGCCGTTATCCTTCGTCTTCGAATAGGTATAGGCGAGACGATACTGCCAGCTGTTAGAGAAACGGCGATTAAGCTGGAACTGAAGCGAATCGTACTGCGATTTGCCAATGTCGTCCCGGACGTTGACGCGGCCGCCGTTCGTGTAGCACGGGGCGGTCGTTCTTCCGTTGGGACAAGCGACGTTAGTACCAGGCTCGCGGATGTTTCCGTTCAAGTTGTAGTACAGAACGAGATTTCGGCCGCGCGTTCCGACATAGCCGATACTAAGTGCGGTGTTGTCGGTTAGCTGACGCTGATATTGGATGTTGAACTGATGAATATTCGACGTCTTGTTGTCAGGTTTGACCGCGAGAACGGTGACATTCTGCGGATTGTTCAGATTGACATCGCTTACACTGCCTAGCGGAAGGGCTCCGGTACAGTTTCGCGAATCGAGCGTGTTGTTGGCACAGCGGCCCGAAAGCGTAATACGGACGCCGTCCGTATAGTTGAACTGCGAGAAACCGCTGTACGGTGGATTCTGGGCTAATTGGTTATCGATACCGCCGCGATCGAGGAAGTAGAACAACCCATACCCGCCGCGAAGAGTCGATTTGCCGTTTCCGCCAAAATCGTAAGCAAAGCCGATACGCGGGCCAAAATTGTTCTTGTCCGTTTCGGTCAGCGAATCCTTGTTGTCGGTGGCGACAATAAGGCGTCCGGTTGCGAGGTCGAAGTTCGCCTGTCTTCCGTACATTTCAGCCGGATCGGTGAAGTATTCGTACCGAAGGCCTAGATTAAGCGTCAGGTTCTGCGAGACCTTCCAGTCATCCTGAGCGAAGAAACCGTTTTCCCAATTTCGGGTTCCCACGGTGCCGAACGGCGGGCCTATCTGGTAGTTGCAGACAAATCCGATCAGAAGATCGGCCTGCTCAAACCCTGTCGAAGCCGCGTTTCCGCACTGCGACGGGTCACCGTTTCCAATAAGGAAAAAGTAGCCTTTGCCGCGATTTGGGCGATAGAGGGCGACGTCACGTCGGAGGAGCGTTCCTCCGAATTTGAAAGTATGGTTGCCCGTCGTGTAGCTCATGCTTTCGACGATCTGATAAGTGCTTTGCGGGACGAGATACGGCCCGAAATCTCCGGTGTACTCAAGATCGCCGTTGTAGCCGCCGATCAGGGCTCCGCCGCCGAGGTTGGCGTCACGGTTCGCGTTCGGAATCCCGAGATTTGCCGAGATCGGAACGTCGAAGAACGGCGGTGTGTAACCGTAGCGAATGCGATTTGCCTGGATACGAAATTCGTTAACAAGCTTGGGGCTAAGAACCGAGTTGAGGCCGATAACAGCTCCGCGCGTATCTGTCGGATTGGTGCCAGAGCCAAAGCCGGCAGGGAGGTCGGGGAGACGCGATGTCGTCGTTTGCCGGAATTTGCCCCAGCTGTAGCGTCCGAACATTTGATTGTTCGTAGTGAGAGAGACGTCGCCGCGAATGTCGAATGTATCGGTGTTCGTCTTCTCGTCCCTTGTCGAAACGTAATTCTGACGGAATGGGTTCGGTGCGAAATTCGGCAGCGGGAAAGCCTGAAGGTATCGAAGCCCGACCGTATTTAGCCTATTCCCCGGAAGCAGGTCGAGGCGGTTGAAAGCAACCCCGTTGCCGTTCGTGCACAAAATGCCATTCGTTGTCGTACCAGTAACACAGATGTTTTGCCCGGTAAGCGGATCGCGAAGCTGCTGATTTAGGGCAGAGAAGTTGCCCGTTCGAAATGCTGCTGTCGGTACCGATGCGAAGTCTTGACTGACGGGAAGTGCCTGATTCAGGCCTTCATAATCCGCAAAAAAGAATGCACGGTCTTTCCAAACCGGCCCGCCCAGTGTGGCTCCGAATTGGTCGCGGCGGAAAGCCCTTTTGGAGCTCTCGAACGTGGGCCGGGCATCACGATTGTCGTTGCGGAAGAAGCCGAACGCGCTGCCGTGAAACTCATTAGTGCCAGATTTAATGACGGAATTGATAATGCCGCCGCCGCCCCGGCCGAATTCAGCAGAGGCAACGCTCGTCTGAACTCGAAACTCCTGGATAGCTTCGGCCGAAGGGAATACGTTGATCGTATTTACCAACGATTCGTTGTTGTCGACGCCGTCAAGCAGGAAGTTATTTGCCTGCGTGCGTTGACCGTTGACCGAAAGGGCCGCGCCGCCGGTGTTACGGCCGCGATAGGTTTCGGCATTGCCGGAAACGCCTGACGCGAAGCCTGCGGGAATACCTTGCGTTACTCCCGGCGTAAGACGAGCCAGCTCAAGAACATTGCGGCCATTAAGTGGCAGTTCGACAGCTTCGCGGCCCTGGATCACCTGGCTGATGGCGGAGGTCGATGTATCGACCTGCGGAATGTCGCTCGTGACCGTGACAGTTTCCGAAACCGCTCCCGCCTCAAGCGTGAAGTTCAGATCGGCATTCTGTGCGACCTCGAGCGTTACTTCCTGCTTGAGCGTTTTAAAATTGGCTTGACCAACTTCTATCTGGTAACGGCCCGGCTGGAGCGATAGTACGCTGTACGAACCGTCGTCCCCGGCCACGGCTTTTACTTCGCGGCCGGTGGCAAGCGACTTGATTGTGATAGTAGCTCCGCTCAAGGCAGCACCGTTCGCATCCGAAACCGTTCCCGAAAGACGGGCCGTCTCAGTCTGCGCAATGCCGGCCGCGGCAAAGCATAACAATGAGATCACTAAGAATGCGATCTTCTTGATTGAGCATAGTTTTTTCATACGACAGTTCACCTCTGGTTGTCTCGATCAGCCCGGCGAACTCGATGTCGAATAGGTCGGCCAACCGCATTTTAAAAAGTTCAATAACTCAGAAAAAGATGTCGGACTTTTGTTTGTTGTGTAAACAAACAAAGTTTTAATACAAACGTAACTTCATGTCAAGAAAAAACACCAAAAAAGCAAAATTAATTTGCCGAGGCGAATTTTCGTGACAAAACCAGGCTGATAGACCCAAGGATCGTAGGGTTATCGCCCAAAGCGGAGGGGACGATCTGTGCGCTGTCCAATTCGTGCCGTATGCTGCGTCTGGCCAGCTCGTTAATCTCTTCTTTTATTAGGTCCCAGGCCTTGACGATGCTTCCGGAAATAACGATCGTCTGCGGGCTGAAGCCTATGATCAAGTTGGATATTCCAATTCCGATATACCGTGCGGTCTCGTTCAAAACCCGAGTAGCCTGCCGCTCACCGTTCTGAGCCAGCCCGATGAAACGGTCGATGTCGATGGTCGCGGTACCATGGCCGTTGGTCGCGCCATAGCGTTGAATGATCGCCTTCTCAGAGGCATGGGCTTCCCAGCAGTCACGCCTGCCGCACGAACAGCTTACCGGTGCATTCTCGCCGACGAACATGTGGCCGAACTCGCCGGCTGCACCGCCTTCGCCACGGTAAACCTGGCCGTCAACGATGATGCCCGTACCGATACCTTCGGCGATCATGACCATAATGAAATTACGCGTGCGACGGATCTCCTCAGGGCCAAACCAGAGCTCGGCGAGGGCAACAGCATTTGCGTCGTTGTCAACGATCACGGGCAATCCGGTCGCCGCCGTTATCCGCTGGCCGATGTCCCAGTCGGCCCATTGAAAGTATGGGATGTATATCATCCGGCCAGTCGATTGATCAGCGATCCCAGGGATGCTGATACCGACCTCAAGATTCGAATCGGCGTACTCATCGGCAAACTGCGTCACCTTCGCCAGGATCTGCTCGTTCATAAAACCGATGTCCGGCGAGGTCGGAAACACCTCGCTTTGCATTATGCTTCCGGTCAGATCGGCTAGAGCGATCGTCGTTTCCCGCGGCGTGACATCAACGCCAATAACCGCCGGCGTTCCCGACCTAAGCTTCAACAATGTCGGCTTGCGGCCGCCGGTCGAATCGCCGGTGCCGATCTCCTCTATCATGCCTTCCAGCGCAAGGTCATCGACGATCGCCGAAACGGTGGAACGCTGGAGCGAGGTCTCGCGGGCTATCTCAGCCCTTGAAATGGGCGAGCGAGCCCGAACATAGTTCAAAACGATCTGCTTGTTTATGTCACGGATCGTGTTATGTCGCGCGATCTGGTCTTTTGCTCCATGAAGATATATCTTTTTCATCAAAATCTATCGCACTTGAGGGGTTTTGAAATAAAATACACAAAGTTTGTTCGAAAAACAAACTAAGTTCGCAATAATCTTTCTTTAGCCTATTTTTTTATCATCATCACGCAAGCGTTCGCCATCGAATTACGACTTAGGCGAGAATTCTCGGCTACTCTATAATGAGTAAAAATTGAAGCCCGTAAATATCTATAAAAACTTATACGACATCAACGCTCTTTCCCATGATGCGGCGGTCGAGGTCTTTTTTTCGGTCAGCGGTTCCAGATCGTGGGCGGACGGAATGGCCGCACATCGCCCTTTTTCGATGCTCGAGCATCTTTTTCGTGAAGCTGCGAACGTTTGGCAAAGTCTAAGCGAGGACGAATGGAAACAGGCGCTTGAATTTGGCGAGACGAAACTGTTGATGGCTCCAAGCGATCATCTGAAACATATCGAGGCTAGATTGGCCGGGCTGCTTGAGCGAATGCCTAACGAATTGGAAACCGATGAAAACCACGATCTCACCTGATCTTTTTCGGAGCCTGCATTCCCGGCTTGGCCCGCCTGCCGCGTTGCCGCTCTCGCAACGCCTTCCGGTTCATACTATTTATGGCGGTGCTCAGCTGTTTACAGCGGGAACGCCGTCGAAGCTCGCTCAGATCGCACGGAAAAGCCTGAACGAGTTTGCCCCGGATGCAGACTCGTTCTCGGAGATATTCGGATTAGACCGAACCATCGCCGCTGATGTTCGGGCCAGGGTCGAGATGAAGCTCGCAAGCGACGCGGTCGAAGACCTCCGGATAGATTTTGAAGACGGCTACGGCGTGCGGACGAGCGAGGAAGAGGATGGCCATGCGATCTCAGCAACGGACGAGACGGCAAAAGCGATGGCGGCGGACGGACTGCCCGCATTTTTCGGGATAAGGATAAAGGCGTTGAATGCCGCAACGGGCGAGCGGGCGATAAGGACGCTCGACCTCTATCTGACGCGGCTGCTCGCCGCAACAGGCGGACGGCTGCCGGCCAATTTTGTTGTCACGCTTCCAAAAGTTGTGGATCCCGGGGAAGTTTCGCTGCTTGTTTCGGTTTTGCAGGAACTTGAATCGGCGTCGAAACTCGATCGCGGATCGATCCGGATAGAGATAATGGTCGAAACTGCACGGTCGCTGATCGCGGCGGACGGCAGTTTTGCTCTTCGCCGGATCGTTAAGGCGGCGGACGGCAGATGTGTCGCGGCTCACTTTGGAGCGTACGATTACCTGTCGGAACTTGGCGTCACGTCGTCCGATCAGACGCTCGGCCACAAATTCTGCGATCTGGCCCGCGGCATTATGAAGCTGTCACTGGCTGGTACGGATGTGGACCTCGCCGACGGTGCGACGAATCTTATGCCAGTCGCAAATAATCGCGGATTGGAGCTGTCCTCCGAGCAAAAGGCTGAGAATAGGGCTGCGGTTTGGGCAGCGTGGAAGCTTCATTATGAGAACATCAGGCACGCATTAGCCAATGGATTTTATCGCGGATGGGACCTTCATCCGGGACAGTTGGTGGCGAGATACGCGGCGGTTTACGCGTATTTCCTCGAATCCGCGGCGGAATCGGCCGAGCGGCTGCGAAATTTTATCGACAAAGGTGCTAGGGCGACGCTAGTCGGGAATAACTTTGACGACGCGGCAACGGGCCAGGGACTTCTCAACTATTTCCGTCGGGCGATCGATTGCGGAGCGATGTCTGCGGATGAGGTGCACGAGGCCACCGGATTGACGAGCGATGATATTCGCATTTCTACTTTTGCCCAGCTTATCGAAAATAAGGCATCAAAATAGCGAATTTTTCCGCAAGAAGGTTTTCCGAACTCCGTTCAACCAACTGTTGAAGGAGTTTTTTTATGTCCAAGTTCACGAATCCGCTGGAAAACGTAAAGATCGCAAGCCCTTGTTCGGCTGACTGGAATGAGATGTACGGCAATGAGCAAAAACGCTTTTGCGGCGACTGTAAGTTAAATGTATACAACCTTTCGGGAATGTCGCGGACGGAGGCGGAGGCTTTGATAATGAACGCTGAAGGCCGTCTGTGTGTCAGATTCTATCGTCGTGCGGATGGAACCGTGATAACCAACGACTGCCCGGTCGGCTGGGCGGGCGTTAAGCATCGGGCCCGAGTATTCGCGACGGCGGCAGCGTCATTGATGGTTGCGATCTTTACCGGGGTGTTTTTTGTGTCGCTTTTCACGACAAAAAAGACAATCGGCCCCGGACCGAACGTAACGATGGGAGCAATTGCGGTCTCGAATTCCAATCGCGAGGTTGACGACAAGCCTTATGTGATGGGAAAAGTAGCCACGCCGCCGGCCAAGAAGCGCACGATGACCGAGATTCAGGTCGATGCTCCAGTGGTTAAAAAGACCTCTTAGTTCTTTACGTAGTAACCCTGACGCGAGCGGACATTTGTCGGGCGGTTCGGTGTTGTGACCTGAACGCGAACGAACTTATTGTCGGGAAAATCCGCTTCTGAATAATATTGGATCAGGTATTGCGAACGAAGTTCGTTGCCGATCTGCCGAAATATCCTCTCAAGGGCGGCCGAATTCGCACGGGCATTTATGCCATTTTGATATGTATCTTTAGTATCGAGCGGCTGGAACTTCGGCAAAAAGGCTGAACCGCCGGTATCAGTAGCGAACGACTGCATGTTTTCCTGACCGAACATGCTCATTTTGTTGAGTTGATACGAGCTCCCGGCGGGATTTATCGAATAAAAAACCGTGTCAGCATTCTGCAGCGATCGAAGGACGCGTACGCGCTCCTGGATCGCCGCTGTATTCCTGTTTGTGACCGTCAATTGATACAGTGCCTTTCGGTCGAGTTTGTTTATGTCGACCTTCTTGTAACCGTCCTCAAGAGCGGCGGAAATGCGGTCGCTATTGGTGTCTTCTCCGTCTGAGATCACGAGCATAACGCGGCGCGTTCCTTCGGGAGCGTTTTTGGCCAAATATTCTGAAGCGATACGGACGCTGTCGTAGAACGCTGTGTAGCCCTTCGTCGGCTCGATCGACATGATCGCCGAACGAGAGAGTTCCGCCGTATTTCTCGGGCTGACCAATATGGGCTTAGAGCCCACCGTGAAGACCGTCGCCCGGTCGACGGGTCGCAGTACTTCCTGCAGGAATTTTGCCGCAGTTTCAAGCTGAAACTTGAACATCGTATCGGTGCTCGCCGATACATCAAACAGAAGCGCGATCTCTAGCGGAACGGTATCCGCAGTGCCGACGTTTTCGATCGTCTGAGGTTTTCCTTCTTCGCTTATCCGGAAATCAGCAACGGTGAGTCCCGCCACTGCCTGGCCGGTCGAATCGGTTACCGAAACGGGCACGACGATCAAACGCGACGAGACCTTAATGATATCGTCATCGATCTTCGGCGTAGGGCTCGGCGTCTGCGCCGATACGGCGAACGCTGCGACGATGGAGAATAGAAAGGGCGCAAGATACTTGTTCATAACCAGCCTCTGCGTTGATCGGGTCAAGAAAAAGGGCACCTGTCCACGACGGACATATCGTCGTTTTCCGGTGCCCTCCTGGTAAAGAAAGAACGATTATTCGTTGATGTCGTTCGAGGCTGATTTGACCTCGACGGTCTGGTTCAGACCACGGCTGACGAGTAATTTGATCTCGACGCGGCGGTTCTGTTCGCGGCCTTCGCGGGTGGTGTTGTCGGCAACGGCCTTGAGTTCGCCGAATCCGAACGAATCTGAGAACCTGCGAAGATCGACATCGTGCGTTTCGATCAAATAGTCCTTGACGGCCTGAGCACGACGCTGGCTGAGTGCTTTGTTAGCTTTGACGCCGCCTTCGGCTGACGCGTAACCAGTGACTTCGATAACATAGCCCTTCAGCGTTTTCGCGGCTGCGGCAACCTGATCAAGCGAAGCTTTCGCATCCGGCGACAGCACAGCGCTGTTAACGCGGAAGTTGACCGTAGCGGTAGACTGGACCACGTAATCGTCCATCTCGGTGATGCGCTTGTTTGTTGCGTTAACACCGGCAACGGCGGCATCAGCGGTATCCTGAGCGGCCTTCGCACCACCCTTAGCCGCGTTCGAAATAGCCATCAGCTCATCGATCTGACCCGAGATACGTTCGGCATTCTGCTCGGCAGCTGTCATGCGTTCTTCGGTCGGGGTCACGCGTGAATCGATAGCCTGTGCGGTCTGTAGATTTCCCTTATCAAAGCGGACCTTGGTCACGGCGACATTGCCGGACGCGTCGCCCATTCCTTCCGTCTCGAGCGTTACGCCACGAACGAGGGAAGTGACCGGGTACGAATCTCCGCCGAAGAAAGCCTTGTTCTTGATGCTCGCATTAGGAGCGATAACGATGCGAGTATCGACACCGACGGAATCACGGATGACGAAGGTATTTGTATCTTCCTTAGCAACCACAACGCCTTTGATCTTGTATTTCTGACCCACAACGGCCGAGCGGGTCTGTGCCGTCTGACCGAAAGCCGAAACAACGCCCAGCATAAGCGACAGGGCCAAAATAGATAGTTTTTTATACATAACGAAGCTCCTAAGATGAATTTTCGGTGATGAGCTAACCTCACTACCTAGACGCATGCCTCAACCGCAGCGTTGTCTGTTAGATTAATCACCGATCAAAGAGGTCACAGTATACGAGTATACATAAGAGACGTGGTGGTATAAAGAGTTTTTATTTGGGGTATAAGAGCACCTCAAGTTACACGCAGACGCAAAATCCTCCGATTCTTGCGGTACGCGTGTTACGACTTCTTAGAAGCCGAACGGGGCACTTTCCAAATAGGCCTTCATGTACGCAAGGAATTTCTCGGCGTCAGCTCCGTCCACAACGCGATGATCGTATG
Source organism: uncultured Chloracidobacterium sp. (assembly GCA_964410495.1). Taxonomy (GTDB): domain Bacteria; phylum Acidobacteriota; class Blastocatellia; order Pyrinomonadales; family Pyrinomonadaceae; genus OLB17. Next base: position 56,517 of record CAYPGP010000015.1, read on the forward strand.
TCAGAGCGAAGTACGCCATCTGTCTTATCGCAATGTAATCGTCTCCCTCGGGTGAGGTCATCACCTTCGGACGTTTCTCGATCGCCCCAACGCAGAGTATTGCGACCTGTGGTTGATTAATGATCGGCGTTCCGAAGAGTCCGCCAAACACGCCGGGGTTGGTCACGGTGAATGTTCCGCCCTGAACTTCGTCGGGCGATAGCTTTTTCGACCGGGCACGGTCGGCGAGATCGTTCGCAGTTGTCGCAAGCTGTGCGAGGGAAAGATTTCCGGCACCTTTGATGACCGGAACGATCAAACCCCAGTCGAGCGCGACCGCCATACCGATATTGATGTCGCCTTTGTAAATGATCTGGTCGCCGTCAACCTGTGAATTGACGATGCGGTGCTCGCGGATCGCCGCCGTTACGGCCTGGAAAATGAACGGCATGAAGGTGAGCTTCGTGCCGTATTTTGCCTGGAATGCATCCTGATTCGCCTTGCGGAACTTGGCGACGTTCGTCATGTCGATCTCGTAAACGCTCGTCACATGTGCGGAGGTTTGCTTTGAGAACGTCATGTGCTCGGCGATCTTCTTGCGCATGACAGACATCTTCTCGATGCGGTCGTCCATGCTAGCCATGACCGGCGGAGCCGAGAACCCGGCCGACGGTCTTTGGCCTTCGGCCTTGGGACTTTGGACGCTAAACGCCGGACTTGGTGCTGCCCCGGCACCCTTTACGAGTAGATCCTGCGGACGAAGTGCGGCCCCGGTTTCGAGGAACGATAAAATATCACCCTTCGTAACTCGTCCGCTGATACCGCTGCCCGGGATGCGAGAAAGATCGATCCCGTGCTCTTTTGCGATGTTGCGAACGAGCGGGCTGGATTTTTGACGGCGAAGATCTTCGACGGTCCCACCACCTGTGCTCGCCGCCGCCGCTTTTGCCTGAACCTGAACCGGAGTAGGCGTCGGGGCCGGAACGCTTGCTGTCGCTTCTGGTTCTGAGTTCGGCGTCGCTGCTTCGGTAACGGGACTTTGGGCTTGGGTCTTGGGACTTTCGACTACAGAACCTGCCGCCCCGACGATCGCGAGGACCGAGCCAACCTCTACAGTTTCACCTTCCTGAACATTGATCGCTAGCAGCTTTCCTGCGGCGGGCGAGGGCACCTCGGCATCGACCTTATCGGTCGATATTTCCAGCAGGGCTTCGTCTTTTTCGATATCGTCGCCAACCGCTTTCAGCCATTTCGAGACGGTGCCTTCGGTTATCGACTCGCCCATTTGGGGCATTACGACTTCTGTTCCTTGCAGGCTGCCCGTTGACGGTGGAGCATCGTTTGTGGACGCCGGCTTTGGCGAAGCAGCGGCCGGCTCGACAGATTCTGCTACCGGTATCGCCTCGGGTTCCGGCTGGGCGGCAACTGGCGGCGGAGCAGCGGCGGCGGGTTCCTCGGCGAACGGAGCGGGAGCTGATGCGGAAGTTTCGCGAGCAGCACCTACCACCGCGACGACGGTACCGACCTCGACTGTCTCGCCTTCCTGAGCGCGTATCTCGAGCAGGATTCCGGCTCCGGGACTCGGAACTTCGGCATCGACCTTGTCGGTCGATATCTCAAGGATCGCCTCGTCCTTATCGACCGATTCGCCGACCTTTTTCAACCACTTCGAAACGGTTCCCTCAGTTATCGACTCGCCCATCTGGGGCATCACGACTTCAACGCTCATATACCTCTCCGCTGACTGCAGCAAATGAATATCAACCTAAAAGAATACAAAAAATGCAGGTAGAAGCGAAACATGGTGATTTGCGCCGGTGTTGGGCGGTGTCACAAACTTGGGGTGCCGTCGATTTGCTCTGCGTCTTTCTTGCGTTCTTGGCGTCTTTGCGTGAGAAAAAGGCATTTTTTACGCAAAGTCGCAAAGTTCGCAAATGAACGCAAAGAAGAAAACCGTTGGAACCACGGGATTAGGGCACTGCCTGCTTTTGCGGTTATGTGGGATGCGATCGATCACGGGAGGCATTTCTTATTCGCAGAACCAGGCTATCCAAATCCGAAAGCGTTTGAGGAATAACGATCGGCTTGCGGCCTTTTAGTTTTATCTCCCCGTTATCACTAATCTCGTCTATCTCGTTCCACAAAGCGACTTCTTTTCTGTATCGAAAACCATTTTCGTAGATCTCAAAACTCTTCTTTCGCTGCATCAGGAACGAGAACATCGTCAGCAGATAAACGATCAGGAACGCTGTCGATAAGAGGAAGTAGAGAGCGCTTTGCATTACGTAGAATGCGAACATCATCGCCAGAAAGAACAGAAAAGAAAGCACCGCCATAAAGACCGCCCGTTGGACGTAAATGGGCGCAATGGGGTGGACGGCGACGATTCGTCCGAGGTTCTTTTCTTTATCCTTCATTTACGCTTCGGCTGTTGTTGGATCGATCACGGTGCGGATCTCCGAGATGCGGTTGGCGGGAAAGCCGCCGAGTTCTGCATGTTCGCGGATCAGGTCTTCGTTCGGGGCGATGTAAACGCAGTAGATCTTGTCGTTAGTAACGAAACTCTCGACCCACTGGATCTGCGGGCCGAGTTTGCTCAAGACACCGCACGATGTCTGCGAAACAGCTTGAAGAGCATCGGGCGTTGATGCACCGACACCGGGAATTTCTCGTTCTATCACAAATTTGGGCATATTAATCCTCGGTTTGAGTATCAAAAATCATTCTCACGGAGCGTAACCAGAGATAATATCAAAATACTCGATCGCCTCTGAGCGTGACTATTTGGCAAGTTGAGTTAAAATAGCGGAAACACGAATTTCATCCCCTCGAATTTTGCTTGTTCCGAATTAGCTATGAAAAGATCTTCAATATCGTTTCTTCTCCTTTTTTCACTCGTCTTCACACAATATGCATTCGGTCAGAAAACCGCGTTGACCACGGCTGATTATGATCGTGCGGCAAAAATGCTGGCGTTCAATACCGCTCCGCTAGTCGACCGGGCGGCTGTCCGGCCGATATGGCTGCCGGACGGGCGCTTCTGGTACACGGCGATGACGCCGACGGCAAGGGAGTTCGTCCTTTTTGATCCGGCAAACGGAACGAAAAAGACCGCCGCAAAGCAAGCCGATCTTGGGCTGCCGGCGGCACCCGCACCCGCGGGACCACAGCGTGGGGCGGCGAACGCGGTTCCTTCACCGGACGGCAAGAAGCACGTCTATATCAAAGATTGGAATCTTTGGGTCAAAGACGTGGCGAGCGGAAAAGAGACGCAGCTGACGACTGACGGCGTGAAGGATTTTGGTTACGCGACGGACAACGCCGGCTGGAGAAAAAGCGACCGCCCGGTCGTGCTCTGGTCGCCGGATTCTAAAAAGATCGCGACCTATCAGCAGGACCAACGTCATGTCAGTGATATGTATCTCGCGACCACCAATGTCGGTGCTCCGAAGCTCGAAGCCTGGAAATATCCGCTTCCGCAGGACAAAGAGATCATCAAGATCAGCCGTATTGTGATCGATGTTGACAGCGGGCAGATGGTCAAATTCAAAATGGCGGCGGACGATCGTCGTGGTACGCTCTGCGACGACATCGTCTGCGGCGGGTCGTGGGGCGACGTTCAGTGGAGTCCGGACAGCAGCAAGATCGCTTTTGTTTCGACAGACCGCGCACACAAAGAGGCGAAATTCCGTATTGCAGATGCGGCGACCGGCGATGTTCGCGAGGTCTTTGAGGAAAAGGTCGCAACACAGTACGAATCAGGCCAGGGCGAAGAAAACTGGCGGTATTTTCCTGCTACAAACGAGGCGATCTGGTATTCGGAACGCGACGATTGGGGACACCTGTATCTTTACGACCTGACGACCGGCCGCGTGAAAAATCAGATCACCAAAGGGAACTTTGTGGTGCTGCGTATACTTAAAGTCGACGAAAAAGCCCGGACGATCTACTTCGAAGCGAACGGCCGCGAACCCGGCCGCGATCCGTATTTTACCCATTTTTACAAGATCAATTTTGACGGCAACGGCCTGACCCTTCTGACTCCGGAAGATGGAACGCACCAGGTTTCGCTTTCTCCGGACGGGCGTTATTTTGTCGATAACTTCTCAAAACCTGACGTGCCGCAGACATCGGTGCTTCGCGATATGAACGGGCGTTTGATCGCTGAACTGGAAAAGGTTGACGTGACCCGGCTCAAAGCCGCCGGTTGGAAGCCGCCGATGCCGATAACAGTCAAGGATCGCAACAATAAATGGGACCTTTACGGGCTGATGTTCACCCCGACCAATCTCGACCCTTCGAAGAAATATCCGGTCGTTAACTATATTTATCCGGGACCGCAGGGGGGCGGCGTCGGAACGCGGGCCTTCGGAGCTTCGCGAAGCGATCACCAGGCACTGGCTGAACTCGGTTTTGTAGTGATCATTATCGACGGAACGTGTAACCCTGACCGTTCAAAGTCGTTCCACGATGCCTGCTACGGCAACATGGCTGACAACACGCTCGAAGATCAGATATCGGGGATCAAGCAACTCGCTGCGAAATATCCTTACATAGACCTCGACCGCGTCGGAATGTGGGGCCATTCGGGCGGAGGTTTCGCGACCGCGGCTGCGATGTTCCGTTATCCTGATTTTTACAAGGTCGGCGTTTCGCAGTCCGGCAACCATGACAACCGCAACTACGAAGACGATTGGGGCGAACGCTACATCGGCTTGATGGTTGGCGACAACTACGAGAAGCAGGCAAATCAGGTCTATGCCAAGAATCTCAAAGGCAAGCTCATGATCGCCCACGGCGGAATGGACGATAACGTACCGCCGTACAACACCTACCTGGTCGTTGACGCTTTGATCAAGGCGAACAAGGACTTTGACCTAGTCATTTTCCCGAACGCCCGCCACGGCTACGGCGCTGACAACAACTACATGATGCGACGACGCTGGGATTACTTTGTGAAACACCTTATGGGAGCCGAACCGCCAAAGGAATATAAGGTCACAATGGCGTCGGATCCGCGAATGGCAAACTAGCGCATTGTTTTCATTAGCAGGTTCAGTTGAAAAGGCCGGCCGAGTTCGATACAGAACTTCGGCCGGCGTTTTTTCTATAGCTGCTTATCGTTTTCTCTTATTTATTTCCGCTTTCACTGCGTCAATTTCCGAGGTGGTCGCAGGGCCAGACCTCGTTGTTATCACTGTTCCGTCCCGGTCAAGCAGAACGAGTAGGGCTTTATCCTTCGGGTAGCCGAAGGTCTTGGAAACCTTCCCGCCCCAGTCGAGTAGTACCGGAAAGGCAGTTTGTCGTTTGATGAGCCTTCGCACAAGCCCCTGTGCGTAGCTTGGAACCCCGGAGAGCGACGCGATGCCGAATACGTACACCGAATCCGAAAAGTCGCTGTAGATCGGCTTTGACCACCCATCGATCTGGTCGGAACCTTTTCGGTCGCCGAAGATAAGCACGACTGGGCGATCGCTCGGGAAATTTACCTCGACATACTTGTTGTTCTGATCCTTAAGCCCGAAGCTTTCCGCCCGCCCCTGGCCGATCAGCGCCATGGGAAGACAGATCAGTAAAGCGGCCGCGATAGTTATGTATCTGGATGATCGATCTCTCACACAAAAAACCCCCTGATCTTCAGTTCTGAATAACTGGGATTTCGAAAGATCGATGAGTTCGGATGCGCGATCCTATTTCGTTACTTAGGGAACTGCATTCATTCGCCCAGTTTTCTCGTTTCTTCCTCGCTCGGGTCGAAGAGAACGCTGACGGGCGTGTGGGTTGGCGGGAGTTGAGCTTCGTAGGTTTGGACGTCCCGGGCGAGGCGTTCGGCCGCGTCGCGGCCTCGCTCGAAGTCTTCGGCTTTTAACTTCAAAATGATCTTGCCGCTATCGTTTGGTATGCCGGCGAGCGATGCGAGGGATTTCGCACGGATCTCTATTTTGGCCCCTCGCTTGAAGACGCCCTTTCGAAACCTTACATCGAGTATCTCGCCGATCGGCAGTCGGGCCTCCTCCACGCCATTCGAGATCAGGCCGAACAGCTTCGATTCGAACTCGAGAACCACCCCCGCCGACGAAAACTTAGCTACACCGTTGACCTCTGACAGCCCCTGATGTTTATCCGCTTTGAATGGAATACTGGTGAAGCTATGCATAATTTATCCCTTTTCCAGATCGGCGGCTCGTGTTTCTGATGCCGTGTCGATATGATCAAGCTCGACCTCCTTGTGGCGTTCCGCTACAAAATTAAAGGCAGTCAGCGCAAACGATACCAGCGCGATCGCGATGCCGTAGTATAGCGTTTCGAGCGAGCTTTCCGACTGAAGGAGTTTCTGGACGAACTTGACCGCCATGATCGGGATCAGTACCGAGCCGAATTTCGCCTTAAGCTCGTCGAGGTTGCGGACAAGCATCCAGTCCGGCACCTTGAGATCACCGATAAGCAGATCGTAAAGGCTGACTGCAATGACCAGCAAAGCGATAGCTACTAGATAGCTGTCTAACGCCTCGAACAGAACATAAAGCGTCGGGCTGTTGCTTTCATGATGCAGAACGGCGATGCCGATGACCTTGATCGTCTTCTCCGTCCCGACATAGATCGCCGAAAGCATGCCGAAAAGTATCCCGATGATCGGAATGTAAACCAGAAACCGAGCTTTTTCGACGATCCATTTCATAAGAGCAAGGCTCAAACGCAAATTGTCGCTAGCAGATCCAAAGACCCCCAGTTATTAGAAAGCCCACCGCAGCCGGCAGATCCAACCCAAATGAGATTGCCGTGCCAATAGCCACATTCCCACCTACTTGATTCCGGAATTCGACACTTTTCCTAAAGAACAACCATAGAGTCGCGAACCATTCAAACAATCTGAACGGAACGAGAGCGAATAAAAACACCCAAAAGGCAAGCTCTAAAGTAACGAGGCCCGCTATACCCACGGCGGCCCCAAGCAACATCCCTAGCAAAGTCCTGGTAATACCGAAAAGAACCGGATTCGCTTTCGTATCCGGAGAACGTTGATTAAAGATGATAGTCGATGCGGAATAGCCGACCAATTTCACCGCCGCGAATGCTGCATAACTTTGAGTCGCGTCTAGATCTAAACCTCCCGGCATAATGCCCTCCTCAGAAAAAGATTTCGCCCAGTACCGAATAACCTAGGGCATCGAGAATGTCATAGCAGGCAAGTGTCATTGCATCCGCACAATAAAACCGTTTGCTCCAACGGCCCAGACGGCCGCGCGTCCTTTTGCCTGAACGGCATTGTAGTTTACCTGATCGAGATTGCTCCACGTCTTGCCGCCGTCGGTGGACATGTCGGAGCCGCCGGAGCCGACCGCGACGATCGTCTTCGAATCGACGTAAGCCACGCCCGAACGATAACCGCCGAGGCCCTTGCCGAGAGTCCATGTCATTCCGCCGTCGATGGTGAAGGCAAGGTTTGCTTTATTTTCATTGGGCTTTTCGTAATTGCCCCCGACGATCACTCCGTTCTTGGCGTCCCACATGGCGATCGAGAAAATGCCGCTGCCGGAGGTGCCGCTGACTATCGGGGAATTGAAGACATCCCACGTCTGTCCGCGATCGTTCGATCTGAAAACACGGGCCGCGTCGCCTCCGGAGACAATGTAAGCGGTCGTTTTGCCGTGTACGATCAGACACGTTCCGCTGGCTGCAAAAGCGGCTTCACCATCGCGTGCCGCAGGCATTTTGTTGCTTCTTATCTCTTTCCAGTTTTCGCCGTCTTTGGTTTCGATCAGAACGTAGTGACCTTCGACCGGGTCGCTCATCGCGAGGCAGTTTTTCGCATCCCAGCAGGCGATCGCATCGAAGAATGTCTCTTTCTTCGTGCCGACGAACTGCTGCTTCCAGGTCGTCCCGCCGTCGGTTGTTTTATAGATCCGAGAGCTGTCGCCGTTCCCGATGCTCAGGATATACGCGGTGTTTTCGTCGAACGCTTCGATATCGCGAAAATCCAGTTTCTCGGCGCCGGGAACGGTCATCACCTTCCAATTCGCCCCGCCATCAACCGTCCGCACAACCGTCCCGCCAGTCCCGCTCGCCCAAACGACCTTTTCGCTGACGACCGAAAGCCCGCGGAAGCCAGCTTTTGTCTCGAGCCGCTGGGCCAGCCACTGCGCCGGTATTACGGTCGAACAGGAAAGAACCATTACCATTAGCAGCACCAAATTTCCGATACTCATAATTCAAATTGTAATCACAATCTCACGATCCGCGAACTCAGGGGAACATGGTTTTGGCTGTCCACTGCCGCTATTTCATCCCGATCTTTATGATGTTCCCGATAGCGGACCCACGGGAAATTGCAAAAGTTCGGCCATCTGGAGAAAGGCTAAAGTTGCCGATCCGCTGATCGGAAAACTGGGTGATCTGTGATCGAGCGAGGCTTTTGGTGTTGACAAGCCAAAGGTTGTTAAAACTCTCGCCGTTGTCAGCGTAGTAAATGCCCGAGCCGTCGGGGTTCCATTCGAAATAGACATTGGCGGGGATATTCAGATCGGTGAATTTGGTGGTATCCGATTCGGCAAAAAGCACATACTTCCATGGGTTTTTGACGGTTTCGCGGTTGTCGTGAATGTATGACGCAAAAACGTCTGTATTGGCGGGCGAGACTCGAACGTTTCCAGGACGGCTCGACATGATTTTGACCGGTTCGCCACCATCGATCGGTTTTTTGTTTAACCCGTCACCGATAAAGTAAAGCCATTTGCCGTCGGGCGAAACCTCGGGGGCCGCCTCATAGTCGCCATTGGTTATCTGCGTAAGGTTTTCGCCATTTAGATCTACTCGCCAGATGTGCCATTTTCCTGTTCTGTTAGATCCGAATACGACCGATCTCCCGTCCGGTGTCGTGTCGGCATAATGCGGAAACGATGCCTTGTCGAAGGTTAATTGGCGAGTTGCGAGTGTCTCCAGATCCATCAACCACAGATCGCCGACGGCGGGTCCCGAACCCTTCGAAAAAACGAGTGAACGGCCGTCGCGTGTCCAGGCTATGGCGGTCGCTCCGTTGGCTCCGTTGGTATCGAAGGTGAGTTGACGAACATTCGCGGGATCATCGGCCGCAAAAACAAACAAGTTCTCTGCTTTAAGCCACGTTGCCGCCAGGAAGTACGATGAATCGGGCGACACGCGAAATTCCCGATAATCATTGTCATCGTTCGTAATATTGCGAGCGTTACCTTGAGCTAGTTCGAGGTTCCAAAGCTGCATCGGTTCGCCGATCGCTTCGCGAACCAATAGGAATAATCCGCGAGCGTCGCTTTGCCAATACACTTGATTCAGCTCGTGCCACGCCGGTATGGCGATCAAGCGTTGTTCGCCGGTCGCAACGTCGATCTCGGCAAGGACCGGTCTATTGATCGCTCCCGGCTTGTCCTTCGAGAAAGCGGCCGCGACAAATTTGCCGCCGTCGGGCGACCACGCCGGGGCCGTTCCCCAAATAATAAAACCATCCAGGCCTGAACGGATCGTGACAGTTCGCTTTTCGCTCCCGTCGCGAGATCGACAGATCTCAAGATAATGAGCTCGCTCCTCGGGTACCCGCCGGTAAAATGACAGCCACTCGCCATCGGGCGAGAGCATAAAATGATGTGTCAATTCCCGCGTTATTAGCTGCGGAGAACCGCCGTAGATCGGAATGCGGTAGACACCTGTCTTGGTCTCGCCCTGCTGAGCGGCGTAATAGATGCTGTTGCCGTCGGGTGAAAACTGGACGTTGAAAATTCTCAGTTCTTGCGGCTGGACGATCGTTGTTTCACTTTTCGAAGCGAGGTGGTGAAGAAGAAGAGCGTACTTATTCTCAGGTGTGTGAATAACATACGCCGCTTTTTCGCCGTCCGCGGAAAGTCCGACATGGAAGGCTCGCCCCGAAGCCGTGATCCTTTCATACGATAGGCGAACGTTCGAGCCGGTCAGCGACGCGGGCGAGCTATCGGTATTTGCTCTCAATATAAGATAGAGACCGAAAGCCCCGAAAACCAGCATTAAGGAAGTCGTCAACGCGAAGATCCGCGACGGTCGCAGAGCTATTCCGCGAGTTCCGGAGCTTTCCTGAACATACTCGCGCTCGGTTATCGATGTTTGCTCAACGATCTCGCGTTCGATCGTTACTTCGGACGTTTCAGTGCCAATAAAACGATAACCGCGGCGGGCGACCGTTTGGATGAGATCGGCGGACAGCCCATGATGCTTGAGGGTTTTCCTGAGCAGGTAAACATTCTGTGAAAGCACACCTTCTTCGACGAACGTTCCGGGCCAGACGTGCTCGAGCAGTTCGTCCTTTGAAATGACCTCGCCTTCCCGGTCGACGAGCGCGCAAAACAACTCAACGGCTTTCGTAGGCAGATCGGCGGGGCTTTCGTTTATCCATAATATCCGCCGTTCCAGATCGACCGTGAGGTCTCCAACCCGTCGTATGTTGTTGTGTCCCTTACGCATACCGTGTCGTTGAGAATCTGTGAGAAATCTTTGAGATTAAAAAAAGACTTAATTCCGAAGAACTCTCAAAATACTCGAGATCCCAAACTATTTATCGGCTGAAGTCCCGATATTACAGCAGAAATGATCAAACTAAAAGAGTTTTTCATCGAGACCCGCCGCGTCGAAAGGATAACCGTTCGGATTCGTACCGCTTCCGCTGAGATACCTGCCGAACCGCGGAACAGCAGGGAAAGTAAGGAAAGCCCGTCGGTGAACCCGCAGGTTTCGGGGGACGAGGAACGGATCAACGGCAAAAAGTTTTCTAGGAGGAATAAATGAGATTTTATACATTGTTCGCAGCGTTCGTAGTTTTCGTCTTTTCGATCGAGGCCGCAGCTCAAACCACCGAGATAACATATCAGGGCCAGCTTCAGGTGTCCTCGGCACCGGCCAATGGTTCGTTCGATTTCGAATTCCGCCTTTTCACGGCCGGCGGGACCCAGGTCGGGACGGTATTATCAAGGAACGGCGTTTCTGTAACGAACGGAACATTCTCAGTTACCCTCGATTTCGGAAACCCATTCGACGGTACTCAATATGAACTCGGCATAAGCGTCAGAGCGGCAGGCGGCGGGGCTTTCACTCCTCTTGGCCCTCGCCAGCGCCTCAATAGCAATCCCTACTCGCTAAGATCCATTTCAGCCCAAAATGCTACCGATGCGGTCAACGCAAATGTCGCGATCAGTGCCCTGAATTCTACGGCACTCGACGGTATTCCGGGATCGAGCTATCTGCTTAAAAACGGTGACGGCTCCGAACTGACCAATCTGAATGCGTTTCGTGTTACGACCGGCATTCTGGGCGTTCCGCGCGGCGGCACGGGGTTGAGTTCGCCGGGCACAAGCGGCAACTTCCTTCGCAGCAACGGCACGGCCTGGGTAAGTTCAGGCATCCAGCCGACGGATGTTCCCGGAAATCTCGCAAACTATGTCCAGAACACGACTATTCAGCAGTCGTCGAGTAATTTCAACATCAGCGGCACCGGCACCGCGAGTCTCTTTAATGCGACTACCCAATACAACATTGGAGCTAACCGCGTTCTCAGCATCGCGGGTATAAACAACCTCTTTGCCGGAGTGGGAGCGGGTGCAAATAACTCGACCGGCGGCTTTAATACATACATCGGCCGCAACGCGGGTCTCGAAGCCGAGATCGGCAGCAGCAACACCTTCGTCGGGGCAAACGCGGGCCAGCTCAATTCCACGGGTAACGGCAATACCTTCATTGGAAGAGATGCCGGTGCAAGCAACGCCACGGCATCATCAAATACCTTCGTCGGCACATTCGCGGGGAGCTCGAATAACGTGGGTGACAATAACGCCTTCTTCGGAATCAGCGCTGGAGCGGCAAACAACTCGGGAGGCTTCAATTCCTTCTTCGGAGCGTTCACGGGCGACGCGAATAACAGCGGCCAAAATAACTCGTTTTTTGGCGCCGGTGCGGGCGGTACTAACACAAACGGATCCGAGAACTCATTTTTCGGTCGAAGGGCCGGCGAAGCGAACCAAGGAGCGTCCAACAACAGCTTTTTCGGCGCCGAAGCCGGAAAGGCAAATACGACGGGGGCGAGCAATTCTTTCTTCGGTCGTGGTGCGGGGCTCGCCAACATCCAGGGCGAGGGAAACACCTTCTTAGGCCGGGATGCGGGGCTTGCGAATACGTCCGGCGACGATGGCGTTATCATCGGCAAATTTTCGGGGCTAAACAATCAAACCGGGAGCAGCAATGTTTTTGTCGGGGCATTTGCCGGCAGAACCAATGTCTCGGGTAGAAACAACACAGTGATCGGCGACAACGCCGACATACTCGCAAACAATTTCACAAACGCGACCGCTATCGGCCATCGTGCGGCGGTCGGTGCTAGTAACGCCGTCGTCCTCGGCGCCGTGAACGGGCAAAACGGCTGTGCGCCCGCGACCGGGTGCGACACGCCGAATGTCGGGATTGGGACGAATCTTCCGTTATCACGTCTTGATGTCCGCGGAGGCGACGTTAGCGTGGGACTCACCCAGACAAATGATGCTCTTGGAACAAACAATCTCTTCGTAAACAATGATGGCGGTGACATTCGCAACACTTTTCGGCTCGATGGCTCGAACAACACATTCTTTATCGTGGCGAGGTCCGGAGCCGGCTCGGCTGTCGGAACCAGCATGGCGTTCCGAACGCAGACAGCTTCTGGCGGCGAGATAAATCGGCTGATCATCAACCCCGACGGCACCGTCCAGATACTAAATCTCGGGACGGCAGGGGTGACAGCGCTTTGTAGAAATGCGGCGAACGAATTCGCTACCTGTGTATCGTCGATGAGGTTCAAGGACAACATCCGCGACTTTCGCCCCGCATCCGACCTGATCGACCGGCTTCGCCCGGTAACCTTCGACTGGAAAACCGACGGTAAAGCCGACTTGGGCCTCGTCGCCGAAGAGGTCGCCGCCGTCGAACCGCTGCTCGCCACATATACCGAAAACGGCGACGTCGAGGGCGTAAAATACGACCGGGTCGGAGTCGTCTTGGTAAATGCTGTCAAAGAGCAGCGGAAGCAGATCGAGGCCCAGCGAGTAACGATCGAACGCCAAAACCAGCAGATCGCAGAGCAGCAGCGATCGATCGAGGAATTAAAACAGGCGGTGTGTTCTCTCGCTAAAAGCCTTGTGATCTGTAAATAGGCTCGATCACTTATCAAACGCCGAAGAAGTTCGCGTTTTGATGTCGATGCGGGGCCGCGTCGTCGCATTCGTGCACCACCGGTAAAGCCGAAAAAACTTTTAACAACTATGCATCTGTGATAGAAAGGAGGGAAAAACCACGCAAGGAGGTAAGCCTATGGTTACGTTCGTCCGATCTTTCGTTACGATCACACTGTTGTGCCTCGGAACACTCATGTCGCATGCACAAGCGACTGACTTTTTGTATCAAGGCCAGCTGCAAAACACGGGTTCGCCGGCAAACGGCATGTTTGATCTCGAGTTCGCCCTGTTCGATTCAGCGACCGGAGGAGGCCAGGTCGGATCGACCGTTGCTCGCTCGGGTGTTCAGGTGTCGAACGGGATATTCTCGGTGGAATTGAATTTCGGCAACCAGTTCCCGGGAACGAACCGGTTTCTCGAGATCCGCGTGCGACCGGCTGGCGGAGGCGCGTTTACGACTCTTTTGCCGCGGCAGCCGTTGACGTCGGCTCCGTATTCGATCAAGAGCCTTAACGCTGACAACGCCACATCGGCCGCAACCGCCACAAACGCGACAAATGCCGCCAACGCTCAGAATGCCGTGACGTTCAGCGGGACGCTGGGCGGCGACGTGACCGGAACGCAGTCGGCGACGACGGTCGCACGCCTGCAGGGCCGCAGCGTCGCGGCCACTGCTCCAACCAACGGGCAGGTCTTAAAGTTCAACAGCGGAACAGGCCAGTGGGAACCGGCAAGCGATGAGACCGGAGCTGGAGGCGGCGGTGGGGACATTTCGTCCGTCAACGCCGGAACCGGCCTGACCGGCGGCGGCACAAGCGGCGATGTCACGCTCGGCATAACCAACGGCGGCGTGAACACCGCTCAGCTTGCTGACGGCTCGGTAACCGATACCAAGATCGTGTCGGTCAGCGGGGCAAAGGTAACGGGAACGGTTGCAAACGCAGCAAACGCGACTACAGCGACGACCGCCACAAACTTCACCGGACCACTTGCGGGCGATGTGACCGGAACGCAAAGCGGGACCGCGATCGCGCCAAATGCCGTGACAACGGGCAAGATCGCCGATAACAGCGTGACAGACGCCAAGATACAGTCCGGCCAAGTCGTAAAAAGCATCAATTCGCTAAAAGATAACGTAACACTCGCGGCGGGTACCAATGTGACGATCACGCCGTCGGGCAATACACTGACCATCGCGGCGGCGGGCGGCGGGATAACGGGCAGCGGCACGCCGGGCCGGCTGCCAGTGTTCAGTGGAACCGGGTCACTAGGCGATTCAAACATTTCTCAGAGCGGGACAAATATCGGTATCGGTACGGGCTCTCCAACGAGCAAGCTGGACGTTCGGGGGAACTTGACGCTTGATGCAGGCGTGAGTCCCGTACTTTATACGGGGACAGCCCCAATGGAACAAAACCGTTACCTGCAGATCGTTAACTCGGCCGCCTCTCCAACCCCGTCCGGGCTGAAAGTCGGCGGGCTCCTGGTATCCGATACCCTTGACTACGACAATCCCGCGAAGGACCAGCTAATAGTCAAGGGTAAGGTCGGCATAGGCAGGAACAAGCCGGCGGCTAAGTTGGATGTGTTTACAACAGAGTTCATAGGCGTGAGAGGCGAAAGCAGTTCACCTACTGGTATTGGCGTGTCCGGGAGCAGTTTCGACGGTACTGGCGTTCGGGCGACCGGCGTCGCCACGGGCAGCATTGCTTTGCGTACTGCAGGAACGAGCTGGTTTACTGGCGACACGACTCCACTCCAATCGAGCGCTGGAAAGGGCGTAGCTGTCGGGTTCGCGGGAGAGAATGGATACATTTTCTCATACGATCACAGTGCTTCTCAGCCCAAGACGCTCGCCTTAAATCACAACGGCGGGAACGTCGGCATCGGCACGACAACACCCGGCTCGGGTCTCGAACTTCGGGGGAATGGGATCGAAGCACAGCAGCGGATCACCGACGCCTCATCGGGAGTCTCCCTGGTACTGCAAGGTGGCCTCGGCAGCAATCTGAAAGTGACGGGCTACAATTACAATACAGGCATTGCCCTTCCGCTATATCTGAGCGTCGACGGCGCAAATACGATCATGAACATTGGTGGCGGTCGGGTCGGCATCGGTACGACAGTTCCGGATCAGGCACTAACGGTAAACGGCAACGCTTCTAAGCCGGGCGGCGGTACGTGGTCCGTTTTCTCCGATGAACGGCTGAAGAATGTAAGTGGCCGATACACGCGCGGTATTGCTGATCTGATGCGACTGAGCCCGATCCGCTTTTCCTACAAAGCTGATAATGAGCTTGGGCTCAGCGGCGAAGGTGAATATATCGGATTCAGCGCTCAGGAGGTGCAGGATGTGGTGCCAGAGGCGGTTAGCCGGAGCACGAACGGTTACCTACAGGTCAACAGTGATGCGATCCTTTGGACGATGCTAAATTCCATTAAAGAGCAGCAGAAGCAGATCGAGGATAAGAGCCGGATGGTCGAAGAACAGGAGCGTCGGCTGCGGAAACAGCAAAGCGAGATCGACGGGCTAAGGAAGGCTCTTTGTGCAATTGCTCGGGCGGCGGATATGTGCCGGCCCCATTGATCATCTAGTAGATCATTCGGGTCTTGATCGTGCCATTGATGGTCTTGAGAATTTCAAAGGCCTCCTTTGAAAGCGCGGAGCCCATGTCGAGGATAACGTAGCCGATGGTTTCATTGGTCTTTAGGTATTGGCCGACGATGTTGATGCCGCGGGCTGAAAGGCGGGAGTTGATCTCGCCCAGAACGCCTGGAATGTTTTGGTGGATGTGGAGGATACGGTGCGTGCCGGCCTGGGGCGGAAGCGTGACCGGTGGGACTGTCTGCGAGCCTTCGCTCGTGCCGAATTCTAGATATTTGATGAGTTTTGCCGTTACGTCAAGGCCGATGTTGGCCTGGGCTTCCTCGGTCGAACCGCCGATGTGGGGCGTGAGGATAACGTTTGGCAGGTTCTGCAGGACGGTCTCGAACTTGTCGCCATTCTTTTCGGGTTCGACCGGAAAAACGTCGATCGCGGCACCGGCGAGATGACCGCTTTCGATGCTTCGCTTGAGGGAATCGAGGTCGACGACATCGCCGCGGCTGTAATTGATAAAGATGCTTCCTTTCGGCATCGCGGCGAATTCCGGATCGTCGATCATTCCACGCGTGGTCGCGTCAGAGGGGACATGAAGCGTGACGATATTTGACTGTTTTAGCAGTTCGCCGAGTTCGCGGACCTGTTTGGCGTTACCGTGCGGCAGTTTGATCGCGGTGTCGTAATAGACGACATGCATTCCCATCGCCTCGGCCATGTTTGAGACCTGAGAGCCGATATTGCCGTAGCCGATGATTCCAAGTGTCTTTCCGCGAAGCTCGTAGCTGCCCTTCGCGTCCTTCATCCATTCGCCGCGATGCGCCGCAGCGTTCTTATCGGCGATCTTGCGGATCAGCATCACACACAAGCCGATCACAAGCTCGGCCACTGAACGAGTGTTTGAGTATGGGGCGTTGAAGACCGCCACTCCTTTCTCCGTCGCCGCCGCGAGATCGATCTGATTAACACCGATACAGAACGCACCGATCGCCAGCAGCTTATCGGCAGCCTCGATAACTTTTCGAGTGATCTGAGTTTTCGAGCGAATGCCGATGAGATGAACGCCTTTGACCGCGTCGATCAGCTGCTCCTCGCTCAAGGCCCCGTTGATCTTTGTGATCTCGTGATAATCGCCCGCTTCGAACTCGGCCACAGCCGCCTCGGAGATATTCTCGAGCAGGAGGATCTTGATCTTATTACGCGGATACGATGTGGCGGCGGCGTTCATAAAACCTAAATTGTAGCGGGAAAGTGGCTTGAGTAAAAACAAATCGAGATATAATGTCAAAAAGCCTTCAGGAAACTACATTATTGAGAGAAAACAAACAATCGCGTCGCGAGATGTTGCGGAACACTGCAATTGCGGGATTTGGATTAAGCCTTTTTGGTATTGAGACCAGGGCAGCAGCTTCGGACGAAAATGTCTTGAGCGAACTCATCGCCGGGCCAACTCCGGTCGGCAAAACGATGATCGGTGTGCCGTTCGAGCGGCGCGATACGGTTCGAGTGGCGATGATCGGAACCGGATTGCGGGGCCGCAGTGTACTTGGCGAATTTGTGAATATCCCGAACGTGAAGATCGTTGCGTTGAACGATATCGTTCAGGAAAAAGCGGACAAAGCGAAGGCGATCGTCGAGAAGGCGGGCCAGCCGGCACCGGCGATGTACGTCAAAGGCGATCGCGGTTATCAGGAATTGCTCAAACGCGACGATATCGATGTCGTTTACATCGCGACGCCGTGGGAATGGCACGTGCCGCAGGCCCTCGACGCGATGAAGGCCGGAAAGCATGTGGCCGTCGAGGTTCCGGCGGCGTATACGCTAAAAGAACTTTGGCAGCTCGTCGACACCTCGGAATCGACCCGTCGTCATATGATGATGATGGAAAATTGCTGCTACGACTACGACGAGCTGCTGATCCTGAACATGGTGCGGGCCGGGGTGTTTGGTGAGTTGGTCCACGGCGAGGCGGCATATAATCACGACCTGCGAGCCATCCTATTTGAAACCAAGGACGAAGGTTTGTGGCGGCGTGCTCATCATACGCTTCGCGACAGCAATCTCTATCCGACACACGGGCTCGGCCCGGTGGCTAACTACATGGACATCAATCGCGGCGATAAGTTCGATTTTATGGTCGCTATGAGCTCGGGAAGTTTGGGCCTTCAGGATTATCGCAAAGAAAAGGTCGATGCGAACGATCCGCGGCAGAAAGAGGTTTACAAAGCCGGCGACTACAATACCAACCTGATCAAGACCGCCAAAGGCCGTTCGATAATGGTGCAGCACAACGTCACGACACCGCGGCCCTACGATAGGATCAATTTGATCCAGGGCACAAAGGGCATCTTTCGCGATTACCCGTCGCGGATCTACGTCGAAAAAGACAAAGCCGATCACCGCTGGCAGACCATCGACGCCTACAAGGAAAAATACGAACACAACCTATGGCGCGTCGTCGGCGAACAAGCCCGCAAACTCGGCGGTCACGGCGGCATGGACTACCTGATGTGTTGGCGCCTCGTCCAGTGCATGCGCGAAGGCCTCGTCCCCGACATGGACGTTTATGATGCCGCCGCTTGGAGCGCTCCCGGTCCACTCAGCGAAATATCGGTCCAAAAAGGCTCGATGCCGGTTAAATTTCCTGATTTTACGCGTGGAAAATGGAAGGAGGCCCGTACCTCAATACCTACTTAGGCAATAGGCCATGAAAAAGGACGGCGTCGTGCCGCCACGAGCCTTGGACTATCGCATACGAGCTGCCATCCGGCGAGACACTAAAGCTTTCAACGTGAGCGGTTCCCAATAACGCGAGTTTTTTTGAGATTCCGCCTTCCGCCGGGACCGACCACAGACTCTGCTCGCCGTTGTCGCTGCTGGTGGTTGCTATGAAGTAGAGCTGTTTTCCCTCACGTGACCAATTCAAACCTAGCCCACCCGTTATTTCGGCCGGAAGTTCGATCCGGCTTAGTACCTGATCAACGGTCGACGGTGTGATCTCGATCCCTAGTTTTCCGTCACGGCGTGCAAAAAAAGCGGCTTGCTCGCCGCTCTCAGGCATTGCCGGACGGTAGCTTGCACGAAGGGATCCTTGCTCTTCGGAGCCACCAACGGTCCGTACACGCCAGATCTGCTTTGAAATGGCCGATCTATAGTAGACCCATTCGCCATCCGTCGAAGCAACGATCGGAAATCCGCCTTCCCGCTGTGTGAGCTGGCTCTGATTACTACCGTCGCGATCCATTCGCCAAACATGTGCGGCACCGCTTCGATTGGAAGTGAAAAAGATGATCTTGCCGTCGGCGCTGGAGATCGCGGAAGAATCATCACCACTATCGGTCGTAAGCTGGCGCTGTTCCGTACCATCCGCATTCATCGCCCAAATATCCAAATTGCCAAGCATTGCTGACGAAAAGATGAATCTTCCATCGGGCGCGTAGGACACGGTGTAGGCTGAGGCGAGAGTTTGTTTTCGCTTCGGATCCTGAGCGCTGTAAACCGAAAGGGAATAGTCGTCGCGCATTTGTGTGCAGACGGCCACGTTACCAGAATCGCTAAAGGATACGCTCGCGAAACTTTCTGACTCGCTCGTCAGCGGTTCCGCGAGTTTTGTGCCGGGCTCAACGCGCCACAAGCGAAAATTACGGTTTGGTATTCGGGAAGCCGCTACGACAATTCCTGTACCATCCGACAGCCAGCTCAATCCCTTGATATCGAAGAAACGCTCGCTGCTAAACGCATGGTGATCGCCTGTCTCGAGATCCACTTGCAGGATAGAAAACTCATTGGCCTGATTTTCCGAGTGACCGCTTGCGAAAACGATCGAACGCCCGTCGGGAGAGAAATCAAGCGCCCGAATGATCAGCGGATCGGGTTGGCTGCTAAGGACACGTTCGTTACTTCCGTCCAATGAATCGGCTAACAGCAGTTCACAGTTCCGTTTCTCGCTCAAGCATCGCACGAAAGCGATCGATCTGCCGTCCGGCGATACGCTGATAGCCCCTTTTACCGCGTCGGCGAGTTTGGTCGCTCCGCCGCCGAGTGTCGACATCTTATAGATTGCGTTTGGCCCGCCGGGCGTGGCAGAGCGAGAGAAATAAAGATGATCGCCGCCGGGTGAGAATGTGAGGCCGTAATAAACGATACCTTCAGTTGCTCTGGCGATCTCGACGTTGTTTCCTGTTTCAAGCTGTCTGATCCAAAGCCCTTGTTGACTGCCCCCCGCATTCGAATAAGCGACGAAACGCCCGTCGGGCGAGATAGCGGCGTTGAACACCCGCCCGTTGCTGGACAGCTTCTCGGAGATCACCGGGGAAAAGGCGGCTCTCGACGCACCGCTATTTGCGGTCAGGTACCAGGCTCCTCCCATCATAACCACCAATACCGCACCTAGTGCGAAAGCGAGCCACGATCGGGTAGAAAGCCGTGAATGCGATGGATCTATTGAAATAGCTTCTTCAGCCTCAGGTTGTTTGACAACGCGAACCGGCGCTAGAAATCGATAACCGCGACGGGGAAGCGTTTCGATGAACTCCGGCGACGACGCAACATCGCCGAGAGCTTTTCGCAGCATTCGAATATTGAACGTCAGGTTGCTCTCTTCGACAAACCTGTCCTGCCAGATCTCGCGGATAAGATCCTCTTTCTCGACGATCTGTCCCGCATTTCGGACCAGGACGAGAAGCGTTTCGTAAACCTTAGGTGTAATAGTTACCGCTTCTCCGTTTTTGACCAACAATCGCTCGGAAGTATCGAGCTTAAAATCGCCAAATTCGTAAAAAGCTGCGTCAGACTGCGACATCAAGTTCGTAATTAGCCGGGCGTTTCTAATGGATTTCTAGCCAAATTCTAAGCGAAATCTCACCGAACTTTCAAGACATTTCGGATCGGGTAAGCCTAACCTGAACTTAAATTACGAGTCTGAACTATTTTCTTAGGAGGAACTATGACAAGGATTTACGCAAATGTTGTGCTGATCGCCGCCGCCGTTCTTATTGCCGCATGTGGCGGCGGAGCCAGTACGGCAAAATTTCCCGGAACCCGAGACGGTGCACGCGCGCTGTTGAGCGAATTTCTAAAGAACGACACGGACCGCAAAAAACTCACCATGGAGCTCAAACCGACGAAGGAGGACTATCGGGCTTTCTACAAGGACGAAGAAACGGCCGCACGGGCCGAGACTTTCTACGAAAAGATGTGGTCCGGCTCTGACACCGTGGTGGCGCCTAAGGACGGCCAGACCGAAATCAAAATGGCGATGGCGACCACCGAACAGCTTAAGGATTCCGATGGAGAGTATGCCGAATTTCCAACCGCCATGGCCGCCGCGGCCGAAGTCTATCTAAAACCAAATCAAACGCTGTACGCATTCAAGTTCGTAAAACCCGGCGAAAGCACCGGAATGGCGTACGAAGGCCTCACACACATAAACGGCCGCTGGCGACTTTTTCCCAAACCATGGCGGTTCACCGACGCGAAGTAGGCTTGATCGACAGGTCGGAGAATTACTAGCTCAACGTAAGAGGCCCAACTCCTGAGTTTAGACACGTACGCAATGAACGAAGACTTAAAGGTTTTGCCAAAGGAGCGCAGCTCGATCGGGACGAATATTCGCAAGGCATTGCGGCGGAGGTGGATAATGCGCCTCGGATTGATCGCCATGATCACGGTGGTAGTTTTCTCGATGAACCCCTCTCTTCTGCCGACCGCAGAGTGTCAAGGTTCAGACTGTCCAACTGAAACTTGTTTTTGCCAAGATGCAACCTGCACTCCGGGTCAGTTTGGACAACCTGCTTTGCTCCAAAACGCGTGTGCTAGTACCACCTGTGCGCCGTCTGGCTGCTCGTGTGTAGGCCGTTTCTTTTGCGCCGCACAACCCGGGATGAGGTTCGGGCAGTGTGGTAGGGTAGGTAATGAGCCAACTCCGACACCGACACCGACACCAGCAACGTTCTCGATTACGGATGTTACCCGAAATGAGGGTAATTCGGGTTCATCGCCATTTACTTTCGTTGTGACGCGGACGGGCGGCGGAGTTCTCGGTCAGACTTCGACAGTGCAGTTTACGACACAGGATGGGTCCGCGACTGCGATTGATAATGATTATCAGGCTTTGTCCGGAACTTTGACATTTATATCGTCGGTTAGCAGTCTACAGATCCCCGTACTAGTGAATGGCGATACGGTTCCGGAGTTTAGTGAGAGGTTTAGAGTAATTCTTTCGAATCCAGTAAATGCGTCGATCACTGACGAAGAAGGTGTCGGTACGATCAACAACGACGACGGTCCGGTTCCGACGCCGACACCAACGCCAACACCTACCCCGACACCGACTCCGACACCGACTCCAACGCCCACGCCGACCCCTACACCAACTCCAACCCCCACGCCAACACCACCGGTCTTGACCGTCGAAGATAACTCGCAGCTTGAGGGCAACTCCGGAAACCCTCAGATACCTATTACGATACGGTTGTCTCGTCCGGCACCAGCCGGAGGCGTCCGACTGAATTATTCAACACAGAATGGCACCGCGATCGCTGGGCAGGACTATTTTGCAAACAGCTTGAACAACTTTGATATCGCTCCGGGTTCGACGAGCGTTGCCGTGTTTGTCACGATACTTGGCGATACCACGTTCGAGCCTGACGAAACCTTCTTCTTCAACGTTTCGAACGTCCAAGGTGCTACCGTTAGCGACGGGCAGGCTGTAGGAACGATAGTCAATGACGATCTTGTTCCTACTCCCACGCCGACGCCGACGCCAACACCGACCCCGACCCCAACACCGACGCCAACACCGACGCCAACACCGACGCCGACACCGACACCGACCCCAACACCGACGCCAACACCGACGCCAACACCGCTACCGACCCCAACACCGACGCCAACGCCGACACCAACTCCTACGCCAACGCCGGTCGCAACACCGACACCGACGCCGACTCCAACTCCAACACCGGTCGCAACTCCGACTCCCAGTCCGACGCCCACGCCCACGCCGGTGCAGTCGGTCATCGTAATAGTCCAGACCGATCCCGTCGGGCTTACATTTACGGTCGACGGAACTCAATACGCTAGCCCGCAGACGTTTACCTGGAATTCCGGATCATTTCATTCGATAGAGACGACGACGCCGCAATTCGGAAATGGGTTCAGGTATGACTGGAACAGTTGGAGCAACGGCGGCTCGATCTCGCACGCCGTCATGCCGACTGTGAACACGACGTACACGGCGGTCTTTTCAGCAACGCCTGTCTCGACCAACGCCAGCATCTCCGGCCGCGTATTTAGTCCGGCTGGGACGGCGTTGAGAAACGTGGTGGTCACGCTTATAGATCCGAGCAGCAACCGACGAACGGCTACAACGAGTTCGTTCGGTTTGTACTCGTTCGATAATGTGGCGGTCGGCCAGAACTATATTCTGACGGCTGCATCGAAACGGTATCGCTTCGCGCCCAAGAACCTTTTGGTGACCGCAAGTCAGTCGGGAGTCGATTTTGTAGGATTGGAATGAGATTAGTATTACCGAAATACGAGGTCACGTCAGCCGTCGCGTGGCTCAGACTTTTATCAGCGCCCGGATTAACGCTTCTACCGACGGACTGCGGCCAATGGGTTCGAGAAACAGCGTGAAAACGTTCACCGCCACCGCAAGATAAGTCGCGGGGTGGCGAAGCGTGCCGAATTTCCATGCCGCGAAGAAGATCATGCCGAGTATGATCACCTGGCCTGCGTAAAGCGGGGTCATAATATCGACGTTCGGCCAGGACGAAAAATTTATCCCGATATAGATAAACTGAAGGCCGCGAGCGAGTGCGGGCATCATTATCAGAAAAACGGTCGAGATCAGCCACCACGAGTGATTCTCGATCTCTTTGCGATGAATGATACTTTTTATCACCGCGTAGCCGAACGCGGTCATCATCACGATCTCGACCGCCGCAACGCCGATAAAGAACCATGGTTCAAAAGGCCCGAACTGCGTTCGCTCCACCATCGATCGGTCCGCTGACGCGATATCGCGGTGTAGCATACTCAGCGCGGTCAGACACACACCACCGGCTAGGAACATTCCAATTATCCCAACCGTTCGGTGCCGCTCGATTTGGCCGTGCGTTACGTAATAAGGCTGAATGATGAGAAATAGATACCATGCTGTGCCCGTCCAGTAATGGACGTGCACCGAGAAGGCGTTCAGCGTTAGATCGCCCCAGTAATCCGCCGCGATCCCCAACTGCATGACGACCATCGGTACGATCATCCACTTGTATAGGCTCTTGTATTTGTTCATGGCGCTAACGGGGAAACAGCGGAAGTATACACAAAAACGCAAGAACAACGCCCGATCTTTCGATGGAATCGAGAATCTTAAATCAAAAACCGATCTAGTTTTTTGGCGTGATCTTCCTCACTTTCTCGCATTTGTAATCAAGCCGGCAATTCGACCCTTAATGCCGCGGAGGAATTTTCATGAGAAATAGCATTTTCCGTTTTCTTTCTATCGGAATCCTAATTGTTTGCAGTTTTGTGTTAAGTGCCTCGGCTGCAACGTTTACGGTCACAAACACGAATAACACGGGAGTGGGCAGTCTGCGTCAGGCGATTCTTGACGCGACGGCGGCCGCAGGTTCGGACACTATTGTTTTCGACGCATCGTTTTCCACGCCGAGGAATATCGTTTTGGCTTCAATAATTGTCTACAATCCCGCAAATTCAGCTGATTTGCTCACGATAACCGGGCCCGGAGCTAGCTTGCTTACTATCGACGGCAACAACGTTACGGCCCTTTTTCGTATCGAGACGAACGACCAAATGTCATTTAGCGGCATAACCTTCACGCGGGCGGTTAACGGGGCGATCATCAGCGAAGGAACGCTTAGCGTCGACAATGCGGCGTTTGTCTCGAATGTCGCGGCGATCGACATCGAAAGCAATGCCGTTCAGACGTCAGTTACAAATTCAGTATTCACGTCAAATACAGCAGGATTTGGCGCGGCTATTCTGTCGAATGCGGGTCCTTTGACTATTACCAACTGCACCTTCACTGGCAACACGGCCACCAGCGGTAGCGCGACGGGCCAGGGCGGCGGTGCGATCCATCAGAATTCCTCGGGCACGACGACGATAACGAATTCGACCTTCACCGGCAATGCGGAGATAGGCGGAAGCGGTGGCGGCGGGGCGATCCGCAATCGCGGCGGGACGATGAATATAATCGGGTCTACCTTTACCAACAACACGGGCCTCGATGGGGGCGGTGCGATATCAGGCGGCGGCCCGCTGACCATTACGCGATCGACCTTTACAGGGAACAGCGCGTCCGGGCCTAACGCTCAGCAGAGCGGCCAGGGCAGCGGCGGGGCCATCTCGGCCGGCGGAACGGTCACAGTCACTGATTCGGTTTTCACCGGAAACAGCGCGGTTAACTTCGGCGGGGCCGTGTATACGATCGGAACATTTACGGTTACGAATTCTACATTCTCGAATAACACGGCGAACACAAACAATGACAACAGCGGCACGGGGGGCGGATTCTACATCCGAAGCGACGGTAGGGTGACGGTCTCGAATTCTACAATAAGCGGCAACGTCGCCAACAAGGACGTCGGCACCGGCACTAGCGCTGGACACGGCGGCGGGTTTTTTGTCGAAGGGGCGTTGACGCTAGACAACAGCACTGTTAGCGGCAACGTGGCGGGCTTAGATTACGGCGGTATCGTTGATACCAATGCTGGCGGTTCCGCCGATCAGGTCCACATCTCGAATTCGACGATCGTCAATAATCAGGCTGGCGGGAACTGCGGCGGATTCGGCATAGCCAGCGTTTCAGACGGGGGTCAGCAATCAGTGAGAAACACGATTATCGCTAACAATACCTCCAACGGTGCGGCCCAGGATATTCGAACAGCGAGTGCCTTGAACTCGCTCGGCTACAATCTGATCGAGAATATTAACGGCGCAACCATAGTAAACATTACGACCGGAAACATCCATAATCAGGATCCGCTCCTTGGCCCGCTGCAGAATAATGGCGGCAATTCTACGCTATCGCATGCACCGCTTGCGGGCAGCCCGGTGATAGATAAAGGCAACAGCGGGACGGTTCTTGTTGATCAGCGGGAATTTCCTCGGCCTTACGATTATGCCGCCGTCTCAAACGCTTCAGGCAGCGACGGCACGGACATTGGAGCGATCGAGTTGAGGCCGACGGCGAACGTCTCGGGCCGGGTGACGACGCCCTCGGGCTCAGCCCTTCGAAACGCGACCGTTGTTTTGTCGTACGGACAGGGCCGGCGTTTTACGGCAGTCACCAGTTCGTTTGGTATCTATAGTTTCACCGCTATTCCGGTCGAGCTGGACTACACGATCGGCGTTTCCTCCAAGCGCTATCGGTTCGCAGCCCGTCCACTTGTCGTCACAGCTGATCTGACCGGTGTGGATTTTGTCGGCCTGGAATAGGTTTTTTGCGAGGAGTACAACTAAAATACTCACTCTTCGGGCCGCCGCTTTTGGCGGCCCTTTTTTACAAAAAAGTTTGCCGCCCCGTTCTCATGACGAAGGCGGCAAACTCGTGACAAGGGAATGTTTCCCTTACATGTGAATAGTCAGATCATGCACGCCTTCGGCGGCTTCCATTATGGATTCGCTGACGGTTGGGTGGGCGTGGATCACGCGGCCTAGTTCGTCGGCTGTGGTTTCTAGTGCCATGGCGACGCAGGCTTCCGCTAGGAGCTCGGTGGCGTGCGGGCCGATGATGTGTACGCCGAGGACTTCGTCGTATTTCTTTTCGGCAACGATCTTGACGAAACCGTCGGTCTCGCCGAGGATGCGTGCCTTGCCGCTGGCCGAGAACGGGAATTTGCCGACCTTTACGTCGTAACCCGCTTCTTTGGCTTTGGCTTCGGTCAGGCCGACGCTGGCGACTTCGGGGTCACAGTAGGTGCAGTTCGGGACGAGGTTCTGTTTGATCGGCTCAACCTTTTTGCCGGCGATCTTCTCGACAACCATGATGCCTTCCTTCGAGGCGAGGTGAGCGAGCCATGCGGTGTCGATGACGTCGCCGATGGCGAAAACGTTCGGCTCGTCGGTCTCGCAATATTCGTTCACCTTAATGGTGCCGCGAGGATTGACGACGACCTTGGTCTTTTCGAGCCCGAGGTTTTCGA
>CAYPGP010000016.1:0-82337 GCA_964410495.1 uncultured Chloracidobacterium sp.
CACCGACGCCAACTCCGACGCCGACTCCAACACCGACGCCAACTCCGACGCCGACGCCGACGCCGACGCCGACTCCAACTCCGACGCCGACGCCGACGCCGACGCCGACACCGACACCAACTCCGACGCCGACGCCAACTCCGACGCCGACGCCAACTCCGACGCCGACGCCGACGCCGACGCCGACTCCAACTCCGACGCCGACGCCGACGCCGACGCCGACACCGACACCAACTCCGACGCCGACGCCAACTCCGACGCCGACGCCAACTCCGACGCCGACGCCGACGCCGGTTGTAACGCCGACTCCAACTCCGAGTCCGTTTCCGGAGATCGATCTGCGGATCGCTCAATCGGATTCGCCCGATCCGGTGAACGTAGGCCAACCGGTCACATATACACTGACCGTCAGCATTTTCCCCACGGTCATGGGAGGCGGTGCGAGCCCGCAGGTGCGATTTATCTTCCCGAGCGGTGTTCCAAATTCGTTTGTAAGCGCGACCGGCACCAATGGATTCGGCTCGACAGTAGATGCGACTGGTGTGACATTCTCGGGTGGCACGATATCTACAAGTGGTGTGAATCCGGGAACGGCAACTTTGACCGTAGTCGTTACGCCGCTCACGTCGGGAACGTTGACGAGCGCAGGTACGAACGTCATCGTGGACCCGAATAATCTGATCCCGGAATCAAGCGAGGCGAATAACACGGCCGCGACGGTGACGACAACGGTTAATCTTGCTCCGACACCGACACCGACACCGACACCTACACCGACACCGACGCCGACACCAACCGTAACGCCGACGCCGAGCCCGTCACCGAGCCCGTCGCCGACGCCGGGTCTCGTCTCGGTCGAGGGTCGTGTATTTACGCCATCGGGACAGGCACTGCGAAACGCGATCGTCAGGCTGACCGAGCCGTCGGGCAATATCCGCATAGCGACTACGAGTTCGTTCGGATTCTACACGTTTACTGGTATCACCTCGGGATTTGAGTACACGCTGAGCATTCAGAACAAGCGCTACCGGTTTACGCCGCGTGTTCAGTTGCTGACCACGTCGCTCACGAACGTTGATTTTGTTGGGCTTGAATAGAGCTTTACTGAAGCGTTAGGCCGCAGCGGCCACAGAATTTGATGTGCGGCGGATAAGCTCCGCCGCATCTCCTGCAAACGCGTTCGGCTTGCTGCGGAATAGCTTGATTGTACGAAGTAAAGTTTGCGGGCTGCCGGGCCGCCTGCTGTTGTGCGGGCGTTATGTTAAGGCCGCAGCGGCCGCAGAATCTCGAGTTATTTATAACAGGTGCCGAACATCGCGGGCATGGATAGGTCGAAACCGATTCGCCCGGCGAGATCATCGTAAAAGTCCCTCCGCCGCAACGTCCGCAAAAGCGCACTCCTTGTGCAAATTTCGAACCGCACGTAGCGCACGCCACAATGCCCGGCATCAGGCTCGATTGCTGCGAACCGCCAGTGCTCATGCCGTGCTGCGACGGATGGCTTCCGCCGCCATGACGGCTGCGAAGCTGGGCCTGAATGACCTGTTCGCTCGCACCGTCCCGGATCTCGATCACGCGTTCGTCGTCCTTTTCACCAGCTTTGGAAACACGCAGAATGTGCTGCCCGGCCGGAATATCGGTCAATACTACGCGGCCCGAGCTGCCGACGCTTCCCTTTCGCTCGTCATTGACGTAAACCTCGGCGTCCATCGGCGCCAGCACGACCAGCCGCGATTTGCCGCTCTTTCGCTCGTCGATGTCTTCAGAAGCGGCCTCGAGCTGTTTGATCCATTCCGCGACCGAATCCGGGCGATGTGCGGGATCGATTTGCAAGGCGCTCATAATCACCCGGTCAACGTCGGCCGGAATATCCGTGCGGATGGACGCAAGCGGCGGCGGCGTGTGCATTACTTTCTGCATCACGAGCTGCATCAGTTCGCCGGAAAATGGCGTTTTTCCGCCGAGCATTAGATAAGCGATCGTGCCAAGAGCATAAAGGTCGGCACGCTTATCGACCTTTAATTCCGGCTGCATCTGCTCGGGCGACATGAACTCAGGAGTTCCGATTATGCCTCGGGACGAAGGAGTCGCTTTCGAAGAGGCATCGGTTACGGTCTGGTTCATTATCTTCGCGAGGCCGAAATCACCGACCTTTACGAAACCATCGCCGCCCTTGCCTTTCTGCATGATAAAGATATTTGCAGGCTTCAGATCGCGGTGAAGAATATCCAGATCATGGGCGGCATCGACACCATCGGCGATCTGCCGGAGCAAACGAACCGCGCGTTTGACGGGCAAGGTTCCTTCGCGGCGCAGGAGTTTGTGCAGCGTCTCGCCCTCGACGTATTCCATTACCAGATAGAAAATACCTTCGGCCGATTCACCAAAATCCGTAACACTGACTGTATTCGGATGCTGGATCGAAGCCGCCGCCTGGGCCTCTCGTTCGAACCGGGCGATCGCTTCGCCTTCCTGCAGGTCGTCGCTGCTCAGAATATCCTGCCGAACAGTCTTTACTGCGACCTTTCTCGTGTCAAACTTCTTATCGCGAGCAAGGTACACCTGCCCCATCGCCCCGCGCCCAAGTCGGCTCTCCAAAAGGTATCTGTCCGCCAGGAGCTGGGGGCCCGGCAATGCGAAGCGCGTAGCGGTACCATCAACCGTACATTCGACGACCTCATCCGGATAACAGACTTCACATTTGGGGCATTCTTTCATCGCTAAGGATATCTTCCACGCCGGAACGGAATATTCCAAACCAATATCGATGCCTGTTTGATATTTTTCGTTTAGCATCCCCACAATACAGCTGCATTTTGGCGGCCCACCCAAATTTTGCTATACTTGCGATTGCTTTTTTGGGTCGATAGCTCAGTCGGTAGAGCAGCGGACTCTTAATCCGCGGGTCACAGGTTCGATCCCTGTTCGGCCTACCATTAAAATCAACAAGTTAGGGTCGCCGTTGAGGCGGCCTTTTGTTGTTTTGTGACACGGAGCCTTGGACCCAGCCGCTGAATAGAAAACTTTTGCATTCACTGTCGGAGCGAATTAAGATTAGGCGTGAAAGAGCGCTTGATACACCCGCAGAATCTTCGTGGTTACATTGCGGCTATTGTCGGAACGATGGTCATCACAGCTCTGCTGGCACCAATTCAGGGAACCGTTAATTCGACTACCGTGGCGTTAACACTGCTGCTTGTTGTTTTGTCGGTCGCCGCGTTGTTCGGAACATACCCTGCTTCTCTCGCGGCTGTGCTTGGGGTAACGTCCTTCAATTTCTTCTTTCTACCGCCGCTTTACACGTTTACGATAGCCGATCCGCAAAACTGGGTTGCGTTAGCTGCTTTTCTATTAACAGCCTTGATCGGCGGACAGCTTTCAGCATATGCTCGTCGGCGGGCGGATGAATCTGAGTTGCGACGGCTTGAGATCGAGCGCCTGTACGAGGAGCTAAAGGCTGCATTTAAGCAGGCGAGTGAGGCCGAGGCACTTCGTCAGAGTGAGCAGCTAAAGTCCGCTTTGCTCGATGCGGTGACCCATGACCTTCGCACACCCTTAACGTCGATCAAAGCTTCTGTTACATCATTACTCGAAAGTTCATCAACGCATCGGAGTTCCGCATCGAGGGCCACTTTAGACGAGGAAGGCCACAACGCGCTGTTAGCTATCATTAACAACGAGACCGATCGACTCGATCAGTTCATCGGCGCGATAGTTGACTTGGCTAAATTGGAGGGTGGAAACTTCGACGAGACGCAGTCGTGGCATAATCTGCATGAGATCATAGATTCCGTATTGGAACGTATGCGGGCGCGGCTGTCAGACCGGCGGATCAATCTACGGCTGCAAGCCGAACTTCCATCGGTTTACGCTAATGCGACGGCAGTGGAAGAGATAATTTATCTTTTCCTAGATAATGCGGCCAAGTATTCGCCGCGAAGTGCTCCAATACGAGTAACTGTCGAACGAGGCCAGGACGACACCGTCGAAGTTTCGGTCGAAGATCAAGGGCCGGGAGTTCCGGTTGAACTGCGGGAGAAGATCTTCGAGAAGTTCTTCAGGCGCGCGTCGGACGAAAATAGTTCTGAAATAACCGGGCTTGGCGTGGGGCTCGCGATCGCAAAGGGACTTGCCGCATCACAGAATGGCGAGGTTTGGGTGACGGAAGGAACCGATGAATATAGGACGCGTTTCGTGTTCCGGATGCCGATAGGCGACGATGAGTCGGACACATTAATGGAACGGGAGAAAGATGGCTGAGCGAATTCTGATCGTCGATGACGAACGCCAGATAACCAGTGCACTTCGATACGGACTGGCCGCCCATAGGTTCGATGTGCGAACCGCGCCCGGCGGTGCCGAAGCTCTCGACACGTTTCGAGATTTTGATCCGGACCTCGTGATAACTGATCTTCAAATGCCCGAGATGTCCGGACTAGAACTTTGCATTGAACTTCGGAAACTGTCAAACGTCCCAATAATTGTCCTTTCCGTTAAGGGTGAGGAAAAGACCAAGGTCGCCGCACTAGAAAGTGGAGCGGACGACTACGTTACGAAGCCATTCGGAATGGAAGAACTGGTCGCCCGAATTCGCGCCATTCTGAGAAGGTCGCCCGGAGGCCGAAAAGAGAATTACATTGAATTAGGCGACTTCGTGATCGATGTCGAAAGTCATATTGTCCGAGTCCGCGGCGAAGAAGTTCGGCTGACGCCGAAGGAGTTTGACCTTCTACATCACATGATCAAACGCCCTGGACGAGTCCTGACCCATCGTTCGATCCTTGCGGCCATCTGGGGGCCGAATTATTCGGAACAGATCGAATACCTTAGGGTTTTTCTAGGAACGCTTCGGAAAAAGATCGAGGTCGACCCAACTCGTCCGATGTACATTCGGACCGAGCCATGGGTCGGCTATCGCTTCGTTCCCGACCCAAGCGAATCTTTATAATCTTTTTATTTTCTCTTTTATCCGCCTTTATCACTCCGGAATTAGTCTAGTTGCTGAAGACACGAACAAACGTGTCGGAGGCAACTATGATAATGAGTGAAGCAAATCGCTTTCCGCTAACCGCCACCAAAACTTCCATCAGCACTGAAAATTTAATCCTTCGACGACGGAAACGCTGGCTTGGTTCTTTTTTTCTCGCAAGTACATTGGGCATCCTAAGCATCTTTTTCGGGCTTGGCATTGGTCTCTTTTCCTACATGGGATTGGATGGCGGCGCCAAGATCATCGGAACGGTGTTGCTCGTTTCTGCATTACCGCTCCTGATGTTCGCTGCGCATTCGATGGACAAAGCGGAAGAAATGGAGATCCGCCTAAAGATCGAGTACTGCAAGAAATTGGGTTCGGACGTTCAATGATCGTTCGCGCAAGCTCGGTTAGCGGAACTCATCAACATGGTCCGTTTTATATTATGTGCAAAGCATTTATCGCTAATTCAATTCTCAGTTTTTTACTTGTTACTTTATGCTCGTTCCAGGCGAACGGGCAGCAGACGATATTTAATGTGCCGACCACGGACGTGCTCGACCGTGGAAAGGTGTATGTGGAACTCGACGCCGCGTTCAAGGTCACGAACCAGACCGACTTTCGAAGGTTTTCGAGTTTCACCCCGCGAGTAGTTGTCGGTGCGGGGGGCGATGTTGAGGTCGGGCTGAACGTAACCGGCAATATTCAACCCGGCTCTGACTCGACAACGCTGGTACCAACCGTCAAGTGGCGTTTCTACAAGAATGATGAAAACGGTGTCGCATTCATCGCGGGCACGAATCTCTTTGTGCCCGTCAGGAATCGCGCGTATAACGTGGGGACTTATTCTTACCTTGCGGGCAGCAAGACAATCAACAAAACGCGCCTGACGGCGGGAGCCTTTGTATCGAGCAAGAACGTCCTTGCAACAGATGCGGTTCGCGCGGGCGGACAGTTCGGGATCGAGCAAACGCTGAACAGCAAAGTTACGCTTGCAGCCGACTGGATAACCGGGCGGCACTCGAGCGGCTACTTTACGCCGGGTGTGATCTACAAGCCGCATCCGAAGGTTACAACGTATTTAAGCTACTCGATCGGCAATGACAAAGCGGCCGCGGGAAACAACTTTTTCCTGTTCGAGCTGGGCTACAACATCAATTAAGGAGGCCGAAAAGATGCTGGATCTTATATTTTTGGCGGCGATAGTTGGGTTCTTTTTTATAGCCATTGCTTACATTGCCTTCTGCGATTCACTGAGTAAGAAGGAGAAAGAAAAATGAGTCTTGAAACCATAGCCGCAATTGTTTGCTCGGTTCTATTGATGGGCTACCTTATCTTCGCGCTTTTGAAGCCCGAAAAGTTCTAAACGGTTATTGACATGACAATCAACGGATTCTTACAAATTGCGATCTTCTTTTTGGTGATCCTCGCGCTCACAAAGCCGATGGGTATCTACCTGAAGAAAGTCTACAGCGGCGAGGGGACGTTTTTGGACTTTGTTCTGCGGCCTGTCGAGCGGGCGATATATGCCGTCGCTCGCGTTGATCAAAACGCTGAGATGAACTGGAAGCAATACGGCATCGCAATGCTGGTATTCAGTCTTGCGTCATCGCTGCTTCTTTATGGCGTTCAACGGCTCCAGGGCATGCTGCCGCTAAACCCGCAGGCCTTCTCAGGAACCTCGCCCGAACTATCGTTCAACACGGCTGTTTCGTTTGTGACGAACACCAACTGGCAGGCTTACGGCGGCGAAACGACGATGAGCTATCTGACACAGATGGCGGGACTTACGATCCAAAACTTCGCTTCTGCCGCCGTTGGAATGATCCTCGCGATCGTTTTTATTCGTGGTATCTCACGATTCGAGACCGAAAATCTGGGTAACTTCTGGGTCGATCTGACGCGCGGGATCTTGTACGTACTGCTGCCGATATCGTTCCTTGCTGCGATCTTTTTTGTCTCGCAGGGCGTCGTTCAAAACTTCAAGGCTTATGATTCGGCACAGCTGAAGGACCCTTTCGTTGTTCAAGTCGACAAAAAGGATGCCGACGGAAATGTGGTCACCGATCCGTCCGGCGAGAACGTCAAAGAGGATCGGACCATCGAAACTCAGTCAATAGCTCACGGCCCGGTGGCTTCGCAGCTGGCGATAAAGATGCTGGGTACGAACGGCGGGGGATTCTTCAACGCTAACTCGGCCCATCCCTTCGAGAATCCGACCCCGTTCTCCAATTTTATTCAAATGCTGCTGATCTTCCTGATCCCTGCGGGCCTGACATACACGCTCGGCACCATGGTCAGGTCGCAAGGCCACGGTTGGGCCGTCTTCGGCGCAATGTCGATCCTATTTTTGGCGGGTGTTTTCATCTCGTATTCAGCCGAATCGAGCGGAAATCCATTGTATCCGTCAACAGTCGATCAGACGGTCGTCGGGGGCAACGTGGAAGGTAAGGAAACGAGATTTGGTGTAGTTAACTCCGCTCTTTTTGCAACCATCACAACCGGAGCCTCATGCGGAGCCGTGATAGCCATGCATGACTCGTTCACGCCGATAGGAGGCATGGTACCGCTAGTAAACATTCTGCTGGGCGAAGTCATATTTGGCGGCGTCGGTGCGGGTATGTACGGGATGTTGATCTTCGTTATTCTGACCGTATTCATAGCGGGGCTTATGGTGGGGCGAACGCCGGAGTATCTCGGCAAAAAGATCGAGGCGTACGATGTGCAGATGGCGATGCTCTACGCGCTTATTTTTCCGCTCGTGATCCTCGCCTTGACTGCCGTTTCGGCTATCTCGCCCGACTTCGGACTCTCGTCTCTCAACAATCAAGGTGCTCACGGCCTATCAGAGATCCTATATGCATTTACATCGGGTACCGGGAATAACGGTTCGGCCTTTGCCGGTCTGAATGCGAATACGCTCTGGTACAACTCCACGATCGGGGCTGCGATGCTCATCGGACGCTTTTTAATGATAATTCCGATGCTCGCGATCGCGGGCAATCTGGCGAAAAAGAAAATGGTTCCAGCAACCCTCGGCACATTTCCGGTAAATACGCCGCTATTTACTGTGCTGCTTATCAGCATCGTGCTGATCGTAGGAGCCCTAACATTTTTCCCGGTTCTGAGTCTTTCGCCGATCCTCGAACATTTTCAGATGAACGCGGGACAGACATTTTAACGTTTATGAAGAAAGAGATCTCAATTTGGGACAGCAGGATAATTTCGCAGGCTTTGATCGATTCGGTTAAGAAACTCGATCCGCGAAAAATGCTGAAAAATCCGGTGATGTTCATCGTCGAGGTCGGAGCCGTTTTTCTGACCGTGAAGCTGCTCGTCGGGGCTTCAGCCTCGAGTTTTGGTTTCGAGCTTCAGATAACTCTCTGGCTTTGGTTTACCGTGCTTTTCGCAAACTTTGCCGAAGCGATGGCCGAGGGCCGCGGTAAGGCACAGGCCGACACTCTCCGACGGGCAAAGAGGGAGACAACCGCAAATCGCGTCGAAAAGGACGGCTCGACCAAGGTCGTCAACGCTACGGAACTGCGCAAGGGCGACGTTGTCCGCGTGGTGGCTGGCGAGTTCATTCCCGGCGACGGCGAGGTGATCGAGGGAGTAGCATCCGTGGACGAATCAGCGATCACCGGCGAATCCGCTCCCGTTATTCGCGAATCGGGAGGTGATCGATCGGCTGTGACCGGCGGAACGAAGGTTCTATCGGATTGGATAATGGTACGAATCTCTTCAAATCCGGGTGAGACGTTCATCGACAGAATGATCGCTCTCGTGGAAGGTGCCGCAAGGCAGAAAACGCCGAACGAGATCGCTCTCAATATCCTGCTCGCCGGGCTGTCGGTAATCTTCCTTCTGGCGGTCGTCACGCTCCAGCCATTCGCGGCATATTCTAATGCAACGCAGACCGTGTTCGTGCTGGTTTCGCTGCTCGTGTGCCTGATACCGACGACTATCGGCGGTTTGCTATCGGCGATCGGCATCGCTGGGATGGACCGCCTTGTTCAGCACAATGTACTTGCAATGTCCGGACGTGCGGTCGAAGCGGCTGGCGATGTAAATACCCTGTTGCTCGACAAAACAGGCACCATCACGCTCGGCAATCGTCAGGCGTCGGAGTTCATTCCGCTGAAAGGCGTTACTGAAGGCGACCTGGCGGATGCGGCACAGCTTTCTTCACTTGCCGATGAAACTCCCGAAGGGCGTTCGATCGTTGCGCTGGCAAAAGAGAAGTACGGCCTTCGCGACCGCGAATTAAATGCCCTCGCCGGAAAGGCAGACTTCATCGCGTTTACGGCACAGACACGAATGTCCGGCATCGACCTCGATGGCCGTGAGATCCGTAAAGGAGCCGTCGATGCGATCGAAAGGTACGTCGCGGGAAATGGATATGTAGCTCCACCGGAACTTCGCGAAACGGTTGAGCGGATCGCGAAAGCGGGTGGAACGCCATTGGTCGTTGCCGACAACAAGAAGCCGCTAGGCGTGATCTATCTTAAGGACATCGTGAAAAGCGGCATGCGCGAGCGATTTAACCAATTGCGGCAGATGGGCATCAAGACCGTTATGATCACGGGCGATAATCCCTTGACTGCTGCTTCGATCGCGAACGAGGCCGGCGTTGATGACTTCCTCGCCGAGGCGACTCCCGAAGACAAGATGGCCCTCATCAAGCGCGAGCAAGCGGAGGGAAAGCTTGTCGCGATGACGGGTGACGGAACGAACGACGCACCTGCCCTTGCACAGGCGGATGTCGGGGTCGCCATGAACACCGGTACCCAGGCTGCCAAAGAGGCCGGGAACATGGTTGACCTCGACAGTGATCCAACAAAACTGATCGAGGTTGTGGAGATCGGTAAGCAGCTCTTGATGACGCGCGGAGCGTTGACGACGTTCTCGATCGCCAATGACGTCGCAAAGTACTTCGCGATCATTCCGGCGATGTTCGTCGCTACATTTCCGGTCCTCGACACTCTGAATATAATGGGTCTGGCAACGCCGCAATCGGCTATTCTTTCAGCAGTCATATTCAACGCACTCGTGATAATCGCCCTCATACCGCTCGCTCTACGCGGAGTAAAGTATCGGGCAATGTCTGCGTCGTCGCTGCTGCAGCGAAATCTGCTGATATACGGCCTCGGCGGCCTGATCGTCCCTTTCGTAGGAATTAAGATAATTGACGTGATAATCACGACGATAGGACTTGCTTAAACATGAAAGACATAATTACATCGGCGTTAATGATCCTGATCTTTACAGCTGTTCTAGGCATCGGCTACCCGTTCGCCGTTTGGGGCATTTCGCAGGCGGTCTTTCCGCATCAGGCAAATGGATCTTTGATCGTACAAGAAGGCAAGGTTACGGGATCGGAACTTATCGGTCAGAATTTTTCGTCGCCAAAGTACTTTCACGGCAGGCTCTCTGCGGCGGGAAATGGCTACGATGCCGCGGCTTCCTCAGGCTCGAATCTAGGTCCGACCAGCAAGAAGTTGATCGATCGTGTAACTAGCGATGCGGAAACCCTTTCGACACAAAATCCGGGTGCTGCCATACCCGCGGACCTTGTCACGACGAGTGCCTCGGGCCTTGATCCGCACATTTCACCCGCGGCTGCCGAGTTCCAGATCGCCCGAGTCGCGAAGGAGAGAAATATGAATGCGACGGAGTTGCGTAGAACGGTCGAACGATTCACCGAGGGCCGCACCTTTAGGTTATTCGGTGAACCCAGAGTCAATGTCCTCAAGCTTAATCTTGAACTCGACCGCTTGAGCGGCACGCAGTAAGCGGAATGTTTGTAGACACTGAGACAACCGAAGCTCCGAATCGTTCGGACGTTCGCCCGTCGCCCGAGACCTTACTCAAAATGGTCGAGGATCGCGAACGGGCGAAGCTGCGCATATACATTGGTGCCGCGGCTGGCGTCGGCAAATCGTACCAAATGCTCGAGGACGCGCATCAGCTTCGCAAGCAAGGCATCGATGTCGTTGTCGCGGTGGTAGAGACACACGGTCGCGAGGAAACCATCGAACTTGTCGATGGTCTTGAGGTAGTTCCCCCTCGAGAGATCGAGTATGCAGGGGCTTTCTTTGACGAGATGGACCTACAGGCTGTTCTCGAACGAAGGCCGACGGTGGCGATCGTGGATGAGCTGGCCCACACCAACATTCCCGGATCGAAGAATAAGAAGCGGTTCGAAGACGTTCTGGAACTCCTCGACAACGGCATCTCCGTTATTACTGCGGTTAATATTCAGCATATTGAATCGCTGAACGATACCGTCAGGCAGGCGACCGGCGTCGACGTGCGTGAGACCGTTCCCGACTCTTTCTTCCGGCGCGCGGATGAGGTAATTGATGTCGATGTCTCGGTTGATACTCTTCGAACCAGACTGCGCCAGGGCAAGATATATTCGATCGAAAAGATCGAACAGGCCCTCAACAACTTCTTCCGCAAGGGAAATCTCTCAACCTTGCGCGAGTTAGCCCTTCGTCAGGTTGCTCTGCACCAGTCCGTACAGGATCACGAATACAGAGAACGCGAAGGAATCGAGCAGGCAGTTATCCCTGAAAAAGTAATGGTCTGCATGGCCTCGCGGGGATCGGCAAAGAAACTGCTAAGAACCGGTGCACGGATCGTTGGACGTCATGCCTATCGCGACTGGTACGCTGTCTATGTTGAAACACCAAAAGAAGAACCTGGCCGGATCTCCCCGGAGACCTTCTCGATCCTACAGGAAAACATCAAGCTAGCCGAGTCACTCGGAGCCCAAGTCGTAAAACTGACAGGAAGAAACGTTGCCGACGAACTTCTTAAGTTTGCACGCGAGAATGAAATTACTCATGTTATCTTCGGACAATCCGCCCGTTCCCGCTGGCAGATTTTCTTACAAGGCTCCGTAATAAACCGGTTCCTAAGAGAGGTCGGAGAAGCCGCAGTTCATGTAATCCCTATCGCAAAAGACGATTAACTATCGTGGAGTGCATCCTTCCCAGTGCGACTCTTGATCCACGGGTCGCAGGGTTCGCCCCTCGGCCTACCATTAAAATCAACAACATGGGGTCGCCATCGAGGCGACACTATGTTGTTTTGTGCACAGTTTGTGCACAGAGTGAAGGACGAGAGCGGACGCAAGCACACTGATCTATTAGACCAGCTTATCTACGCCGGCTCGCTTTCTGTTTGTCTTTGAGATGCGAATTGGACGATGTAGCGTTAGATTATTGTATTGAAAACGATTATCATTATCGTTTAAGGGAATTGTAGGGAGTCTAATATGCTCACAAAGTTTGTTTGGTCGATGGCACTGGTTTTAATCTCGGCCGCAACATTTGCTGCCCAAACGTCGCTAGTTACTGGAAAAGTCACTGATCCGACGGGCGCTCCGGTTGCCGGTGCATCCATCCTGGTTAAAACCGCAGACGGCCGTGAGCGCCTCATCTTAAGCGACGGCCAGGGACAGTTTGAAGTCGCGCCGCAGCCGGACGAACAGCGGATAGAAGTATTCGTTCGAGGTTTCGAACGTGCTTCGTTTGAGATCGCTGCTGTGACCGGCGACCTCAACGTATCGCTTGTACCTCAACCGGTCAGTGAGACGGTCACGGTAACCGCCGCACGTACTCAGATATCAGCGGACGATTCGACGGCGCCGGTCAGTGTCGTGACCCGGGAATCGATCGAGGAGCGAGCGGTGAACAGTGTCGGCGACCTTTTTCGTTCCCTGCCGGGCACATCGACAAATAATGAAGGCCCGTTTCAGGTCAGGCCCCGAATACGCGGCCTCGAAAGCAATCGCGTTCTTATCCTCGTCGATGGCGAAAGGCTCAACAATTCCCGAACCGCGACCGGACAATCCGGAGTCGAGCCGGGACTTGTAGACCTGTCACAGATCGAAAGCGTCGAGATCGTCAGAGGAAGTGGATCTGTCCTGTATGGAACGGATGCGCTGGCCGGAACGATAAATATTATCTCCCGCGATACGCCGGCCAGAAGAGATGGCGCGTTCCGTTTCGGCGGCTCGCTCAGCACGAACTACTCCTCAAATGAGAATGGAAGACGCGGAAATCTAGCGGTCACGGGAAGCGGCAGACATTTTGCATTTCGCGTTTCCCAGTCGCTTGAGCGTTTTGAGAACTATTTCACCGGTGAGGCAGACAGCCAGGTTCCAGCTGACATTCTTGCGATCGGCGGGATAACGATGGACGGC
This sequence comes from uncultured Chloracidobacterium sp., assembly GCA_964410495.1. Classification (GTDB taxonomy): domain Bacteria; phylum Acidobacteriota; class Blastocatellia; order Pyrinomonadales; family Pyrinomonadaceae; genus OLB17. The sequence goes on from CAYPGP010000016.1 coordinate 13,185, forward strand.
GAGGTTCTGAATTCTCAGTCCCACGGCGGTAACACACAAGCGACCGCCCGGCTTTTTATCTCCGACAACATTATCGGAAAGATGAACTTTGAACGCCGACGAGCCGCCAATATCGGCTCGCCGACACTCGTCGGAACATTCAACGGCTTCTTCCCTTTCTCCGATCGCGACAAACTCAGCGGCCGGGTCGATGCGGCTCGATCAGGTGCACTGCAGAGGATATCGTTCAGCTTCTACTATCAGGATCAGCAGCGTAATTTCACAAACATTCTCACTGTAGCCCCGGTGCCGCCGTTCTTTCCGGGACAGTATCAGTTCAGCGAGACGATCACACATACCGATTCTTCAGGATTCGATCTGCAGACCGACTGGAATTTAGGTTCTCGAAATCGCCTTATTGCGGGCGTAAGCATGTTCCGCGACTTTAACACCGACCGCCGGCTCGCGGTCACAGCTACCACGCCAACTTCCCCAAATCGCACGACGCGCACCTCGCGAAGTGTTCCGGACGCCTCGCTGACCAATCTTGCGGCATTCGCTCAGAACGAGTTCCGGCTCGCGAACCGGTTGAGGCTGATCGGCGGAGTGCGTGTAGATCGCTTTGCGACGAATGCCCGGCAGACGTCCGACTTCACGCTCGACCCACGCTTCACGCCGAGCCAGATCGAAGATCTCGGCCTTCAGAATCTGACATCGGGCCTTGACGTGACCAACACCGCCGTCACGGGCGACATTAGCGCAGTCATTGACCTTACTCAAAGACTCTCGGCTTCAGGCCGTCTCGGACGTTCGTTCCGGACACCGAATATCTTCGAGCGATTTTTTACGGATTTCGGCTCCGTTTCGGGATTTGTCGTTGGAAATCCAAACCTGGTACCGGAGACTGGGATCAACTTCGACGCAACCCTGCGATATCGGCGATCGAACATCGCAGGATCGTTCAGCTATTTTAGAAACCGTTTCGAGAATTTCCTCGCTACGCCGGTTGCTCTTGACCGAAATGGCACGCCGATCACCATCCCACGTCCGCCGCAGACTCCGATCCAGGTATTTCAGACCCAGAACGTACGCGATGCCCTTATTCAGGGTTTCGAAGCCGAGATCGAAGGTTCGATCAGGATCGCTCTCGGATATCTGACCCCGTACGGAAATTTCAGCTATCTTCGCGGCGACAATCTCACGGATAACGTGCCGCTCGATTCGATAAGCCCGATGAGAACCAACGCCGGATTCCGGTGGCAGAATTTTCTTCGAAGCTATTTCATGGATTATAGCGTAAGGATCGCGACGCGTCAGGACCGAGTGCCGCCGACCGCGCTTCTGCCCGTAACACAAGGCGGAAACGGTGGGCCGGAACCGGGCCATGTCGTCCACAACGTGAACGGCGGTTACTATTTCCGGCGTGAGAAGTATAACTTCAACGTGAATCTCGGCGTTTCGAATATCTTCAACCGAGCATTTAGCGAGCAATTCGTCTTCGCACCGGCCCGCGGACGTTCGTTTACCGTCGGAACGACGTTTGAGATCAAGTGATAGAATCTCGAGGTGGAACGAGTCCAAATCACGTTCGTTCCACCCTACGTTTTAATGAAACACACGATCCATTGTCACCCTCCTGGAAACAAATCCCGTTCACTCCAAGGCGCGGAGATTTAGATTGTTCGTATTCTGGGTTATGTTTACCCGAACCGGAGCAAAACGATAACGTTTCGATTTCACGGTAAGTAAGTAGTCGGAACCTGGTACGAGCCCCTCAAAAATATATTGCCCGAACGGTCCCGTTGTTACGTTCGTTCGAGAGAAGCCCGCTGAATCTGTCAGCACCACAGGAAGATTTCGCAGGCCAACGATATCGGGTGAAGTAACAAAACCGGACACGTAGGCATACGAAAAATTACCCACATTCATAAATCCCGGTAGCCAGTACGTAGACGTCGGAACCCCGGAAGGTGTCGAGGAACGGTAAAGTGTTGGTTTGTCATCGAACGATATCGCGTAGAGTGCGGGTGGTACGCCTTCGCGGGCGACCAGCGAAAGCATCAAGAGCCGGTAATCAGTGGAGTCCAGAAAAGGCGAGTTTCCCATAATCGACACACCAAGGAAACCCTCGCGAATCATACTCTCGTCAAGCGTCATAGCCGCTCCGGCGGGAACTTGCGGACCGAGACTCGCATCCGCGTAATCGAACACCGACGGATCCCACCTGACCGAAAAACTGATATTCGATGCACCTTGATAACCGCCGAAAGATCTATCCAGCCTTATCCAGGCTGTTGCCAGCCTGCCGCGGACAACCGAATAATTTTCAACCGAAACGATCGCGTTTTGGTGAGCAAATCCGATATTGTAACTATTCCCAACAAAATCCGATTCGAGAGGGTTGCCATCGAGGGCTGAGACCGACCGGGAAATTGGTACATCCACCATGTCGATTCGAACCGGCGAAGTCGAATTATTATGATAACCGATGATGTTCAGGAGACCGCGGCTGCCCTGTTGAAAACCGGATGAAGATCTTAGGATGATGCCGATCCGTCCGGACATCATTTGGCTGCTATTAACCTCGACGGACATATCCGCCGGAGCACTCGTTACGGGATCGACTCGGACAAACCGCATTAACATTGGATTCCAATTTAGCGAAAAACGAATCTCATGCTCGTCGCCAAGTGAATCGAATATGATTGGGATATGAGTTGGACTACCCGAAAGCCAGTGAATCCCCTGAGCAACTCTAACCCGTCGAGCGGTTTGCGACGAAGCGGATTCAATAGTGAAGCTTCTGTCGCCCGCAAGTGAGGTTAGGCCTGAAAATAAAAAAACAGCGAATGCAAAAATGCAGCGAGTCGGAAGGCGCATAACTTTTTGTTTCCCGTCTTATTGAATATTTAGCCCATAAGTTTGTCCGGCGTGATCGGCAGCTTTCGTACACGCTTGCCCGTGGCATTGAAAACAGCATTGGCGACGGCGGCCGCGACGCCGACGATGCCGACCTCGCCGACGCCTTTTACGCCCAGTTTGTTGACGATCTTGTCTTCTTCATTAATGAATGCCACATCTATCGTACCGATATCGAGGTTTACAGGAATGTGGTAATCCGCGAATGAACGCGTGACAAAATTTCCCCACCGCGGATCGAGAAGCGATTCTTCATGAAGGGCCATGCCAATACCCCAGATGACGCCGCCGTAGATCTGCGAACGTGTGGTTTTCGGGTTCAGGATGCGGCCGGCACCGGTGACGGCGACCACGCGGTTGACGCGGACCATTCCGGTCATTTCGTTGACCCAAACTTCAGCGAAGTTGGCGTTAAACGAATGGCTGGAATACTGTGCCGCCTGGGCAGGCGGTCGGGCGTCGACTCGCGTCTGAAACTCGGTCAGGTTTGCTCCGGACATCAGCTCAGCGACATTTACGGGTTTCGGATCGCTTGGGCCTGCCGTTTTGGGTTGAGCCTTTGCCTGGAGCTCCGAAATGCACTGAAGGCAGACCTCGCTGACGGCATTAGAAAAGCTCGCTGCGCCGAGCGAGCCAACCGAACCTGCAGCCGGCGGCAGCGACGAGTCGCCTATTTTAACGGATATCCGCGATATGGGTACATCGAGCGTTTCGGCTGCAACCTGAGCAAGAATAGTGTGCGTTCCCGTGCCAAGGTCGCTGGCGGCGAGCTCGATAGTTACGTCGATCTCACTTCCCTTGCGAACCAGCTTGGCGATCGCCGACGTCGGGACCTGACGAGCGGGATATGTACCAAGCGCAACGCCTGATCCGACGAGATACTCCCCTTTTCGCACCTGTCGCGGCTCCATCTTTCGGTCCTTCCACCCAAACATATCAGCACCGCGGCGTAGACATTCGACAACCGACCGAGAAGCCCACGGACGACCGTTGGACGGATCCTTATCGGGTTCGTTGCGAAGACGAAACTCGACCGGGTCGATCTTTAGTTTGTAAGCAAGTTCATCGATCGCCGACTCGAGCGCAAAACTGCCCGGTGCCTTGCCCGGGCCGCGAACAAACGTCGGCGAGATCACGTTCATCGGGGTAAATTTGTACGCTACGAGCGAGTTCGGCACGGCATACATCATCGCGGACATATCGCCGCAGCCTTCGATGTATTGGCTGGTCGTAGCGGTGTGCGTGGTCGTTTCGTGAGCCAGGGCAGTCAGTTTTCCGGCCGCATCTGCACTGATGCGCATCCGCTGGACATTCTTTTGGCGAAGTCCCACAGAATTGACCATCTGCTGCCTCGTCAACGCGAGTTTTACCGGCCGTTTTACAACCTTCGCGGCCATCGCCGCGATTGCGGTGTTGCCCCACGCACCGCCTTTGGAACCAAATCCGCCGCCGATGTGGGGAGTTATCACTCGAACCAGTTCAGGCTTCAACGCGAACGCCGTCGCCATCGCGTTTTGCATCCCGTTAACGACCTGCGAAGGGTTATAGATAGTAAGGTTCTCGCCTTCCCACATTGCGACCGTAGCATGCGGCTCCATTGGCTGGTGATGTTCAATGGGCGTTTCGTACGTTTCGTCGATCTGGTGCGCGCTGGCCCCGAAGGCCGCAGCGAAATCACCGCGAACCGCGTCCGGACGGGTCGATTTCTGCGCCGCTTTGCTCAATTCGTCAAAATTCGCACGCGCCTCGGCCTTCGCGTAGGTAACTTTAATAAGTTCCGATGCCGCACGTGCCTGCTCGAACGACTCCGCAACAACAACAGCCAGATGCTGTCCGAAATATTCGATCTTTGCATCCTGAAAAACGCTTCCGCCTGAGACGTTGCCGGTGGGCGCTAATTTCGGCGCATTTTTGTGGCTGATGACCGCCAATACGCCCGGAGCCTTTTCAGCAGCCGATGAGTCGATATCTGTTATCGTTCCCGCACCGACCGTGGATTTAACGATGATAGCGTAAGCGAGATCTTTGACCGGCCAATCGGTCGCATACCGAGCGGCGCCGGTAACTTTGAGAATGCCGTCGATGCGATTGACGCCCTCGCCAATGAATTTGTTCCTTGAAGTTGTCATGCCGCCACCTCGCTCTTTAGTGCTCGCTTAAATGCCAAAACCATCGCCCGACGAGCGAGTTCCACTTTGTAACCGTTGTGTTTAAGCGGCTTCGCGTCTTTAAGCTCGGCATCGGCCGCCGCTCGAAGCAAATCATCATTCAAATCCTTGACGGACTTGCCGGCAAGCAGCTTTTCAGCCTGCATCGCCCTCCAGGGTTTGTGAGAAACACTGCCGAGTGCCACTCGGGCCTTCGCGATCGAACCGCCTTTGACCTCGAACGCGGCGGCAACCGAAACGAGTGCGAATGCGTAGCTCGCACGGTCGCGAACCTTTAGATAGTACGAATTCGCCGCCATATTGGCTGACGCCATCGGGATCTCGATCGCAGTTATCAGTTCGCCCGGTGCCAGTGTGTTGTCTTTTTCAGGCGACTCGCCCGGCAGACGATGAAAATCGGCAAATGCGATCAAACGTTCCTTCTTATCAGGCCCCGAAACCTTGACGACCGCGTCGAGAGCCAGGAGCCCGACGCTCATATCCGACGGGTTTGTAGCGATACATTTATCACTCCAGCCGAAGATCGCGTGCCCCTTGTTAATGCCTTCCATCGCTCCGCAGCCGCTTCCGGGCTCGCGTTTGTTGCAGGGCATCGCAACATCGTAAAAATAAGTGCATCGTGTCCGCTGCATCAGATTCCCGCCGTTTGTCGCCATGTTCCTGATCTGCGCCGAAGCTCCGGCGAGGATCGCCTGGCTCAGTAGCGGAAAATTACGACGGATGAGCGGGTGATTCGCGGTTTCAGAATTTTTGGCCGCAGCCCCTATCGAGATAAGTCCGCTCGCCGATCTTATCTGCGAATGAGGAAGTCCGGTTACATCAACCAGTTCCGCGGGTTTGGATACGCCCTCTTTCATCAGATCGAGCAGATTCGTACCGCCCGCAAGAAACGCAGCATCCCTATTTGCTGAGACCAATTTTGAAGCTGCGGCCGCGTCGGTCGCCCTTGTGTACTTAAACGGTCGCATCGGCTCCCTCCTTGTTTGCTTCGAAGATCATGGCCATCGGATTGGTAGGTTTGCCCGTATGCACCTCGCGGATGGCGGCAACGATATTTGGATAAGCCCCGCAGCGACAAAGGTTTCCTGACATCCGTTCACGTATCTCTTCATCCGAAAGCGTGAGGGCAGATGCGGGCCGGCGAATGTCTTGTGTTACATAGCTCGCTTCGCCGTTCCTTGCTTCGTGCATCATCGCTATCGCCGCACATATCTGTCCGGGCGTACAGAATCCGCACTGGAAGCCATCGTGCTTGATGAAGGCGGCCTGCATCGGATGAAGTACGTCGCCTTTTGCCACGCCCTCGATCGTCGTCACGCTGCGGCCCTCGCATTGAGCGGTGAGCGTCAGGCAGGAAAGCACGCGTTTACCGTCCAACATCACCGTACACGCACCGCACTGGCCGTGATCGCATCCTTTTTTTGTGCCGGTCAGGCCAAGATTCTCGCGAAGAGCGTCGAGCAAGGTCATCCGCGAATCGACGGTAACCGTTTTCGCCGCTTCATTTACGCGAAACGCCACTTTGACGGCCTGTTCGTTAGCGAGCGGGACGTATTCGGCAACTTCCTCGCCCGCTAGGACGTTCCGTTTCGCCAAAAACTGCAGAACGACCGCACCAAGAACGGCAGTCGTGCTTTGGCCAATGAATTTTCTTCGGGATTCGCCGAGGTCGGATAGGATCTCCTCCAGCAGCTCGGCCTCGTCGGTCGTCAGTTCCTCTAACAATTCGGGAAACTCGTCGGACATAAATTTTTACTCCTTGATCTGCGGCTAAACCTGGTCACGCCATTTCAAAACTTCTTCTCTCAGGATTGGATTCTGTTGAAAGCTTCCGGTTTGCCCCTGCGCAGCGGTTGCCCTCTGAATATGCCAGTAGCTCAAACCCAACTTTCCAAGGGCCCGAACATATCGACTCCGGGCCCGGAACTTGCCGTTAAATAGACCGCTCAAGACCCATCCCGAGCTTTTGAATGCCGAAGTCGCCGTTTTTGCGTGCTCCGCGGGAATCAGCCCGCGAGCTATATCAATGGCAAGCATCTCGGTCAGGATCTTATTCTGCCGACGCATAATGAACAGCGAAAATCCAATGAAGATCAGGAAAAAGGGTATCTGCAGAATAACATAACTGACGAGAAAGCCCTCAATTCCACCAAGGACCGCAACACCATTCCAGATCGCATGCAACGCAACAGCAGCAAGATAGCCGACAACAGGCGCGGCGATCTTTACTAAGGTATTATGCGATTCGCGTGCTATTCCACACCCGATGCCCGTCATCACGGTGAATGTGACGTGAGCGAATGGCGACATGATCCCGCGAAGAACGAACAGAACTGCGAGGCCGCCGAATCCGCCCGCCCCCAGTGCACGCCCGTAATAAAGAACGTTTTCCACGGTCGCAAATCCAAGTGCGATAACGCCGGCAAAAACGATCCCATCGAGGATGTCGTCAAAATATCGCCGGAAAAATATCAGCAAAACCAACAGCCCTAAGCCCTTGGACCCTTCTTCAAAGATCGGTGCCGAAATGATGGCCCCGACGGCATCACCCGCCGCAGGTGAAATGGCAACAGCCGCGGCGACGCCGATAACGGTGTTTACGATAAACGACACGATAACCGCGACCAGGCCGCCCCACGCAAACGCAAGTGCGAGCAGCCACAGCGGCTCCGGATCGTAGCGATCGAGCCAAATCAGCGGAAGCAGATAAAGCATCGCCGGCGTGAAGGCTACGAAAGTTGCAATGATCGCCGGAACAACGCCGACACTGGCAAACATTAGCAGTGCAACAAAGATCGCCATGAAAATGACGGCGAAGATCGTCACGCCAATCCCTATGTAAGTTCCGGTTTTTGACGGTTCGGGCTTGATCGCCACCGCACCGCCGCCGAGGCCGAAATTATGCAGCGATGCCTGCACGCTGACGGGTTCCTGAACCACGGCTTGCTGAAACTGAGTAGCTTCATACTCCCGGAAACTTTGCTGACCTGAAACGACGGCCTGCGGCATTGACGAGTCGATCCGAACCGTCGCCGTGACGCCATTTACGCCGAACTGGACCTCGTCACCGGAGTTCAGCTTCACCGTCTCGATCCGCTGCCCGTTAACCAGCGTTCCATTCGTACTCTTGTTGTCGCTGATGTAAAAACCGTCAGGCCGAGCTTCGATGAACGCGTGCTGTTTCGAGGCGACGCGTTCGGTGTGCGGGTCAAGCCTGACGCTGCACGTGTCGCTTCGGCCGATAGTGATGAAACCGGTCTCTAGTTCATATCCACGGCCCGCAAGCGAGCCGCTGCTGATCGTCAGGTGTAATTTCATACTGCAATCATAGAAACAAACTGCCCAAAGTCAAGCGTTTCGGCCTGACTTTGGGCATGTGTTCGTAACAGTTTAAGTTCGACTCGGCCGCCCCTAAGAGGCGGCCTGATAAGCTTCCCGAATGACAAGGTCGAAAGTTCCCGGATCTACCTTGCGAAAACGGCTGTTTCGGCTGAGCGAAACTGCGACGGAGATGGTGGGATTGTTTCCCTTGAACTTCATTCCGCCCGCAACCAGCATATTGTAAAGTTCGTTCACGTGAAGCGGCCGGCCGGCTTCACGGAGCAGCAGCGTGCATGATTGCGTGATCGTGCGGTCGCTGAATCGTGTGCTGGTCGGCTCAAAATCCTGCTGGACGAGCTTCGGGCGATTCTGATTCAGGTAAGCGATCGAGTTGTCGCGGCGATAGTCGCGGGTGTGAATATCTTGAACGTTTGAACGGGTATCAGTGCCGTCGCCGTTGGACGGCGGAAGTACCTCTTCCAATCGAAACGCACTTCCCATGCCGCCTGAACGACCGGCGGTCATTGAGAGTCGAACACCGTCGATGGCTTTCGCAGTCTGGGCGGCGCTGTTTTCGAGGGCTGCGATCTCGCGCTTAAGCTTATCTACCTCGGATTCCGCTTCGCGGAGGCGTGTTAAGGCCTGGCTAAGCGCTCCGCGGGTCTTGTCTAGAATTTCTTCAAGAGCTTCTACAACTTTATCGTCTAACATATTGTTATCGTTGGGCTTACGCGTTAGACCTCAACACGTAACGGGGGCGGAAAATGCTTCTGATTGTCAGTTTTTACGCACGGCGATAAAACTTAAAACATCTTCCAAACAAGAACGATACTCTGATTTGCTTAAAACATCAAGACTTTTTCTCGCGCGCTCCGAATGGTCATTTGCGCGCTCACGGATCTTGTCGATGATCGCGTGTTCGTCGAGCATCGTACGCAATTCTTCCCGCGTGATCGCCGCATACTTGCCATCGAACATCACCTTTTCGAGCCGCGACTTCACGGAAGGTTCTTTTTCAAGAAGATAAATTAGCGGAAGAGTTAACTTTCCTTCCAGCAGATCGGATCCCGCTTCCTTTCCAAGGCTTTCAGTGTCAGCAGTTAGGTCAAGCACGTCGTCCGAGAGCTGAAAAGCGATCCCGAGATCCATTCCAAAATCGCGAAGCCCCACTTGAGCCTCACGCGGAGCCCCGGCAAGGATCGCCCCGACTTCGCAGCAAGCTGAGAACAAAAACGCAGTCTTCCGCTTCAAAATATCGAAATATTCCGACTCCGTTATATCCAGCCGGCCAATCCGAGTAAGTTGGATCAACTCGCCCTCGGTCATCTTCCTCGTAAGCCGCGTCAGAATATCGATGACCTCAAGCGAACGTTCGCGAACGGTCGTCTCAAACGCCGACATATAAAGCCAGTCGCCCATCAAAACCGCGGTCTGATTGCCAAAACGAGCATTGACCGACGAGCGATTTCGCCGCAGATCGGCGTTGTCGATGATGTCGTCGTGCACCAGCGTCGCCGTATGAAGCATCTCCATAACGGTCGCCAGCCGAATAACATTCGCCTTAGTCGCATCGCCGCCCGAAGCGTAATTCGACAAGATCAACAAAGCCGGCCGCACCCGCTTCCCACCCGAAGCTCGCAGATATTCACCCAGATAATCTATGACCTGAATATTAGACGAAGCCTGCCGCTCATACTCTTCCTCGACCAGCCGCATCTCGGCCCCGATCAGGTCGAAAACCTTCCGCCCGGTCGAATTCGCTTTTAATTCATGTGCGGCCGCCGCAAACCTTTGCATTAATTAAAGCTTCTCCATTATCTCTGAAACGCTTAGCTCACAATCTTTCAGGATCTTGTGAAAGATTCCAGGGCCGAGGACGATGAAGCCAAACTTACTCAAAACCTTTAATAGCCGTCGGCCAGAAAGACTCGGAATATTTGTCATACCTCAACAGTCAGACGCTGAATCCCTACGAATCGCGAAGGCACCGTGTCCATTTTTTCGACTGCCAGACAAAGTTCGATCGCCTCGCGGATACGTTTCATGAGAACGTCCAGAGATTTCGCCTGCGTGTGGCATCCGTGCAATTCCGGGACCGACGCGATCAAGTAACCTTCTTCATCTTGCTCGATTAGAATGTTGAATTCACGTTTCATCGCTTGCGCCTCTACCTGTAGTTATCAAACTGCATATCGATACCGAAATCCTTCGCTTTAAGAGCTGCGATGACTTCCTGCAGCGTATCGCGGTCTTTACTTGAGACGCGGACGGTTTCGCCCTGGATCGAGGCCTGCACCTTGTATTTGCCGTCTTTAATAAACCGAACGACCTCTTTCGCCTTATCGCCGGGAATTCCCTGCTGCACCTTGACGAGCTGCCGAACGGTACCGCCCGCGGCGGGTTCGATCTTTTGATAATCAAGCGCCTTCAGCGAGATGCCTCGTTTATGCAGCTTGCTTTGGAGTATCTCGTTGAGATTACGAAGCCGAGTGTCGTCTTCGGCCGTCAGTTGAATATCCTTAGCCACCATCACGGCGGCGGCTTTGCTTCCTTTGAAGTCAAACCTTTGCGAGACTTCTTTCTCGGTCTGATTCAATGCGTTAGTGAGTTCGGCGTAATCGGTCTTTGATACAATATCGAATGAGTTTTCTTTAGCCATAATTTTATCTTACCGCAGTGACGCGGAGACGCGGAGAGGGCGGTTCGAGAATTTGTGACTTACGCTCATCAGATCTTATGCTTTATTTGCATTCCGGCGTCCAGCGTTTACATCTAACCCGAAAAGCGAGTGAAGTTAGCAGTGGTCCGCTCCGCAATCGTCGCGACGGAAACCGAATAGAGATCGGCGAGAAACGCGGCGGTGTGAACGACGAAGCTCGGTTCATTTCGCTTGCCGCGAAACGGTACGGGCGTCAGGAATGGGCAATCGGTTTCGATCAGCAGACGATCCAGCGGCACAACTCGGGCCGCGTCCCGCAGATTCTCGGCCTTTTTGAACGTCACGTTTCCCGCGAACGAAATATAAAACCCGATATCCATCAAAGCCTTAGCCATTTCCGCCGTGCCGCCAAAACAGTGCATCACGCCCGGCGGAACGCGGACATCCGTATCCGCGAATGAATATTCCTCGGTCAGAATCTCAACCGTTTCATCATCCGCATCGCGGCTGTGAATGATCACCGGCAGCCCCAACGATTTCGCCGTCCTTATCTGCCGCTGAAAAACGTCTCGCTGCACATCCCGTGGCGAATGGTCATAATAATAATCAAGCCCGATCTCGCCCCACGCGATGACCTTTTCGCTCTTCGTAAGCTCGATCAAATGCTCTTCGGCTGCGTCGTCGTACAACTTCGCATCATGCGGATGCACGCCAACGCTCGCGTAAACTCCCTCATAGCTCTCCGCGACCGCCACCGCCTTAGCGATCTCACCCGAATGCGGATCACCCGTCCCGACACACAACATGATCGCCACGCCCGCTTCCCTAGCACGTGCGACAACCTCGTCACGGTCCTCATCAAACTGAGAACCGTCGATGTGGCAATGGGAATCAATTAAAATCACTTGACGAGAATTAAGGACGAGAGAATTTTCTCCATATTCGTGAGCTGCTCCTGGTTAGAGTACGTAATGCCGATCAGCACGGAGTAGCCGCGATGCATTATGACGAACATCCGGTGTTTGAGCAGGGTATCTCCGATTGGTAGTTCCAGATTCGCGCTCGCGAAGCTATTTGGCCCAACCTTTATCGGACTCTTAGTTCCTTTTAATTCAAACCTTGTACTTTTTAGTGCAGTTACACTCGCCGCGAGCGCCATGTTAGCGGAAACGCCCTGAGCCTGGCGAACGGCTACGATCTCGAACGCGGCATTTTGCGACGTTCCTAATGGCTTTTCCGAAAATAACAAGAGCCGTTTAGAGTTCTGAAGAGCTTCGTCCAGCTTTCTATCAGCCGCCTCACTCTTCTTGACCAGGTCGGCTCCTGCATTGGTTAGCATTTCTGCTTCGGCGGTTGAGGCTACCGAAAATCCATCGGGAATTTCCATTCGAAGTCCAACAAGTCGACTCTGAAAGATCCCCTTTTCTACCGTGCCCCAATCAGCTGGGGTAGCCGGCTTGGGTGGTGGTGCCTGCGCCAAGGCGGTCAGCGCAGAGAAAGCCGAAAGAAAAATGACCGATATAGTTATTACTGATCTCATAACTCAAGTCTGCAAAGTATTATTTTCTCTTCTTGCGAACATTTCTTCATTTAACGTGAACTAAGTGATCCCGCGAAGGTAAAAGCTTTTTTGATGCCAGCAGAAGGGCATTCATTTCAATCTCGCACCGATCTCCACATCCTCCAAAAACGAAGCTAATGCCGGTTTCGGGCCTGTACTGTCTTCGAGCGAGGCGGCGCAGATCATGCCTTGGCTCTCGAGGCCTCGCATTTTTCGGGGTTTTAGGTTGGCAACTACGACGACCTTGCGGCCGATGAGGGTTTCGGGGTCGTAGTACTCGGCGAGTCCGGCGAGGATCTGGCGGGGTTTTTCTTCGGCCAGATCGATCTCGAAGCGGAGCAGCTTGTCCGCGTTCGGGATGCGTTCGGCGACCTTGATCTCCCCGACGCGTAGCTCGACCTTCAGGAAATCGTCGATCGTGATGAAGTTGTCGGGTTCTGGCGCTGCTTGTTCCACAGCAACGGCCGACCCCGTCGCTACCACTCCCGGTTCTGACACGGCGGCTGCCGTCGCAGCTTCGTTCTGACTACTGACTTCTGACTTCTGACTACTCTCTTCTATTTGACTCATAACCTTGTTCTTATCGATTCGCGGAAAAACGCCGACGGTCTCTCCTATTTTCGTACCGGCGGCGAGTCCGCCCCAAGTTAGCTGTGCGGGGTCAAGCTCGGCGATATCTTCGCCGAGGCCGATCTGGTTGTAAATATTTTTCGACGCCTCGGGCATTACCGGATAAAGCTGGATGCAAAGCCAACGCAGCGTTTCACAGGCCCGGAAGAGAACCGCGTTGAGGGTTTCAGCCTGATTTTCGTCCTTTATCAGCTCCCATGGCTTCGAATCGGAGATCAATTTGTCGACGCGGGCGATGACCGACCACGCCGTTTCGAGTGCCTGGCTGAATTCGAAATTGTCGAACGCACGCAAAAACTCGTCACGAGCATGTTCAACGACCGAGGCGATCTCCTGATCGTCGGGATTCACGCCCGCTCGTTTTGCATTGAGGTAGTTCGATTCGGCGATCTTTCCGTTCGGGATCACGCCTTCGCGGTACTTTGTGATCATCGAAAACGTCCGGCTAGCGAGATTGCCGAGGCCGCTTGCAAGGTCGGCGTTCGTGCGTTCGATCAGGTTTTCGTAACCGAATTTGCCGTCCTGTCCGAAGACCATTTCACGAAGAGCAAAATACCGTATCGCATCGACCTGAAAATGCTCATGTAAAACATCAACTTCTATCACGTTACCTAACGTTTTGCCCATTTTACGCCCATCCGCATCGAGCCACATTCCGTGGGCATAAACCGTTTTCGGCAAAGGCAATCCAGCGGCGTGAAGAAAGGAAAACCAGTACACCGTGTGAAAACGCAGGATGTCCTTCCCGACCAGATGCGTCACATTTTGCCAATATTTCTCAAAGCCGACGGACGCCCTTTCGGCGTTTCCGTAACCGATCGCGGTGATGTAATTGGCCAAAGCGTCCATCCAGACATACATAACGTGATTCTCATCGCCTGGAACTGGAATTCCCCAATCGACTGACGATCTTGGACGGCTAATTGACAGGTCTTGTAGGCCGCCACGTATGAACGACAAAACTTCGTTTTTTCGTGATGGGGGGCGAATCAAACTCGGCTCTTTTTCGATTTCCCTAATCAAGAACTCGTCGTAGTCAGACAAACGAAATCGATAACTTTCTTCCCAAACGAGGTCAAGCTGAGAAAGGTGGATAGGACAACGTGGAAATAGTAAATCTTCTTCAACCACCAAGCTTTGAAAATCATTAAAATTCGCGATCAGGGCTGGAGATTCTTTTCCCTCACCTTTTTCAATAAAGTTCTTCAATAGTGCGTATCCGGAGATCTCCTCTTCTTTACCGAACTGTTCTTTCAACTCGGATTCAGCCAAATAAATTCCCGTAGGGCAGTCCAAGTCTCCCTTAGAAATCTTAGTTAACAGCCCCGAATAAAATTCGACTTTCGAGTTCTCCAGAATCCCACGGTTACCGGCGTTCCTTAGCTCACTTACAACCGCAGAAGAGTATTCCCGTAATTTTTCAGATCTATTTAGTTGAAATTCAGATTCGGACTTATACTCAGCACACGGACTGCAAAACCAGCCCTCATAAAATCCTTCGTAAATTGCGGGATTACCTTTGGGGGTGACGCTATCCTGTATTTCCTTCCATAGCTGAGCGACACCCTCGTAATGAAACGGCTCGGTCGTTCGCATGAAGATGTCATAACCGCCGTGCCCCGGATCGAGCCCAAAATCGGCAAACATCCGCTTCAATTCGCCGGAAATATAGTCGACCTGCTCCTGCGGCGTTCGGCCATTCTTCTCCGCGGCACGCTGAATATTTATGCCATGCTCGTCTGTTCCAGTCAGGAAATAGGTATCGAACCCACGCTGCCGCTTATACCGCCGCACCGCGTCGGCCACGATCGTCGTGTACAGATGCCCAAGGTGCGGCAGGCTGTTCGCGTAGTAAATGGGAGTTGTGATGTAAAACGGTCTATTCATTAGCTAAAATCGGCGAACGTTATGCATTCAACCTGGTAATCACGAAATCTCGGATCGACGGTGAGTACCGGTATTTTCTCGTGCGACGCTTGAGAGATTATCAAGCGATCAAAAGGATCCTTGTGATGATCGGGCAGTTTGAAAACGCTGAGGACGTGGTCGAGTTCGATAGGCATGTGTAACCACCCGGCCCGCGAAATGCGGCTGCGAACGAAATCGTCGGGCGGCTGCGGTAAGGAAAGCTTCCCCTTCCCAAATTTGATCAAGATTTCCCAACTCGACGCATGAGAGAAGTAGATTTCAGTTCCGTGGCCGTCACGCAAATATGATTTAACTTTCGCGGGGATTTTCTTCGGTTCCAGAAATATCCACAGGAACACCTGCGTGTCCAACAAGATCCTCTTCGTCTTCGCCATAGAAAGCTCTCATCAAGTCGTCCGGCAGCTCATCAAAATCTTCTGCGATCCAGCCTTTTCCCTCGTCCATCCCCCACCAATCCTTTTGTTCTGCAGCCACCGGAACGAGACGAACCTCGTCGTTTCCATTCTTTGCGATAACCACATCCTCGCCCTTCTTGGCTAACTCAATGAGTTTGCTCAGCTGAGATTTCGCTTGGTGTACATTTACTTTCGTCATTGCTTCGCACCTCGACCGAGAACATTCTGCCACAACTTAGCTAATCACCGCAATCTAGTTAGCTAACCGACCAAATCGCTTCTTGTCGGGCGCCGAAAATTCGTCCGAATCCTTATACCGCGGCATCGTCGGCGAATTTGCGATCTTCATCGCGATCGCGAGGCCGAGCTCGGCGTTTTGAACCATAGCGGATGCGTCCCACCAGTCGTAGTACTGGTCCGAAGGCTGGTGATAGTATTTCGCATTGTAATTCCGGAAGAAATTCAAAGCCTCACCCGTTAGCGGCGTTACAAAATCGTCTCCGTGCCGCAGGCTGACCGCCGGAACCCCGACCTTCGCGAAAGGAAAATGATCCGATCGGAAGAAAAATCCCTGTTCGGGCTGCATATCGCCCTCGAGAGTCATTTGGCGCTCATTCGCCACCGATTGGACGATATCGCCTAGCGTTGAACGCTCCGAGCCAAGCGCCGCAAAATCTCGTGTTTTTCCGAAAAAATTAACCCCGTCAATATTCACATTCCCAGCGATCTTATTGAGCGGAGTTAATGGAAATCTCGAAAAATACTCCGCCCCGAGCAGCCCTTGCTCTTCGGCCGTTGGAAACAGAATAAATATCGAGCGCTTTGGCCGCTCGTTCTTCGGTAGCTTCATGATCACGTCGGAGATGCCAAGAATCGCGGCCAGGCCTGAAGCATTATCGTACGCGCCGTTATAGATCTTATCGCCATTCGCGTCAGCTTCACCGATGCCAAGATGGTCCCAATGCCCTGTGTAAAGGACGTATTCGCTCTTCAATTTCCGATCACTGCCTTCGATCTTGCCTACTACGTTCGGTGAATCAAATGTTGTAAGTTCGCTGTTCAACTTCAGATCAGCGGCGACGCCCAGGCTGACGGGCATGAAATCGCGGCTCTTAGCCTGCTGCTTTAGCTGTTCGAGGTCGCGATTGCCAAGTTTTGCGAGCCGTGTTGCAGCGTCGTTTGTCATCCACGCTCGATACTGCAGGAACGGCGTTTTGTCGGCGTTCGAACGTGCGATCTCATAGCGCCAGTTTCCGTTCGAGGTACGAACGACGTTCCAGCCGTAGCCAGCTGACTCATTGGTATGAACCAGAATAACGCCCGCGGCGCCTTTTCTCGCTGCTTCTTCGTACTTGTAAGTCCAACGTCCGAAATAAGTTAAGGCTCGTCCGCCGAACAGATTCGGCTCTGCGGCGGTTGCTGGCGGGTCGTTGACCAGGATCATCAGCACTTTGCCCTTGTACTGGTTAACATCGCCTTTGTAATCGTTCCAATTATAGAGCGGAGCGTCGATCCCGTAACCGAGGAACAGGACTTCGGAATTGACCGCGACGTCTTTTGATTGGGCTCCGGTCGTCGCGACAAAGTCGTCAGCGAATTTAAAAGTGTCGGTCGATTGAGCACTCTTCGCTACGAGCTGAGTCGCGGGGTCAGCTTTCACGCCAACGAGCTTCACGTTTTGAAAGTAACTGCTTTTATTGCCGGGCTTTACGCCCGATGACTTCATCTGATCTGCGAGGTATTGAGCCGCACGTTTCCCACCTGCGGTTCCCGGCCCCCGGCCTTCGAAATCATCCATCGAGAGGCGTTTTACGCGTTCGCGCATCTTCGTTTCGTCGAATTTCGATGACATGTCCTGCCCAAATGAAACCGACGTCAGGATCGAGATAGCTATCAGTAAGGCAATAGTTCTTTTCATACTTTCTATCCTTTTATTAATGACATTGCTTCCGCACGCGTGCGGGGATCCTTTCGAAAACCACCCAAAACTGCAGATGTTATCGTGGTCGAACCGGGTTTCCTGACCCCGCGAAGCGTCATGCAAGTGTGCTCCGCTTCGATGACCACCATCACTCCTATCGGGTCCAGATTATCGAACAAAGTCCGTGCGATCTCTTGAGTAAGCCGCTCCTGAACCTGAAGTCGGCGGGCGAACACCTCGGCGATACGGGCGAGCTTCGATAGTCCTATTATCCGGCCGTTTTTCGGGATGTAAGCGATATGGCACTTCCCGACAAACGGCGCCAGATGATGCTCGCACACCGACGCGATGGAAATATCTTTGACTAGCACCATCTCATCATGGCTATCGCCGGGCAGCGGAACGATATGCGACGCGGCGTCGATCCACATTCCTTCTGTAAGCTCTGCGTAAAAGTCCGCAACCCTTTCTGGCGTCTTTTTTAGGCCGTCGCGGTCGGGGTCTTCGCCCATTCCTTCTAGCATCAGCCTCACACCCTCGGCGATCTTCGCGAGATCGATATTTTTCTTGATCTTCTTAGCCATTCGTTTATGCCGTAAGCCTTTGATTCTAGCGTTTTTGCGGGAAAAGCTAAAGCTAGCAGGCATTTCCGCCGCTACGTTTTTCTTTGCATTCTTTGCGGCCCGCTGCGTTAAAAATAGGCCCTCTAACTCAAGGCTGCAAAGCGAGCACCGGGACCGCAACTCGAGACTTTGAGATCGGGCTGTATATGCCGCCCGATAAAATCGCCCGATCAACCTGATTGCGTACCTGATGCCGCTCAACTATAATTTCCGTTTGCCTTATGACACTTACTGAGATACAGAAAGCACTCCGCGAAGCGGTTCGTACGACCGCGGTTTCGGAATTTGGCGTTGAGCCGGACATGATCGCGGTCGAAACTCCTCCGAAGACCGAACTTGGCGACGTCGCCTTCCCCGTCGCCTTTGAACTCGCGAAAAAGATCAAAGAGTCGACCGGCGAAAAGCAGAATCCGCGTGCAATTGCCGAGGTCTTGAAGGCGAAACTGGAACAATTCGACTTCGTCGGCCGAGTCGAGATCGCCGGGCCGGGATATCTCAACGTTTTCTTCGATCGTGCGTCGTTTCTCGATAAAAACGCCGCTGCCGATCCGCTTCCGAACCGCGGAGCGAAGACGACGAAGGTGTGCGTCGAACATACCTCAGTAAATCCGAACAAAGCGGCGCATATCGGCCATGTTCGTAATTCGGTTCTCGGCGACACATTTCAACGCATCTTGACAGCGACCGGAAAGCAGGTCGAAGTGCAGAACTACATCGATAACACTGGCGTTCAAGTTGCCGACGTGGTAGCCGGGTTCATGTTCATGTTGAACATGAGCCTAGACGATATAAAGACTCTCGATAAAGAGCTTGGAGCGGCCGGCAGATCGTTCGATTACTACTGCTGGGATCTATATGCTCAGGTCGGACAAAAATATCAGACTGACGATGCCTTAAAAGCTAAACGGGCCGAAGTCCTTCACCTCATCGAAGAAGGCAATAACCCGACCGCCGAGCTCGCCGATTACGTCGCCACTCGAAACGTCCAGTGCATAACCGACACGATGGAACGCCTGTCGATCCGCTACGACCTGCTCCCGCGTGAGAGCGAGATCCTGCATCTGCATTTCTGGGACAAGGCTTTTGAGGAAATGAAACGCTTGGGCGTTATTCACTTTGTCGATGAAGGAGCTCACAAAGGCTGCTGGGTCATGCCGTGGGAATCGCACGAGGGCAGCGATGATCACGAAGCCGACAAGATCCTCGTAAAATCAAACGGCACAGTGACTTACACCGGCAAGGATATTGCTTATCAGATGTGGAAGCTTGGGATTCTCGGGCTCGATTTCAACTACAAACTGTTTCACACCTATTCCGATGGTAAAAAGATTTGGATAACGACGCCCGATCCGAACGATCACCAGCACACGCATTTCGGCGGCGGCGAAACTATTTACAACGTTATTGACACGCGACAATCATACCCACAAGAGGTTGTAAAGAAAGGAGTTGCGGCGATATCTCCGGAACGCGGCGAAAAAGCGAGTGTCCATCTTGCGTACGAAATGGTCGCACTCTCGCCTGCGGCGGCTGAGGAACTCGGGTTCGAATTAAGTGAAGACGATAGAAAACGGACCTTCATCGAAATGAGCGGCCGCAAGGGCCTCGGAGTAAAGGCCGACGACCTTATCGACCGACTTGAAGCCAACGCTTTGGCCGAGGTCGAGTCACGTCACGCTGAAATCCCCGCGGAAGAAAAAGCCCTTATCGCCCATCAACTTGCGGTCGGTGCCTTAAGATATTTTCTACTTAAATTCACAAGAAATACCGTCATTGTTTTCGATTTCAAAGAAGCTCTCTCGTTCGAAGGCGAGACGGGCTGTTTCTGCCAATATTCCGCCGTTAGGGCCAACTCGATCTTCCGTAAACTTGTCGAAAAGGGCGAATCCGTCGAATCGTCCCGAGCTAAACTGGCCGACACCGAAAAAGTAGCCGAGATCTTCGCTTCCGACATTGGAAATGACGTATGGTCAATGGCCATCCTCGCTTCCCGCCTCGACGAAGCCGTCCACCAGGCCGCGACCGCCCACGAACCCGCGATCCTCGCAAAATACACGTTCAACCTGGCAAAAGCGTTCAACCTCTTCTACCACAACCACAAGATCATCGCCGAAACGGACGAAGTTAAACGGGCGATCCTGGTCGTGGTCGCGGACATGGCTCGTCGCTCATTGACCGAATCGCTCGCGACACTAGGGATCGAGGTGCCGGAGAAGATGTAGTTGACAACTTAGATGATGTTCAGGTTTAATGATTCCAATGACATTCACGACGAATAGAAAAAGTGCATTTGCCACGTGGTGGTGGCAAGTTCGGTGTCATGCAATGGTGGCTTGAACGGTCATCCGGAATAGGTTTTTGCATACGACGCCGCTTGAGATGAACGCTCAAGCGGCGTTTTTGATTGTTTTTTTTAATGGATCGACCTAACCGAAAAATCATAAAGTTAACGGCAGTCGTCGAAACTCTGGCTGCGGATCTTCTGACTCCACTGGCGGTGTATTTGAAGCTGTCGGCGAGCAGTGAACGATCGTTTTTGCTTGAGTCGGTTGAAGGCGGGAAATCGCTTGCTCGGTATTCGTTTATCGGCGCGGGGCCGACGCGGGTTTTGGCGGCTGGGCGCGAGGAATTTGAGGAGTTGCGGCGGCATTTTGCGGAGAACGTCGCCGAAATTGACGCCGAACTGCCGGCGTTTATCGGCGGGGCGATCGGGTATTTCGGGTTCGACTGCTGCGAATGGTTCGAGCCGAAGCTTACGGGCGGTAAGCCGGAATTTGCGATGATGTTTTTCGATTCCATCGTCGCGTTCGACCACGCACGGCAAGTGATAAAGGTGATCTCGGTGGATTTCGAAGGCGAAGCGCCGACCGGTTTTGAACGCAACGCCTTGATCCGTCGTCGATTAGAGGAGCCTGGGTTGGGCAACTGGCCGCCCGCTCACGCAGGCGGTTATGACCACGCCGTTCGCGTTGAATCGAACTGGAAACGCGAAGATTTCGAGAATGCGGTTCGCGAGATCAAGGAATTGATCAACGCCGGCGAATGCTATCAAACCGTTCTTTCACAATGCTTTACGCGGCCGACTTCGGCTGATCCGGTTTCGATCTATCGTGCATTGCGGTCGCTGAATCCATCGCCGTATATGTTCCTGCTCGATCTGGGTGAAAAACAGGTGATCGGAGCGTCGCCTGAGATGCTAGTGCGTTGTGAGAACGAACGGCTCGAATATCGGCCGATCGCCGGGACGCGAAAACGCGGGAAAACCGCGGACGAAGACGCGGGACTGGCGGAGGAAATGCGGCTCGATAAAAAAGAAGTTGCCGAGCACCTGATGCTGGTTGATCTTGGGCGCAATGACCTCGGTCGGGTGGCTGAATACGGCAGCGTCAAGGTCGATTCCCTAATGCACGTCGAGAAATATTCACACGTTCAGCACCTGGTTAGTTCACTCTCGGCTAAATTAAGGAATGGATTTGATCGCTTCGATGCACTCGCCGCTTGCTTCCCGGCCGGAACTGTTTCGGGTGCACCAAAGGTGAGCTCGATCGAGATAATTCGCGATCTCGAGCCCACGCCACGCGGTGTTTACGCGGGTGCGGTCGGGTATTTTGACTATTCGGGCAACATGGACACATGCATCGCGATCCGCACGTTGGTTCTGGAAAATGGCATAGCGAAGATCCAGGCAGGTGCGGGGATCGTCGCCGATTCGGTGCCGGAGTTTGAATTTGAGGAGACGGTGAATAAAGCGCGAGGATTGTTGAAGGCGGTTGAGATCGCGGAATGTGGTTCGTAAGAGTTTCGCCTTTAGGCGAGATCTTTTTGCGAATTCGGCACTGAAGCTTTACACGGATCGACGTGATCACGCCTAAAGGCGTAACTCATGCGCGACGTGATCACGCCTGAAGGCGTAACTCATACGGGATGAACGACAGGATATTAGAACATTATCTCGAAGAATTTCAGCTGGGGGCCGAAGTTGAGGCGGCGGAGGTTGAGACTTTGTTTGACGCTCTGATCGGCTGCGACGATGCCGAACTGATCTCGAGCGTTCTGGCCGCGTGGAATGAAAAAGGCGTGAGCGAGGACGAGCTTTTTGCGATGGCAAGCCTAATGCGGGAGCGGATGAAACGGATCGAGTCGCGGCATGAGACGTTTGTCGACATCGTCGGAACTGGCGGCGGTGCGGCGAAATCGTTCAACGTATCAACCGCCGCTGCTTTCGTTATCGCAGGTGCGGGCGTGCCTGTCGCAAAACACGGAAACCGTGCGGCGACAAGCAATTCGGGAAGCGTCGACGTTTTAACAAGTCTTGGCGTCGAGGTTGATATCGAACCGTCGAAATCCGAGCAAAACCTGAACGAAAATGGGCTTTGCTTTATGTTCGCACCTCGTTTTCATTCGCTCTCGTCGACGTTGGCGGCGGCCCGGCGTTCGATCGGACGGCCGACGATATTTAACAATCTCGGCCCACTGTGCAATCCCGCTTCGACACCGCATGCAGTCATCGGCGTTTGGGATAAACATATGCTGGAAACTACGGCAAACGTGCTGAACCGGCTCGAGACGAAACGTTCGTGGGTCGTTTATGGCGAGGGCGGGCTGGACGAGATCGCTCTGAAAGGCTCGACGCTCGTGGCGGAAGTCGCAAACGATAAAGTAGATGTTTTTGAGATCACAGCAGCTGATTTTGACGTTTACACGCTCGGCAAGGACATTCCATCGAAATCCTCGCCGGAACAAAGCTCTAAGTTAATTAATGCTGTACTTAACAACGAACTCACTGATCGTGATGCGGAAAGACTAGTTCTAATCAACGCCGCAGCCGCGATCTTTTTAGCCGGAAAAGCGGATTCACTTCCCGAAGCATATTCGGCGGCAGAAGCAAGCATCCGCAATGGCGAAGCTCTGAAAAAATTGAATATTATGAAAGGAGCAGCCGCAAAATGAGCCAGACCTTTCTGGAAAAAGTAACCGCCGAAGCCCGCCAGCGCGTAGCTGCGGCTCGCGACTACGGCTACATGCCGAAACTCATCAAAAAGGCCGAGCGAAATGATGCGGATCGCCAACCGAACCGTTTCAAAACTGCTCTTTCGAGAAGCGATCGGGTAAATATCATTGCCGAGATCAAGCGATCTTCCCCCTCGAAGGGCGTGATTCGCGGCGAGGTGGATGTGGCCAAGGTTGCCCGAAGCTATCAATCGGGCGGTGCGGCCGCGATATCGGTCCTGACCGAACCGGCCCACTTCGACGGATCGATCTCAGACCTCGTAACGGCGGGAAAGCATGCCAACCTGCCGTTGCTTCGTAAGGATTTTATTGTCGACGAATATCAGATTATCGAAGCTGCGGCCGCGGGTGCGTCGGCCATACTGCTGATAGTCGCGGCACTCCCGCTCGATGAACTGAGGGCTTTGCACACGACCGCGGCGAAATTCGGTATGGACGTTCTAGTCGAGATACACGATGAAGAAGAATTTCAGAAAGCGGTTGACATCGGGGCATCGATCATCGGCGTAAACAACAGAGATCTGCATTCGCTCGAAGTCTCACTCGACACATCGCGAAGCCTGATAGCCAACAAGCCCGAAGGCGTCGTCATGATCGCCGAAAGCGGGATCTCGACCCGCGAAGAGATAGATGAACTCCGCGGACTCGGTTTCGACGGTTTCCTGATAGGGGAAGCACTAATGCGAACCGGCGACGTCGTCGGTACCTTGCGAGGGCTGAGCGAATGACGAGAGTGAAGATCTGCGGCATAACCAATCTCGAAGACGCCTTGCACGCCGTCGAAAAAGGTGCGGACGAACTTGGATTCAATTTCTACTCCAAAAGCGTTCGTTACATCAGTCCGGACGCAGCGAAGGCGATCATTGATAAGCTTCCCACCGGAGTTTCGACTGTCGGTGTACTTGTAAATATGTCGCTGGCCGGTGTACTTGAGATCGCTCGGGTAACGGGAATTTCGGCGATCCAACTGCACGGCGATGAAGATCGAGCCTATGTTCGGGACTTGAGATCGAAGGCACGGCTGAAGATCATTCAAGCTGTTAGGATGAAGCCGGTCATGGCGGGGATCCACGACCCTGCACTGGACGCTCACGCGATTCTTCTTGATTCTTATGTGCCTAATGAATATGGCGGAACCGGCAAGGTCTTCGATTGGAACAGGGCAAAGGAATTTACCACGTTTTTTCCGACCGTGTATCTCGCCGGCGGGCTTCACCCCGATAATGTTGAGGAAGCGATAAAAATCGTAAAGCCTTACGCCGTCGATGTGGCGAGCGGTGTCGAATCTTCGCCGGGCAGAAAGGACCCGAAGAAGGTTGAGGAGTTTATTAGGAACGCGAAGAATGCATGACTAACTACGAACCAGACGAACACGGCTATTGGGGCGAGTACGGCGGGCGGTTTGTGCCTGAGACCTTGGTCGCGCCGCTAGATGAATTAACGACCGGCTATTTTGCGGTTCGTGATGATGCGGACTTTCACGCCGAATTTCAGGATCTGCTTAATAACTATGTCGGGCGTCCGTCGCCATTGTATTTTGCGAGGCGGCTGACGGAAACACTTGGTGGAGCGAAGATCTATCTCAAGCGTGAAGACCTAAATCACACGGGTGCTCACAAGATAAATAACTGCATCGGCCAGATACTGCTCGCCCGAAAAATGGGCAAGAAACGCATAATTGCTGAAACCGGTGCGGGTCAGCATGGGGTTGCGACGGCGACTGTTTGTGCTCTGTTTGGCTTAGAATGTGTTGTTTACATGGGCACCGAAGACATGCGGCGGCAGGAGCCGAATGTTTTTAGAATGCAGCTTCTCGGTGCAGACGTTCGCGGTGTCGATTCGGGTTCACGGACGCTGAAAGATGCTATAAATGAGGCTCTTCGCGATTGGGTGACAAATGTCCAATCGACGTATTACTTGTTGGGCTCCGCACTCGGGCCGCATCCATATCCGCTGATGGTTCGCGATTTTCAGGCGATCATCGGCCGCGAGGCTCGGGAGCAGATCATGGAGAAAGAAAACCGTCTGCCGGACGCCCTCGTTGCGTGCGTCGGCGGCGGGTCGAATGCCATCGGGCTGTTTCATCCTTTTCTAAACGACGACGTTCGAATGATCGGCGTCGAAGCCGGCGGCCGGGGAAATGGTCTTGGTGAACACGCGGCGCGGTTCATGGCGACGGGCGATGTCGGAGTTTTGCAGGGAACAAAAAGCTATTTGCTTCAGGACGCGAACGGTCAGATCGCCGCGACGCATTCTGTTTCCGCCGGGCTCGATTACGCCTCGATCGGGCCGGAACATGCATTTTTGCACGATCTCGGTCGAGTTGAGTATGCCTCGGCGAACGACAGCGAAGCCCTCGCGGCGTTCAAAACGCTGTCCGAAACCGAAGGCATCATCCCGGCGCTCGAATCGTCGCACGCAGTTGCTCATGCAATAAAGATCGCTCCTACCATGAGCAGCGATCAGGTGATGATCGTCAATCTTTCGGGTCGGGGCGATAAGGATGTTAACACCGTTCGTGAGTTAATCGCTGATCGCGAGACGCTTAATGACTAAGCGTATGGTTATTCGAAGTGAGTGAAAAGTAAGAAGTAAAAGATAAAAAGTTGGAAAGCTTTTGTTTGTTTACCGCAGATCAACACGTAAATGAGTCGAATCTCGAAAAAATTCGAAGCCCTTCGTTCGGCAGGCCAGAAAGGATTTATCCCGTTCGTCACGGCGGGCGATCCTGATCTTGAGACCTCGCTTGAGATCGTTTTGAAGCTGGCGGACCTTGGTGCCGATGTCATCGAACTCGGAGTTCCCTTCAGTGATCCGATGGCCGACGGGCCGACGATCCAGCGATCCTCGGAACGTTCGCTGGCAAATGGCACAACTTTGAAGGACGTCCTAGAGCTTGCTCGTTTGTTCCGAGCGAAAAGCGATGTTCCGCTCGTTTTGTTCAGCTATTTCAATCCGATACATCGGTTTGGATTGGTCGAGTTTGCCCCCGAGGCGGCCGATTCTGGCATCGACGGCGTCTTGCTGACAGATGTGATCGAGCAAGAAGCTGCGAAGACCGGCGATGCTCTCGCGGAAAATTCCATTGACCTGATCTCATTGATCGCCCCGACTACGAGCGATAATCGGCTGCATGAGATCTGTTCGCGGGCCCGCGGCTTCATCTATGCGGTTTCGCGGGCCGGAGTTACCGGAGCACGCGATTCGACCAGTTCGGCGGCAAAGCAGCTGGTCGACCGAGCGAGGAAGCTCACCGATCTTCCGATCGCCGTGGGTTTTGGCATCTCTACGAGCGAGCAAATAGAAGAGGTTTGGCAATACGCCGATGCGGCGGTCGTCGGGTCGGCGATCGTTTCCGTGATCGAGAAAAATGCAGACGACTCTGTTTCAGCTGTCGAAAGTTTTGTCTCCCGTCTGGTGCCGAAGCGTTGACACGTTTTTTCGGAATTAGTTTTAGGTTTTAAGTTCGAAGTTGTTAGTTATAACTTCAGACTTCGAACTTCTAACTTATTCCGATAAAGTTATATTAGGTAGATTTATATGTTGATCGTAATGAAGCCGGACGCCAAGCCGTCCGATATTGAACGGGTACTTGAAGTCATCGATATTCTGGGCTTTCGCGGCCACACGATGCCAGGCGAAAGCCGCACCGCGATAGGTATTACCGGCAATCGAGGGTCGATCGATCCGGCGCATTTTGAAAACCTCGCGGGTGTTGCCGAGGCGATCCGCGTAACGAAGCCGTACAAGCTGATCTCAAAAGATCTTCGGCCGGAAAAATCGATCGTTAAGGTTGGAACCGCGACGATCGGTGGCGACGAACTCGCGATCATCGCGGGCCCGTGTGCCATTGAATCACGCGAGCAGCTTTTCGCGGCGGCCGATGTGATCGCCGAAAGCGGTGCCAGGTTCTTTCGCGGTGGAGCCTACAAGCCGCGAACTTCACCATATGCATTTCAGGGCCTTGGCGAGGAAGGCCTCAAAATGCTCGCCGAAGTTCGCGATCAATACGGCCTGAATATCGTCACCGAAGCAATGGACGAGCACGGCGTCGATGCGGTCGAAAAGTACGGAGACTGCATCCAGATCGGAGCCCGCAACATGCAGAATTTTTCGCTGCTGAAATATGTCGGGAAAACGCGAAAGCCCGTGCTGCTAAAACGCGGCCTTTCCGCGACGCTCGATGAGCTCCTTCTTGCCGCCGAATACATCATGGCAGAGGGAAATTATGACGTCATTCTCTGCGAACGCGGGATTCGCACCTTTGCGAGCCACGCTAGGAACACCATGGATCTATCAGTGATCCCAGCAGTACACCGCATGACCCACCTCCCTATAATCGTCGACCCGTCACACGGAACCGGCCACAATTACATGGTCACGCCTTTGGCGCGTGCCGGTGTCGCTGTCGGGGCCGATGGGTTGATAATCGAAGTGCATCCGAAGCCGGAGGAGGCTCTGTGCGATGGTGCACAGGCTTTAACGCCAGTCCAATATGTGGAACTCGTTCGGCAAGTGAGCACCCTTCATGCACTTGTGACCTCACCGGTTCAGTCCATCGCGACAGCATAAAAGGGTATTGACAATGTCCTTACATCGTTATAACATAAGCATATGATCAAGAACCTAACAGTAATAGGAAACAGCCTCGGTATCATCATCGAGAAGCCAATTCTTGATCTGCTCCGCATTGAGCGGGACACACCGCTCAACATCAGAACCGACGGCGACCGCCTGATCATCGAGCCTCTGGCTAAAGAAGAACGTGCTGCCCGACTTAAGTCCGCGGTTGATCGCGTGATGAAGAATCATGACAAGACGCTTCGTAAGCTTGCTCAATGATTGAACCAATATTTCTCTCGGTCGCCGAAGTATTGGAAATCCACAGTCAACAATTAAACGCGTACGGCGGAATCCAAGGAATCCGTGATCAAGGTTTGCTCGAATCGGCCGTGATGACGCCACAGTCAAGTTTCGGCGGAGAATATCTACATCAGGATATCTTTGAAATGGCGGCGGCTTATGCGTTTCATATTGCCGAGAACCAACCGTTTCTGGACGGAAACAAAAGAACCGCTCTTGTTTCAGGCCTCGCATTTCTCGATCTGAACGGGATTATCATCCTTGATCCTGACCGCAGACTTTACGCGGCTCTGATCGATATAGCGAATCGCAAAGCCGACAAATACGACTTAGCAGATCTTCTGCGAGAACTACCTCAAGACTAAAAAATCCGCGCCAGTTTCCCGAAACTGACGCGGACCTTTTTTTGCTCCTTCCGGCGCTTTTTGCCTATTTTACCGGGCGGAGTTTCATCAAACTGTAAAACTGGATGTAGCAGCTAATAAAAGCGGCGACGATCAGGCCGGCCATCGGGATGACGCTGAAGCCGACCGGCAATATCGTACCAACGCTGTAGCTCATTGCGATGCCGAGCAATAGCCCGAGGCATGCGATGGCCGTGCGCCCGGCTATCCAGTTTGAAAATGTTGGTTTCGCGTATCGTGACGGGAGAAAATAAGGCAGAGCGAGCACCATCAGCATCGTTGTTCCCATCAGCACTCCGTCGACGGAGAAGAGCCTTACAGCCCGGCCGTATTCCAAAGCAAGAAAGAACAATACAAACGTCGTATCGATACTAATGAGGCCGCCAAATTCAGATTCTTGTCTATGTGTATGCATGTTTTGTCTAGAGTGTTAAATAATTGATCTGCCTTATTTTCTTGGCCGCAATATTATTTCTTCTTCCCTGTTCCGCTGAACTGCTGATAAGCGACACGGAATAGTTCCGAAAGAGCGACTGCGGTTTCGGGCGTCAGGTTCTTGTCCGCACGAAGGTGAGCTTCGATGATGTCGGTAGTCGGTTCGTGCGGGTAATAGATGACCGGCTCGACATTGTCGTCCGTGTGCTTGGTCATCAGGCGGTCGACCGGCATGTCGAGCCACTGCGTCAAACGCGCGATGTTATCGGCGTCCGGGCGGCCCGTGCCGTTTTCGATACGCGACAGCGTCGATGCCGAAACATCGGTAACATCAGCGACGTCACGCAGGCTAAGTTTCAATTCCTCGCGGCGGCGTTTGATCGCCTTACCTAGTTCGAGGGTGTTTATCAGACTTGGGTTTTTATTGTATGCCATAGTTTTTTCGTTTCCTCCATGATTGTTCGTAGCGGGTACCATACCTGGATTTGCTATTTCACAAATAAAACATAGCACATCATTTTTTTGATTGCAACACCATATTTCACTCTTGCAACATTTTTATTTTTCGGGTACACTGTTTCACAGATGCAACCGCTAAGGGTGGATAGACATCTTTGAAATTGATACTGAGTCGGCTTGAACGCCTGTAAAAAGCTGGCGAACAGAAGATCGGCGAGGCCGCGATGGAGGATAGCAGGCACTCCTGACATGAGCATCCGGCCCGCCGATTTTGGAAACAACCAGGAGACAGAAAAATGAAACGCAACGCAGAAGAAACGAAAGCAGCATCGACGGCAACTCTATTTGAACTAAACGAAACGGCAAATAACGTGCTCGATTTTTCGACGACATTAAAGGAATTGCGAAAGACCGTCGACCCGAACCTGATCCGCCACCGCGAAGGCCGACGCGACCGCAGCGGCCAGCCGCAGACGGTTGAATACGTCGAATGGCACACCGTCGCCGACATTCTCGACGAACACGCTCCGAATTGGGGCCATTCGATCAAGGACATCCGCCCGATCGGCGACATAGTCACCGTGACCGTTGCGATAACGATAGACGGGGTCACCCGCGAAGGCGTCGGAACCGGCCGAGCTTCGAGCGAAACCGGAATCAAGAAAGCGGAGCACGATGCGTTGAAACGAGCCGCAGTAAAATTCGGGATCGCTCGTGAGCTGTACAAGCGTGAGTTTGAGTCGTTTGAGAGTGAAAGCCCAGTCGTCGAGGAGAAGAAACCGGAAATGAAGCCGAGACAATTCGAAGATTCTGTAGCTAGAACGCTCGGCGATCTGATCACGGCGAAACAGCTCAGCATGATCCGCTCGATCGCCCGCGATGCGGATATCGATGCGGCCAAAGAGTGCGGAAACCTTATGAAATGCAGCGTGACGGAGCTTTCGAAACGCGCCGCGTCCGAGTTTATAGATCATTTACAGGCGATGCAGAAAAGCGTCGTGCCGATGCGTAAAGCCAGCTAAGAGGTTCGCCACGAATCAACCCGAATGGAACGAATCCGATGGTCTTTAATTTGTTTCATTCGTGTTATTCGTGGCTGACGATCTTGTTGCTCGATTTTGGGCCGCTGCCCGACCATCCAAGCTTTCTCCATGAAGCGCAAATACACCGGACGGCGGCCCAATTTCTCCCACAAAAACTTTTTTCGCTCCCTTGCGTATTCGGCTTTATTCGAACAAAATGGAGCACATTCAAAACCAAAACCCCTCAGGAGGAATTTAATTATGTCTCAAGAAGCAAGCGAGATGGCCGCCCAAGCGGGACCCGGCCACGGTGAGTTCTGCTGGACCGAGATCGCAAGTACCGACGCAGCTAAATGTAAGGACTTTTACACCAGTGTTTTCGGGTGGAAGTTTCAGGAGAGCAATGTCTCAGACGGAGCGTTTGCCTACCATGAATTCTCGACCGGCGGCGAATACCCTGCCGGCGGACTCTACGAGATAACGCCCGAGATGTGCGGAGAAGGCGAACAGCTTCCGCCTCCGCATTTCATGACGTATATCGGTGTAGACGACGTAGACGAGTATGCACGACAGGCGGCTGAACTTGGCGGCACCATCATCAGGGAGCCGATGGACATTCCAAATACCGGGCGATTTGCAATGATCGCTGATCCGACCGGTGCGATGTTTTCAATATTTAAGATGGCATAGCGGCCTTGCCCACAGAAAAGATAAGGAGAAAAGAAATGGCTGATTTTGATATCCCCAAGGCCGGTGAGATCTGCTGGCGAGAATTGCGAACACGTGATCTGGATTCGGCGACTGAGTTTTACTCGAAGCTTTTCGGCTGGGAACTTGAGCAATCAAAGGTCGCTCAGGGAATGCGGTACAAAGAGATAATTCTGAACGGCGCGGCTCACGGCGGCATTATGCCAATCGATGAGCATTGGGGCGATGTCCCCTCGCACTGGGCAAACTATATTGCCGTCGAAAATGCCGATGACACCGCCGCGAAGATCACCGCGAACGGCGGCAGCGTGCGCGTTCCACCATTTGATGCCCCGGGTGTCGGCCGAATGGCAATGGTTGCCGACCCGTCGGGAGCAGATTTTGCGATAATCCAGTTCGTCGCTCCCGCATAATTTTTTACCCCGCGAAAAACGCAAAAAGACGCGAAAGGATTTGAATATCTTCTTCGCGTCTTTTTGCCTTTTTTGCGGGCAAATACCTATACTCTAGATCCAGTGAACTGTAGAGGATCGGGCACGATCGGCGCGGACAGACTTCCCGTAACCGATTCGCCGTCGATCTTGCCGGTGATCGTAAATTCGATCGGCCGGCCCTGCATTTCGGCGTTTGCCGTAGCGGCGATCTTGCTTCCCGACACCTTCCCGTCAGCGATCGTACCGTTTCCGAGCATTGTTTCTAGCACGCCGGTCAGCTTTTCGCCGTCTTGTTCGAGTTTCAGCGTCACGGGCAGCTGCTGGCCTTGAAAATCGACCATCAGCTTCCACGTTCCCGCTGCATTAGCCGTATCCTCCGAACCTGAAACCGCATATTTCGCAACGTCTTGCGGATTTCCTTCGGTGTCGAATATCTCGGCCGATTCCGCATATGAACTCGCTTGCGACAGAACCTCTTCGGCGTCGCCGACGATAACGATCGCCATCTCATCGGGGCGAATATGCTCTCGGGCAACCCGTAAACAATCGTCAGCGGTGACTGCCGCGACGTTTTGCCGATATGTTTGCAGATAATCCTCCGGCAGCCCGTAAAGTTGCTGATTGACGATCAGGTTCGTTAAGCCCTCCTGCGTTTCGGCACGGATCGGAAACACGCCAGTCAGGAAGTTTTTCGCGTCCTGCAACTCTTCTTCACCGACCTTTTCGGCACGAATACGGTCGAGCTCATAAAAGAACTCCTTGAGCGAATCGCCCGTTACCGCCGTGCGAACCTCGGCTGTCGCCTCGAAATCTCCGGCGAGCCGTTTCATCTCAAGCCGCGTGTACGCTCCGTATGTGTAGCCTTTTTCCTCACGCAGATTCATGAAAATACGCGATGAAGCTCCAGCTCCAAGCACCTGATTCATTACGATTATCGAAAAATAATCGGGGTGAGTGCGTTCAACGCCGAGATTTGAGAGGACAATATTCGATTGTGCCGAGCCAGGACGATCGACGATCGTCAGGCTGCGAGAAGAGCGAGCGGGCGGTGACGGAAACTCGTGGGCGGCTCTATCTTTCGCCTGCCATTCGCCGAAATGATCGTTTAGCTCAGCCAGCAGCTCGTCGATCCTTACGTCGCCGACGGCGATAAACATCGCATTATTCGGGACGAATACCGAGCGGTGTAATCGAGCAAGTGCGTCGCGGTCGATCTTCTCGACATCCGCGGCCTTCGGCGAGATCGTCGCGTACGGATGCTGGCCGTAGATCAGCCGCGAGGCCTGTTCATTCGCAAGAAAACCCGGCTGCGACCGCTGGAACTTAAGGTGCTCGACGGTATTTCGGCGGTAAAGATCGAGTTCGTTCTCTGGAAATGTTGGCCGCAGAACGACTTCCGCCATTAGGCCGAGGACTTCCGAACTGTAAAGCGAAAGCGTCGATGCCGCGACGATCGAAAAATCATCCGAAACGCTGGCCGAGATGCTCGCTCCCAGGCGTTCGATCTTCTCGGCGAGTTGCAGGCTCGTGTAGTTCTCTGTTCCCTCAGTCAGCATCGAACCCATCGCCGACGACAGCCCTGTCCAGCCTTGCGGATCGTTCACGTCGCCCGAATGGAACGCGAGACGATAGCTGACCAGCGGTAAACGCTCGTTTTCGACGACAACGACGCGAAGCCCATTTGCAAGCGTCGTCTCAAACGGCTTCTGAATGTCAAACGAAACCGGTTCGAGCGGTGCGGGAGGGCTTTTTTTCATTTCTGGTGTCATATTCTGAGTCGAGGAGTAAAGGAGTTCAGGAGTAAAGGAACTCAAGGCGAAATCTACGTCCTTAACTCCTCTCCTCCTCTGCTCCCCACGCTTCTATCCTTTCCCTGCCGGGACCACATCGAGCAGTGCCCGATTTTCGGTATTCAAATAAACGCCGACCGCGTGACGGATCTGTTCGGCGGTGACCGACAGCAACGCTTCCAATTCCGTATTTATCAGTGTCGGATCGCCGTCGTACAATGCAAATTCTGCGATCTGCTGCGCACGCGACATGGACGACTGACGCATACGCACCGAATCGTTTACAAGCTGATTCTCGATCTTTTCCATCTCCTCAGCCGTCGGGCCGTGGGCGGCGAGGTCGTGAATTTCCTTCATGATCGTCTCGCGGATCTTGCTCAGGTCTTTTTCTGGCTTCGGGATCGCTCCGACAAAAATGCTCGACGGCCCGCGGCGTTCGTCGGTAAAACCAAATAGCTGTATCACGGATTCCTCACCCTTGACTAGCTTCTGATAAAGCCGCGAACTGTCGCCGTCGTAAAGGATCTTACCGGCGAGATAGAGAGCATTGAACTCCGGCGAGCGGCGTTTCGGTATTTTCCAGCCGATCAAAAATGCGGGAAACGGAGCGAGTTGGTCCTCCCATTCCTTATAATTCGCGGCGACCTCAACAGGTTCACTAACATCGAGTTCAGGCGGCAGCGGCTGCGAAGGAATGTCGCCGAAATATGTCTCGACCAACTGCTTCGCCGTCTCACTCTCAAACGCTCCCGATAACACCAGGACGGCATTGTTCGGCGCGTAAAATATCCTAAAAAACTCCTGAACATCCTCGACCGTCGCGGCGTCAAGGTGGTCCATCGAACCGATCGTCGAGTGCGAATTGGCAAAATTCTTGTAGATCATCTCGTTGATCAGGTCAAAAATTTGCCCGTACGGCTGATTGTCGTAACGCAGCCGCTTTTCTTCTTTTACGGCCTCGCGTTGGTTGTCGAGATTCTCCTGTGTGACCGCGAGCGATCGCATGCGATCCGATTCGAGCCACAGCCCAAGCGGCAATTGGTCCGCCGGAAGCGTTTCATAATAATTCGTCCGCTCGCTCGACGTCGTGCCGTTCATCGTCCCGCCGGCCTTCATGATGTATTGAAAATGCCCTGCCTTCGGCACGTTTTCGCTGCCCTGGAACATCATGTGTTCGAAAAGATGAGCAAAACCGGTGCGGTCCTCGCGTTCATTTCGAGAACCTACGTTGTAATAAACAGCGATCGACACTACAGGTATCGAACTGTCCGGATTTAGAACGACTCGCAGGCCGTTCGCAAGGCTATATTGTTCAATTTCAAGAGGCGGTAATTTGAAGGAATCGGACATAGATTTTTCAAGAAAAACGGGCTTTTTCTAACCCACTGTCAATACTTTTATCAGAACATTTTGAACCGCCACTGCGCAAGCCCGCGCGCAAGCAAGGGCGAAAACTACATGGGTACGAAATTCATTCTCGCTTACGCGACGGCCTAAGCAATGAAAAACGCACATTTTATTTGGAAAACTCTACGGTTTCGATATATAAAGAATCAAACAAAATTGATGATCGGTGGCTCGAGGGTGCCGCCTCGGCTGCCGATCTTTTTCTTTATTCGAAGCGTTCTGCCGAGGTCACTCGGGGTTCGTTCCGCCATTATTAGTTCGCATTAAAGCCTATGAGCGTTTCGCGTCGTGTCGTTAGTTTTTGCCTTCTTCTTTCGGTCACGGCGGCGGCACATGCCCAGAAGGTCGTTCCTCTCAATCCCGGCGATCCTTTCTCGATCAGCAGCGGCAGCACCTTCTCGGCCTCCGGTGGCACGCGTCCAACGGAATCCTCGCTCGAGAAACCTTCGCGGCTCGCGGCGGAATTGCGCGAGGCCCTCCAGCTAATACAGAAAAACCACATCGACGGCGCAAAAACGCCCGGTGCCGATCTGATCAAAACCGCTCTCGAAGGCGGCCTTCATTCGCTCGACCCGCATTCGAATTTTCACGATCAGGCGGAATGGAAAGAATTGCTCGACGAACAGCGGAGCGGTTACACCGGCATCGGAGCGACGATCGCCAACTACGAACGCGGCGGCACGCTCGACACCTATGTGCTGTCGACCTTTCCCGGCTCGCCCGCGTCGCGGGCTCAACTCAAATACGGCGATCGCATCGTTGCCATCAACGGCGAAAAAATGACGGGCCAGGGATCCGATACTGTTCGCGACAAGATCCGCGGCACAACGGGCAGCACGTTTCGCCTTACGGTCGAGCGGGCGGCGGCAAACCGTATCGAAACGATAGAGATCCGCCGCGGACGCGTTCCGCAGCCTTCCATCCCCGATGCATACATTCTGCGGCCCGGCATCGGTTACATTGAGCTTTCGGACGGGTTCAACTACACCACGGCGGATGAATTCGACGTGGCGATGTCCGAGCTGAAAAAGGCTGGGATGCGTTCGCTGATACTCGACCTTCGCGGCAACGGCGGCGGGATCGTCGATCAGGCAGTGAAAGTTGCAGAGAGATTTCTACCCGCTGGTAGACTGATCCTGACTCAACGCGGCCGCTCACGCATCGACAACCGCGTTTGGAAATCGACCAATATAAGTCCTGAGCAGATGCCGCTGGTGGTATTGGTCGACGAAGACACTGCATCTGCATCGGAGATAGTCGCCGGTGCGTTTCAGGACGACGACCGGGCAATGATCGTGGGCGAAAAGACCTTTGGAAAAGGCCTGGTCCAGAGCGTGATCGACCTTCCGGGCAAGACGGGACTGACCCTCACGACCGCTCGTTATCTTACGCCGTCGGGCCGGTCGATCCAGCGCGATTATTCTAGGATCGAACTCTACGATTACTACAACCACAAAACTCCGGCAGCCGAAGTCGGAAAACCGTTTTTCGAAGCCCGAACAGTCACGGACCGACGAGTCGTAGGCGGGGACGGGATTCAGCCAGACGAGGTTGTTACGGTCGAAGACCTGACGAACACCGAAGCCAAATTGATCGACCCGATATTTTTATTCGCCCGCGAGGTTGTAAATGGCCGCGTTCTCGGGCAGGAGAACTATCGTTCGCTCCCCGTTTCGTTCGGCAAACGGGTGTTAGCTGGTGATTTTCCGGTTTCCGATTCCCTGATGGCCTCGTTCAACGAGTTTGCAAAACGGACGGAGAACGGCCGTTTCGACGAAAGCACGCTGCGGAAAAATGCAGCGTTCATAAAACTTCGCCTCCGTTATCAGCTGATAATGGCATCTTTCGGAACCATTTCGGCAAATCAGGTCCTGATCGAAGACGACCGCCAGGTCGCCAAAGCCGTCGAAATACTCCCGCTCTCGGCTCAGCTTGCTCAGAAAGCGGCAGCCGCCCGACGAAAGTAAAGACCTTCATTCCATCACAAAAAGTCGCGGCCTCCATGTTGAGATGATCAACACGGAGGCCGCGGTCTATTCGAAGCATCGCCTGTTAGAAGTTCAGTTTTGCTGAGAACTGGATCCTTCGATTGTTGTTGGTGACATCCGCATTAATGCGTCCGAAGATGCTTGTACCGAACCCGGATTGGGCGAGGCCCGACGGAAGTGTTGAGGTCGGTGCCGCGAAGTTCGGGTGGTTGAGCAGATTCCTTGCATCAACGCGAAGATCGAAGTTCGTATTCTCAGTAAACCGGAATTTACGCGAGATCGAGATATCCGTTTCGGTGTAACGCGGGCCGATAAAGTAGTTCCGGCCTACGTTTCCGATCTCCCCCGGGGCTGCAAGCGTAAATCGATTACGTTCTTCCGGCGTCCACCACCAATTGCGAAGCAGGGGATTTGCCGTATTTTCGAAGTTACCCTGGACGATGTTACCCATGTTTCGCGGGCAGCTTGCGCAGTTGGCAAAGCTACCGCTGGTCTGGCTCACCGTGTTAAGGCTCGAAAATACCGAGAACGGACGGCCGGATGTCACGCGGAGAGTTCCGGCGATCTGCCAACCGCCAATAATGTAATCGAGAACACTGTTGTCGGTCGCGAACTTCCGCCCTTTGCCGAACGGTAATTCGTAAACATACGTGCCGAGCAGCGAATGACGACGGTCAAAGTCAGACCAGGCGTAGTTAAGCGAGCGGTCGAAATTATTGAGCGGCGTATTAGCGGCTGTTCCCGTCGAGCCTGTTCCCACGGTAGTGAAAACCGGATCGAACGAACGCGTGTCCTTCGACAATGCCCAGGTATAGCCGACCTGGAAGCTCAGACCACTGCGCATGCGGCGCTTGAAGGAGACCTCAACGCCGTTGTAGAACGAATAGTCGTTACTATCGACAACGAACAACCCACCTGTGTACTGCGTGAACGGCTGGAAGAATGTGCTGAATCCATGAACGCTCATCAGCTGCTGGTTGAGGTTTGCCGACGCACATCGTCCGGCAGTGACATCGGCCGCCACGCAAAGACGCTGAGACATCGCCAGAGCGAGCGAAGCTACGCTGCCCTGCGTGATACCCGTTGCATTTAGGGAACGGAAGAGAGCGGTTCCGGCGTTGTTCCCGGTGCTGCCAGCTAGCAGGAGATTGATAAGCGGACTATTGTATGCCGCATCAGCTCGGGCTCGGTTGAATTCCTGTAGGAATGTGGATGAACCAGCCGCAGTCGCGGAGCGGTTAATGTCGACTTGGTTCACGTTATATGCACCGAAAAGATTCGTTGCTTTCTTGCCGATATAATTGACCTCGATAACGTTGCCGCCAAAAACCTCTCGCTGGAAGCCAAGCGTCCAGTTATGGATGCGCGGGAACTTGAGGTCCGGGTCAATTACGTTGATCGAATTGGTGCTGAACGCGGGAGGCGTACTTAATTGCGACGGTGACGCGGTCGGGGCAACCGATGGAAGCCCGTTTCTCCTCAGTCCGCCGCTCGTTCCAAACGCGGTGTTCGATCCGAGAGCCGTGTTTCCAGGCGTGCTCTGGAAGATGAACGAGCTGAAAAGGAACGTACCGATACGGTCGGATGCCATGCGATAGTTTGCACGGATCGAAGTTTTCCCACTTCCGAATGGATCCCACGCAAAACCGAGCGACGGCAGGATCAGGCCATATTCGTTGCTGTACAGGTCTCTCTCGACCCAGCGGATAGCGTTCGAAGGAGTCGCTCCGAGGGTAACATCGCGGTCTGGTGCGAGTATAGGACGTCCGCCGGCTGACGAAGGAGCGATCCTAAGCTCGTACCGGACTCCGAGATCGAGAGAAAAATTCGGACGCACCTTCCAAGTGTCTTGAATATAGAAATCAAGTTCCGGATGATTGGCATCGAACAACCAACGGGTTCCCGGTGCGGCGAACTGCCCCGGATTCGCTGGATCGTTCACGTAGGCCTGGGTGATAGTACCAACGCGTCCAAGCACATCGTTGATCACGTTCTCAAGCCGAGTTCGGTCGGCAGTATTAATGATCGCCGCACCGGTCGGTAGAGCGGTCGGGAACGTAAAGTTGCTGTTGACCGTTCGGCTGAAGTTGTAGGCCAACTCGATCGCGCCGCCGGCGACACTCGAGCGGTCATCGGTGCTGCGGCCAAGGCGAAGGTTGGTACCCGCTTTGATAACATGCGGCGAAAAATCGAACGTCATGTTATCGACAAACTGCCATGTACGGAAGCTTCGTGCGTTGTACGTGAAGTTCGTGATGATGTCCGTCGGGATGTTAAAAATGAACGCATAGTTCGGGTCCGGCTCGGGTGTCTCGAAACTAAACCCGAATTTGCTCCAGCCGAGGACGAACTCATTTACAAATCTCGCAGTCGGTGACCAGCGATAGTTGAAAGCAAGATTCTTCGGCGTTCTGAAAGTGTCGACGAAGTTAGGGGCATTGGGGAAACGTCGGCGTCCGCCGTTGGCAGCGTCGCCAAACGTATTTTGCTGGCCCTGCGCCCAGCGCACGT
Source organism: uncultured Chloracidobacterium sp. (assembly GCA_964410495.1). Lineage (GTDB taxonomy): Bacteria > Acidobacteriota > Blastocatellia > Pyrinomonadales > Pyrinomonadaceae > OLB17. Next base: position 52,321 of record CAYPGP010000016.1, read on the forward strand.
AAAAGTTATTTTCTTCGTTCAGCTTGTAGTCGAATTTGCTAACAAAATCCCACTGCTTCTCATTCTGCGGCGAGTTGAACAAATATCCCGCCTGGTTCAAGCCGTCGCCAGTTGCGCTGAAGCTGTTCGGCAGCGGCATGGCGTTCAGATATCCCATCAGCACCGGATCGAGCGAAATGCCGGTTCCCACTGGAATGTTGTACGAGTTGACGCAGTTGGTCGTGACGGTCGCACTACAAGCCGGATTGACCGGGTTACCAGAGGCATCTACCGATCCCGTACCGTTGACGCCGCCCTGGACCCAGCGGTAAATTCCGTTTCGGACGGACTGCGTGTAAACCGTCCTGGTTTGAAGCAAGCTGTCGTACGCACGCAGCATCTGTAGATTTACAAAGAAGAACGCCTTGTCGCGGAGAAGTTTAAAGTCGTTGCCTTCGCCAAGTCCAAAATTCGGAACCGGGCCGCTGAAGCTTCCGCCGAAGATATGTTGGACGAATTGTTCCTTCGGTGAGCTGTTGACGTTCGCGGCATAGCTTCGGGCGTGGAATCGCGGGGTTTGATAATACTCGAACAAATTTCCACGAAAATTGTTGGTGCCCGAGCGGGTAACGAAGGTTACCTGGGCACCGCTCGATCGGCCAAGTTCAGCCGTGAAGCCGGAGGTCACGATCTGGAATTCCTGGATCGAATCGGGATTCGGCCTCAGCGGCGTGAAGTTCGAACCGCCTGCCGTGGATTCATTGATATCGATGCCGTCGAGCGTAAAGTTGAACGAGCGGTCGCGTGAACCGTTGACATGCACGCCGCCGCCGGTGTTAGCTCCGTTCGCGACACCAGGCTGGAAGTTCAAGATATCGAGCGGGTTGCGGCCGCGAGTACCGACGATCGGAAGTGCTTCGATCGTTCGCTGCTCGACGGTTCCGCCAAAGTTGCCGGAACTCGCCGTCTGCACGAGTTCAGCCGTGGCTTCGACCGATACAACGGCCGAAACGTCGCCGACCTCGAGCGAAGCGTTGACCGCCGCCGGCTGGTTGACCAGGATGGCGTTTCGCGACGAAACGAACTTCTTAAAGCCTGGCTTCTCAACAGTTACGGTGTAGGTTCCCGGCTGGATCAGGTCGAAAACATAATATCCATCGTCGTTGGTCTGGGTCGTAAAGGTAGCGTCGCTTCCCTCACGCTGGATCCTGACGGTGGCGCCGGAAACGACAGCTCCGGTCGTATCATTTACAACGCCGGTGATACGCGTCGTGGTCCCCTGGGCCAGAAGCGCACCGGCAAAAACAAACATAAACGCGAAAACCGCGAACGCGTTTGCAAACCGCTCTCTCATGATCAATTCCTCCAAGAAAATTGGCAGACTATCAAAAACTGTGATGTATTTACGGAAACCCGTTGGAAATTGTTATGAAATATAGCACGAAAAAAACGGGCGTTCAATAGAACACCCGTCTTATTACAACTTTGTTACCACTTTATTTCTTAAATCGTAAAAGAAGCCCCTTCTCGCCCACTGCCCACCCGTATTTCTTGTCCATGTAAAGACCGTAAAGGCGTCCGCGAGTATTGCTTTCCTGGCGGGTCCACGTTCTGCCCTTATCGCTGGAGCGAAGGATGTTGCCGCCGTAGCCGACGACCCAGCCGTTCTTATCGTCGGCAAAATCTACTCGCATGAATGTGTCTTTGAAGTTCGTAGTCACTTGTGTCCACGTCGCTCCGCCGTTTTCCGTTCGCAGGACGAGGCCTGATTTGCCTACAATGTAGCCTTCGTCATCGTCACGAAAATCGACGTGGTATAAAGGCATTTTCGTACCGCTGGTTTGCTGACGCCATGTCAGTCCTTCATCAGTAGTGTGCATGATCAGCCCTTCGTCACCAACTATCCAGCCGTGCGAATTTCCGCTGAAATCAAGATGAAAGACCTCAGTTTTAGTCGGCAGCGGTATCCGTCGCCAGGTCTCGCCTCCGTCCTGGGTTCGCATAAGTAACGAATCGACGACAACTTCCTCGCCGCCGCTTATCCGAAGCACCGAGCCGATCACATAACCTTTGTTCTTGTCCGAAAACCGTATGCTCAAAAAATCCGGCCGGCCGGCACCGAACTCGCCGTCTCGCCATATCTTCAGGTCCTGCCACGTGCGACCTTTGTCCTTTGTGACGAACATCTTCCGACCCGCGACGAGATATCCGTTATCGTCGTTCCGAAAGTAGATCTCGCTGATGTTTTCAGTTGTACCCAGCGGATACTTTGTCCACGTCTTCCCGCCGTCAGTGGTTGAGGAAAGAAATCCGTCGTCGCCCGCGATCCAGCCACGATCGGAACCGGTGAAGAAAACCGTTACCAGATCGACTTTCGTGCCCGAGTTCTCCGCGGTCCAAACTGACTGGGCTAAAGAACCAACGCCGCACACTACTAACAGGACAATTAAAGCGATAAGTTTTCTCAAATCGGATCTCCGGTGAAAGCAAAATAAAGGTGATCTTTGCTTCTAGGATAATACCTCGAACGGCAAAAATCACCTTTTCGGATGTCGGTTTTCGCTGACGCGTTTACCTTTATTATTATTTAGTGATCCGGTAAACCTTTCCTTTCCATACCAGAACGACCTGTTCACCGACCGCCAGATATTGACCGACCTCTTTCTCCTTCGAGATGAAATCAAAGAAGGCATCGCTGCCGAACGCCAGTTTGACCTCGGTCAATTTCGCGTCTTCCCTAAACTCCGAATCGACCCAGGTATCATTCTCCAGATAGAAGGTTTTCAGGCCGGACTTCTTCAACTTGGCACCGCCTGCCGAATCTCTTCGGGAATCATCGACATCAACAACCATGTTCGCTTCCTTCTGTTCCCGTGCCTTTTTGCTGGCCTGAATTGAATCGGCACCGCTTGCGGCCGTCATCCCCGCGAGGGCCTTCGGCGCGGGCCTTCGAGCATTCATCGGCAGTGCCTGAATTTGGCGGGCTGAGAGTTCGCTGCCGTCCGTCGCCAGGTACGACGTATACGGCGTCACGATGCCATATCGAGTTCCAAGGTCGACTACCTCGTCACGCAGCTCCTTGTTCTCGCCATTCGTGCGGATCTGCTCGACCAGCCAGCCGACGCGGCGTGTCGCCCACAGACGCGGCAGGAATTCGTTGTCCTCGTTCCGCAGCGGAAAATCGAGATCGTTGTAACTAAACGTTCGCGATTCACGCCCGGTTTTTCCGCGAAGGCGGGCGGTAATATTTTGCAGATCGCCCGCATTCTTGTAACGGCCGATAAGGGTTATCTGCGCTCCCTTAAATATGTCCTTTATTTGTCGCGGAAATATAAGGTCTGTCTGAACCGAACCAAAATCTATCTCGAGGTCGCTCAAAACTGGCGAATTTACCTTCGTGAAGAAGCTGGAAACGCGTATCTCGATGTCCTCTTTCGGCTCGATATAATCGGCGTCACCACCGTTTTCGGCCGCGAGCTTGTCGAGCAGTTTCGTATTCACGTCATAGCCAACGCCGAAGGTAAACAGCCGCAGCCCATCGACCTTCGCCGACTGTGCATTCTTGATTATCGTATCGACATTCGTAACACCGACGGTCGGCAAGCCGTCCGTCATAAAGACCATCATCTTCGGCCGGTCGCTGCGGTCGAACTGTTTCATCGCCGCGATCAGCGAATCGTTGATGTTCGTGCCGCCGGTAGGCTGCAGCTTTCCGACAAATTCTTCACCGCGTTTCTTGCCCGCAGCATTTGCATCGATCAGTCCGGTTTCCATCAATCGCTCTTCGCCCGCGAAGCTGACAACATTAAATCGATCGCCGTCTCGCAGCGTCCTGATACCAAAAAGCAGAGCCTTTCGGGCCTTTTCCATCTTCCCTTCGTCCGCCATCGAACCGGATGTATCGAGCACGAAGACGATGTCTTTGTTAACAAGTTCGCGGTCGGCAAGATCGTCCTTCGGCGAGATCATCATTAGAAAATAACCGTCTTTTCCCGCCTCGCGATGCGTGACGAGCGACATCCCAAAATCGGCATTCGACAGCCCGTAAAATAGCTGAAAATCATTATCATTGCCCTTCGTCTCGAACGAAACATTCGCCCCCGTCTCGCCTTTTCGCTTTACGTCGATCTGGTGCGTCGGCGAATAAATATTGCGTATCGCTTCCTTGCCCACGATCTCAACCGAGGCCGAGATAGTCCCAAACTGCTGCTTAGGCCCAACCGTCGTTGTTTCGACACCCGGCCGCGGTCTGCCCCAAACATTTCGCCCGGTCCCGAGCGGATAACGATAAGCCACAGTGCCCGATTCTGCCTTCAAAACTTCCGTGTAAGTCAGCTCAAGTTTCTTATCAGAATTGGGCGGAATGGGAAATATCGACGCCTGGAACAGGTTCTTCCCGGCGTATTCAAGCAATCCGGGATCACGCTGCCGCCTGACGATCTCGTCATAGATCCGTCGCGCCTCTTCCCGCGAACGAACCTCGCCAACCAGCTTTTTGCCGTTCTCCCAGATCGCAAATTCGCTTATCGACGCGTTCTCAGGGATCGGGAAAAAGTAAGTTCCCTCGAGCGTATAAGGCGTATCGTTACGAAACACCTGCTCGACATGCGTCGTCGCGACCTGTCCGTTGATCTTTGTCGAAAGCTCGATCGACTTGACGGGCAGGGCGTTCGGCAGCGGCTGAGGGATCGGCCTCGGAATAGGGCGGCACGGCCGAATATCGCAAATTATCGGCACGATCACGCCTTGGGCCTGTACCCCGGCGGAAGACAATAGACACGAAAATACCGTCGCGAGGACGATTAGAAAAGACCTGAATGACATACTTTAAAACTCCGGTTTTTATTCGCAGTGAACGAGGAGAACTGCTCTTTTGACACTTATTGAACGAGTGCGGTTGTTCCGCCTTGCAAAAATCTTTGATTTGCAGGGAAAAAAGAAATTATACTGTCGTCAAACGACCACCTTCCGGCCGCTTCTCGCATCCTTTAGTCGGAGAAAAGCTCATATGAAACTGTTCGCGATCTTCATTCTGTGTTCAACTGCCATCGCGGCTTTAATATTTGGCCCGGAAGCCTCGAATTTGGAAAAGACTTCCGCCGCGAGCAAGGCTTATGCGCAAGGCGAGATTCCGCCCATCGGCGGCGGCGAGTTCACCGCCCAACCGATGGACGAAATTACCGATGCGGAACGCGAACAGTACAAACGCGAAATAAATGAAAATATTGCTCGGCTCGAAGTCGCCGGACGACTCGCCCCCGCGACCGCCGATGCAGTTCCATTGATGTGGCCGATACGTAAGGCGGCCGGCGTGACCGATTTCCACGTAGAGGCGATCTCTAATTACGTCGACCATAACGCGGCATTTCCAAACCAGATACGCGACTGGAACTGTGGTGCCCGAACGTATGACTCGGCGAACGGCTATAATCACGCCGGCATCGACATCTTCCTTTGGCCGTTCATATGGCGAACGATGGACCAGGGCGGAGCCGAAATAATCGCCGCGGCACCGGGCACGATCGTCAACAAGATCGACGGCAACCCCGACCGTAGCTGCAGCTTTAATTCGAACCAGTGGAACGCCGTCTACATCCGCCACGCGGACAATTCCATCGCATGGTACGGTCATATGAAAACTGGCTCGACGACCAGCAAAGCTGTGGGTGAAACAGTTGCCGCCGGAGAAAAGATCGGCCTTGTCGGCAGTTCCGGAAACTCGAGCGGCCCACACCTTCACTTCGAACTTTACGACGCAAACGGCCAGCTTCGCGACCCGTTTCAGGGAACGTGCAATCTAATGAACGCTAATTCGTGGTGGGTCAACCAGGAGCCTTACCGCATTCCACGCCTTAATGGATTAACAACCGGCGGCGCGGCTCCGGTGTTTCCCGGTTGCCCGGCTCCCGAGATACCGAATAGCAAAACCACTTTTGCTCCCGGCGAACAGATCTTTACGACCGCTCACTATCGCGATCAGCTTGTGGGTGTGACCGCTGAATTTTCGCTGGTGCGTCCTGACGGCTCGATCCAGCAGCCCTGGACCCAAACGGCACAGCAAACCTACAACGCGTCTGCTTGGTTTTGGTCCTGGACGATCCCGACCGACGCGCCGACGGGTAGCTGGAAGTTCAGAGCGGTTTACAGTGGAAATACGTACGAGGTTCCTTTTGTCGTCGCCCTGCCCGTCGCGTCGGTCTCCGGCCGCGTAACCACGCCGGGCGGTCAAAACCTTCGAAACGCCATCGTTTCGCTGATAGATGCAAACAACGTCCGCCGCAACGCAACGACCAGTTCGTTCGGACTATATTCATTCGACAACGTTGCGATCGGCGGAAGCTACACGATCTCAGTCGCCTCAAAACGCTACCGCTTCACGCCACAAATTCGGACAGTCTCAGGAAATCTCGCGAACGTGGATTTCGTCGGACAGGAATAACGGGGGTCAGAACCGCGAGCGGTAGCGACCGGGTCCACGTCTTGTCAGAACCGCGAGCGGTAGCGACCGGGTAAACGCGGCGGCTTCAAACCTTACATCTGATTTGGCCGCGGATCGGGCGGATCACACGGATTATACGGACAAAATGATCCGCTTTAATCCGCTCTATCCGCCCAATCCGCTCTATCCGCGTTCAAAAAGCCGTCAATACCAAAGCAACTCAGCAAAATCAGCATTTTATGCGCATGTCGGCATAATCCCGCGATCTCGGCATAATTGCCTATCAATTTTCTTCGATTTCGAGTAGCGTGTTATCCATGAACACGCGTACCGCATCTGACAACCGCTCGAAACTTTCTAACAGCACCGCAACCGATGTCGATAGACAGCTAGCGTTTATCGACAACGTCTGCTCGCTGCTGATCGAAAGCCGCTTCGAGTACGGATATTCTTACTCGCCCTTCAGCGAATTCACGCCGGCTGCTGAAGGTGAAAGAAGCTCCGAACAAAATTGGACGCCGCTGCACGAGTTCATGCGCCCGAACCTTCTCGACCTTGATCTCGATCCGATCCGTTTCAAACCACCCGAAACCGCCCGGCCCGCTGCCCTCGCCAAACGACGCAGCTCACCGGCCACAAGCTATTCCAGCAAGGGCATTCGGATGGCGCCTGAACGACTCCGAGCGATCTTTGGGACGCATTTCGCAAAACTGCTCTCCGCGATCATCCAACCCCGAGGCTCACCTGGTTGATCCAAGCTGCCTTTTCACTATTCACTATTCACTGTTACCGACTGGATCTTTGACAATTTTGGGACGCATGACGAGTCAGTACCACCTGCGGTAGCGGGTGGGGATCTTGGGACGCGGGTTATTTGACCGCAGATGTAGCAGATGAAGCAGATATTTCTGATCGGTTTTTGGGGCGCATGACGAGTCAGTACCACCTGCGGTAGCGGGTGGGGATTTGGGACGCGGCTTTATTCGACCGCGGATGAAGCAGATGAAGCAGATCTTTTTGATCGGTCTTTGATTCGCAAGATCCGCGTGATCTGCGGCTAAGAATGGCTAACCATGGAAAAACTGGGACGCATGATCCGGGCGGCTTGCCGCCGCCAGTAACCTCGCGGTGAACAAGTTTGGGCAGCGGCAAGCCGCGTCGTTGATAAGCTCTCGCACGGTGAAGCAAGCTTCTCCGCAAATAGACGGGCAAGCCCGAGGATTGCGATCTCGCGATCCTGGGACGCAGGCGAATCGAATACCAAAGACGCCCGAACGAGCTCCGCTAGGAGCGGCCTGTTTGTAGAAACAAGGCGTAACTAGAGCCAAAGCCCCGTAGGGGCGACCTGTTTCCTCGACATCTGCCAAGGGTCGCTCCTCCGGAGCTAGGATCGGATAGTGGATCGATCGTCTACAAACAGGTCGCTCCGTACGGAGCTTCGATTTTGATCATGATCCATCGTTAAGTGCCCGCTTGATCGTGAAGTCGCCGATCTTGGGACGCACGATGGCAAGCCGCGGCTGAACTCCGACTTTGGGACGCAACAGATTCTGGGACGCATCGAATTTTCACTCGCCCCGATGCAACAAAACCTTGCATTTAGCGTCTAATAAAATAGAATCCAGTAGAACCCATTCACGCCTATGAGAATCGTCACCCTCTGCGTCGTCATCTTTGCGGCCGCTTTCGCACAGGCCCAAGCTCCCGCATTGCCTGCTCCCGTCTGCAACGCCGAATTCGCACAGCTTCTGGTCGAGCAGCAGGTCATGGAAGGCAAATCAGTCACCGACCCGGTCAAACGCATCAAGATCCTCAACCGCTCCGCCGATTTCCTTTGGACGTTCGACGAGCAGACTGCCCGGAAACACTTTGCGGAATCATGGAAAATGGCCGACGACCGGTTCAAGGAAAAAGGCTTTGAATCGACTTCGATCGGCAAGGAATCGCGTGTGCTTGTGACGATGCCCGATCAGCGAATGGAAGTCGTTCGGGCCATCATGAAACGCGATAAAGAATGGGCAAAGAAATTGACCGATCAGATACTTACGGATTACGAAAAGAACGTAAAAGACCGGAAAGAGGGCTTTGATAAAGAACGCGAGTTGGGCGACCTGATGTACCTCGCCACGCAGAATGCCGAAACCAATCCGGAGTTTGCCCGGGCGGTCATGCGGCAACTGATGAGGTATTCGCTAGACATGCGGTGGTTCACGGCGTTCAACGGCCTGGCCAAGAACAAATCGCTTGCTGACGCGGTCTACGTCGAAGCTCTCAACGCTTTTCGAAACCAACCACCGCGTCGGTTGCTGTATCTGAGTCCGTATCCATTCGCCAGAACGCAGGTATTCGGGATCGAACGATATAGCGCTACGATCAACCCGCCTGATTTCCAACCCAACGACGCGCTCAGCCGTAGATTTCTCGAGGTCTTCTTCGCCCGCGTCGCAACCTTCGCCGCGAGTGAGGAAGATATCAATCGGCCGGTCGAACCAAACTATCTTCCGGAGGCTGTTTACATGGTCTCTGCCCTCAATGATATCGAGCCGTACATCATCGAAAAGTTCCCAGACCTGCTCGGCCCTTTCGGCGAAGCCCGGGCTCAGGCCGCATCGCTGCTCAGTGAGGACGCCCGTAAAAAGATGACCGATCACGAAAATCAACCGAGTGCGTTTGCGGGAACATTTGAGGAACGCCTGAAACTCGTTGAGGAAGCCGAAAGCAAAGGCAAGCTTACCGATACAATGATCATCAACCTCGTTTTCCGCGAGATAAAGGAAGATGAGGAATACGATCAGATCAAACCATGGCTCGACAAGATAAAGGAAGAAAGCCCGCGTGGAGAGACCATAAACTATTTCTGGTTCAAACGAGCCCAGCTCGCCGTGAACCAAAAACGTTTTGACGACGCGGAAAAATATTCGCTCAAGGTTCCCGAACTCGAATTCCGAGCGATCTTGTTCTTTGACATGGCAAAGATCCAAGAAAAGAACGTCAGCGACGCGGCCGCCATGTTCGAAACCTTAAACCGCGTTTCGAAAATGGCAAGAAGCGCGGAAACTTCGGTTGCAAAGGCACAAGTCCTACTCGGCCTCGCCCCCTTGTTCGAAAAGGTCAACCACTCTACCGCGATGGACGAACTGACCGAGGCTATCCGCGTGACCAACACGCTAAAAGACCCGGACCTTTTCAAAACCTACATCGGCCGGCAGATATTCGGCAAGGGTTACGCTTATTACGCATCGTTCTCGACCCCGGGATTCGACCTCGAAAAAACGTTTGAGGAATTGAGCAAAAAGGATTTCGAAATATCCCTCGGCCAGGCAAAATCGCTCGATGATCGCTACTTCCGAACCCTCGCGGTCATAGCAGTCGCCGGGAATTGTGCAAAGAATGCCAAGAAACCGGCGGCGAAACCGAAGGCGAAAGCGAATTGAGCAAAAAAATGCCGAAGTCCGCGCGTTAGCACGGGCGATTCAAGAAACGTGCGCGATACGCCCTTGCTTACGCGCGGGCTTATGCATTGTGGCTAGTATCGCCGCGCAGCAGCCCGATCGCATGCGCCAATACCGGCCGGAGAACTTCAAAACATTCCTCGACTCCCTTAGTCGAACCAGGCAGATTTATGATGAGCGTTTTCCCACGAATTCCGCAGACTGCGCGTGAGAGTATGGCGGCAGGAGTTTTTGCAGCCGTTTCCCGACGCATAGCTTCAGCGAGTCCAGGCGCTTCTTTTTCGATGACTGCCAGCGTCGCCTCGGGCGTATTGTCCCGGGCCGCAAAGCCGGTGCCGCCCGTGGTCATGATCAGGTCAATATCGCCGCGATCGGCTATCGATATGAGCAGATCGCGAATGTCGGCGAGATCATCCGAAACGATCCGCCGGATCGAGACTTCTGCATCAGCCGATTCGAGCAGTTCTGCAAGTCTATTACCGGAAGTATCGTCACCAAGCGACCGCGTGTCGCTAACAGTTACTACTGCTGAATAGATCTTTGACATATTAATTTAGGTCGCGATGCAAAAGCCCGCGCGTCAGCAAGGGCGAATCGCGCACGTTGAAGGAATCGCCCTTGCTAACGCGCGGGCTTGTGCAACCTAAGCCGCGGTCACGTCGAGTTCGTCGAGCCGCTGCCGCCGCCGGCCATATAGAACGCTCAGAAAAACGCCGAGCACGACCAGCGACATGCCGGCAAGAGCTGCCAAGTCCTGGCCTTCGCCGAAAACGATCCAGCCGATCAGGATCGCATAAACGAGCCCGCTATAGTTGATGATCGCCACGCCGGAAATACGTTCGCTTTGCAACGCACTCGTCAGAAAGATTTGCCCAAGCTGCGAGAAAATGCCGATCAGCAAGAGGTAAAGCCAATCCCATCCGACGGGCGTTTTCCACTCGAAGAACAAGCTGATCAGGCCAAGGATCGCCCCGACCAGTTGGAAATGGAGTACGACCGTCAGCGGATGTTCCTTGCCGCGAAGGCTGCGAACCAGATTGTAAGCGACTCCCGAGCAAAACGCCGAGATCAGTCCGAGTGCGAGATAAAACGGCGATATCCGCGGATCGAATCGCTCGATCAGCAGCACGCCGGAAAACGCAATGGCGTAGAAGATCCACTGTGTGGGCAGTACGCCTTCTTTCAGGACGAAGATCGCGATTATAGTCGTAAAGATCGGCGAAACGTACTGGATCGCTTGTGCCGATGCGAGCGGGATATTCTGAACGGTCGTGAAAAAGAAATAGAGTGCCGTCGTGCCAAATGCTCCGCGAAGAAAAAGCATCATGTGGTTCGTGCCGATCAGGCTCGCATTCGCACGTTTCAGCCCGTAAATGCAAAGCGCGGTAGCGACCGCACAGCGGAAAAATACGATCTGCATCGCCGGCAGATGAGCCACTTGCTTTACACAGACATTCGCGGCAAAAAAGGCGAGTGTCGAGAGCAACATCGCCTTTACCCCTGGCGTTACAAATGGCTGTTTGGACTCCAAACTACGAATGTAGTTTTTTCGAAGAACTGTTGCAACCGCAATCGTCGCCGCATCCGCCTTTGGGCGAAAACGAGCGTGCTTTCTTCAAAAATGTTGCTCCGACGAAGGCAACCGCGGCGGCAATGAAGATAAGAACTATGACGGTTTGAATGTCCATCGACTTTTATAACTCGATCAGAGTGGCGGCTCTGCCGCTCTATTTGCGGAGAAGTTTACTTCTCCGGCTAAGCTCGAAACGTTTTTGCGGCTTGCCGCCGGCCATCGCGGCTGTTGAGCAACACCGGCGGCATAGCCGCTTTCTATCTAGCCACGGCTTCGGAGAAGCGAGCTTCTCCGCAAATAGACGGGCAAGCCCGCCCCAACGCGGGTCTAGTCAAAGCCGAGCATTTTACCGATCTGGTATGTCGCGAAAGCCGCCAGATACGCTAGCGCGGTCATATATCCAAGCATGAACAACGGCCACCGCCATGAATTTGTCTCACGCCGCACGATCGCCAGCGTCGACATGCATTGCATCGCGAGCACGAAGAATACCATCAGCGTCAGAGCGGTCAGCGGTGTCCAGGCCGGTTTGCCGTCATCGCGTTTCGCATCGCGCACGGCCTGGATCAAGGTTTGCGACTCCTCGTTCTCGTCCTTGCCCACGTTATATATGATGCTCAAAGTCGAAACCAGAACCTCCCTTGCGGCGAAACTCGCGATGAGCGCAACACCGATCTTCCAGTCAAAACCGAGCGGCTGGATCGCCGGTTCGATCGCGTGGCCTAGCTTTCCGGCGTATGAGTTTTTAAGTTGCTCCGACTCGGCCGTCGGAGTAACGCCTTCAGGCGTTTCAACCGTGTCTACCAATGCCGGAGGCGAAGGCGTAAACGCCTCACTCGTACTTCGCGGGAAGTACATCAATGCCCAGAGCACTATGGAAATAGCCAGGATGACAGTTCCCGCCCGCTTTAGAAACAGCCACGCCCGCGTGACCATGTTCTGCAGCACGGCTCGGATATTTGGAACACGATACGGCGGAAGTTCCATTAGGAACGGCGGCGGCGGCGCCTTTAGGATCGTCCGCTTCAACACGAACGCGGCGATGATCGCCACGACGATGCCCAGCGTATACATCGCGAGCATCAGCACGGCGCCGAGCGAGATAAAACCAAGAACGGTCTGCCCCGCGAAAAATGTCGCGATCATCAGCGTGTACACCGGCAGACGGGCCGAGCAGCTCATGAACGGTGCGATCATGATCGTCGCGAAGCGGTCGCGGCGACTTTCAATCGTCCGAGTGGCCATGATCCCGGGGATCGCGCATGCAAAACTGCTGAACAACGGCAAAAATGCCTTGCCGTGCAAACCCACGCGGCTCATCAGTTTATCGAGCAAGAACGCCGCCCGGGCCATGTAACCGCTGTCTTCGAGCAGCGAGATGAATAGAAAAAGGAGAAGGATCTGAGGCAGAAAAACAACAACACCGCCAACGCCGGCAATTATGCCATCGGCAACCATGTCGGCGAGAATGCCTTCGGGCAGGTAGCTTTTCGCCGCCTCGCCAAGCGCGCCGAAACCGCTTTCGAGCAGGTCCATCGGCAGGCTCGACCACGAAAAGATGGTCTGGAAGACCAAAAGCAAAATCCCGACAAGTATCACGAGGCCGAAAACCTTGTGCGTCAGAACACGATCGATCTTCTCGGAAAGCCTGTGCCGATCCTGATCGCTGTGCCAGACGGATTCCTGAACAACATGCGAAATAAGCCTGTATCGCGCAAAAATGCGGCTATTATCGCCCTCTTCGGTTTCGGCAAATCGCGGTGCTTCCTGCGTGGTGCCGATCACTTTTTCAACGGCAGCAGCGAGTTCATCAACTCCGCGGCCGGTCTTCGCGTTCACGGCGACTATCGGCACTTTGAGCAGCACGCTCAGCATCTCGATGTCGATCTCATGCCGCTCCTTTTCGAAAACGTCGATCATCGTCAAAGCGATCACGATCGGCGTTCCGGTTTCGAGGATCTGCATTACGAGGTAAAGGTTGCGTTCAAGGTTGGTCGCATCGACGATCGCGATGATCGCATCCGGCTTCGCCAGATCGGCTCGTTCTCCGCGGATTATCTCGCTCGCGATCTGCTCGTCGAGCGATGTCGCATCAAGGCTGTAAAGTCCGGGCAGATCGACGAGATTTACGTCTCGATCACCCACGGCCCAAGGGCCTTCCTTGCGTTCGACGGTCACGCCCGGATAATTTGCTACTTTTTGTTTGAGGCCTGTGAGAGCGTTAAAAAGGGTCGTCTTGCCGGCATTAGGGTTGCCGGCAAGTGCGATCGTAAGGGGCGTATTCAGAGCGTTTTCGTCCATTCACTAACGAGCTGGACTACTCACTGTTACGGCATCGGCTTCGTTGCGCCTCATTGCAAGGTTATAACCGCGAACCCGGATCTCGATCGGATCGCCGAAAGGTGCCGTTTTAACGACCTCGATCGATGCCCCTGGAACTACTCCCAGTTCCATAAGACGTTTTGTGATGGCGTTTTTATCGTCGATCGAAGTGACCTGAGCGTTCTGTCCGATCGGCAATTCTGTAAGTGTCATTTATTGTTTTTTGGGTTTCATGTCCCACAATACGTTGACGATGACCCATTTCCCATTCAATTTTGCGATATGCATGTAATCGACCCAATCACGCATTTCGAGTTTGACAGTCGCCGCCCCACCGAGGATGTCATATATGGTCACATCCTTTTGCTGCTCCTCTTTCGGAGTGCTCTTTCCCGAACCGCCACGCGTGCCCTGCACGAGGGCCATCGCCGTCATCTGGCCGAGGCTGCTTTGCCCTTGCGGATTGGTACGAGCGATCCGTTTCGCGAGGTCGGGACTCAGCGACGATTCCATTTTGTCGGCGTTGCCTTCATACCAGCCCTCAGCGTAATTGAGTGCGGTTCGTTTGATCGCCTCTTTATCGGCGTCCGACTGTCCAAAGATCGAGATCGCCGAAGCGACCAGAAACAAGCTGCAGAACAAGAGGTTCCTTTTCATTACAAACTCCTTTCCAATAAAATAGTAATCTAATTGAAAATGATTTTCAATTGCATTCAACGGAAATATTATTATTTCCTCACTTTTGTACGAAGTGAGATCAGAAAAGGTTTGAAGTATTGGAGATCAGCTCGGCCTGATAGGCACCTGCCGAGAATTTGAGAGGAACGCGGTCGTCGGTACGAAGCCACACCTTTATGTTCAGTGCATCAAGTTCCTTGTCACCGGTATTGATGGAGATCGCCTGGGCGGCAAACTTTTGCTCGCCTATCGCCAGTTCCGCCGAATTGGCCGGACGAAGCGTCCATACATACGATCTGTCCTGCCAAAACACAGCTACGCGAGTGTCGTTTACCGGGTTGCTTGTGTCTTTACTAGGCTTGAGATTGAACGATCGCATCGCATAGAGCAGCGATAAAAAGCTATGTGTACCGACCGGAATATCTATTCTTCCACGACCGCCGTTGTTGGCCACACCGGTTCTCTGATCGAAAGTAACCGTCTGATTGAGCGGCGGAAAGCCCGTCGTAAACTTTGATTCGATCCGGTTTGGAGCAAGCGTCTCAGGATCAACGAAAACCGTCGCCGCCTCACCAAGTTTCAATATCGGGTTGCCGTTCTCAGCTGCCGTCACGATTGCAGTAAGAACAAGCGTATCAACCTTTTGGTCGAGTCGGCGTTCCTTCGCGTTGAGCGTAATAACGCCAAGCAATTTGCCTCCCGACGTTACTCGGTAAGAAAGGACCTCACCGATCTGAAATCCGAGTTCCGGATTCAGCGGCACGTTGTCAACATATTCGGGCGGCGTCGGAGAAGGCTTTCCGGCGGGAGTTGGCTTCGGGCTTGCGGTCGGACTTGGCGTCGGTGTGGCGACTGGAGTTTCCGGCTCCGGCAAAACTATCGCCGCAAGGCTCACTTTCACATCTGTTTTGCCGATCTTAAGCCGAAACAAGACCGGAATCTTATGCTCGTCATTCGAAAAATTAACCTTAAGCTCTTTGATTCCCTGGCCAGTTAAGAATTCACTTTGAACAAGGGAAACCGTTGTATCAAAATCACCGCCTTCGGTCCTTACCTTCTCCGCTCCGGCGGTTTGAAACGTTACGGTATGCATTTGCTCCCCTTCGAAAAGCGGGAATGAGCCGATACCGCCTGACTCGCGAGCTTTGTAGAGCAGTGTAAGCAGATCGAAATTGGATGTTGGCTGAGCGAGGTAATTTCTGATCGATTCCTTTGGCATCACGCTGCCGAGACTCGTGTTTGAAACGTAGTGCGGAAGAGCGGTGTCGGGCGCGGCGAAAGTGGTTCGCGTTTCATCAAGCAGAAAGAACGCAGCAGAAACGAGGTCGATAGTCTTCACCCGGCCGCGAAGTTCGACGGCATCCTTGCCGCTGATCTTTCCACGTGAAATTACGTAAGTCTCAGCATAACCAGCATTTGCGATCTTTCCGTACGAGATCGTGTAGGTGATCTTCTCACCCACGCGAAACGCCGGCGATACCGCGACAGATTGGGCGGAACTGCCGCGTTCGTAAAAAACACCGGAGCCCGCCGCGATCAATATAGCGAGCAAGCCTGCCAGCAGAACTCGGATCGATCCCGACCCGGTCATTCGTTTTTTAATGTTCAACTTCACTTAAGATCTGCTCGACAGCCGCGACTCTGTCCGGGGCCTGGGTGATCGGTCGCCCGATCACGACATAGTCCGACCCGTTGGCCAGGGCCTGCCCAAATGTAGTTACACGTTTCTGATCGTCCAAGGTTCCAGCTTTTGGGCGAATTCCCGGCGTAACTATTAAAAAATCTGGATTTAGCACCTCACGCCTGATCACCGGAATTTCCCACGGCGATGCAACAACCCCGTCCATATTACTGACGGCGGCGAGGCGTGCGAGGTTACCTACCTGTTTTTCGACTTCGTTTGCAATGCCTGTTTCACGCAAGGTTTCTTCGTTCGAACTCGTAAGAACGGTCACGGCAATGATCAGCGGCCTTTTGGTGCCCGTCCGGTCGCACTCCGATGCCACCTCTTGTACCGTTCGCTCCATCATTTCCCGCCCGCCTGATGCATGAACATTCAGCATCCACACACCAAGCTTTGATGCTTCGACCGCCGCTTTCGCAACGGTATTTGGTATGTCGTGGAATTTTAGATCGAGAAAAACCTTTATCCCGCGCTCCGTAACCTTCTGCACATATTGCGGCCCAACCGCCGAAAATAGCTGCAATCCGACCTTGAATGCCCCTACGCGGCCTGTAAGTTCATCGATCAAGGTGTCGGCAGCCGTGGCTGAATCCACATCGAGCGCAACTATAATTCTTTCGGAATTTTCAAGATTCATTAATTCGGCTAGAAATTGGATCAGTCGAGATCAAGCGGGTTTTTGTAAGGGGCGGCGGGTTCGTTTTGTGCTCGGTTCAGGGCTTCCTTGAATTTTTCCTCCAATAATCTTTCACGGTCCTTCATTGACGACATTTCCTGGGCAAAAATGTTCTCGCGAAGCTCCTTCTGCCTATCAAGATCGCTTCTCAGATCCTCGAACGACCCGAGGACCTTCTTCTTTTCCTCGTGCGCGAGCAGGGCCCCGGTTTCGGCATCGACCGTTAGCGTAGCTTCGCAGCAAGGGCAAATTATCGAGTATTTGGCCATCTCAAACGATGATTGTACAACATTTTTTGAGGCGTTTCGATAATTTCGAGCCGCGATCAGCCACCGCGACTAACGCGGCGGCCTAATACCGACTACACTCAAGATCTTCTCACTCGACGCCTCGTGAAGATATGGTATTTGATCCGTCTTGGCGGTTAACACTTTTCCGCTTTTCAAAAAGACCTTCAGATCCTTTTTTGTTGGGTCACTCCACGTTGCTTCCACGCGATTGATCAACGGATGTTCCTTGAAGAAGCGAAACTCCGTTATCGACCCGTCCTCGTTCATCATCGCCGAAACTTCCGAATTCTCTGCGGCAGGCTGAGGTTCGGCGGGCTGCGGAGGCGGCCCCGGTGGATGGATCGGCCGCGGCTTTTTATTTTTTGGATCACGAGGATTGTTGCCCGCGACCGTGTTCGGATCGGGAGGCGAAGGCATAACACCCGGCTCTCCGACCGTAACGATCGAATTGTTCTCAGCCGGCGAGGAAGAGCAGCCTGCAAGTAATGCCCCACCGAAAATACACAAGAAGATCAAGACGTATTTCATCCAACTGCCACCGCGAGCTTTGATCTGAGCAGCTCCTTGACTTCCGGCCATTCGGATTCGATAACACTAAAGTAGATCGAATCACGGTACCGGCCGCTTTCCATTATCATGTGGTTGCGGAATATTCCTTCTTCCACGCAGCCAATTCGCTTCATCGCATTGCGAGACTTTTCGTTATTTACATCCGTTTTCAACTCGACGCGGATGCATTTCCATGTCTCGAATGCGTGCGTGAACATAAGCAATTTCGCCTCGGTATTGATAGCGGTTCTTTGCCATTTAGGATTTATCCACGTCCACCCGATCTCCACCTTTCGGTTAGCAACATCAATTGCCGCAAATCGCGTCGAGCCGACCACCGTTCCCGACTCCTTTTCGATGGTCACAAATGGTACGGCTTTGCCAAGGTTTTGGTCGGCCAGAGCATCCCGTACATAACGCTCAAGATCGCTCTCATCCTTAACAATGTTCGAGGTCCAAAGCCAAAGTTCAGGTTCTAAGCCAACTTTGCAGAGTGCAGGCAGATGATCAACACGAAGCGGTTCCAGCCGCACAAAATCACCTTCCAGAATTACCGGTTCGATCTTCATCGGATTTCAGGATAACAAAAATCGGGCAGACCTTACGACCTGCCCGAGAGTTTCAAAAATTACGCCGAACTAGATGTCATAGTACATGCTGAATTCGAGCGGATGCGGCCGAAGACGCAGCGGCGTGATCTCGTTTTCACGTTTGTATGTGATCCAGCGTTCGATCAACGATGTGGTAAACACATCGCCCTTGAGCAGAAATTCGTGATCGTTTTCCAGGGCGTTTAGCGATTCGTCGAGGCTTCCGGGCAGCGATGGAACATTCGCGAGTTCTTCCGGCGGAAGGTCGTAGATGTCCTTATCAAGGGGTTCGCCCGGATCGATGCGGTTTTGAATTCCATCAAGTCCTGCCATCAACAGAGCCGCGAAGGTCAGGTATGGATTGCACGACGGATCCGGCGGTCGGAACTCGAGGCGTTTCGCTTTCGGCGAAGACGAGAACATCGGAATACGAACCGCGGCAGAGCGGTTTCGAGCCGAGTAAGCAAGATTTACGGGTGCTTCGAAGCCAGGAACAAGACGCTTGTAGCTGTTAGTGGTCGGCGCCGCAAAACCTACGAGTGCCGGAGCATGCTTGAGCAAACCACCAATGTAAAATTTCGCCGTTTCCGACAAGCCGGCGTACTGATCGCCCGCAAACAGCGGAGTACCGTCTTTCCATAGCGACTGATGACAGTGCATACCAGAACCATTGTCACCATAGATCGGTTTCGGCATAAATGTGGCTGATTTACCGTGTGCGTGCGCGGTATTTTTGACGACATACTTAAAAAGCATCAAGTTGTCGGCCGTGTGCAGAAGATTTGAGAATTTGAAATCGATCTCGCACTGCCCGGCAGTCGCTACTTCGTGGTGATGACATTCCACGTTGATGCCGACTTCGCCAAGTATCGACGAGATCGTGTTGCGAAGGTCGATCAAAGTATCGAGCGGAGCAACCGGAACGTAGCCTTCTTTCGGACGGATGTGATAGCCGTTGTTCGGATTTTCGAGCGATCCGACGCGGCCGGAATTCCAATGTCCTTCCTCCGAATTGACGTAAAAACCTGCCGAATGCTGGGTATTGTGATAATTCGCCTCGTCGAAGATGAAGAACTCCGCTTCCGGACCGACGTTTATCGTGTCAGCGATCCCGGTGAACTTCAAATAGCTCTCGGCCCGCTGAGCAACCGATCTAGGGTCCAGCCAATAACCTTCTTTCGTGATCGGGTCGACCGCATTGGCGATCAGGCATAGCGTGGTGTCTTCGGTAAAAGGATCGATCCAAAACCGCGAAGGATCGGGCACGAGCAACATATCCGATTCGTGGATCGCTGCCCAGCCGCGGAGGCTCGAAGCGTCAAATCCGAAGCCGTCTTCGAAGCTGTCTTCGCTAAGCTGGTGAATAGGAAATGTCAGATGGTGCCACGAGCCTATCAGGTCGGTGAAACGAACGGAAACAAATCTCGCTTCCTGGTCCGCAGCATAGTTCAATACATGTTTTGCGTTCATATTTTTCCTGAAATTATCAAGTTAGATACAGATGGTTAATTAGGGCCTTTCTCCAAAGACAAAAGTCTATAACACCGAATTTAGCGGTTAAAGGTACGATCGTCAGTGATCACGGAAAATTTAATATAGCTACATTTTTGTAGGAGAGATCGGCGTTGTGTTTAACAGCCACGATCTACACGCACTTGACGATAACAAAGCATTCGGCGACGATGTGGCTACAAAATTATGAAATCGCTTCTTGTGACACTGATACTTACTTCCCTTCTCGTCATTCCGGTATCTTCACAGACCGATCCCACTGAACGGAAGATCGTCGAGTTCATCGATAAGAACCAGACGGCTGCGGTTGAGATACTTAAGAGATCAGTCGATATCGAGAGCCCCACGGAGGATATCGCCGGCGTAAAAGCTGCCGGTTCCCATCTGGCGAAGGAATTGGAGTCTATCGGCATGAAAACCAAGTGGATCGAGATGCCCTCGGCGATGAAGCGAGCCGGGCACCTCGTCGCCGAAACCAGCGGAACAAAAGGCAAGCGCCTTTTGCTGCTCGGCCATCTCGATACCGTTTTGCGGGGAGAAAAGTTTCGGTTAGATGGCTCGACTGCATACGGTACGGGCATCGGGGACATGAAAGGCGGCAACGTGATAATGCTTCAGGCTCTGAAAGCCCTGCACGCCGCTGGCGTCCTAAAGTATACGAGGATCGTGGTCATGTTTACCGGTGACGAAGAAGATTCAGGCGACCCGGTCGACGTAAGCCGAGGCGACATGATCGCGGCCGCCAAAAGAAGCGATCTTGCACTCAGCTTTGAAGGAACGGTCGCCAACACGGCAACCGTTGGCCGTCGGGGCGCCAGTTCCTGGTCGATTGAAATAGAGGCAAAAACCGGACACTCAAGCCAGATCTTCAGAGAAAACATGGGAAACGGGGCGATATTCGAAGCTTCGCGGATACTTAATGAATTTCGAGAGAAACTCGGTGGCGAGCGGTATTTGACCTTTAATCCATCACTCATTCTTGGCGGTACAACGGTCGAATATAAAGATTCTGCCGGAACTGCCTCAGGCAAGACCAACGTCGTCCCCGCCAAAGTCGTGATCAATGGCGATCTTCGATTCATTAGCGAAGCTCAAAAAAACAATGCGAGAGATCGGATGCGTGAAATTGTTGCAAAGAGTCTTTCAGGCACGACCTCAAAGATCACCTTTACCGACGGACTTCCGGCGATGACACCCAATTCTGGAAACTACGAACTTCTCGCTCAACTGGATAAGGTTAGCCTCGATCTTGGTTTTGGAAAAGTAGAAGCCCTTGATCCGGGCGACCGCGGCGCCGGCGATGTAGCTTTTGTTTCGGACATTATCCCAAGCCTAGACGGTATCGGGATCGGCGGTGGAAGAAACTCGCACGCGACGGGCGAATCCGCACGGGTCGACACAATGGCGATGTTGACCAAGCGCGCCGCCGTACTGATCTATCGCCTTACCCGCTAAAGGTCGACAGTGGCTGCCGCATTCGAATGCGGCAGCCACTTGAACTAGATCCTAAAAGACCAGGTTATCGCCTACGGTTATCTTAGAGAGTTTGAAATCGAACTGTCTCGGAAGGAAGGCAGCGAAGCGATTGCTCGAATTAAAAAAGTTGCCGTTGAAAACGAATGACAGATCGGTGTTTTCCTTTGTGAGAAATACATCGCCTTTGTCGTCTTTTCGTGCAAAGAAAAATACGGCAGAATCACCCCGCTTCTGCGGCGCTACGAACTGGACCAGCGGGCGAGTCACACCTTTATCATTCTTGAGCCATACGTTTTCCTTAAGTTGCTCGAGCGTCATTCCCTGAAAGATCGCTTCTTCCACGCTCTGACCCGTCGGGTTAGACATCAAGGTAAGCGTGACGACGTAGTAGTTTTGGCATATCGCACAGTCAAGAAGTTTCTTCGCACCCTCGTTGAATTTCATCTTGTCGTCGTCGCTCATCTTGTCATATCCGGCACCCAGCTGGTTGAGTCGGACAAGAGCGAGTCGAATAGGCAGGCCAGAGTGCAGCCGCATGATCACAGGGGCCGGAGCGCCGCTGCGTTCCGTACGGCTGCGTTCCGAACCTCGCAGACTATTATCGCCCTGAGCACGCAAGGCCTCTGAGGCAGCCGCGTTAGCCGCTCCCTGAACCGATTGATAGGTTCGCGCCCACGCCGAATCGTTCAGGATCTCCATCGCTTCTTTCTGCGACCATTTTTCGATCGGCTTTTCGAGCAGAGCTTTCTGGGCAGAAACAGCCGAAACGAGCAGCAAAAGCACTGCTGAAAAAGAAAACAACTTAAACATCTTTTTTCCTCGAGTTACTAAATAAGAATTGGGTCAACTTCTGATAATATCAAAATTCCGCCCGGTCGCAATCTATTTTCGACCACAGGCTATTTCAAAAAAAATGACCGATTGCTCGATCTGCTCACAACTAAAGGATGTTGAGGTGGGCTTTCAAAAGCACGGCCGCGAGGATGAAGACACCTTTCTGCCCGAGGCAATGAAAGGTCTAAAGTTCATTCGCGACCTCAAGCCTGGCCGGACACGCACACCGGAACTACTACAGTGCCCCGAATGCGGCACATTCTACGTTTATAAGGTCGAGTACGACTATTTGGCGACCGGAAGTGAGGACGAGCAAAGGCTAACTCGGGTCAATAGCGAAAGTGAAGCGGAAAACCTGTACTAAGCCACGTTTTCGAATCGCAGCTCCGGCTGGATAGCACCGATCAGGTCGTATTCATGGGCTTCCGTAATCGTGACCCCGTAAATCTGCCCCACCTTTGGTTCGAACCCGTCCGGCATGTCGTTGATGAGGATATAACCGTCGATCTCCTGTGCCTGTCCGGGTAAGCGGCCCTGAAACAGAAGATCGGACTCCTGCGAAAGGCCCTCGAACATGACCGGGAACGTCTGGCCGATCTTGGCTTTATTCAGAGATTTGCTGATCTTCGCTTGTTCCTTCATTAGAGTGTCACGTCGCCGTTTCGCGACCTTCGGATCGACCTTGTTCGGCAGATCGTATGCGGGCGTGCCCTCTTCATCGGAATATGTAAAAACGCCCACGTTATCGAAGCGACACGTTCGTACAAACTCGATCAATTCCTGAAAATCCTCGTCGGTTTCGCCGGGAAATCCCGTAATAAAAGTAGTGCGAATAGTGATGCCCGGGACATGTTCCCTTACGCGGCGGATCAGTTTTTCCAAAGATTCACGAGTGCCGCCGCGCTTCATTAGTTTCAGCACGTTTCGCGACGCATGCTGTAGCGGCATGTCCAGATATTTGACCGCTTTCGGCGTCTCGGCGATCGCCGCTAGGAACGCATCCGAAATATGCGTCGGATACGCGTACATCACACGGACCCATTCGATGTCTTCGATCTCACCAAGCGCTCTGATCAATGCGGCCAATGCATCAACCTCGCCGAGGTCCTCACCGTAACGCGATGAGTCTTGGGCGATCAGAACAAGTTCCTTCACACCTTGCTTCGCGAGATCCCGAGCTTCCTCTATTATGGAACCGAACCTTCTAGACCGGAACGACCCACGCATTCCCGGGATCGAGCAAAACGCACAAGGCCTGTCGCAGCCTTCTGCGATCTTGATAAAGGCGGTATGCGATTCGGTGGCTCGCATTCGCGGCGAATCAAAATCGTAAAGATATGTGGCGGATTTGTTACCGATCGGGCGTAACGCAAGCTGCCTTGCGTCAAATTCCTCATCGGCAGCGTTCAATATCTCGGTCACTTGCGAGGTGCCTATGAATGCGTCCACCTCCGGCAGTTCCTTCATCAGATCGTCTCGATACCGCTCAACGAGACATCCGGCGACGATGAGCCGCGAGGCATTTCCGTCCGATTTCCACTTCGCAGCTTCAAGGATCGCGTCGATCGACTCCTGTTTGGCCGATTCGATAAATCCGCATGTGTTCACCACGACCGTGTCGGCCTCATCGGCTCGGTTCGTTATCTCGTAACCGGCCTGCGCCAGTTCGCCCATCATCACCTCGCTGTCGACCAAATTCTTGGGACAACCGAGACTCACAAAACCGACTTTCTTTACTGTCTTAAATTCGCTCATTTAACCAAACAAATAGGATATCATGACTTGCGATACTCGACTTGCATTTAATACACTCTGACAATCCGATAATTCACAACATTCAAAGGAAACTAGATCAATGAGAAACAATCTGGCAATTATCGCTGTGATCTTCGTTCTTGCCGCGGGGCTTGCCTGCAGCGGAAGCTTCACGACCGCGAAGATAGGTGAGCTTAAATTTGGTAAGAACAATAAGGCTGAGCCCTCGGCTACCAGCTTCAATACAGGTGAAGATGTCTACGCTCTTGCAACGGTTACAAATGCTCCTGACAGCAAATACCAGCTAACCTGGAGAATCACCTACGATAACGTTCCGGGCAAGGGAAAAGGCGAGGAAGTTGGTAAGAACACGGTCGATTTCGAAGGCTCAAAACAGCTTTGGCAATCATTTTCAAGTCCGCTGCCCGGCGAGTACAAGGTCGAAGCGACGCTCAGTGATGCCGATGGGAAACAGATCGACACCAAATCGGGAACCCTCAGCATAAAAGGCGAAGCCCCATCCACCAAAACTGATAAATCGAAGGTCGATAGCGACGACACTAACTAGGTTGATTTCATATAAGGCGGCTGCATCTCACGGGCAGCCGTCTCTATGGCAACCGCAATGAGCCGCGCAGCCTAACCCACCTTACCAAAAGATACGAGGCGATCGCCCAGGCAAAGGTGCCCAGCAGAAAAAACACCGCTGTGCCGATCCGAAGACTGACCGAACTCACCATTATCGACTCATTCGTCAGGCAATCAGAGACATCGTATCGGCCGCATGACATCATGAGGTCCGTGTAATTGGTGTAAAAAAATCCGGCGGCTGTAAACATTACGAATGCGTATGTTCCCACTACGAGTGCCGACATTACTATCCTTCCCTGCTTGTCCATCCTATTTCCCCCGTTTTTCCGATTCGATCCGTTCGAGAACCTTGCCGATCTCTCGCTCTTCGTCCTCGGTGAGGAGTTGCCCCCCGAAACGAACCGCTTGATAGCGCTCAGTTATCATGACCGCATCGGGATCGCCTACCGAATATGCAAATTCGAGCGGCGTCTGAAAACCCTGACGGAAAATCCCTCTCGCGGCAAATGCCTTCATCATTCGTTCGTAAAATTCGATCGAAGATCGACGGCTGCTCGACCATCGCCCAAGAATTCGCCGCCAGAACGCTAATTTCGCTATCTTTTTGATGAGCCAGATCGCGATCGAGATCGCCAGGATGATCCCCGTTAATATTCCGCCGGCCCAAAGCACCGCAACAACGCTCGCCTGCAACCCGTTATCACCTCGCACCTCGGCAAGCCATTCTGCGAATAGTTCACTTGATAAGCCGAGGTACTGCGAGATGCTTGATTGATACTGAAGAAATTCTTCCCGCACTGATCGCCCCATCGACCGCTGTCCCTGATCGTCAAAAGCGACAAAGTACTGTATCCAGATAGATTCAAGAGCTTCGAGGTACTTGCTGACAGTTCCGGTTATTCCGCTCGCCGCCCCGCCGCCCGGCTGGCCCGAAAATGGTGTCGGGTCGAACGTGATCCAAACGTCGTTTTCCGGAAAATAGACCTCGACCCATGCATGAGCGTGGCTTTGCCTAACCACCGTCAGGCCAACTGCATCGTTGTAATCACCACCGTGAAATCCATTGACAATACGCGTGGCAAGCCCCTGTGTGCGGAGCATCATCGCCATGGCGGTCGCGAAATATTCGCAGTGCCCTTCACGAACGTTCAGCAAAAAGTCTGCAAGGGGCTCAGCACCGCCGGCCTTTTGTTCGAGTGTATAGCCGAAATTATTCTGAAGATAACCTTCGACCGCAAGAGCCTTATCGTACCGATTTTTGCTGCCCTTCGTGACACTTTCAGCCAACTCCGCGATCTTCGGATTGAATTTTGTAGGGAGAGAGCGGTAATTCTGAAAGTCCGGGGAATACGGATCGTCATCCGCTCTTAGGTCAGTTGAGGACGGTACGCCGACATCGGAAGCCACTCGATAACTTATCCGCTCCGAGCTGCGCATATGGGAGAGAGCACCGTACGCATCAACACTCAACTGCGGAAAGTTTCCCTGTATCGCAACCGCCTTCGGCAAAGCAAATATGATCGGTGTGTTCAGCGGTTCCAAGTAAACAGTCTGCTCGACGAGCATGTTGCGGTCCGTCGCCGAGGCCAGCGTGATGGTTCCACGGCTGTTTCTGGCAACCGTTCCCGGCTCGACACGCGACCGGCTCCATGTTTTCCCATCAAAGGTGTCGAGTGCAACACCGCGGAAATAAAGCTTGTTGGTTATCGCCGCACTCCCTTCGAGTTTTACGCGCATCACGACCGTGTCGTTCTCGACGATCGTCCCGAAATTCCCCAGCGTCACACGGTCCGAGAAACCCGACATCGTCAGCCCTCGTTGATCGCTGCCCAGGCCAGCACCTCCGACGCGCGGCAGTACGAAAAACAGTGGAATTGCCAGGATAACAATGAAAACGATCAGAGCTACCGCGGCGGATGGTACCCGTCGCGTTTTTATTACCAGTTCGGATGCGGATATTTCCGTTCGTTTATCCGCAACCGTTCCCTCCATTTGACGCTGGACGGCCCGCGAGGTCTTTCGGATCTCAAACGCGACGATCGCGCATGTCATCACCAGCAGATAGACAATAAACGAAAGCAGGTATAACCCGCTGATACTCAGGCCCGCCGCCAGCAACACCTGGAAGAAAACCATCAGGTAGAGAAAGATCCAGTCGCGGTCGCTCTTCTTTTGCAGAAGCTTAACGCCCGTCAAACACAGGATCATTCGGGCCAGAAATCCGGCGATCCACGTTTCGCTACCCGACGGTGCGAGGATATTCGTGTACCATAACCCATAAAAAATGGGCAGTGCGAGCACGATAAGTCCAGTGCCGAGTTTTTCCCCGATCTGGTAACGCGAATCTTCGAGCAGCCAGGCTGCTGCAAAAACTGCGATAAAGAGTACCGTTGCGACCGGACCGAACGTGCCCGATATCCACAGCGACAAGAAACCGCAGAACACGGTTGCGTAAGAGACTATCCTGAAAAACCGCTCAAACTTCATCAGCGTCTATATCAGATTATATCCATACGCCAGGCAAAAGGTTGCAAAAAAAGTCTCAACATTCTACATCGCGTCAACCCTTAACGTCTTTTCTTCTATGCGTCTTCTTTGCGATCTTTGCGTTAAAAGATCAACGCGACCATTATTCAAATTTTATAGAAACAGACTTCACTAAATTTTCAACCGCTCGTCATTCGCCCTATAATCTTCGAAAGTCATGACTTCCTTACAAACAAAGCAAAATATGGCCCAAATAGCATCAGTCGAAGAAATTCGCTCACACTTCCCCGCTCTCAAACGCCAATTTAATGGTCTTCCCGTCGCTTACTTTGATGGCCCAGGCGGCACACAGGTTCCGCGTCAGGTCGTCGAAGCGATGAACGATTATATGTTCAATCACAATGCCAACACGCATTGGGCTTATCAATCGAGCCGCGAAACCGATGAGATCATCGAGAATTCCCGGCATGCACTGGCCGATTTTCTGAACTGCGATGCAAACGAGGTAGTCTTTGGCCAGAACATGACTTCGCTCACTTTTCATCTCGCCCGTTCGATCGGCCGCGATATGAACGTCGGCGACGAGATCATCGTTACCGAACTCGACCATCATGCCAATGTCGACACATGGCGCTCGCTCGAAAAAGACCGCGGCGTTGTCATCCGAACGGTTCCGATGAATGTCGAAACGGGGCAGCTCGAACTCGACACTCTACCCGGGCTACTTAACGAAAAGACCAGATTGCTAGCCATCGGCGCAGCGTCGAACGCCCTCGGAACCATAAACGAATTCGAGAAGGCAGTCGCGATCGCCAGATCCGCCGGAGTCATGACTTTCGTCGACGCCGTCCACTACGCCGCTCATGAACTGATCGACGTCAAAAAGATCGGCTGCGATTTCCTGGCCTGCTCGGCCTACAAATTCTACGGCCCGCACATCGGCATCCTATACGGCCGACGCCAACTGCTTGAACGAATCGATTTCCCCAAACTCCGCCCCGCTCCCGACTATTCCCCTGAACGCATGGAAACGGGCACCAACAACCACGAGGGCATCGCCGGAGCCGCCGCCGCAGTCGACTTCCTCGCCTCGTTAGCCGGGACTGATGGCCCTCGGCGAGATCGGCTGGAAGCGGCTTTCCGCGAGATGCATAAACGCCAGCACGAACTGACGACAATGTTTTGGAACGCTCTAGCAGAAATCAAGGGGATCACAACCTACGGCCCGGCGCCGAGTCTTCCGCGAACTTCTACCATTTCATTTACGGCCCAAGGCCAAACTGTGGACCTTATCGCGGCTGAACTTGATCGATCCGGGCTTTTCGCTTCTAGCGGGGACTTCTACGCTGCTACGATCGTCGAGCGACTCCGAGTCGAAGGTTTATTGAGGATCGGTTTTGCTTGCTACACGAGTATCGAAGAAGTCGACCGATTGATTTCAGCCATCAGATCCATAGTCAAGCAATAGAACGGAAACGAAAACGCCCGCTCATAACGAGCGGGCTCTTCCAAAATTAACGCGGTAGCTCAGATCAGTCCGAACTATTTGTTCGGCTTAACAAACGATATAGCTTTTTTGACAACCGTTACAACTCCTACGGCAATTATCCCGACAACAAGACCGAGAACGACTTCCTTAATAAGCGAAGGAACCTGCGGCCAAAGGTGATGCAGGAAATCTATGTTGTGAGCGAAAATGCCTCCGGCTACTAAGATAAGTGCAATAGTACCGACGATGTTCAAGAGCCGAATAACTTTGGGCAGTAGATTAACCAGAAACTGTCCGAATTTGGCCTTAACCCCTTTTTTCTTGGACGAGTCGATCAGCTTGAATCCGATATCGTCCATCCGGACGATCAACCCGACAAGCCCATATACACCAACCGTTGCGATCAAAGCGACCACAGAAACGGTAAGTATCTGAGTGCCTAGAGGCTTATCTAATACTGTTCCCAACGCGATTATCACGATCTCAATCGAAAGAATAAAATCGGTCGATATGGCTGATTTCACTTTCGCCTTCTCGGCTTGTTCGCTATCTTCCGGGTGTGGCTCGGTAACTGCATGGGAATGATCGTCGCGATGAAAGATCCAGTGAAGGATCTTCTCGACGCCCTCGTAGGCGAGATAAACTCCGCCGATCATCAATGCCCCGATTATCGCGGGCGGGTAGATCACATTCAACAGAAACGCCAGAGGAACGATTATCAATTTGTTGATAAACGAGCCCTTCGTGATTGCCCACAAAACGGGCAGTTCGCGGGACGAAACAAACCCAGTCGCCTTTTCCGCGTTTACGGCTAGGTCGTCACCAAGAATTCCCGCGGTCTTCTTGGTCGCAACCTTACTCGCGAGAGCCACGTCATCCATTAACGCCGCAATATCATCTAAAACTGCAAAGAATCCCGATGCCATGTGTTTATTGAATCGTAACTAAGAGATTACCTGAGAACCATCACATTGTCGCAAACCATCGAATTCGTGATTATAGCTTGTAGCCCCAAGCCAAAACACGTGGGGAAACGACTTTAGTCAAAATATTGGACCATTTCGTTGACGCAGCACACCACAAAAATACGAAAAGCCCGCTCAACATGAGCGGGCTTTTCTAAAATTAATCCGGCGACTTCCTACTTTCCCACACCTGAAAGATGCAGTATCATCGGCTCCAGTAAGCTTAACTTCCGTGTTCGGGATGGGAACGGGTGTGACCTTACCGACAATATCACCGGAAAACTGTTCGCACGCGATCGCGGCTGAAGCCGCAACCCGTGCTAGATTTTCAAACCTGATATCTGACAACTGAATACATTGCGTGTCCACTACGAGCTGCTTGATGCAAAATTTGCTAGTCAACAAATTTTATGGTCAAGCCTTGGGACAATTAGTATCGGTAAACTAAATACATTACTGCACTTACATCTCCGACCTATCAACGTGGTGGTCTTCCACGAGTCTCACTGGCAATACTAATCTTAGGACTGGCTTCACGCTTAGATGCATTCAGCGTTTATCCATGCTCGACATAGCTACCGTGCGATACGGCTGGCGCCATAACACGTACACTAGAGGTCAACCCAACCCGGTCCTCTCGTACTAAGGTCAGATTCCTTCAATATTGCTGCGCCCA